>NZ_FMZV01000039.1 GCF_900101475.1 Ruegeria marina | reverse complement strand
AAGACGCTGATCTCGGGGGATGCCACCCCGGCCGAGGGCGATACCGTCACCTACCAGATCACCGTGACCAACGCCGGTCCGGCGCAGGCGACCAATGTCAGCTTGACCGACAGCCTTCCGGCGGGGCTCACCGCCACCGCCAATAACGGCACCACCGCCACCGGCACCTATACTGCTGGCACCGGGGTCTGGGCCATTGGCACTCTGGCCAATGGCGCCAGCGCCACGCTGACGCTTGAAGGTGTGGTTGATGCCGGCCAGGCCGGCAATACCATCACCAACACCACGACCGCGGCTTCCGGGGATCAGACCGATCCGGGCACTGCGGGTGACGATCTCTCCGAGAGCGTGACCGTGGGTGACGTGATCTTGGCAAATGATGACGATTACAGCGTTGATCCAATAAGTAGTTTTACAGGTGGCACCGTAGGTTCTGTGCTGACCAACGACACAATAAACGGTGCGGCGGTACCCGTTGACGGTTCGCTTACAACCATCGTGTTGTCCGATTATAGTGATTTAAGTGGAGTAACTATTTCCGACAACGGTATGATAACTATACCCGAAGGCTTGGCGGCCGGTGAATATTCCATTGTGTATTCAATTTGCGATCAGAATAACCCGATCAACTGTGCGAGTGCTTTAGTAAATATTTTGATTTCAGAACCATCGCTTCTTCCGATCATCGCTAAGGACTTGAAGACCGTCCTAGAGGAAGATTTGTCCATAACAATGGTGCAGCAAAGTCATCAAATGGGCGGCTTTGCAGATGGGGCTCTTGAACGCGTACGAACGCGTACAGGATTGGCCTGTCTCGAGGCCGTGAATGCACGATTGAAGGCTGAGAATATTTTCTTCGATACTGATAAAGCGACAATCAAGCCGGAAAGCGCAAGGATTCTCGATGATTTGGCACAAATATTGGGAACGTGTGAGGGGAATAGGTTTGAGATTAGCGGTCATACTGACAGCGACGGATCGGAAGAATACAATATGCGCCTCAGTCAGCTACGAGCAGAGGCCGTCCTTCATGCGCTTGTCATGCGCGGTGTTAGAGCCGAAGAATTCATTGCCCGCGGTTATGGCGAAAGCCGTCCAATTGCCAGTAATATCACTGAAGCCGGCCAAGCCGCGAACCGGCGAGTGGAGTTCCTTTCCATCCAAGGCGATGATTTGTACGGGAAATGTTATGAAGCTACGAACAGGGGTCGATTTCTTGACATCACGGCAAACGGATCTGGGTCAACGATAGATGGTTTCTTTCTGGACGAACGCCATGATTGTAGTCGAGATGCCTGGACTATCTTTGAGGGTTCGCTCAACTATCTAGAGACAGCAAGTGGAATGTCGCAGGGCATGATGAACTTGTCCTACCGACGGGAGAATTTCACTGGCAAGGAAAGCGTGCGTGGGTATTTCTTTGGTGCTTATGTTAGTCAAAATGACGTTAATAATCGCGCAAATGGAGAAATCCTTGGATTAGGTTTCAATGGTGGCATTTATGGCGCGAGCCAATTGAGAAATGGAATTTTCCTTGACTACTATCTGGGCGCTGCAGTAGGTCGGCACGAATTCGATCTCGACTTTGACAGAAGCGTTGGCACAATAAATGCCAGTGGAGATTATAGTTATTTCGCCGGGTTTTTTGGTGCCGCTCTCTCGGGTGACATGCAGTTGGGGAGCCGTACGGTTACTCCGAGTGTTGGTTTCGACTATTCTTACTCGCCTGGTATTGAAGCGGATGTCATTTCTACACTCGATAGTGTAGTACAATTCGATGTGCTAGAATTGAGTCCGATATTCGGCGGAAGGGTATATGCTGAGGTCCGCGACGAACGTCTCATCAACAACAAAAAAACACTATTTGCTTTGACGCCAAGGTTGGCGTGTTATCAGTCAATAGGAGACTTGGATGGAGTGTGCAGTATTGGTGGTTCGATAGAAATTGTCAGCGCTAATGAGCATGATGACTTCTTCTACGGTTTCGAGATTGACGGGGACTGGGGTAAAGGTTTCTCCAGGCGCTCCATCACGGGTAGTGTTTCGAAGAGAATGCGGTATGGCGCGCTTCGCGGGGATGTAACACTTGGTGCATTCGGAGCACTGGGTATAGAGGGTATATACGAGCTTAACTTCTGAACGGGTGTTTGTGAATCCCGGAGGCAAAATGGACAGCGGAATCGGGGCGTTGTTGCATAAATCAGCCAAGGAGCGGACTTCTGCTTTCCTCGGACGGATTTACTCTACGGGCATGGTGACGGGTATGCCAAGCGCGGTGTAGCCGTGCAGCACGGCGATGCGGACCTGCAATTCCGCGACCTGGCGATCGAAGTCTCGAGCCATCAATGACTGACCAAGCAGCTTGATGCAGTTCATCCTGGACTCGACACGGCTCCTGCGGTGATAACCGCTCCATCGTCGCCAGATAGCGCGACCCGAACGGCGATGGTAAATAGGGGCTCCAAGCGGTCGAACGATCCGATTTCCGGGATGGCCGGTTTTGGGTGGCGAATGGCCAAAGCCGCCCGCCACCTTCGTTCAAAGGTCGATCCTTTCAGCGATGCTCAAAGCATCTTCAAGCTCGACGCCCAGGTAGCGCACAGTGCTGTCCACCTTGGTATGGCCAAGCAACAGCTGGACGGCTCGAAGATTGCCGGTTTTGCGGTAAATCTCCGATGCTTTCGTCCGGCGCAGAGAGTGAGTGCCGTATCCGCTCGGCTCAAGCCCGATCGAAGTGACCCAGTCGCGGACCAACCTTCCGTATTGGCGGGTCGAGATATGCGGGCGGTCGTGAAACCTGCTTGGAAACATGAACGCAAACCTGAACATTTCGGGAGCATTGACCCAAGTCATCACGGAATCGCGCGTGTTTTCCGTCAGTTCGAACTGAACCGGCTTACCGATCTTGCTCTGGATGACGCTCGCACGCTCGCGGGCACGTTGATTGATCACAAGGTCAGACACCTTCAACCGAACCAGATCGCACCCACGCAACTTGCTGTCGATGGCAATATTGAAGAGTGCCAAGTCACGCAGATTACCGGCGAGCTCCAGGCGTGCGCGGATCGCCCAAACCTGTTTCGGCAGGAGCGGTCGCTTCTGGCCGATGATCCGGCCTTTATTCCAGGCCCTGGTTTTGGGCTTGAGTGCAGGAAGTTGACCTCTGGGCATGATATACCCTCCAACCCTCCCGCCAGGCCCAGACATCAACACCGTGTCGACGATCAATTCTACCAACTGTGCGAATGGCAGGTCGCGGCAAGCCGCAGACCAGCGAATTGCTGCACGGGCAGTCGGCGGCTCGGAGCCCATACCGGAAGTGGTCCAGCTACAATGCTCGCAGGTGCAGCAAGGCTACCAACAAAGCCGTCAGCCGCGGTGCAGAGAGAAAAGCGGCCGTTCGTTCACAGCGCAGCGAGTTTTTTTGATGCCGTTGTTCGAGTTGGGGACATTTCTGCCGGACGCAGATGCAGCGAAATCTACTTCAGCTTGACGGCCGAGTCATTGAAGCACTCGCGGCGAAGCAGCACAGCTTCCCTATAGCGGACATTCAGATCGACCAAATCGACCCAAATCCAATCCGGTCGTTCGCTGCACCGGTCTCGGACGTCTCAGTTGCGGAGATACTGTTGAAAAACTCTGCTTGAGCGATGCTTTGGCTGCTGATTCAATTCTCTTGAGTTGCAGGAGAGTTGCTGATGATGGGACCGAGGCAAGTTGCGCAGGGTGCGCTGTTCTACGAGTTCAGTATTGAGGATCACGTTCCGACGGATCACCTTTTGCGCGCGATCGACCGGTTTGTGGACCTTGTTGACATGCGCCGACATCTCGCGCCGTTCTACAGTTCAACAGGCAGGCCCTCGGTTGATCCCGAGCTGATGATCCGAATGCTGATTGTGGGCTATGCCTTCGGTATCCGGTCAGAGCGGCGGCTGTGTGAAGAGGTGCATCTGAATCTGGCGTATCGCTGGTTCTGTCGCCTCGATCTGGCCGATCCGGTGCCCGATCATTCCACCTTTTCCAAGAACCGACATGGACGTTTCCGGGACAGCAACCTCTTCCGGCATCTGTTCGAGCAGGTGCTGGCGCGCTGCATTGCCGAGGGACTGGTCGGCGGCGAGAGCTTTGGAGCAGATGCTTCGCTCATCAAGGCTGATGCCAGCCGCTATACGAAGGTGGACTTCTCGGAATGGTCTGCAGCAGATGCTGCAAACCGGGCGACGCAGGAATACCTTGATACGCTCGATGATGCGGCCTTCGGCGCTGCGACACCGGTAAAGCCGAAGGCGATCTCGCCCGCCGACCCGGCCGCGCGGTTGACCGGAGCCAATGGCGACAGGCCCTTCTTTGCCTACAGCACCAACTACCTGGTCGATCTGGACCATGCGATCATCGTCGATGTCGAAGCGACTGCGCCGATACGTCAGGCGGAAGTGGGTGCCGTGCGAGACATGCTGGTGAGAACCCAAGACCGTTTCGACCTGCACCCATGGCTGCTGGCCGCAGACACGGCCTATGGTGCGGCGGAGATGCTTGGCTGGCTTGTGAAAGAGCAAGGTATCGAACCCCACATCCCGGTCTTCGACAAGTCCGAGCGCAAGGACGGCGAGTTTCCTGCCACTGGCTTCACCTACGATCCCGACACCGATGCATATAAATGTCCCGGCGAAAAGGAACTGAAGCCGTACTGGCGGACATCTCAAAGGGGTGCCCGGCGTTCGGCAAGGATGGCTTCAAGAAATACGACGCCCGGGAACAGGATTGCGCGGCGTGTCCGCTAGAGCCCCGAGGCACACCCAACCAGGCGACCCGAAAGATCGCCGGATCCCGACATGAAGACGCCCGCCAAAAAGCACGGGATATCGCGAAGACCGATGCCTATGTCGTCTCCAGCTACGCCAGAAAGAAGGTAGAGATGCTCTTCGCCCACCTCAAACGCATCATCGGCCTCGACCGCCTCCGCCTTAGAGGACCAAACGGCGCCAAGGATGAGTTCCACCTCGCAGCAACAGTCCAGAACCTCCGCAAACTTGCAAAGCTCAGACCAATCTCGGCGTGAAGAGCCGAGCAGGAAGACTTCAGCCGCTATTTCCGCCGCGCTTACACATCGACTTTTTCAACAGCATGCGGACGAAGCGGTCGTTCGGCTTTCGCACCCGAGTGGCTGGTATCCACGGGTAAGCGACTGTGAAACGCATCACCTGAAGCGGAAGCTGGTGGTTTGCTGCGTGCATGAACTTTGACATGCAACGGGCTCGGAGGTACCCCCATTTAAGCGCGAGATAGAGCCCATTATCGGAGCCAGGCGCGCAGACGTGACAGAAATCCGGCAGAGATATTGCGAACGGTTATCGGAACGATGACTACCAACCCATGCCCCTTCGCATAGCCAGGATTACGCGCCTTGAAGAAACGGACATAATGGTTGTCGCCGCGTTGGCTGGGAGCGTTTTCCTGCCGTACCTCAATTGTCATCCATCCTACGTCACGCACGAATGGATCGGCCTCACTCACGGGCGGTGCCGGGAAGCTGTTGATGAGCTCGCGTGCAACTTCCTGAATGACTTTGGGCGTTTCAAGGTCAGGATGCGGGTAGACCTGCGGAAAATTCTGGCAGGCCAGATCATAGCTCGAAGTGTGTACAAGGGTCCCGACATAGTAGATCGGCGTGAATGGATGCCTAAGCTTTTCGGCAATAGAGCGGATCATCCTGAACCGGTAAGTTGCACCGTACCCCCGGTACTCCGACAAGAGCCCGGCTTCCGCTCTTAAAACAATGACGTAGCGCCCTGACACCTGCCGCCAGAATCGATGGGCCGCGCAATAGCCGACGATTTGACCGTCCGCGGCAATGAAAAGCTGTATGAGCGTACTGTCTGCCGACGGGTCAAACACATGATTTTCGAAATCCTCAAGGGAAACGCCCGCGAATATTTTCTGGTTTAACGCGTAGAGTAAACTCATCAATTCAGCACGCTCGGCCGTGGACATTTTCGCAGGATCGACCGTGGATCGCCTTGCAATCCCAGGCTTAGTGCTTTTGCGTTTCTTGAAATCAAGCATGGGCCTGACCTTCACTAGGCGACGTACTTGTTTCCAAACATTCGCCCTCTGTTCATGTTAACCGCCAGAACTCCGCCGCGACGTCTGTTGTGCGTATAGCGCTTCAATCTCGGACCGATAGCGCTCTTGGATGACATGTCGCTTGATTTTCAAGGTCGGCGTCAAGCTTCCGTCTTCAACCGTCCAGGGCTGCACTTGACTATGAACAGCACGTACTTGGGCATATTCAGGATGATCCCGCAAAAGTTGCGCCACACGCGCCATGATGGCCGCGTTCGCCGCCTGCGCATTGGGTAAATCTGGATTGAGACCGTGGCGTCCGGCGAATGCGGCCCAGTGGTCACGATTCAGCACCAGTATCGCTGAAACGAACGGGCGATTATCGCCTAATGCGCAGCTTTGTTCAAAAAGCAGGTCCGCCTGGATCCCCGCCTCGATCTCTGCAGCAGCGGCTTTTTTGCCTGTTGATAGGACGATGACGTCCTTCAACCGTCCTGTAATAAATAAGTGGTCCTCGCGAAATTCCGCTGTATCGCCACTGTGCAACCAGCCCTCCTCGTCGATGGCAGAGGCGGTACCTTTGGGGTCATTCCAATAGCCTTGCATAAGGGCTGGTGACCGGACCAGCAACTCGTCCTCGGCGGTAAGTCGGGTTTCGATCCCGCGAAGCGGCTTGCCGACGGAACCAGGAAAACTGTCCTCAAAGGTGGTCCCACTGACGACGGGAGCAGCTTCTGTCAGACCGTAACCCTCAACAAGCGGCAGGCCGACGCCGATCAGGAATTGGCTCACCTTCGTCGATAATTGAGCGCCGCCACTGGCTGCAACACGCAGGCGCCCACCAAAGGCGTGAAGGATAGGGCGTGCGACCAGCCGCTCTAGCAATGGCCAGAAAAGCAAGCTCGCCATCTGACTGAACATATTAGCCCTGCCGTGACGCGCTTCGAAACGCCGCCAGCCAATCGCCACGGTCTTCTTTACTAGCCAACTCTTGAGCGAACTTTTTGAGGCTTCCTTGACGATCGCTTCGTAAAACCGCTCATAAAGGCGCGGCACGGCCACCAGGATCGTCGGCCGTACTTCAGAAATGTCCTGCTTCAGAGTTTCTATCGCTCGAGCGAATACTACCCTCGAGCCACCCATCATCGCCAGATGGTAGCTCATGGTGCGCTCAAACGCATGGCTGAGTGGCAGCAGGGACAAAAAGACGTCGTTTGTCAGAGGCGGAATGTTCACTGCAACCGCCTCGGCATCCCACAGAAGAGCATAATGGGACAACATGGCTCCCTTAGGCCTACCTGTCGTGCCCGAGGTATGTATGATCGTGGCGGTGTCCTTTGGCGCGCATCGGATTGGCCCAGGGTCACCCTCTGCCAGGTCCAAGACCTCGCCAAGACGGCGGACCTTGCTTCCGCAGACTTGCTCATGCACCTCACTATTTCCGCGCACCCAAATTTGCCTCAAAGTACCGCCGCTTTCGAGAGCGGGCTTCACTGCCTCTAATCGCTGCACGCTCTCGACAAGACACAGCCGTACGCCACAGTTGGAAAGGACAAAGTCGATATTGGCCTCGCTGTCTTGAAGATAGAGTGGCACGGTCATCAAACCGTTTGCCATGGCCGCGATGTCGAAGGCGATCCAGTCGATGCAATTCCGCAGCAAGATCGCTACCCGGTCGCCCTCCTCCATGCCTGCCTGATCTAGCGCAACACGATAGCGGGTAACTATTCGCTCCATTTCACTCCAAGTCACATCCCGCCACGTTCCGTCGTCAAACTCAGAGTAAGCTACGGCGTTCGGAGTTCGTTCAGCCCGACACGTCAGCAAGCCTGGAATTGTCCCGGCAGCTTCAAAACCGATGAAGTCGAGATCTGGTGATGTTGCGCGCTTCATAACCTAATTGATATGACTGAATCGCGCTCTATGCTTTGAGCAGGATCAACCATATCTCTTGGTCAAATCGAGCAGGTTACTGGGCGTTCGGTTGCACGGCCAAAAACGAGTGCTTCATCCGCACGGCTGTCCGTGACCCAACTTTTCATGATGCGAAGGACGCGCGGTCGGTTTGATGGCGTTGCTCTGCGGCGGTAGGGCGGCAAGGAAACGGTGCGCTTCGCCGTCAATATCGTGGGTTATGTCCGCTTGCCGCCCTTCGCGACGGTTTCTGCGCACTTCGCCAATTCACAGTATGGGCTCATTCCGTTGAAAAACTCGTGCTTGATCGAGGTGCGTCTGGCTGATTCAATTCCCGAAATGGGTTGGAGGATCGGCGATGATGGGACCGCGGCAGGAGGCGCAACCAGCGCTGTTCTACGAGTTCTCACTTGAGGATCATGTCCCGCAGGACCACCTCCTGCGCTCCATCGACCGGTTCGTGGATCTCTCCGGCATCCGCGCCTACCTTGCCGATTTCTACAGCCATACTGGCCGCCCGTCCGTCGATCCTGAACTGCTGATCCGCATGTTGCTGGTCGGCTATTGCTTCGGTATCCGATCCGAACGGCGGCTCTGCGAGGAGGTGCATCTGAACCTGGCATATCGCTGGTTTTGCCGACTGGATCTGAGCGACCGGGTCCCTGACCACTCGACCTTTTCCAAGAACCGGCATGGCCGGTTCCGCGACAGCGAACTACTGCGGCACCTGTTCGAGATGACTGTGGCGCGGTGCATCGAAGAGGGCCTGGTCAGTGGGCAGCGCATGGCTGTCGACGCAAGCCTGATTGAGGCCGATGCCAACAAGCAGAACTCCACGCCAAAGGAGGAATGGGACGCCCGGCAGATCGATCCCGCCTATGCGCCCCGGGCCGTTCGCGAATATCTGGACTCCTTGGATGAAGCTGCCTTCGGCGCGGCCAGCGAGGTCCAGCCCAAGTTCACCTCCCATTCCGACCCTGCCAGCCAATGGACCGCGGCACGCAAAGGGCCAGCATTCTTCGCCTATTCCGACAATTACCTGATCGACACGGATCACGGTGTCATCGTCGATGTCGAGGCCACAAGATCGATCCGGCAGGCAGAGGTGGGGGCGACACGCACCATGCTGGACCGGGTGAGGGACAAGTTCCATCTTTATCCCGAGCGGCTGATCGCGGACACCGCTTATGGCACCGGACCGATGCTGGGTTGGCTGGTCGACCGCGAGATCGCCCCGCACATCCCCGTCTTCGATAAATCCAGACGCAGCGACGGCACATGGACCCGCGCCGATTTCGAATGGGATGCCGGGAACGATCAATACATCTGCCCCGAAGGCCATGAACTCAAGCAGTTCCGCCGGAATTATTCCGACCCGAAACGAGGGCCGACCAGCACGGGACGAGCCAAGTACCGGGCCTTGAAATTGACCTGTCAGGCTTGCCCGTCCAAAGCAAAATGCTGCCCGAACGCGGATGCCAGATCGATCACCCGCGAAGAGCATGAAAACGCCCGTCAGGTCGCCCGCGACATCTCCAAGACCAAGCAATACGAAATCTCGATGAAGCTGCGAAAGAAGGTCGAGATGCTGTTTGCGCACCTCAAACGCATCCTTGGCCTCGGACGCCTCCGATTACGTGGCCCATGCGGCGCAAATGACGAATTCCTCCTCGCCGCCACCGCCCAAAACCTCCGCAAACTGGCGAAGATCTTTCCTGCACCGCAGAAACCGAGAACAGCCTAACAATAAAGGCACTCGCGCCTTGAACCAGCGCCCACTTATTGCAATCGCAACACGATGTTTTTCCACAGAATCGGCTCAATGCAGCCATTAGCTG
>NZ_FMZV01000003.1 GCF_900101475.1 Ruegeria marina | reverse complement strand
GTTCTTCGCGAACTACCGTCCGCAGTTCTACTTCCGGACCACCGACGTGACCGGGACCGTGACGCTGGCCGAAGGCACCGAGATGGTGATGCCGGGCGACAACGTGGGCTTCACCGTCGAGCTGATCGCGCCGATCGCGATGGAAGACGGCCTGCGCTTCGCCATCCGCGAAGGCGGCCGCACCGTCGGCGCCGGCGTGGTTTCCAAAATCATCGAATAAGGCGCGCTTGCCGCGCCTGGTTGCGGCAGGCGATTTTCCGGAGGAAAATCTGCCGGAAGCAACACGGTGACACACCAAAGCGAAGGCCGCCCCACCGGGGCGGCCTTTTTCTCACCCGCCGGGACCACGCACCCGGAGATTTTTCGCCGAAAAATCTCGGACCCGCATCCCGCAGCGAAAACTTGCGGAGACCTGTTGCAGCAGGGTATTTCTCCCTTGCCACGCGCCCCGTCCCCTAGTATGGAGCGCGGGTTCTCCATGAGAATGTGACGGCGGGATGATTCCCGCCGTTTGGGTTCGACGAGGGTTGGCGATGAGCGCCTGTCCTCCTCTCAACCCCAACGCCTGACAAAAAGGCATGACAATGCAAAGCCAAAATATCCGTATCCGGCTGAAGGCATTTGACTATCGCGTTCTGGACGCCAGCACGCAAGAGATCGTCAATACTGCCAAGCGCACCGGTGCGCAGGTTCGCGGGCCGATCCCGCTCCCGAACAAGATCGAGAAGTTCACGGTTCTCCGTGGCCCTCACGTCGACAAGAAAAGCCGTGACCAGTTCGAGATCCGCACCCACAAGCGGCTCCTGGATATCGTTGATCCGACCCCGCAGACGGTGGACGCGCTGATGAAGCTCGACCTCGCCGCCGGCGTGGATGTCGAGATCAAGCTGCAGTCGTAAGATCGGAGGGTAAAGAATGCGTTCCGGTATTATCGCAAAGAAAGTCGGCATGACCCGGCTGTTCATGGAAGACGGCAAGCAGATCCCTGTGACCGTTCTCCAGCTGGACAACCTGCAGGTCGTCGCCCAGCGCACCACCGAGAAGGACGGCTATACCGCCGTTCAGCTGGGTGCAGGCACCCCCAAGATCAAGCGCGTGTCCAAGGCCATGCGCGGCCATTTCGCCGCACAGAAGGTCGAGCCCAAGCGCAAGCTGGCCGAGTTCCGCGTGTCCGAGGACGCGCTGATCGAAGTTGGCGCCGAGATCTCGGCTGAGCACTTCCTCGCCGGCCAGAAGGTCGACGTGTCGGGCACCTCGATTGGTAAGGGTTTCGCCGGTGCCATGAAGCGCCACAACTTCGGTGGTCTGCGCGCCTCGCACGGCGTGTCGATCAGCCACCGTTCGCACGGCTCCACCGGTCAGTGTCAGGACCCGGGCCGCGTGTTCAAGGGCAAGAAGATGGCCGGTCACATGGGTGCCGCCCGTGTCACCACCCAGAACCTCGAAGTCGTGAAAACCGACGCCGAGCGTGGCCTGGTCTTCATCAAGGGCGCCGTGCCCGGTCCGAAGGCTGGCTGGGTCACCGTCAAGGACGCCGTCAAGAAGAAAGCACCGGAAGGCCTGCCTTTCCCGGCTGCTGTGAAATCGGCCGCAATCGAAGCACCTGTTGCCGAAGCGCCCGCCGAAGGGGGTGAAGCATGAAACTCGATGTGATCAAACTCGACGGCTCCAAGGCCGGTGACATCGATCTGGACGAAGCCCTGTTCGGGCTGGAACCGCGTGCGGACATCCTGCACCGCGTGGTTCGCTGGCAGCGCAACAATGCGCAGGCCGGTACCCACAAGGTTCTGACCAAGTCCGAGGTCAGCTATTCGACCAAGAAGATCTACCGCCAGAAGGGCACCGGTGGCGCGCGCCACGGCTCCCGCAAGGCGCCGACCTTCCGTCACGGTGGCGTCTACAAGGGCCCGACCCCGCGGTCGCACGGTCATGAACTGACCAAAAAGTTCCGCGCCCTCGGCCTGCGTCATGCCCTGTCGGCCAAGGCCAAGGCAGGTGAACTGGTCGTGATCGAAGCAGCCGAATCCGAAGGCAAGACCTCGGCTCTGGCCAAGCAGGTCAAGAACCTCGGCTGGAAGCGTGCGCTGATCATCGACGGCGCCGCGGTCAACGAAGGGTTCGCCCGCGCCGCCCGCAACATCGAAGGTTTGGATATCCTGCCGTCGATGGGCGCAAACGTCTATGACATCCTCAAGCGTGACACCCTGGTGCTCACGAAGGCGGCTGTCGAAGCACTGGAGGCTCGTCTGAAATGAGCGCGAAGGCACAACACTACGACGTGATCCGCAAGCCGATCATCACCGAGAAATCGACCATGGCATCCGAAAACGGCGCCGTGGTGTTTGAAGTGGCGATCGACAGCAACAAACCGCAGATCAAGGAAGCCGTCGAGGCTCTCTTCGGTGTCAAGGTGAAGGCGGTCAACACCACCGTCACCAAGGGCAAGGTCAAGCGTTTCCGCGGCCAGCTGGGCAAGCGGAAAGACGTGAAGAAAGCCTATGTGACCCTGGAAGAGGGTAACACCATCGACGTGTCCACCGGTCTCTGATCGGCTGGTGGGGTGAAGTTTCACCCCGCGCAAATCCAAAGACCCCGGCCTGGTAACAGGCCGGGGTATTTTTGTTGATCCTTTCGGCTGATTGGCAGAGCTCGGGCCCGCAGCTGCGCAGGCGTCAGGATTTGATGGAGCGAGCAGGCATGGCATCCGTTCGGGGCGGAGGAGTTTCCTTGCCGTGTGCATTTTTTTCTGTGTTAATTTTGGAGATGGGAAGCGAGCGATTTTTAGCCAAATGTTGGATTAGGAGTTAAGGTCATGACAAAATACTTCAGATTTACGCTGGCTCTTGCAGTGGCCGCCACGCCGATTGCAAGTTGGGCAGACCAGCCGAATGTCGATCGGATGTCCGCGCATCTTGCCGGCCAAACCATTCCCGTAAACATCAACAACTACGTCCGTGCGGAAACCGCAGGCCAGTTCGAGCGGATTCTGAAGATGACTGGCGGGATCAACAAGCTGCGGAGTTTCCGCGAACCGACGCCGCTCGACAAGCAGTCGGTGATCCGCATGAACCGCGATACGCTATACAGCTTTGCGGTTGTTGACATCAGCGAAGGTGCCAAGCTTGTGATGCCGGACGCGGAGGGGCGGTACAACTCGGCGATGATCGTCAACGAAGACGAATATATCAACAAGGTCTTCTACGAACCCGGCACGCATGATTTGACCAAGGAAGAATTTGACACCGATTATGTACTGGTCGCCTTCAGAACGCTTGTCGATTCCAGTGATCCGGCGGATATCAAGAAGGCAAATGAGCTCCAGGACAAGTTCGCAATCGAAGCGGCGTCGTCAAAGCCGTACAGTCCACCGAACTATGACGAAAAGTCGTATGAAGAACTTCGGGATCTCCTGCTGAAAGTGTCGAATTTCATGCCGAATTCGGAGGGCGCTTTCGGCACCAGGGAAGACACGAACGCGACCGCGCATCTGCTCGGTGCGGCTTTCGGGTGGGGCGGTCTGCCGGAGAAGGACGCGTATTATCTGACATTCAATCCGAAACTGCCGGTTGGCAGTTATCACATCGAGGTTCCGAAAGACGTGCCAGTCAAAGCGTTCTGGTCGGTAAGTGTGTATAATAAGAACGGGTTCTTCGAGAAGAACAGCAAGGGGACTTACAACATCAACAGTCAGTCCGGCCAAAAAAATGCAGACGGCTCCATGACGGTCAACCTTGGCGGCTGCGAAGACGCATCCCGGGTGAATTGCATTCCATTGACGGATGGGTGGAACTATACGGTTCGCCTGTACCGGCCCGATTCGTCCATTCGTGACGGAAGCTGGACATTCCCTGGTGTCGAAAAGTCGGACTGATCAGACTGAATCATCCGCCAAGGCTGAAACGGCCTCATCCAAAGCTCCATTGATGCGACCTGGAGGCTAGACACCCACCCCCAACCCTGTTACACGCTCCCAATCTTGCGCCCCGGGATTCGTCCCGGGGTGCATGGTTTTTGTAACCGGGGACCTTCGGGGCCCTATACCACTGGCACCTACGGGGGCCTCAAACATAGCGGCGGGATCACCCGCTGCACGCTAAACGGAAGACAGAAAGCATGGCACTCAAGTCGTATAAGCCGACGACGCCGGGCCAGCGCGGGCTGGTGCTGATCGACCGTTCGGAGCTCTGGAAAGGACGCCCCGTCAAATCCCTCACCGAGGGTCTGACGAAATCGGGCGGCCGGAACAACACCGGACGGATCACCTCGCGTCGCCGCGGTGGTGGGGCAAAACGCCTCTACCGGATCGTTGACTTCAAACGGAACAAATTCGATGTGGCGGCCACCGTCGAGCGGATCGAGTACGATCCGAACCGGACCGCATTCATCGCGCTGGTCAAGTACGAGGATGGCGAACAGGCCTATATCCTCGCACCGCAGCGTCTGGCAGTCGGTGACCAGGTCATCGCGTCGGCCAAGGCCGACATCAAGCCGGGCAACGCGATGCCCTTCTCGGGCATGCCGATCGGTACCATCGTGCACAACATCGAGATGAAGCCCGGCAAGGGCGGTCAGATCGCACGTGCCGCCGGCACCTACGCCCAGTTCGTGGGCCGCGATGGCGGTTACGCCCAGATCCGCCTGAGCTCGGGCGAATTGCGCATGGTGCGTCAGGAATGCATGGCCACCGTCGGTGCCGTGTCGAACCCCGACAACTCGAACCAGAACTACGGTAAAGCCGGCCGCATGCGCCACAAGGGCATCCGCCCGTCGGTCCGCGGTGTTGCAATGAACCCGATCGACCACCCGCACGGTGGTGGTGAGGGCCGCACCTCGGGTGGCCGTACGCCGGTGACCCCGTGGGGCAAGGACACCAAGGGTACCCGTACCCGGAACAAGAACAAAGCGTCGCAAAAGCTGATTATCCGCTCGCGTCACGCCAAGAAGAAAGGGCGTTAAGCAATGTCTCGCTCTGTTTGGAAGGGTCCTTTCGTCGATGCTTATGTCTTGAAAAAGGCAGCAGCAGCGCGCGAGTCGGGCCGCAACGAAGTCATCAAGATCTGGTCGCGTCGTTCCACCATTCTGCCCCAGTTCGTGGGTCTGACCTTTGGTGTGTACAACGGCCAGAAGCATATCCCCGTCAACGTCTCCGAGGACATGATCGGTCAGAAGTTCGGTGAATACTCGCCGACCCGGACCTACTATGGCCATGCGGCGGACAAAAAAGCGAAGCGGAAGTAAGTCATGGGCAAGGAAAAGAACCCCCGCCGCGTGGCAGACAACGAAGCAATGGCAAAACTGCGCATGCTCCGTACTTCCCCGCAGAAACTGAACCTGGTGGCTCAGATGATCCGTGGCAAAAAGGTCGAGAAGGCGCTGACCGATCTCACCTTCTCGAACAAGCGGATCGCGCAGGACGTGAAGAAATGCCTTCAGTCCGCAATCGCGAACGCCGAGAACAACCACAACCTGGACGTCGATGAACTGATCGTCGCCGAGGCCTATGTGGGCAAGAACCTGATCATGAAGCGCGGTCGTCCCCGGGCACGTGGCCGGTTCGGCAAAATCATGAAGCCGTTCTCGGAACTCACGATCAAGGTGCGTCAGGTAGAGGAGCAAGCCTAATGGGACATAAGGTCAATCCGATCGGCATGCGCCTTCAGGTCAACCGCACCTGGGACAGCCGTTGGTACGCAGATACCAAGGACTACGGCAATCTGCTGCTCGAGGATCTCAAGATCCGCGAGTTCATCAAGGAAGAGTGCAAACAGGCCGGCGTGGCCCGTGTGATCATCGAACGTCCGCACAAGAAGTGCCGCGTGACGATCCACACCGCGCGTCCGGGCGTGATCATCGGCAAGAAAGGCGCAGACATCGAAACCCTGCGCAAGAAGCTGGCGAACATCACCGACAGCGAACTGCACCTGAACATCGTCGAAGTCCGCAAGCCCGAGATGGATGCGCAACTGGTCGCCGAGTCGATCGCGCAGCAGCTCGAGCGCCGGGTGTCCTTCCGTCGCGCCATGAAGCGCGCCGTGCAGAACGCCATGCGGATGGGTGCCCTGGGTATCCGGGTGAACGTCGCCGGCCGTCTGGGCGGTGCCGAGATCGCCCGTACCGAATGGTACCGCGAAGGCCGCGTTCCGCTGCACACCCTGCGTGCCGACATCGACTACGCCCTGGCCGAAGCCTCGACTCCCTACGGGATCATCGGGATCAAGGTCTGGATCTTCAAGGGCGAGATCATGGAGCACGACCCGCAGGCGCGTGATCGCAAAGCACAGGAACTCCAGGACGGTCCGGCCCCGCGTGGCGCCGGTGGCCGCCGCTAAGGAGGATTAGAGATGCTGCAACCAAAGCGCACTAAATTCCGCAAGATGTTCAAGGGCCGTATCCATGGCGAAGCCAAGGGTGGTTCCGACCTGAACTTCGGCACTTTCGGCCTGAAGGCACTTGAACCCGAGCGCGTCACCGCGCGTCAGATCGAGGCCGCCCGCCGTGCCATGACGCGTCACATGAAGCGTCAGGGCCGCGTCTGGATCCGGATCTTCCCGGATACGCCGGTGACCTCGAAACCCACCGAGGTTCGGATGGGTAAAGGTAAGGGTTCGGTCGACTACTGGGCCTGCAAGGTGAAGCCGGGCCGGGTGATGTTTGAAATCGACGGTGTGGGCGAGGACATCGCCCGCGAGGCCCTGCGCCTGGCCGCGATGAAACTGCCGATCAAGACCCGCGTGGTCGTTCGCGAAGACTGGTAATCCCGGTCTTTCGACAAGACATTGAAACCCCCGCCGGGACACTGGCGGGGGTTTTCCTTTTTCGGTATCCATCGTAGCCTTTGCGCATTCCGTGTCCGGAGGTGACCGATGGTGCAGCCCCGCAAGACCGTTTTTCAACGTGAAATCATTACCGCGGATGCATTCGGCGAAGCTTGCCAACCCGTGACCCGGGTGGCTGTCATGGCCGCGTTTCGCAATCCCCTGGCGGGCCGGTTCTTTCGTGACCTCTCGCCCCTGTTCGAGATCGGTCGCGAATTGGGCGAAGCTCTGGCACGGCAGGCCATCGCCGAATTGGGAAATCCCCCGATTTCCTACGGGAAGGCTGCGATTGTCGGGGCAAATGGCGACATGGAACAGGGCGGGGCGGTCGTGCACCCCAAACTGGGCGCGCCGATGCGCGCGGCAGCAGGGGGCGGGGCGGCAGTGATCCCCTCCAACGTAAAGCTGGGCGGCCCGGGTACAACGATTGACCTGCCGCTGGGCCACAAGGACGACCCCTGGTCCTTCGATCATTTCGACACCATGACCCTGGTCATGGCCGATGCACCGGGGCCGGACGAGATTGTCATGTGTCTGGCCTATGCCGACGGCGGGCGCCCGATCCCCCGCTGCGGCAAGGGTCCGGTCCAGAGCTGATCAGGCCACTGGCGGAAAGACGTACTCTGCGTTATGCCGCCGCCATGTCCCAGATCGAATCTCTCTTTGTCACCCGTCTCTACCGTGCCCGCCTGTCCGAACATGGCCCCGCCATCGAACCGGACGAGATGGAGGCGTCCTGCTATTCCATTGCCGAGGATGACGAGGCCGGACAGGAATGGTGCGAGGAAAACGGCTATCCCGGCTATACGTCTTATGCCTCGCTCACCGATCTGCCCTGGCGCTTCCCGATCTTCGCCGATCTGGTGAAATCGCTCGATGCGCATGTGGCAGCCTTTGCAGCCGATCTGGAGTTCGACCTCGACGGCCGCGCCCTGGTGCTGGAGGATCTCTGGATCAACATCCTGCCACAGGGCGGCATGCATTCCAGCCATCTGCATCCCCATTCGGTGATCTCGGGCACCACCTATGTCGCCATGCCCGACGGCGCCAGCGCACTAAAGCTGGAAGACCCCCGGTCCGGCCGGATGATGGCGGCGCCGACACGGACCAAGACCGCCCGGCGCGAATTGCAGCCCTTCATCTATATGAAGCCCGACGTGGGCGACGTGCTGCTCTGGGAAAGCTGGCTGCGCCACGAAGTGCCGATGAACATGGCCGAAGAGGAACGCATCTCGGTCAGCTTCAACTATCGCTGGGAGTGAGCCCCGGTCCGCGAAGCGGCAATCGCTCCGGTGGAGCGACTGAGGGGCGAACGGGCGGAGCCCCCCGGCCCCTTGATCCCGGTCAAGGCGCCGGTCCTGAAAAGCTGCGATAAGGCACCTGTCCGTTTTCATGCGGGCAGCGATCCGGACCCCCTGGACCGGAAAACGCAACTTGCGGTGAATTCCATGCGTGGCCTGACAGCTGCATTTTCAGCACTCGCGATCCTGATCGCCCCTGTGGCATTGGCGTCCGAGGCCGACCCCCATCAGCTTTACGAACGCAAATGTGCAGGATGCCATTCTCCCCATGCCGGCGATTTTGTCTGGCTGGAACTGGACACGGGGCAAGAGCCGCTCGCGGGGCGAAACTCGGGCCGTTCCGTCGCTGCCCTGCTCGAAGGCGGTCACGGTCGCCTGACACCCGCCGAGGCCGCCATTCTCATGTCGCATTTCCAGGCCATCCGCGCCTCGGGGCAATTGTTCCGGACGAAATGCCGGATATGCCACGATACCGCGTCCGGGTTGGTGCGCCGCGCGCTGATCCTGCGCGACGGCACCCTGACCGGACGGTACACCGGGCGGGACATTGGCCAGTTCCTGACCGTCCACGGGCGGCTGACACCCTCCGAGGCGGAACAGATGCTGGGCGTGCTTGAACGAATCGCGACCAGTACTGGCCGGATCGACTAGCGTGTCCTCTCGCTGACATGGGCGACAGCCAGCTTGCCTGCACCGGGATCGCAGGATATCGCTGAACCGGGTCGGCCTTGTGCCGGTCAAGCCAGCGAGAAACATGGGAATGGATCTGAGCTTCATAACCGACGGCTGGGCGGGACATCTGTCCTATCTCCTGCTCGTCCTGTCGATGCTGATGCGCCGCATGTTCTGGCTGCGGCTGTTCGTGATCGCCTCGGCGCTGGCGGGCATCGCCTTCGACTTCTTCTGGCTGAACAATCCCGTGGGCGTATTCTGGCAGGCGCTGCTGGTTCTTGTGAACCTGGCCGAATTGTTCATCCTGTGGCGCAACGATCGCAGGGCCAGTTTCTCGTCCGAGGAGCATCGGTTCCGTGAGGCCCTGCTGCCGGGGCTGTCACCGGGCCGCACCCGGCGGTTTCTCGACATGGGCCGGTGGGAAACCCTGGCCCCCGGCACGGTGTTGACCCGCGAGGGCCAGCCGCCCGACTTTCTCACCTATCTCGATGATGGCGAGGTCCGGATCGAGGCCCACGGCCGCATGTTGAGGGTGGTCACCGGCGGGCATTACATCGGCGAGATGTCGATGATGGGCGACGGCCGGGCCGTCGCGACAGCAACCTTGCAAAGCCGCGCTCGCGTCTGGCGTATCGAACGGGCCAAGCTCAGACGCCTGCGGGATACGGCTCCTGCCACGATGGCGGTTCTGGAAACGGGAATTGCCAGGGACATGCGGGCCAAGCTGGTGTTCCAGAATGCCAGCAACTTCGCTGATGTTAGTGAGCGGTGATTTCGACCAGTCGCGCCCGCAATCTGCTCAACAGGTTCAACGTCCCGATCACGACCACAAGATAGACAACCGATACGAAGGGAATCAGGAAATGTCCCGGAACGGGTGTCTGATACAGGAGGGCCGAAAGAGAGTCTGGCAAGCTCATGTCAGAGATCCACGCGAATTAGAGGCGACAAAAAAAGCGGTCTTCAAAGGGAATCCGTTTTATCGTCGCCTTTATGTAGGTTGCGCAAGGAAACGTCAACTTTCACTTGCCCTCCCGGCTCAACTCTCCTATAGAGCGGCATCTTGCGTCCCCCCGCCTCTGCGGGGGATTCGCATGTCGTCATTCATCCACCAGGTCAAGGGTGACCCGGCCACGGGGCCCTCTGGTGTTTTGAGCAAAGGAAAAGGCGATGAACGCCCAGGAACTGCGTAACAAGACCCCGGACCAGCTCCGGGAAGAACTGGTCAATCTGAAGAAAGAAGCGTTCAATCTGCGCTTCCAGCAGGCTACCGGCCAACTCGAAAACAACGCCCGTATCCGCACTGTGCGCCGCGACGTCGCGCGCGTCATCACCGTGCTGAACGAAAAAGCCGCCGAAGCTGCGAACTGAGGAGCCTGAGAGATGCCCAAACGTATTCTGCAAGGCACCGTGACCAGCGACGCCAACGCCCAGACCGTAACCGTTCTGGTCGAGCGCCGCTTCAAGCATCCGCTGCTGCAAAAGACCGTCCGTAAGTCCAAGAAGTACCGGGCTCACGACGCAAACAACACCTACAAGGTGGGTGACACGGTCCGCATCATCGAGTGCGCGCCCAAGTCAAAAACCAAACGCTGGGAGGTTCTGGAGGCGTAAGCCTCCGGCACCTGCCAATTGTCGAAACCCTGGGGGATCTAAAAAGACCAGCCCCCACAGGTCGGGAGAAACCACATGATCCAGATGCAGACCAATCTGGATGTCGCTGACAACTCCGGCGCTCGCCGGGTGCAGTGCATCAAGGTCCTGGGTGGTTCCAAGCGTAAATACGCCTCCGTCGGCGACATCATTGTCGTCTCGGTGAAGGAAGCCATCCCGCGCGGCCGCGTGAAGAAAGGTGATGTCCGCAAGGCCGTCGTCGTGCGCACCGCCAAGGAAGTCCGTCGCGAAGATGGCACCGCGATCCGTTTCGATCGCAACGCCGCCGTGATCCTGAACAACAACAACGAGCCTGTCGGCACCCGTATCTTCGGGCCGGTTGTTCGCGAACTGCGCGCGAAGAACTTCATGAAGATCATCTCGCTGGCTCCGGAGGTGCTGTAACCATGGCCGCAAAACTCCGCAAAGGCGACAAGGTCGTCGTGCTGGCCGGCAAGGACAAGGGCAAAGAGGGGACCATCACCTCTGTCGACCCGAAAGCCGGCAAAGCCGTTGTCGACGGCGTGAACATCGCCATCCGCCACACCCGTCAGACCCAGACTTCGCAAGGTGGCCGCCTGCCCAAGGCGCTGCCGATCGACCTGTCGAACCTCGCGCTGCTGGACAAGAACGGCAAGGCAACCCGCGTCGGCTTCCGCATGGAAGGCGACAAGAAAGTCCGCTTCGCCAAGACCACGGGGGACGTGATCGATGCTTGACGCTGCAACCTACACCCCGCGCCTCAAGGCCGACTACAAGGACCGCATCCGCGCCGCTCTGAAAGAAGAGTTCGGCTACAAGAACGAGATGATGATCCCCAAGCTGGAGAAGATCGTTCTGAACATCGGCTGCGGTGCAGAGGCCGTGAAAGACAGCAAGAAGGCCAAGTCGGCTCAGGAAGACCTGAGCAAGATCGCCGGCCAGAAGGCTGTCACCACCAAGGCCAAGAAGTCGATCGCCGGCTTCCGCGTGCGCGAAGAGATGCCGCTGGGCGCCAAGGTGACCCTGCGCGGTGACCGCATGTATGAATTCCTTGACCGTCTGACCACCATCGCGATGCCCCGCATCCGCGACTTCCGTGGTGTGAAGCCGTCGTTCGACGGCCGTGGCAACTTCGCCATGGGCATCAAGGAACACATCGTGTTCCCGGAAATCGACTTCGACAAGGTCGACGAGGTCTGGGGCATGGATATCATCATCGCCACCACTGCGAAAACCGACGCTGAAGCCAAGAGCCTGTTGAAGCACTTCAACGTGCCGTTCAACGCATAAGCGCGCGAGGATTAGACATGGCTAAGAAAAGCATGATCGAACGCGAGAAGAAGCGCGAGCGCCTGGTGGCACAATATGCCGCAAAGCGCGCCGAGCTGAAAGAAATCGCAAACGACGAAAGCCGCCCGATGGAAGAGCGCTTCAAAGCGCGTCTGAAACTGGCGAAACTGCCGCGCAACAGCTCGGCGACCCGTCTTCACAACCGCTGCCAGCTCACCGGCCGTCCGCACGCTTACTACCGTAAGCTCAAGGTCAGCCGGATCATGCTGCGCGACCTGGGTTCTGCTGGCCAGATCCCCGGTCTGGTGAAATCGAGCTGGTAAGGAGAGAGCGATATGAACGATCCTATCGGCGATATGCTCACCCGCATCCGCAACGCACAGCTGCGCCACAAGAGCACCGTGCTGACCCCCGGTTCGAAACTGCGCGCCTGGGTTCTGGATGTTCTGGCCGACGAAGGCTACATCCGCGGCTATGAGAGCAAGACTGACGAGAATGGCCACTCGGTCATCGAGATCAGCCTGAAGTACTACGAAGGCGAACCTGTCATTCGCGAGCTCAAGCGGGTCTCGAAGCCCGGCCGCCGTGTGTACATGAGCGTCAAGGACATCCCGTCGGTCCGTCAGGGCCTGGGCGTGTCGATTGTCAGCACTCCGAAAGGTGTGATGTCGGACGCGAACGCGCGCACCAACAATGTTGGCGGCGAAGTGCTCTGCACCGTCTTCTAAGGAGGTCTGCAAATGTCTCGTATTGGTAAGAAACCGGTCGAGCTGCCCAGTGGCGTTTCCGCTGCTGTGTCCGGCCAGACCATCGAAGTGAAGGGTCCCAAGGGCACCCGCAGCTTCACCGCAACCGACGACGTGACCATCGCCGTCGATGGTGATGCCGTTACCGTTACCCCCCGCGGTTCGTCCAAACGGGCGCGCCAGCAGTGGGGCATGTCCCGCACGATGGTCGCCAACCTGGTGACCGGCGTGACCACCGGCTTCAAGAAAGAGCTGGAGATCACCGGTGTGGGTTACCGTGCCAACGCGCAGGGTAATGTGCTCAAGCTGAACCTGGGCTACAGCCACGATGTCGATTTCGCTGTTCCGGCCGGTATCACCGTGACCACGCCGAAACAGACCGAAATCACCGTCGAAGGCATCGACCAGCAGCAGGTTGGCGAAGTCGCAGCGAAGATCCGCGAGTGGCGCTCGCCCGAGCCGTACAAGGGCAAGGGTATCCGCTACAAGGGCGAGTTCATCTTCCGCAAAGACGGCAAGAAGAAGTAAGGACGCACATCATGGCAAACAGCAAACGCACCCTGTTTCTGAAGCGCCGCCTGCGCGTTCGGAACAAGCTCCGCAAGGTCAACGCCGGGCGTCTCCGCCTCAGCGTGCATCGCTCGAACAAGAACATCAGCTGCCAGCTGATCGACGATGTTCGCGGCGTGACCCTTGCCGCCGCATCGACCATGGAGAAAGACCTGGGCGTTGTCGGCAAGAACAACATCGAAGCCGCCAAGAAGGTGGGCGCGGCAATTGCCGAGCGCGCTGCGAAGGCCGGTGTGAGCGAAGCTTACTTCGACCGTGGCGGTTTCCTGTTCCACGGCAAGGTGAAGGCCCTGGCCGACGCCGCGCGTGAAGGCGGGCTGAAGATCTAAGGCCGACAGGCCCTGAACAACGGGGCGTGTCACAGCAAGACCCGAGGGCGGCCCAACGGCCGCCCCGATGATCCGGGGGCGTCGCCCGCGACACCCACCAGGATTGGACCCAACAGCGCCTTCGTTTTCGATCGCGCGCAACATTGAAAGAGGAATGCCATATGGCAGAACGTGAAAACCGCCGCGAGCGTGGCCCCCGCCGCGACCGCGAGGAAGCCGCTCCGGAATTCGCCGATCGCCTGGTCGCGATCAACCGCGTGTCGAAAACCGTGAAGGGCGGCAAGCGCTTCGGCTTCGCGGCGCTCGTCGTCGTCGGCGACCAGAAAGGCCGCGTCGGCTTTGGCAAGGGCAAGGCGAAAGAAGTGCCCGAGGCGATCCGCAAGGCCACCGAGCAGGCCAAGCGCCAGATGATCCGCGTGCAGCTGCGCGAAGGCCGCACCCTGCACCACGACATCGAGGGCCGCCACGGCGCCGGAAAGGTCGTCATGCGCGCCGCACCCGAAGGTACCGGTATCATTGCCGGTGGTCCGATGCGCGCCGTGTTCGAAATGCTGGGCGTCAAGGACGTGGTGTCCAAGTCGCTGGGCAGCACGAACCCCTACAACATGATCCGCGCCACCATCGACGGGCTGAAGAAAGAGCAAAGCCCCCGTTCGGTCGCCGCCCGTCGTGGCAAGAAGGTCGCCGACATCCTGCCCAAGCGGGACGAAGCACCGACCGCTGCTGAAGCAGCCGAAGCGTAAGGAATCGTCACCATGGCAAAAACCATCGTCGTCAAGCAGATCGGCTCGCCGATCCGCCGTCCCGCCGAACAGCGCGCAACCCTGATCGGCCTGGGCCTGAACAAGATGCACAAGACCCGCGAACTCGAGGACACCCCCTCGGTCCGCGGCATGATCCGCAAGATCCCGCATCTGGTCGAAATCGTCGAAGAGCGCGGCTGACGCCAGCGGCGGGCGGATTGCCCGCGCCCCGCGCACTGCAGACACAAAAAACGCCTCCGGAATTTCCGGGGGCGTTTGTTGTTCCGGGCGCCGGTCCAACAGCCATGCCGCCGTTGCATGACGGCTAGACCAAAGCGCATCTTGCCGATGCTGCGGCGCAGCACTATCTGCCTCTCATCAATGAAACGACCAAAAATCAGGCAGTCGGGAAAGGCCCTGCTGCATTCGTAAGAGGTAAGAAAATGGCATACGCAACCGTTAATACTGGCCACGCACCGTCGATCGCCGCCCGCATCCTGTCCGCCGTGAAATCCACCCGCGAGGCATGGGCCAAGAACGCGTCCTACAAGCGCACGTTCAACGAGCTCGACCGCCTGTCGAACCGCGAACTGGCCGATATCGGCGTCCGTCGCTGCGACATCAGCGATATTGCCCGGTTCCACGTCTACGGCCGCTGATACGGCCCACGAACGGAACGCTGCACCGCCCTCGGACATCCGGGGGCGTTCTGCTTTTCGGGGTGCTTGCAAGAGGAGCGCACAGCGTCTATACGCCCCCGGTGGCCCTCGTGGCCGCAGAATCAACAATCAAGAAACGCCGTGGTTGGCCCGTCACGCTTCGTGGGTCATATCCGGCAAGGAGAAGCGACATGAAACTGCATGAACTGCGCGACAATCCGGGCGCTGCCAAGAAACGGATGCGCATCGGCCGCGGCCCGGGCTCGGGCAAGGGCAAGACCGGTGGCCGTGGTATCAAAGGTCAGAAATCCCGTTCGGGCGTGGCCATCAATGGCTATGAAGGCGGCCAGATGCCGCTGTACCAGCGCCTGCCCAAGCGCGGCTTCAACAAGCCCAACCAGAAGAAATTCGCCGTCGTCAACCTGGGCCTGATCCAGAAGTTCGTCGAAGCCGGCAAGATCGACGCATCAGCCGCCGTGACCGAAGACGCACTGGTTGCCTCGGGCCTTGTCCGCCGCAAGCTAGACGGCATCCGGGTGCTGGCCAAGGGCGACTTCAGCGCCAAGCTGAACATCGAAGTGACCGGCGCATCGAAAGCGGCTGTCGAAGCCGTCGAGAAGGCGGGCGGCTCGCTGACGGTCACAATCGCTGCTGCGGCAGAGTAACGGGTTGTGAGCGGGCAAAGACCCGCTTACATAGACACCCAAGTTTTCCCGAAACGCCGCCCGAGCCGGAAAACGGTTCCGGGCGGCGTTTTTATCCAGAGAGACCGAGAATGGTATCAGCAGCAGAACAAATGGCGGCCAATACAAGCTGGGCCGCCCTTGGCAAGGCCACAGATCTGCGCAACCGCATCCTGTTTACCCTGGGGCTTCTGATCGTCTACCGGCTCGGCACCTTCATTCCGGTGCCCGGCATTGACGGGCAGGCCCTGCGCGAGTTCATGGAGCAGGCGGGGCAGGGCATTGGCGGCATGGTGTCGATGTTTACCGGCGGCGCGCTGGGGCGGATGGGCATCTTTGCACTGGGCATCATGCCCTATATCTCGGCCTCGATCATCGTTCAGTTGCTGACCGCCATGGTCCCCTCGCTTGAGCAACTCAAGAAAGAGGGCGAACAGGGCCGCAAGAAGATCAACCAGTACACCCGCTTCGGCACCGTGGCGCTTGCGACCGTGCAGGCCTACGGGCTTGCCGTCTCGCTCGAATCGGGGGACCTGGCGACCGACCCCGGCATGTACTTCCGCTTCGCCACCATGATCACCCTGGTCGGCGGCACGATGTTCCTGATGTGGCTCGGCGAGCAGATCACCGCCCGCGGTATCGGCAACGGCGTCTCGCTGATCATCTTCGTAGGCATCATCGCCGAAGTGCCCGCCGCGCTGGCGCAGTTCTTTGCCAGCGGCCGCAGCGGCGCCATCAGCCCCGCCGTGATCATCGCCATCATCCTGATGGTGATTGCGGTCATCACCTTCGTGGTGTTCATGGAGCGTTCCCTTCGCAAGATCCACATCCAGTACCCCCGCCGTCAGGTCGGCATGAAGGTCTATGACGGCGGCTCCAGCCACCTGCCGGTCAAGGTCAACCCCGCGGGCGTGATCCCGGCGATCTTCGCCTCGTCTCTGCTGCTGTTGCCGGTCACGATCTCGACCTTCAGTCAGGGTTCGGCCAATGGTCCGATCATGTCGTGGCTGCTGGCCAACTTCGGCCCCGGCCAGCCGCTCTACCTGCTGTTCTTCGTGTCGATGATCGTGTTCTTCGCGTATTTCTACACGTTCAACGTCTCGTTCAAGCCCGATGACGTCGCCACAAACCTCAAGAACCAGAACGGCTTTGTCCCCGGCATCCGTCCCGGCAAGAAAACCGCCGAATATCTCGAATACGTGGTCAACCGTGTCCTCGTGCTCGGCTCGGCCTATCTGGCCGCCGTCTGCGTCCTGCCGGAAATCCTGCGCGGCCAGTTCAACGTGCCGTTCTATTTCGGCGGCACCTCGGTGCTGATCATCGTCTCGGTGACAATGGACACCATCCAGCAGGTCCAGAGCCATCTTTTGGCCCACCAGTACGAAGGTCTGATCGAAAAATCGCAGTTGCGTGGCAAGAACCGCAAGCGCACCACCAGAAAGGGACCCTCGCGTCGATGAACATCATTCTCTTGGGCCCGCCGGGTGCGGGCAAAGGCACGCAGGCACGCCATCTGGTCGAGACCCGCGGCATGATCCAGCTCTCGACCGGCGACATGCTGCGCGATGCGCGCACTTCGGGCACCGAGATGGGCCAGAAGGTCGCCGAAATCATGGACGCCGGCAAGCTGGTTACGGACGAGATCGTCATCGGCCTGATCGAGGAACAGCTGACTACCAAGAAGGGCGCCGGCTTCATCTTCGACGGCTTCCCGCGTACCCTGGCCCAGGCCGATGCACTCTCTGCGCTGCTGGCCAAGCACGGCCAGTCGCTGCATACCGTGATCGAAATGCGCGTGGATGACGACGCGCTGGTGAGCCGTATCACCGCCCGGTCCACCTGCGCCAATTGCGGCGAAGTCTACAATGACATCACCAAGCCGATCCCGGCCGACGGCAAATGCAGCAACTGTGGCGGCTCGGAATTCAAGCGCCGCGCCGACGACAACGAGGAAAGCCTGCGCACGCGTCTGATGGAATATTACAAGAAGACCTCGCCGCTGATCGGTTATTACTATGCCAAGGGCGACCTGCGCCCGGTCAACGGCCTGGCGGATATCAAGGAAGTGACCGCCTCGATCGAGGCGATCCTCGGCTGATCCCGGTTAGGGGCTTGACGGCCCCGCCAAAAGCCCATATCGACCACCATCCCTTCGGGGAATCAACCGCGCGGACGGGATTCGTTCCATTTGCGCAAGACCACCTCAAAATGCTGGACCCACTGGCTACACTGCCACGGTCAAGCGTTGTGAAAAAAGGTTCTGGAGTTACGGAACCGCAACGAAAAGGAAAGTGACACGTGGCACGTATTGCCGGCGTAAACATCCCGACTGCCAAGCGGGTACCCATCGCCCTCACCTATATCACCGGCATTGGCCCGGCATCCGCCAAGGCCATCTGCGAAGCGGTGAACATCGAACAATCCCGCCGTGTGAACCAGCTCAGCGATGCTGAAGTTCTGGCGATCCGCGAATACATCGACGCCAACTACACCGTCGAAGGCGACCTGCGTCGCGAAGTCCAGATGAACATCAAGCGTCTGATGGACCTCGGCTGCTATCGCGGTCTGCGTCACCGCCGCAACCTGCCGGTTCGCGGTCAGCGCACCCACACCAACGCCCGTACCCGCAAGGGCCCGGCCAAGCCGATCGCCGGCAAGAAGAAGTAAGGGGGGCTGATCAATGGCACGCGACAAGACCCGCACCACCAAGAAAAAAGAACGCAAGAATATCGCATCGGGCGTGGCCCATGTGAACTCGACGTTCAACAACACCAAGATCCTGATCTCGGACGTGCAAGGCAACGCCATCTCGTGGTCGTCGGCCGGCACCATGGGCTTCAAGGGATCGCGGAAATCGACCCCCTACGCCGCTCAGCTGGCCGCAGAAGATGCCGGCCGCAAGGCGCAGGATCATGGCGTCAAGACGCTGGAAGTTGAAGTTCAGGGCCCCGGTTCGGGCCGTGAATCGGCTCTGCGCGCTCTGGCTGCCGTGGGCTTCAACATCACGTCGATCCGCGACGTGACTCCGATCGCCCACAACGGCTGCCGCCCGCCGAAGCGCCGCCGCGTCTAAGCGACCCAGAATTTTCGCTGGGGCCGTGTCTGGTACACGGCCCCAGTCCGCCGTTTGAAACCTCGGGCGTTTGCACCTTCCTGGACATGGGGTGCGAACAGGAATGGAGGGATTACATGATCCACAAGAACTGGGCAGAACTGATCAAGCCGACCCAGCTTGAGGTCAAGCCGGGCAATGATCCGGCACGCCAGGCCACCGTGATCGCCGAACCGCTTGAGCGTGGTTTCGGTCTGACGCTGGGCAACGCGCTGCGCCGCATCCTGATGAGCTCGCTGCAAGGCGCAGCCATCACCAGCGTGCAGATCGACAACGTCCTGCACGAATTCTCGTCGGTCGCCGGTGTGCGCGAAGACGTCACCGACATCATCCTGAACCTCAAGCAGGTCTCGCTGCGCATGGATGTCGAAGGCCCCAAGCGCCTGTCGATCAATGCCAAGGGTCCGGCCGTCGTCACCGCCGGTGACATCAGCGAAAGCGCCGGCATCGAGGTTCTGAACCGCGATCACGTGATCTGCCACCTGGACGATGGTGCCGACCTGTTCATGGAACTGACCGTGAACACCGGCAAGGGCTACGTCTCGGCCGAAAAGAACCGCCCCGAAGATGCGCCCATCGGCCTGATCCCGATCGACGCGATCTATTCGCCGGTCAAGAAGGTCGCCTATGACGTGCAGCCCACCCGCGAAGGCCAGGTGCTGGACTATGACAAGCTGACCATGAAGATCGAAACCGACGGTTCGATCACCCCCGATGATGCCGTGGCCTATGCCGCGCGTATCCTCCAGGACCAGCTGTCGATCTTCGTCAACTTCGACGAGCCGGAATCGGCCAGCCGCCAGGACGACGACGACGGGCTGGAATTCAACCCGCTGCTGCTCAAGAAGGTGGACGAGCTTGAACTGTCGGTGCGTTCGGCAAACTGCCTCAAGAACGACAACATCGTCTATATCGGCGACCTGATCCAGAAGACCGAAGCCGAGATGCTCCGCACTCCGAACTTCGGCCGCAAGTCGCTCAACGAGATCAAGGAAGTGCTCTCGGGCATGGGCCTGCACCTCGGCATGGATGTCGAAGACTGGCCGCCCGACAACATCGAGGATCTCGCCAAGAAATTCGAAGACGCGTTCTAAGCTGTCTTCGGGCGTGGCGGCGGGCTGAATTCGCCGCCACGGGTTTTGTACAAAACGGTCAATCGGGGTTCCGGGACCAGTACAAAACGGTCGATACAATGGGCAATTCCGCCCCAAGGAGAGCGGCCCGCACGCAGGGTCGCCGGACAAAGCAAAACACGACACAAGGATTGAAATCATGCGTCACGCACGTGGCTACCGCCGCCTGAACCGCACCCACGAACACCGCAAGGCCCTGTTTTCCAACATGGCCGGCTCGCTGATCGAGCACGAACAGATCAAGACCACCCTGCCCAAGGCCAAGGAACTGCGTCCGATCGTCGAAAAGCTGATCACGCTGGGCAAGCGCGGCGACCTGCACGCCCGCCGTCAGGCTGCCGCACAGCTGAAGGAAGACAAGGACGTCGCGAAACTTTTCGACGTACTTGCAGAACGTTACAAGGACCGTCAGGGCGGTTATGTCCGTATCCTGAAGGCCGGCTTCCGGTATGGCGACATGGCGCCGATGGCGATCATCGAACTGGTCGACCGTGACGTCGATGCAAAGGGTGCCGCCGACAAGGCCCGCGTCGCGGTTGAAGAAGCGGCCGCCGACGAGTAAGCGTTTCGGGTTTGGACCTGAACCAGCCCCGTCCGGTTGCCCGGGCGGGGTTTTTCTTTGGTTGCAACAGGATAACTTCGAACGGCCTCCGGTTCGGTGGCAAGGGCGCTTGCATTTGAGACGCGTGCCCCGCATATCCCTTGGGCAGTCGAAATCGGAGTTTCCATGATCCGCGCAACCCTGATCGCCCTGTCCATCCTGCTATCCCTGCCCGCGGCCGCAGAAACCCGCGTTCCTACCTCGCAGTCGGAAATCGGTCTCGGCTTTGCGCCGGTCGTCAAGAAGGCCGCGCCCGCCGTGGTCAACATCTATGCCAGGATCATCACTGCGGGCCACAGCAGCCCGATGTTCAACGATCCTTTTTTTCGGGATTTTTTCCGAGGCTTCGGGCAACCTCAACCGCGCGTGCAGAACTCGCTCGGGTCTGGCGTGATCCTGACGGACGACGGCTATGTGGTGTCGAACTACCACGTGGTAGGCATGGCGTCAGAGATCCGGGTCGTGACCACTGATCGCCGGGAATTCAGCGCGCAGGTGGTACTGGGAGACGAGGAGAGCGATATCGCGATCCTGCGGCTGGACGATGCCCGCGACCTTCCCAATCTTGCCCTGCGCGACAGTGATCATGTCGAAGTGGGCGAACTGGTGCTGGCCATCGGCAACCCGTTTGGCGTGGGGCAGACCGTCAGCAGCGGTATCGTCTCGGGCCTTGCCCGTTCGGGGACCGCCACGGGAAATGCGCGCGGCTATTTCATCCAGACCGATGCGCCGATCAACCCCGGCAACTCGGGCGGTGCGCTGATCGACGTCAACGGTGACCTGATCGGCATCAACACCTCAATCCTCAGCCGTTCCGGCGGGTCGAACGGGATCGGCTTTGCGATCCCTGCGAACCTGGTGGCCGAGTTCCTGCGTCAGGCACGGCAGGGCAACGCCGGTTTCGCCCGTCCCTGGGCCGGCATGGCGGGCCAGCCGATGACCGCCGATATCGCCGAGTCGCTGGGGCTGAGCATTCCCGAAGGCGTGGTGATCTCGGACCTGCACCCGCAAAGCCCGCTGGCCGAGGCCGGGTTCGCGGTCGGTGACGTGATCACAGAGGTGGACGGGCAAGTTGTGAATTCACCGTCGGAAATGAAATTCCGCATGTCCGTTGCCGGGATCGGAGGGACTGCCCGGATGACGCGTCTGCGTCAGGGCGAGCGTAGCGTTTTGGATGTGGCGCTGACCGAAGCGCCGGACGATCCGCCTGCACAGGAAACCACGATGGGCGAGCGTACGGTCCTGCCGGGCCTGACCGTGGCCCGGCTGAACCCGGCCGTGATCGCGCGACTTGGTTTGCCCTTGTCGGCAAGTGGTGTCGTGGTGCTGGATCCCGGTCCATATGGCGCACGGGCAGGGGTGCAACCGGGAGACCTGTTCGGAGCGATCAACGGGGAAGAAATCGAAAGCACCGGGGATGTGGTGCGGGCACTTTCCGAAACCGGCCGCTGGATGCGGATGGATCTGCTGCGCCGGGGTCAGTGGATCTCGCTGCGGTTCCGGCTCTGACCGATGGCGGACCTGTTCGATACCGGGGCCGCAAGGTCGGAGCGCGAACCGCCCCGCCCGCTGGCCGACCGGCTGCGGCCGAAGTCGCTGACCGAAGTGATAGGTCAGGAACAGGTTCTGGGCGCCGAGGCGCCGCTGGGCGTCATGCTGGCCTCGGGTTCGCTGTCAAGCCTCATCCTCTGGGGGCCGCCGGGCGTGGGAAAGACCACCATCGCGCGGCTTCTGGCGCAGGAAACCGATCTGGCCTTTGTCCAGATCAGCGCGATCTTCACCGGCGTTCCGGACCTGAAGAAAGTGTTCGAAGCTGCGCGGTTGCGCCGTCAGAACGGGCAGGGGACGTTGCTGTTCGTCGACGAGATTCACCGGTTCAACAAGGCCCAGCAGGACGGGTTCCTGCCGCATATGGAGGACGGCACCATCCTGCTGGTGGGGGCCACGACCGAGAACCCTTCGTTCGAGTTGAACGCGGCGCTTCTGAGCCGTGCGCAGGTGCTGGTGCTGGAGCGGCTGGGTGCTGCGGATCTGGAGCATCTGACCGTGCGGGCGGAACGGGAACTGGACCGTGAATTGCCGCTGACGCCCGGGGCGCGGGTGGCGCTTCAGGAGATGGCCGATGGCGATGGGCGCGCGCTGCTCAATCTGATCGAACAAGTGGCGGCGTGGAAGGTCGCGACCCCGCTGGACCGCGAGGCGCTTGGGGCGCGGCTGATGCGCCGGGCTACCAAATACGACAAGAGCGGCGACGAACATTACAACCTGATTTCGGCGCTGCACAAATCGGTGCGCGGCTCGGACCCGGACGCGGCACTTTACTGGCTGGCGCGGATGTTGACGGGGGGAGAGGACCCGCGTTACCTGGCGCGTCGCATTACCCGGATGGCGGTCGAGGATATCGGGCTGGCCGATCCACAGGCGCAGTCGATCTGCCTGCACGCCTGGGAGGTTTACGAGCGCCTCGGCAGTCCTGAGGGCGAGTTGGCGCTGGCGCAGGCGGTGGTCTATCTGGCGCTCGCGCCGAAATCGAACGGGGCCTATGTGGGTTACAAGGCGGCGATGCGACTGGCCAAGCAATCGGGCTCGGCCCCGCCGCCCAAGCATATCCTGAACGCGCCGACCGGGTTGATGAAGGACCAGGGCTATGGCGCGGGCTATGCCTATGATCACGACGCCGAGGACGGGTTTTCCGGTCAGAACTACTTTCCCGACGGGATGGAGCGGCCGCAGCTCTATCAACCGGTCGAGCGGGGGTTCGAGCGGGAGCTGAAGAAACGGCTGGACTATTTTGCCCGGCTGCGGGAGCAGCGGAACGGATAGTCGGGCAGCCTGCGGGCGCCCCACTCGCCCACCCGCGCCCGCAGGCTGCCCTTGGTCCCTTGACTCTCGATAATGTGCGGGCGACAGACGGCGATGTTTTCTTTCGATCAAAAAGTGAGCGTTGTCCGGCGTACCGGCCGGGATGCGTGGAGGATGCCTGCATGAGCGGCGTACAGATTATCACCGTCGAACCCGGCGAGGGCGACCAGCGGCTGGACCGTTGGCTGCGCCGCCGTTTTCCGCACGTCGGGCAGGGCCGCATCGAGAAGATGTGCCGCAAGGGCGAGTTGCGCGTCGATGGGGCGCGGGCCAAACCCGCGACCCGGCTGGAAGAGGGGCAGCAGGTGCGCGTTCCGCCGTTGCCAGCCGAAGGGGAAAAGCCGCTGGTGCACAAGCCACGAGTCTCGGATGCGGATGCGCGGATGATCCAGGCCTGCGTCATTCATCGCGACGACCATGTGATCGTGCTGAACAAACCCGCCGGTCTGGCGGTGCAGGGGGGCAGCGGCCAGAGCCGACATGTCGACGGGCTGAGCGAGGCGCTGCGCTTTGGTTTCGACGAGAACCCGCGCCTGGTGCACAGGCTGGACAAGGATACTTCGGGTGTGCTGGTGCTTGCGCGCACACGCGAAGCCGCGACGCGGCTGACCGCCGCCTTTCGTCACCGCAACACGCGCAAGATCTACTGGGCCCTGGTTGCCGGTGTGCCTACCCCCTACCTGGGTGAGATCAAGACCGGCCTCGTCAAGGCGCCGGGCCACGGTGCGCGGGGCGAGGGCGAGAAGATGAACGTGGTCCATCTGAACGACATCGACAGCACGCCCGGCGCCAAGCGCGCGCATACCTATTACGCCACGCTCTATCGGGTCGCAGGGCGCGCGTCCTGGGTGGCGATGGAACCGGTGACGGGCCGCACCCACCAGTTGCGGGCGCATATGGCCGGGATCGGCCATCCGATCATCGGAGACGGCAAATACGGTGGATCGGGCCAGGAAAACCTTGGTGATGGCTGGGGCGCGCAATTGGGCGGGATCATCAGCAAGAAACTGCACCTGCATGCCCGCAGCCTGTCCTTCGAACATCCGGGCACGCGCAAGGTTGTTACCTATACCGCACCGTTGCCCGAACATATGCAGCAAAGCTGGGAGACCTTCGGCTGGACCGAGGATCTGGCCGCGGATGACCCGTTTGCGGAGCTGATGTGAGCGAGTCTTTGCGTCTTGTCCTGTTCGATGTGGACGGTACGCTGGTCGACAGCCAGGCGGCCATCGTCGGGTCGATGACCACGGCATTCGGTGCGCTGGGCCTGCCGGCTCCCGCACGCTCGGCGATCCTGTCGATCGTCGGGCTTTCGCTGCCGCAGGCGATGGCGCGTCTGGCGCCGCAGTTTGGATCCGGCACGCAAGGAAAACTGGTCGAAGCCTACAAGCAATCCTATCACGAAACCCGGCTTGCCACAGGAGCAGCGCATTCGCCGCTGTTTCCCGGTGCGCGCGAGGTGCTGGAGGCCCTGCATGCGGTCCCGCATCTCCTGCTTGGCGTGGCGACCGGAAAGTCAAAGCGCGGCCTTGATGGGCTGATCGAGGCGCATGGGCTGGAGAAATACTTTGTCACCCGGCAGGTGGCGGACCATCACCCGTCAAAACCGCATCCTTCGATGATCGACACCGCGCGGGCGGAAACCGGGGTGCAGGCTTGCGACACGGTGATGATCGGAGACACGAGTTTCGATATGGATATGGCCGCGGCGGCGGGGGTGGCGGGTATCGCGGTGGGCTGGGGATATCACCCACCGCAATCGCTGACACGGGCGCGGCACATGATATCCGCATTCCGCGACCTGCCGCCGCTGTTGACCGAAATCTGGACCTGAGACGATGAGCGACTGGAAACCGAAACGATTCTGGAAACTGGCGAGTGTCGCCGAATGCGAGGGCGGCTATACCGTCGAACTGGATGGCCGCCCGGTGAAAACCCCGGCCAAGACCCTGCTGGTCCTGCCTTCGCGTGCAATGGCCGAGGCGGTTGCCGTCGAATGGGATGCGCAGGAAAAGGAAGTCGATCCGCGCTCCATGCCGTTCACAAGGTCAGCCAATGCCGCGATCGACAAGGTCCGCGTGCAGCATGCCGAGGTGGCCGAACTTCTTGCGGCTTACGGCGATTCGGATTTGCTCTGCTATCGTGCTGTGACACCCGCCGAACTGGTTGCCCGGCAATCAAGACTCTGGGACCCGGCGCTGGATTGGGCCGCTGAAACCCTGGGGGTCCGTCTTGTGACCGTCGATGGCCTGATGCACCGCGCCCAACCGCTGGAAGCGCAGAAGAAACTGACTGCGCGCGTGCATGCCTTGTCCGATTTCCAACTCGCGGCGTTTCACGATCTCGTCAGTTTGAGCGGCTCGCTTGTCCTGGGTTTCGCCGCGGCGATGGCTTGGCGTGATCCGGACGAGATCTGGCGGATTTCCCGTCTGGATGAGATCTGGCAAGAGGAACAATGGGGGCCCGACGAGGAAGCGCAGGCCCTCGCCGAAATCAAGCGACAGGCCTTTTTGCACGCAAAGCGGTTCTTCGATCTCTCGTCCTGAGGCAAAATTCGTCAAACTGACGGCATTGGGATTGATCGTATGGTCAAAACCTGAACCAAAGCCTTGACCTTTGTTCGTGATTGCGCTCACACTTGATGCCATTGAAGGGAAACGCCCTTCGATCTCCGCGCCGCCGCCAAAGAGTGGCGGTCGAACCGTTCCGCAAAAGGAATGGAAAATCAGGAAGAGGTAAAAATGAAGAAATCCGTACTTTGGGGCGCTCTCACGGTAGCCGGTCTGGCAGCAGGTGCTGCTGCCGCAGGCACCATTGATGACGTCAAGGCTCGCGGCAAGCTGAACTGCGGTGTGACCACCGGCCTGGTTGGCTTTGCGGCACCGGATTCGAATGGGGAGTGGAAAGGTTTTGACGTGGCCCTGTGCCGTGCAGTTGCTGCTGCCGTGCTGGGTGATGGCAACGCGGTCGAGTTTGTCCCGACCACCGGCAAGACCCGCTTCACCGCCCTGGCATCCGGCGAAGTCGACGTATTGGCCCGCAACACTACCTGGACCTTCAGCCGCGATGTGGACCTGAAGTTCGAATTCGTGGGCGTCAACTACTATGACGGACAGGGCTTCATGGTTCCCAAGGCGCTGGGCGTGTCCTCGGCAAAGGAACTGGACGGCGCCACTGTCTGCATCCAGACTGGTACCACCACCGAACTGAACCTCGCGGATTTCTTCCGCGCCAACAACATCAGCTACGAGCCGGTTCCGATCGAAACCAACGCCGAAGCGCAACAGCAGTACCTGGCTGGTGCATGTGACGTGTACACCACCGACGCGTCGGGCCTGGCTGCAACCCGCGCCACGTTCGAGAACCCGGGCGATCACGTCCTGCTGCCTGAAATCATCTCGAAAGAGCCGCTCGGACCGCTCGTCCGCCACGGCGACAACGAGTGGGCGGACGTCGTTCGCTGGACGCTGAACGCCCTGATCTCGGCCGAAGAATATGGTGTAACCTCGGCGAATATCGACGAGATGGCAGCCGGTACCAACAACCCGGAAATCAACCGTATCCTCGGCACCGAAGGCACCCTGGGTGAAATGCTGGGCCTGGACGCCCAGTGGGCCATGCGCGCGATCAAGGTTGGTGGCAACTATGGCGAGGTCTTCGCCCAGAACATCGGCGAAAGCACCCCGATCGGTCTGGCACGCGGCCTGAACGCCCAATGGACTGATGGCGGCCTGCTGTATTCGCCGCCGTTCCGCTAAACATTCCTGCAAAAGGGCGCAGGGCAACCTGCGCCCTTTTCATATGCGAACAGATCAAACCGATCGCGACCGAGCCGGGGTTTAACCGGGCCAAAACAAGACGATCGGACCTCTACGGGGACGTCATTCATGACAACATTATCAGATCCACCGACACAGCAATTCCGCCTGTCGATGCTGGTTTACGATACTCGGTATCGCTCACTGACCTTCCAGGCGCTGGCCGCGCTGCTGCTGGCGTTATCGATCTTCTACCTGGGCAGCAACCTGATCAGCAACCTGCGCGCTGCCGGGCTGAACATTTCGTTCGAATTCCTCGGCGCGCCTGCCGGGTATGACATCAACCAGACGCTGGTCGAGTATGACAGCCAGTCGTCTCATGCCCGAGCGGCGGTGGTCGGCGTGCTGAACACGCTGGTCGTGGCGGTGCTGGCCTGTGTGACGGCCACCATATTCGGAGTTCTGGCCGGTGTACTCCGGTTGTCGAACAACTGGCTGGTGTCCAAGCTGATGGCATTCTACGTCGAGATCTTCCGGAACATCCCGGTGCTGATCTGGATCATCATCATCTTCACCATCATGACCGCGGTTCTGCCGGCCCCCAGCGCATTTCGTGGCGCCGAACCGGATGCCAGCATGGTCATGGGGTCCTTTGCCTTCACCAACCGTGGCATCTACACCCCTGCGCCGGTCTGGGGACCGGGTTCGATGGTGGTGGTTCTGACCTTCGTGGCCTCGATCGTGGCGATCATCGCCTACCGCAAGTACACAACCAAGCTGTTGTATGACACCGGCCGGTTGCTGCCTGTTTTCTGGCCCAGTATCGCGCTGTTCTTCCTGCCCACGATCCTGATGTTCTTCATCATGGGCAAACCGGTCACGCTGGATGTGCCCGAACTGAAAGGTTTCAACTTCCAGGGCGGGATCAAGGTTGGTGGCCCGCTGATCGCCTTGTGGTTCGCGCTGTCGATCTATACCGGCGCCTTCATCGCCGAAAACGTGCGAGCAGGCATCCAGGCGGTGAGCAAGGGCCAGACCGAGGCCGCCGCGGCCCTGGGGTTGCGCTCGGGCCGGATCATGAGCCTTGTGATCCTGCCGCAGGCCCTGCGGGTGATCATCCCGCCGCTGATTTCGCAGTATCTCAACATCACCAAGAACTCGTCGCTGGCCATTGCCGTGGGATATGCCGACATCACTGCCACTCTGGGCGGGATCACGCTGAACCAGACGGGTCGCGCGATCGAATGCGTACTGTTGCTGATGCTGTTCTACCTGACGATCTCGTTGTGCATCTCGGCCTTCATGAACGTCTACAATAACGCCATCAAGCTGAAGGAGCGCTGAGCCATGTCCGAGCAACATGCCCATGACGTCGCCTTCGTCCGGACCGAGTTCGTACCCGAATCCCCTCCGCCCGGAGTGGCCTCGGGGCCGGTCAAGTGGATGCGCGAGAACCTGTTCGCCTCCCCTGCAAACTCGGTCCTGACCCTGCTGTCGATCTACGCGATCTACCTGATCCTGTCGCCGACACTGCCCTGGATCCTGAACGGGGTCTGGACCGCCAGCAGCCTGAGCGAATGCCGTGAAATCCTGAATGGCACCAGTGGCGCCTGCTTTGCCGTGCTGACCGAACGCTGGCCTCAGCTGCTCTACGGGTTCAAGTATCCCGCGGATGAGTACTGGCGCCCGACCCTGGCCTTCGTGCTGCTGTTCATCGCGGCGGCCCCGGTCCTGTTCTTCGATCTTCCGCGCAAGCTGCTGATCTTCACCGGGCTCTACCCGTTCCTGGCCTTCTGGCTGATCTGGGGCGGCACCATCCTGACGCCGCTACTGGCGCTGGCGGGCTGCGTTGTGGGTGGCCTGGTCTACCAGCGTCTGGTTGCATCGAACTTTGCAGCCGGGTTCTTTGGCGGGATCGTGGCGGCCCTGGTCGTCTGGACGTTGGGCGGCGTGCTTATCCCCGAAGGCGCTTCGGACAATGCGCTGCTTCCCGCGGTTCCCAGCCGGGATCTGGGCGGCTTCATGCTGAACATGATGCTGGGGGTGACCTGCGTGTCCCTGTCCCTGCCAATCGGGATTGCGCTGGCGCTGGGCCGGCAGTCGAGCATGCCGCTGATCAAGTGGATCTGCGTGGTCTTCATCGAGTTTATCCGGGGCGTTCCGCTGATCACGCTGCTGTTCGTGGCCAGTGTCATGCTGTCCTATTTCTTCCCGCCGGAATCAACCGTCGACCTGTTCCTGCGCGTGGTGATCATGATCACCATGTTCTCCTCCGCCTATATCGCCGAGGTCATCCGCGGCGGCCTGGCGGCTCTGCCGCGCGGGCAGTACGAGGCGGCAGATTCGCTGGGGCTGGACTATGCTCAGGCGATGCGGCTGATCATCCTGCCGCAGGCGCTGAAGATCTCGATTCCCGGGATCGTCAACGTGGCGGTGGGCCTGTTCAAGGATACGACCCTTGTGTCGGTCATCTCGATGTTCGACCTGGTTGGCATGATCCGCGGTCCGATCCTCGCCTCGACTGAATGGAACGGTGTCTATTGGGAACTGCTGGGCTTTGCCGCCGCGCTGTTCTTCGTCGTCTGTTACGGGATTTCACAATACTCGCAGTGGCTGGAACGCCGTCTTGCGACCGACCATCGATAAGGAGGCCAGACAATGGCTGAAGCTCAAATGAAGGTCTCTGACCAGGTAGCGATCACCATCGACAAGATGAACAAGTGGTACGGGGCGTTCCACGTGCTGCGGGACATCAACCTGACCGTCTACCAGGGTGAGCGGATCGTGATCTGCGGTCCCTCCGGTTCGGGCAAGTCGACCCTGATCCGCTGCATCAACGCGCTGGAGGAACACCAGCAGGGCTCGATCACCGTGGATGGCACCTTGCTGTCCTCCGACCTCAAGAATGTCGACAAGATCCGGTCAGAGGTCGGGATGGTGTTCCAGCACTTCAACCTGTTCCCGCACCTGACCATTCTGGAGAACTGTACGCTGGCGCCGATCTGGGTACGCAAGATTCCCCGGAAGGAAGCCGAAGCGACGGCGATGCATTTCCTGGAAAAGGTCAAGATCCCCGAACAGGCCAACAAGTATCCCGGCCAGTTGTCAGGCGGTCAGCAGCAGCGCGTGGCCATCGCCCGCAGCCTGTGCATGCGGCCGCGCATCATGCTGTTCGACGAACCGACCTCGGCACTTGACCCCGAGATGATCAAGGAAGTGCTCGACACCATGATCGAACTGGCCGAGGAAGGCATGACCATGCTCTGCGTGACGCACGAGATGGGCTTTGCCCGCCAGGTCGCCAACCGCGTCATCTTCATGGATGCGGGCCAGATCGTGGAACAGAATGAACCCGAAGAGTTCTTTCTCAATCCTAAAAGCGACCGGACCAAGCTGTTCCTCAGCCAGATTCTGGGACATTGAACGGTTTGAAGAGACGAGAAAGGGCGGGAAGTCCCCGCCCTTTTCTATTCGATCAGTTCGCGTGGCACCACGAAGTCCAGTACTTCGCCGCTGTGCCATCGAACATCGCCCCACGCGTCGATTGCAAACTCGATCACGGTTGTAGCGCCGGTCGGATAATCGAAGAAACGCGCGTGGGAGGGTGCTTCTTCAACGATGTTGCCGGCAAACTCGGCGATTCCCGGATTGTGCCCCAGCAGTAAAACGGATGTGCCGGTGGCCGCTTTCAAGGTCTCCAGAATTTCTGTCGGACCGGCATGATAGAGCGCGTCGGTAAAGTGCGGCCGGGGATCGTCAAACGCCATCCCGGCCCAGGTTTCCCGCGTGCGCACCGCGGAGGAACACAGAACCTGATCGGGGATCCATCCTTTGTCGCGCAGCCATTCGCCAAGAGCCACGGCGGACTTTCGGCCACGATTGTTGAGCGGACGGGCGTGATCGCTCAGGGTATGATCGCCCCAGGAGGACTTGGCATGCCGGGTCAGGATCAGGGTGCGGGTCATCTGCGAAAAAACGCCTTCATATGGAGTGCGGACTGGGCAGGATCCCGGTGCGCTCCAGCACTAAGGGGGCAAGCGAGTCGGGCAGCACAGCCGTTATCCATACAATCAGACCCAGCGGCGGTGTCCAGATATCCGTGACAGGCGGCTACGTCATAGGCCCGTTCGGCGGACAGGGCTCCGACGGGGCAGGCGCGTGTGCAGGGGGCGTCACAGTCGGGGCAGGGATGCGGGAAGTCAGCCGGTGGCAGTTCGATACGCGCGGGCAGCAGGATCGCGCCACGGAGCGAGATCATCAGTCCGACGGTATCATGTACCATCATGCCGATTGGGCTGGTGTGAAACCGGCCCGACGCCAGTGCCCAAGCGATGAACGGCGGGTATGGCGGTCCGTCCGAAGGGTATTGTGTCGTCGCCCCGGCCGCGTCGGCCATGGCGCCAATCACCCGCTTTGACCACCGGTCCAGCGGATCGGGGGCCCCGTCGAGATACTCCGGCGCGGCCGTGAACACTGACCAGAAGCCCGGCCCGGTCCCCAGCAGAATTACGGTCGCTTCGTTGTCCGAAGGATGCAGCCCGCCCATCACGATCAGCGCGGATTCGGCTGCGGCGGTGGTGATCTCTCCAAGGATCATCGGCGGCGAAACGGCAGGAGCAGGCTCCAGCCCAGTTGCGAGGGGTTATCGTCCTGCCAGCCAAGACCGATGGTCATCCCTTCATGCCCCTTTGAGGGCTGCGCCACATAGGTTCCCATCAAACGATCCCAGATCGACAAGGCAAAGCCATAGTTGCTGTCATGCTCCTCGCGCAGCACCGAATGATGTACCCGGTGCATGTCGGGGGTGACAAGAACCTTGCGCAGCAGGCTATCCAGTGCAAGGGGCAACCTGAGGTTCGAATGTGTAAACAGGGCAGTGCCATTCAACAGGATTTCGAACAGGACCACTGCCAGGGCAGAAGCCCCGAGCAGGTAGACAAGCCCGATCTTGAGAAGCATGGATAGGGCAATCTCGACCGGGTGGAACCGGATCGCCGTGGTGACATCAATATCGGTATCGGCGTGATGAACCCGGTGGAGACGCCAAAGCAACGGTATCTTGTGAGTGACCAGATGCTGCGCCCAGATCGCAAAGTCCAGAATGAGTACGGCCAGCACGGTTTCGGCCCATGCCGGCCACCCCAGATGGTTGAACAGCCCCCAGCCTTGCGCCGAAGCATCCAGAGCTGCGCCAACTGCAAGCAACGGCAACCCAAAGGCCATCATGCGGAGCGTGACAGTGTTCAGTACAGATATCGACAGGTTCGTCAGCCAGCGCCTTGGCCGGCGCGGATGCGTCCCGCGGCGGGGGGCAAGCCGCTCGCAAACGGCGAACATAGCGAAAAGGCCGATGAACACAGCCAGACGGATCAGGCTTTCATTCTCCATCCATTCACATTTGTGCATGTGACGGAAGAACGCAAGCCCGCTTTATTCAATATCCGTTTACTCGGCGCGGATCAGTGACCCCGCGCCATGTTCGGTGTAAAGTTCCAGCAGCACCGCGTTGGCGACACGACCATCAAGGATGACGACAGCGCGCACACCCTTGTCGAGTGCATCGAGCGCTGTCTCTGTCTTGGGGATCATGCCGCCAGCAATCGTTCCATCCGCGACCATTTCGCGGATCTGGGCGGCCTTGAGTTCGGTCAGAACTTCGCCATTGGCATTCTTCACGCCCGAAACATCTGTCAGCAGCAGCAGTCGGTCGGCTTTCAGCGCCCCTGCGATGGCGCCTGCCGCGGTGTCGCCGTTGATGTTGAACGTCTCACCATTGCGCCCGGCCCCGAGCGGCGCAATCACCGGGATGATGTCATGGGCAAAGAGGTTGCGCAGCAATTCGGGGTTCATCTTCGAAGGCGTCCCCACGAAGCCCAGGCTGGGGTCGGTCTGGTCACAGATCATCAGGTCGGCATCCTTGCCTGAAAGGCCCACAGCCTTGCCGCCCTGACGGTTGATTGCCTGTACGATGCGCTTGTTGACGACGCCGGACAGAACCATCTCGACCACCTCGACCGTCGCGGTATCGGTGACCCGCTTGCCGTTCACGAATTCCGACTGGATGTCGAGCTTGTCGAGCATCGCATTGATCATCGGTCCGCCGCCATGCACAACGACCGGGTTCACACCCACCTGACGCAGGAGCACCACGTCCCGGGCAAAGCTTTCCATGCCTTCGTCGCTGCCCATGGCGTGGCCGCCCAGCTTGATCACGACGACTGCGTCATCGTAACGCTGAAGATAAGGCAGGGCGGCATTGAGCGTGGCGGCTGTGGCAATCCAATCGCGATTCATGTCTCGTTTCTTCATGGCAAGGGTCCCTCTGGCGCCCCGTGTTAGGGCTTTTAAGGGCGTCTGCCAAGGGCATTGCCACTGGTTGGCGCTATGTTACTCTCCGTGAAAATCTGCCACCGAGGGCGAAACATGCCACAGAAAACACTTGTCCTGACCGGCGCCAGCCGGGGTATTGGTCATGCGACCGTGAGACGGTTCGTCGCCGAAGGCTGGCGGGTAATCACCTGTTCACGCGAACCGGTCCCGCCGGGATGCCCTTGGAGCAACGGCGAGCGTAATCATGTCGAGATCGACCTGAGCGACCCGCAAGCCACCATCGCCGCCGCGGAAACCATTCGGGCGAAGCTGAATGGCCGGCTGGATGCGCTGGTCAACAATGCGGGGATTTCACCCAAAGGGCCGAATGGCGAGCGGCTCAGCACGCTGAGCACCGACCTGTCGGACTGGGGGCATGTGTTTCATGTCAACTTCTTTGCGCCGGTGGTGCTGGCGCGGTCTCTGAAGGATGAACTGGCAGCCGCCAAGGGCTCGGTGGTCAACGTGACATCCATCGCCGGATCACGTGTGCACCCCTTTGCCGGTGCCGCCTATGCGACGTCAAAGGCCGCGCTGGCGGCCCTGACGCGCGAGATGGCGCATGATTTCGGCCCCTTGGGCGTGCGGGTCAATGCGATCGCACCAGGCGAGGTCGAAACCTCGATCCTTAGTCCCGGAACCGAGAAGATAGTCGAGAAACTGCCCTTGCAGCGCCTTGGGCAACCCGCCGAGGTGGCCGCGGCGATCTATTTCCTCTGTTCTCCGGAAAGCTCTTACATCTCGGGAACCGAAATCGAGGTGAATGGCGCCCAGCACGTCTGATGCCGAGCCACTCTCTCAGACCAGATGGGCGATGATGGACCTCAGAGTCGGGATGCCATCGCCTTTTTCTGACGAGGTCAAGACGATTTCCGGAAAGGCGGCGGGATGCCTGGCCAGCGCGCCGCGCACCTGCGCCAGCACCTTTTCCCGTTCCGCGGCCTTGACCTTGTCGGCCTTTGTCAGCACGCATTGAAAGGTCACCGCGCTGGTGTCGAGCAGTTTCATGATCTCGTCATCGACCGCCTTGACCCCGTGGCGGGCGTCGATCAGCACAAAGGCACGGCGCAGGGTCTGGCGGCCGCTCAGATATTGTTTCAGCAGTTTCTGCCATTTCTCGACGATCTTGAGTGGCGCGTTGGCATAGCCATAGCCTGGCAGGTCGACCAGATAAAGATCGGGGCCCTGGGTAAAGTAGTTGATCTCCTGTGTCCGCCCCGGCGTGTTGGACGCGCGCGCCAGCCCCTTGGTGCCGGTCAGCGCATTGATCAGGCTCGACTTGCCGACATTCGACCGGCCGGCGAAACAGACCTCGATCCGGTCTGCGGGCGGCAGGCCGGACATGGCGACCACGCCTTTGACGAATTCCGACTGTCCGGCGAACAGCCTGCGCCCGGTTTCGGCGGCAAGTTCGTCGGGTTCGGCGGCAAGAGGGAAGGGAAGGCTGGTCATAGCGGGCGTACCTCGTCACCGATGCGGATATCGCCGCCTCGCAGCACCTCGGCCCGGACGCTGAAATCGCGATGCCCCCAGGTTTCGAGCGTGCCCAGAGTTTCGGCATCGCGGATCCCCGTTTCGGGATTGGTGTTGACGGACATGCACCGCTCGGTGCGTTCGCGCACGGCAAACACGACTTCTCCCACCCGCACTTCGCGGCCGATCCAGTCGAACTCCTCCCAGACCGGCAGGCCGTCGAACCAGATGTTGCTGCGCCAGCGCAGCGGCGACAGGCTGCGGCCCATCTTCTGCTCCACGGCGCGGTGAGACGCCATGTTGCACAATGTGATCGAGGGAAAATCGCTGTCGGTCATGCCGCGGCCCGGAACCCGGACGATACGGGCTGATTGTGCGCGGTTTTCCGGCATCAGTGGCATGACCCAGTCCAGAAACAGCGCCCCTTCCCGGTCTGGGGCAAAGGTCAGGTCGGGCCTGTCAGGATGGCTCAATGTCACGTCGTCACCGCGCAGTCGCGCGCTCATCGCCATCAGGGCCGGAACCTTTGAGACCAGTGTGAAATTCTGGCACGGCGCCCAGGCCGAGCCGTCGGCGCGCGACTCTTCATGCGCGACTGCCCAAATGCGATCCCCGGGCATGGTCTGCCCGGGGTTCAAACTGACGCTTTCCAGCGCCTCGCGTCCATGGCTCTTGATCGGATGCCGCCAGAGCCCGGTGACCTTTCCGGTCATTTCTTTTCGTCCTTTGGCGTGCGCTTGAAGCCCGACTTGATGTTGCCGAACACGTCCGGCTTGTACCCGTGGCTGCGCATGATGATGTACTGCTGGGTAAAGGTGATCGTGTTGTTGGCGATCCAGTACACCACGAGGCCGCTGGCAAAGCTGCCCAGCATGAACATGAACACCCAAGGCATCCAGGCAAAGATCATCGCCTGGGTCGGATCGGTGGGCGCCGGGTTCAGTTTCTGTTGCAGCCACATGGATATGCCCAACAGCAGCGGCAGTATCCCGATCAGGATGGTCGCGGCCAGCGAACCCGCCTCGGGCCCGGACCAGGGCATGAGGCCGAACAGGTTCATGATCGAAGTCGGATCCGGCATGCTGAGGTCCTGAAACGGTCCGAACCAGGGCGCATGGCGCAATTCGATCGTGACAAAGATCACCTTGTAGAGCGAGAAGAAGATCGGAATCTGCAGAAGGATGGGCAAGCAGCCCGCCGCCGGGTTGACCTTTTCCTTCTTGTAAAGCTCCATCATGCCCTGTTGGAGCTTTTGACGATCATCTCCGGCGGCTTCTTTCAGTGCCTCCATCTGCGGCTGAAGCTCTTTCATCTTCGCCATCGAGACATAGGACTTCAGCGCCAGCGGGAAGACGATCGCCTTGATGATCAACGTCAGGCCGATGATCGCCCATCCCATATTGCCGATCAGACCGTGCAACTGATGCAGCAGCCAGAAAATCGGCTTGGTCAGGAAGAAGAACCAGCCCCAGTCGATGCTGTCGATGTATTTCTGGACACCGTTGTTCTGATAGGCCCGGATGGTTTCCCACTCCTTGGCGCCAGCGAAGAGGCGGGTGCTGACCTGGGCGGTTTCGCCAGGCGCGACCGTCATCGTCGGCAGAACCGTTTCCGCCTGATAAATCTTGCGGCGGTCATCATATTTGGCGGCCGACCTGAAGGGAGAGCCTGCGTCGGGGATCAGAGTGGTCATCCAATAGTGGTCGGTAAAACCGATCCAGCCTTCGGACTTGTTCTGGAAAACTTCGGCCTGCGCGCCTTCGCCGGGGTCGATGTCGAACTTGCGCACATCCTTGTACTTGATTTCGGAAAGCGTGCCGTCGTTCATCGCCACGACGCCTTCGTGCAGGATGAAGAAGTTCTTCAGCCCGGGCAGGTCTGCATCTTCGCCGATTCCGTGGCGGGCAAGAATCCCGTAGGGCGCGGCGCTGATCGGCGCGGTTGTGGTATTCTCGACCGATTGGGTGACCGTGAACATGAAATCTTCGTCGACGGCGATCGTGTTGCGGAAGGTCAGACCGTTTTCATTGCTCCAGCTGAGAGTGACCGGCGTGCCGACACCCAGGGTTTCACCCTCGGTCACGGTCCACTCGGTCAACGGCCCTGGGACATCGGTTGCGGAAAGGCCGGATCCCGGTGCCCATCCGTAAAGCGCGTAATAGGCAGACGGCGAGCCGGTCGGGGCAAGAAGCTCGACAATCTCGGCGTCATCGTCCAGCGATACGCGGTAATCCTTGAGAGACAGTTCGTCTATGCGCCCGCCAAGCAGGGACATGCTGCCGGACAGCCGCGGGGTGTCGATGGCGACGCGCGGAGCATCGGCTTTCACGGTGGCGTCGGCCGCAGCCGCGGCGGCATCACCAGCGGCGGCAGCCGGCGCCGCCGCATCGGGAGCCTGAATGCCCGTCCCCTGTGACGTGGTAATCGCCGTGTCCTGCGGTGCATTGCTTTGTTCGGGCGGCGGGAACAGGATGAACCACACCAGGATCACCAGAAAGCTGAGCGCTGTTGCGAGGATGAGATTCTTGTTCTGATCGTCCATCGGGGACAGCCACCTTGTGCAGTGAAAGACCACGCAGGGTTCAACAGAGTGATGGCACAAAGGTCAAGCGGAATCGCCCTTTTTGTCGGTTTCAAATGACCGGGGCTGGCAAGATTCAAATGACTTCATCTGGTTTGCCGGCCAATCCGCGGTGCCTCCTGCAATTTGGCACGGTGCTGGGCGATCCAGTCCAGCGTCTGGTCAAAAGGCATCGGCTTGCCAATTCCGTGCCCTTGCACATGATCGCAACCCAGTTGCGCCAGCACCGCATGTTCACCGACGGTTTCCACTCCCTCGGCCAAAGTTTCGAGACCCAGACGTTCAGCCATGGTCAGGATGGCTGCGACCATGCGTTGCTGCTCGGGGTCGCGATCCGCCTTCATCACGAAGGATCTGTCGATCTTGATGCGTGTTATGTCGAAGCGGCGGATCGAGGCGATGGAGGCATGGCCAGTGCCGAAGTCGTCCAGATCTATGCGGCAGCCCAGCTTGCACAGACCTGCGATGTTACGGGCCACCACATCGTCCGGCGAATTTGAAAACACCGTTTCAAGGATTTCCACCGTCAACCGGTCCGGTGTCAGGTTGAAACGGTCCAGTTCCCATCGTATCCGCTCGACCAGGCCCGGATTGTGCAATTCATCCGACGCAAAGTTGACGCCCACGCGCGGTACGTCGACCCCTGCACTGTCCCAGGCCTTGAGTGCCGTCAGTGCGTTGTAAAGCATGACCTGACCCAGTCGTTCCATCAAACCGGCCTGCTCGACGAGCGGCAGAAAGACATTGGGTGCAAGTACGCCACGGGTTGGATGGACCCAGCGGGCCAATGCTTCGAAACCGGTCACATTGCCTGTGTCTGTCGAAATCTGGGGTTGATACCAGGGCTGGATCTGTCCCTTCTCCAGGGCCTGTGCGATTTCGTCCCGCAAGTCGGGTTCACCGCCGGAGCTGAACAGCATGTCGTTCGTGTAGGCGCGAATCGCCGAAGGGCCGGCCTGTTGGGCGAAACCGAGCGCGGTTCTGGCAGCTTCCAGCCAATCGGTTGCACCGTGCCCCGGTGCGCGATTGCTCTGGCAGAAGCCGATCGAACAGGACACGTAGACGGCAACGCCATTCAGCGAGATCGGCTCCTCGACAGCGGATTGCATGCGCCCGGCCAATTGCATGCAAAGTTCCAGATCCAGATGCGAAACGGCGGACAGGCAGACCGCAAAGCTCTGCTCGCTCAGTTGTGCGACCACGTCATTGTCGCGCAAGGCCGCTGAGATACGTTCTCCGCACCGTTGCGAAACAAGATCGCCAGCCGCCCTGCCATGCTGGTCGATCAACTCGTCAAAATCGTCCAGATCAACGACGAAGCAGGCCGACTTCCGCCCTGTCTCTGTCGTGGTGCGAAAAACATGCCGGACTGCCGTGTCAAACATCTCGGGTGGAACCAGGCCCGATCGATTGATGCGCGTCGCGGACGCCTTTCCCGGCCATTTCCCGAAAGCCCCGGCAAAGGCGAACAGCAAAGGCAGGCCAAGAGCTGTCAGAAGCAGTGCGATTTCACCACCTAACCAATAGGCCCCCAGCGAGATCGCAGGCAAAAAGGCGAGTATCGGCGGGCCGGTCAGGATCGGCACGATCTCGTTTCGGATCTGGGTCAGGTACGGCTTTGTCAGCATTGGGTCCACCGGCAGTTCACGTGACGCGACGCGCGCCTTGTCGGACCCTAGGCAACCTGTCTGAGTCAGACGTTAACGTAGCCGTGGAATATCGCCAAAATTTTCGGATTTCTGCCCGGGATCCAGTTGCAGACTCTGAAAGTCAAAGAGTTTCGGGTCGAGCAGATGCGAAGGCCGCGCGTTCATGAGGGCACGGAACATGACCTGCCGGCGCCCGGGTCTGTTCTTCTCCCATCCGTCCAAAATGGCCTTGACCTGCTGGCGCTGCAACCCGTCCTGGCTGCCGCAGAGATCGCAGGGGATGATGGGATAGTTCATTGAGTTGGCAAATTTTTCGCAATCGGCCTCGGCTACATGCGCCAACGGGCGATAGACGAACAGATCGCCTTCTTCGTTCACCAGCTTGGGCGGCATGGTGGCCAGTCGACCGCCGTGGAACAGATTCATGAAGAAGGTTTCCAGGATGTCGTCGCGGTGATGGCCCAGCACCACGGCGGAACAGCCCTCTTCGCGGGCGATACGGTACAGGTTGCCACGCCGCAGCCGAGAGCAGAGCGCGCAGTAGGTCCGGCCTTGCGGCACCTTGTCGACGACAACGGAATAGGTGTCCTGGTACTCGATACGGTGCGGCACTCCCATGCGTTCCAGAAACTCTGGCAGAACGGTGGCGGGAAACCCCGGTTGCCCCTGGTCCAGATTGCAGGCAAGCAGGTCGACCGGAAGCAGTCCGCGCCATTTCAGCTCGTAAAGGACCGCAAGCAGGGTATAGCTGTCCTTGCCTCCCGACAGGCACACCAGCCATCGGGCGCCGCGTTCGACCATGCCATATTGCTCGATCGCCTCGCGCGCCTGTCGCACGATACGTTTGCGGAGTTTCTTGAACTCCGTCGTCGAGGGCGCGCCTGCGAACAGGGGATGGATGTCGTCGTTCTCGTCCAGCATGTGCGGGGCTTACAGCCTTTGGTGAAGCCACTCAAGGGGAGTCGCCCGATCCCGTCCCGCGCCGTCGGTCAACCCTCGCCCAGCCGGGTCAGAACGCCGCCCACGTCGCCGGCGGCGACGGCGCCGGGGACACGGCCGCTTTCCCCGGCCAGCCTCGTCGCCACATACATGTCCGCCACTGCGGCCGGGGCCTGCCGGATCAGCAGCGATGCGGTGAGCAACAACGCCGTGCGTTCGGCATACCAGCGTGCTTCTGCTTCGGGCGGCAGCGCGGACCAACGCGCCGCATGATCGGCCAAAGCCGTGTCGTACCTCGGATCCGCCCCGCGTGCAGCCTCCAGTTCGATGGTCAACGCTTCCCTGGCCAAGGGGTCGCGTGCCAGGCTGCGCAGGATGTCGAGACAGATGACATTGCCCGATCCCTCCCAGATGCCGTTCAGCGGGGCCTCGCGATAGAGCAGCGGCAGGCCGGTGTCCTCGACATATCCCATGCCTCCCAGCACTTCCATCGCTTCGACCACAACCACCGGACAGCGCTTGTTGGCGAGAAATTTTGCCAGCGCTACACCAATCCGGGCAAAGGCGCGGTCGGCGGGATCGCTGCTGTCAAAGGCGCGCGCCACCCGCAGGCCAACCGTCAGCGTGCCCTCCCAGTCCAGCACCAGATCGGCCAGCACCGCCCGCATCAGCGGCTGGTCGATCAGACGGCGCTGGAACGTGCTGCGGTGCAGGACCCAGTGATGTGCCTCGGCCAGCGCGGCGCGCATCAGCCCGGCAGGCGCCATTGCGGTATCCAGCCGCGTATGGTGCACCATCTCGATGATGGTGCGCACCCCGTCGCCCTCGTTGCCCAGTTGCCAGGCCAGCGCATCGTGGAACTCGACCTCGGACGAGGCATTGGCCCTGTTGCCCAGCTTCTCCTTCAAGCGCATCAGATGGATCGCGTTTCGCTCGCCCTCCAGCCAGCGCGGCAGCAGGAAACAGGTCAGCCCGCCCGGTGCCTGTGCCAAAGTCAGGAACCCGTCCGACATCGGGGCCGAGCAGAACCACTTGTGTCCCTTCAGACGCCAGTGGTCGCCATCGCGGCGGGCAAGGGTGGTATTGGCGCGCACATCCGAGCCGCCCTGTTTCTCGGTCATCGCCATGCCCAGCGTTGCGGCGCGTTTTTCGCCAATGGGGGTAGTTGCCGGGTCATAGGCGCGCGCCATGAGCCTGGGTCGCCACATTCGCGCCAGTGTTTCATCGGCGGACAAGGCCGGGATTGCCGCATAAGTCATCGTCAACGGGCAGCAATGGCCGGGTTCGACCTGACTGGCGAGGTAAACCATCGCGGCATGCGTGGCATGACCGCCGGCCGCGCCTTCCCAGGCGATTGCAGAATAGCCGGCACTCTGGCTCGCTTTCATCAACTGGTGATAGGCGGGATGAAACCGTACCTCGTCCAATCGACGGCCGCCCCGGTCGAATGTGTCTAGCCGCGGCGGGTTGGCATTTGCCTCGCGCCCGGCCTGACGCATCTCGGCCGTGCCCATGATGCGGCCATAGGCGGTCAGCGTTTCGACTTTCGCACCTGCCCGGACGGCAATTTCGCGCAGCACCGGATCGCTGGCCCAAAGGTCGATATCGCCGCGTTCTTCGGGTTGGTTGGATACATCGTGAGTGGTGAGCTGGGACAGGGGGGCAGAGCGCATGGCGATCTCGGACAGTTGTGTGGCTTTAGTATTCCGCCGGGCACGCGGCGCCGGTCAAGTCTGACGGTCCGTCACTCGTCCTTAGCTCCCGGGAACCGGTTCATGGCCGTGGCCGCCCGGCCGGGGCAATCAGGCCGGATCGTCCTGGTCGGTCGCAACCCCGATCGCCCTGTCTTTGAAACCGGGCGTTTCGGGTGTGAAACCGCCGATGTCCACAGCCAATCGCAATGCGGTCAATACCTTTTCTAGAACCCGTTTCTTGGAACTGTCCCGGCGCCAGATCATGCCAAGCGCCCGTTTTGGTCTATCCCCGCCCAAAGACAGGCGTTTGACCGGCAACTCAAACGGAGAAACGACGCAAGGTACGGGAACCAGAGAGACGCCAGGATTTGCCGGAGCCATGCTCGATATTGCTTCAAGGCTTTCCAGTTCCATGGTTTCCCTTACCTGGATATCCCGGCTCCGAAGCCAGTTTTCAATCACTTCGCTGACCACCGCATCCCGGTTGAAGCGAATGAACCATTCGGTTTTCAGGAGGTGGATCGGATCATCCGAGATTGCGCCCGGCGCCGCGAGCAATTGCAGTTTTTCCTCTGACACGAGTGTGAATTCCATGCCTGCAGGTAGCGACGGTGGCCGGGAAACGACGGCGGCATCGATCACGCCGCGTTGCGTGTCGGATATCAGTTGACGAGTCAGGCCGATCTGTACCGGCACATGGAGCCTTTCGAATTTCGTTTTCAGACTCGACACCGCAAGCGGGATCAGCCCCGGTCAGGCATGTCGGAACGGCACCCAGTGCCAGTTCGCCTGTCAGCCCGTCGTCTTCGGTGACCGACGTCACCATATTGTCATAGGCGGCAACAGCCGTTCGGGCTTTGTCGACTAGGGCGCGCCCGATCGGCGTGCGTTCCGGGGAACGTTTCGTCCGGCCGAACAGGCGGACACCCAACTCTGCCTCCAGGGTTTTCATCTGTTGGCTGACAGCGGCATGGGTCACGAAAACCCCAGATCCGGCGACGCTGAATGTTCCGTGCTCATGGATCGCGATCAGTGTGCGAAGCATTGTGATGGACAGGTTGACCGCCTTTGTTAAGCATTTCTTACGGGACTAAATGAACTGCCGACTTCTGGTGCGGAAATTCTTTCTTCCACGCATTTTACCGTTAAGACGCATCCATGGCAGGCCGGAACGCATTGTGTTATCGGCAAGCCATGATCATTCGCACCCATACAAAGGGCGATGCGCCCTCGACCGCGGTCTATTCGGATTGCGAACGGTACCGTTACAGTCTGACCCGGGTCTGGGATCCGGCCGGGCGCAAGGCGCTCTTTGTCATGTTGAATCCTTCGACCGCAACCGAAGTTCAGAACGACCCGACGGTCGAGAGATGCGAACGGCGCGCACGCACGCTGGGCTTCGGTGCGTTCCGGGTCACGAATATCTTTGCCTGGCGGGATACCGACCCGCGCAAGATGCGTGCGGCGGATGAACCGGTCGGGCCGGAAAATGACCGTGCCATTCTGGATGGCGCACACTGGGCCGATCAGATCATCGCGGCCTGGGGTACCCATGGTGCCCATCTGGGCCGTGGTCCGGCGGTTGAACGCCTGCTGCGCGGGACGGGCCTGCCACTGTTCCATCTCGGGTTGTCCAGGGAAGGACATCCGAAACACCCGCTGTACATCGGCTATGCCCAGCAGCCGGAGCCATGGGAGCGGGAAATCCGTTAACCATCTGATTCAAAGCGATTTGACGCGGCCATTGCTTGCATGGGATGCTGCTGCCGTAGGGTGTCGTGTGTTCGGAGTTCGCCAATGTTGATGCTTGCAGGGCTTCTGGGACTGGCTGCTGTCGGCGGGGTGGTCCTGATGACAACGGGGGGTGACGAAGAGCTTGATGACGAAGCCGATGAGGAACAACTGCTCGCGACCGAGCAGGAGATAATATCCATCGGATTGAACCAGGAAATTGATACCGGAGCCGCGCTTGGTGATGCGCCTCCCGAGTACCTCGTCTTGCCGGGCACGGAACTGGCAGAGCCTATCATTGGCGGTAGCGGGCCGGACCAGATCAACGGGTATGATGGCAACGACACGCTTTCAGGCGGCGATGGCAATGACACCATCCACGGCGGATCAGGAGGCGACGCCATGGAGGGTGGCGCAGGCGACGACCTGATCCATGGGGAAGACGGCGACGACAGTGAGGCGGGTGGCGACGGCGACGACACTTTGTTCGGCCATTTCGGGGATGACCTGATGCAGGGCGGCGCGGGTGATGACAGCCTGCACGGCGGGCAGGACGATGACAGGCTGGACGGCGGTGAAGGCGACGACGCCCTGCATGGCGGGCACGGCAACGACATCCTGACAGGGGACGGCGGGCAGGACAGCCTGTTCGGCAGCTTTGGCGACGATCTTGTTCTGGGCCTCGAAGGGGGGATTGCTTCGCCACTGGGTCCAATGGCTCAGAGTTTCGATTATCTCAACGGCGGCGACGGCGATGACACGTTGCTGGGCGGTTCAGGAGATATCATTACAGGCGGTTCCGGCTCGGATGCGATGATTACCGGTGATTGGGTGGTAGACGGAACTCCGGTTGAGATCATGGATTTCGAAACCGGCGTGGACCAGTTGCTGGTCGTCTGGAACACTCCCGGGGGCGCCGAACCGTCAATAGAAATCAACCAGGATCCGAACAATCCGAATGCGATCCGGGTTACCGTCGATGGTCAGGATGTGGCGGTCTTGCACGGAGTGGGCGGCATCCAGCCTGGTGACATTTCGCTGATCAATGAACTCTCGCTCGGGCAGGCAGCCGGCGGTGCCTGATCTTGGCTGAGAATCTCTTTGCCCTTTGCCGAAAATCCGCGTATACGCCCGCATCCGCACCGGAATCGTTTCCGTTGCGGTCAATCTCCATGGGCCTGTGCTGGACGACATCCCGGCCTGAGCCATCCACCTTAACCTGACAAGGAGACCCCGATGTCGATTACTGCAGAAGAAAAAGCACGCGTCATGAAAGAATATGCAACCAAGGACGGCGACACCGGTTCGCCGGAAGTCCAGGTTGCAATCCTCAGCTCGCGTATCGCAACCCTGACCGAGCACTTCAAGACCCACAAGAAAGACAACCACGGCCGCCGTGGTCTGCTCAAGCTGGTGGCACAGCGCCGCAAGCTGTTGGATTATCTGAAGGGCAAGGATGAAGCACGCTATGCATCGCTGATCGAGCGTCTGGGCCTGCGCCGCTGACCCCGATCAACCGGGAAGAGCATTTGCCGGAACGCCCGCCATTGGCGGGCGTTTTTGCGTTCAGGCGCCGTAGCGAGCCATGAACGTGTCGACCGTGTGCAGCGCGACCTCGTCAATTTCGGCTTGGGTGAAGCGATTCTGGATTCCGAACACGGCCCGGGTCCAAAGGCGCGTCTTGCAGAGTTCCGAGAACTGTTCCGCCGCCATCGGGATATCCTCGACTACCAATTCGCCATTGGCGACCGCCTTTTCCAGATACTCGCAAATGCGCCGCTGCCCGTTTACGGGGCCGGCCTCGTAAAAGGCGCGCGCCAGCTCAGGAAAACGGTCGCGTTCTGCCAGACAGATGCGAAAGACCTGTTGTGCGAAATCCGAGGTCAGAAAAGCCACCAGTTGAGTCGCGGTGATGGTCAGCACTTCGCGCACAGGGCGCGATTCGTCGATCATCGACAGGATGCGCTCGGCCATCAACTGGCATTCCGTTTGCGCCACTTCCATGAACAGCAACCGCTTGTCCGGGAAATAGCTGTAAAGCGTGGCCTTGGAAACACCAGCCGCGCGGGCGATGTCGTCGACATTTGCCCCTTCGAATCCATCGGCCATGAACACTTCGCGCGCGCCCCTGAGCACCTGATCGAATTTGCGTCCGGTGCGCACGATGGTCGCGGCCTGCGTCATTCCTGTTCCTCAGATATTCCGTTTCCTCAACGTATGGGGCGAGGGGTACAGTTTCAACGATTCGGGCAGAACCGGTTGCACTGTCGCGGGCTGGTGATATTTTAGAATCATTCTAATGTTGTCGAGGCACGGATGCGTTTTCTTTCCTACCGCAAGCATTTTCGCGACCTTTCCGAACAGGAAGTCGTCGCGCTGGCAATCTCGTCAGAAGAGGATGACGCACGCATCTACCGCTCGTACGCCGAGATGCTGCGCGCGGATTTCCCGGCTACGGCGCGGATGTTCGATGGTATGGCGGCGGAAGAGGACGAACATCGCGCCCGATTGATCGCCTTGCACGAACGGCGCTTTGGCTCGGTGATACCGTTGATCCGGCGCGAGCATGTGGCAGGCTATTATGCCCGCCGTCCGGTGTGGCTGGTCGAGAACCTTGGGATCGAACGCATCCGAACCGAAGCCGCAGCGATGGAGCGCGATGCCGAGCGGTTCTATCTTGCCGCCGCCGCGCGCTCGACCGACGCGGCCACGCGCAAGCTGCTTGGCGATCTTGCCGCAGCAGAGGCCAGCCATCAGGCTACCGCGACCGAATTGGAGGAAGCCCATCTCGACGAGGACAGCCGGGCACAGGAGGCTGCCACGTCGCACCGCCAGTTCGTCCTGACCTGGGTGCAACCCGGCCTCGCGGGCCTGATGGATGGGTCGGTTTCGACTCTTGCCCCGATTTTTGCAACCGCATTTGCCACGCATGATACCTGGACCACTTTTCTGGTCGGCGTGGCGGCGTCGGTCGGCGCCGGCATCTCGATGGGCTTTACCGAGGCGGCCTCGGACGACGGCGAGCTTTCGGGGCGCGGTTCGCCGGTCAAACGTGGCATGGCTTCGGGCGTGATGACGACCCTTGGCGGGTTGGGCCACGCCCTGCCTTACCTGATCCCTGAATTCTGGACCGCGACCACGATCGCCATAATTATCGTGTTCTTCGAGCTTTGGGCCATCGCCTGGATCCAGAATCGCTACATGGATACTCCTTTTTTCCGCGCCGCGTTCCAGGTGGTGGTCGGGGGCGCGCTTGTTCTGGCAGCGGGGGTGCTGATTGGCAGCGGATAGGCCGCGAGCCTTGCCATCAGGTCAGAAAATGTTACCAGTCCCAGCATGGTCGAGATCTTTCTGCGCACACTCCCATTCTTTGCAATCATCGGCCTGGGCTACTGGGCTGGTCGCAGCCGTTTCTTCAGCCCGGAGGCGACGGCCTATCTGACAAAGTTCGTGTTCTTCTTCGCCCTCTCCGCGATGCTGTTCCGGTTTTCCGCGAACCTTCCCTTCAACGACATTTTCGACGTGCGCTTGGTGATGGGCTATCTGTGGGGGACCGCCGGGGTTTATGGGATCGCCATGCTGGTCGCGTTCATTAGGCGCCTCGACGTGCCGACCGCGGCGGTCGAATCGCAATGCGCCGCCATCGGCAATACCGGGTTCCTGGGCCTGCCGATGCTTGCACTGCTTTTCGGCGAGGCGGCAATCGGCCCGATCATGCTGATCCTTTCGGTCGATCTGGTCGTCTTCTCGTCATTGATCGTGATCCTGATCAACGGCGGCCGCGACGGTCGTCTGACCTTTGCCACCTTGCGCCTGATCGGCGCGGGTCTGGTGCGGAACCCCATGATCGTCAGTATCACGGCAGGCCTTTTGTGGTCGGGTTTCGGGCTGCCGGTGCCAGTGCCGATGAATGATTTTCTCAGCATACTTGGCGGCGCGGCGACACCGGGAGCGCTGTTCGTGATCGGCGCGTCGCTGGCCGAACGCTCGGCCGAGAGGGTGCAAATCGCGGCCTGGTTGAGTTTCTGCAAGCTGATCGTTCATCCGGTGCTGGTGGCGCTTGCCGTGCTTTGGGTGTTTCCCGTCGACGCCTTCACGGCGTCGGTCGCCATTTCTGCCGCGGCCCTGCCGGTTGCAGGCAATGTGTACATGCTGGCCGCCCATTACGGTGTCGCCCCGCAACGCGTCTCTGCCGCGATCCTGCTGTCCACGGCCGCATCGATTCTGACGGTTCCGGCCTTCATCGCCTGGGTCAGCGCGCTGTAGCGCAAACTCCCATCGCAGGACGATGGTGACCCCGACAGGATTCGAACCTGTAACCTGCCCCTTAGGAGGGGGCTGCTCTATCCAATTGAGCCACGGGGCCGCCGGACCCTTCTCTAACGAGGTTTGACGGGCTTGTCATCGGGCAATGCGTAGCAGTTGAACGTGTCAGCCTGTTCGCGCTAGCATCGGGCTGAAAACAAATCAGTGCAGGTACGCAGTTGACAGCCGAAACCAAACGCCCGCTCACCCTTCGCGATGTCTCCGAGGCTTCGGGAGTTTCGGAAATGACCGTCAGCCGCGTTCTGCGCAACCGCGGTGATGTCTCGGATGCCACCCGCGCCAGAGTGCTCGCTGCGGCCAAGCAGTTGGGGTATGTCCCCAACAAGATCGCGGGCGCTTTGGCGTCGAACCGTGTGAACCTGGTCGCCGTGATCATCCCGTCGCTGTCGAACATGGTGTTCCCCGAGGTGTTGACCGGCATTAATCAGGTGCTGGAGGATACCGAGTTGCAACCGGTTGTGGGTGTCACCGACTATCTGCCCGAGAAGGAAGAAAAGGTGCTCTACGAGATGCTCTCGTGGCGGCCTTCGGGCGTGATCATCGCCGGGCTCGAACATTCCGAGGCGGCACGCGCCATGCTGGATGCGGCAGGCATTCCGGTGGTCGAGATCATGGACAGCGATGGCAAGCCGGTCGATGCCATGGTCGGCATCTCGCACCGTCGGGCCGGGCGTGAAATGGCGCAGGCGATCCTGAAGGCGGGTTATCGCCGGATCGGGTTCATGGGCACCAAGATGCCGCTCGACTATCGTGCCCGCAAACGGTTCGAAGGATTTACCGAGGTTCTGGGCAAGAACGGCGTCGAGATCGAAGACCGCGAGTTCTATTCCGGCGGCTCGGCGCTGGCCAAGGGGCGCGAGATGACCCAAGCCATGCTGGAACGCTCACCGGATCTGGATTTCCTCTATTATTCCAACGACATGATTGCAGCCGGCGGACTCTTGTACCTGCTTGAACAAGGGATCGACATTCCGGGCCAGATCGGGCTGGCCGGATTCAACAACGTGGAATTGCTTCAGGGCCTGCCGCGCAAATTGGCCACGATGGATGCCTGCCGCCTGGAAATTGGGCGCAAGGCGGCCGAGATAATCGCCAAGCGGCTGGAGGATCCGGAGGCCGAGATCGAAACCCGGATCACGCTGGAGCCCAAGATCAGCTATGGCGATACGCTGAAGCGGCGCTAGCCGGTGGCGCTGCAACGGCTCGACAATCGTACTGCAAGGGCACTGTTCCTGGATCGGCACGGGCTGGCCGAACAACCCAGAGGCCCGGCGCGCGGAACCGATCTGCTGGACCTGATTACCCGGCTTGGCTTTGTCCAGCTCGACAGCATCAATACAGTCGCGCGGGCACATGACATGATCCTGTTCTCGCGCCGTCCCTCCTATCGACCGCCCGATCTCAAGCGGCTTTACGAACGTGACCGGGCCCTGTTCGAGCACTGGACTCACGACGCTTCGGTCATCCCGATGGCCTTCTTCCCGCATTGGCATCTGCGGTTCGAACGAGAGGCGGCTTCTTTGCGGGAACGCTGGAGCAGCTGGCGGCGCGAAGGCTATGAAGCGCAGTTCGAACCGGTCTTGCAGCATATTCGCGACCATGGCCCTGCCTCTTCCTCGGACGTGGGGCCGGACGAGAGGAAAGGGTCAGGCGGATGGTGGGACTGGCATCCGTCGAAAACCGCGCTGGAATATCTTTGGCGCGTTGGCGCGCTGACAGTGACGGGCCGTGAGGGGTTTCAAAAACGCTATGACCTGACCGAGCGGGTGATCGAAGAGCACCTCTGCCCGGGAGCGATCGACTGCGATCCGGCGGCGACGGTGGACTGGCTTTGCAACGCGGCGCTGGATCGGTTGGGATTTGCGACCCCGGGCGAACTGGCCGCGTTCTGGGCTATCGCCACGCCGAGCGAGGCGAAGGAATGGGTAACCGGCGCTCTGAGGCGCGGTGTACTGGAGCAGATCGAGGTCCAATGTGCCGACGGCAGCTGGCGCAAGGTGTTCGCCCGACCCGAAGTGGCCGGACAGGCCGCTATCGCGCCGCAGGCACCGGGCCGGATCCGGGTGCTCAGCCCTTTTGATCCGGCATTGCGAGACCGAAAGCGGGCGGAACGCCTGTTCGGCTTCCATTACCGGATCGAGGTCTTTGTGCCGGGGCCGAAACGGGTCTACGGGTACTATGTCTTTCCCCTGCTCGAAGGCGACCGGCTGATCGGGCGTATCGACATGAAGGCGCATCGCGATTGTGGCGAATTGCGGGTTCGGGCCCTGTGGCCGGAACGCGGTCTGCGCTGGTCGAAAGCCCGAACGCGCAGGCTGGAGGCAGAGCTTGATCGTGTCCGGCGCCTCGCGGGGGTGGAGCGCATCATCTTTGCGGCGGATTGGCTCAGGCTGCCCTCATGATGCAAGCTGGGGGGCCGGCCCCCCAGACCCCCCGGAGTATTTCCGACCAGAAAGAAACAGACACGCCAAGGGTACACCGTTACCCGAGGTAGCCGCGTTCCTTCACCAGTGTCTTGAGTTGCGCCAGAGAGGTTTCGACGGACTGTCCCGACGTATCGAGTTGGGCAAGAGCCTTGCCGTAGAGCACTTCGCGGCTTGCGAGAATGGATTTCAGTTGTTCCATTGCTTCTGGATTGCCGGCCATCGGGCGTTCGTCTCCCTGGGCGCGGACGCGGTCCATATGCTCGGTCGGATCGGCGCGCAGCCAGATCGTATGAAACCGGGTCAGCAGGATGTTGTAGGTCTCCGGTTCGGCGACGATGCCACCAGCGACTGCCAGAACCATCGTCTCGTGTTTCGCCACGACCCGGCTGACGGCCTGTGCTTCGAGCTTGCGGTAGCCTTCCTGCCCGTAGAGCGCCATTACCTCGCCCACCGGCATACCGGCCTGTTCCTCGATCTCGTCATTCAACTCGACGAAGGGAAGATCCAGTTCAGCACCGAGCCGCGTGCCAAGCGTCGATTTTCCGGCACCGCGCAAGCCGATCAGGCAGATGCGCCGCGCTCGGACCGTTTCGACAGGTTCTGGGCTGAGCGCATGCAACACCGATTGCTGCACATCGGCCTTCGCCACGCGAAAAAGGTCGGCCACGCGCAGCGCTTCCGAAGACCATGGGTCGTCCTCCCCCACCAGCCATTCGATCCGGTGATCGAGCGCCACTGCCACCCTTTGCAGGAGACCGATCGAAATATTGCCTTCGCCGGCTTCGAGCTGGGCAAGATAGCGGGGCGAAACCCCCGAAATGTCCGATAACACCCGGCGCGGAATGCCGCGGCGCTGCCGGGCTGCGCGGACACGTTCTCCGACGCGCGCGATCAGGGTCGAGACTTGTTTGTCCAAGTGTTCGACCGAGCCGCCTGGCGATGTTTCGCCGCGAAAGTTGGTGATTTCAGTCATGCTGCCCGGTCTTTATGCAAAATAATGCGTAATATTACGGCAGGTGACCATGCAACGCAATCCGCCCTGGGCGGTGACCGTTCTCAGTAGGTTTCGAGATGATAACGGCCTTCGTCGCGCATCCGGTCACGCAGATCGGTCCAGACCAACCCTTGCGCGCGCGCGATGTCCTTGAGCGCTTCTTCGACCCCCTGTTCCATCGCTTTCAGGCCGCAGACATAGATATGTGTCGCCGGGTTCTGCAGCAGTTGTCCGATTCGTTCGGACTGGGCACGCAGCTTATCCTGCACATAGTGCTTGGGTTCGTCCTTTTGCCTGGAAAAGGCAAAGTGCTTGGCCATGAAGCTTTCCGGAACCTTGCCCAGGGGACCGAAATAGGGGAGTTCCTGCTGGCGGCGGGCGCCAAAGACCAGGGTCAGCGAATTTGTCAGTTTCGGATTCTCACGTTGCCGCCGCATGGTGAACGCGCGGAACGGGGCCGAGCCGGTTCCGGTACAGATCATCAGCAGATGCGCATTCGGGTCCGATGGCATCAGGAAGGTCGCGCCGAACGGGCCGGTTACCCGCACGGTATCGCCCGGTTTCAGATCGCAGACGTAATTCGAACAGATGCCGTGCGGCTCGCGTTTGACGGTCAGCGAGAGGTTGTTGAAATTCGGTCTCTCCCCATCGCGGGGGCTTGAAACCGAGTAGAGGCGCGGGAGGTGCGCCCTGCCTTCGGAATTGGTTCCCGGAGGGATGATCCCGATGCTCTGCCCTTCGAGAACGGGAAAGGGCTGGGCGCCGAAATCGAGAATGATGTGGCGCACATCGCTGTCACTGTCTTCGGCTGTCAGGCGATAGTTGCCGGTGACCCGGGCCTCGGCCGGTTTGCCCAAGGTGTACAGGTTGACCGACGGTTTCGAGGCGGTCGCCGGAGCCCGCGACTTGCCGCCGGCCCCCTTGTGCGCCTCTGCCAGCAGGGCGGCGATGGCATCATCCAGCGCCTCCAGCCCGGCGTCGTCGCCTGCGACGTCTTCCTGTGGGGGCAGGTCCGTCCAGCCATATTGCTCTTCCAGCGAATAGGGCTCTGCCACAACGCGCCAATTGTCGATGGACCCTGTCGGACAGACAGGGATGCAATCCATGCAGAATTTGCACTTGTCGGCATCCACCACGACATTCATGTCGTCATGTTCGATGGCCTGCTCGGGGCAGGTCATTTCGCAGGTGTAGCAGCGGATACAGATTTCGGGGTCGATCAGGTGCTGCTTGAGCGGCTGGGTCATGGGGTCTCGTGTTTCCTGGTCAGAACGATGTCGGGCACCACCAGCGTGTCGATCAGTGCCTTGCACAGTCCCACGCAGTCAGAGCACCCAACGCACGGACCCTGCAGTGCATATATCTGACCGGCCAGCGCCTCCAGGCGCCGTGTTTCGGATTTCGAACGGTCGATCTGCATGGTCGGGTCCTCGCAATTTCCGATCAGGCCGGTTCCAGCCAACAGGAGAAGCCCCCTGCCGTCAATCCGCGGACATTTCACAAAATGTTACTGCCCGCGGACCCGGCCTCGTTCATCTTCACGCCATGTGAAGCTTCACATACTCGAAGTCCCCGGGCTTGTTGTCGATGCCGACCTTTGGCGGGGCGATCCACCGGGCGAATTCGCCGGGTTCGTAACAGGGTTTCATCAGCGACTGGATGTAATCGCCATCGGCATGGGTGGGCAGCCAGTCGGGCAGGCCCTTGTCAAACTCGGCTCCGGTCACCACCTGGCCGTCGGGGTCGAACGGCATGTTGGCGAATACCCCGATCTTGCGATGAAAGGCCTCGTGCGGCAGTTTCAGTTCGAAGTCGATGCCGTATTTCTCGATGATCTTGTTCCAGCGGCCGACGCCGCCAGCGGCGTCCTTGGTGTAGTCGTCGCGCAGGCGCATGTTGATCGCCGTCAGCGCGGGCACTTCCTTCTGCACTGCTTTTCCATCGACCAGATCCCAGACCACATAGGTATCGCCTTGCAACTGGTGGTCGTCCTGGATGCGGGCCTCCATATAGCGGCCCTTGATCCCGGCATTGAACGCATTGGCCGCGTTGGTAGACACTTCCTGCCCGAACAGGTCGAGCGACAGCGTGTAATGCAGGTTCAGTTTCTTCTGGATCAACGGCAGGTCGATGACGCCGAGGCCGCGGATGCGGTCGATGTCGAACGGATCGTCGATGCCGTTTTCCTTCATCACCTGGCAGGTGCGCTCGATGGTGCGGCCGACACCGGTCTCGCCCACGAACATGTGGTGCGCCTCTTCGGTCAGCATGAACCGGCAAGTCCGGCTGAGCGGATCGAAGCCAGACTGCGCCAGGCTTTCAAGCTGCATCTTGCCATCACGGTCAGTGAAGTAGGTGAACATGAAGAAGCTGAGCCAATCGGGTGTTTCCTCGTTGAAGGCGCCCAGCATCCGCGGCGCTTCCTCGCTGCCTGATTGCCGGCGCAGCAGGTCGTCTGCCTCTTCACGGCCGTCTCGCCCGAAATACTTGTGCAGAAGATAGACCATCGCCCAGAGGTGGCGGCCTTCCTCGACGTTGACCTGAAAGAGATTGCGCATGTCATAAAGCGAGGGCGCGGTCAGCGCCAGCAGGCGCTGCTGTTCGACAGAGGCGGGTTCGGTATCGCCCTGGATGACGATCAGCCGTTTCAACAGGTTGCGGTATTCACCTGGAACTTCCTGCCAGGCGGGCTGGCCGAAATGTTCACCACAGGGAATGGTGCGGCCGTCGACCTGCGGCGCCAGCAGCACGCCCCAGCGGTATTCCGGCATCTTGACGTAGTCGAACTTGGCCCAGCCCTTCGGGTCCACCGAGACGGCGGTACGCAGGTAGACCATGCTTTGCTGGAAGTTCTGCGGGATCAGGTCATTCCACCAGTTGATGTAGCCGGGGTGCCACTTCTCCAGTGCCTTCAGCACCTTCTTGTCCTGGCTCAGGCCCACATTGTTGGGGATCTGGGTGTCGTAGCTTACGTTGATCAGATCGAGCATTGTTTTCCTCCTCGCGGGAAAAATCGGTCAAAGATTTTCCAACAGATTCTTCGACGAATAATCTGTCGTCTCCTCACACACGTTCCATGTTGTAGTTGCCGCGCACGCCGGAGCCATAGCGTTGCAGGGCCCCGTCCGGCCCCACCGCGTTGGGGCGTTGGAAGATCCAGTTCTGCCAGGCGGTCAGGCGGCCGAAAATGCGGGTTTCCATTGTCTCGGGGCCGGCAAAGCGCAGATTCGCCTCCATTCCCGTCATCGCATCAGGTGAGAAGCTGGCGCGTTCCTCCAGGAAGATGCGCACCTCGTCATCCCAGTCGATATCGTCATGGGCATAGGTGACGAGACCCAGTTCCTCGGCTTCGGCGGCCTCCAGCGGTTCACCGATATGATCGCGCAGCGCGTCGACCGTTTCGGGCGTTCCGAGGAAACGGGTCTGCAAACGGGTCAGGTCGTTACTCATTGGGTAGGGGCCGAAATTACCTTCGCTCAGCGTCACCGTGGCCAGAGGGCGGTTGTCGCCTTCGAACTCGTCCAGCATCATGTAGGACCGGTCCACGGCCCAGAGCAGTTCCGCCAGCGGACCGGCAAAGCAGGATCCGTGCTCGACAATGGCAACCAGACTGCGCGACGTCATGTCGACCCGTTTCAGAACGCGCTTCCAGTAGTGCAGGATCTCGTTGGCCAGCCAGTTGTCGCGATTGGACAGCAACAGCGCCTCATGCGCCAGTACGGCTTGAGGGTCGCCCTGGGTCTTGAACACCAGGGTGCCGATCTGTCTTTCGTTGAGCCGCAGATGCAGGATGGCGTCGTCCAGCTCGCGCGCGGCCCGCAGGATCCACGCCCGAGCGCCCTGCGCCTGCAATTCGGCGGCCGAAGACGGGGCGGGATCGGACGGGCCGGTGATCGTCAGTGTCGCCCGGCCTCCCTCCCTGTCGATGAGCACTTCGACCGTGGAGTAGGTGACCGATCCATCTTCGGCAAAGCTGCGTTCCAGAGGAGCAAGTTCTATCCCGGTCAGGCCGGAGGGTTTGCTGCTGGCCGCGGCGAACTCTCGCGCGCGTTCCTGCACAACCTCGTCGAACTTCGAATTCGGAGCGATTTCGTCCACCAGGCGCCAGTCGACCGCGCGCTGGCCTTTCACACCTTCCTCGATCGAACAGAACACATCTGCCAGATCGCGGCGCACCTTGCGCTTGTCGGTGACCCGGGTCAGCCCGCCCGTGCCGGGCAGCACCGCCAGCAACGGCACCTCGGGCAGCGCGACCGAGGAAGAACTGTCGTTGGTCAGCATGATGTAATTGCAGGCCAGCGCCAGTTCGTAACCGCCCCCCGCGCAGGCCCCTTTGACGGCGGCGATGTATTTCTGGTCGCTGTCGGCCTCGGCGGCCTCGAACGTGTTGCGGGTCTCGTTGGTGAACTTGCAGAAATTGACCTTGTGCGCATGGCTTGCCCCACCCAGCATGCGAATGTTGGCGCCCGCGCAGAATACCCGGTCCTTGGCCGATTGCATGACCACCACCTTGACCTCGGGATGTTCGAACCGCATCCGCTGCACGATATCAGCCAGTTCGATATCGACGCCCAGGTCGTAGGAGTTCAGCTTCAGCTCGTAGCCGGGAAACAGTCCGCCCTGCTCGTCCACATCCATGTACAGATTGGCGATCTCGCCTTCGTACTCAACCCGCCAGTGGCGATAGCGGGACGGGTCGGTCTGGAAGTCGATGCGCTGTGTCATTCCGGGCTCCGAAATTTGTGGGTGAGATGCAGTTTAGTGCTCACGTGTGGTTTGGCAAGGGAAAAATGGCAAGATAGTGCACAAGAAATATCCAATAACATCATCAATATGGCCCTTCATCGGCTGGATATCGTGCAGATTATTGGCAATTTACGCACTATAATGCACATAACCTGAGTCGTTCTTCCACCTTTTCGATGCGGGACAGCAGGCTTGTCGGGTGCATCCCAAGGGCCTGCCGTCCATTTGTTCTGATGACATGTTCGCGCGCCAGCTTGCACAGACGCAGTGCCGCGCCGGGACGTCCCATTCTGATCTTGAGCGCGGCATTTGCCAATTGAATGGCGGCCTGCGAGACGTGGCGCGCAGCGGAATTGGGGGGCAGCTGCATCCAGATCGGTTCCCAGACCTCGTGGGCTTCCCAGAAATATTCTGCGTCGAAGAGCCGCCAGCCCTCTGTCCACGCCCTGCAATCGGCGAGTTCCTCGGGCGTCATTCCGGGTTTCACCGTTTCCCGCAAATCGGCATAGGCGTCATCGGGGGGCCGCAGGGTCTGACCGGGAACATAGGCGGGATATGCAGGTGTCCATCCCATGTTTCACGCGGTAATGACTTGGGCCGCTTCAATACGGATCAACCGGGCGCAAAATTCGGCCGCTTCTGTCAGCACCTGTTCGGGGCATTCCTGGTGCGGTGCGTGTTGGCAATCGAGGAGCAGCGTATCGACCGGGCAATAGGCCCGGTTTTCGATTTCTTCGATTTGCGCCATGGTACCGTACTGATCTCTTCGTCCCTGGATGGCCAGGATCGGAACGCGGATATAGTCGATCACCTCGGCGACGTTCCACGCCTTGAAGCCCGGGCTCAGCCATGCATCGTTCCAACCCTTGAATGCGCCATCTGGATCGCGGTGGTACTTGGCCATCTTGGCCTTCAGATCGCCACTTTCATAGGCATCGCGCGCCGCTGCAATCGAGGCAAGCCCGCCCGGCTCGGTGAAGAAATGAGGCGCCTCAAGGATCAGGCCGCGCACGCGCCGATCTTCGGTGCTGCCGGCATAAATGGCCGCCATGGTCGCGCCATCCGAATGGCCAAAGAGAATGGCGCGCTCGATCCCTGCGGCATCCAGCACCAGAGGGATGACCTCCAGCGCCTCTCGGGACTGGTAGTCGAGCGGTCGGGGCAAGGGGATCGGGTCGGATTTTCCATAGCCCTGGCGGGAATAGGTCAATACACCGAGTCCAGTCCGCTCGGCCAATCGCGCGGGAAAGTCCCGCCAGAGCGCGACGCAGCCGAGCCCTTCGTGCAACAGAACAATGGTCGGCGTCTGGGATGGCGCGGGTCCGTGACAGGAATATTCCAGCGCCACGCCGTTGACGCGAAGGGGTTCAGTCGGATTTTTGCTCCACTCCATCTCTCAAGCCCCGTCACGCAACTTGAACCGCTGGATCTTGCCGGTGGCAGTCTTGGGCAGATCCTCGACGAACTCGATCCAGCGTGGGTATTTCCACTTGCCGATCTTGTCCTTGACGAAATCCCGCAACTCGTCCGCCAGCCCGTCGCGATTTTCCTGCTTGAGAACGATGAAGGCCTTTGGTTTCTCAAGCCCGTCCGCGTCGCGGGACGCCACAACTGCCGCCTCGAGAACCGCCGGATGCGCGACAAGAGCCTGCTCCACCTCGAAAGGCGACAACCAGATGCCGGAAACCTTGAACATGTCGTCGGTGCGTCCGCAATAGACATATCGGCCATCGGGCGTCAGTTCGTACTTGTCGCCGGTGCGGGTCCATTCGCCCTCGAATGTCGCGCGGCTCTTGTCTCGCTTGTTCCAATAGCCGTCGGCGGCCGAGGCGCCGCGCACAAGCAATTCGCCCAGGCCCCCCGGCCCGACGTCCGTACCGCTTTCGTCCACCAGCCGCACCTCGTATCCCGGCACCGGTCTGCCAGAGGTTCCGTAGACCACGTCGCCTGGTGCATTCGAAAGAAAGATATGCAGCATCTCGGTCGATCCGACCCCGTCGAGAATGTCGGTGCCCCAATGGCGAAACCAGGCTCGCCCAATCTCTTCCGGCAGCGCCTCGCCAGCCGAGATACAGCGGCGCAGGGGGACATCGGGTACACCCTCGCGGTCGAACATTGCGATCATCGCGGCATAGAGCGTCGGCACCCCGCAAAACACTGTGGGTTTCTCGGAGGCGATAATGTCCCTCATGCCCTCTGGCGTCGGACGTCCATTGAACAGGATCGCTTCGGCCCCGACTGACATCGGGAATGTCATGCCATTCCCCAGCCCGTAGGCGAAAAACAATTTGGCCGCGGAAAAGATCACGTCGTCCGGTTCGATCCCCAGCACCTGCGCGCCATATGTGTCCGCTGTCGCCTTCAGACTGCCATGCACATGGCGGACCCCCTTGGGCTGCCCGGTCGAGCCTGAAGAATAGAGCCAGAAGGCAACATCATCCGCCGAGGTCTCGACCGCAGGCAAGACACGGGCGCCTTCGACGAAATCCTTGTAGCTTTGTGTGCCCTCCGGCGCTGTGCCGATCACCACGATCCGATGCAGGTGCGGCGAGGCTTCGGCGGCAGGCTGCACCGCTTGCCAGAGTTCCTCGGACACGAAGAGGATGCTTGCCCGGCTGTCGTTCAGGATGACTTCGTAAACCGAGGTCGCCAGCAGGGTGTTCAGGGGCACCGGAATGACGCCAGCCTTGAGACAACCCCAGAAAAGGGCCGGAAACTCGACCTGATCCAGCACCAGCATCGCCGCTCTTGCCTCTCGCGGAACGCCGGCACGGGCCAGGGCGCCGGCAACCTGACCGCTGACCCCGGCGAGATCGCCATAGGTTATCCGGCGTTTGGCGCCGGTCGCCTCGCGAAATGCAGGGCGCTCGGCCCGTCCCTCGTCGACATGGCGATCCACAAAGTAATGCGCGGCGTTTCCGCTCATACCGTTCTCCTCCCGGTGATTGGCCTGAGGTGGCACGTGGGTGTGGGTCCTCCTCCCCCGATCCCGCGCGCGCTTCTCCCCTGCGACCGTCATCATGCATTCAAAAGTCATTTATGCAAGATAATGCTCAGATGTTTCCCGAAATTATGCAGCTTAGTGCACAAAAATGATGGTTTCGTCTGATCTATCGTATAAGCGGGCCACCAGATCGGCGCGTCGCGTCAGGATTTTTCGGAAATTCAGGTTTCCCTTGGCTGTAATTTCGCCCTCGGCCATCGACGGTGGTTCAGAGAGAATCAGGACGCGGGCAACTGAGGTCGCACTGCCGCGCCCTGCGTTCAGATGCGACAGCCGCCCTGCGATCTCTTCGGCCTGTTCACCGGGAAGGCACACGCCGCCCCGTGCCTCAAGCATCTGCGCCAGTGCCGGCGCGGGAACGATCATCGCTCCGACCTCGCTGCGTCCCTCACCGGTCAGCACTACATCGGAGGCCAAGGGCGCCAAAGCCGCCAGCACCTCAAGCCGCAGATCGGAGGCGGGCACCCAGATACCTGTGGTCAGCTTGAATTCCTCGGCGATACGCCCGTCGAACTTCAAGCCCTTTTTCGCATCCGTGGCATCCACCAGTGAAACCTTGTCTCCGGTGCAGAAGAAGCCTTCTTCGTCGAAGGCTTCGGCGGTCTTTTCTGGATTGTCGAGATAGCCCTTGAAGACATTGGGGCCCTTCACCCGCAACTCGTGACCGCCGCCCTCCGCCGGGGCCAGCTTGGCGGTGACGCCGGTCAGGGGAACGCCGATGATGCCGGGAAGGTTGGCCGGTACATGCTGAAAGATGCAGGCGGGTGCGGTCTCGGTCATGCCCCAGCAGGTGGTGATCAGGGGCTGGGTGTCACGCACCTCGGCTGCCATGTCGCTCAGGTCGCGCCAGACATCCGCGGGCAGCGAGGCACCGGCATAAAAGAGCATGTCGAGATCGGCAAAGAAATGCCGCTTCAACTCGGGGTCACGTCGCATCTCGTCACGCAACTGGGCAAAGCCCACCGGCACGTTGTAGGCAATCGTGCCATTCATCAGGCGATTGTTCTCAAAGGTCTTGCCGATCAGAGCAGGCGCGGGTTTGCCACCGTCGATATAGAGCGCGCCCCCAAAGGCCAGCATCTGGTTGAAATTGTTCGATCCGCCGAAGACATGGTTCCAGGGCAGCCAGTCCACCAGACGCGGCGGGCGTTCGGACAGGAACGGCAGCGCACGGGTGTATTGCGCCTGGTTGGCACACAGCATGGCCTGGGTCGTCAGCACGCCCTTGGGATTCGAGGTCGAACCCGAGGTCATCAGGATCTTGGCCACGGTGTCTGGGCCGACCGCCGCGGCGGCCGCCTCGACATCGGCATGGTCCCGCTCCAGATCGGGCAACAGGCTCATGCCGGGGCCGGGATTGCGGCCGACGACGATCCGGCGGCCTGCCATCTCGTCCATCGCAAGCGCGGTGGCGAACTGCGAGCCGTCCTCGGCATAAACCAGATCAGGGTCGATCAGCCTTGTGATATAGCTCAGCTGCTTGAGCGCGCCGGGGATCAGGGAATACTGTTCGGCAACCGGGACCGGCACCAGACCGACGTATTGCGCGGCCAGCGCCAACACCCCGTGATCAACGCTGTTGCCCGAGATGATCAGGATACGAGCCCCTGGACCATGACCCCGCGCCAGCAGACCGGCCGCCAGCGCGCGCACACGTTCCAGCGCCTCGCCATAGCGCAGTTCGCGCCAGCCTGCACCGCTGCGTTCGGCCAGGAACACCGCGTCGGGTGTTTGTGCCGCCCATCGGTGCAGCCAGTCGCTGGTCTTGTGGTCAGGCGGCACCGGGTCATGCGCTGAGCGCAACAGGATCGCGCCATCGGGCCGATCCTCGCGCCGGACATCATGCGCCAGATAATGCTTCATCCTCTCCTCCCACATCCCGTGTCCCGGTGCACGGCCGGGCCGGTACTTCAGGGCTGGGAACGTGCAGGCCTATCCCAGCAGAAACAGCGTGATCGCTGGGAAAGCGACCAGAATGACAACGCGGATCAGGTCCGTCGCAACGAAGAACATAACCGCCTTGTAGGTGTCGACCATGCGGGTGGTGCGGTCCATCGCGTTGATGATGAACAGGTTCATGCCCACCGGCGGCGTGATCAGCCCCACCTCGACCACGATCAGCACCAGAATGCCGAACCAGATCGCCACATGTTCCGCCTCGATCCGGTTGGCCATGCCTTGGGTGACGCGGATGCCCAGGTCCTTCATCTGGTCGCGGGTCAGTTCGGCGCCGCTGGCGATAGCGTCCTGAATGCCGGCAAGGGTCTCGGCGCTCATCCCGTCAGGCACGCCGGCCTTCAGCACCTCCATCGCGGCATCGGCCTGCATCGCGGCCAGCGAAACGAGATCGAAATCCATCGCCGAAATCACCGGAAAGAAGATCGGGATCGTCAGCAGGATCATGCTGAGGCTGTCCATCAGGCAGCCGAAGATCAGGTAGAAGACGAGGATCAGCGCCAGCACCGTCCAGGGGCTGTAGCCCTGGCTGACCACGTAGTTCGACAGTTCCTGCGGCACTTGGGTCAGGGCCAGGAAACCATTGTAGAACGCCGCCCCCAGAACGATGAAAAAGATCATCGCGGTCGAGCGCGCGGTGACCAGAAAACTCTCCGTCAGCGATGCGCGGGTCAGCCCGCCATTCAACCAGGCAATGACCCCTGTCCCAAAGGCACCGACCGCCGCGCCCTCGGTCGGTGTGAACCAGCCCAGGTAGATACCACCGACGACAAGGCCGAAAACCAGCAGGACGGGCCATACCTGAACCAGAGCCGAGAACCGTTCGGCGTAGGGAACGCGCGGCCGGGTGCCCGCACTTTCGGGATAGAGGCGGACATAAATAGAGATGGCGATCAGGTATCCGACAGCGGCCAGGATGCCGGGGATGAAAGCCGCAAGGAACAGTTTGGCGATGTTCTGCTCGGTCAGGATGGCATAGATCACCAGCACCACCGAAGGCGGTATCAGGATGCCCAGCGTACCGCCGGCCGCCAGTGTGGCGGTCGAGAACCCACCGGCATAACCGTATTGGCGCAGCTCCGGCAGGGCAACGCGGCCCATTGTGGCGGCGGTGGCCAGCGAAGAACCGCAGATCGCACCGAACCCCGCGCAGGCGCCGATGGCGGCCATGGCCACGCCCCCCTTGCGATGGCCCAGCCAGCCTTCGGCCGCCTTGAAAAGCGCGTTCGACATTCCGCCGAGGGTGGCGAAGTGCCCCATCAGCAGGAACATCGGCACGATGCTCAGCGAATAGCTGGAAAAGGTCGTGTAGGTCTCGTTCTTCAGGCGGGCAAAGGCGACCTGGGTCCCGTCTGTCACCAGCACCAGCCCAACGAGGCCCACCAGGAACATGGCAAGCCCGATCGGAACCCGCAGAAAGATCAGAACCATCAAGGCGGGAAACGAGGCGATCCCGATTTCAAGTGCGGTCAATGGCCTGACTCCATGCCTTCCCAGACAAGAACACGTCCGGTGAAGAATTCGATGATCCGAACCCCTGCCATGTAGCACCCGACCACAGCCGCCGCAGCGGAAGCCAGAAAACTCAGGGCATAGGCCCACCATATCGGGAATTCCAGAAGCAGCGTCGTCTCGCCATAGCTGCGTTTGCTGATCATGCCATCCCCCAGTTTCCATGCGATCAGGATGAGAACGGCGGCGAACACCGTTTCGGTGATCATGCGTAGAAACCGGTTCACCCCTTGTGGGAGCGAGTTGGTCAGAATGTCGACAGACGCATGCCCCGCGGTGATCTGGCAGAACGGCAGGAAACAGAAGATGGCAAAGGCCACACCGGCCTCGACCAGCTCGAAATCTCCGTTCACCGGGCCGACACCCGCGTTGATCATCCAATGCGAAAACTCCGGCGCGATCCCGGTCATGAATTCGCTGTGAAACAGGCCATTCAACAGGCGCCCCAGAATGGACACGCAGGTCAGCAATATCAGCATGCTTAGCACGATACCGCCCAAAATGGCCATGACTTTGGCCAGCCCCATCATCAGCTTGTGCATTGGTTCTTTTCGTCTTTCGCCGACTGCGAAACAGCGCGCCGGGTCAACGGCGCGCTGTCTCTTGCCATAGTTCAGTTGGAATACTGCGGCGTATACTTCTCGATCAGCATCTGCGCCTCGTCGATCAGGGCCTGACCGTCGATTCCCTTGCCGTTCATATCCGCCACCCATTCGTCATAAATGGGTTGCGCAATGGCGCGCCATTCGTCGACACCGGCAGAATCGATGGTGATGATGTTGTTGCCCAGATCCTCGGCCACCTTGCGTGCGGGGCCATCGGCATCCGCCTGGGTACCGCCGGCAAAGACCGAGAACTCGAGCCCCGAGTTCTTGTCGACCGCCGCCTTCAGATCATCCGGCAGGCTGTCATACTTGGCCTTGTTCATCGCAAGAACGAAGGTCAGGGTGTAAAGCGCGCGGCCCTCGAACTCGGTATGGTTCTCGACCAGCTCCGGCACTTTCAGCGCGGTGGTCACTTCCCACGGGATCGTGGTGCCATCGATCACGCCCTTGCTCAGACCCTCGGAAACTGCCGGAACCGGCATGCCGACCGGGGTTGCACCCAGTTTCGTCAACAGCGAGTTGACCGAGCGCGAGCCGCCGCGGATCTTCATGCCCTGCATGTCTTCGGGCTTTTCCACGGGGTCCTTGGTGTGGATCATGCCGGGGCCATGTACCCAGGTGCCCAGGATGTGCACGTCCTTGAACTCGGTGTCCTTCATGTGCTTTTCGAACATTTCCCAATAGGCGTGGCTGACCGCGCGGGCATTGGTCATCATGAAGGGCAGTTCAAACACTTCGGTGCTGGGGAAGCGACCCGGAGTATAGCCGACCACGGTCCAGACGACATCGGCGACGCCGTCAATCGCCTGGTCAATCAGTTCCGGCGGCTTGCCGCCCAGTTGCATCGAGGGGTAGCGCTCAACCTTGATGCGGCCGCCCGAATCCTTTTCGACATTGTCCGCCCAGACATCCAGAACCAGCTTTGGCACGTTGGCCTGGGCCGGCAGGAACTGGTGCAGTTTCAGCGTAACTTCCTGAGCCAGCGCCGTTCCCGCGCTGAACCCTGTCGCCAGGGCTGCGACGGCCGCGCCGCCGATCAGGCCCAGAATACGTCTGCGATAGGTCATGATTTCCTCCCTTAGACCCTCATTTCCGGCATTATAATGCTCACCTCGAAAACTATTGCAATATATTGCTACTCGCCCGAGCTGCTACACTCCCATCAGTCCGGTTCCTCCGTAGAGCCATTCGACGGTATCGTACCATTGTTCGGGCGTCTTCGCGCTCATCAAAGCATTTCTCAGCGCCGCATGTGCACCATCCGGATGATAGATGTGTTCCCCGATTTTGCGAGACTGCAACTGAACGCGTGCCGTGCGCAAGCGTCGTTTTTTCTGATAAGCAGTCAATATTTCGGGAATATCCCCGCCATCGCCCACCAGTGCGGACAGGCAGACGGCGTCTTCCATCGCCATGCATGCGCCCTGAGCGAAATATTGCAACATAGGATGTGCGGCGTCGCCCTGAAGGGCCATGCGGCTCTCTGGGCAGGTCATTATCGGGTCGCGATCGCAAAGCCCCCAGAGTTTCCAGTCGCGTTCCTTGTCGATGATTTGTCGCGCCATCGGGCTGACATGCTCGAACCCCTTGCGGATCTGACCGGCGCCGACCGGTTTGCCCGCCACGGGTTCGGGCGCATCGTTGTGATAGGTCACCACAAGGTTGAAGCTGCGCCAGCCCTGGAATGGGTCGTGCACTATATGGCATTTGGGTCCGGCCCAGAGCATCGCCGCGTTCCAACGCAATTCCTGGGGCCTGTCCTCGACCGGGATGACCGAGCGATAGGTGGTGTGACCGGAAACTCTTGGTGGTCCGCCGCCCAGCATCTGGGCGCGCACTTTCGACCACAATCGGTCAGCGGGTTGTCCTGGCAAGCGCGCAGGAACACGCCGTGCAAATCGCCGCGGTGAACCACGGCATAAGGATTTCCCATTCTGGCCCGGAAAGGGTCGTCGAGCGGGATTCGGGTGATTTTCTCGCCGGTGATCGCATCCATCAGGCGCAGATTGTCGATGTAAACTGCCATCGACCGGGCCTCATCGCCGATGCCGAGGTAGTCGAAAGCGTGTAAGGCTTTGGGGCCCAGCTGTATGCCGGCGCCGATTTCGCCCAACTCGGCAGCCTTTTCCAGGACCAATACCTGCTTGCCCCTCTGGGCAAGACCCAGGGCGGCAGCAAGCCCTCCGATGCCTCCGCCTGCAATCGGAAAGCGCTGGTCCTGCATGGCCTATTCCGCCGGTCCAAGGGAAAGAGCGATGGGGTTCAGGCCATCGATTCCGCCGGTGATCGCATCGCCGGCGACAACCGGGCCGACACCGGCAGGTGTCCCTGTCATGATCAGATCGCCCGGACGAAGGTGATAAAACCCCGACAGATGGCTGACGATCTCGTCTATCTTCCAAATCAGTTCGGCGAGGGTGGCATCCTGTCGAACCGCGCCGTTGACCTCAAGGTGGATGCGCTTGTCGTCATCGGGGGACCATGCTGAGGCACGGGTCATCGGTGCAAACACGGCCGAGTTTTCGACATCCTTGCCCAGATCCCAGGGGCGCTTCTTTTCACGCTCGCGAATCTGCTGATCGCGCCGGGTCATATCCAGAGCGCAGCCATAGGCATAGACCGCGTCCCATGCCTCGGAACGGCTGGCGCGGAACACCGGCTTTCCGATGGCAAAGGCAAGTTCCATCTCGTAGTGGAAATTCTCGGTCCCGGGCGGATAGGGCACGGTCGCCCCGCTCAGAACCGCGTTGGCGGGCGACTTGGTGAAATAGAACGGCGCCTCGCGGTCCACCTCGTTACCCATCTCGGCGGCATGGGCGGCATAGTTGCGCCCGACACAGAAAATGCGTCCGATCGGATATGTGGCGCTTTCGCCCCGAACCGGGATGCCGGCTATCCTGGGCAGGGTGAACAGACTGTCGCTCATCGGGCGCGTTCCTCGTAATAGCCAAGTTTCTCCTGGAGCGGGCGGTCGTGGATGCGGACCAGAAACGCCTCGGTTTCCGCCTGATGGCGCAGGCGGGCAAAGACCGGCGCGGTGAACGTGTCCTTCGGACCCCATTCGATCACCTGCCCGTTGATTTCGGTGCGCCCTTTGCCGGCGATGACGTGGAAAGCAGAGGAACAGGACCGGAGTGGCGGTGCCTCGGACTGGCCCGGCTTCAACATCATTGCGGTGAACCCCAGCGCGGGCAGCACGTCCTCGCCGGTTTCCGGGTTGATGTAGTCCAGTTCCGCGACACCTTCGCCATAGGTTGCCATGTTGCGCAACGCGGTCTCGGTTGCGGCCCAGGGATAGCGCATCATCGGATAGCGCCTTGCGCCCCGGCCCGGCCGACGCGACGGCGCCAGACCGGCCGCACTGTATTCGACCTGGCTGGCATCGGGACGGTTGCGCTGCGCCTGCAACTCGCCTTCGATCGCATAGGAGCCTTCGAGCAGCACGAAGAGCGGCAGGTCCAGAGCGTCGAGCCAGATCACCGGCTCGTCCCCGTCATGCCCGTGATCGTGCCACTCGCCGCCCGGCGTCAGAACCAGGTCGCCCGGTTCCATCGGCAGGCGCTCTCCATCCACTACTGTGTATCCGCCGCGCCCCTCGACAACGATCCGCACGGCCGAGGGCGTATGGCGATGCGCGGGCGCGGATTCCCCGGGAAGCAAGAGTTGCAGGCCAAGATAGATCGTCGCGGTCGCTTGCATGGCCCCGGCTCCGCGTCCGGGATCGGACAGAACCAGTACCCGACGCTCCGCCTTCTCAACCGGCGTCAGTTCTCCGGCCCGCAACAGCAGAGGCCGGATTTTCGGAAAGGACCAGTATCCCGCTTGCGTCACCGGATTCGGGGCGCCATGCGGCAGCACGTTTCGCATCATCGGCCAAAGCGGCGCCACGCCGGCCGCTGTCATGTCTTCGCGGTAGTCCTGCGGCAATTCCTCGAGCGTACCAAGTTGTTCGGCCATGTGGTCCCCCCAAGCGAATGTTCCGTCATCTTAGGCGGGCCCGCGTCTCAAGCAACCATCTTGTCTGTTTCGCGGGTTGATGTCCCAATAGGCGCAAAGCTGCCGGCAACCCTGAATTGCGTAGGCGTTTTTTGCGTGCTGCCGGGGGCGAAATTTGAATGATCGGCAGCGCCCCTTGTGCCACCAGCGGTTGTGTGTCTTGATTTCATGGTGAATTGAACAAGATTCATTGAAGTAATCGGAGTGCTTTGCCGACGGGGTGAACCCCATTGTCCCGTTCGGTAAATTCGGGAGTTGTACCTACCGGCTCCACAGCGTTCCGATCAACCAGCGACGAGGACGGTGACCATTACGTCTGTTCGAGCTGGACGGTCAGGCGACGCAGCTATTATCTGGCCTGGCCACCCTGCCGGAGAGAACCCCCCTCCTCTCCGGCAGGGCTTTTATGACGGGGAAATTAACCGGTTTTGTCCTGGTGAAGCTCGTTGAGCAGGTCGAGCAAGGTCTCGAACCTGTCTGGACCCATATTTGCACGGATGGCATCGAAAACCGCCAGGCTGGCTCCGAGATTTTCGCGAATGATCCTGGTGCCTGATGCCGTGATGCTGACGATCTGTTTGCGCCGATCTTGCGGGTCGGGTTGCCGGGTGATCAACTCTTTTTCTTCGAGTTTCTGCAAGATCCGGGTCAGGCTGGGCAGCAGGAGGCAGGCCTGTTCAGCGATTCGTGTCGGATCCTGCGGTCCCTCTTCCTCGAGGACACGCAGGACACGCCATTGTTGTTCGGTGATGCCGACATCCGCCAGAATGGCACGAATTGGTCCCATCACGCGTTCGCGTGCCCGGAGAAGGGCAATCGGCAAGGACCTTGAAGTTAGGGGCAAATCGGTACTCATGAGGAAGTCTTGCCGAAATCCCCGCGTCTCGCAACGGTCGAATGGCCTCACCTCGAGACAAAGAACAGATTTGACAAATAGCCAAGAAGTTCACATGTTAATCAAAATTCGCGGATCTATCTCAGGAGGCGAAGAGACATGCCGGGTTCTGCCCAGAATCTCCATCCACCGTTCAACACCGTTTGGCTCGGCCAGGTCGAGCATCGGGTGACGGATCTGGCGGCGAGTCGTGCCTTCTATGTCGATATCCTGGGTATGCAGATCTCCCACGAAGACACCGCTTATCATCATCGGCCTGCTCGACCCGAGGAGCACAACCGGCCGTGTCGCAACTATCGAGCATTCTCCGGGGCGGAACAGTATCTCGACCGCCTTTTTCCGCCAGGTGCGCGATCCGGATCCGGAACCGATCCGCTGGTCGCTGACCGATCCGCAGCGTCAGACCCTCTGGGGGGCTCCGGCCCCGAAAAGCGGGTTCGAGGAAGGGTCCTGCTTCGAAGGCGTCGAACTGATGCCAACCAGCCTGAAGGCACGACCTATTATTGCGCTCTGAGGGCAAACGAGGAATCCGCCGATGAAATGGAATGAATTCGCCGACTGGGGGCGCCGGGTCGCCGACTGGACGCAGGACTATCACCTGACCGTGGGAGACCGCCCTGTGCGCGCCCGGACCGAGCCCGGCGCTGTGCTGAACGCCCTGCCGCCCGTTCCGCCCGAGGCGCCGGAGGCGATGGAGGACATCTTCCGTGATTTCGAGGATATCGTGATGCCCGGAATCACTCATTGGCAGCACCCCCGCTTTTTCGCCTATTTCAATTCCAATGCTTCGGCGCCTTCGGTTCTTGCCGAGTTCCTGGCCTCGGCCATCGCACCGCAATGCATGTTGTGGCAGACCTCGCCCGCGGCGACCGAGATGGAAACCCGGATGATGGACTGGCTGCGGCAGGGGCTGGACCTGCCCGAAGGCTTTGCTGGCGTGATCCAGGACAGCGCCTCGTCAGCGACGCTGGCGGCGGTGCTGACGCTCAGGGAAAAGGCGCTGGACTGGCAGGGGAACAGGCAGGGGCTGTTCGGTCAGAGGCCGCTGCGCGTCTATTGTTCGTCCGAGGTGCACACCTCGGTCGATCGCGCCATCTGGGTGGCCGGGATCGGCCAGGACAATCTGGTTCGCGTACCGATCAAGGGCGGCTGGCGTGGTATGGACCCGGACGCGCTGGACGCCGCCGTTCAGGCCGATCTGGCGGCGGGGCTGCAACCGGCGGGGCTGATTCTCTGTGTCGGCGGTACCGGCACCGGCGCCACCGATCCGGTGGACCGCTGTCTGGACGTGGCCGAGAAATACGGGCTTTATACCCATGTGGATGCAGCCTGGGCCGGCTCGGCGATGCTCTGCCCCGAGTTCCGCTACTACTGGCCGGGGATCGAGCGCGCCGACAGCATCGTCTTCAATCCGCACAAGTGGCTGGGCGTACAGTTCGACTGCTCGGCGCATTTCCTGAAGAACCCCGACGATCTGGTGCGCACGCTGGCGATACAGCCCGAGTATCTCAAGACCCACGGGCGCGACGGGATCATCAACTATTCAGAATGGTCGGTGCCTCTTGGTCGCCGGTTCCGGGCGCTGAAACTCTGGTTCCTGATGCGGACCTACGGGATGGAGGGTTTGCGGCAACGGCTGCGCAATCACATTGCCTGGTCACAGGCGCTGCACGACAGGCTGGCCGCCGAGCCGGATTTCGAGATCGTCACGCCGCCGATGTGGTCACTCTGGACCTTCCGATATCTGCGCGAAGGCGCAGATCTGGACGACCTGAACCAGCGGTTGGTCAATGCGATCAACGATGATGGGCGTATCTACCTGACCCAGACACGGGTCGATGGCGTACTTGTGATCCGCTTCCAGGCCGGTCAGTTCGAAACCACCGAGGATGATGTGATGATGGCTCATGATGTGATCACGCAAATTGCCCGCAGCCTGAACTGAGCGCTGGACAATCGCCCGGCCACGGGACAACCGTAGAGTAGAATCCGATCAGGGAACGACCGACATGACAGCCCCGAAGAACCCGTTCAAACAGGCCCTTGCCGAGGGCCGCCGCCAGATCGGCTGCTGGATGAGCTTTGCCGAGGCCGGAACGGCCGAGATCATGGGAACCTGCGGGTTCGACTGGCTGGTGGTGGACGGCGAACACGCTCCCAACGATATCCGCTCGATCCGGGATCAGCTGATGGCACTGTCCGCCAGCCCCTCGCATCCCGTTGTGCGCGTTCCGGTTGGCGAGGCGTGGATGATCAAGCAGGCGCTGGACGCTGGCGCGCAAACCGTTCTGGTGCCGATCGTCGAAAGCGCGGAACAGGCGCGCCACATGGTCCGCGCCTGCCGCTACCCGCCCGAAGGCATCCGGGGCGTCGGCGCAACCGCCGCGCGGGCCACCATGTATGGCAGCGTCAGTGACTATATCCCGACTGCGGACGCGGAAATTTGCCTGTTGGTACAGGTCGAGAACCGTGCCGGCATGGCGGCACTGGACGAGATCCTGACGGTCGAGGGTGTCGATGGCGTCTTCATCGGGCCTGCCGATCTCTCGACCGACATGGGCTACAAGGGCAACAGCGCGGCGCCCGAAGTTCGCGCCGCGATCGCCGATGCCATTACGCGCATCCGCGCCGCCGGCAAGGCGCCGGGCATCCTGGGGACGACCGACGAGGCCACACAGGCCTATCTCGATATGGGTGCTCAATTCGTTGCGGTCGGGCTTGATGTCATGCTGCTTGCGAATGCGGCGCGGGTCTTGTCCGCGCGCTGGAAATCAGTCTGAGGACGGGCTGCCGCACAGCCGGTGCAATGGACCCGTCCGGCAGATACGTATTTCCGCATAATTGACCGAAACAACCCCCGAACTTAGCCTGTGGGCGTTCAAGGAGAGACGCGCCATGACACATGGCGCACCATCGGGGAGAATGATCGTGAAACGTCTATTGTGCGCAGGAACCGTGTCCGTGCTGGCGCTGGCATCCGCCGCGGCCGCCGACATCAAGATTGCCCATGTCTATGGCAAGACCGGCCCGCTCGAGGCTTATGCCAAACAATCCCATGACGGGCTGATGCTGGGCCTGGAATACGCCACTGGTGGCACCATGGAGATCGGCGGCGAAAAGATCATCGTGATCGAGAAGGATACCCAGCTCAAGCCGGAGAACGGAAAGGCGCTGCTGGAAGAAGCCTATGGCGACGACGAGGTCGACCTGGCCATCGGGCCGGTCAGCTCGGGCGTGGCGCTGGCCATGCTGCCGGTCGCCCAGGAATACGAGAAGATCCTGATCGTCGAACCGGCAGTGGCGGATTCGATCACCGGCGAGAACTGGAACCGCTACATCTTCCGCACAGGCCGCAACAGCAGCCAGGACGCGGTGTCGAACGCTATCGCGCTGGCGGGCGAGAACGTGCATATCGCGACACTGGCCCAGGATTACGCCTTTGGCCGCGACGGTATCTCCGCTTTCAAGGAAGCGCTTGAAGGGGCCGGGTCAGGCATCGTCCACGAAGAATACGTACCGACGGATACCACCGACTTCACAGCCGCAGCGGAACGTATCTTCAATGCAATGAAGGATCTGGACGGCGAAAAACGCCTGTTCATCATCTGGGCCGGCGGCGGCAACCCGATGGGCAAGATCCAGGCGATGGACCCGAGCCGTTTCGGCATCGAGATTGCCACCGGAGGCAATATCCTTGCGGCCATGGCGGCCTACAAGGATTTCCCGGGCATGGAGGGCGCGACCTACTACTACTACGACATTCCGAAGAACCCGGTAAACGACTGGCTGGTCAAGACCCACCAGGAGCGGTTCGGCACCCCGCCCGACTTCTTCACCGCCGGCGGCATGACGGCAGGCATTGCCGTGGTAGAGGCGATCAAGAAGGCCGGCTCCACCGACACTGAGGCGCTGATTGCTGCGATGGAAGGCATGGAATGGGAAACGCCCAAGGGCAAGATGGTGTTCCGTCCCGAAGACCACCAGGCGCTCCAGTCCATGTATCACTTCAAGATCAAGGTCGACCCGAATGTGGAATGGGCGATCCCGGAACTGGTGCGTGAACTGACGATCGACGACCTGCCGATCCCGATCCGCAACAAGTAAGTCCCCGTCCTGGCCGGCCCTGAGGCGCATCCCGCGCCGGGGCCGGCCTTTTTGCAAGCGAAAGAACCAGCCATGACATCCCCAATCCTTGCCACCGAGGGGCTGACCGTGCGGTTTGGCGGCCATGTGGCCGTGGATGCGGTCTCTTGTGCCTTCCAAACCGGGGAACTCACCGCGATCGTTGGACCGAACGGTGCCGGCAAGACGACCTATTTCAACCTGATATCCGGTCAGATCCCGGCCAGCGCGGGCCGGGTCCTGCTGCGCGGGCGCGACCTCTCGGGACAATCGGTGTCGCAGCGGACCCGCGCCGGGATCGGGCGGGCGTTCCAGCTGACCAACCTGTTCCCGAACCTCAGTGTGCTGGAAAATGTGCGTCTCGTGGTGCAGTCCAACGCGGGGCAGGGCATGAACCTGTGGTCGATGGCCAGCCGGCACGCGGAACTGACCGAGGCGGCCGAGGCGATCCTGACGCGGGTGCGGCTGATCGGAAACCGCGACCAGACCGTGTCGGAGCTGAGCCACGGCAACCAGCGCAAGCTGGAGGTCGCGCTGCTGATCGCGCTCGACCCGGCGGTCTACATGTTCGACGAGCCCACGGCGGGCATGAGTGTGGACGAGGCGCCGGTGGTGCTGGACCTGATCGCCGAGCTAAAGGAACAGCGCGACCGCACCATCCTGCTGGTCGAACACAAGATGGACGTGATCCGCACGCTCGCCGACCGTATCATCGTGCTGCATAACGGCGCGCTGGCCGCCGATGGCGACCCGGCCACGGTCATGGCTTCGGACGTGGTGCAAGAGGCCTATATGGGGCGGGAGCTGGAAGATGTCTGATCCGATCCTGCGTCTTGAGGGCGTCTGTACCAACATCGCCCAATATCACATCCTGCAAGGGGTGGAGCTGGAGGTCCCGCGCGGCGCTGTGACCATGCTTTTGGGCCGTAACGGGGTAGGCAAGACCACCACGTTGCGCACCATCATCGGACATTGGCGGGCGCATAAGGGCCGGGTGCTGCTGGACGGGCAGGACATCACCCATATGCCGACACCTGCCATAGCACGGACCGGTGTCGGCTTCGTGCCCGAGGACATGGGCATCTTCGCCAATCTCACAGTCGAAGAAAACATGGTGCTGGCCGCTGTATCTGGCCCAATCGACAGCGCCAGGCTCGACTGGGTGTTCCAGGCATTTCCGCCGCTCAAGACCTTCTGGAAGTCCGAGGCTGGAAACCTGTCGGGCGGTCAGAAACAGATGCTGTCGATCGCCCGCGCGATGGTCGAGGAGCGGCGGCTGTACCTGATCGACGAACCCACCAAGGGGCTGGCGCCCGCCATCGTGTCGACCATGGCGCGGGCGCTGCGCGAGCTGAAGGCGCAGGGCGCCTCGATCCTGCTGGTGGAGCAGAATTTCTCGGTCGCGCGGGCGCTGGGCGACACTGCCTGCGTGATGGATGACGGGCGCATCGTGTGGTCCGGCGCGATGAGTGAGCTGGCTACCGACGCCGGCTTGCAGGAACGGTTGATGGGTCTGAGCATGGACGCCCACTGAGGCGCGAGGGATGAGGTTGGAGATGAGTATTTTTGACCAGAAAGAAGCAGGAAACCTGCCATGAGCATGGCCCCTGAACATGCGCCCAGAATGGCGCGGCTGTCACTGGCGCAACGGCTGGCGCCCTGGATGCCGGTGCTTCTGGTGCCGATCCTGATCGTGCTGGGGGCGGTCGCGATTCCCAATACCTCGTCCTGGCTGACGCTGACGGTGTCGGGGCTGGCGATGGGGATGATGATCTTTCTCATGGCCTCCGGCCTGACGCTGGTCTTCGGCTTGATGGACGTGATCAATTTCGGTCATGGCGCGTTTGTATCCGTGGGCGCCTTTGTCGGCGTTTCGGTCCTGCTGATGTTGGGAGGGATGACGGGCGCGCCCTCGCTGGCGCTGAACCTTGCCGCCATGCTGCTTGCGGTGATCGGCGCGATGCTGGCCACCGGCGCGATGGGCTGGGCCTTTGAAAAGGTCATTGTCCAGCCGGTCTATGGCCATCACCTCAAGCAGATCCTTGTCACCATGGGCGGGCTGATCGTGGTCGAGCAACTGATCATCGTGCTGTGGGGCCCCGAGGAGATCTACATCTCGCGGCCCGAGGCGTTGAAGGGCGCGATCACCTTTGCTGGCGCCGCGCTGGAGAAATACCGGCTGGTGGCGGTGGGCTTCGGGCTGGTGGTCTTTGCCGTCATGCGCTGGACGCTCAGGCGTACCAAGATCGGGCTGATCGTACGCGCCGGCGTCGAGAATGGCGAGATGGTTCAGGCGCTTGGCTACCGGCTGCGGCTGGTCTTTGTCGGGGTGTTCATCGCCGGGTCAGCGCTGGCCGGGCTGGGTGGGGTCATGTGGGGCCTGTACCAGGAGGTGGTGACCGCGCACATGGGCAACCAGGCGATGATCCTGATCTTCATCGTGGTCATCATCGGCGGGCTGGGCAGCGTCGAAGGCTGTTTCATCGGTGCCCTGCTGGTGGGGCTGATGCAGAACTATGTCGCCTTCCTGGAACCCAAGGTGGCGCTGATTTCCAATATCGGCCTGATGGTCGCAATCCTGATGTGGCGCCCGATGGGCATGATCCCGGTGGTGAAAGCGAAATGATCAAAGCGGTTCTTTCGGGCGACATGCCCCGGTCTGTGGTGCTGGCCTCTATCCTGGGCCTGATCCTTTTCTGCCTGGCGCTGGCGCCGTTCCTGTTTCCCGGTGTGCGCACGGTGGACACCGCCGCGCGAATTTGCGTGTTCGTCGTGCTGGTGGCCAGCTACGACCTGTTGCTGGGCTACGGCGGTATCGTCAGTTTCGCCCATACCATGTTCTTTGGTATCGGGGCCTATGGGGTGGCGCTGGCCTCGACCCATTTGGGGCGCGGTTTTGATGCGCTGGCCGGCGGCGCGCTGGCGGGTGCGGGCGTGGCGGCAGCGCTTGCCTTTGTCATCGGGCTCTTCAGTCTTCGGGTGCGGGCCATCTTCTTTGCCATGATCACGCTGGCGGTGGCTTCGGCGGTGGCGGTACTGGTCAGCCAGCTGTCGGGGCTGACCGGAGGCGAGGACGGGTTGACCTTCCAGACCCCACGCGAACTGGGTCCGGCCTTCAAGTTCGGCGACGAGCTGTTCGGCGTGAAACTGAATGGCAAGCTTCTGTCGTATTACCTGGTTTTCACGGGCAGTCTGATCCTGTTCCTGCTGATGCTTCGGGTCGTGAACTCGCCCTTTGGTCGGGTATTGCAGGCGATCCGCGAGAATGATTTCCGTGCCGAGGCGATCGGCTACAGGGTCGTCCGTTACCGGGTGGCTGCGACATGCCTGTCTGCGGCGGTGGCGGCGCTGGCCGGCAGCCTCTACGCGATCTGGCTGCGTTATGTCGGACCGGACACGACGCTGAGCATGGAGATCATGATCGACATCTTGCTGATGGTCGTGATTGGCGGCATGGGCACCATGTATGGTGCGGTAATCGGGGCGACCGTGCTGGTGCTTGCGCAAAACTATCTGCAGAACCTGATGGGTGCGGCCGGGTCTGCCATCGAAGGGTTGCCGGTGTTGCCGCAATTGTTGGACGCTGACCGCTGGCTCTTGTGGCTGGGTGTGCTGTTCATCCTCAGCGTCTATTTCTTCCCCACGGGAATTGTCGGACGGCTGAGGCGTTCCTAGAGCTTTTCGGGAAATACCCGAAACACAAGGTATCGCCAGTGTCACGGGTGCGCGGCAGGGCATTGGCGATGCGGGGTAATCCCGAAAAGCCAGCCTATTTGATCCGCCCGGCCGCAGCCGCGTAGCCACCTGCCGCGCCATCCACGAAATGCACATGGTCGTCGCGCATGGCCGAGGGCACGAAACAGGTCATCATCGCCTCATCCTGGGCGAACAGACCGAAACGTATCTTGCCTTGACGCCGGGCTTCTTCAAGCAGTGCCTCTAGCCGGTTGCGGGTTTCGGCATCGCAGTCGAGCGTCATCTTTAGACCGTCATCGAACTTGCGGTAATCGGCATTCTCGACGGCGGTCCGCGCATAGTGATCGGGTCGGAACCCGCCCAACCGGATATTGGTGCGAAACAGCATCCAGATCAGCAAGTTCTGCCAAAGCAGGACGAATTTTTGCAGCCGGAAGCTGCGGCCCGCACGAGAGACGCGGGCGTCGAGGTCAAGCCCCGGTGGTGGCCAGCGCACGTCAGGGCCAGTGGCCGGCAGCGGGTGCCCGTCGCGCAGGAGCGCACCTGTCATTCCCACGATCCGACGCGCCAGATCGGCAAAGTCGCGTTCTGTCGCCCTTTCGGTCGGTTGCACGACGACAGACAGGATCTGGCCGTTCCGAGATCTGACATTGGACCAGCGGCAGGACAGGCCAGTCAGAACGGGGATAGCCCCCGGCTGGGCCTGTTCGACGGAAAATTCACCGTTCTTCATCTGTGCTTCGGCCCAGGCAAGCCCGCGTCCGGCGAACATCGCGTAATCGACCCCATCCGAGGCCGCGTAGCGCGCCACCCGCAGATCGCGACCAGCCGCCCGAATGGCCGAGACAGGCACCAGGGCAGCGCGAAGGCTGATGGAAAACTCTTCCTCCGCCCAGCGGCGCAGTGCCGCCAGTACCGTGCGGGCGCAGGCTTCATCTGATCCGGCAACTGCGAAGGATGCACCGTCGCCGCCGAAAACATAGGGAAAGGCTCGCCCACCCATTGCGTTGACCATTGCCGAGATGACCGCCGCGCCAACCATGTTTACGGTCTTGTACCGCCCGCGTGCGATTTCGCCGGTGCTGTCCACGATATCGGCGGTGCCAATAACCCAATCGTCAGGCACCGGATGAAACCTGTTCGGATCGGCCAGCAAGGCAAAATCCCGTACTGGCCGGAGGTCGGCAAAGAAAGCGTTCGGATCCTGTGGAATCGCAGTTTTGAGCATTTGATTCTCAACATAGTGCAAATGACCGGAGAACCAGAGCGGGATGACAGCCGGGCGACTTGTGTGTTGCCCGATAACATGTAAACCATCGCCCAAACCGACGGCGGAGGGGGGAACATGCAGGCCGGTCTTGTCATCCTGTGTCTGGCCTATGTGCTGAGCCAGTTCTTTCGTGCTTTTCTGGCGGTGCTTACCGCCGATCTGGCCCGTGATATCGGGGCTCAGCCCGACGATCTGGCCTTTGCCTCGGGCTTGTGGTTCCTGACTTTCGCGCTGATGCAGATCCCGGTGGGTTGGGCGCTGGACAAGGTGGGGCCGCGCCGCACCGCGGCTGTCCTGCTGATGCTTGGTGGCGGCGGCGGAGCGGCCATGTTCGCAATCGCCACCGCGCCGTTGCACATCAGTCTTGCCATGGTTCTGATCGGTATCGGGTGTTCGCCTGTCCTCATGGCCTCGTATTACATCTTTGCACGCGAGTTTCCGCCCGCGCGCTTTGCAACACTGGCCGCGCTGATGCTGGGTGTAGGGTCGGTGGGCAATCTGGTCGCCTCTTATCCCACCGCCCTGGCCGTCGAATTGATGGGCTGGCGTGCTACGCTGGCCGGATTGGCGGTGGTCTCGACCGCCGTTGCGGTCGGAATCTGGTTTTCCGTACGCGACCCGGCCAAAGCCGGGCATGGCGCTACGGGATCGTTGCTGGACCTGCTGCGCAATCCTCTCCTGTGGACCATGCTGCCGCTGATGCTGGTGGCCTATGCACCGGCCGCCGCGCTGAGAGGGCTATGGGCCGGTCCCTACCTGCGCGATGTCTACGGCCTGGACACAGGGCAGATCGGGCAGGCGACGCTGGTCATGGGGGCGGCGATGATCGCAGGTACCTTTGCCTATGGTCCGCTCGACAGGATTCTGGGCACCCGGAAATGGGTGGTGTTTGGCGGCAACCTTGGCGGCGCGCTGGCGCTGGCGCTGCTGGTGGTCTGGATCGACAAGGGCGTCGTGTCGTCGGTCGCGCTGATGGCCGTCATCGGTTTCCTCGGCGCATCCTTCCCGATGATCATGGCGCATGGCCGCGCCTTCTTTCCCGCGCATCTGGTGGGGCGCGGCGTCACGCTTCTCAACCTGTTCGGCATTGGCGGCGTAGGGCTGATGCAATTCGCCACCGGCCGCCTGCACGAGGCCTATTCCGGGGGCGCGCCTGCGGCTCCTTACGCGGCGATCCTCGCCTTCTTCGCCATCTCTCTGGCCCTTGGACTCGTGATTTATCTGTTCAGCCGCGACAGTATGGACTGATAGGGGCCTTTCCTCAGCCGTGCTTTCCTTGTAAGGAACCGCCGCCGGTCGTGGCGACCGGCGGAATCTGGAGAAACAAGAAATGGGTTATCGCGTCGTCGTCGTGGGCGCCACTGGCAATGTGGGCCGCGAAATGCTGAACATCCTGGCCGAGCGCCAGTTCCCCGTGGATGAGATTGCCGCGCTGGCAAGCCGAAAATCTCTGGGCACCGAAGTCAGCTTTGGCGACAAGACCATCAAGACCCAGGATCTGGACGTTTTCGACTTCACCGGCTGGGACATGGCCTTGTTCGCCGTGGGTTCGGACGCGACCAAGATCTATGCGCCCAAGGCCGCCGCCGCGGGCTGCGTGGTGATCGACAACAGCTCGCTCTATCGCTACGACCCGGACATTCCCCTGATCGTGCCCGAGGTGAACCCGCAGGCGATCCACGCCTATGCCAACAAGAACATCATCGCCAACCCCAACTGCTCGACTGCGCAGATGGTGGTGGCGCTGAAGCCGCTGCACGACCGCGCAAAGATCAAGCGCGTCGTCGTCTCGACCTACCAGTCGGTTTCCGGCGCGGGCAAGGAAGGTATGGACGAGCTCTGGGAGCAGACCAAGGCAGTCTACAATCCGACCTCGGACGTGCCGCCAAAGAAATTCCAGAAGGAAATCGCCTTCAACGTCATTCCCCATATCGACGTCTTCATGGAAGACGGCTCGACCAAGGAGGAATGGAAGATGGTCGCTGAGACCAAGAAGATCGTCGATCCGTCGATCAAGGTCACTGCGACCTGCGTCCGCGTGCCGGTGTTCGTCGGCCATTCCGAGGCGATCAACATCGAGTTCGAGGAATTCCTGGACGAGGACGAGGCCCGCGACATCCTGCGTGAGGCACCGGGGATCATGGTGATCGACAAGCGTGAAGCCGGCGGTTACGTCACGCCCAAGGAATGTGTCGGCGATTTCGCAACCTTCATCAGCCGTATCCGGCAGGATTCGACCGTCGAAAACGGCCTGAACCTGTGGTGCGTTTCCGACAACCTGCGCAAGGGCGCGGCACTGAACGCAGTGCAGATTGCCGAACTGCTGGGCCGGGAAGTTCTGAAGAAAGGCTGACACGGCCCGTCACGAGGAATGTGCCGCCCCTGTCCGGGAGGATGGGGGCGGTTTTCTTTTCCGGTGGGGGCTGAGTGCAATCACTGATTGCAGGTTTCAAAGGCAGAATCACTGGTTCACCGCCAGTAAAATTGCGTTTCCCAACAGGGAAAAATCTGTTCGGAACAAGTCGAACTTGGGCCAAGTCGTGGACAAACTTTTGTTTTAATTGTGATTTTTCACTTTTTAGCCACAATATTGCGCGATTCCCGACCGAATCTCAGCCAAACATCAAAGCATCAGGAAATTAACCCTTCGGCCCAAACAGCATCGGCAACGAAAACAGACCTAAAAGAGGGTATCGGTAAAGTTGTGGCCAGCGCACGGTCAAAGCCGAAGGAACGACGAGTGTAACAAGTCCGGTTCATAGCCGCGAGAGGGATTTTCTCTGGCACGAACCAAAAAGGATCGAAACTCCAGGCGGTATCGCCTCTGAAGCAAGAGGAAAACGAAAATGGCAACCATCATCACTTTCCGTCGCCCCGACACGCAGCGCCCGGCCGGCGAAAGCCAAGGTCGTTCGGACAATGTCCTGTCCATGGCCGATTGGCGGGCGCAGGCGCATCCGGTGCGCACCGCGACCGGCGTTTTCTTCGTCACCAGCCCCTGGGGCAGCTCCGGCGACGCCGCCTGATCCCGCTTGCAGACCTAACAACCCACCAGAATCTCAGGAGAATCCAGATGAACGTCTCTCTCGCACAAAAAGCCCGTCAAAACCGTATCGCCGCGCTGGAGTACCTGCGCCGGACCAAACAGGGGGCCGAGGCAGAAGTGGAAGTGCTGAACCTCTTTGCACATCGCGCCCGCCAAAAGGCCAAGCCGATCTTCTGCTCGGTCAGGGCGCAGATGGATGACGAACGTATCGCGGCCTGATCCGTGGGTCGGATAAAATAAAGGGGCGTCCGATGGGCGCCCCTTTTTCGTTCCCTATGCTCTGTTGCCGGATCACACCGGCACGAATTGCTCGGCGACCGGGTCGTAGCATTGCAGCCCGCCCTCACCGATATCGGTCCAGAGGCCGTGCAGGCTCAGCGCGCCCTCGTCGATCGCCGAGGCGATGAAGGGGAAGGTCATCAGGTTTTCCAGAGATGCGACGACCGCGTGTTTTTCCAGCTGGCGCACCTGTTCGTCCTCGTCGCCGATTTCGGCCACTTTCTCGTACTTCGGCTTGAGGATGTCCATCCAGCGTCCGACGAAGCTTTCCTTGGCCTCCAGCTGCGGCGCGTGGCCCTTGCACATGTCAAGGCATCCCTTGACGCCGCCGCATTGCGAATGGCCCAGCACGATCAGATGCGCGACCTTCAGCACGGTGACCGCATATTCCACCGCCGCGCTGGTGCCGTGGTGGTCGCCGTCGGGCAGGTAGGGCGGTACAAGGTTCGCCACGTTGCGATGAATGAAGAATTCGCCCTGGTCGGCGCCGAAGATCGAGGTCACATGCACCCGGCTGTCACAGCAGGAAATCACCATCGCGCGCGGGCGCTGTCCTTCACTGGCCAGACGCCGGTACCAGACCTGGTTCTCTGCATAGGTCGTCGCTTTCCAGCCGTGGTAGCGTTGTACCAGATAACTGGGCAGGGGGCGGGCGAGTTTCATCAGGGTCTTCCTGTCTGGTATTGGGTTGCAGGTCGCTTTAGGCGAGTTTGACGGAAAATTCGAGATATTTCCTGTCGCGGCGGAAACCTTTTGCAAACCACTCGGACGCCACGATGCGACCTGTGTCGTGGGGGCACAACGCATTGGGGTGAGATGTGGTGGAAAAGATCGTAGCGCTCGTTCAGAGCGAACCCGTTCGCCTGGACCCGGAGCGTCTGGGCGGGCTTTACCGGCAATTGGGCGACGCGGGCGCCGAAGACGTGGTCTGTCGCGCGATCGAGGAACTGGCGGTGCGCCTGTCCTATTGTGAACGGCACTGGCGGCAAAACGACTGGCCCGCACTGCGCAAATGTGCCGGGTCACTGATCGCGATTTCCGAGCAGGTCGGCATGGTTGCGTTGGCGCGGGTGGCCCGCAGCGTGACGGATGCGGTGGACAGCGGCGACCACGTCGCGACAAGCGCCGTGCTTTGTCGGCTGATTCGGGTTGGCGAACGGTCGCTGACCGAGGTCTGGGATCTGCAGGACTTGTCGGTCTGAGTAGCGGTACGGCTCCGGGCAGGGCTTGCGGGGCGGCGAACAGTGGATAGTCTGGGCTTGAGATCCATAGACCAAGGTGCTTCCATGCCGCTTGAATTCGCCCCAGCAAATGCCGATGCGCTGCCGCTTCACGTGATCGAACAGGCCGGTCTGGATGGCTGGACGGAAAGCCAACCGAAATCGGTTGTCACCTGGGTGCGCGCCAACAACTTTACCGGCAGCATTGGCCAGGTTTTGCTGATCCCGGGCGCAGATGGCGCGCCCGTGGCGGCGTTGGTGGGATACGGCAAGCCCGAAACCCGGGCACGCAAGCGGTTCGTCCTGGCCGCGGCGGCCGAGAAGCTGCCCGAGGGCGCGTGGCATGTCGCCTCGGGGTTGCCTCGGGACGTGGCCGAGACCGAGGCGCTGGGCTGGCTGATGACCGGCTATGCCTTTGACCGTTACAAATCGCAAACGCCCGCCAAGGCCGGACTGGTCGCGCCCGAAGGCGTCGACAGGACGCGGGTCGAGACGCTGGCGGCTGCCGAGGCGCTGATCCGCGATCTCGTCAATACGCCCGCGCAGGACATGGGGCCAGACGCGTTGCAGGCGGCGGCCGAAGCGCTTGCTGCCGAGTTCGGTGCAAGCTGCACCGCTGTGGTGGGCGACGATCTGCTGACGCACAACTTCCCGATGATCCACGCCGTGGGCCGCGCTGCCGTCCGCGCGCCGCGGCTGATCGAGTTGCGCTGGGGCGAGGCCGGGCCAAAGCTGACGCTTGTGGGCAAGGGGGTCTGTTTCGACACCGGTGGGCTGGACATCAAGCCCGCGTCCGGCATGCTGTTGATGAAAAAGGACATGGGCGGCGCCGCCAACGTGTTGGGTCTGGCCCGGATGATCATGGCGTTGGGTCTGCGGGTGCAGCTGCGGGTACTGATCCCGGCGGTGGAAAACGCGGTTGCCGGCAATGCCTTCCGGCCCGGCGATATCCTGACCTCGCGCAAGGGGCTGACGGTCGAGATCAACAACACAGACGCCGAGGGTCGGCTGGTGCTGGCCGATGCGCTGGCGCTGGCAGACGAGGAGGCGCCGGACATGGTGATCTCGATGGCAACGCTGACCGGCGCGGCGCGAGTGGCGGTCGGGCCGGACCTGGCGCCGTTCTACACCGATGACGAAGGCGCTGCGCAGGCGCTTGCCGAAGCGGCTGCTGGGGCCGCCGACCCGGTCTGGCGGATGCCGTTTCACGCGCCTTACGAGGACTTGATAGAACCGGGGATCGCCGATCTCGACAACGCGCCGGGCGGCGGGATGGCGGGGTCGATCACGGCGGCGCTGTTCCTGCGCCGGTTCGTGGCGGCGCGCTACATGCATTTCGACATCTTTTCCTGGCAGCAGGCCAATGCGCCGGGCCGCTCCAAGGGCGGTTTCGGGCAGGGGCCGCGCGCCTTGCTTGCCGCTCTGCCAAGGATTCTGAACCTATGAGCGCGATGGCCGCGATCCGCCGACCGGTGGTGGACCTGCTTGGCCGGCCCGAGGGGCGTCGCGACCGGCAAGTCCTGCTGGGCGAGCGGGTGGCTGTGCTGGAAGCCTCTGGGGATTGGGCGCATGTCCGTGCCGCCAAGGACGGTTACGAGGGCTGGGTACCCACTGACGCGCTTGGCGTGGACAAGATGCCAACCCATTGGGTCTGTGCCCCTTCCACCCATAGCTACACCGAGGCCGATCTGAAAAGCCCGGATCTGCTTGCGCTCAGCTTTGGCGCGCGGGTCGCTGTACGCGCGATGTCGGGCCGGTTCGCCGAAACCGACTGGGGCCATATCCCGGTGCAGCACCTTGCCCCTGTCGACCGGATGCTGGACGATCCGGTCGCGGTGGCGGAACTGTTCCTGGGCACGCCCTACTTGTGGGGCGGCAACAGCCGCTGGGGGATCGACTGTTCCGGGCTGGTGCAGGCGGCGCTGCTGGCCTGCGGGGTTGACTGTCCGGGCGACAGTGGGCCGCAATCGCGCGAGGTCGGCGCCCTCCTGCCGCCGCGCACGCCCGTGCAGCGCGGTGATTTGCTGTTCTGGAAAGGCCATGTGGCGCTGGTTGCAGATGCGGAGCGGATCCTGCACGCCAACGGCAACGACATGGCGGTGGCCTACGAGCCGCTAGCCGCGGCCGTGACCCGCATCGCCGAACAGGGCGAGGGCCCCGTGACCGCGCACCGCAGGCCCGCCGTCCCGGCTTGAACCTGCGCCAATGCTTCGATAGGGACAAAATAGCGCGCAATCGGGAGGCTCTTATGCAGGACGATCCGAAGACACTGGTTTCAACCGACTGGCTCGCCGCCCATCTGAAGGATCCGGACCTGCGGATTCTCGACGGATCCTGGCACCTGCCAAATCTGGGCCGCGACGCCAAGGCGGAATACGCCGCCGCCCATATCCCCGGCGCGCGGTTTTTTGACATCGACGAGATTTCCGACCATCGCTCGGACCTGCCGCACATGGTGCCGCCGGTCGAGAAATTCATGTCGCGGATGCGGGCGATGGGCGTCGGCGACGGCCACCAGGTGGTGGTTTATGATACACTGGGCCTGCAATCGGCGGCGCGCGTCTGGTGGCTGTTCAAGCTGATGGGGCAGGACAATATCGCCGTGCTCGACGGCGGTCTGCCGAAATGGCAGGCGGAGGGGCGCGAGATCGAGGATATGCCGCCCGTCGTGCGCGACCGGCACATGACGGTCCGGGTGCAGAACCACCTCGTGCGGGACGTGACGCAAGTGTCGGCAGCGTCCAAGCTGCATGATCACGAGATCGTCGATGCCCGTTCGGCCGGCCGTTTTGCCGGGACCGACCCCGAGCCGCGCCCGGGCCTGCGCGGCGGTCATATTCCCGGGTCGAAGAACGTGCCCTTCGGGACGTTGCTGAACAAGAACGGCACGATGAAATCCCCCGCCGACTGCCGCGCCGTGTTCGAGGCCGCTGGCGTGGATCTGAGCAAGCCGGTGATCACCAGCTGCGGCTCGGGCGTGACGGCGGCCATCCTCAGCCTGGCGCTGCAGCGTATGGGCAAGACCGATCACTCGCTTTATGACGGCTCCTGGGCTGAATGGGGCGCGTTCCCGACCCTGCCCGTCGCAACTGGAGAAAATTGATGTTCGAGAACCTCAAGGCGCAACCCGCGGACAAGATCCTTGCGCTGATGCAGATGTACAAGGACGACCCGCGCACCGACAAGATCGACTTGGGTGTCGGCGTTTACAAGAATGCCGAGGGCGTGACCCCGGTGATGCGCGCCGTAAAGGCCGCTGAAAAGATCATCTGGGAACAGCAGGAAAGCAAGTCCTACACCGGGCTGGTCGGCGATCCGGCCTATTCGGACGCGATGATCAAGCTGATCCTGGGTGATGCGGTGCCGCGCGCCAACGTGGGTGCGGCGGCGACGCCGGGCGGCACCGGCGCCTGCCGGCAGGCGTTCGAGCTGATCCGGATGGCCAACCCGGAGGCGCGTGTCTTCGTGTCGGACCCGACCTGGCCCAACCATATCTCGATCCTGAACTACCTGGGCATGACCATGGTGCCCTATCGCTATTTCGACGCCGAAACCCGTGGCGTCGATTTCGAGGGGATGCTGGCCGATCTGGAGCAGGCGCGCGCGGGCGACGTGGTGCTGCTGCATGGCTGCTGCCACAACCCGACCGGCGCCAATCTGAACATGGTGCAGTGGCAGGAGGTCGTGAAGCTGATCAACGCCAAGGGGCTGGTGGCGATGATCGACATCGCCTACCAGGGTTTTGGCGACGGGCTGGAGGAAGATGCGCAGGGCACCCGGCTGGTGGCCTCGTCGGTCAGGGAATGCCTGATCGCGGCGTCGTGTTCCAAGAATTTCGGCGTCTACCGCGAGCGCACCGGCCTGCTGATGACGGTGAGCCAGAACAGCGGTCAGACCGCGCTGAACCAGGCAACGCTGGCCTTCCTGAACCGGCAGAACTATTCCTTCCCGCCCGACCATGGCGCGCGGGTGGTGACGACGATCCTGAACGACGACGCACTGCGTGCCGACTGGATGGCCGAGTTGGAGGAGATCCGCCTGTCGATGTTGGGCCTGCGCCAGCAGTTGGCCGACGAGTTGCAGCGGCTGACGGGCTCGGATCGGTTCGGCTTCATCGCCCAGCACCGTGGCATGTTCTCGCGCATCGGCGCGGCGCCCGAGCTTGTCGAGAAGCTGCGGACCGAATTCGGTATCTACATGGTAGGCGACAGCCGGATGAACATCGCCGGTCTGAACGCCAAGACAGTACCGATCCTGGCCAAGGCGATCGTTGACGCCGGTATCTGATCGCTCGGAGCGACGGCACCAATGGCCGCCCGCCGGGCGGCCATTGGTGCCGGTCAGGCCAATCGTTTGACGCCCATCTGCGACAGGATCACGCCCGAGGCGACGATTGCGGCACCCAGCGCGCGCGTCCAGTCCCAGGGTTCGCCCAGCGCCAGCATGATCAGCATCACGTAGAAGGGCGTGACATTGATGTGAAAGGTCGAAACCGCCACGCCCAGCCGGGCGATGGCGGCCACGAACAGCGCCTGGCTTACCGCCAGCGCCACCACCGAATAGATCAGCAGCATCACCACCTGACGCAGGTCGATGGCGATGCGCGGCAGAACCTTGGCCCCGGCGGCATGAAACAGTGCCAGCAAAAGGGTCGAGGCCAGCAGGCCGCCCGCCAATGTTGCGGCCGTGCGGCCGACATCGCTCAGGCCGGGCAGGTCACGCACGCTGGCGAGGCTCGCCCAGCAATAGATGCCGGTCGACAACACCGCGAGCAGCGCGCCAAAACCCAGTTGCGCGGGCGCCAGCGCGCTGGTGGCGATCAACCCGCCAAGGACCGAGGCCGCGACCCCCAGTGCAAAGGCGCCAGTCAGCCGCCGGGTGCCCGCCGCCAGCTCCAGCGCGGTGCCGATCAGCGGCGCGCAGGACACGATCAGCGCCACCGTCACCGGGTCGGTCAGCTTCTGCGCCTCGAGCAGCAGGTAAGGGCCGATGCCGAACCCCAGCGCGCCGATCCACAGGGCCCGGCCCCAGCGCGTGCGCATCAGGGGCGCGCGCCCCTCGCGCAGCAGCCAGACCGGGACCAGCACTGTCAGCCCCAGCAGCATCCGCGCCAGCGACAGGGTCAGTGGCGGCCAGCTTTCCAGCAGGATCTGCGCCGCGGGCAGTCCGGCGGACCATGTGATCATCGAGCCTATGGCGAGCGCGTTGCCGCTCAGGACGGGCCGACCGGGCATGGACGGCTGCAATGTTGTCATCGACATCGGGTCTGGTCCTCGGGCCGGAGACGTGCCGCGATTCGGAACGCCCTGCCGTTCTGGCAGGTCGTTTTCGCCCGGTCTCGCCCGTTCTCGACAAAGTGGGCGTTTTCAGAACCTTGCGCTGTCGGGGCGCGGTTGCACCTTGGCGGCGAAAATAATATTTGAAATCTGGAATATGAAAAGAAGTTCGCCGATGTTTCCCGCCCGTTTCGCCCCGATCCTGTTTGTCCTGATCATGTCGGGGCTGATGTCCTGCATCGTCACCTGCATCGCGACCTTGCGCGCGGCGGGGATGAGCGACGACATGGCAGGCAAATGGATGGCGGCCTGGGGCATCGCCTGGCCCACTGCCTTTGTGGTGCTGCTGTTCGTGGCGCCGCTGACCCGCCGGATGGTGGCCGCCCTGGCGCGCGCCGAGGGCTGAGCGCGGCTCAGTGCGCCTCGGCCCAGTTGGCGCCGCGGCCCGCGTCCACCACCAGTTTCACGTCGAGCCGCACCGCCGGATCGGCCGCGCCCTCCATCACGTCGCGGGCGGCGGCGATGGTGGCATCCACCGCGTCCTCGGCCACTTCGAACAGCAGTTCGTCATGCACCTGGAGCAGCATCTTTGCGGGCAGGTCGCGGATTGCGCCGGGCATCCGCACCATGGCGCGGCGGATCACATCCGCCGCCGTGCCCTGGATCGGCGCGTTGATCGCGGCGCGGCGGGCAAAGCCCGCGTGCGGCCCCTTGGCGTTGATCTCGGGCGTGTGAATCTTGCGGCCAAAGAGGGTCTGTACGTAGCCATGTTCCTTGGCAAAGGCGATGGTGTCGTCCATGTAGGTGCGGATGCCGGGGAAACGCTGGAAATAGCGGTCGATGAATTCCTGCGCCTCGGCGCGCGGAATGCGCAGGTTGCGGGCGAGGCCGAAGCCCGAGATGCCATAGATCACGCCGAAGTTGATCGCCTTGGCGCGGCGGCGGATTTCCGGCGTCATCTGATCCAGCGGCACGTCGAACATCTCGGAGGCGGTCATGGCGTGGATATCGAGCCCGTCGGCAAAGGCCTGTTTCAGCGCCGGGATATCGGCGATATGGGCCAGGATGCGCAGCTCGATCTGGGAATAGTCGAGGCTGACCATCACGTTGCCGGGTTCGGCCACGAAAGCCTCGCGGATGCGGCGGCCTTCCTCGGTGCGGACGGGGATGTTTTGCAGGTTCGGGTCGGTCGAGGCCAGCCGCCCGGTATTGGCGCCGGTGATCGAATACGAGGTATGGACGCGCCCGGTCTCGGGGTTGATGTGGCCTTGCAACGCATCGGTATAGGTTGATTTCAGCTTTTGCAGCTGCCGCCAGTCGAGGATGCGCGCAGGCATTTCATGTTCGGTCGCCAGATCTTCGAGAACGTCGGCCGGGGTCGAATACTTGCCGGTCTTGCCGCGCGTGCCGCCGGGCAGCGACATCTTGTCGAACAGGATCTCGCCCACCTGCGCGGGAGAGCCGACGTTGAACGGTTCGCCCGCCAGTTCGTGGATCTCGGCCTCGAGCCCCGCCATCTTTTGCGCAAAGGCGTTCGACATCCGGCTGAGCACGTCGCGGTCGACCTTGACGCCGTGCATCTCCATCTCGGCCAGCACCGGCACCAGCGGGCGTTCCAGCGTCTCGTAGACGGTGGTGACCTGCACCCGGTGCAGCTGCGGCTTGAACAATTGCCACAGGCGCAGGGTGATGTCGGCATCCTCGGCGGCATAGGCGGTGGCGTCGGCAATCGCCACCTTGTCGAAGGTGATCGCGGATTTGCCGGACCCCAGAAGCGGCTTGATCGGGATCGGCACATGGCCGAGGTACATCTCGCTGAGCGCGTCCATCCCGTGGCCGTGCTTGCCGCCATGCATCGCGTAGGACATCAGCATGGTGTCGTCGATGGGCGTGACGTCGATGCCGTGACGGGCAAAGATCTTGGCGTCGTATTTCATGTTCTGGCCGATCTTGAGGATCGCGTCATCCTCGAGCACCGGTTTCAGGAGGTCGAGCGCCTCTTGCAGGGGCATCTGGCCCTCGGCCAGCTTGTCCGAGCCGAAAAGGTCGTTTGCATCACCGTCGCGATGGCCCAGCGGGATGTAGCAGGCCGCGCCCGGCTCGACCGCCAGCGAGATGCCGACCAGTTCGGCGCGCATCTCGTCGAGGCTGGTGGTTTCGGTATCGACCGCCACCCAGCCGCGTTCGCGCGCCTGCGCGATCCATTTCGCCAGCGCCGCCGCATCGCGCACGCATTCATAGTTGGCCGGATCGAAAGCAACCTGTTCGGGCGCGGGCGCATCCTCGGCCTGCGCGGCGGGTGCGGGTGCCTCGGGGATCACCGGCGCCTCGGCGCCCAGCTTGTCGGCGATCCGCTTGGTCAGGGTGCGGAACTCCATCTCGGCAAGGAAGCCCAGCAGTTTCTCGGGGTCCGGGTCGCGCAGTTCCAGCTCGTCGAGCGTGAAATCGAGCGGCGTGTTGGCGTCCAGCGCGACCAGCCGTTTCGACAGCTCAATCTGCGCGCGCATGTCGATCAGGGTCTGGCGGCGCTTGGGCTGCTTGATCTCTTCGGCGCGGTCCAAGAGCTCTTCGAGCGAGCCGAATTCGTTGATCAGGAGCGCGGCGGTCTTGACCCCGATGCCCGGCGCGCCCGGCACGTTGTCGACACTGTCGCCGGCCAGCGCCTGCACATCGACCACCCGGTCGGGGAAGACGCCGAATTTCTCGAACACGCCATCGCGGTCGATGCGCTTGTTCTTCATCGCGTCGAACATTTCGACCCCGTCGCCCACGAGCTGCATCAGGTCCTTGTCGGAACTGACGATTGTGACCCGCCCGCCGGCATCGCGCGCCTGGTGCGCCAGCGTGGCGATGATGTCGTCTGCCTCGTAGCCCTCAAGCTCCTTGCAGGGGATGTTGAATGCCTCGGTGGCCTGGCGGGTCAGCGGGATCTGCGGGCGCAGATCCTCGGGCATCGCCTCGCGGTTGGCCTTGTAAAGGTCATAGAGGTCGTTGCGGAACGTATGGCTGCCCTTGTCGAAAATCACTGCCAGATGGGTCGGCGCATCCGGCCCATGATCGCCATCGACATAGCGTTGCAGCATGTTGCAGAAGCCCGACACCGCCCCGATCGGCAAGCCGTCGGATTTGCGGGTCAGCGGCGGCAGCGCGTGATAGGCGCGAAAGATAAAGGCCGATCCGTCGATCAGGTGCAGATGGCAACCCTTGCCGAATGTGCTCATGCCCGTATCTCCCTCTTGTTCGCTGTCCCTGTCCTGCCACGGAACGGGACGGGGGTGAAGGGGGGACGGACCCAAGGACGCGAGACGGCCCTAGTTCGGGGTGTACCAGATCGGCGAGGTATAGGCGCGTTCCTGCTGGCTGACGTCGATGGTGTCCGGCAGGGGAATACCGAAGAACACGCTGTCATAGGTTGTCCAACGCGGTGTCGGAATCTCGATCACCCGGACATAGTAGAACGCGCGTTGATCGGGGTCGAATTCGGGGTCTTCCCAATAGGCTTCCAGGAACGGCTCTCCTATGGTGTTGGTGTAGCTTGCGGTCGCCGCATCCACGGTATCGCCCACCGGTGGCAGCTTGCCGTTGGCATCCGGAGTGCGGTCGCCCGACCAGGCGACATCGTGGACCCGTTCCTGCGGTCCGTCAGGTGTGGTCCAGCCCTTGATCATCTGGATCCGGTCCAGGTTCGCGCCGTCCGGGTCGCGCAGGGCGCGGATGAGGAAGCGCGGTGTCGCGCCATCGGGTGGCGCGCTCAGGTTGCCGCCCATCGGTACGCCCGCATCATAGCCCCGCGCGGTAAAATCCGAGCGATCCATGTCTTCCTCGGTGAAATCCCAACCGCCGAAGACACGCACACGCAGGCGTGTCCCTGTCGTGGCATAGACCTCCTTGCGTTCCATGGCGTCCCAGAGTGCCTCGCGAGTGTTTTCCCGCGCCCAGACCGCGGCAAGCCCCGAGGCAAGCGCATCCGCATGTCGCAGGTCGTCCGCCGGGTCGTCGGGTGTGAAGCGCCCGGTGATCGGTTCCTCGTATCGGATCGGGTCGCCGGTCGGCTCGACCAGCGCAACCTTGCCAAAGAAGTTGTCCTCGGCCGCAGTGGAAAGGCCGGTGTGGGCATCGGTCGAGCCCACCACACCGAACTTGAACGGGTTGACGCCAAGCGCGGCCTCGTAATCGAGCCCCCGCAGCCAAGCCGATCGGGCATATTCCCTGGGTAGCATGTCGGGCGTCTTGGGGTCCGGGCCGAAGCTGCCCTTGTCCCATGTCCCGTAATCGGCGAACTCGTCATCGGCCGAGAGCATCGGGTGGGTCTCGCCATCGCCTTTCATCTGGGTGATCTCGTAGAGCGGTTCATACCGCATGCGCCTTTGTGCATACGCTTCGGTCAGCGCTTCGCCCGACAGCGTGATGTCATCGAACATCAACCCGTTGGACAGGTTGCCGCCGTGCGGGATGGCCAGCATGCGCCCGCCGGTTGTCGTCTCGTAATCCTCCATCCAGTCCCACAAGACCTCTGGGTCGTCGCTGTCATAGGAACTGATCGGCACCTTCCGGTCGGCTAAATCCTTGCCATCGCGATAGATCAGATTGCGGTGCATGTTCGAGCCGTTGGGCTGTGATGTCCATTCAAAGCCGATGAAGGCGGTGAAGGCGCCTGGAATATTGTGGCGTTCCGCCGCTTCGGTGGCTTTTTCCCACATCGTCTGGCCAAAGGGCGTGCCAGCCAGCGGGTCCATGCCGGCAAAGGTTGCCTCCATCCAGAATTCGTAGGCCGCGATCATCGCTTCCTCGGTCCCCGGCGCGGCAATTGCGGCAAGTTGGGCACCCCAGTCGGTATCGACCAGAACCGGGTCATTGGCGGCCAGCGCGGCCGGAAGGCCGAGGTTCTCGGCGTGATCCGTCACCACGAGAAAATCCAGCGGGCGTTGCAGGCGTGCCGGGATGCCGTTCGAGGAGATCACCTCCTCGCCCTTGGCGAAGCGGAAAGCGTCGTCCGGCGTCGTCGTCGCCCCGACCAACCCGGCATCGGCCGAAAAGGAGGTATGAAGATGCGTATCGCCGAAAAACACCTGGTTGGGATAGTCTTCCTGCAAATACGGCGAATATTCGACTTCACGATCCAGCGCCGAAGGTCGGAGCTCTTGTGCCGCAACGGGCAGGGAAAGGACAAGACTGGATGCAGTTAAAGAAAGAAGTTGACGTCGCATTGTCTCAAATCTCCCAACGAAATCGCGGAACGGGCAGATCAGCCCCTAAATGCGTGTTTGTCCGAATTGCCTGACGTGTGATTCCAATACCTCAAGTCGATCGTACAGTCGCCCATTACGGCGGGACAGCGGGCTTTCGACCGTAAAATTCAACGATAGTGCGCCCGTGCGCCCGGACAACGGGGCGCCATGGCACAAAAAATACGCGAAGGATTGCCTGGCCCTGATATTCGGAGCAGAGCAAACTCCGGACCCCGGCAGGGTCGCTGCCGCCCAGGGTGACGCGGAGATCTACGCGAATTAGAGTTCGGAAACCCTTGTTTCCCGAACCGTGTCCCTTGCGGGAAAACAGTTGCGTCTGTCAGCCAGCCTTGCTGCCTTTCAGCACGTATTTGCAGTCGCAATAGGGGCATTCGACCCAGCCGGTATCCTCGGGGATCTGCAACCACACGCGCGGGTGTCCCAATGCGCCTTCGCCCCCGTCACAGGCAACGCGGCTTTTCTCGACGATCTTGGTTTCCGGCGCTTCGATGGTCATCGCTTGAGGGCCCTTCTTGTGGTTGTCGGCACGGCGGACATGGATTAGGTGCGTTTATGGGCGACAAGTCGAGCAGGAGCAAGACCCGCGCATGAGCCAGGACGCGATCCATATCGAGGGTCTGACCAAGACCTATCGCGGCAGCCACGGGCAGCCGGAGAAACAGGCGTTGAAGGACATCGACCTGCGCGTGCCGCGGGGGTCGGTGTTTGGTCTTCTGGGGCCGAACGGGGCGGGAAAGTCCACGCTTATCAACATTCTGGCGGGGTTGGTGACCAAGACCGCAGGAAAGGTCACGATCTGGGGCTTTGACCAGGACCAGAACCCGCGCCAGTCGCGCGCCGCCATCGGCGTGATGCCGCAGGAGCTGAACCTGGATCCGTTCTTTACCCCGCGCGGCGCGCTCGAGGTGCAGGCGGGTCTCTATGGTGTGCCGAAGTCGCAGCGCTGGAGCGACGAGATCCTGGCGCTGGTGGGGCTGACCGACAAGGCCGAGTCCTATGCCCGTACGCTGTCGGGCGGTATGCGGCGGCGGCTTTTGTTGGCCAAGGCGCTGGTGCACCGGCCGCAGGTGCTGGTGCTGGACGAACCCACCGCCGGGGTTGATATCGAGTTGCGCCAGATGCTGTGGACCAATGTGCGCAAGCTCAATGCCCAAGGCATGACGATCATCCTGACCACCCATTACCTGGAGGAGGCGCAGGAGATGTGCGACGAGATCGCCATCATCAACCAGGGCAGCGTGGTGGCGCGGGACAGTACCGCCAACCTGCTGGGCCGGCTCGATGCGCGGGCGATGGTGATCCAGCCAGACGGGCCGGTCACAAGCCTGCCCAAGGGGGCGGGGATCGAGGCCGAAGAACGTGGCGACGGAACACTTGTGCTGCGCTATCACAGCCGCCAGACCAGTGCCGAGGATGTTCTGGCCGCGGTGCGCGCCGCCGGACTCCGCATCCGCGACGTGCGGACCGAGCAGGCGGACCTGGAGGACGTGTTCCTCGCGCTCACCTCGGCGCAGTAACGGCCATACGGCGAATGTCACTGGCTCAGGCCCGGTCGATGCGTGCCTGATAGCAATTGTTGCGCGCCGAACGGACATGGACATAGGCCACATCCGGTCGCGACAGGATCGCCGCGGCCCCGTTGGCCAGATCGGCCGCAGGGGTCACGCGCCCTGTGCCGTAGACGATACGGTCGTTCCGGTCATAGCCCTTGATCAGGTAGTCGGGCGAACTGGTCAGCACCTCTGGCAGCGTACCGTCGTCGACATGCCGGTCGCACGGATTGGCGCACAGAAAGATCGGCCCAGTCTCGGCATAGGGATGTACCGTCGCAAAAGGGCGGTGGGCGAGGATCAGCATCTCTGTCCCTTTCGGAACATGGCGCAGGCAATGGCGGCACGGATTTCCACCGCCGTCCGAAACGGCACGTTCGGGCGGGTTGCCATAGGCGTCGGGCCCGCCTGATTGCAGGGCGCGAACCTCGGGCGTGGGCAGGGCGGTGATACGGATCATGGCGGGGTCTCCTGTCTGGTTGCCCCGATCCTGCGTGGCCGGCGCCGCCGATGCGACCCGGTTCCTGCGGGTTCAGCCGCAGGCGAACCCGGTGACCGTGCCAGCTTCATCTGTCGTCACGTTCAGACGGTCAGGCCGGTAATCCTGCGTCACCACCGTGTCGGGGCCGATCACCCGCACACCGTCGGGCAGGCGCGCCATCACATCCGCGACCGGCTGTCCAATGATGCCCTCCAGCCCTTCACCCCCGCACATACCCAGATCCAACGGGGCGGGTCCGGCGGCCGGGGTTTGCTCGGCCGCACCCGAACAGGCGGCCAGCAAGAGAAAAATGGACGTAGCTCGGTACATTGGCGTTCCCTTTTTGACAAATGTCGGTTCCGTATGGTCAGGTGCTCTAGAAACCTGACACGACACCGGCATGAACAAAACCCGGCGACGTGATCCGGGCGGTGACGATCAGACAGGGAGACAGCGAACATGCGGACACGTGCGGCGGTAGCGATCGAAGCGGGCAAACCGTTGGAGATCATGGACGTCAACCTCGAAGGCCCGAAAGCGGGCGAGGTTCTGGTGGAGATCAAGGCGACGGGCATCTGCCACACGGACGAGTTCACCCTGTCGGGCGCGGATCCCGAGGGGCTGTTCCCCGCCATCCTGGGCCATGAAGGCGCGGGCGTAGTGCTGGAGGTGGGCCCCGGCGTGACCAGCCTGAAACCCGGCGATCACGTGATCCCGCTCTACACGCCGGAATGTCGGCAGTGTGAATATTGCCTGAGCGGCAAGACCAACCTTTGCCAGGCCATTCGCGCCACCCAGGGCAAGGGCCTGATGCCGGACGGCACCACCCGGTTCTCGATGCTGGATGGCACGCCGATCCTGCATTACATGGGCTGCTCGACCTTTTCGAACCACACCGTCCTGCCCGAGATCGCGCTGGCCAAGGTGCGCCCGGACGCGCCCTTCGACAAGATCTGCTATATCGGCTGCGGCGTGACCACCGGCATCGGCGCGGTGATCAATACAGCCAAGGTGGAAATCGGCAGCCGCGCGGTGGTTTTCGGCCTGGGCGGCATCGGGCTCAACGTGATCCAGGGCCTGCGGCTCGCGGGCGCCGACCAGATCGTCGGCGTCGACCTGAACCCGGCCAAGGTCGAAATGGCCAAACGCTTTGGCATGACCGATTTCGTCAATCCCAAGGATGTTTCGGGCGACATGGTGGCGCATCTGGTCGAACTGACCAGGGGCGGTGCGGATTATACCTTTGACGCCACCGGCAATGTGCAGGTGATGCGCACCGCGCTGGAGGCCGCGCACAAGGGCTGGGGCGAGAGCATCATCATCGGCGTCGCACCGGCGGGGGCCGAGATCTCGACCCGTCCGTTTCAGCTAGTGACGGGCCGGGTGTGGAAGGGCACCGCGTTCGGCGGCGCCAAGGGCCGGACGGATGTGCCCAAGATCGTGGACTGGTACATGGACGGCAAGATCGAGATCGACCCGATGATCACCCACACGCTGACTCTGGAGGAGATCAACAAGGGCTTCGACCTGATGCACGCGGGCGAATCGATCCGCTCGGTCGTGGTCTACTGATGAGCCAGAGCGCGCCGCTTCTCGCGGTTCTCATCGACGCCGACAACATTTCGGCCAGGTATGCAGAGGCGATCTTCGAGGAGATCGCCACCTTGGGCGAGGCCAGTATACGCCGGATCTATGGGGACTTTTCAGGCGGCGCGCCGCAAGGCTGGAGCAAGGACACGATCGCCGGGCTTGCGATCGTGCCGCACCAGCAATTCGCCAATACCACCGGCAAGAACGCCAGCGACATCGCGCTGGTGATCGACGCGATGGACATTCTGCATTCGGGCCGTTTCGACGGGTTCGTCCTGATCTCGTCGGACAGCGATTTCACCCGACTGGCCAGCCGTATCCGGGAGCAGGGCCTGGATGTTTTCGGTATCGGAATGCGCAAGACGCCAGCGGCCTTTGTCAAGGCGTGCAAACGGTTCATCTATGTCGAGAACCTGATGCCCGAATCGCAGCCGAAAGCGAAACCTGGCCAACCCCAGGCCATCACGGGCGCCACGGACAAACTGGAAGATCCGACAGACCTGGTGATCCGGGCCATGGACGCTATCGACCAGGACGACGAATGGTTCGCGCTGGGCCGCATCGGTCAGCTGATCGTGGCGGCGAATCCCGATTTCGACACACGCAGCTACGGTAAGCGCAAGCTGAGCGACCTTCTGGCCGACCTGAAACGGTTCGAGATGAAGCGGGGGCCCGGAAACCAGTTCCTGATCCGCCGGATCGACTGAAGCCAAGGTCCAGATGTCCAGTCCCCACATCTGATCGATCGGACGGGCGATGAACCTGTCGGAGGCCGACGTACGCCAGGCGGGATTGACGGTGTTTCGGTCGCGTGGTTGTTCAAAGAACTGGACGCAATCGCCTTTTGTAAAACGTCGGGAGTTCAGTAGAAGCCGATTGACCAGAAACAACAAAGGCGCCCGTGGGCGCCTTTGTTGTTTCTGGTCGGAGTGAGAGGATTCGAACCTCCGGCCCCTGCCTCCCGAAGACAGTGCTCTACCAGGCTGAGCTACACTCCGACCGTGGCGGGTGATCTATACCCGGTATTGCGGACTTGCAAGTGCGATTTTGCCGAGACTGCGGGAAATGATCAGGCTTGTCGCGGTCGCCGCGTTGCGGAACAATGATCGGGCTGGACGGAGCTTTATGGGCGAAAACTATTTCTTTCTGGTTGGCGGCATTGGCATGTTTCTTCTGGGAATGGAGATCATGACCGCCGCCCTGCGCGATGCGGCCGGCAGCAATCTGCGCCGCATTTTGACCCGGTTCACCACGACGCCGATGCACGGTGTCCTGACCGGTGCGGCGACGACCGCCATCGTGCAATCCTCCAGCGCGACCACTGTCATGACGGTCGGATTTGTCGGAGCGGGACTCCTGTCCATGCCCCAGGCGCTTGGGGTGATCTTTGGCGCCAATATCGGAACAACCGCGACCGGATGGATGGTGTCCATTCTGGGCTTCAAGCTGAAGCTGGGAAACATCGCTTTGGCTCTGCTCTTTCCGGCGGCGCTGGCCGACCTGCTGGGCAAAGGGGCCATTGCCCGGACAGGGCGTGTACTGGCCGGGCTTTGCCTGTTGCTGATCGGGCTTGACCTGATGCAATCGGGTGCGGGAGACATGACTTCCCATGTCACACCGGACAAGTTGCCGGGCTCGGGTCCGCTCGGCCTGTTGGCCCTTGCCGGTATTGGCGCCGGGCTCACGATCATCATGCAGTCATCCAGCGCGGCCATGGCCCTGTCGCTGGTGATGTTGTCGGCCGGGGCGATCTCGTTGGTTCAGGCCGCGGCAATTGTCATCGGGATGAACATCGGAACAACCTTCACGGCTGTTCTTGCCTCGACCGGCGGGTCGGTTCCGATGCGACAGACCGCACTTGCCAATCTTCTGTTCAACCTCGTGACCTCGGTGATCGCCTTTCCGCTCTTGCTGCTGATACGGCCGCTGTTGGAGCATATCGTGAATGGCAGCGACGAGATGACGGCCCTGCTGGTGTTTCACACCGGTTTCAACCTCATGGGAACCGCGTTGTTCTTGCCCTGGACTTCGAGGTTTGCCGATCTTGTTGCGCGCATTCTGCCCGAGAAGGTGCCGGAACGCCTGTTCGTTCTCGACCGGCACATGTTGGCCTATCCCAATACGGCCCTGCTGACCGCGCAATCCGCGGTTGCGATTGTCGCCGGGCGGCTGTTTTCCGCCTTGTCGGCAGCTCTGTCCGAAAGGCCGGATTATCGGCCCCTGTCCGCGGTCGGGATCTGTGATCCTGCGCTGGAAGATTTGCGCGGTTTCCTGTCTGAAATCCGCCTCTCGCGGGACCGCCAGAACGAGATACAGGTCTATTCGGATCTGCTCCACCAGATCGACCATCTTTCCCGGCTGCTTGAACGGGTGAGACAGACAGACAATATCGACACGTTGTTGACCGACAGGATGTCGCGCCGTCCAGCCCTTGCCGCCGGTGCTGCACTGGCACAGGCGGGCAAGGCCGTGGGGGCGACACACACGGTCGAGAGACTGGAGCGCCTGTGCGCGCTGGTCAACGCGCGCCGAAATCGTCACCGGCGCGCAATGCTGCTGGGTGAACACGCCGGGATATACAAATTGACAGAGGTGTTTTCCCACACAGACGCAATGCGCTGGCTGGACCGGGTTCTGCATCACGCAGAGCGTGTCGCGCATTACCATCGGTCAGCAGATGGCGGGTTGCCTGCGGTGGTTGCACCAACCGCAGGCTGAGGTCTGTTACAGGCTGGCGTCCAGCGCGGCCAGGATGGCATCGCCCATCTGGCTGGTCGAAACAGGGCTCACGCCTTCCTCTCCCAGCAGGTCGGCGGTGCGGACACCATCGGCCAGAACCTTCTCGACGGCAGCTTCCAGCCGGTCTGCTTCGGCGCCCTGGTCGAAGCTGTAGCGCAATGCCATAGCAAAGCTGAGGATGCAGGCGATCGGGTTTGCCTTGCCCTGGCCTGCGATGTCGGGGGCCGAGCCGTGCACCGGCTCATAAAGCGCCTTGGGTCGGCCGTTGGCCATTGGTGCGCCCAGCGAGGCCGACGGCAGCATGCCAAGGCTGCCGGTCAGCATCGCGGCCAGGTCGGACAGCAGATCGCCGAACAGGTTGTCGGTCACGATCACGTCGAACTGCTTGGGCCAGCGGGTCAGCTGCATGGCGCCGGCATCGGCGTACATGTGGCTCAGTTCGACCTCGGGATACTCCTGGCCGACGCGGGTCACGACTTCGCGCCAGAGGATGCCCGACTCCATCACGTTGGCCTTTTCCATCGAGCAGAGTTTCTTGTTGCGGCGCATCGCCAGTTCAAAGGCCGAGCGCGCCACGCGTTCGATCTCGCTTTCGGTGTAACGCTGGGTATTGATGCCGACGCGCTCGTTACCTTCCTCGAAGATACCGCGCGGTTCGCCGAAATAGACGCCCGAAGTCAGTTCTCGCACGATCATGATGTCGAGACCGGCCACCACGTCCTTCTTCAGCGACGAGAAATCGGCCAGCGCATCGAAACACTGGGCCGGGCGCAGGTTCGAGAACAGGTCCATTTCCTTGCGCAGGCGCAGCAGGCCGCGTTCGGGTTTCACGCTGAAATCGAGGTTGTCGTATTTCGGACCACCGACGGCCCCCAGCAGAACCGCGTCGACCTCCTGCGCCTTGGCCATGGTTTCGTCGGACAGCGGCACACCATGCACGTCATAGGCCGCCCCCCCGACCAGATCTTCACTCACGTCGAATTGCAGGCCGCGATTGGCGCCGAACCAGTCGATGATCTTGCGCACTTCGGCCATGACTTCGGGGCCGATACCGTCGCCGGGCAGAATAAGGAGCGAAGGGTTGGACATGAGGTTTCTCCTAGCGTTACGTCGCATCCGCCCTAGCGTGACGCGCGCATACGGTCAATGCGGCGCAGGTGGCGAAACTGCCGGAATCCAGAAGAAAACCGACGGTTCGGCCGGTTTTGCGGAAAGTCGTACCGTGATCTTAGAACGGGGCTGACAGCAACCCTTCGGCCAACAGATCCCAGACACGGCGAATGCGCGGGGTTTGCCGCATGGCCTGCGGCGCGGCCAGCCAGACCGGGAGCGGCGGGATCGGCAGGTCGAGCGGCAGGACCTCGACCAGCGGGTCGCTTTCGGCAATGCTGCGCTGGGAGAATCCGATGCCGCAGCCGGTGCGGATCAATTGCCAGTAGGCGCTTTGGTTGTCGCAGCGCACGGCGAAGGAATGCCGGGTTGCAGACCAGCCCATGGACTGCATTGTCTCGATGATCAGCGGATTTTCGTCGAACCCGACCAGGTCGTGGCTCAGTAGGTCCTCGGCGGTGGCCGGACGGCCGGCACGGTCGAGGTAGGACGATGCGGCGCAGACGCACATGCCGATGTCGCGGACATGACGGGCGACGATGTCGATCTGTCGCGGCCGGTACATGCGCACCGCGATGTCGGCAGCGCGGAACAGCAGGTTCTCGGTGATGTCGCTGGGTACGAGTTCCAGTTCGATTAATGGCTCAACTGCCCTTATTTTCGCGATAATTTCGGGCAATATGTAGTGCGATGCAAAGACCGAGGCGGTGATGCGCACGGTTCCGGCGAGTGTTTGCGACTCGCCTTCGGCGGCAAGGGCCATGGCGCTCATCGTGTGTTGCGCCTGTTGCGCCAGGGGCAGGATACGCTCACCTGCCTCGCTCAGACGCAAGCCGCGCGGGTGCCGTTCGAAAAGGGACAGTTTCAGCGCCTTTTCAAAGGTTTGGATATGCCGCCCCAGCGTCGGCTGGCTGAGCGACAATCGCCGTGCAGCAGCCGAAAGAGAGCCGGTTTCAGCCACGGCGAGAAAGCTCTGGACCAGCGACCAGTCCATGTGCGCGGGAAATCTGTCCATTCATCAATGAATGCATGAAATACGAATTTGTGCAATTTATACCTATGTGGTGAATAGGTATGTCCGTTTTGTACGAAGATGTACAAGACAGGAGACCAACCATGACCCAGACAGTTCTGATCCTAGGCGCTTCGGGCCGGTTCGGCCGCAACGCCGCGATTGCCTTTCGCCGCGCGGGATGGGCCGTGACCGCGTTCGATCGGAAGCGCGACGATCTGCGAGAAGCCGCGCGCAGAGCCGATGTGATCGTCAACGCGTGGAACCCGCCCTATCCGGACTGGGCGCGGCAGGTGCCCGCGCTGCATGCGCAAGTGATCGAGGCGGCAAAAGCTGCGGATGCCACCGTCATCGTTTCGGGCAATGTCTATGTGTTCGGTCCCGATACACCCAGCCCCTGGGGGGCCGAGTCACCGCACCGGGCGACCAACCCGCTGGGCCGGATCCGGATCGACATGGAAGCGGCCTATCGCGCCTCGGGCGTGCGCACCATCATCCTGCGATCGGGCGATTTCCTGGACACCGAAGCCTCGGGCAACTGGTTCGACGAGATCATGATCAAGTCGCTGGCGCGGGGCAGGTTCACTTATCCCGGCAACCCGGACATTGCCCATGCCTGGGCCTGGTTGCCCGACCTGGCGCGCGCCACCGTCGAACTGGCCGAACGCCGGGCCGATCTGCCGCAATTCTGCGATCTGGTATTTGCGGGATACACGCTGACCGGACGGGATCTGGCACAGGCGCTGGGCGAAGTCACCGGGGGGCGGGTGGCACTGAAACAGATGAACTGGCTGCCGTTGCATCTGGCGCGGCCGGTCTGGCCGATGGCCCGGTGCCTGCTGGAGATGCGGTATCTGTGGAACACGCCGCATCGGCTCGACGGCGCGGTCTTTGACCGGATGTTGCCGGGGTTCCGCCAGACGCCGCTGGCGCAGGCGCTCGCGCAGGCGATACCGGCAACGCTAAGGCAGCGCGATATCCACCCAGACCAGCCGGTGACGGCTGGCGTCTGACGCTTCCCGAGCGCCGGGCTCTCCAGGTGCAGGCCAGTGGACACCGGAGCCTTCGATCCGCCAATGGGACGAGGGCAGGACATAATCGACCCGGTATCGGCCCACGCCTGGCCAATCGACGGTATCCTGTCCATCCGGACCCCGGTGCCCTTGGGGACCGGACATTTCGGCACCCGCGCTGACGGGCGCCGGATCCCGCAGGCGCGGGTCATCCAACAGATCGCGCATGGTCCGGTTGTAACCCTCGCCGTCCCAGGGATCGAGATTGCTGCCGCCTGCAAGCACGAAAGGCCCATCAGGTACGGTGCCCAGACCGCCGTCCAGCAGGACTTGCCAGAACCGGGTTTCATCGCGATTGCGCAGGCCGTTTCGATCCTCGGGGCCATCGAACACGGGCGGTCCGGCCTGGTAGGTCAGCAATGTGACCCTCCCCGCTGGCGTTTCGACAGGTATCAGCCAGTGTCCGGTTGATGACAGGCGCTGCGCTGCTTGCGCCGCCTCGGACGGAAACGGAACGCCCTCGGTGGAAGGCAGGTCCGCGCCCGGCAGGTCACGCCACAAAAGTGTCGAGAGATCGCGCGCCTCGTCCGTGACAAACCGGTGGCGCGACAGAAGAGCAATACCGTTCTGGCCTGTGAACCTGCCGTAGCCCTGTGAATCGCCCGGCCCGGCAATGCGTCCGTCACCGTCGAGGTCGAGATCGCTGGCCATGCCGCTGTTGGGGCGCAAGGCAAAGCTGTGCGGCATGTCCCAGCCTGCCTGGGTCAGCCTGTCCGACAACGCCGCCAGCGCGCGCGCCTCGTGGTCCCAATCCATTCCCTGCAAGGCGAGAATGTCCGGCCTGATCCGGGCGATGACGGCAACGACGGCGTCAACCTGTTTGTCGCGACCGCCTTCGATGTCGCGCAGCATCAGGCCCGGACCCTCCCGGCCCAGTTCGACATTGAAACTGGCGATGCGAAGCGGTTCGGCGCCGGCACAGGTGGCCAGAAGAGCCACCAGCATTGCCGGAATGCGGATCATGCCGTCTGCATCGCCTTTGCGTTCAAATAGGCGCGGCGGCGCTTTTCCTCGATCATTTCTGCGATGCGCATCATCGCGAGGCCGCGCATGATCATCGACGCGGGAAGGAAAGCCCAGGCGCTCATTGTCCAGATCAGGGTCTGCGGGTTGGTCAGGCCGATCGGATCAAGCAGTTCAGAGGCCATCTTGACGATGGCGGGAATGATGAAGGGCAGCAAAACCCCCAGGATCATGTTGACCCGCCCGTCGCGCTGCATCCGCGCCACCACATCGCCACCGGTTGTCGGATCGAACAGAGGCAGGTTGATCCAGACGTTGAATGCGCCGTTCCCGCTGGGCCAGCCGCGTACGCGAACAGCAAACCAGAAGGACAAGACCGTAATCATTGCAATGACATAGGTAACTGCGGCCGCGATCCGGACGTTCTGTATCACTTCGGGAACTGCGCCCTGCGGCAGCATCAGGACAACAAGGCGAACCGGGGAAAAGGGGAAATCGACCAAGTGCGCGATCAACAGTCCCAGGCCCGAAAACAATGTCGTGACATTGGTGGGTTCAAACCGGTGCTTCGTGATCAGCGTAAGGGATGTGATCATGGTCACCAGGGCAATGAACCGCATCCGGTTCAGGGGTGGAGCGTCGCGAAACTCCAGAAAACTGGGAAAAGTTGCGTTGTACTCCGAAAATGTCAGCACGAAACCGAGGATCGCAAAAAGAACGACAACCTCGCTCGAGGTTGCCGCGCCGCTTGGCAGATACAACGACGGAATGACGACGACCAGCGCCACCAGTATTCCACGCAGAGCTGCGCCCGTGATGCGTCCTATCACTGTCCGATCCCTTCAAACTGGACAGGCCGATTCGTTGCCGCGCCTTTGTTCCAACTTGATCCCGCTTTCGCGGGTGCCTCATTTTGGCCTCATTTGTGCCGCGATTTGGCCTTTCACTCAAGCTGTCGAGTCACGAGACCCGCCTATTGAGGCGAAATCATGGCGAAACTGGTGCCATCTTGCATCAGAAAGGGTGAATTTTCCGGTCAGGCTGGCGAAAAAAACCACATTTAGTGGTTGTGCGAGTCTTCATGCATAATCGCGTATTAAGTGTGCCCGTCCCTTGGACGAAAATGCCGCGCCCGGGTGGGCGCGGCGCAGCGTTTTTTTGCGATGCGGGGGCTCAGACCCAGGGGCGCGACTGGGCGGCGCGGGTTTCGAACGCGTCGATCGCGGCGGCCTTTTCCATCGTCAGGCCGATATCGTCGAGACCGTTGAGCAGGCAGTGTTTCTTGAAGGAATCCACCTCGAAGGGGATGACCTCACCGTCCGACGTAGTGATCTCCTGCGCTTCCAGATCGACGGTCATCCGGGCGTTCTGGCCTTTTTCTGCATCCTTCATAAGGATGTCGACCTGTTCCTGGGGCAGCACGATAGGCAGGATGCCGTTCTTGAAACAGTTGTTGAAGAAGATGTCGGCGAAGGATGTCGAGATCACGCATTTGATCCCGAAGTCCTTGATCGCCCAGGGGGCGTGTTCGCGCGACGAGCCGCAGCCGAAATTGTCACCGGCGACCAGGATCTCGGCATCGCGGTACTGGGGCTTGTTCAGCACGAAATAGGGGTTTTCGTTGCCGTCGGCGTCATAACGCATCTCGTCGAACAGGTTCACCCCAAGGCCAGACCGCTTGATGGTCTTGAGAAACACCTTGGGGATGATCATGTCGGTGTCGATGTTGATAAGCGGCATCGGCGCGGCGATGCCCTGCAGTTTTTCGAACTTGTCCATATCCAGGCTCCTGGTTCGGGCCCGCGTCTGATGCGGGCGCTATATCTCTGATGAGGATCGGGTCTGCGTGTTTGCGCAGCCCGATCCAGTTTCAAAGAGTCACAGGCGCGGACGGATAGTCTCCGGTCCCGTGACCCGGTTACGCGTGTTTCGCCGTGCTGCGCAGGAAGAGCGCGGCGAAGATCAGGCCGAAGCCGTTGAAGAGCATCTCGATACCCATGAGGATACCCAGAAGGCTGAACGCCAGCCCGACCCCTGCATTCGCCATGACATAGGCGGCAAGGCCCAGGGACAGGACGCCCGAAATGAGTGTCGGCCAGAACAGGCCGGTGCCGCGCATCTGGAACGACAGGATGATCCGGGCGATGCCGCCGGCGGCAAACAGGATCATCACCACCGTGGCCAGCGTCAGCGTGCCTTCCAGCGGGTGCGACAGGAAAGACCAGCCGAGGAACACCATGATGATACCCATGATGATCGACAGGATCTTGTTGCCGGCCCCTTCGACGGTGAACCCGCCCACAGCCTGAAGCCCACCGCCGATCAGCAGCATGATCCCGGTCAGGGTGGTAATCGCCACCGATGCCACCACCGGCGCGCCGAGGACGATAACCCCGAACACGACCGACAAGAGGCCCAGCAGCATCAGTTTCAGCCAGTCACTCATTTCAGTATCCCTCAAAAAGCTAAGTTATGAGAGAAGTTTACATCAACTCGCGCACATCTGTCAGCTTTCCCGTGATTGCCGCAGCGGCAGCCATGGCGGGACTGAGCAGGTGGGTGCGGCCGCCCCGGCCCTGACGGCCCTCGAAGTTGCGGTTCGAGGTCGCGGCGCAGCGCTCGCCCGGCTGCAACTGGTCGGGGTTCATCGCCAGGCACATCGAGCATCCGGCCAGGCGCCACTCGAAACCGGCCTCTCTGAAGATGTCGGCAAGACCTTCTTCCTCGGCCTGGGCGCGAACAAGGCCCGAGCCGGGCACCACCATCGCACGCTTGACCTTGATCTTCTTGCCTTTCACGATTTCCGCCGCGGCGCGCAGGTCTTCGATCCGGCCGTTGGTGCAGGAACCGATGAATACCGTGTCGATCTCGATATCCGACAGCTTCTGGCCGGGGGTCAGCCCCATGTAGTCGAGAGAGCGGCGTGCCGCCTCGACCTTGCCGCCCTTGAAGTCTTCGGGCGCAGGCACGGTTGCGGTGATCGGCAGCACGTCCTCGGGGCTGGTGCCCCAGGTCACGACCGGCGCGATATCCTCGCCCTTGATCGTCACCACCTTGTCCCAATGGGCGTCGTCGTCGGAATAGAGTGTCTTCCACCAGGCAAGCGCGGCTTCCCACTGGGCGCCCTTGGGCGCGTGCGGGCGGCCCTGGACGTAGTCGAAGGTCTTCTGGTCCGGCGCGATCAGGCCGGCGCGGGCGCCGCCTTCGATCGCCATGTTGCAGACGGTCATGCGGCCTTCCATCGAGAGATCGCGGATCGCCTCGCCACAATATTCGATGACATAGCCGGTGCCGCCGGCGGTGCCGGTCTTGCCGATCACGGCCAGCGTGATGTCCTTGGCGGTGACGCCCGGGTTCAGCTTGCCGGTGATCTCCACCTTCATGTTCTTCGATTTCTTCTGGATCAGTGTCTGGGTGGCCAGAACATGCTCGACCTCGGAGGTGCCGATGCCGTGAGCCAATGCACCGAAGGCGCCGTGGGTCGCGGTATGGCTGTCACCGCAGACCACGGTCATGCCCGGCAGGGTCCAGCCCTGTTCGGGGCCGACGATATGCACGATGCCCTGACGGATGTCGGAGACCGGATAGTAGTGGATGCCGAAATCACGCGCGTTCTTGTCGAGCGCCTGGACCTGGATGCGGCTTTCCTCGGTCATCTGCGCGGGATCTTCGCGGCCTTCGGTGGTGGGGACGTTGTGATCCGGCACCGCGATGGTCTTTTCCGGTGCGCGGACCTTGCGGCCCGCCATGCGCAGACCTTCGAAGGCCTGCGGGCTGGTCACCTCGTGTACGAGGTGACGGTCGATATAAAGCAGGCAGGTGCCGTCTTCTGCCTCGTGCGCGACATGCGCATCCCAGATCTTGTCATAGAGTGTCTTGGGGGACATCTGTCCTCTCCCGTTCTGAATGGAATTTGGCGGAGGTCATGGCTTGGGCCCCTTATAGGCGGGCCAGCACGGACCGGGTCGCGCCGAAGAACCGTTCGCGCAGGCGGGCGCGGTCTTGAAGGTTCATGTTCGGGGCGTCATAGGGTTTCATGATGTCCAGATACAGCTGTCCCCCGAGTCTCGCAAGGTCTTGCGAAACCGGGGGTGGCACTGTCAAGCTGGGTGGCGGGAGAAAACGAATGGACAACGACATCCTGCCCGCCACGCTGGAAGAGCTGCTGACGGCGATCCTGACAGCAGGCCAGAAACTGCTTGGGCTGTTCACGACACCGGGTTGGCGGCAATACCAGATGCTGATCGTCGTGGTGCTGGTGGCCATTTCGATGGTTTTGTCGATCATCACCCGCCGGTACTGGGAGGATTGGGCGCGGGCGCGCGAGGGTTGGCCGAAATGGCGCCTGCGTACGCTGGTGCTGCTTATGCGGCGTCTCTCTCTTCTGTATTTCGTCGTGTTGAGCTGGGCCGTCTATCTGGTGATGCAGGAGAGCACCTGGCCTTCGCGCAGCTACATCATCGGGGTGGTAGCGACGCTGGCGACCGCCCTGTTGGTGATCGCGCTGGTGGCGCGGGCGGTGCGCAACGGTACGTTGCGCATCATCTTTCGCTGGTCGATGTGGATCTATGCCACCGTGGTGGCGTTGAACCTGACCGATACGGTCGCCTCTTTCCTCGACGGAATCGCAATCGAGATCGGCGCATTGCATATCTCGGTGCTGGGGATTCTCAAGGCAACGCTGCTGATCGGGGCGCTGTTCGTGCTGGCGCGGCTGGCATCGCAAGGGGCGTCGAATGCGCTGAAGCGCAACGATGACATCTCGCCGTCCATGCAGGTGCTGCTGGGAAAAGCGGTACAGGTGCTGCTCTACGGCTGGGTCTTCATCGTGGCGATCCGGACCCTGGGGTTCGACCTGACCGGGCTGGCGTTCCTGTCGGGTGCGATCGGTGTGGGTATCGGCTTTGGTTTGCAAAAGGTGGTGTCGAACCTGATCTCGGGCGTGATCATCCTGATGGACCGCTCGATCAAACCGGGCGACGTGATTTCGCTGGGCGAGACATTCGGCTGGATCAATTCTCTGGGGGCGCGGTACGTCTCGGTGGTCACCCGCGACGGGCGTGAATACCTGATCCCCAACGAGGACCTGATCACCGGGCAGGTGGTGAACTGGTCCCATTCGGACCAGTTCGTGCGGCTGGATCTGACATTCGGCACCAGCTATTCCGATGACCCGCATGTGGTTCGCGCAGTGGCGATCGGCGCGGCGAAATCGGTCAAGCGGGTGCTGAGCGGGCCGGGGCATGACCCTGTGTGCCATATCACGGGCTTTGGCGACAGCAGTGTCGACTATGTGCTGCGCGTCTGGATCAGCGATCCGACGGCGGGTCTGACCAATATCCGGGGAAACGTGTTCCTGGCGCTTTGGGATGCGTTCAATGCTGAAGGGATCTCGATTCCCTTCCCTCAGCGCGAGGTGCGCTTGCTGGGCGATCAGCCCGAAACAGGGACGGATTCGCAACATATCCGGGCGGAGTGAACCTCGGTTGTGCCCAAGAGGCCATGGTTCATTGAATTGTCGCGCCGGGATTGCTAAATTTGTCACACCCCAGCGCCGGGGGATCTGTCGGCGCGCTGCATAGGAGGACGATGTCCTGTTACCTCATTCCGTGGCGGCCCCGGCCGTCCAGTCAGGGGCCACGCTGATGGCTTCGACTGACACCACCAGCGAGTTGTTGCTGGAGCGTATTCTTTCTTCTCTCGATGATGACAAGGCCGAAGACGTCGTGCAGATCGACCTGCGCGGCAAGTCCTCGATGGGCGATTACATGGTGATCGCATCGGGGCGGTCGACCCGGCAGGTTTCGGCCATGGCCGAAAAGCTGGTTCAGCGCGTCAAGGACGAGTTCGGCTTCAGCGCGAAGATCGAGGGCAAGGATGCCGGCGACTGGGTGCTGATCGATACCGGTGACGTGATCGTTCACATCTTCCGTCCCGAGGTTCGCGAATTCTACCAGCTGGAAAAGATGTGGATGCCGCAGGGCGTCAGGGCATCGGCCAACTGAAGCAGTCCGCCGGTCCCGGTTGAGGGGCCGGAGAGGCAAGGCAACATGCGTGTCAGCATTTGTGCGGTCGGCCGATTGCGCGCCGGACCGGAGAAAACCCTGATTGATGATTACCTGTCCCGGTTCGAGCGTACAGGCCGTGCGCTGGGCCTTGGGCCTGCGCGCATGGTCGAGGTTGACGACCGCAAGGGCGGCGGCATGGCGGCCGAGGCGGCACTGTTGCGCAAGGCGCTGCCTGGCGGTTCGCTGCTGTGTACGCTGGACGAGCGGGGCAAGGTGATCTCCTCGCCGGAATTCTCCGAACGTCTTGCCGGCTGGCGCGACGCCGGGCGGCAGGATCTGGCGCTGGTGATCGGCGGGGCGGACGGCATCGACCCCGACCTGCGGGCCGAGGCGGATTTCTCGATCTCCTTCGGGGCGATGGTCTGGCCGCACATGCTGGTGCGGGTGATGCTGGCCGAGCAACTCTACCGGGCCGCCACCATCCTTGCCGGCAGCCCCTATCACCGGGTCTGACGCGTATGGCGGGTCTGTTGATCGTCTATCATTCCCGGACCGGCGGCAGTCGGCAGATGGCCGAAGCCTGTGCCGAAGGCGCGCGGAGCGAGGGGCCGGTGGTGTTGCTAAAGGCCGATCAGGCCGGGCCGGACGATCTGTTGACCGCAGGCGGCTATGTGTTCTGCTGCCCAGAGAATCTCGCGGCGATCTCGGGCGCGATGAAGGAATTCTTTGACCGTTGCTATTACCCGGTGCTGGGCCGGATCGAGGGGCGCGCCTATGCGCTGATGATCTGTGCCGGGTCCGACGGGCAGAACGCCGCCCGTCAGATGGCCCGAATCGCCACCGGCTGGCGATTGAAAGAGGTGCAGCCGCCGATGATCGTCTGCACCCATGCCCAGACGCCGGAGGCTATTCTGGCGGCAAAGACGATACCGCCCGAAGAACTGAATGCCTGCCGTGATCTTGGGCAGGCGCTGGGCGCCGGGCTGGCGATGGGGATGTTCTGAGAGCGGTACGTTTTCCTTGCCGCCTTGTGCCGGGCAACGGTACCCTTCACTTCTGTCGAAGGTGAAAGGAGACCGGGCAATGCTGGCGGGTGTCTGGCCTGCTATCCGGAATTGGGCGACGGAGCGACCTGCGGATGTGGACGACCGGTTGGCCCGTATCCATGTTCTGGCGCGGGTCGGGTTTCCGAACGCGGTGATGGTTCATGCCGCCTTTGTGGTCATCTTCTGGTACCTGGAAATCTGGCCATTGATGATCTTCAACATCTTCAGCGTCGCGCTTTGGGCGGGCGCGACCTGGTGGGTGGTGGTCCACAACGTCCTGCACCGGCCATTGTTCTATCTGTGCCAGTTCGTCGAAGTGCCGGTGCACGGAGTTATTGCGACGATCTACCTTGGGCTTGCGCCCGGGTTCTTCTTTTACCCTCTGCTGACGATCCTGATCACCTCCATCCTGACCTTTGTCAGCCGTCCCCTGCGGGCCGCGTTGTGCGTTGTCTTCATCGTGTCGCTTGCGGCCTGTGGCGCTTATGTCAATGCCGTTGGACCCGTCGCGCCACAATCCGCCACCTTCGATGCGGTCCTTTTCGCGATCAACGCGGTGATGTTTTCCAGCTTGCTGGCCATGCTGTTGGGGGTGTTCGAATGGCTGGAGGAAGTGTCCGAGGCCGAGCTTGTCGAGTCGCGGCGGCGATTGGAGGCGGTCTCGGCGCATCTGGCCAAATATGTCTCGCCGCAGCTGTACCAGGCCATTCTGAGCGGGAAACAGGAAAGCCGCGTGGTGTCGCGGCGCCGCAAGCTGACGGTGTTCTTTTCCGATGTCGTGGGATTCACGGAAACCGCCGAGCGGATGGAATCGGAGGGGTTGACCGAGCTGCTGAACGAGTATCTGACCGAAATGTCGAAGATCGCCCAGGCGCATGGCGCGAATTTCGACAAGTTCATCGGCGATGCGATTGTGCTTTATTTCGGGGATCCCGACACGCTGGGCCCGGAAGGGGACGCGCTGCGGTGCGTCGAGATGGCCTGTGCCATGCAGGAGCGCATGGGAGAGTTGCAGCGACGCTGGAAGGCGAAAGGGCTGGAGCATCCGTTCCGCATCCGCATCGGGATCAACACCGGCTATTGCACGGTGGGCAATTTCGGCAGCGACGAGCGGATGGATTACACCATCATCGGGCGGCAGGTGAACTTGACCGCGCGGCTTCAGGCGGCGGCCGAGCCGGGGCAGATCCTGTTGGCGCACGAGACCTGGGCGCTGGTGAGCGACCGTGTGGCCGCCGAACCCGGCGAGACGGTCACGATGAAAGGGATCGCGCATCCGGTGCGGACCTATCGGGTGGTGACCGGCGTGCCGCATCAGCCCCCGGTGATTGCCTTGGACACGCCGGGGATCAGCCTGCGGCTGGATCCCGGCGGAATGGACGAGGCCGCGCGGGTAGAGGCCGCCGCGACGCTGCGGGCGGCGCTGGGCGCGCTGGAAGAGCGATAGGGGCAGAGGGTTATCGCGCCTGTCGCAATCTGTCGAGCACACGCAAGGAGGCATAGCCGTCGGGCATGATCCCTTGTGACAGTTGATAGTCGCGCACGGCGTTGATGGTGAGCGGGCCGATCTTGGCGTCGATCTTTTGCGTGTCGAACCCGGCGGCGGTCAGCCGTTCCTGCAACTCGATCCGTTCGTCGAAGGTCAGCGCCCGGTCCTGGCGCGGCCAGGCGCCGCGGATCGGTCCGCGGCCCGCGATGCGGTCGGCCAGGTGGCCGACGCCGATCACATAGGCATCGGCGGTGTTGTAGGACTCCAACACCGCGAAATTGTCGAAAATCATGAAGGCCGGGCCAGTGCCGCCGCCGGGCAGCAGGATCGAGGCGGGGCCGTGATCGGGAACCGGTTTACCGTTCACGTCCAGCACGCCCGAGGCCGCCCATTGCGATGGCATCCGCGTCAGCTCGCGCCGGGCGGTGGTGAGGTCGAAGCCTGGCGGCAATATCACCTCGACCCCCCAGGGCTGGCCGGTGACCCAACCATTGGCCTTGAGATAGGCGGCGGTCGAGGCGAGCGCGTCGGTCGGGTCGTCCGACCAGATGTTGCGCCGCCCGTCGCCGTCGAAATCGACCGCATGATCGCGGTAGGAGGTGGGCATGAACTGCGTGTGCCCCATCGCCCCGGCCCAGCTGCCGCGCATGTCGGCCAGCCGCACCTCGCCGGCGTCAAGGATTTGCAGCGCGGTCAGGAACTGTTCCCCGAAGAACTCGGGCCGGCGGGTGTCGAAGGCGAGCGAGGCCAGCGATTGCAGGGTGCTGTCGGATCCGCGCACCAGCCCATAGGCGCTCTCCAGCCCCCAGATGGCGGCGATCACCTGGCGGTCGACACCCCAGCGCGCGTCGATCCGGTCGAACAGGGCGGCGTGACCGGCGACCGCCTTTTTCCCTGCGTCGATGCGGGCCGCGGACACGGCGGTATCGAGGTAGTCCCAGATGGTCTTGGTAAACTCGGCCTGGTTGCGGTCACGGCGGACCACCTCGGCATCATAGCCGAGGTCCGGCAGCGCGGCATCGAGTGTGATCTCGGACACGCCCTGCGCCAGAGCGTGGGTACGGAACCCGGTCAGCCAGAGCTGGAACCGTTCTTCGATCCCGGCAGTGGCAGGCATGGTTGTTACGGGACGGCCGACCGGGCGGACGGAGTTGGCCACCGCCAGCATCAACGGGGTTTCGGCCAATGCAGGAGCGCCGAGGCATAGCGCCAGTGCGAGGGGGAGTTTCTTCATGCCTTGTCCTATCCTGCTGCCCGAGTGTCAGATTAGCGGCAATCCAGGGTCCGACAAAGGGGGCGGGCCAATCCCGCGCGGATCTCTGCTAGCGCGTCGCGCAACACCCGCGCCTGTGGCTCGTCATCGGCGAACCCCGGGGCGGCTGGGTGGCGTCCTCGATCACGACAAGGCCGAAACGGGCCCCTCCGTCGATCTCCGCGCCATGGCCGTGAAGGTTACGGTGGCGAACCGGAGCGCGCCGAGCGGGAGTGGGACGCCATATGCCGCTCGTCAGTGAATTGGGCTGGCCGGAAACCGAGGGTTTCGAGATCGAAGAAACGGGCCGGGCAAGGTGTTTCCCGGCAGCGACGGAGCTGCGCGCTGGATGGGGGTTGAGCAAGAAAACGCGCGCCATGCCTGGAGGAACACGGCGCGCGTCGCTGATGCGACAACCGAGGGAGGCCGGTTTATCGCAAGAGATCCGCCTGCCCGAAAACCGCAGGGGCGGGCGGACCAGAGGTTAGTTGACCGCCTTGGCCTCGACGAATTCGGTCTCGTCGGACGGCTTGACCGAGGCAATCTCGATCCGGCGGGGTTTCAGCGCTTCGGGCACTTCGCGCTTCAGGTCGATGTGCAGCATGCCGTTCTCATGGCTCGCGCCTGTGACGCGCACGTGATCGGCCAGGGTGAACCGGCGTTCAAAGGCGCGGGTGGCGATGCCGCGATGCAGATAGGTGCGGGTCGCGTCGTCGACGGCCTTCCTGGCTGCCACAACGAGGGCGTTTTCCTTCACTTCGACCGACAGGTCGCTGTCGGCAAAACCGGCCACGGCGATCGAGATGCGATAAGCGTCGGCTGCGGTCTTTTCGATATTGTACGGCGGATAGCTCGGCTGGGTCACGTCATTGGACATCACGCGGTCCATCATATCGGCAATCTGGTCGAAACCGATGGTGGCGCGGTGCAGCGGAGCAAAGTCGAAAGTACGCATGGGTCAATCCTCTTCTTCGAGCGATTCGTGATACGTGCCCTCCTTTTCGGACGGGCGGTTTTCCACACCGGACCCCGCTTTGCGGCGATCCGGTACTTTCGAGATGGGAAAGCCTGGTCCGGGTTTCAAGACCCGCCGGGCCGGATGAACCTGGGGCCGGTTCCTGCGCCGCCGGACAGGCCGGAGCCGACCTTGAGTCGCCGGATCTCGGCCTGCGGGGCCGGCGCATCGCGGCGCATCTGGCGCTTGAGGTCCTCGACCGTATCCGGCAAATCCATCCCGAAGCCGACCGGGCGACCGTCAATCACGGTTCCGGCAGAGACCAGTGACAGGATACGGCCCCGCTTGCGCTCGTGGGCCAGAATGGCCGCCCCGGAAGATCCGAAGGTCACGTCGCAATCGAAGGACATCAGCCCCGCTTGACGCCACAGCAATTGACACGAACGCTGGCGCGAGATTGCCCCGGCGCGGCCGCGCCCGTAGGACGAGACGCTGATCTCGGTCCCGCTCAGGTCACCCGAATGCAGGACAAAGGGATCGGCCAGCGCGGTAGGGATCGGTTCGGCAAGCCGCATAAGCGCCACATCGGCGCGGATGCGGTCGGCCGAGGGCGCGGCGTTGGGAATGAAGCCCGCGGGGGTGGCAATCTGAACAACCCGGCGTTCAGCGACGGATTGGCCGTCTCGAAACCCGGCGCGAAAGGTGATTTCGCCCGGTTGGTAATGCGCGCCGGTGCGGGTATCGAAAGCGCAATGCGCCGCTGTCAGGACCATGTCCGGTGCGATCAGCGTTCCGGTACAGAACCCGGTGTCGGCAATGTCGAGCCGCCCGACAGCCTCCCATCCGAACAGGTCGTTCCGTTCGGTCAGACGGCGCAGGCCCGAGTTCTCCGCCGCTGCCGGCAGGGCGAGGCAAAAGGCAAGGAGGAGGGGAAGCAGGCGCCTCATGGCTTGACGAACTTTGCCCCGGAGATGCCGGTGTTTCCGGAGGTGCTGCGGTTGACGCGCGGCAGAGTGCGGGACGCAGGGTTGCGGTCTGCCTCCAACTCGGTCCGGAGCAGTGCCAGCGTGTCTTCGAGCGAGGACCCCAGGGCGACGCGCGCGCCTTCGACCTCGGCCTTGGCCGAAACCACGGACACGATCCGGGGATGGTTGCCTTCGAAGCTGAAGACCGGCGCGCCGGACGAGCCGAAATCGACATCGCAGGACATCACCAGAACCCCTTGCTGGCGCGCCATGATCGGGCAGATGCGTTGCAGCGACGGCGCCTCGGCCCGGTCGTGAGCATAGGACACGACACCGACGGATTCCCCGGTGCGCGGCTGGTGGCCGGTCTCGAACGGGATGACGGTGGTGTTGCGGATCGGTTGCTGCAATTGCAGCAGGGCGACATCGTTGCGCACGCGGTCAGCCGAAACATCCCCGTCGAAACGATAGCCCGGGTGTTCGACCGCGCGGCGCACCGGGCGATAGGCCGAAGCTGCCCCCCGCCGCCAGCCGGCCAGGAACTCGATCCGGGTCGGGTCGATTCGCTGTTTCGTGTGTTTGTCGTAAAGGCAATGCGCAGCGGTCAGGACAAGGTCGGGCGCGATCAGGGCGCCAGTGCAGAACCCGGTGCCGTCGACATCAAGTCGCCCGACCGCCAGCCATTCACGACCGGAGTCGGTGGTTTCCAGGCTTTGCAGTCGCGTTGCCTGCGCCTGTGCAACAACCGGGAGCGCGGCCAGCGCAAGTGTGATGATCCATTTGTACACGTGGCCCTCCTGCAACGGTTGCTGTTCGGGGTACGGGATGCGTGGGGCGAAAATGGGGCGCAGTCGGGGCATCTTGACGAGGTGCACGCCCTGCCGTGGCTTGCGCCGGGCGGCCAAGCTTGGCAGGGTCGCGTCAGGTTTTCGCATGGCGTGACGCGGCGAAGAGAACGAGGGTCCCGAATTGCTTTTGTATCGAGTGGTCAGGCCATGACGTTGTCGGCAGCCCGGTCCTGGCTGGTGCTGGCGGGGCTGGCGCTGGGGGTGACGGTGACCAACGGGTTCGCCCGTTTCGCCTATGGCCTGCTCCTGCCCGCGATGAAGTCGGAGATGCAGTGGAACTATGCCCAGGCGGGCTGGCTGAACACCGCCAATGCGCTGGGGTATATCGCGGGCGCGGTGCTGACCATGGCGATGATCCGGCGCCTGGGGCCGGTGCGCCTGTTCATCACCGGGCTTGTCGCCACCACCCTGGCCCTGCTGGCGACCGGCGCCAATGCGGAATTGTGGTGGCAGACGCTGTGGCGTGTCCTGGCCGGGTTCTTTGGCGCGATGTCCTTTTCCACGGCTGGAACGCTGACCGCCGGCCTGTTTCGGGACAATCCCCGGCGTAACGCGCTGGCGATTGCAATCCTCTTCGGATCGGGCGGGGGGCTGGGCATCGTGCTGGCCGGTGCCGCATTGCCGCTGTTTCTCGATGCCTATGGTCCCGCAGCCTGGCCGGTGGCCTGGTATCTTATCGGCGGTGCAAGCCTTGTGTTCCTGCCGCTCGCCCTGTGGGCGGCCCTGCAACAGCGTGCGCCTGTCCAGAAACAGACTGAACATGCCGCCCTGCCGCTGCGCCGGATGTTGCCCGAGCTGGCGGGCTATGCCGGGTTCGGCCTGGGCTATATCGTCTATCTGACCTTCCTGTCGGCCTGGATGACGGAACAATCGGCCAGCGCGCCCTTCATCGCGCTGGTCTGGGTGATCCTCGGTCTGTGCATCTCGGTCTCGCCCCTGGTGTGGCGTCCTGTGCTGGCACGCCATGCCTCGGGCCTGCCGCTTGCGATGATCCTGACCGGTATCGCGGTCGGTTCCGCGCTGCCGGTGGTTCTGCCCACTGGGTCCGCCCTGCTGATCTCGGCGGTGGTGTTCGGCCTGTCGGTGTTCATGGCCCCCGGCGCGGTCACCAATTTCGCGCGCCAGAACTTGCCGCCTGAAAGTTGGGGCCGGGCGATCAGCCTGTTCACGGTGGTGTTCGCAGTGGCCCAGACGCTGGGTCCCTATGGTGCGGGCCTGGTCGGAGACATGTTCGGCGACATCGGCATCAGCCTGCTGGTCGCCGCCGGCCTGCTACTGACGGGGGCGGTCATCGCGTTGCGTCAGAAACCGCTCTGACTGTTTGACTCCGCGCCTTTCCGGACGGGAAACCGGTATCCACCTTTCCTGGAAATGCTCTAGCGCAGGATCGGCACCTCGGGCGCGCGCTTGCCCGGTGCCGTCAGCGCCGGAGGCTGCGGCCCGCCGGTGGCCCAATCGAGCAGTTCCACCGTGTGCACGATCGGCAGTTCGGTGCCCGAGCCGATCTGCATCATGCAGCCGATATTGCCCGCCGCGATAAGGTCGGGTTTCTTTGCCTCAAGCGTGCGGATCTTGCGCGCCTTGAGCTGGCCCGAGATCTCGGGCTGCATCAGGTTGTAGGTTCCGGCCGAGCCGCAGCACAGGTGGCTGTCGGCGGGTTCGACCACCTTGAAGCCCGCGCGTTTCAGAAGATCCTTGGGATAGGTCTTGATCTTTTGCCCGTGTTGCAGCGAGCAGGCGGCGTGATAGGCCACGGTCAACCCCTTGTCGGCCCCTTGGGGCAGGTCAAGCTGCATCAGCACCTCGCTCACGTCCATGGCAATGGCCGATACCCGGGCGGCCTCGGCCGCCAGCGGCTCGTTGCGGAACATGTGGCCGTAGTCCTTGACCGTGGTGCCGCAGCCGCTGGTGTTGATGACGATCGCGTCGAGCCCGGCACCATCCATCTCGCGTACCCAGGCGCGGATGTTCTTGGCCGCGGTGGCATGGCTTTCGCCCGTGCGCCCCATGTGATGGGTCAGAGCGCCGCAGCATCCCGCGCCCTCGGCCACCACCACCTCGCAGCCCAGCCGGGTCAACAGGCGGATGGTGGCGTCGTTGATATCGGTGTTCAGCGCCTTTTGCGCGCAGCCGGTCATCAGCGCCACCCGCTTTCGACGTGTCCCCACAGGGGCAAAGCTCTGCGGGTCGTCGTTGCGGCTGACGGGCGGGATGTGTTTCGGCGCCATGTCGAGCATCGCGCGCAGCCGCGCATCGGGCATCAAGCCGCGAAACGGGCGGCCGATCCTGGCCCCCAGCAGGGCCAGCCGGAACCGCGTGGGATAGGGCAGGATGCGCGACAGGATCCAGCGCAGCGCCCGGTCGCTGAAGGGGCGGCGGTAATTCTGTTCGATATACTCGCGCGCATGATCGACCAGATGCATGTAATGCACGCCCGAGGGGCAGGTGGTCATGCAGGCCAGGCAGCTCAGGCAGCGGTCGATATGCTTGACCGTCCTGGCATCCGGCACCCGGCTGTTTTCCAGCATGTCCTTGATCAGGTAGATGCGCCCGCGCGGGCTGTCGAGCTCGTCGCCCAGCACCTGATAGGTCGGGCAGGTGGCGGTGCAGAATCCGCAGTGCACGCAAGAGCGCAGGATCTCGTTGGCGCGCTGGATACCGGGGTCGGTCAGCTGTTCGGCGGTGAAATTCGTCTGCATCGCTTACCCCATCAGTCCTGGGTTGAAGAGCCCTTTCGGGTCGAACCGCTGCCGCAATCCGCGCGACAGCGCGGCCACCGGCGCCGGTTCCGGCTGGAACATGCTGCGCTGGTCCCGCTTTCCCCGGATCAACGTGGCATGACCGGAAAACGCTCCCAGACGGGCGCGCAGATCGACGCCTTCGGGCATCAGTGCCCAGATCAGCCCGCCGCCCCAGTCGAACAGCAAGGCCTCCGCCTCGCATCGCGCGGCAAGCTCGGGCGCATCGCCCGGTTTGACGGAAATCCGCCAGACATCGCCCGTGCGGTTGTGGAACGGCGCCACGTCACGAATTGCGGCCCACGGGTCGCTTTCCAGGCGCGTCACCATACCAAACGGCGCCAGCAAGCCGGTCAATGCCGTGGCCCGATAATCGACCGAGGCGGCAAAACCCTCGATCCGCAGCAGCGCCCGGCCAGCTTCCGGATCGTAGGCCGCCCCTGTCACCTCGTAGGGCGACCCAAGGCCCGCCGACAGTGCCTGCACGGCTGTTTCCGCGTCGGGCACCGCCAGGGTCAGGGTGGCCAGTGTCTCTGCTTTGGGCAGGACCTTCAGAGATACTTCGCTGAGCACCCCCAACGTCCCCCAGGACCCGGCCATCAGCTTGACCAGGTCGTAACCGGTGACGTTCTTCATCACCCGGCCGCCATTGCTGATGACCTGTCCCAGCCCGTCGACATATCGCACCCCCAGCAGGAAATCGCGCGCAGCCCCGGCCTGTATCCGGCGCGGGCCCGAGATATTGCCGGCCACCACGCCGCCGATGGTGGGCACGCCCTCTGTCCCCATCAGCCCGCGATGATCCATCGGCTCGAAGGCCAGCCGCTGCCCCTCGGCGGCCAGCGCCGCCTCGATCTCGGCCACGGGCGTTCCGGCCCGGGCGACCAGCGTCAGCGCGCCGGGTTCATAAAGCGTGATGCCGCTCAGGCCCGCTACGTTCACCTCGGCCTGTGGCCCCGGAACCCCGCGCGTGCCGCCGCCCAGGATCCGCACCGGCGCGTCCAGCCCGGCCACGATTTCGGCCAGTTCGGCCTCTGTCTCGGGTCTCATGGTTTCACCTTTTCCAAATACTCCGGGGGAATTGGCCACAGGCCAAGAGGGGGCAGCGCCCCGCTATTCCGCCGCCATCTGCGCCGCGCGCCGGCTTTCCGAGACCGACAGCGGGAACACCTTGGCCGGGTTCAAAAGCCACTGCGGGTCGAACACGTCCTTGACCGCCATCTGCGCCTCAAGATCCGGTGCCGAATACTGGTGCAGCATCAGGTCGCGTTTCTCGATCCCCACCCCATGTTCGCCGGTCAGGCAGCCGCCGGCGTCGACGCACAGCTTGAGGATCTCGGCGCCGAACGCCTCGCATTTCTCCAGATCGCCGGGCTTGTTCGCGTCGAACAGGATCAGCGGGTGCATGTTGCCGTCGCCTGCGTGGAACACGTTGCCCACGTCCAGCCCGTATTCGCGGCTCAACTCGCCGATGCGGCGCAGGACCATCGGCAGCGAGGACACCGGGATGGTGCCATCCAGGCACATGTAATCGTTGATCTGGCCCATGGCGCCAAAGGCGGATTTGCGGCCCAGCCAGATCTTGGCGCTTTCCTCGGCCGACTGGCTTTCGCGCAGTTCCAGCGGGTTGTGCCGGCGGGCGATTTCCAGGATGCGCGACAACTGGTCGTCGATCTCGGCGTCAGAGCCTTCGACCTCGACGATCAGCAGTGCTTCGCATTGCGGGTATCCGGCATGGGCAAAGGCTTCGCAGGCCTCGATGCAGAGCCGGTCCATGAACTCGATGGCAACCGGCAGCACACCGGCCTTGATAATGTCGCTGACGCAGGCGCCCGCGACCTCGTTGCTGTCGAACGCCATCAGCACCGGCCGCGCGCCCTCAGGCTTGCGCAGGATACGCAGGGTCGCCTCGGTGACCACGCCCAGCTGCCCCTCGGACCCGCAGATCACGCCGAGCAGGTCCAGCCCGCCGGGATCCAGATGGGCGCCACCGACCTCGACCACGGTGCCGTCCATCAGCACCATGGTCACACCCAGCAGGTTGTTGGTGGTGACCCCGTATTTCAGGCAATGAGCGCCGCCCGAGTTCATCGCGATGTTCCCCGCGATCGCGCAGGCCAGTTGCGACGAGGGGTCGGGTGCGTAGAAGAAGTCCTCGGCCTCGACCGCGCCGGTGACGCTCAGGTTGGTGCGGCCAGACTGCACCCGGATGATGCGGTTGTCGTAATCGGTTTCCAGTACCTCGTTCATCCGCGCCACGCCCAGGATCACGCTGTCGGCGGTGGGCAGCGCCCCCCCGGCCAGCGAGGTGCCCGAGCCGCGCGGCACCACGGGCACGCCCTCTTCGTGGCAGATTCGCAGCACGTCCGACACTTCCTGCGTGCTGGACGGCAGCACCGCCAGCAGCGGCGGGCAGCGATAGGCGGTCAGCGCATCGCATTCATAGGCGCGGGTCTCGGACAGGTCGTCGATCACCGCGTCCTCGGGCAGAACCTGCCGCAGCCGTTGCACGAGCCGCGGTTTCTTGGCCAGAACGGTCGGGTTTGGGGCGGGCATGTCCATGAGAGATCCTCCGTTTGGTAAGATAATATTACCAATTTATCCGTATGGCAAGACAATCCGGTAAGTCGTACTGTCGCGCCATGACCTGGACCGACCGGATACTTGTTTTTTCACCTTTCGACTACGGCGCTGTGGCGGTCCTGATCTGCTGTTGGCTCTGGATCGGCTGGCGGATCGAGCACCCGTCGCCGGGAAAACCCTCGGTCTCCGCCTTGATGGCCGATTTCCGGCGCGACTGGATGCGCCAGATGGTGACCCGGCAGCCGCGCGTGTTCGATGCGCAACTTGTCTCCATCATGCGTCAGGGAACATCCTTCTTTGCCTCGACGGCGGTGATCGCGGTGGGTGGCGGTCTGGCGCTGATCGGCAATACCGACCGGCTTGCAGGGGTTGCCAGCGATCTGGCGCTGGGCACGGCCCCCGCGCTGGTCTGGGAGATCAAGGTATTGATCGTGCTGCTGTTCCTGTCGAACGCCTTTCTCAAATTCGTGTGGGCGAACCGGCTGTTCGGCTATTGCGCCGTGCTGATGGCGGCGGTTCCGAACGATCCCGAAGACCCGCGCTGTCACCCTCGCGCGGCCCAGGCGGCCGATATCTGCATCACCGCGGCGCGCAGTTTCAACAAGGGGCTGCGGGCCACCTATTTCGCGCTGGCCTCGGTCGCGTGGTTTGCCGGACCGCTGGCGCTGGTCGCATCGGCGCTGGTGACGGTGGTCATTCTCTACCGGCGGGAATTCGCGTCCCATAGCCGCGAGGTTCTGTTGCGGCTGCCGCCGGACGGTGCGCCGCACACGTCATCGTGAAATGTCCCGGCGCGATAGTCCTATAGACTGCGGCGATGCGCAGCCTGTTCCCCTTGCTTCTGCTGGCCTCACCCGTGCTGGCCGACCCCCCGGCGATTGAAACCGTGACCGCGACCCGTGCGGCGGATGGCTGGCGATTCGATGTGACCCTGCGCCACCCCGATACCGGCTGGGACCACTATGCCGATGGTTGGCGCGTGCTGGACATGCTGGGCAATGAAATCGGGATGCGGACCCTGTTGCACCCGCACGAGACGGAACAACCCTTTACCCGGTCGTTGAGCGGCGTGCAGATCGCCGAGGGTACGCGCCAGGTCCGGGTGCAGGCGCGCTGCAACGTCGATGGCTGGGCTGCGGCGATGATGGTCGTGGACCTGCCATGAGCTGAAAAGGAAAAGGGCCGGCAGACCGGCCCCTCTGGTGTCTTCCGATATCCGGATCAGCCGGGCGACATGCCGCGCAGCTTTTCCGAGCGGCGCCGCAGCAGTTCCACCACCGTCAGCAGGGCGATCGAGATGATCACGAGGATCGTGGCCACAGACAGGATGGCCGGGCTGATCTGCTCGCGGATACCGTTCCACATCTGGCGCGGGATCGTTTGCTCGTCGAGCCCGCCGACAAAGAGCACCACCACGACTTCGTCGAACGAGGTGACAAAGGCAAAGAGCGCCCCCGAGATCACGCCGGGCAGGATCAACGGCATCTGCACCCGGAGGAAGGTTGTTACCGGATCCGCGCCGAGGTTCGCGGCCGCGCGGGTCAGGGAATGGTCGAAACCCACCAGCGTCGCGGTCACCGTGATGATGACGAAGGGGATGCCCAGCGTCGCATGCGCCAGGATGATGCCCAGGTAGGGAACTCCCCAATCCTGGATCCGGATCGACGAGTAGAAGAAAAACAGACCCGTGGCGGTGATGATGATCGGCACGATCATCGGCGAGATCAGGATTGCCATGATGGCGCGGCGGCCCGGCATTTCCGAGCGCGACAGGCCCAGTGCTGCGATGGTGCCCAGCGTGGTGGCGAGGACCGTGGAGAAGAAGCCGATGATGATCGAGTTCTTGGTCGCCTGGATCCACTGCGCGTTCGCCCAGGCGTCTGCCCACCACGAACCGTCGCGCGGCGCTTCGGGATCCTGCATGCCAAAGGTCAGCAGCAGGTCATACCAGCGCATCGAATAGCCTTCGGGATCGAACCTGAGCATCTTGTCGCTGAAGGTGAAATAGGGCTCGGCATTAAAGCTGAGCGGAATGATGACCAGGATCGGGGCGATCAGAAAGATGAAGATCGCGACACAGATAACCAGATAGGTGTAGTGCCAGACCCGTTCTAGCGTCGAGGCGTGTTTGGGAAGAGCCATGTCCGGTTACCCCAGCTTCAGGTTGTCGATGCCCACGAGCTTGTCGTAGAGCCAGTAGAGAGCCAGAACGCCAGCCAGCAGCAGGGCGGCCAGAGCGGCGGCCAGCGACCAGTTCAGCGATTTCTGCATGTGGAAGGCGATCAGGTTCGAGATCAGCTGCCCGTCGGCGCCGCCGACCAGGGCGGGCGTGATGTAGTAGCCGACCGCCAGGATGAACACCAAGAGCGCGCCGGCACCGATGCCGGGCACGGTCTGCGGGAAATAGATGCGGCGGAAGGCGGTCCAGCTGGTTGCACCCAGCGATCGCGCGGCCCGCACATAGGACGGATTGATCAGGCGCATGACGGAATAGAGCGGCAGCACCATGAAGGGCAGCAGGATATGCGTCATCGCGATGACGGTGCCTGTGCGGTTGTACATCATCTGCAAACGGTTCTCGTCGCCCAGAAGGCCCATGCCGACCAGCGCGTCGTTCACCACGCCCTGGCTTTGCAGCAGGACCATCCAGCTGGTGGTGCGCACCAGAAGCGAGGTCCAGAAAGGTAGCAGGACCAGGATCATCAGCAGGTTCGAGTGGCGCAGCGGCAGTGTCGCCAGCAGATGCGCGATCGGGTAGGCCAGCACGAAGGTAAGAAAGGTGATCAGCAACGACAGGGTCAGCGTGCGGGTGAAGAGCTTGACATAGACCTGCCGGTTCTCCGGCACCATCACGATATCGCCGCTTGCATTGCGTTCACGGTCGATCGCAGCAAGGTAGAAGTTCAACGTGTAGGACGAGGAAGCGCCGCGCATCGCCTGCCACAGATCGGGATTGCCCCAATCCTTGTCGAGTTCCAGGAGCGCTTCCTTGTAGGGTGGTTCCAGCTTTTCGGCACTGCGAGCAGCCTTGGTGAACATAGAGCGGGAACCGGAGATTTCATAGTTGATCCGGGTGCCGGCCTGACCCGGGGCCTTCAACTCGCGCAGCACCACGAGATCGGCCGCCAGTGCGGCATAGGCCGCCTCGTCCGGCTCGGTGCCGGGCGGGTTGGCATCGAACCACGCGGCAAGGTTGGTCATTATCGGCGTGCGTTCGCCGGTTGTGACATCTTCCTGCCAGGTAAAGCCTTCGTTGTAGACCGACTTGTACAGCATCTGGCCGATCGGGAACACGAAGGTGATGAGGATGAAGGCCAGAAGTGGCAGCACGAGAAGAAAGGCCCGTCGTCTGGCACGGGACTGTGCCCGCAGCAGCGCCGATTTGAGCGGTTTGCCGTCAGCGGTCGTCAGTGGCTGAGCGATGTCGGTCATCTGGCGTCGTCCTGGATATTCGGGAAAGGAGGGGCCGCCCCAATGGGACGGCCCGGTTTTCAGATCAGTTCGCCAGCCAGGCGTTGAAGCGCTCGTTCAGTTCGGCGTCCTTGTCGACCCAGAACTCGAAGTTGTTGACCAGCGCATTCTCGAGGGCTGCTTCCGAAGTGGGCATGTGCGGCGCCATCTCGGTCTTGCCATCCTGGTAGAGGCCGACCAGAGCACCCGAGGATTTGCGCGCCGGGCCGTAGCTGATCCACTTTGCCTGGTCCGCCAGCGCCTGGGTGCTGGTCGAGAAGGCGATGAACTGCATCGCGGCATCTTTGTTCGGCGCGCCCTTCGGTACCACGAAGAGGTCGAAGTCGAGGATCTGGCCGTCCCACAGGATTTCGAAGGGCTGGTTTTCTGCCACGGCGGCGTTGAAGATACGGCCGTTATAGGCGGTCGACATCACGACTTCGCCGTCGGCCAGCAGCTGCGGCGGCTGTGCGCCGGCTTCCCACCAGACGATATCGTCCTTGATGCGGTCGAGAACGGCGAACGCGCGGTCGACGCCCTCGTCGGTGTCGAGCACGTCATAGACTTCGTTCGCCGGCACGCCATCGCCCATCAGGGCCATTTCGAGGGTTGCCTTGGCCGACTTGCGCAGGCCGCGCTTGCCCGGGATCTTGTCAGTGTCGAAGAAATCGGCGATCGAGGTCGGCGCCATCGAGACGTTGGCAGTGTTATAGGCAACCGCAGTCGACCACACGATGTTGGCCACGGCACAATCCTGGATCGCGCCTTCGATGAAGTCTTCGGTCGCGGGCGTTCCATCGGGAGCTGCGGACAGGATGGAGGTGTCGATCTCTTCCAGCAGACCTTCGTCGCAAAGGCGAACGGCGTCCGAGAATTCCACGTCGGCCACGTCGACCGACACGTTGCCGGCCTCGACCTGTGCCTTGATCGGGGTTGCCGGGTTGTCGGCGTCGACCGAGTTCACCTTGATGCCGGTCGCGGCGGTGAAGGGCTTGTGATAGGCTTCAACCTGGCTTTTTGTATAGGATCCGCCCCAGGACATGACGGTGACTTCCTGCGCCGAAACGGCAAATGCCGCCGACGTCAGAGCCGTTGCCAGCAATGCTGTCTTAAGTTTCATGTAGTTCTCCCATGTTGACCATTTAGGTTCGGTTTTCCTGGATCGGCCGAGACGATCACTGCGGCCATATCCGATCGTGATGCCCGCAGTTGGACTGGGGGCTTGCGGCGCTGGTTCAGGCGTCCAGCGCGCGGCAATCTTCGGGCAGCCAGCCGATCTCGATCTGGGCGCCGGGCTCCAGCCGCACCTGATCGGGCGCATTCCGCGTCTTGATGATGAATTCGTCGTTGCCGGCAACCCTGAGGCGGGTGCGGAAGATGTCGCCCATGTAGATGAATTCCAGCACCTCGGCCTTGAGCGTGTGCGCGCCCGGCTTGAGGCGGGATTTGTTGAATTCGACCCGTTCCGGGCGGATCGAAACGCGGGTCCGCTCGCCGGGTTTGCTCACGTTGATCGGCTTGCAGTCAATCAGCTCGCCATCGTCCAGCTGCACGACGGCAATACCATCGCGGATTTCCTTGACCTCGCCTTCGAGCGTGTTGTTCTCGCCAATGAACTGGGCCACGAAACTGTTGGCGGGCTGTTCGTACAATTCGTCGGGCGGGGCCAGTTGCTGGATAACGCCATCGTTGAACACTGCAACGCGGTCCGACATCGTCAGTGCTTCGGTCTGGTCATGGGTCACATAGACCACGGTGATGCCCAGATCGTGCGCAAGACGGGTGATTTCGAACTGCATCTTTTCGCGCAACTGCTTGTCGAGCGCGCCGAGCGGTTCGTCCATCAACACGAGTTCGGGTTCGAACACCAGTGCCCGGGCCAGCGCCACGCGCTGCTGCTGTCCGCCGGAGAGCTGCGCCGGACGACGCCCGCCGAACCGCCCCATCTCGACCATTTCCAAAGCACGCTTGATCTTGGCTTCCCGCTCGGACTTGCCGATCTTGCGTACTTCGAGCGGGAAGGCCAGGTTCTCTGCGATCGTCATGTGGGGGAACAGGGCGTAGTTCTGGAACACCATGCCGATGCCGCGCTTGTGCGGCGGAATGTTGTTGATCGGTTGCCCGTCCAGCTTGATTTCGCCATGGGTCGCGGTTTCGAAACCGGCCAGCATCATCAGGCAGGTGGTCTTGCCCGACCCCGAAGGCCCAAGCATCGTCAGAAACTCGCCCTTGGGCATGGTGAGGTTGAGATCCTTGACGACCAGAGTCTCGCCGTCATAGCTCTTTTGAACGCGTTCGAATTCAACGAACGCGTCGTTGCTGGTGCGTGTGGTCAATGCCAGCTCCCCGTCTAGAACTTGTTTGCGATCTGTGTCGCCATTGCCGTCAGGTTAAGCGCGCATGGTCGGGCGTTGCAACCGAATTGCGACAGTTTGGACACGGTTGCGACGGTTTCACGGGCTGTTGCGTCGAACATTGGCAAAAAAACGGGCCGCCGAAAATCCTGGCGGCCCGGTGATTCACTTGTTTGCGATCTGAGTTCAGGCGGCGCTTCTGAACAATCCGCGTTCCAGGATCTCTGCGTGGGCCTCGTCCAGAGACTTGTGGATCCGGACGAACATTTCGTCGATCTCGGCCGGGGTTATGACCAGAGGCGGCGAAATGATCATACGGTCGCCGACGTGACGCATGATCACGTTGTTCTTGAAGCAGCGTTCGCGGCAGATGTAACCGACGGTTCCCGCTTCGGCTGCGAATTTCGCACGGGTGCCCTTGTCCGGTGTCAGGGCGATCGAGCCCATCATGCCGACGATCTTGGCCTCGCCCACCAGCGGATGGACGAGCAGGCTTTCCCATTTCTGCTTGAGATAGGGAGCAGCCACGTCGCGGACATGGTCGATGATCTTTTCTTCCTCGAGAATCCGCAGGTTTTCCAACGCCACCGCCGCAGCTACCGGATGTCCGGAATAGGTGTAACCGTGGTTGAACTCTTCCATGCCGATCACTTCGGCCACCTCGTCGCAGATGATCGAGGCGCCAATCGGCACGTAGCCCGAGCTCATGCCCTTGGCGACGGTCATGATGTGGGGACGGATGCCGAGCGTTTGGGAGCCGAACCAGTTGCCGGTGCGGCCGAATCCGCAGATCACCTCGTCCGCGATCAGCAGGATGCCGAACTTGTCGCAGATGCGTTGGATTTCCGGCCAGTAAGTATCTGGCGCCACGATGACGCCGCCGGCACCCTGCACCGGTTCGGCGATGAAGGCCGCGACGCGGTCCTGGCCAAGCTCCAGAATTGCCTCTTCCAGTTCGCGGGCGCGGGCAAGGCCGAATTCGGCCGGGGTCATGTCACCGCCCTCGGCCCACCAGTTGGGCTGGTTGATGTGGTGGATGTTGGGAATGATGCCGCCCTGCGCGTGCATCCCCGCCATGCCGCCCAGCGAGGACGAGCCCACCGAAGAACCGTGATAGGCATTCTTGCGGCTTATGATGACGTTGCGGTCCGGCTGGCCCTTGTTCTGCCAATAGGTGCGGACAAGGCGGATATTGGTGTCGTTGGCGTCAGACCCGCCCGACGAGAAGAACACGTGGTTCAGGTCGCCCGGTGCGAGTTCAGCCAGCTTCTGCGCCAGCGCGATGACCGGAACATGGGTGGTCTTGAAGAAAGTGTTGTAATAGGGCAGTTCGCGCATCTGGCGGGCGGCAACTTCGGCAAGCTCTTCGCGGCCATAGCCGATGTTGACACACCAAAGGCCGGCCATGCCATCCAGGATCTCTTCACCTTCGCTGTCGGTCAGCCAAACCCCCTTGGCACGGGTAATCACCCGGACGCCTTCGCGGCCGAGTTCGGTATTGGCCGAAAACGGGTGCATGTGGTGGGCGGCGTCCAGCGCCTGCAACTCGGCCGTGGGCATGTGATTGGTAATGGTCACCATCGGGTGAGTCTCCTGCGAATTCCGATTGGCGGCAGAATATGATCAAATTTTTGGCTGTCAAATCGAATCGTGCCGTCCTTCGTTTTCGGACAGTACGCCGGCCATCTGCTCCATGCCCTGTTCGACGTCCTGTTCCATTGCCCGCGCCACGCCTTCGACATCGCCTGCATGCAGCGCTTTCAACATCTCCTTGTGCCTGTCGGGCAGGTTTTGGGTGCCGAACCGACCACAGACAACCCGAAGCGAGGGCCCGAATCGAAGCCACAACCGATCTGCCATCTCGGTCAGAATCGGGGCATCAGCGACCGAATAGAGCAAGGCATGAAAATCGTAGTTGGATCGCAGATACCCCCCCACGTCCCCGGTTTCGATGGCCTGATCCAAGGCCGCATCGAGCTTTTCCAACGCTTCCGCGGCGGTCGGAGTCATCTTCTGGGCCGCGCGGCGCGCCAGTTCGGCTTCGATTGATTTTCTTATGAAAATGACCTGGTGCAGATCGTCCTGGGTCAGGACGGGCACGCTGACGCGGCGATTGCCCTGAAACATCAATGCGCCTTCGGACATCAGGCGGCGGATCGCCTCGCGGACCGGGGTCATGCCTGCACCCAGCGAATCAGTGAGTCCCTGGATGGTCACGGCCTGCCCGGGAGCCAACTCTCCGAACAGAATCATGGCCCTCAGCGTCTGATACACCTGTTCGTGAACAGGTTGTTTTGCGTCCGTTTGGCTCGGCTTCAACGCCTGTTTTTTGATCATATTCAAAGGACTTGCCCCTATTTCAACATCTCGTCTTGTCAGGTGTTCTACTTGATGAATACATAAACGCTGTTGCCGTAGAAGGCAAAACTTGATCAAATCTAGGCAGGTGGGAGAATACCCGCCAGCTTGCAGGGAGACACTCAATGACTTTCAAAGCGCTGACACTCACAGCGGTGATGGCACTGGCCACTTCCGCCGCGTTCGCCGAAGAAGTGCGCGTCTACAACTGGTCGGACTACATCGACGAAGAACTGTTGACCAAGTTCGAGGAAGAAACCGGCATCAAGCTGATCTACGATGTGTTCGACAGCAACGAGGTGCTGGAGACCAAGATGCTGGCCGGCGGATCTGGTTATGACGTCGTGGTGCCGACGGCCGACTTCCTGCAGCGCCAGATCGAGGCCGGTGCCTTCCAGAAGCTCGACAAGTCCAAGCTGCCGAACCTGGTCAACATGTGGGACGTGATCCAGGACCGGACCGCGCAATATGACCCCGGCAACGAATACGCCATCAACTATATGTGGGGCACCACCGGATTGGGCGTAAACGTCGGCAAGGTCAAGGAAGTGCTGGGCGACGATGCGCCGATGAACAGCATGGACCTGGTGTTCAAGCCCGAGAACATGGAAAAGCTGGCCGCCTGTGGTGTGCATTTCCTGGATGCTCCGACCGAGATCATTCCCGCAGCCCTTCGTTACCTGGGTGAAGACCCCGACAGCCAGGACCCGGATGTCATCGGCAAGGTCGAGGAAACCCTGATGGCGGTGCGCCCGTACATTCAGAAATTCCACTCCTCCGAATACATCAACGCGCTCGCCAATGGCGAGATCTGTGTGGCCGTGGGCTGGTCCGGCGACGTTCTTCAGGCACGCGATCGCGCCGCCGAGGCCGACAACGGTGTCGAGATCGCATACAACGCCTTCAAGGAAGGTTCGCTGATGTGGTTCGACATGATGGCCATTCCAGTGGACGCACCGAACCCGGACGCGGCGCACAAGTTCCTGAACTTCATCATGGATGCGCAGAACATGGCGGCGGCGTCGAACTATGTCTATTACGCCAATGGAAACAAGGCCTCGCAGGAGTTCCTGGCCGAGGACGTGATCGGCGATCCGGCAATCTATCCCGATGAGGCGACGGTGCAGAACCTCTACACCAAGTCGCCCTATGACGCCAAGGTTCAGCGGACCGTGACCCGCCTGTGGACCAAGATCAAGTCGGGCACCTGATTTCCGGCTTGAATTGCGGGGCAGGCCGATCGGCCTGCCCCGTTGCGTTTACCCCACTACAGAACAAGACAGACGGGGGCTTGCCTTGCAATCTTCGAAATTTGCGCCTTGGGACGATCCCGACGCGAAACCGCTGATCCGTTTCAGGAACGTGACCAAGCGGTTTGGCGAATTCACCGCCATCGACAATCTCACGCTGGATATCTACGAGCGTGAGTTCTTTGCCCTGCTTGGCCCCTCGGGCTGCGGCAAGACGACGATGATGCGCATGCTGGCCGGGTTTGAAAACCCGACCGAAGGTGTGATCGAACTGGCCGGACAGGACATTGCCCCGGTGCCGCCGAACAAGCGGGCCGTGAACATGATGTTCCAGTCCTATGCGCTGTTTCCGCATCTGTCGGTCTGGGACAACATTGCCTTTGGCCTGCGCCGCGACCGGATGTCGAAACAGGATATCGAAAAGCGGGTGGACGAGATGCTGCGCCTCGTGCGGCTGGAGAAGTTTGCAAAGCGCAAGCCGCACCAGATCTCGGGCGGACAGCGGCAACGGGTGGCGCTGGCACGGTCGCTGGCCAAGGCGCCCAAGTTGCTGCTGCTGGATGAACCGCTTGGCGCGCTGGACAAGAAACTGCGCCAGGACACCCAGTTCGAACTGATGGACATCCAGGAAAAGACCGGCACGACTTTCGTGATCGTGACCCATGACCAGGAAGAGGCGATGACCGTCGCCAGCCGGGTCGCGGTGATGGATCAGGGGCAGCTGATGCAGGTGTCGACCCCCGACCGGATCTACGAGACCCCGAATTCCGTCTACGTGGCCGATTTCATCGGCGATGTGAACATCATCAAAGGCCGCGCCACGCCCGATGGCGAAGAAACCTATCGCATCGACTGGGCCGAGGGCCAGCAGCCCTTGATCGCGAAGTCCTCCAACGGGTTCGCCTCGGGTCAGACCTGCCATCTGGCCATTCGCCCCGAAAAGGTGACGATCAGTTCCGAACGCCCGGCGGACGCCGCCAATGCGCTACAGGGCCGGGTGCATGACATTGCCTATCTGGGCAATCTTTCGACCTATCACGTGGAATTGCCCAACGGCACGATCATCAAGGCGCAGACTTCGAACACGCGCCGGATCTCGCGCCGAACCTTTACATGGGAAGACACCGTCTGGCTGTCCTGGACTGCCACGGCGGGCGTTCTGCTGGCCGACTGATGCGCCGGTTTCTTCTGATCGCCATTCCCTATGCCTGGCTTACGGTGCTGTTCCTGGTGCCGTTTGCCATCGTGTTCAAGATTTCGCTGTCGGACTACGCCGTCTCGATCCCGCCCTACGTGCCCCAGTTCGACTGGGCCGAAGGGATCATGGCCTTTGTCCGGGAACTGGATTTCGAGAACTTCATCTTTCTCACCGAGGACGACCTTTACTGGAAAGCCTACCTCAGCAGTCTCAAGATCGCCATTTCGGCGACCTTCCTGACGCTCTGCGTCGGTTATCCGATCGCCTATGGCATGGCGCGCGCGCCCGAGGAATGGCGTCCGACGCTGATGATGCTGATCATCCTGCCGTTCTGGACTTCGTTCTTGATCCGCGTCTACGCCTGGATGGGCATCCTGTCGAACGAAGGCTACCTGAACCAGATCCTGCTCTGGACCGGGATCATCAACGAGCCCTTGACCATCCTGAACACCAATACGGCCGTCTACATCGGGATCGTCTACACCTATCTGCCGTTCATGATCCTGCCGATCTATTCCGCGCTCGACCGTCTGGACGGATCGCTGATCGAGGCGGCCGAGGACCTGGGCTGTTCCCGGGCACAGGCATTCTGGCTTGTGACCATTCCGCTGTCGCGGCCGGGCATCATCGCGGGCTGTTTCCTGGTGTTCATTCCGACGCTTGGCGAATTCGTCATCCCGTCGTTGCTGGGCGGATCGGGCACGCTGATGATCGGCAAGGTTCTGTGGGAGGAGTTCTTCTCGAACCGCGACTGGCCGGTCGCCTCGGCCGTGGCGGTGATCCTGTTGCTGATCCTGGTGATCCCGATCGTGCTGTTCCAGCGCAACCAACAGAAACAGGCGGAGGCGGATCAATGAACAGGCTGAGCTGGTTCAACACCGTATCCCTGACGCTGGGATTTGCCTTTCTCTACATCCCGATGGTCATCCTGATTGTCTACAGTTTCAACGAAAGCAAGCTGGTGACGGTCTGGGCGGGGTTTTCGACCAAATGGTATGGCGAGTTGCTGGGCAATGACGCGTTTCTGAGCGCGGCCTGGGTGACGCTGAAGGTGGCGGTGCTGTCGTCGACATTCGCCACCGTCCTGGGCACAATGGGGGCCTATGTGCTGGTGCGTGGCGGGCGCTTCATGGGCCGGACGCTGTTTTCCGGCATGATCTATGCGCCGCTTGTCATGCCCGAGGTGATTACCGGCCTGTCGCTTCTGCTGCTGTTCATCGGCATCGGGATCGAACGGGGGGTGATGACCATCGTTCTGGCCCATACGACCTTTTCGATGTGTTACGTGTCGGTGGTGGTGTCGTCACGCTTGGTGACCTTCGACCGCTCGCTGGAGGAGGCGGCACTGGATCTTGGCTGTTCTCCGGCCGAGGCCTTCCGTCTGGTCACCCTGCCCATCATCGCGCCCGCGGTGATCTCTGGCTGGCTCCTGGCTTTCACCCTGTCGCTTGACGATCTGGTCATCGCGTCCTTCACCTCGGGTCCCTCGGCCACCACCCTGCCGATCAAGATCTTCTCGGCGGTGCGTCTGGGCGTCAGCCCGGAAATCAACGCGCTGAGTACGATCATGATCGGGATTGTCACTGTCGGGGTCATATCGGCCTCGTTGATTTCGAAACAGGCGCTGGTGCGCCAGAAGCGTGACGAACAGGCCGCGGCCCGCGCGCAATGAGGCGGATATTCTCCGATTTTGCCTATGGCGCGGGTCCACGCCAGGGCTGCTGGTGGGACGAGACCATCGCTGCCCCGGACTGGCCGATTGCCACTGGCGACATCCAGACAGATGTCGCCATCGTCGGGGCCGGGTTTACCGGTATTTCGGCGGCCCTGCATCTTGCCGAAAGCGGGGTGGCTGTAACCGTTCTGGAAGCCGGGGCGCCCGGTTGGGGGGCCTCGGGGCGCAACGGCGGGTTCTGCTGCCTGGGCGGAATCAAGCTGAATGACGCTCAGAAACGTCGACGTTTTGGCAAGGACGGGGCAAAAGCGTGCGATGAGGCCGAGGTCGAGGCGGTCGACCTGGTCGGCAGCCTGATCGCGCGCCACGGGATCAATGCCGACATGCATTCCAGGGGCGAGACGCGGCTGGCGCATTCCACCCGCGCCATGGATGCGCTGCGGCGCGAGGCCGACAAGGGTCATGGCCGTTTGCACGAGAAACATGACCTGGAGGCCGAGGGGCTGAACGGACAGTTTCTTGGCGGGCTGACAAGCGATGTCGGTTTTGCGCTCAACCCGCGCAAATACCTGTTCGGACTCGCTGATGTGGCCGCTGCAATGGGGGTGCGCCAGTTCCGCGACAGCGCCGTGCTGCGGCTGGAACGCGGTCGGCGTGGCCATGTGCTGCACACAGCGCAGGCCCGGATCGAGGCGGACACCGTGCTGATCTGCACCAACGGCTATTCCAGCGAGGACATGCCGCCCTGGCTAGCCGGTCGTTACATGCCCGCGCAGTCGAGTGTCATGGTGACCCGGCCGATGTCCGACGCGGAACTGCGGGCGCAGGGCTGGACTTCGGACCAGATGGCCTATGACACCCGGCACCTGCTGCATTATTTCCGCCTGATGCCTGACCGGAGGTTTCTGTTCGGAATGCGGGGCGGGCTGTTTTCCTCGCCCCGCGTCGAAGCCAGGATCCACGCCCGCATGCGCCGTCATTTCGACGCGATGTTCCCGGCCTGGGCAGAGATCGAAGCCACCAACTTGTGGTCCGGGATGGTCTGCCTCGGTCGGGACCTGGTGCCCTATGTCGGGCCGGTGCCGGGGACGCCCGGAATGTTTGCGGGGCTTGCCTATCATGGCAACGGGGTTGCGATGGGCACCTACTCGGGCCGGGCGCTGGCGCGATTGGCGCTGGGCGAACCTGCCGGGTTGCCGGTTGCCATGCAGGGTCCGCTGAGGCGGTTTCCGCTGGGCCGTTTCCGTCGGGTTGTGATGCAGCCGGCCTATCTGGCCTACGGGCTTGCCGATCAACTCTGAGCCGCCTTTATCGGGTAAGAGCAGCGGCCTCCAACCTGTAGGCGGGTGCATAATCGGGTGCGCCGTTCTGGGCCCGCCAAAGGCAATAGGCGGCCATGCGCCAGTGAAACCAGGGTTCCAACGCCCTGTACCGGCCCGTGATCTCGGGGTCGGCGTAAGCCGCAAGGAACGCCTGTTCCTCGTCGTGGGTCAGCGCCTTGCCGCGATAGACATGTTGCATGGCCGGAGAAAGAAAGATCGCGATATCCTCTGCCGGGTCTCCGATGGCGGGGCATTGCCAGTCGATGAGCACGACCCCGTCACCGTCAAACAGGAGATTTCCCGGTACCGGATCGCCATGGATCAGGCAGGTTCGCCCCGCTGCGATCGCGGGTCCATCCGGGCGCAAGGCTTCGATCTCGGCGCGTGCCGATGGTGTGCAGGATGACAGGATCTCTTCGGTATGGCAGGTCAGGTCCCGGCTGCCATTGCACCCCTCGGGAAGCTTCAGGCCGGGTTTCAGCGCGTGCAGCATGGCCAGCGCCTCTGCCGCACGCCGCGGGTTGGTCCGCCAGGGCGCACCCGGCGCGTGATCGTAGAGCGCCCAGGCCTGATTGGCGAATTCGCCGGTGGCCCGCAGCCGCGGCGCGAGGCCTGTTTCGGAAAGCCGTTTCAGGCAGGCCATCTCGGAAGCCGGGTCGTTGCGGAACAGGGGATTGTGGAAATCCGTCCGATAAAGTTTCAGGACGAGGTCACTGCCATGCCCATGCAGCCGCCAAACACGGTTGGTGCGGCCCCCATACAGGGTTTCGAACCTGTCGCCGGGACCGGACAGACCGCGCGCGTTCAGGTCGGCGACAAGCTCCGCTGGCGGATTTTGGTCTTGCTGTTCCAGGTCGGGCCTCGGTCATTTCTGTCGGGCCGGATTGCCCTTTGCGACGGCCCGGCGCAAGGCTCAACCGTTGGCGCGCACCCCGGTTACCATCGAGGCCAAGATTGCCTGACCGCCTTCGAGGATCAAGATCACTTCGTTCCCTTCGATCTGAGCCTCGGTAACCGGATGATAGACGGCGCTTGCTTCCTCGAGCAGCAGTTCCTCGGCCTCGTAACTCTGGATCGCGAAGCTGTACAACCCTTCGGGACGCAGGGATCCGGTTTCATCCTGACCCGACCATGTAACCGGTTCCGCGGAAATCGGCACTTCGAAACGATCGACGATCTCGCCCGCGGAATCGCGAACCACGATGAAGGCCTTGTCCGCAGCCGCCAGGGGGGCGGGTGAAATTGTGATCGGCTGTCCCGAGAAATGGGCCGGCGCGATGGCGCGTGCCTCCTTGCCGATCCAGCTCGAGAGTCGGGCCATGTCTGTGGCGCCGAGTTTTTCCACCAGCGCGACGAGCGTGTCGTTGGTCTTTGTCTGCTGCTCGACCATCGAAAACTGCGCCAGCTGCGACGCATATTCCGAGGAATCAAGAGGCTCCAGCGGGTTCTGGTACCGGGCCTGGGTCGTAAGCATACGGATGAACGTGTCGAAATCCGAGACACCGCTTTTCTCTGGGCGCGCGGAAGACGCTGGCATTTGCACTGCGCTGTAGGCGGCGGGGGCAATCGGTGGAGTCATTGTCAGAGCCTTATGTCCAAAGTGCCGGTGGAGATCTTCGAGCGGCCTGCATCCGCTTCACCATGTTCGATATCCGCGCCTGACGAAATGACTTGCGGTCTGTCTTGCGTTTCCTGGCGGGAGGAGCCGGCCCCGGTATCCCTGTTGCCAAAGCTGAACGCCACATCGCTGTAGCCCATGGCGCGGAACTCGGCCGAGAGCTGGTCTATGTGCCGGCGCATCAGGTCCAGTGTTTCCGGCCGTTCGGCGAGAATCGCCAGCGCCAAGCCTCCGTCCTGCGCCTTCAGGGTCATCTGGACCGAGCCGAGTTCCTTCGGATTCAGCCGGACATCAACCGTGCCAGCTTCGCGGCTGTCGACGAATGCCGAAACCATCTGATGTGCAATCCGGTGCGCGGTTTCGTTTGGCGCAGCGGCGGCGGTTGGTGCCACAATCGGCCCGTTCCCCTGAACTGCCTGAGATCCCGGGATGCCGTGCCTTGCGTCATCCCAGGAAAGCGCAAGTTTGTGTTCGGTTGCCGCGCGTTTTGGATCCTGAGCAAGGATGCCCTCAGATTGTACTGTAACAACCGGTATATGTTTCGGCTGTCCCATCGGGACCGCGACCGGCCCATCAGGCCGCCGGGCGGAAACGATGTCCATGTGTTGCGCATTTTCACTGCGGGACTCGGTTACCCGGCCCCGGTCAGCGCGGATCGCGGCTGACGGTTCTTTCAGGCTGCCCGCGATGGTGGCCTGTTGCGGTTGAAAACGGTCCAGCGGGTGCTGTCTTGCCTTTTCGCCGGTCCGGCCATTGACCGCGGTCATTGCGTCGGGCGGCATGGAATTCGCCGGCGATACCGGCGCATCCGCAGCAAACCGGTCTTGTTTTGTGCTTTCCGAATGGCCCGCCGAGGATGTGCCAATCGGCGCGATTTGCCGAAAGGGATCGGCCGGGGATGACGGACGCGCCTGTTGCCCGGCATTCTGCTTGAATTCGGAAGCTGCGGCCGCGACTGCCGCGCGACTGTCACTGTTTCGTCGAGAGAGTTGCGTTGCCACGCCGGGGGCAACGGGTGCAAGCAAATCGTCCGACACGCGTACCCGCCCCGCTTTTTCTGGCGGTCCAACAGGTTGTTCCGGGTCTTGCCGAGCCATTGTCCGGTGGCCGGGCCAGACGGTCGACTGAAGGGTTCGATTGCCGGTCAGTCCCCGTTCATCCCGTGTCGCGCCATTTGGCAATCCGTTCTCTTGCACTTTTACTTCAAAAGGGCCCCCTTCCTCAGGAACGTCCGCCCGAGAATCGGCCTCTGCCTTGGCCTGCGGTTGGCCATGGTCCAGATCGGGGTCCGCTTCGGGCGCGTGGCCGTTCGTCCCCGTGACCTGAACTGCAAAGAAAACCGCGGAAAAATCCGGGCCGATCTGATCAGGGGGCCGTGCCTGATCTTCCGTTTTGCCGTCCAGGACCCTGGTGTTTCCTGTCGCCGGCGAAAGTTGGGAAAAGGTCAGTGAAGTCATGCGAAACCCGTTTGTTCTACCGCTGACCATTGCCCAATTCGGTTACGATTAATTTAACCGATTTTCGATCTGATCAGGACAGTTCGAAATGATTTCGAGGTTACTGATGGAACTTCTTCCCACTATGAAACCATGGGGCCGGGCAAGGCCGGAAACACCCGCCTCGGCAATTCGGGAATCCGCCGTCCAGCTGGAGGCGGTTTTTCTGGCAGAGATGCTCAAGGCTTCGGGCCTGGGGCGTGCGCGCGATGGATTCGGCGGCGGCGGCGGCGAAGAACAGTTCAGCTCGTTCCTCGTCCAGAAACAGGCGGAACAAATGGCACGGGCCGGCGGTGTCGGACTGGCAGAAGCATTTTTCAACGCAATGGCGGAGAGACAGGATGAAACATGATGACTCGGGCGCACTTCTGAGGGCGCTGGACGATTTGCTCGATCAGGAGAAGACGGTTCTGATCAAAGGTGACTTGGAGCGACTCGGGGCATTGAGCCAGGAAAAGGAAAGACTGGTGACGGGGCTCAACGCGATGCCCGACCTGAGCCGCGAACAACTCGAGCCGCTGCATCGCAAAGTCGTGCGCAATCAGGCGTTGCTGAAAAGCGCGCTCGACGGGATTCGCACCGTCGCCAACCGGCTGGCCGAGCTTCGTCGGGTGCGCCAGGGGCTTGAAACCTATGATGGCGCTGGTCAGAAACGCCGGTTCTCTGCCTTGCGCAGTTCGCAGCTGGAAAAAAGGGCCTGAGGTGGAATTGAGTCAAATTCAACGAATGGGGCCGGGGCGTCTTAGCGATCCATTAGGAGATCAGGGGCAATTGTGGCCACGCACCTCGAAGTGAGAGTGGCGCGAGACCGGCTTCGGACTTTCGCAGTTGTCAGAAAGACGTTCCACATCGCCTCAACGGGCGGATCCAAACATGGGCCAAAGGCCCGCTAGATCAAAGGATGATGCTATGTCCAGCATTCTGACGAACAATGGCGCCATGGTGGCGTTGCAGACCCTCAAGTCGGTGAACATGAACCTGGGTCAGACCCAGAACGCGATCTCGACCGGCAAAAACGTGTCCACTGCAAAAGACAACTCTGCCGTCTGGGCCATTTCGAAAGTGATGGAATCCGACGTCAAGGGGTTCAAGGCGATCAAGGACAGTCTGAGCCTTGGGGAATCGACTGTCGCCGTCGCCCGCAATGCGGCGGAAACCGTGACCGACCTTCTTACCCAGATGAAGGGGAAGATCGTTGCGGCTCAGGAAGACAACGTCGACCGCACCAAGATCAACGCCGACGTTACCGCGCTCAAGGACCAGATCGCTGCGGTTGTTGGCGCGGCCCAGTTCAACGGACTCAACCTGGTCAACGGTACCGCCGCGTCTGCCTCGGTCCTCGCCTCGCTCGACCGTGACAATGCGGGCAATGTGACCGCATCTTCGATCACCGTAGCAGGGCAGAACTTGTCCACCGGTGGCTACACCGCCAAAGCCGTGTTCGATGCCACCAATACCAACGGTGTTTCCGCGGACGGGCAGGACAGCTTCGGCTTCTCGCTGGATGCCAACGGGGGGACCGACGACAACGGCCAGATCGAGTTCGAACCGCATGGCACCGCATCTTACGCTGCGGGCGACAGCTTCACAATCCGCCTGGGCGATACAGAGGTGAGCTATACTGTCACCGCTGAAGACATCGCCTCGACCTCTGCGGCAGATGTCATCGCGGTAGGTATGAAGGCGGCGATCGAGGCTTCGGGTGCCAATGTGACGGTGGATTACAACGCCGCGAACTCGGGGCGGCTGGTGATAACAAATGGCGGCACCGACAGCTTGCACGTGTCCGGCCAGTTTACCAATGCCAACTCCGGTGGCTTGGGCGCGCTGGCGGCGATCGACGTGTCGAACTCGGCCGGTGCGGCAGCCGCTCTGGGTTCGATCGAAACCTTGATCGACACCGCGATCGATGCGGCCGCGGCCTTTGGTTCGGTGCAAGGTCGGATCGAGACCCAGAATACCTTCATCTCGAACCTGACCGACTCGTTGAAGTCGGGTATCGGTTCGATGGTGGATGCCGACATGGAAGAGACCTCGGCGCGCCTGCAGGCGCTTCAGGTCCAGCAGCAGCTGGCCGTTCAGTCGCTGTCGATCGCCAACCAGGCACCGCAGTCGATCCTGTCGCTGTTCCGCTAAGCGTTCCGGCCGGGGCGTTCGCGCCCCGGCCCCTGCCCGATATCTCCCAACAGTAAGGACATCACGTGAACGCGCTTTTACAGGCACGCCAGGCCTATTCGGCCGCTTCCGCCCCGATCCGGACGCCGCGGAACATGGAATACCAGGTCTTGTCCAGGATCACGCATCGTATGCACAGCGCCGCAAAGCGCGGCAGTGTCGGGTTCGGCGCCCTGGTTGAGGCTTTGCACGACAACAATCGCTTTTGGAGCGTTCTGGCCGCAGAGGTCGCGGACGGTGCCAACGGCCTGCCAGCCGATCTTCGGGCGCGTCTGTTCTATCTGGCCGAGTTCACCCAGGTGCATACCAGCAAGGTGCTGCGCCGCGAGGCGTCCGTGCGGCCGCTTCTGGAAATCAACACGGCCGTTCTGCGCGGTCTTCGTCACGGAGGGTCAGCGACATGAGCGGCCTTGTTCTCAAACTCGCGCCAAAGGAGCGGGTTCTGATCAACGGTGCGGTGATCGAGAATGGAGACCGCCGCGGGCGGCTCTCGATCATGACGCCCGACGCCAACATCCTGCGTTTGCGGGACGCAATCCATCCCGAGGAAGCGACAACCCCGGTGCGCCGCGTGTGCTATGCGGCACAGCTTGTCCTCTCCGGCGACAGCGACCCGTCCGCCGCCAAACTGTCGCTGTTGCGTCGGATCGAGGAGTTGAGCCAGGTCTTCACCGATCGCGACAGCCGCAAGATTCTGGCCGAGGCGACGGAGGCGTTGCTGGCTGAACATCACTACAAATGCCTCAAGGCCCTGCGCGGACTGCTCCCGCGAGAGGAGCGCATTCTGGCGCTGCGTCCGCTATGAGTTTCCAGCCCGTCCTCGTCGCGAACGGGATCGCGGGCTGGCGATTCCTGCAGCGAACCTATGACAGTCAGCTGCACAATTTCTCGAATTCGACCACAAGAAATCGCGAAACCAGTTATTTCATGGAGAAAATCGGCACGGTGAAAACGGCCGAGGATCTCGTGTCGGACAGGCGGCTGTTGCAGGTGGCGCTGGGGGCGTTCGGGCTTCAGGACGATGTCAACAACATCTATTTCGTCCGCAAGATACTCGAGGACGGCACCGCATCGCCGGATGCGCTGGCCAACAAGCTGTCCGACAAGCGCTACCGCGAGTTCTCCAAGGCGTTCGGCCTGGGACCGGGAGAGATCCGTACCACCGGGTTGGTGACCTTCATGGAGGATATCGTCGCCCGTCATGAGGCTGCGGGCTTTGAAGAGGCGATCGGTACCCAGGACGAGAGCATGCGCATCGCGCTCTATGCCCGGCACGAGCTGAAGGCTCTGGCTCAGGACAGATCGGGCGAGAACGCGAAATGGTTCAGCCTGATGGGGACGCCGCCCTTGCGGCAGATGATGGAAACCGCGTTGGGTCTGCCATCGGGACTGGGCCGGATCGACATCGACAAGCAGCTTGAAATCTTCAAGGACAAGCTGCAGGCACTGACCGGTTCCGCAAACGTGTCCCAGTTCACGGACCCTGACATGGTGGAAAAGGTCACGGTCGCCTATCTGGCGCGGGCGCAGATCAGCAGCCAGTTCCCGGGAACCTCAGCCGCGCAGAATGCCTTGACCCTTCTGGGGGGCTTTTCGTGACGGATGGCAGCATCAGGCACCGGCGTTGACTTCGCTCGCGACCGTTGCCGCCGCGGACGACACTGCGTAACACCTGACCGGTTCGGCCACATTGTGCAGCATTACCGCCCCCAGCGGCAGGCAATCGCGGCAAATCGGCTGGAAATCGTCCGACACGACGACCCGGTGACCGGCTGATTTGCCGTAGTCTCCCAATCGGGCCGCAACATTGGCAGCCTGGCCGATAACAGTGAAATCCAGCCGTTCGCGTGAACCGACGTTGCCGTAGGTCACCTGGCCATAGGCAAGGCCGATGGCGCAATCGAGCTTCGGCCCGTCACCGGCATCGCCACACAGGGTCGCCACGATTTCGGTTGCCGCGGCCAAGGCGTTGCGCTGTGCGGTTGCGGGGGCCTCGGCGCCTGGAAATACGGCCAGCACCGCGTCGCCGATGAATTTCAGGACCTCTCCGTCATGGGCATGTACGATGTCCGAGACGGTTTCGAAAAACCGGTTCAGCAAGCCGATGTAGGGCGCACGGCCCAGCTCCGACTCGAGGCGGGTCGAGCCGCGCAGGTCGCAGAACATGATGGCGGCATCGATTTCGTCGCCATCCCCACGCCGGATGTCGCCACCCAGAACCCGCGCGCCGGTGCGTTTGCCGACATAGGTTTCCAGCAGTGACCGGGCATTCTCGTGCTGCATGAAGACCTCGTAATAGCGTCCGATCACCGCCACGCATTCGAACACCAGACCCAGATTGGCGGTGGAGAACCCGTCCGGCTGATCGCAGGTCAGGGTCAGGACATTGGTGCGGCCATCCGAAAATGGCAGAGGCATTGCGACATAGTCGGTTGCGCCCCGCGCCCTCAGATCTTCCATGATCGGAAAGCTGTTTTCGGGGTTGGTGACGGTCAGTCGCTGGCGCACGCCGCCCAAGCCGTTCGAGACATGCCGCAGCGGGCTGTTTTGATAGGCCGGGCTGTCATGTACCTCATAGGTCGGGGCATAGGTCGAGATCTCGGTCTTGTCCTTTTCCCAGATGTAATGCTTGCCGGCGATCAGGGGATGCAGCGACCAGACCATCACCCCGATGCGAGACACGGGAATGCCCTGTTCGAGCATCTTTTCGGCCAGTGCCATGGTGAACGCCTCGGGACTGCGGATATGCGACGCCCCGCGCAAGAGCCAATCCACCAGCGGGCCGCTGATATGGCCGGGGTCGTCCTGATGCAGTTCGTTCTCACCCAGTTCCATCCGCGTGTAGACGCCCTGCATGAAGCCGACGTGACCGCGAATGCCCTCGCTTTCGGGCAGTGGATTGTCATAGGCCCAGACGGCGTTTGCCACGCGGTCGCCATCGATCAGGATGTCTTGGTAGGTGGCCGTGCCCTTGAAAGGGCAGAAGGTCTGCAACCCGGAACTGTCCTCAAGGCGCACCAACACGTCTTCGCGCGGAACGTAGACGGTCGGGGAAAGCCGGGTTTCGTACATCACCTTTGCGCGGGATGTCGCCGCCAGCAGCGTATTGCCCCGGTAAATCTCGACGCGACCCTTGAGCGGTTCGGTCCGGATGCCGTAACCTTGACCGGGCGGCGTGGCATGGACGTTCATGAGCGGCCTCCTTTTTGCCCGTCCCTACAAAGGATGGGCGACCCGGCTCCGAAATCCAAGGGCCCGCGCGGGGATTTTACCGGCGGATAGTGGATGCGACTTGTACTGATGACATTTATTGGCCTGGTCTTGGCCGGGTCGGCGTCGGCGCAGGGCCGTAAACTGCTGCAACCGACACGTGACCAATGTATCTGTATCGCGGTGTGTCAGGCGCGCGAAAATCCGGGCCGGCTGATCAGCCAGCCGGGCTATGGCTGCCCGCATATCCGGGATGAACTGATTCTCGACAACATGGCGCGCTGCAAGTGCCCGGCCTGGCCGCCGAACACACGGTCATCCCCTGCGCAGGGCCGCCCGTCGCCCAATCACTGAGTGTCAGACCATCTGGATGACGGATTTCTCTATCGCCAGCATATAGCCGCGCTTGGCGATGTTCTTGACCAGAAGGGCGCTGATCATCTGGTTGCCCAGCGTATCGCGCAACCGCTTGATTCGGGTGGCGCCAGCGGCCTCTTCGCAATCGGAGGCATCCCGGCCCGAGATCACGGCCTCGATCTGCGCGCCCGACAGCACTTCGTCGTCCATCCGCGCCTCGGCCAGCACGGCAAGGGTCTCGATGGCGGCTGGGGTCAGCTGAAATTCCATGTTGTTGAGATAAACTGTGTTCTCGTCGCGGCTGATCAGCAGCGATGTGACCTGGATTCCCGTGCGCTCGATCTGGGCCATGCGCCGGTTGATCAGCACCAGCATCGCCAGAAAGACCAGCGCTGCGATCATCATCGCACTGGCAAAGACCAGCAGAACGAAGATCACCATGCGATAGCTTGACAGCGTATCGGCAAAGGCAGTGCCGGACTGGGCGAGAATTTCGAGCAGGCGAACTTCAGCCTGGGTGGTCAGGTCGTTTTCCACGAACACGCGCTCGACCCGCGCGTTGAACGCGTTGGCGTCGGGCAGGGTGAGAAACAGAAAGGTGGCAGCCGTTGCCAGGATCGCCACGATCGCCGCGATCCCCATCCCGATCAGCCGTGTGCCTGAGCGCCGCGCTTCAGAAACGGAGAAAATTGGGTCCGGCATCGGCCTTCCTCTTGTCGAGGCCCTCGGGACCGAAGACCGAAATCACGTTCAGCAGGGTCCAGCCGGCAGCCTGCAGGCGGGTGGCAACCTCTGGCGCTGCCTGTTCGGCCGAACAGGCCGTGACCTGCATGACTCCGTAATGAAGGCGAAGGGGTTGCTCCTGCTTGGCCTTGTAATCGGCATAGCAGTCGGCAGCACGAGCCGGAACCGGCAGCAGGAGCAGGGCCAGCGCGGCCATGGTGGGGATGATGTGTCTCATGGTTGTGATCCTGCGCCTGCAACGCAGGATATTCAATAACAACAGGGCGATGCGCAGCCTGATATCCGATAACAAGGCGGCGATATTGCTTGTCTGGCGGGACCGGCCGCAGGTTGGTGCCATCAGGATCGCCCGTCTCTCGGCGGCTTTCGCAACTCCGCCTCGAAAGGAAACAAACAATGCATCGCAAGTTCATCGCCTTTGTGGTCGCAAGCGCAATCACAGTCACCGGCATATCCGCAAGCCAGGCCCGGGCGGCCGACGCGCACGACATTCTTGGTGGGCTTGCCGCAATCGCCATTCTGGGCGCTGCGATCCATCACTATGACAAGAGAAAGGACCGGCGCGAACAGCAAGAGCAGCACGTCTCGCGCGACCATGGCAAACCTTACCTGGCCCCGTACCAGGGCAAACCCTATCCCTTGCCTCCACGGCCCTTGCCGCAGGATGTGGCGCGCTTCAACCTGCCCTCGCAATGCTTGCGGCAGGAAGACGGATACCGTGGCAACGGCCCTGTGCTGGGGGCCCGCTGCTTGTCGCGTAGCTACGGCCATGCGGACAGCCTGCCGCAACAGTGCAAGGTGTCCTATTGGAACGGCGAACGGACCCGAACCGGGTACGAACCGAACTGCCTGCGCCAGTTTGGCTACCGGATTTCCCATAACCATTGACCCGAGCAGTACGGCGCGCATCGCGCCCGCGGGCAGGGGGGATACCCCCCTGCTCATTTTTTCTTGTCTTGGGCGTTCAATTGCGATTTGCCAATGACATGGAATATCCGGATTTCGAATTGGAAAAGCACCTTGCCGGGCGTGGGTTTCTCCGCATTGCCGGGGTCGACGAGGTGGGGCGCGGTCCGCTGGCCGGCCCGGTGGTGGCCGCCGCTGTCATCCTGAATGTCGATGCCATTCCCGAAGGGTTGAACGATTCCAAGAAGTTGACTGGCAAGCGGCGCACCTTGTTGAATGATCTGCTCAGGCAAGCCGCCGAGGTTGCAGTGGGAGAGGCCACTGTCGAGGAGATCGAACAGTTCAACATCCTGCGTGCCTCGCATCTGGCAATGCGGCGCGCGGTCGAAGCGCTGGATCCGGCGCCCGACTTCCTGCTGATCGACGGTAACATGATTCCCCAGGGTATCGCCATTCCGGCGCAACCTGTAGTCAAGGGCGATACCCGGTCCGTGTCGATCTCTGCGGCTTCAATTGTGGCGAAAACATGGCGCGATCGGCTGATGGTGGATTTGGCGCAACAGCATCCGGGATACGGTTGGGAAAGAAATGCCGGATATCCCACAGCTGAACATCGTGCGGCCCTTCAACATCTTGGCCCAACCCCACACCATAGGCGTTCGTTCGGGCCCGTGCACAAGATATTGTATCAAGAGTAATTTGTAACCCGCTGATTCAAAAAAGAAATTGACCGGGAATCCGGTTTGACTCATCCTGTCGTTAACCAAATGAGCGCAAAAGCGCCGTGGAACCTGAGGCAGAAGATGACGACCACAAAGACACAGGGCGCAACCGCGCTCCCGTTAAACACGATTCTTTCCGGCGATTGCGTCGAGGTGATGAACTCATTGCCGGCGGCGTCCGTCGACCTGATTTTTGCGGACCCGCCGTACAATCTGCAACTCAAGGGGCAGTTGCACCGCCCGGACAACAGCCAGGTCGATGCGGTCGACGACCACTGGGACCAGTTTTCCAGCTTTGCCACCTATGACCGGTTCACCCGAGACTGGCTGAAGGCCGCGCGGCGTCTGCTGAAACCGAACGGCGCGATCTGGGTGATCGGTTCGTACCACAACATCTTCCGGGTCGGATCGGCGCTTCAGGATGCTGGCTACTGGATTCTCAACGACGTAGTCTGGCGCAAGTCGAACCCGATGCCGAATTTCCGCGGCAAGCGGTTCACCAATGCGCATGAGACGATGATCTGGGCCTCGAAATCCGAAGGCGGCAAGTACACGTTCAACTACGAGGCGCTCAAGGCGCTGAACGAAGGTGTGCAGATGCGCAGCGATTGGGTCATGCCGATCTGCACCGGACACGAACGGCTCAAGGATGAAAACGGCGACAAGGCGCATCCGACGCAAAAGCCCGAGGCGCTGCTGCATCGAATTCTGGTGGGATCGACCAACCCGGGCGACGTGGTGCTCGACCCGTTCTTCGGCACCGGTACCACCGGCGCGGTCGCCAAGATGCTGGGACGCGAGTTCATCGGCATCGAGCGCGAGGACGCCTACAGGCAGGTTGCCGAAAAACGCATCGCCAAGGTGCGCAAGTTCGACCGCGAGGCGTTGCAGGTCTCGGCGGGCAAGCGGGCAGAGCCGCGCATTCCCTTCGGCCAGCTGGTCGAGCGTGGCATGCTGCGTCCGGGCGAAGAGCTTTACAGCATGAACCAGCGCCACAAGGCCAAGGTGCGCGCCGATGGCACCCTGATCGGCCAGAATATCAAGGGCTCGATCCATCAGGTCGGCGCTTTTCTGGAAAACGCGCCCTCGTGCAACGGATGGACCTACTGGTGCTTCAAGCGCGACGGCAAGGTCGTGCCGATCGACGTGCTGCGCCAGCAGATCCGGTCGGAACTGGAAAACTGAACTTCTGAAAATTCCAAGAATACCGCCGGTGCCTGTGGCCTGACACAAGGCACTACACCTTGCCCCGCCGTTGTCCGGCGGGGTTTTTTTCTTTGTCGCAAACGGTTTGTGGATAAGGCTATCATGCCTATCTCGACCGCAGGAACGAGGAGCTGCCTCAAATGGCCGACAGCACAGCACCGGCACGCCGACGCGAGCGCTTTTTCTTCACGCAACCGGACGAGTTCGATCTGGACAACCGGTTCACCGAGGCGGCGCTGGAACGGCACAAGCGCGAGGGTCTGGAACTGGCGGTGCGTGCGCGCTGGGTCGCGATGGCGGTCATCGCGGTGCTGCTGGTCTTTGTCAATCCGCAGTGGGAGGTTGTCTATTACCACTGCATCCTTGGCCTGATCGCGCTGAACGGCTGGTTCATCAGGCGCGCCGGCCGGGTGGGCCAATCGCGAACCGAGCTGTTCCTGATTTTTGTCGACCTCTTGATCATGACATTGGGCATGATCGTACCAAACCCGTTTTCCGATGACGTGCAGCCCCTGGCGATGCAGTACCGGTTCGACAATTTCCAGTATTTCTTCGTGATCCTCGCGGCCGGAACACTGGCCTATTCCTGGCGCACGGTCTTTGCCATCGGAAGCTGGACCGCCGGCATGTGGACGCTGGGATGGATCGCGGCCTGGTGGGTTGCCACGCCATTTCCCGACCTGTCCGCCCGCGCGGCAGAGGCGTTTTCAGGATTTCCCGATGTGGCCAAGTTCATGGACCCCGGCAGCTTCATGCCCGCCATGCGGGTTCAGGAAGTGGTTGTGTTCCTCATCGTCGCGGTCACGCTTGGCGTATCTTCGCGCAGGTTCAGCCGCCTGTTGATGACAAACGCCGGACTGGAGCGCGAGCGGGCCAACTTGTCGCGCTATTTCTCGCCCAACGTGGTCGATGCGCTCAGCCAGAACGACGAGCCGCTCAAACAGGTGCGGCAGGCGGATATCGCCGTCCTGTTCATCGATATCGTTGGCTTCACCCGCTTTGCCTCGGGCCGCGATCCTTACGAGGTGATCGAGGTTCTGCGCGGGTTTCATGCCCGGATGGAGGGGCAGGTGTTCCGCCACTACGGGACGCTCGACAAATATCTTGGCGACGGGTTGATGGCGACGTTCGGGACACCCGTGGCGGGTGAGCATGACGCCACCAACGCGCTGGCCTGCGCCCGGGACATGGTGGCCGAGATCGAGACCTGGAACCAGGAGCGGCGACAGGCGGACGAGCCCGAGATCCACATTGGCATCGGCCTGCATTTCGGCCCTGCCGTACTGGGCGACATCGGTGCGAACCGGCTGGAGTTCGCGGTGATCGGCAATACCGTGAATGTCGCGGCCAAGCTTGAGGCGCAGACCCGCATTTGCAGAGCGGATATCGTGATCAGCGACGGGTTGTACGACCGGGTCTTGTTTGAAACCGGCGGCAAGAGCGCCCTGCTGGACGGGTTCCGCAAACACGAGAACGAGTGCCTGCCGGGCATCGCCGAGCCGATGACGGTCTGGACGCTCTGAGGCCGGCGCCTCTCCCGCCCGTCGGTCGGCGCATCGCAGATGCGCCGCCTCCCGTTGGGCCGGGCGGCGCGCGTACCGCGCGCCGAGGGTCAGCGCGGGGCCGGATTCAGCGCCTTGTTATAGGGCTTCCAGTCGGCAATCTCGGGATAGTATTGCCGCCGCCAAGCCCGCACGCGAGGGTTCATCACCCGCCGCCAGAGCGGCGGGATCAGCGCCGCCACCGTCATCACCGGATAGCCATAGGGCAGTTGCGGCGCGTCGGCCTCGGTGTGGTTCTGCAAAAGCGGAAAGCGGCGGTCTGGCTTGTAGTGATGGTCGGAATGGCGTTGCAGGTTGATCAGCAGCCAGTTCGACGCCTTTTGCGCCGAATTCCAGGAATGGCGCGGCTTGACATGTTCATACTTGCCTTCGCCCAGATATTTGCGCGTCAGCCCGTAGTGTTCGACGTAGTTGACCAGTTCCAGTTGCCAGACAGCCACCCCGGCCTGCACCAGGAACAGGCCCACGCCGGCCCAGCCGCCCAGCAGACCGGCCAGCAGGATCATGACAGACTGAAGCGTCCAGTAGCGCCAGAACGGGTTGGATGGGTCGCTCCACCGCCTGTCCCGGCGCGCCAGCATCTCGCGTTCGGCGCGAAAGGCCGAGCGCAGGCATTGCACCAGAACCCGAGGATAGAACCGGTGAAACCCTTCATTGTAGCGCGCGGTCACCGGGTCGCGCGGGGTGCCGACATAGCGGTGATGCACCAGCAGGTGTTCCGACCGGAAATGCGAATAGAGCACCATCGCCAGCAGGATATCGCCCAGCCAGCGTTCGAACCGGTCCTTCTGGTGCATCAACTCGTGGGAATAGTTGATCCCGATGGTCCCAGTGATGACACCGACGCCAAAAAACAACGCAATCCGTTCTCCAGTGGAAAGGTGGTCGGCGCGGGTGGCGTACCAGATCAGGCCGTAGAGTGTGATGAACTGCACCGGCACCCAGAGCCTGGTCAGCAGGATATACCAGCCCAGTGCCTCTTCGCCGGTGTCCGGATCGGCGTTTTCCAGGTTCGGCCCGGTTGCCTGATCGAGGATGGCAAAGGTCCACCAAGTGGCCAGCGGCACGGCCAGCAGCCACCAGCCGCCTTTAAGCGCAGCAAGCCAGACCAGTGGCACCAAAAGGTAAGAGATCCAGAAGGGCAGGGCGCTTTGCCAGCGCGACAGTTTCTCAGGGGCGATCATCGCATGCTCCGCAACGGACTGCCTGAATCCTAGACGTATTTCCGGCCCCTGCCCATCGGTCTATTGGCCGCGCCACAGGTCATATGCCTTGCGCATCACGGTTGGCAGCTCCGAGGGACGAAACGCGTGCTTGCCCACCACATGCAGGCCTTCGGGGGGCGGTCCATCGGGCAATTCAGCGGTGTGAATGCGCAGGATCAGGTGGAAATGGGTAAAGGTATGCCGCACCTCACCCGCCAGTTCGCGCCATTGCGCCGCGAAGGGTGGCGCAGGGTCGGGAGCCTCGGACCAGTCCGACCCGGGCCAGCCGAGCATTCCGCCCAAGAGGCCGCGATCGGGCCGCCGCTGCATCAGCCAGCCGCCATCGGCATGCCGCGCTAGGTAGACATGGCCCAGGCGTACTGGCTTGTCCTTCTTCGGGGCCTTGCGGGGCAGGTCGGGGGCGGTGCCGCGTGCACGCCCAAGGCAGGGGTCACGTAGCGGGCAGATGCCGCAGGCGGGCGATTTCGGGGTGCAGATCGTGGCGCCCAGGTCCATCACCGCCTGCGCATGGTCGCCGGGCCGGTCCAGGGGCGTCAGCGCGGCGGCATGATCCTTCAACACCGGCTTGGACCCCGGCAGCGCATCGTGAATGTCGTAAAGCCGCGCCATGACCCGTTCGACATTGCCGTCGAGCACTGTTTCCGCCCTGTCAAAGGCAATGGCGGCGATCGCGGCGGCGGTATAGGGGCCGATGCCGGGCAGGGCGATCAGCCCCGCGTAAGTGTCGGGGAACTGGCCGCCATGGTCACGCGCCACCACCCGGGCGCATTTCAGCAGGTTGCGGGCGCGGGCGTAATATCCAAGGCCGGCCCATTCGCCCATCACCGCTTCGTCCGGGGCGGCGGCAAGCGCCTCGACCGTGGGCCAGCGGGCAGTGAACCGCCGGAAATAGTCGCGCACCGCCGCCACGGTCGTCTGTTGCAGCATGACCTCGGACAGCCACACGCGATAGGGGGCGGGGCGCACCCCGGCGGCGCGCGCCGCCGGGCCAACCCGCCATGGCATTTCCCGGGCATGCAGGTCGTACCAGGCCAGCAATTGCGCACTCACGCCAATGTGTTGTTCATCGCGCACGGAAATTTCCCCCTGACCGTCCGGTTTCGCTGGCGCCGCCGCGCCCGGGACTTAGAATAGCGCCATCAGAGTCGGATACCAGATGACAGACAGACGTTCCTCGACCCGCGGTTTCAAGCGCACGGCAATCCTGCTGGGCGACCAGATCCGCCGTGCCGGCGAAAGCCGGGGGTTTGCGGTGAGCCGGGTGCTGACCCACTGGCCCGAGATCGTCGGGCAGGATCTGGCCGCCATCGCGCGCCCGGTCAGCATCGGCTATGGCAAGAACGGGTTCGGCGCGACACTCACGGTGCTGACGACAGGCGCGCAGGCTCCTATGCTGGAAATGCAGAAGGAACAATTGCGTGAACGGGTCAACGCCGCCTACGGCTACAATGCCATCAGCCGCGTGCGCATCACCCAGACCGCGCCGACGGGTTTTGCCGAAGGGCAGGCCACATTCGAGCACCGGCCCAAAGCCGCCGCCGCCGGACCTGCGCCGGAAATCGCGACCGAAGCGGCCCGCGTGGCGCAGGGCGCGAAAGATGAAGAATTGCGTGCTGCCCTTGAAAGACTGGCGCAGAGCGTTTTATCGAAGCAGAAATCATAAGAAAGGGGCTGAAATGAGCCGTATGGGAACCGTGATCTGCGCCGCCGTGGCAATTGCCGCCGGCGCCTATTGGCTGAGCCTGCCGTCATCGTCCGGCAACCTGCCGGCCTCGCCGCTGATCGGCAGCGCCGACGCGCAGCAGGCCGAGGTCGATACCTCGAGTATCGCCGACATGGTGCAGGGCGCCGAGGACGCGCCGGTCGAGATCATCGAATACGCCTCCTACACCTGCCCGCATTGCGCCCGCTTTCACGAGGATGGCTACAAGCAGCTCAAGGCCGATTTCATCGACACCGGCAAGGTGCGCTTCATCTATCGCGAGGTGTATTTCGACCGCTACGGCCTGTGGGCCTCGATGGTCGCGCGCTGCGGCGGGCCCGAGAAGTTCTTTGGCATCACCGACCTGATCTTCAAAGGGCAATCCGAGTGGTCGCGTGCGGGCGGCCCGGCCGAGATCGCCGACGAGTTGCGCAAGATCGGGCGTCTGGCGGGGATAGACAACGACAAGCTCGACGCCTGCCTGGGCGATGCGACGATGGCGCAGACCCTTGTCGCCTGGTACCAGGAACACGCCACTCGCGACGAGATCAACTCGACCCCCAGTTTCATCGTCAACGGCAAGAAGGTGGAAAACCAGCCCTATGCTGATTTCAAGGCCCTGATCGAGGCAGAACTGGCGAACTGATGACCAGGGCAGCGCCGCTTGCGGGTCTGAAGGTCGTCGAACTGGCGCGCGTACTGGCCGGCCCTTGGGCCGGCCAGACCCTGTCGGACCTCGGCGCCGAGGTGATCAAGGTCGAAAGCCCCGCAGGCGACGATACCCGCGCCTGGGGGCCGCCCTTTGTCACCCGGGACGACGATGTGTCTGCCGCCTATTTCCATTCCACCAATCGCGGCAAGGCGTCGGTGGTTGCCGATTTCGCGACTGCCGAAGGCCAGGAGAAAGTGCGCACATTGGTGCGCGACGCCGATATCCTGATCGAGAATTTCAAGGTTGGCGGGCTGGCCAAGTACGGGCTGGATTACGCATCCCTGTCGGCGATCAACCCCCGGCTCATCTATTGCTCGATCACCGGGTTCGGGCAGGACGGCCCCTATGCGCATCGTGCCGGATACGATTTCATCATCCAGGGCATGTCCGGGCTGATGTCGATCACGGGCGAGCCCGAAGGCCAGCCGCAGAAATCGGGCGTGGCGATCACCGACATCTTTACCGGCATCTACGCGGTGGCCGGCATTCTTGCCGCCCTGCACCAGCGGGACCGTACCGGTCGCGGGCAGCACGTGGACATGGCGCTGCTGGACGTGGCCGTGGCGGTCACCGCCAATCAGGCGCTGAACTTTCTCACCACCGGCGCGGTGCCGCCGCGCATGGGGAACGCTCATGTCAACCTTGCGCCCTACCAGGTGTTCGACTGCGCCGACGGCCATATCATCATCGCCACCGGAAACGACCGGCAATACCAGCGGCTGTGCCGGGTGCTGGGTCTCGACGACATGGCCGAGGCGCCCGAGTTCCTGAAGAACCGCGACCGACTGGCCAACCGCCGGGTCATGATCGCGCGCCTGAACGGCGCCACCGCCACCCGTGCCAAGGCCGAGTTGCTCGCCGCCTGCGAGGCGCAGGGCATTCCCGCCGGGCCGATCAACGACATGGCCGAGGTGATGGCAGACCCACAGGTGATCGCGCGCGGCATGCAGATCGCGCTTCGGGGCGTGCCGGGTATCCGCGCACCGTTCCGGTTCTCGGATGCCGACCTGGCCCTGCACCGGCCTGCTCCGAAACTGGGCGAGGACGGCTGAGCCTCAGGGCGCGGGCGCAATCGCCAACAGCATCTCGCGCACCCGGTCCGAATCCGCCATTTCCAGCCGAACCGGCAGGGTGATCACCTTGGACCGGAATGCAGGTGGCAATCGCACGGCGTCCTTTTCCGTGGTCACCATCTGCGCGCCGAGTTGCCGCGCCTCGGATTCGAGCCGGGACATCAGCGCCGGGGTCAGCGGCTGATGATCGTCAAGCGCCTCGGCCCGCAGCACTTCGGCCCCTTCCTGCCGGAGTGTGCGAAAGAACTTGGCCGGGTTGCCGATACCGGCAAAGGCCAGCACAGGGGTTGCCGCCCAATCCATGCCTGTTTTCAGCGGCTTCAGTTCCGCCGTGGCATGCGGCAGGTCCACGCGCGCGCCCCATCGGGCAAGGAACGCGGCCTGGGCCGTGGCATCCCCCAGCGACAGCACCAGATCGGCGCGCTTCAACCCGACATCCACCGGTTCGCGCAGCGGCCCGGCCGGAATGCACAACCCGTTGCCGAACCCCTGCGCCGCATCGACCACGATGACCGAGAAATCCTTTACAACGGCCGGGTTCTGAAACCCGTCGTCCAGCACGATGACGGTTGCGCCGGCAGCTTCCGCCGCCCGCACACCGGCGGCACGGTCCTTGGCCACCCAGACTTCGGAAAATGCGGCGAGCAGCAGCGGCTCATCGCCCACCTGTTCGGCCCGGTGGCGTCCCGGATCCACCTGCACCGGTCCCTGTAACGCGCCCCCATAGCCGCGCGTGACGACATGCGGCTCGTGGCCCGCATCGCGCAGCCGCTCGACCACCCAGATGGCGGTCGGCGTCTTGCCGGTGCCGCCCGCGTTCAGGTTTCCGATGCAGATCACCGGCACTCCGGCGCGGATCGGTCGACCGGTTCGCAAGCGGCGGGCCGTCGCCCCTGCGTAAAGCGCTCCCAGCGGCCGCAGCGCGGTGGCGCGCCAACCCGGCTTTGCCGGGTCGTCTTGCCAGAAATCAGGTATGCGCATGTTCGGCTCTCTCTCGGTCGAGCAGGTCCTGGACAAGTTCGATCAGTTGATCGGTCAGATGTGCAGTTTCGGTCACCGCCTGCCACCCGGCAAGCGCCATTGCGGCCGCCGCGTCCGGCGCCAGCAGATGCACGACCTCCGATCCCAGCGCTTCGGCATCGCGGACCGAACGTGCCGCTCCGGCCGAGGCCAGCCGGACATAGGTGTCGATGTGATTGCGCACATTCGGACCGTATAGCAGCGCCGAGCCCAATGCGACGGCAGTCAGCGGATCACGGCCACCGGCGCCCGGTTCCAGGGAACTGCCCATGAAGGTCAAGGGCGATACCCGGTACCACAGACCCAGATCCTCGGGGTCCGCGCTGATCACCACCTGTGCATGGTCGTCGATCGTGGTCCCGTTGTCCCAATCGGTGCACCGCAGGTCCATGCGCTCCAGGCGTTCGCGCAGCGGCGCGGCTTCGTCGCGATCGGCCACATGCACGATCAGCAGTGCCCGGTGCAGCAGCCGAAGGGCGAAGCGGTGGGCCGTCAGAACGGAAATGAATTCCTTGGCCTGGGTCCAGGCCGACAGCCAGACGGGTCTTCCTCCGAGCGCGGCGTTGACGGTGGCCAGTTCGTCCTCGGGCCAGGGTGCAGGATTGGCACTGACCTGCAATGGTTGCGCAACCCGAACCTTGGTTGCGGCGATGCCGGAACGGCGCAGATGCCGGGCGGTCGCTTCGTCGCTGGCGAGAATGACCTCGAAACAGTCCAGCACCGTTCGGGTCAGGTCCGGCAACCAACGGTGCCTCCGCGTGGTCAGGTCGCGCTCGGTCACGTCGATCAGGAGCATGGGCAAACCTGTCTGTTCCGCTTCGTCGATCAGGTTCGGTTGCAATCCCCCCCCCGACCACAGACACATGTCGGGGGTCCAGTGGTTCAGGAAACGTCTTGCCGCTACCGGGTGATCCTCGGGCAGAACCGAAACCAGCCCACTGGGTATCTGCCAGTCATCCGTCCGGGTATCCGCCGGGATGGTGAAAAGCAGGGAAAGTCCGGGTCGAACGGTCGTCAGCCGCTGCGCAAGGTCGCAAAGCGCCGGAAACCGGTTGCGGTTGTTGACATGGATCCAGAGCAACTCGCCTTCGGGTCGCGTCGGCATGTCCTTGCCTGGAGGGTGTGCGCCCCTCCAACTGAGCACGCGATAGGCGGCAAGGCTGAGAGACCGCGCCACGACCTATCTGCCCGCTGCTTCAGCAGGCCCGGTGAACCGATGATGGTCAGGAAAGGCGCGGGACATTGGGTGGTTCCGGTAGTTGGGCATGGAAATTCGCGGCAACCTACGTCTTTCACCGTTCAGGTCAAGGATGGGTTGACCACGCGCCATGCCGTCAAAGGGCCGGAAAGCCCGTGCTTTCCGGGTCGAGCGCCGCGCTCAGGCTTTCGTGCACCATAGTTCCGCCCGCGATGACACCGGCAAGACGTGGCAAGTTGTTGTTGAACCGCAAGGCGGTTCCGAACCGGTCGGTGCACAAGCCGCCCGCTTCGCGCAGGAGCAGGTCGCCAGCAGCGATATCCCATTCCCAGCTGGGCCGCAGCGTCAGCATCCCGTCGAAACGTCCCTGCGCCACCAGCGCCATCCGGTAGGCGAGCGATGGCCTGTATTCGCGCTGAAACACAGGCGCGGCGCGCCCGATCCAGTGATCGGGCAGCAGGTTCGGGCGCGCCGCGAGGATATGTGCGTCAGCCAGCGTTTGCGGTTCCGAAACCCGGATCGGCGTGTCGTTCAGGAAGGCGCCTGTACCGGTGGCGGCCGAGAACAGAAAATCGCGCATGGGAAGGTAGATCACCGCCGCCGTCACCACGCCCCGCTCGGCCACCGCCAGCGAATGGGCCCAGGTAAGTGAACCCTCGGCAAAGCTGCGGGTACCGTCGATCGGGTCGACGATGAACACCCGGTCACGGTCCAGACGGTCCGGGTTGTCCTCGGTCTCCTCGCTCAGCCAGCCGTATCCGGGTCGGGCTGCGGGCAGCATTTGCTCCAGCAGCGCGTTCACTGCCAGATCCGCCTCGGTCACCGGCCCCGCTCCGTCAGGCTTGTCCCAGCGCTGCGCCTCGCGACCCGAATAGCGGGTGGCGATAGCTCCGGCCGCCCTTGCGGCGCGGATCAGCAGTTCCAGGTCAGTTTCCGGCAAGCGTCATCCCCTCGATCAGGATCGATGGAACCACCCGCGACAACCAGGTCCGGGCATCGTTCGCGGGCACCATCCGCAGCAGCATGTCGCGCAGGTTGCCCGCGATGGTGCATTCGTTGACCGGATAGGCGATCTCGCCGTTCTCCACCCAGAACCCCGAGGCCCCGCGTGAATAGTCGCCGGTATTGGGGTTGATGGTCGAGCCGATCATGGATGTCACCAGCAGACCGGTCCCCATGTCGCGCATCAACTCGGCGCGGCTGGCCGTGCCTTGCGTCATGGCGATGTTCCAGTTGCTGGGCGAGGGCGGGCCGGAAATGCCCCGCGCCGCGTTCGCGGTCGAACGCATCCCCAGCTTGCGCGCGCTGGCCAGGTCCAGCGTCCAGCCGGTGAGCACGCCATTTTCCACGATGGCACGGCGGCGGGTCGGCAGCCCTTCGGCGTCGAAAGGGCGCGAGCCCGAGACGCGTGGGCGATGCGGGTCCTCGATCACCGACAGACCGGCGGGCAACACCTGTTCGCCCAGCGCGTCCTTGAGCCAGGATGACCCGCGCGCGATTGCCGCGCCATTGGCCGCACCCAGCAGATGCCCGATCAGCGAGGAAGAGATGCGTTCGTCGAACAGAACCGGAAAACTGCCGGTCGCGGGCTTGCGTGCGCCCTGCGCCGCAACGGCGCGTTCGCCGGCGATGCGCCCGATTTCGGCAGGGTCGCGCAGGTCCGCCTGCCAGGTGCGGCTGTCGCCGTCATATTCACGCTCCATGCCCGTTCCGATTCCCGAAATCGCGACGCAGGAGATCGAGCGCGATGTGCGACGGTAGCCGCCGGAAAACCCGTTTGTGGCGGCGATATGGATGGAATTGGCCCCGTATCCGCCGCCTGCGGCCGAAACCTGGGTGACGCCGGCGACGGCCAGCGCCGCGGCCTCGGCGGCCAGCGCGTCCTGCATCAATGCCTCGGCGGAGGGTTCGGGGGTCGGATCACAAAGCTCCAGCGCGCCCGCATCAAGGCTCTGGCAGATCTCCGACGGGTCAGCCAGCCCGGCATAGGGGTCTTCGGGCGCCTCACGCGCCATGGCCACCGCCCGTTCCGCCATCGCGGCCAGTGTCTCTGGCCGACTGTCGGAACTCGACACTATGGCCTGCCGCTTGCCGATGAACACCCGCAGCCCCAGGTCGGTGCCTTCGGAGCGTTCGGCATGTTCCAGCTTGCCGCTCCGCACCTCGACCGAGACCGATGTGCCTTGCGTGACCATCACGTCGGCGGCTTCGGCCCCCGCTGTGCGGGCAGCATCCAGAAGTGCGTGGCTGATTTCTTCTGCGGTGCGCGGCATGGCCCCTCCTGTCATCCTGTCACCGAGGTAGCCGCCGACCGGGCCTGCTGCAAGCCCCGCGCCGCGAAATGGCAGAACCGGGCAGGTTTCGCGCCCGGTCCCGACCTGTTCAGGTCACTTGATCCGCTGGCCGTTGGCCATGATATGGCCCTGCTCGTTGATCTCGATCGTCGAGTTCAACGTATCCGGCGCATCGCCCGGAACCGCCAGCATGCCCATCATCATCCGCGCGCCCATCGCATCGTCTTCGGATATGAAGCCCATGGCGGTCAGCTTGTCGATCAGGGCATTCGCACCGACCAGCGTCAGATTGGCGACACCCGAGGGCGCTGGCATGCCGTCAAAGCTTTCCAGATCGCCGTTGTCGAATTCGAACTCACCGGTGCCGGACAGCTTGGCGCCCACCAGGGACACCAGCAACTGGTTGATCTTCAGCGTGTTCAATTCGCCCGGCGCAGCGCCTGTCGCCTCCAGTGTCTCGGCGACGGTGGGGTCAAGGAAGTCGACAAACACCCTGGCCGTACCCGACACGTCAAGCGCGATGGTCGCCGGGTCGCGCGGCAGCCCGCCCGCAGGATCGAACATGCCCCAGATCATGTCGGACATGGTAAAATCGGTCAGGTTCATTCCGAACGCAAAAGGCTGTGGCGCATCGCCCGCCTGTACAGGGATATCCAGCTTGAAACCCGACCGCGCCATGGCCAGATCGACCGGGAACGGCAATTCCTGCGTGACCAACGAAATCTCGGCCCCTTCGCTCGACAGGTCATAGACCACGTGCGAGGCATCCATCGCGATGCGGAATTTGCCGCCCTGCGATTTCGAGCTGAAGGCAACGGTTTCACCGTCGCCGGTGCCATTGAGCGTCCCGTTGCCGGCGGTGTAGCTGAGCGTGCCGTCAAAGGCGAAGCCCGATTCCAGCATGTTCGAGAAATTGTCGGCATCGAAATCGGTCGGGATGGTGCCGCTGCCGGCATAGGAAATTCCGCTGAGACTGCCGTTGAACGTGCCGGCGTCCTCGGATTCGGGATCGTCGAAGGACAGTGCATAACTCAGCCCGTCAGCGGTAAAGCCCTGCACCATCTCGCGCATCGCGCTGATCTTCATCTGCGAGGTTCCCGCCACGCCGGTCATGTCCAACACTGCGGCCAGCGCGCCTTCGGGCATCGGCTCGCCATCGGCTTCCAGCGCGGCAAGGCTCACCGTCACCTGATCGGCCGAATAGGTATAGGTCATGTCCTCGGGCGCGCCGGAAACCACCATCGACATGTTGCGGTTGAGGTAGTTCACCGTGCCCTTGACCGTGCCTTCGCCTTCGGGCGTTACCATGAAGCCGATCGGAAATTCTTCGGGCAGGCCAATGCGCACAGTGCCGTCACCCTGATCCGTCAGGCTCATTTCCGGCAGTGTCACGGACAACGCGCCCTCCGCTTCGGGGATCTGCATGGCCATCGACATGCCGGAGATCGTGAGCGTGTCGCCCGACCGGCTTTCGTTGCCCGTGATTTCGTACCCCATTCCGCCAAGATAGGCTTTCCAGTCGGCCCAGACCTGATCGGCGGTCAGATCGGCCCAGGCGCACTGGCTTGCGATGGCATAGGCAATGATGGCGCCTGACGTGCGGCGGAGGAAAACAGACATTCCAAGAACCTCTCTGGTCAAATTTCGCGTCCATCGTCGGTTGCGGGGCGGCAGGCGTCAAGGGGCTACTACTGGACCCTTTTCGCATACCGGAGTAGGACTTGATCGAGATTCAAGGAGATCTGAATGACCGACATGCAGGGAAAAACCGTTCTGATCACCGGCGCAAGCCGCGGGATCGGGGCCGAGGCCGGGCGAATCTTTGCCGCGGCCGGCGCCAATGTCGTGCTGCTCGCCCGAAGCAGCGATGCGGTGGCGACGCTGGCCAGCGAACTGGGCGACCGGGCCATGCCACTTGCTTGCGATGTCGCCGATGCGGGACAGATGGCCGGCGCCGTCAATGCCACAGTCGCCCGGTTCGGCGGTCTCGACGTGTTGATCAACAACGCCGGCGTGATCGAGCCGATCTCGCATCTCGCCACGTCCGACCCGGCAGGGTGGGGCCAGGCGATCGACATCAACCTCAAGGGTGTCTACCACGGCATGCGCGCGGCGCTGCCGGTCATGCGCAAGGCCGGCGGCGGCAGCATCCTGACGGTCAGCTCGGGCGCGGCGCACAACCCGGTCGAGGCCTGGAGTCATTATTGCGCCTCCAAGGCGGGCGCGGCGATGCTGACGGCCTGTCTCCATCTGGAAGAGTCGCACCATGGCATCCGCGCCATGGGCCTGTCGCCGGGCACCGTCGCCACCCAGATGCAGCGCGAGATCAAGAGTTCGGGCATCAACCCGGTCAGCCAGCTCGACTGGTCGGCGCATATCCCCGCCGACTGGCCCGCGCGTGCGCTGCTCTGGATGTGCAGCCCGGATGCGGATGAGTTTCTGGGCACCGAGATCTCCTTGCGGGACGAGATCATTCGCCGTCGGGCGGGCCTGACATGATCGAGCTGGAGCAGGACGGCGGCCTGTGGACCGTCACGTTGAACCGCCCCGACAAGGCCAATTCGCTGACCGCGGACATGCTGGAGCGGCTGGTCGAGATCGCCGAGGCCGCAGGCGAGGCGCGCGCGCTGATCCTGACCGGAAGGGGCAAGGTGTTCAGCGCGGGTGCCGATCTCGACGCCGCGCGCGCTGGCCTGGCGACTTCGGACCTGTGGGAGCGGCTCTCGGGCGCGATTGCGGCGCTGCCCTGCCTGACGGTCGCGGCGCTGAACGGCACGCTTGCGGGTGGGGCCAACGGCATGGCGTTGGCCTGCGACCTGCGGATCGCGGTGCCCGAAGCGAAATTCTTCTACCCGGTGATGAAGCTCGGGTTCCTGCCGCAACCCTCTGATCCGGCGCGCATGGCTGCCCTCATCGGCCCGGCACGGACCCGGCTGATCCTGATGGCGGGTCAGAAGATCACCGCGCAGGAGGCGTATGATTTCGGTCTGGTGGACCGGATCGTGCCTGCTGACGCGCTGATGGACACCGCCCGCGCGCTGGTGGCCGATTCGGTTGCCGCCGATCCCGTGGTCGCGGCCGGTATCGCCGGGCTCTGCCCTTGAAACCTGCCGGGGCGGCCTGATCAGCGGCCCCGCCGATTGCCCGGAACTTTTGATCGGAAACCGGGCGGGCGCTTGCGCACCCAAGCCAGGAATTTCTCCAGCCGGGGATGCGTACGCAGGGCCTCGACCGTGTGAAAGCTGCGCGCCAGTTCCGCCTCGGTCAGGGTTGCATGCACCTCCTTGTGGCAGATCTGGTGCAGCAGGACCGTCGGTCCGCCCTTGCCACCCTTGAGCCGCGGGATCAGGTGATGCAGGCTGCCGCCGCCATCCGGGATCGGACGGTCGCACAGCGGGCAGACGGGCGCGCTCTTGTCTTCGATCTCTGTCATGGGCAAGAGGATGCACCACCATTTGACCGGCGCAAGTAGGGACGGCAGGAAAGGCAACATGCGAATATCGTCACCACCCGCGAGGAGACGCGCAGGATGACACCGGCCCTGGTCATCGGGGGCGGACCCACCGGGTTGATGGCGGCGGGCGAGCTGGCCCGCGCCGGTCTGCCGGTGATCGTGGTCGAGGCGAAACCCTCGGTCGCGCGCAAGTTCCTGATGGCGGGAAAGTCCGGGCTGAACCTGACCAAGGACGAACCGTTCGAACAATTGATCACCGCTTACGGTGGCGCGGCGGACTGGTTGCGCCCGATTCTGGCCGATTTCGATGCAGGGGCGGTGCAGGACTGGGCGCGCGATCTGGGGCAGGATCTGTTCACCGGCTCGACCGGGCGGGTGTTTCCCAGGGTCATGAAAGCCTCGCCGCTCTTGCGCGCCTGGCTGGCGGAACTGGCCGGACGGGGCGTCGCGATCCGAACCCGCTGGCGCTGGACCGGCTGGGACGGGGCCGCGTTCCTGTTCGACACGCCTTCTGGCATTCAGAGAATCGAACCAGCCGTCACGGTGCTGGCACTCGGCGGGGCAAGCTGGGCGCGGCTGGGGTCTGACGGGCAATGGGCCGGTCTGCTGGCAGCGCGCGGGGTGGACCTGTCTCCGTTCGAGCCAGCCAATGCCGGGGTGCTGGTCGACTGGTCGAACCACATGACCCCGTTCATGAGCCAGCCGCTCAAGAGCGTCGCCTGGCATGCGGGCGCTCTGTCCAGCCGGGGCGAGGCGGTGATCTCCGTGCGCGGTCTCGAAGGCGGTGGCATCTATTCAGTTTCGGCCGCCCTGCGCGACGGCGTGGCGTTGACCGTTGATCTTTTCCCCGACCTTGCAGAGACCGAACTGACCCGCAGGCTGGCGAAATCGCGCGGCAAGGCCAGCCAGTCGGCCCATCTGCGCAAGTCACTGAAACTGGCGGGCGCGCGGGCGGCGCTGCTGATGGAATTCGGCCGCCCCCTGCCGCAGGATCCGGCTGCCCTGGCCGCGCTGCTCAAGGCGCTGCCGGTCCGCCATGCAGGCCCGCGTCCGATGGACGAGGCGATCTCGACCGCGGGCGGCGTGGCGCGCGGGGCGCTGGACGACACCCTCATGCTCCGCGCTCTGCCGGGCGTCTTCTGCGCCGGCGAAATGCTGGACTGGGAGGCGCCGACGGGCGGCTACCTGCTGACCGGCTGTTTCGCGACCGGCCGCTGGGCCGGTCGCGCGGCGGCAAGATGGGCTCAGGCCGGCATCAGCGCGCCCATGCGCTGAAACGCCGGACGTGCGCGCATTTCCTTGGCATAATCCTTGATCTTGCGCGATGTGACCGGAAAGCCCGCGCCATGCGCCCAGTTCAGGCAATGGGTCAGCAGGATATCGGCGATCGTCATCTTCCCGCCTTGCAGGAAGGGGCCCTCCAGCCGTTCTTCCAGCCGTGCGAGGTTACGCTCGAACTCCCATTTCGTGCTGTCCACGATGGCCGGAACCCGCTTGTCCTCGGGCAGGATGAACCCATGCCGGGCCGCGACCCACAGCACCGCGTCAATCTCGTCAAGTATGGTATGGAACAGCGCGTCCTGTTTCGCCCGTTCGACCGTGCCGGCGGCATAGGTGAAATCGCCATGCTTGTCGGCAAGATAGGTCATGATCGCCGAACTGTCGGTAATCACATGGTCGCCATCGACCAGAACCGGCACCTTGCCGCTGCCGTTCAGGGCCAGCACCTGGGGATCATGCGGGCCGACATCGACATGCTCGTAGGGCACGCCCATCTCTTCGAGCAACCACAACACCCGCGCCGCGCGGCTGCGGACCCGGCCATAGACCTTGTACATTCGGAACCTCCGTTTTCAATTGTGCTGCAGAATGGCCCGCGCGCTGTCCGCGTCAAGGGCGAGAATACAGGCGTTCACATCAGCGCGGGCGCGCCAGCATCGCCAGCCGGATCATCGCGCGTTCCACCAGCGGCATCTGCGGCGCCGATCGCCCGGCCGAACGCAGGGCAAGGTCGGTATCGGTCAGCACCGTCAGCGCGTTTTCCAGCCGCCGCGCGTCCCAGGCCTGGGCCTGCCCCAGAATGCGGTCGCGGCGCTGGCCATAGACCGGCGGGCGCAACCGGTTGATGCCCTGTCCCGGCCCGCCCGGGTCCGTGGCACAGGCATAGAGCGTGCGAAAATGCCGCGCGGCGGCGATGCACAGTCCGGTGGCGTTGGTCCCTTGCGACTGCAACCGCCTCAGCAAGGGGTCGACCGAGGCCAGTTTGCCCTCGGCCACGGCGTTCAGCAGATCGTCCAGCCCCGCCTCGGTCGAGCGAGGCGCACAGGCGGCGATATCCTCCAGCCCCAGCGGCGCGCTGTCATTCAGCTTGTAAAGCGCCAGCTTTTCCAGCAGCTGCGCAAAATCGCCCGGACCCAGATCGCGGGCCAGATCGGCAAGCAACGACATCGGCTCGGGCGACACGTCGCGGATACCCGCCTGCGCCAGCATCCGTTCGATTTCGGCCCGAGACGGCGGGTTGTCGTAGACGCCGACGGCATAGGCGTTCGGATGGGTCTCGAACGCCTTTCGCAGTTTCGACGTGGGCTTCAGCTGCCCGGCCGTCACCACGACCTGCGCATCGCCCGGCTCCCAATCTTCCAGCGCGGCCAGAACCGCAGGTGCGGAAAGCTCGGGGCAATCCTCGACAAAGGCCACGCGCGGGCCGGGAAAGAACCCCACCGCCTTTATCGCGTCCATCAGTTGCGCAGGATCCTTGCGCAGATCGCCACCCGCCATTCGGGCCAGGCGCATCTCTTCCTCGCCATTGGGGCCCAGCAACGCCGCGATCACCTGCTGGCGTTTCAGCGCGACCCGCATCGCGTCGCCGCCATAGATCAACAGCCCGGTCCGGCTCGCGTCGGGCTTCGCGAAATACCCTTCGGCCTCGCGCGAACTCAGTTTCATGCCGGCAGGTCCAGCGTGGAATAGAGCCTGGTCGTCAGCATGTCGGACAGGATCGCCATCAGGCGCCGTCGCGCATCGCGTTCCCCGGCCAGCGTATCCACCGTCGACCCGGTCGCGGAATAGCCGGTGAAACTCTCGACCTCGCCCGAGGCCAGGACAGCACCGCTTTCCTTGTCGCTCAGCTTGTAGGTCGCGGTGCCCACGATGGCATAGCGCGTGGTCTCGTTCGAGGCGGTGATCGCCTGCCCCTGCGAGACGGTGCTTACCTTGACGTCAAGCTTGTAGTCGGTTCCCGCAGCCGCGCTCCGCCCCAGTGTCTGTTCCAGATCCTGCACCAGCCAGAAGCTTTCGACATCGTCGGGGGCCGAAACCTCGACCCTGCCATAGAGCGCATTGCCAGCCCCGCCGGGGCCATAGACCGGTTGAAAGCCGCAGGCGGCCACCGCCAGCGGCAGCATCAGCAGGAATCTTCGGTTACACCACCACATTGACGATTCGGCCCGGCACGACGATCACCTTCTTCGGCGCGGCGCCGTTCAGCGCCTTTTGCACAGCATCGGTCGCCAGCGCCAGTTTTTCAACCTCGGCCTTGCCCATGTCAACCGGCACGCTGATTTCCGCGCGACGCTTGCCGTTGATCTGGATCGGCAGGATCACGGCGGCATCGACCAGCATCGCCGGGTCGGCCTTGGGCCAGGGCGCGGTTGCAACCAGACCTTCGCCGCCCTGATGCGCCCAGATATCCTCGGCCAGGTGCGGGGTCATCGGCGACATCAGTTGCGCCAGGGTCATGATCGCCTGTTTCTGCGCCGCAGCCCCGGCCGTGGATTTTGCCAGCGTGTTGGTAAAGGCGTAGAGTTTCGCGATAGCCGCGTTGAAGCCGAAGCTTTCGACGCCATTGGTCACGTCGCGGATGCACTTGTGCATCTCGCGCAGCAGGTCCTCGTCACCTTCGCCAGATGCATCCGGCTGCATCGCGCCGATCCGGTCGCTCAGGTTCCACACCCGGTTCAGGTGCTTGTGCGCAGCTTCCGCTCCGGCGGCGGTCCATTCCACGTCACGCTCGGGCGGGCTGTCGGACAGCACGAACCAGCGCGCGGTATCGGCACCGAAGGCCGAGATGATTGACACCGGGTCGACCACGTTCTTCTTCGACTTCGACATCTTGGCCGAGGGGATGATCTCGACCGGCTCGCCGGTGGCCTTGAGCTTGCCGTTCTCGACATCCTCGGGCAGGTGATACACCGGGCGACCGTTCTCGTCGCGGGTCTGGTAGATCTCGTGCGTCACCATGCCTTGCGTAAAGAGCGCGTCGAAAGGCTCCTTGCTCTTGGCGGGCAGGTGCCCGGTGATATGCATCGCGCGCGCGAAAAAGCGCGAATACAACAGGTGCAGGATCGCGTGTTCGATGCCGCCGATATACTGGTCGACATTCATCCAGTACTCGGCATCCTCCATCACCGTGGGCGTTTCGGCGCGCGGCGCGGTGAAGCGCGCGAAATACCACGACGAATCGACGAATGTGTCCATCGTGTCGGTTTCGCGCTTTGCGGGTTTGCCACAGGACGGGCAGGCGCAGTCGCGCCAGGTCGGGTGCCGGTCCAGCGGGTTGCCCGGCCGGTCAAAGCTGACATCGTCGGGCAGGCGGACGGGCAGGTTCTCTTTCTTCTCGGGCACCACGCCGCAGCTGTCGCAATGGACCACGGGAATCGGGCAGCCCCAGTAACGCTGGCGGCTCAGGCCCCAGTCGCGCAGGCGGTACTTGGTCACGCCCTCGCCCCAGCCTGCCGTTTCGGCAAAGCGAATCGTGGCGTCGACCGCCTCTTGCCCGGTGGCCACGTCCAGCCCGGCGAAATGGTTCACCCAGCGCACCTTCTGTTCCTTCGGCGGAACGAAGGCCGTGTTCGCGACCGGTTTCGGATCGTCGAGATCAAGGAAGGTGTCGATCACCGGCAGGTCGTACTTGCGGCAGAAATCCAGATCGCGCTGGTCATGCGCCGGGCAGGCAAAGATTGCGCCGGTGCCGTAGTCCATCAGGATGAAGTTGGCGATCCAGACCGGCAATTCCCAATTGGGATCAAGCGGATGCCTGACGCGGATCCCGGTGTCATAGCCGCGTTTCTCGGCGGTCTCGATGGCTTCCTCGGTGGTGCCGCCCTCGCGCATCCTTGCAACCTCGGCCGCCACTTCGGGGTTCTCGGCCTCCAGCTGCTTGGCGATCGGATGGTCCGGCGAGATGCCGACAAAGGACGCGCCCATCAGCGTGTCGGGCCGGGTGGTGTAGACGGTGATCGGTGCGCCGCCGTCGGTGCGCTCGAAGGAGAATTGCAGGCCCCGGCTCTTGCCGATCCAGTTCTCCTGCATCAACCGCACCTTGGCGGGCCAGTTCTCCAGCGTGTCGAGCGCCGACAGCAGTTCCTCGGACATCGACGAGATCTTGAAGAACCACTGGGTCAGCTCGCGCCGTTCCACCAGCGCGCCCGAGCGCCAGCCGCGGCCGTTCTCGACCTGCTCATTGGCCAGAACGGTCATGTCGACCGGATCCCAGTTCACCACCGCGTTCTTGCGATAGACCAGCCCCGCGTCCAGCATGTCGAGGAACAGCGCCTGCTGCTGGCCATAGTATTCCGGGTCGCAGGTGGCGAATTCGCGGCTCCAGTCGATGCTGAGGCCCAGCGGCTTCATCTGCGCGCGCATGTCGGCGATGTTCTGATAGGTCCAGTCCTTGGGGTGGCCGCCGCTCGCCATTGCGGCGTTCTCGGCGGGCATCCCGAAAGCGTCCCAGCCCATCGGGTGCAGCACGTTATGGCCGGTGGCGATCTTGTAGCGCGCGATCACGTCGCCCATCGTGTAGTTGCGCACATGGCCCATGTGGATGCGCCCCGAGGGGTAGGGGAACATCTCGAGCACGTAATACTTGGGCCGGTCTGCCTGCCGGCTGGCACGGAAGATACCGGCCTTGTCCCAGGCCTCTTGCCATCTGGCTTCGATTTCGGTGGCGGAATAGCGCGACATGGCAGGTCTGGTCCTTGATGAATGCAAACGCCGGGCGTGAACCCGGCGTGGTGATAGATCGAATTGCGGCTGGGTTCTAGAGTTTGTTGTCAGCGATCCGCAGTTGCCGCGCCCGCGACAGAATCGCGTCTTCCACCGCACGCGCGGTCGAAGCGCTGACAGCCGCGCCGCCGCTGCTCTGAAGCGATACCTTCAGCGACCGCGCTTCCAGCGCCGGATCCTTGATATGGACGGTTGCACGGTAAGAGCGGCCGCCGCCCGGCGGTGTACCGTAGCCGGTCACGATCACGCCGGTGAACGGGTCGACCGACTGCACCGGCAGAAAGCTCAAAACATCCAGCGAGGCGGCCCAGAGATACCGGTTCACCTGTACGGTCTGCTCAGCCTTCGAGGGGCCGAACACATCCCAAATCGAGGATTTTTCGTAATTCGTAGGCGCGCTTTCGCGGTTGTTGGCGATATAGGAATCATCCGCTGGCGGGGCATCGGCGACACGGACACCGCCCCGCTGGCTGCCGCAGGCGGCCACACCCAGGCACAAGGCTAGTACAAGGGTGGCTTTGAGCGTATTTTGCAACGTCATCGGACAATCCCGCAGCTTTCTCGTGCTGAATGTCCTACCCAAGCCGCCCCCTAGGGGCAAGCCTCTATAAACGTGAACGCATGTGCGCGTGCGGGAAACCTGCATAATCCCCCGAAGCAGGGAGGGATTTGGCGGCTCGGAGAGCGGGACTGTGGCAAAGCTGCACCATCCGTGACGACTTTGTCGCCCGTTGCCCGGCAAGGCTTGCCAAAAAGGGGGTGAAAGAGCGAAACCCCTGTCCATACCCACGCCGGATTCACTGGTTTGGGCGTATGAATGAAAACCGAGGGAAACACGATGAAAAAAGTTCTCTTCGCAACGACTGCGCTGATCGCTACCGCAAGCGTCGCAGCCGCAGACGTTCGTATCAGCGGCTACGGCCGTTTCGGTCTGGACTACAACGACGCCAACGACCGCGCAGTGAACGGTGTGTCCAAGACCACCATCACCAGCCGTCTGCGTCTGCAGTTCGACATGTCGGCAGAAACCGACTCGGGTGTTGCGTTCGACGCTCGCTTCCGTGCTCAGTCCGAAAGCCGTGACAACGTCAACCAAGGCTCGAACCCGTCGGGCGCAGCCTTCAACGGCGCGCGCTTCGGTGTGTCGTACCAGGGCTTCCGCGTGAACGTCGGCAACATCATCGGCGCAGTTGAAAACATGCCCGGCCTGTACCTCGAAACCCGTACCGCAGGTATCGGCATCGACGGCGCTGGCTTTGTCTCGAACGTCGGCAACGTGAACGGCGAATACTTCAACTGGGATGCATACTCGTCGGCTGGCTTTGGCGTGAACGGCATCGAAGCGCTGTACTCGACCGGCGGCTTCACCGGCCACATCTCGTACTCGACCCGTAACGGCGCTGTTGCTGTTGACCGCTTTGGCGTGATGCTGGCCTACACCTTCGGTGACTGGACCATCGCAGCTGCCAACCAGTCGTCCGACATCATGTGGGAAGACAAGACCCTGGTTTCGGTCGCATGGGACGGCGGTCAGTTCGGCGCACGCGTCGCATATGCTGACAACGACGGCATCTCGAAGTTCGGCATCTATGGCAACATGGACATCGGTTCGGCTTCGAACCTGCTGGTCTTCTACACCGACGAAGACGCAGTTGACGCAGGCGACGTTCTCGCCGGCCGTAACGACAACCGCGACGCAGTCGCCGGTTCGAACCAGCAAGAAGGTGGTTCCTACGGTATCCACTACTCGTACGACCTGGGCGGCGGCGCTTCCTTCGAAGCAGGCTACCGTCGTGCGTCGAACGACAACGACACCTTCCAGGCCGGTGTGTACTTCAGCTTCTAAGCTGTACACCGCTTGACGGTATCGAATGGGGGCAGGTCTTCGGACCTGCCCTTTTCTTTTGCGCCGACATGGTGTTTTCCTGCGGCAAGCCAGACCGGGGGATGCCATGTCGCTGCAAGAGATCAAGAACCGTATCGCAAAGGCCGAACAGGCCGCGGACCGTCCGCAGGGGTCGGTCAGGCTGATCGCCGTGTCCAAGGTGCAGCCCAACGACCGCGTCGAAGCGGTGTTGCAAGAGGGGCACCGCATCTTTGGCGAGAACCGCGTGCAGGAGGCGGCCGGAAAATGGCCCGCGTTCAAGGAGCGCTACAGCGGCGTCGAACTGCACCTGATCGGACCCTTGCAGACCAACAAGGCACGGCAGGCGATGGAACTGGTCGATGCCATCCATTCGGTCGATCGGCCCAAGCTGGCCAATACACTGGCGCGGCTTGCGCAAGAGCTGGGCCATTGCCCGGACCTGTTCATTCAGGTCAACACCGGCGAAGAGGAACAGAAGGCCGGGATCATGCCCACAGAGGCGGACGGTTTCATCGCCGAGTGCCGCACGCTCGATCTGCCGGTGCGCGGGCTCATGTGCATCCCCCCGGTCGAGGAAGAACCCGCACTGCATTTCGCGCTTCTTGCCAAGATCGCCGCGCGCAACGGGCTGTCCGGTCTCAGCATGGGGATGAGCGGAGATTTCGAAAGCGCCATTGCGCTGGGCGCCACCCATGTCCGGGTTGGTTCGGCCATCTTCGGGGAAAGAACTACCGCGGCGGAATGATCATTCGCGCCCCCGGCGCGATCCGCTGTGCGATCCAGCGCAGGTCGGTTCGGGAAAAGGCGATGCAGCCTTCGGTCGGATATCCCGGCCGCCGCCACTGGTGGATGAATATCGCAGACCCGCGCCCCGGCTCCGCATCGGGCCGGTTCCAGTCCGTCACCAGCACCAGATCATAGAGCGGATCGGCACGCCGCAACCTCTCGTGGCTGTGTGGATAGGGCGTGCGCACAAGCTGGTTATAGGCCGCATCGCCCATGTCGTCGGACCACAGGTCACCCGGCCCGATGGGCCGCGCCCAATCCGCAGGCCGCGCGATCCGATCCGCGCGATAGAGCAGGCCGACAATCCGATGCGCACCCACCGGCGTCGCCCCGTCGCCCTCGCGCTTGTCAGCCCGGATGCCGCCCTTGCCGATGGAGCAAGGGAAATACCGGCCAAGAAACCGCACCCCGCGCGGCGTCAGCACCATATCGGCAGGTGTCACAGCATATGCCCCGATTTCGCGGCCTTGGTCGCCAGGTATCCACGGTTATGCGCGGTCTGGCCCACTTTCAGCGGCACCCGCTCGGTCACGGCGATACCGGTGCGCTCCATCATCGCGATCTTGGCGGGGTTGTTGGTCAGCAGGCGCACCGCCTTGAACCCCAGCGATTTCAGGATATCCGAACCCAGCCGGAAATCCCGCTCGTCATCCTCGAACCCCAGACGGTGATTTGCCTCGACCGTGTCGAACCCCTGATCTTGCAGGAAATAGGCCCGCATCTTGTTGGCCAGCCCGATGCCGCGCCCCTCCTGGTTCAGGTAGAGCAACACGCCCGAACCTTCCTCGCCCATCTGTGCCAGCGCCCCGCGCAGCTGCGGGCCGCAATCGCATTTCAGGCTGCCCATCAGGTCGCCGGTGAAACAGGCAGAATGCAGCCGCGCCAGCACCGGTTTGTCCCGGTCTGGGCGGCCGATTTCCACCGCATAGTGTTCTTCGCCGCCGTCCTCGGGGCGGAATACGTGCAGACGCCCGGCCTCGGACACTTCCATCGGCAGGCGCGCGGCGGCCACTTCGCGCAGCGGGCTGCGCTCGCCCAGATGCGGCGCCGCGCGGGCGTGGTCGATGCAGGTCAACCCATGCGTGGCGGCCAGGCCGCGCCCGTCCGTCACCGCAACCACCACTGACGCGGGCAAGAGCCGGGCGGATTTTGTCAGCGCGATCGCAAGCCGGTGCAGCGCCGCGCTGCCCTGCCGCTCTGTCGTCAAGGGCCCTTTCATCGGTCGGTCCAGGTCGTCCGACGGGTCGGCCACCGCCTGCAGCCAGCTCAGATCGGCGAAATCCGGGATCAGGATACGCGCCAGATCGCCGTCATAGGCACGCGCCTTCAGCGTTTCGGCACGCCGCCCGGTGACCGCGATCACCGGCGTGCCAAGAACGCGCAGATCGGCCAGCCGCGCGGGCGACAATGTTTCCGCCGCGACCGCCAGCACGCTTTCGCCCTCCTCGCCCGTCAGCACCACGGGCAAACCCATGCGCAGGTCGGCGCGTGCCCGCGCCAGAAGCTCGGAAATGTCGGGGATCAGGCTCATGCGTCTTGTCCAGTGGCGTCTACAGAACGTACCTAGTGCCTGAAGCTCGAAATGTGAAACATATAGCTGACGAAAAACACGAGGGCGTGAGAGAATTGCAGTAATTCTTGCCGATTGCGTGTGGCGCGCTCAACTGGTTGGAAACGAGATGAGGAGGAAGCAGCGATGGCGCAGCTCAAGAAGATCCTGCTGGTGGATGACGACGACGATCTGCGCGAGGCGCTGAGTGAGCAGCTGGTGATGACCGAGGACTTCGACGTGTTCGAAGCCGAAACAGGCCAGGCCGCCACCGACCGGGTGAAAGAGGCGATCTATGACCTCATCATCCTCGACGTGGGCTTGCCCGATACTGACGGGCGTGAACTCTGCCGCCGGATGCGCAAGCAGGGGATCAAGAGCCCGATCATCATGCTTACCGGCCATGACGGCGATGCGGACACTATCCTGGGGCTTGATGCAGGGGCCAATGACTACGTGACCAAGCCGTTCAAGTTTCCCGTCCTGCTTGCCCGTATCCGCGCCCAGTTGCGCCAGCACGAACAGTCCGAGGACGCGGTTTTCCAGCTTGGGCCCTACACGTTCAAGCCGGCGATGAAGATGCTGATCACCGAGGACGACCGCAAGATCCGCCTGACCGAGAAGGAAACCAATATCCTCAAGTTTCTCTACCGCTCCAGTGACGGCGTCGTCCCGCGCGACGTACTGCTGCACGAGGTCTGGGGCTACAATGCCGGCGTTACCACCCATACGCTGGAAACCCATATCTACCGCCTGCGGCAAAAGATCGAACCCGATCCGTCGAATGCGCGCCTTCTGGTGACGGAATCAGGTGGTTACAGGTTGGTCGCCTGATGGTAGAATTTGATTCAGGTCAAAGAAACACCTCAATGTTATCTTTAGCTTGATATTTAACCCGTTCATGTCCGGGCAATGACATGAACCTCCCTGTTGGACTGGCCGGGCCTGGCGCCCGGCCTTTTTTTGGCCGGGGCATGGACATCGCCGGTCAAGGCGATAGGTTTCGCCGGACCCGATGAAAGCGAGACGCGCCATGTCCTTTACCCTTGCCACCTGGAACATCAACTCGGTCCGCCTGCGCGAACCCATCGTGTGCAAGCTCCTGGCCGAGGAAGGGCCCGACATTCTCTGCCTGCAAGAGATCAAGTCGCCCGTCGACAAGATGCCGGTCGATAGCTTTGCCGCACTGGGCTATACCCATGTCGTGGCGCATGGGCAAAAGGGCTACAATGGCGTCGCCATCCTGTCGCGTTTGCCGATCGAAGAGGTCGGGCGCGAGGATTTCGCCACCCTCGGCCATGCCCGCCACGTCGCCGCCCGACTGGAAAACGGGGTCACCATCCACAATTTCTATGTCCCCGCAGGTGGCGATGTGCCCGACCGCGCGGTGAACGAGAAATTCGGCCAGAAACTCGATTACCTGACCGAGATGCGCGACTGGTTCCACACCAACAGCCCCGAGAAATCCATCCTGGTGGGCGATCTCAACATCGCCCCGCGCGAGGATGACGTCTGGAACCACAAGCAGCTCCTCAAGATCGTGTCGCACACGCCCGTCGAGGTCGATCATCTGGGCCAGGTGATGGAGTCGGGCAAATGGATCGACATCACCCGCCAGGACATCCCCCAGGGGCTCTTGTACTCCTGGTGGTCCTACCGGGCCAAGGACTGGAGCGCCGCCGACAAGGGCCGCCGGCTGGACCATGTCTGGGCCACGCCCGATATCTCGAACGCCGGCCATTCCAGCCGCATCCTGCGCGACGCCCGCGGCTGGGACCAACCCAGCGACCACGCCCCGGTCTTTGCCAGTTTCGATCTGTAACAGGGCCGAATACCACCTTTCGGCCGAACTGAGGTCTTGGTTTCCCCGCGCGCCAGGCGCATATAAGGGCCAAATCCGAACCGGAGAAAAGATACCATGGAACTTCTGAACGGCGCGGGCGCAGTCCCCGCAGGCGATCTGATCAAGGACACGAGCGAAGCCACATTCATGGCCGATGTGGTCGAGGCCAGCCAGACGGTTCCGGTGATCGTCGATTTCTGGGCGCCCTGGTGCGGCCCCTGCAAGACGCTCGGTCCCGCGCTCGAGTCCGCCGTGACCGCTGCCAAGGGCGCGGTGCGCATGGTCAAGATCAATGTCGACGAAAACCAGATGATCGCCACGCAGATGCGCATTCAGTCGATTCCGACCGTCTATGCCTTTTATCAGGGCCAGCCGGTCGACGGGTTTCAGGGCGCGCTGCCCGCGTCCGAGATCAAGGGGTTCATCGACCGTGTGATTGCCGCCGCCGGCGGCGAGGCGCCGGGTGCTGCGCTGGACGAGGCGGTTGCCGCCGCCGAAGAGATGCTGGAGCAGGGCGCGGCCGCCGATGCCGCCGAAACCTTCGCCGCCATCCTCGGCGAAGAGCCCAACCACGCGGCCGCCTATGGCGGCCTGGTCCGTGCCCATATCGCGATCGGCGATCTGGACCATGCCGAGGCGATCCTGAACGGTGCCCCTGCCGAGATTTCGACCAGGCCCGAGCTTGAAGCCGCTCATGCCCAGCTGGAACTTGCCCGTCAGGCCGCAAATGCGGGCCCGGTCGCCGAACTGGCTGCCGCGGTCGAGGCCGACCCGGCGAACCATCAGGCCCGATTCGATCTGGCCAAGGCGCTGCATGCCACCGGTCAGACCGAACAGGCGGTTGCCGAACTGCTTGAACTGTTCCGCCGCGACCGCGAATGGAATGACGGCGCGGCCAAGACCCAGTTGTTCACCATCTTCGACGCGCTCAAGCCGAACGACCCGATCGTACTGAACGGGCGTCGCAAACTCAGCTCTCTGATATTTGCCTAATCGCCGAACCGGACTACAATCGGGTTCATGATGCAATCTGCTGACCTGCCCGAAACATTGGCTGTCTTTCCGCTGCCCGGGGCGCTGTTGCTGCCCCGGTCGCGGTTACCTCTGCATATCTTCGAACCGCGCTATCTCCAGATGCTGAGCGATGCGTTGAAGACACCGCAACGTCTGATCGGCATGGTGCAGCCGAACCCCTCCCGCGGCGACGATGGCAAGCTGCACCAGATCGGCTGTGCCGGTCGCGTGACCCAGTTCTCGGAAACCGAGGACGGGCGATACATGATCACCCTGACCGGTATTTCCCGTTTCCGTGTCAAGTCCGAGGTCGATGGTTTCACCCCCTATCGCCGCTGCAATGTCTGCTGGAAAGGGTTCGAGCGCGATCTCGCACGCCAGTGTGAGGCCGATAACCGCTTTGAACGCGACCGGTTCCTGCAACTGCTCAAGCGATATTTGAAAGCGCGCGATCTGGCGACAGACTGGGAAACGCTGTGCCAGGCCGATGACGAATTGCTGGTCAACTCGCTGTCGATGCTGCTCGATTTCACACCCGAGGACAAACAAGCCTTGCTCGAGGCACCCTGTCTAAAGACCCGGCGCGAAACGCTGGTCACCCTGATCGAATTCGCCCTGCGTGGCGGCCCGGACGAGGATACGCTGCAATGACCGACCCCAACACAGCCTTTGACCGCCGCATGCTCGAAGCGCTGGTCTGCCCGGTGACTCACGGCAGGCTGGAATACGATGCCAAGGCGCAGGAACTGCTTTCCAGATCCGCCCATCTCGCCTTTCCGATCCGCAACGGCATCCCGGTGATGCTGGTGGACGAGGCGCGGCGGCTGGATGACTGACCGGCTGCGTTGACGGCGTCTCATATCGGGCGGCCCTGCAACAACTTCGGCAGATCGCCGGTCAGCCCCGCCGCCTCGCGCACGAAACCCCGCCGCAGGCCGGGCAGCTTGCCGATCAGCCCCATGCCCAGGTCGCGCCCCGCCCGCAGGATCGGGTTGTCGTTGGAAAACAGACGGTTGAACGCATCGGTCGCCAAAGCCAGCGTCGCCGTGTCGAACCGCCGCCACTGCTGATAGCGCTCCAGAACCTGGATTGACCCGATATCCTCGCCCCGCCGCCGCGCCAGGGTCAGCACCTCGGCCAGCGCGCCCACGTCGCGCAGCCCGGCGTTCAGCCCCTGGCCCGCGATCGGGTGCATCCCGTGCGCGGCATCGCCCACCAGCGCCAGCCGCTCGGCGACAAAGGCATTGGCGATGGTCAGGTTCAACGGATAGGTGAAGCGCGCCCCTTCCAGCCGGATCTCGCCCAGGAAATCGCCAAAGCGCGGGCGCAGGATTTCCAGGTATTCCGCCTCGGGCAGCGCGTTGATGCGTTCCGCCGCCTCGCTCCGCTCGCTCCAGACGATGGAACTGCGGTTGCCCGGAAGCGGCAGGATCGCCAGCGGCCCCGGCGGCATGAAGAACTGATGCGCGATGCCGTGATGCGGCAGCTCATGCGCGATGGCGCAGACCAGCGCGGTCTGGCCGTAGTCCCATCCGGTGCGTTTGATGCCCGCGCGCGCGGCGGTGCCGCTCTTGCGCCCGTCACAGCCTACCAGCAGCGCCGCCCGCCGGGTCGAACCGTCGCTCAGCGTCACTGTCACGCCGGTCGCATCCACCGCCTGCGCCACAACCGCCACCCCGTTCAACTGGGTGATGCCCGGTGTTGCGTCCATCGCCTCCAGCAGCGCACGCCGCAGGTAACGGTCCTCGACCATGTAGCCCATCGGGCCTTCCTCGATCTCGGCATGGTCGAAATGCAGGAAGAACGGCGACGGCCCTTCGCCCGCATGGCCGTCGGTCACCTTGATCTCCAGCATCGGCTGAGCGTGGTCCGCAACACGCTCCCACACGCCGATGGCCGCCAGCAGCCGTTGCGAGGCCAGCGCCAGCGCATAGCCGCGCCCGTCGAACCCGGCATCGGCGCGCACCGGTTCGGGCAGCGCGTCGACGATGGTTACCGTATGGCCGTTCCCGGCCAGCGCCAGCGCCAGGGCCGGGCCGTTCAGCCCGCCGCCCACGATCAGAATGTCGGATCTCTGTTCCATGCCGCGCAATATGCGCCTCGTTACGGGATTGTCCATGTGCAGTCCTGTCGCTACCGTCGCCTGCGACTCGCAGCAGGAGGATGACATGGGCGACTGGCTGAAGATGACGGCAAGCGATCTGGGGCGCGGCATCGGCGCGGGGCAGATCGACCCGGTCGAGCTGACCGACTGCTATCTCGACGCCATCGCCGCCCATCCGCATCGCGACGCGATCTATGCCCGAGTCACCGAGACCCGCGCCCGGGCCGAGGCGCTTGCCGCCGCGCAACGGGCCCGGCAGGGGCTCCGCCGATCGCTGCTCGACGGTGTGCCGATCAGCTGGAAAGACCTGTTCGACACCGCCGGAACCGGGACCGAGGCAGGCTCGGCCCTGCTCAAGGGCCGCGTGCCCGAAACCGACGCGCTGGTTCTGCGCAACGCCACCGCCGCAGGCTCCGTCTGCCTGGGCAAGACGCATATGAGCGAACTGGCCTTCTCGGGCCTTGGCCTCAACCCGGTCACCGCCACCTCGCCGAACGTGCACGACCCGAAATGGGCTCCGGGCGGGTCCTCCTCGGGGGCTGCCGCCTCGGTCGCCTTCAACCTTGCCGCCTGCGGCATCGGCTCGGATACCGGCGGTTCGGTGCGCCTGCCTGCCGCCTGGAACGATCTGGTCGGGCTCAAGACCACCTCGGGCCGGCTCAGCCTCGAAGGCGTCGTGCCTCTGTTGCTGAAATTCGACACCATCGGTCCGCTGGCGCGCTCGGTCGAGGATGCCGCCCAGGTGCTGGCGCTTCTGGAAGGCGGCAAACCCATCGACCTGCGGGGGGCCACCCTTGCCGGCAAGCGGTTTGCCGTGCTCGAAACCCTGGCGCTTGACGATTTGCGCACAGAGCCTGCCGAAGCCTTCGACACCGCGCTGCGCCGGCTTGCCGAAGCCGGGGCCGAGATCGTGTCGTTGAAAATCCCGGAACTGGTCGAAGCGATGAGCCATTCCGCCAATCTTTATACGGCAGAGGCTTATGGCCTCTGGCGCGACGTGATCGAGTCCAACCCAGGCGCGATGTTCGACCAGATTCTCGAACGGTTCCGGCACGGGCAGAATTACTCGGCACCGGACTATGTCGCGGCCTGGGCCAAGCTCGATGCATGCCGGGCGGTCTGGGATATGGCCACAGCGGGCTATGACGCCGTGCTGGCCCCCACCGCGCCGATCCTGCCCTCCGACCGTGACCGGCTGTTGCAGGACCATGACTATTACGTCAGCGAGAACCTTCTGGCCATGCGCAACACGCGGATCGGCAACATGATGGGGCTCTGCGCGCTCAGCCTGCCCACCGGCACACCGGGATGCGGCCTGATGCTGATGGGGCGCCCGGATTGCGAAGAGGCGTTGCTGCGCGTCGGCGCCGCCGCCGAAAGCGCCTTGGCCTGAATGCCACAATTCCCTGCCATGGCAACGCTTTGTCTGGACGCAAGCAGGGTTCGTCTGTAATTTGGTCTCGAACGGGGCGCCATGATCCCGAGACGAGGCAGACCAGATGAATTTCCCCGATCGGTTTTCGAACCTACCGGCCTATGCATTCCCGCGCCTTCGTGCGTTGCTCGACCATCATGCGCCGGGCGGCGAAGTCGTGCACATGACCATCGGCGAACCCAAGCACGATTTCCCGGCCTGGGTGACGGATGTCATCGTCGAAAACGCACATCTGTTCCAAAGCTATCCGCCGAACGAAGGCTCGCACGCCCTGCGCGGGGCGATCTGCGACTGGATCGCGCGGCGCTATGGCGTGACGCTCGACCCCGAGCAGAACGTGATGGCGCTGAACGGCACGCGCGAGGGGCTGTACAATGCCGCCATGGCGCTGTGTCCCGAGCAGAAAAACGGCCAGCGGCCCATCGTCCTGTGCCCCAACCCGTTCTATCAGGTCTATATGGTCGCCGCGATCTCGGTCGGGGCCGAGCCGCATTTCGTGCCCGCCACCGCCGCCACCGGTCATCTGCCCGATTACGCCAGCCTGCCGCCCGAGGTGCTGAACCGCACCGCCGTGGCCTATATCTGTTCGCCCGCCAACCCGCAGGGGGCCGTGGCCAGCCGCGACTACTGGGCCGAGCTGATCGGCCTGGCCGAACAATACGATTTCCGCATCTTCGCCGATGAATGCTATTCCGAGATCTACCGCGACGCCGCGCCCACCGGCGCGCTGACCGTGGCGCGGGACATGGGCGCGCATCCCGAACGGGTGGTGCTGTTCAACTCGTTGTCGAAACGGTCGAACCTGGCGGGGTTGCGCTCGGGTCTGATCGCGGGCGGGCCGGAAACGCTCAAGCACGTCAAGCAGTTGCGCAACTATTCCGGCGCGCCGCTGCCCGGCCCGCTTCAGGCCGCCGCCGCGCGGGTCTGGGCCGACGAGACGCATGTCGAGGAAAACCGTGCGCTCTACCAGGCGAAATATGCCGTGGCCGACCAGGTCTTTGCAGGTGTTCAGGGCTACATGCCGCCGGAAGCGGGCTTCTTCCTCTGGCTGCCGGTCGACGATGGCGAGGCCGCCGCGCTGAAGGTCTGGCGCGACACCGGCGTCCGGGTCCTGCCCGGCGCCTATCTGGCACAGGGTAAACCGGGGCAGAACCCGGGCGAGAATTACATCAGGGTCGCGCTGGTGGCCCCAAGAGAAGAATTGCAGCGCGGGCTGATCAGGCTGCGCGACTGCATCTATGGCTGAGGTACGAGGGTAGCATGGCATCATACAACGCACGCAGTCGGGATCCGCTTCTGGACAGCAACCTGCAAGCCGCGATCGAGCGGCGCGGCAAGGAGTTGCTAGGCCTCGCGTTGATCGTTCTGGGTCTGGTCGCTGCTGCCATGGTCGGCTCCTACACGCCGGACGATCCGAACTGGATGGTCTCGACCGACGCACCGGTGCAGAACTGGACCGGCCGCATCGGCGCCTCGATCGCCGCGCCGCTGTTCATGATCGTCGGCTGGGGCAGCTGGGGCCTGCCGCTGGTGCTGATCTCCTGGGGATTGCGTTTTGCCGTGCATGTGGGCGAGGACCGTGCCGTCGCCCGCCTGATCTTCATGCCGATCTGGATCGCCGTCGTGTCGATCTATGCCGCAACCCTGGTTCCGGGTCCGGAATGGCGCGCCACCCACTCATTCGGACTGGGCGGGCTGTTCGGCGACACGGTGATGGGCGCGGTGCTGACGCTCGTCCCTGTCGGCTCGCACCTGATGGTCAAGCTGACCTCGCTTGCCATGGCCGCGGCCATGTTGTCGCTGGGCGTTTTCGTTCTGGGTTTCACCTGGCCCGAAGTCAAGCGCGCCAGCCGTCATGTCATGGTCGGTGTCATTCTTTTGTATGGCGGTCTGATGACGTTGCTGGGGCGCGGCGCCTCGGCTTCTCTGACCGCCATGCGCAGCCACAAGGAACAGCGCGCCGAGCGCCGCGAGGCCGCGCGTGTTGCCGCACGGGAGGCCGCCTGGCGTGCCCAACAGGCCATCACCGAAGAAGAATTGATCGAGGATCTGCCGCTGCAACATCCTGCCGCTCTGCAGAAGCCTTCGCTGCTGGCACGGATGCCGGCACTGATCCGTCGGCCTGAACCGATGCCGCAACCCGAGTTGGTGGAACCCGTCCCGGTCAAGGGATACGACACCATGCCCGGCGCCGACCGCATCCAGTCCAAGATCGCCGCCGCCGTCCGCAGCCGCAAGGAGGCGACAGGCGTTGTCGCCCCCGCCCCCGATCCGGCCCGCCCGCTGACCAAGGGACGTGGCCGCGGCCCGGACCCGCTGGTGCTCGATACCCGCCGCCATGGCGACCTGCCCGCCGAGCCGCCGGTGACCGCCCGCGCGGCGCAGCCGGCTGCGTCTCTGGCCGTCCGGCAAGCAGCCGCGCCGCAGGCGCGCGCCGAAACCGCCGCTGCTGCCGTACCGCAGCCAGAGTATGTCGAACCGGCGCTGATGCACGAATGGGTCGAGGACGATGTGACCGAACCCTTCGACACCCTGGACACCGCAGACAGTGTTCCGGTCGAACCGCTGCCGCAAGTGGCCCCTCCGGTGCGGGCCGCAGCGCCGCAGCCGATGGCCAACATTCCGGCGGCGCAGCCGCGCAAGGCGGTGGTCGAACAGCCGTTGCGCCGCAGCTTCGCGCCCTCGCGCCGCGCCCAGGCCGAAGCGCAGCCGGCGCTGGCCTTCGACGACCACGCCGCCGCCTTCGAACTGCCGCCGCTAAACCTGCTGATGAATCCCACCGCCATCCAGCGCCACCACCTCAGCGACGAGGCGCTCGAGGAAAACGCGCGCATGCTGGAAAACGTTCTGGATGACTACGGTGTGAAGGGCGAGATCGTCTCGGTCCGCCCCGGCCCCGTTGTCACCATGTACGAGCTGGAACCGGCGCCGGGCCTCAAGGCGTCGCGCGTGATCGGCCTCGCCGACGATATCGCGCGCTCGATGTCGGCGCTGTCGGCGCGGGTCTCGACCGTGCCGGGCCGCTCGGTCATCGGCATCGAACTGCCCAATGAACACCGTGAAAAGGTGGTGCTGCGCGAAATCCTCGCCTCGCGTGATTTCGGCGACAGCAACATGAGCCTGCCGCTGGCGCTGGGCAAGGATATCGGCGGCGACTCGGTCGTGGCCAACCTTGCCAAGATGCCCCACCTGCTGATCGCGGGCACCACCGGTTCGGGGAAATCGGTGGCGATCAACACCATGATTCTCAGCCTGCTCTACAAGCTGACACCCGCCGAATGCCGGCTGATCATGATCGACCCCAAGATGCTGGAGCTTTCCGTCTATGACGGCATCCCGCACCTTCTCAGCCCCGTGGTGACCGACCCGAAAAAGGCCGTGGTCGCGCTCAAATGGGTGGTGGGCGAGATGGAGGACCGCTATCGCAAGATGTCCAAGATGGGCGTGCGCAACATCGAGGGCTTCAACGGCCGCGTCCGCGAGGCGCTGGCCAAGGGCGAGATGTTCAGCCGCACGGTGCAGACCGGCTTTGACGATGAAACCGGCGAACCGGTGTTCGAGACCGAGGAATTCCAGCCCATTCCGCTGCCCTATATCGTTGTCATCGTCGACGAGATGGCCGACCTGATGATGGTCGCGGGCAAGGAGATCGAGGCCTGCATCCAGCGCCTTGCCCAGATGGCGCGCGCCTCTGGCATCCACCTGATCATGGCGACGCAACGTCCCTCGGTCGATGTCATCACCGGCACGATCAAGGCCAACTTCCCGACCCGGATTTCCTTCCAGGTCACGTCCAAGATCGACAGCCGCACCATTCTCGGTGAAATGGGCGCCGAACAGCTGCTGGGGCAGGGCGACATGCTCTACATGGCGGGCGGCGCCAAGATCACCCGCTGCCACGGCCCCTTTGTCAGCGATGAAGAGGTCGAGGAGATCGTCAACCACCTCAAGCAGTTCGGCCCGCCCGATTATGTTGGCGGCGTGGTCGAAGGCCCGGACGACGACAAGGCCGACAATATCGATGCGGTGCTGGGGTTGAACACCGGCGGCAATACCGATGGTGAGGACGCGCTTTATGACGCGGCCGTGGCCATCGTGATCAAGGACCGCAAATGTTCGACCTCCTACATCCAGCGGAAACTTGCCATCGGCTACAACAAGGCCGCCCGCCTGGTCGAGCAGATGGAGGACGAAGGCGTTGTTTCACAGGCCAATCATGTCGGTAAACGCGAAATCCTGGTGCCGGAACAGAGCTGATCTTCCGCAGGGCCGCGCGAATGCCTATCTGGTGTGACATGAAACGGATCGCATTCATCCTGGCGCTGCTTGTCGGCGCTCCCGCCGCCTGGGCCGCTGAAAAGCTGCCGCTGGCCGAGATATCGGATTACCTGAACGGCCTGAACACCGTTCAGACCACCTTTACCCAGATCAACGACGACGGTTCGCTCAGCACCGGCAAGCTCTGGCTGCAACGGCCCGGCCGGATGCGGTTCGAATACGATCCGCCCGACAGTTCGGTGGTTCTGGCCAAGGGTGGCACCGTGATCATCCACGATCCCAAGTCGAATCAGCCGCCGGAACAATACCCGCTGAACCGCACGCCGCTCTCGATCGTGCTGGCCCGCACCGTCGATCTGGGCCGCGCCAACATGGTCGTGGGCCATGCCTTTGACGGCACCGCCACCGTTGTCACCGCGCAGGATCCGGAGAACCCCGATTACGGCCGGATCGAACTGATGTTCACCGAGGCGCCGGTCGAGCTTCGCAAATGGGTAATCCATGACAGCGCCGGATCGCGCACCACGGTGATCCTCGGCCCGCTGACCAAGGGCAACAGCCTGAACGAGAACCTGTTCATCGACGGTCAGCCCGGCGTCTCTGCCAGCCGCTGACCGCCAGCCGGTTCGCTATCGGAACTTGCGGCAGCTGGCCAGCTGGCCGCCATACATGTGGGCCCGCGCAGCCACCTGGTCCGAGACACGCAGCAGCCACGACTTGGCATTGTGCGACCCGCGCGCATAACCGGCGTGGCCCTCGTGATAGGCCAGGTACTGGTTGCGCGCATCGGTCAGCGCGATGCCGTTCTTCTCGCGCGTCTTGTTCATGTACCAGCCGATGAAATCCGAGGCGTCCTTGATCCGGTCGCGTTTCGCGCCGCGCCGCCCGGTTTCCTTGCGGTACTGGTCCCATGTCCCGTCCAGGGCCTGGCTGTAGCCGAACGCGCTGCTCTGCCGTCCGATCGGAATCACCCCCAGAACGAACTGATGCGGTGTTCGGGCATCACCGCGATACCGGCTTTCATAGTAGATGGTGGCCATCTGGACATTCACCGGAACGCCCCATTTGCGTTCGGTCTGCTTGAATGCCTTGATGTATTCCGGGCGCTGCGCCGCAATGCTGCACGCATCGTCCAGGTTGCTGGGCGGCGCCTTGGACCCGCCGCCACACGAGCCAAGCACCAGCACCGCCGCCAGTGTAAACAGAGATCTGCTCATCTGCCTCTTGCCTTTTTTGGGGCAGTTTAACGCATCCGGCCGCGCTATGGAATCACATTCGCTAGAGCACCAGCGCCAGCACCGCCGGCAGGGAGGCAACGGAAATCAGGGTCGAGACCATGACCATGCCGGCCACCGTGTCGGCATCTGCCTCGAAACGTTCGGCGAGCACATAGGAGGCAACCGCCACCGGCGTACACATCTGTACCACCAGCACGCCGAAGGCTGTACCCGTCAGCCCAAAACCCGTAGCCACCGTCCAACCCAGGGCGAAACAGACAGCCAGTTTGACCAGCGAAAGGACCACCGCCCGGGAAACATCGTGCGTTGTCATACGCGCGATCGCCACGCCCAGCGTGATCAGCATCAGCGGTACCGCCATCTGACCGATCAGTTCCAGCGCGTTGGTCAGGAACCGGGGTGTCTGCCAGCCCTGCCACAGGAACAAAGAGCCAAGCAGCGTCGACCAGACCATCGGTTCGCGCGCCACCTTGGCCAGCGATCCGCGACCGGCGACGGCGTGGATGCCATAGGAAAACGACCACAGCGCCGAAATCGAGAAGAACACGATGGCATAGCTCAGCCCGGTTTCGCCAAAGGCGAAGATGCACAGCGGCAGGCCCAGGTTGCCGGTGTTGCCGAACACCAGCGGCGGCAGGAAGGTGCGCCGGTCAAGGCTCAGGGCACGAATGCCCAGTTCGACGGTCATCGACAACACCAGAACTGCTCCGATCACAGCCGCTGTAAAGCGAACAAGATCGCTGCCGGGGATCTCGGTCTGCATCAGGGCGGTAAAGATCAGGCAGGGCACCGCAAGCGTCGTCGCCAGCCGGGTCACGAACTGGGTCCGGTATTCGAGCCCCATTCGGACCCAGCCGAAACCGAAGGCCGCCAGAAGAAAGACCGGCGCGACGATCTCGAGCACTGTCAAGGCAAGGTTCACAGACTGTTTCCCTTAATTTTCGATCAATTGTTGGACATGGACGGGTGATTAGCGGTACAAGCAATGTTCAGGGGCTGAAAGACAATGTTGAAAACGCACGCCAAATATCATTTGGGGCAAGTGGTACGCCACCGGAAACACCCGTTTCGCGGGGTAATTTTCGATGTCGACCCGGAATTTGCCAACACCGAGGAGTGGTACCAGGCTATCCCGGAGGATAGCCGGCCGCTGAAGAATCAACCCTTCTACCATCTGCTCGCGGAAAACGATCAGAGCTACTATGTGGCCTATGTTTCCGAACAGAACCTCGTCGTGGACTACTCCGGTGAGCCGGTGGACCATCCCGACATTCCCGAGATGTTCGGGCCGTTCCAGGATGGGTCCTATCCGCTGCATTTCCAACTGAACTGATCCTGCCCGCCAGGCGGGCAGGATCGTTTCAATATCCCAGCGCGCAGCCGTCCTTGCGCGGGTCGCTGCCGGCCGTCAGTACGCCATCCAGGCCGATCCTGATCGCCTGAGCACCGCCCAGCGGCTTTTCCGGAATGACGACCTTGTGCCCCATTTCGGACAGCGCCTGCCGTACCGCGTCCGAATAGCCGCGTTCGATCTTCAACTCGCCCGCGTCTGCAAAGGCGCGCGGCATGTTGATGGCGGCCTGCGGGTCCATCCCGAAATCCACCAGGTTCGAGGTGAACCGAGCATGTCCGGTCGGCTGATAGGCCCCGCCCATCACACCAAAGGGCATCTCGACCCGGCCGTCGCGGCACAGCACGCCCGGTATGATCGTGTGCATCGGCCGTTTACCGCCAGCCATCTCGTTCGGATGCCCGTCCCTCAGCGTGAATCCCGCGCCGCGGTTCTGCAGCAGGATGCCGAATTTCTCGGAGGCGATGCCCGAGCCGAACCCGTGATAGATCGAATAGATCAGAGATACCGCCATCCGGTCGCGGTCGACCACGGTGATATAGATCGTGTCCTTGTGCACCGCCTCGGTCAACGGCGCGGCCGCCGCCATGGCGCGTCCGGGATCGATCAGCGCCGCCAGCCGCGCCGCCGTTTCCGGGGCCAGCATATGATCCAGCCGCATGGTGTGGTCCGGGTCGGCGATGAACCGGTTGCGGGCGTCATAGGCGAGCTTGGCGGCCTCGGCTTCGATGTGAATGCGCTCGGCCCCAAGCGGATCCATCGCGGCGATGTCGAAATGCGACAGGATGTTGAGTATCAGGATCGCCGTCGCGCCCTGGCCATTCGGCGGATGCTCGACCAGGTCCACTCCGGCATAGCGTCCAGCCACCGGCTCGGTCGGCGTACAGGCAGTGGCGGCGAAATCCTCGACCGTATGCACGCCGCCCAGTTTTTTCAGGGCGGCGACCATGTCCTCGGCCACTTCGCCGGTGTAGAACGCTTCGCGCCCGTCGCGGGCGATGCGGCGCAATACCTCGGCCTGTCCCGGCGCTGCAAACATCTGGCCGGGTTTCGGGACGGTACCACCGGGCAGGAACCAGCGCCGCGCCGCGCCCTGCAACACTTCGGCATCGCTGACCCAGTCCGCCGCCACCCGCGGGGCGACCGGAACACCGGTCTCGGCATAGCGGATCGCGGGTTCCAGCACCGAATCAAGCCCGATGCGCCCCTCGGTCGCACACAGGTGGCAAAACGCGTCGATCGCGCCCGGCACGGTAACCGCTTCGGGTCCGTTCAGCGGCACCGTGTCCAGGCCCCGCGCCCGCAGGTCGGCGGCACTGGCCGCCGCCGGCGCCCGCCCCGACCCGTTCAGCGCCCGTATCCGGTTTTCCCCGGCCCGGTTGTAGAGCACGAAACAGTCGCCGCCGATTCCGGTCATCTGCGGTTCGCAGATGCCCAGCAGCACCGCGCCCGCAATCGCCGCATCCATTGCGTTGCCGCCGCGTCGCAAGATTTCTATGGCGGTCTGCGCCGCCAGCGGATGCGAGGTGGCGCACATCCCGTTGGATGCAAAAACCGGCGATCGGCCCGGCAGGTGAAAGTCGCGCATGGGATTGGTCTCCTTCAAGTCCCGCCGACTTTAGTCTGGGCGCAGCGGAGTGCAATCCGCTCTCAAGGAAAGATCCCTGCGGCGGATCAGGCTAGAATGATACGGGGAAACCGGCGCACCGACGGATGCTATCATTGCATATAGTCCTCGACGTTGCGCACTGGGTGGGGGCTGTAACGCGCAACGTCGAGGGAAGCCATATGCAGCTACATCTTCGTTTTGACGGTCCATTGCGGCGTGAATTCGGGCCAATTGTGTCAAGATAAAGGCATTTCGCAAGGTGTTCAGGCCTTCGGCCTGCTCGGCAGATCGAAGCGAAGTGACAGCAGATTGCCTTGCCCGAGGCGCTGGTACTCTATTTCGTTGACCAGTTGCCGGATCAGGAACCATCCAAAACCGCCCTCCGGCAGATCTGCCGGAACAATCGGATCGCCGGACGGCAGGTTTCCGTCAGGCATCGGCTTGCCACGATCGTGAATGCGAATCTCCAGATTGTCAGCAAGCAACCGGCAACAGACCTGAATCTGGCCCGGCTCTATCCCGCTGTAGGCGTGTTCGACGACGTTGTTGATGGCTTCGGCCAGGGCGATTTCCACATCGCCGGTTCGCTCCGCCGCCAGCCCCTGCCTGATCAGCCGTTCGGCCACCGAACAGATGCCTTCGCGCGCTTCGAGTTCAGTCGCGCGAAATCTCACAACGAAATCCTGCCGATTCGCGTCGCCGTTCACATTGGCACTCCTCTGGAATACTTATTCACTGGATGCCGAAAGGGCTTCGTCGAGCGTCGCAAACAGGTTGAACACGGTATCCATTCGGGTCAGCCGAAACACCTTGTCGACCATTGGCGTCAGCCCGGCGAGGTCCAGACGTCGGCCACCCCCCATCTGCTTCATCGAGGCAACGATCGCCCCCAAGCCGCTGGAATCGATGAATTCGACGCGGGAAAGATCCAGCACGACCCGTTCCGGACCGCCTTCGGTCCTGCTGCGCATGTCCTCCTTGAACTGGATTGCCATCGCCGCATCTATCCGTTCTACATTCACGGCAATGACCCGGGTGTTCCCGGCCACGCTACTGGTGAGACTCATTCACCGGCTCCTCGGGTGGCTACTTTTCGCCGCACAAGGGTAGACGGCAATTCTTACCATTCGGTATTCAGACACTGGGCTTTGTGCAGGAGGACAGAATGAAGGACGTAGTCATCGCCGGTGCGGCACGTACGCCGATGGGCGGGTTCCAGGGCATGTATGACGGTGTCACCGCCGCCGAACTGGGCGGCGCGGCCATCCGCGCGGCGCTCCAAGGGGCCGGCGCGGCCACCGTGGACGAGGTTCTGATGGGCTGCGTCCTCCCGGCGGGCCAGGGCCAGGCACCCGCGCGCCAGGCGGGGTTCGCCGCCGGCCTTGGCGAGGAGGTGCCCGCCACGACGCTCAACAAGATGTGCGGTTCCGGCATGAAGGCGGCGATGATCGCCTTTGACCAGATCGCGCTGGGTCACGCTGACACCATGATCGCCGGCGGGATGGAGAGCATGACGAATGCCCCCTACCTCTTGCCCAAGATGCGCGGCGGCGCCCGCATCGGCCATGGCCAGGTGATCGACCACATGTTCCTCGACGGGCTCGAGGACGCCTATGACAAGGGCCGCCTGATGGGTACTTTTGCCGAGGATTGCGCCGAGCATTACCAGTTCACCCGTGAGGCGCAGGACGAATATGCACTGCGCTCGCTGCAAAACGCGCTCGATGCCCAAGCGTCGGGCGCCTTCGATGGAGAGATAGCGCCCGTCACCGTCAGAAGCCGCAAGGGCGAGGTGGTGACCGATGCGGATGAACAGCCCAAAAGCGCCCGGCCCGACAAGATCCCGACGCTGAAGCCCGCCTTCCGCAAGGACGGCACCGTGACCGCGGCCAATGCCTCGTCCATTTCGGATGGTGCCGCGGCACTGGTGCTGGCCTCGGCCGAGGCTGCCGCCGCTCAGGGCCTGACCGTGCGCGCCCGCATCCTCGGCCATGCCAGCCATGCCCAGGCACCGGGCTGGTTCACCACCGCCCCTGTTCCGGCTGCCAAGAAGCTGCTCGCCAATATCGGATGGAGCGTCGATGACGTGGACCTGTGGGAAGTGAACGAGGCTTTTGCCGTGGTGCCGATGGCCTTCATGCATGAAATGGGCATCCCTCGTGACAAGGTGAACGTCAACGGCGGCGCCTGCGCGCTGGGCCACCCGATCGGCGCCTCGGGCGCGCGGATCATGGTGACTCTGCTCAACGCGCTGGAAAAGCGCGGGCTGAAACGCGGCGTCGCGGCGATCTGCATCGGCGGCGGCGAAGGCACCGCAATCGCCATCGAACGGGTTTGACCTTTCGTCTTTTCGGAAATACTCCGGGGGGAATTGGCCGCAGGCCAAGAGGGGGCAGCGCCCCCTTGTGCCCCGACCCGGAGACCGGCAGTGCCCGCAGATTACGCAACTCTTGCCAAGACCATCGCCGCCCTGACCGAGGGCGAAACCGATCCCGTGGCGCTGATGGCGACGGTCACCTGCGAGGTGCACCACGCCGACGACCGGTTCGATTGGACCGGCTTCTACCGGGTGACCGAACCGGGCGTGCTCAAGATCGGTCCCTATCAGGGCGGGCACGGCTGCCTGCGCATCCCTTTCGACAAGGGCGTCTGCGGCGCGGCGGCCCGTACCGGCCAGGTGCAGCTGGTCCCGGATGTGGACGCCTTCCCCGGCCATATCGCCTGCGCCTCCTCGACCCGATCGGAACTGGTGTTGCCGGTGTTTGACGGGACCGGTGCGCTGATCGCGGTGTTCGACATCGACAGCGACCTGCCGGATGCTTTTACGACCGGAGATGCCGAGGCGCTGGGCGCCATCTTAGAACAGGTCTTTGCCCGCGACGACGAGCCCGGCGGTCAGCTGTAACAGCGCGACCGACCAGAGCCAGCGGCCAAAGGGCCGGTTCCCCGTCTTGTGCCGGAACAGCCAGCGCGACAGGAAGGCCGCCGGACTGGCGCCCAGCGCGGCCAGCCATAAAAGCAGGTGCTCGGGGACGCGCACGCGGTTCCACCGCGTGGCCAGCCTGTCCCAGGCGAACAGCGCCACCATCAACCCGTTGATTGCCCAGAGATAGATCACCGCGTTCCACATCTTCCGGGTCTTAGCGGTTGGTGGATCAGGGGCGCAAGAAGCGGCGACCGAAAAAGGGTCTTTGCCTCTCTTGGCCTGCGGGCAATTCACTCCAGAATATTTGGAAAAGATGAAGCGCCCGTAAATGGGGGTGAAATTTAACTTGAAATTTTCATGAGAGTCGCTGCATGAATGAAATTCGAGAGAGATTTTTCACAAGCGAGGGGCGCGTTGAACAGCCAGTCTCCAGCCAGCGCGACACTCGGCGCGGATCTGCGCGCCCTGCGCAAGGCGCGCGGGCTGACGCTGAGCGATATTGCGGCAAGGCTGGGGCGGTCGGTCGGCTGGCTCAGCCAGGTCGAGCGTGATCTCTCCGAGCCCTCGATCTCGGATCTGCGCCAGATCGCGGGGGTTCTGGGCGTCCCGATGTCGATGCTGTTTGCCCATGCTGCCGCCCCGGCCGAGGAACAGGGATACGTGGTGCGGGCCGGCGCACGGCGACCCATGGGGTCAGGCGAGGAAGGGTTGATCGAGGAATTGCTGTCGCCGGATCTGACCGACGATTTCGAGATGGTGCATTCCACCTTTGCCCCGCATTCGCGGATGCAGACCCCGGCCAACCGCCCCACGCAAGAGGTGGGATACATGTTGTCCGGGCGGCTGGAACTGACCATCGGCGGGCGCGTCTTCTCGGTTGGGCCGGGTGACAGTTTCCGCATCCGCCACGAACCCTATCAATGGGCCAATCCCCATGACGAACCCGCCGTGGCCGTCTGGGTGATCGCCCCGCCGGTCTATTGAGGAGAACATCATGATCACCGGATCCTGCCTGTGCGGCGATATCAGCTTTGCAACGGCGGCCGAACCCCAGGGCGCCTCGATGTGCCATTGCGGTCAGTGCCGGCGCCAGTCAGGCGGCATCTGGTCCTCGGCCCATGTGCCCGAGGCAGAACTGACCATCACCGGCCTGGTCAGCTGGTTTGCCGCCAGCGACATTGCCAAACGCGGCTTCTGCGCGCGCTGCGGTTCTTTCCTGTTCTGGAAGGCCAATGACGAAGACACGATCAGCTTTTCGCTGGGGTCGGTCAATGGCCCCACCGGCCTGCGCCTGACCAAGCACATATTTGTCGCCGACAAGGGCGACTACTACGACATCGCGGACGATGCGCCGCAAAAGGACTAGGGAGTGAACATGTCCGATTTTCCCAACAAGGCCCGAGTGGTCATCATCGGCGGCGGTGTGGTGGGGGTTTCCTCGCTCTATCACCTGGCCAAGAAGGGCTGGACCGATTGCGTTCTGCTGGAAAAGAACGAGCTGACCGCGGGCTCCACCTGGCATGCCGCCGGCAACGTGCCGACCTTTTCGACCTCGTGGTCGATCATGAACATGCAGCGCTATTCGACCGAGCTTTACAGCCGTCTGGGCGCCGAGGTCGATTATCCGATGAACTACCACCAGACCGGCTCGATCCGGCTGGCGCATACACGCGAGCGGATGCAGGAGTTTGAACGCGCCGCCGCCATGGGCCGCTATCAGGGCATGGATATCCGCATCCTTACCCCGGACGAGATCAAGGACCACTATCCGTTCATCGAGACTCACGACATCGTCGGCGCGCTGTTCGATCCGCATGACGGCGATATCGACCCGGCGCAGGTGACACAGGCGCTGGCCAAGGGCGCCCGCGACATGGGGCAAAAGATCATCCGCTTCTGCCCCGCGACCGGCGTCACCCAGCAGCCCGACAACAGCTGGATCGTGCATACCGAAAAGGGCGACATTGCCTGTGACTACGTGGTGAACGCCGCCGGTTACTATGCCCAGCGCGTCGGCGAATGGTTCAAGCCCTATGGCGGGCGCACCGTGCCGATGATGGTGATGAGCCACCAATACCTGCTGACCGAGCAGATCCCCGAGCTGGAGGCCTGGTCGAAACAGAACGGCCGCAAACTGCCGCTTTTGCGCGACGTCGATGTGTCGTACTACCTGCGGCAGGAAAAGAACGGCATCAACATCGGCCCGTATGAGCCCAACTGCCGTGCGCATTGGGACAGCGACACGGATCCGATGCCGGACGATTTCAGCTTCCAGCTCTGGTCGGACGATCTGGACCGGATCGAGGACATCGTCGCCGACGCGATGGAGCGTGTCCCGGTGACCGCCACCGCAGGTGTCAGCCGGATCATCAACGGCCCGATCCCCTATGCCCCCGACGGGCTGCCGCTGATCGGCCCGATGCCCGGCGTTAAAAATGCGTTCGAGGCTTGCGTCTTTACCTTTGGCATCGCCCAGGGTGGCGGCGCGGGCAAGGTGCTGGCGGAATGGATCGTCGATGACCAGACCGAATGGGACATGTGGTCCTGCGACCCGCGCCGCTATACCGATTATACCGATCACGACTACTGCGTGAAAAAGGGGATGGAGGTCTATGGCAACGAATATGCCATGCACTTTCCCTGGCACCGCTGGCCCGCAGCCTCCGACAAGAAACTCTCGCCGGTCCATGCCAAGGTCAAGGAACTGGGCGGCGTCATGGGTGTGTATAACGGCTGGGAACGCGCCAACTGGTTCGCGCAACCTGGCGATGACACCTCCGAGGAAAGCACCCATACCTGGGGCCGCTCGGGCCCATGGGAGCAGCGGATCAAGGAGGAATGCGAGGCCGTGCGCGACCATTGCGGCGTGCTCGACCTGCCCGGTTTCTCGCGCTTCCTGGTCAAGGGCGCAGGCGCGGCCGAGGCGCTGCGCGGCCTGATCACCGGCGGCCTGCCCAAGGTGGGGCGGATGAACCTTGTCTACATCTCCGAAAGCCGTGGCCGGATCCTGACCGAGATGTCCTGCATCCGCCTGGGCGAGGACGAGTTTGTGATGATCACCGCCGCCACCGCGCAATGGCACGACCGCGACATCCTGCTGGGGGCCATGCCCGCCGGTGTCACGGTCGAGGATGTGACCACCACCCGCGACACGCTGATCGTCACCGGGCCGAAATCGCGCGAGATCCTGGCCGCGCTGTCCGATGCCGACCTCTCGCAGGGCTGGCTGACGCATCAGGCGGCCACCGTGGCCGGGCAACCCGCCTTCCTGATCCGGGTCTCCTTTGCCGGGGAACTGGGTTGGGAGGTACACGCGCTCAACGAGCACATGCCCGCGATCTACGACGCGATCCTTGCCGCCGGGGCCAAACCCTTCGGCATGTGGGCGCTGAACTCCCTGCGGATGGAAAAGGGCTACCGCGCGTGGAAGGGCGATCTGTCGACCGACTATTCGATGCTCGAAGGCGGGCTTGAACGCTTCGTCAAGCTCGACAAGCCGCAGGATTTCCCGGGCAAGGCCGCGATTTTGGCCGAAAAGCAGCGCGGCGTGAAGAAAAGCTTCGTCACCCTGCTGGTCGAGGCAGGCGACGCCGACGCGCCCTACATGTCCTGCCTCTGGCATGACGGGCAGATCGTGGGCGAAACTACCTCGGGCGCCTGGGGTTACCGCATCAACGCCAGCGTGGCGCTGGGCATGGTGCGCGCCGATCTGGCGGTGCCGGGCACCGAACTGGAGGTCGAGATCTACGGCGAGAAATGCCGCGCCGTGGTGCAGCCCGACGCCCCGCTCTGGGATCCGGAAAACGAACGGCTGCGCGCATGATCCTCCCTGCCACCATGTCCGGCGTTTATCTGACCCGCCACGGCGGGCCAGAGGCGCTGGAGTGGTGCGATGACATTCCCGTCCCGGCCCCCGGGCCGGGGCAGGTGCTGGTCCGAGTGCTTGCTGCCGGGGTCAACAACACCGACATCAACACGCGGATCGGCTGGTATTCGTCCGATGTCACCGGCGCCACCGATAGCGGCGAGACGGGTGAGGCAGGCGGCTGGGCAGGGGCACTGCACTTCCCCCGCATCCAGGGCGGCGACCTTTGCGGTCGCATCGTGGCACTGGGCGCGGGCGTGACCGGCTGGACCACCGGCCAGCGCGTGACCTGCCAGATCAACCTGCCGCGCCCGACGCCGGAAAACCCGTTCGGCTTCATCGCGCTCGGTTCGGAACTGGACGGCGCCTTTGCCGAATACTGCCTCCTTGAGGCGAATGACCTCTTCGACGTCACCGCCTCGCCCCTCTCGGACGTGGAAATCGCCGCCACGCCCTGCGCCTATGGCACCGCCTGGAACCTTCTGGCGCGCTGCGGCGTGGCGCAGGGCGACGCGGTGCTGATCACCGGGGCCTCGGGCGGGGTGGGGCTGGCCGCTGTGCAACTGGCCACGCATCTGGGCGCCCGCGTCACCGCGATGACCGCGCCTGCCAAGGCCGATGCCGTCACCGCCGCCGGGGCGACAGCCATCCTGGGCCGCGACGTAACCCCTCCGCCCGCCCGCTTCGACCGGGTGATCGACGTGGTCGGCGGCCCGCTCTGGCCCGATCTGATCCGCGCCCTGAAACCCGGCGGCCACTATGCCGTCTCGGGCGCCATCGCAGGGCCGATGGTCAGTGCCGACCTGCGCCAGATCTACCTGCCCGACATCACCCTCCACGGCGCCACCTACCAGCCGCGCGAGATATTTGCCCGCCTGATCGCCCTGATCAACGAGGGTTCCATCCGCCCGCTGGTTTCCGCCACCTATCCGCTCAACCAGATCGCCGAGGCACAGGCCGAATTCATGACCAAACGCCTGCCCGGCAAGATCGTCCTCATCCCCTCACAGGAGCAACCATGACCGACATCACCCTGCTTGATGGCTCCATCGGCCAGGAACTGGTCAAACGCGCGGGCAAGCGCCCGACGCCGCTCTGGTCCACCTCGGTCATGCTCGAAACGCCCGACCATGTCGGCGCCGTGCATCGCGATTATTTCGACGCGGGCGCCACCATCGCCACCACCAACACCTATGCGGTACTGCGCGACCGGCTGGAACCGGCCGGGATCGGCGACCGGTTCGAGGCGCTGATCGACACCGCGCTGACTCAGGCCGAAACCGCGCGCACCGCGCATGGATCGGGCCGCATCGCCGGCGCGCTGGGGCCGCTGGGCGCTTCCTACCGCCCCGATATCTGCCCGCCACCCTCCGAGGCCCAGGCGCTTTATGCCGACAGCGTGCGGGCGATGAACGACCGGGTCGATCTGTTCCTGATCGAAACCGCCGCCTCGGTCGCGCAGGCCGAAGGCGCGCTCAGGGGCGCGGCGTTGGGCACCAAGCCGGTCTGGCTTTCGGTCACCGTGATGGATGACGACGGCACCCGCCTGCGCTCGGGCGAAGGGGTGGGCGAATTGGCTGCCGTCGTTGCGCAATACCAGCCCCAGGCGGTGCTGGTGAACTGCTCCCGCCCCGAGGCCATGGCCGCCGCGCTCGACATCATCGCGGGCTTCGGCCTGCCCTTCGGCGCCTATGCCAACGGCTTCACCCGCATCACCGAAGCGTTCCTTGGAACCCGCCCCACGGTCGAGGCGCTCACCGCCCGCGTCGACCTCACGCCTTGGGCCTATGCCGATTTCGCCATGGGCTGGGTCGGGCAGGGGGCCACCATCGTCGGCGGCTGCTGCGAGGTCGGCCCCGACCACATCGCGCATCTGGCCCAGCGGCTTCGTGCCGCCGGGCACACCATCGTCTGAGGGTCCCCGCCATGACGGCCAAACGCAAACTGCGTCTGGTGAACCCGGACAAGAAGACCTGGCAATTTGACGTGATCGTCGCCCCCGGCTTCGTGCTGACCGAACTGGCGGGCCTTGTCGATGTGCTGCGCATTGCCAACCGGGTCTGTCCCAATCCGCCTTTTGCCTTTACCTATCGCTCGCTGCGCGGCGGCCTGATCGAAAGCAGTAGCGGCGCAGTGGTCGCGACCGAGCGGGTGCGGAGCCAGCCGCAGGCCGATTATCTCTTTGTCATCGGCAATACCGACCCCGACCAGCCCGACCTGTCACTGGGCCGGGTGGTGCAGGACTATACCTTTCGCGGCGCACAGGTGTTCCTGCTGGCCGAGGCCGCCAGCCGCTATATCAACGAACGCGGCAGCGCCGATCTGGCCACCCACTGGGAAAACGCCGCCTTTCTGCGCGAACGCGGCGCGCGCTTCGACGCGCGCTTTTCGATCGCCACCCAGCAGGGTCCGGTGATCACCTGCGCCGGAATGGGGGCCACCGTCGACGTGGCGCTCTCGGTGATCGGGCGGCATATCTCGGGACCGGCCAAGATGACCGTGGCCGACATCATGCTGCACGAACACATCCGCGATTTCGGCTCGATGCAGCCCGTCTCGGGCCTCAAGACCAGCGCCACCGGCGACGATGCGCTCGACCAGTGCATCAAGACCATGCAGGCCAATATCGAAGACCCCCTGCCGATCAACGAGATCGTCGCCGCCCTGGGCCTCTCGAACCGCTCGCTGGAGCGCAAGTTCAAGACATACCTCGGCACCACGCCCAACAACTTCTACCGCGAGATGCGGCTGGCCAAGGCCAACACCCTGCTTCTCCACACTACGCTCAGCGTCCGCGAGATCGGGCTGGCCTGCGGTTTCCCCAACGGCTTCTCGGCGGTCTACAAGAGTTTCTACGGCATCACACCCTTTGCCCTCAGACGGCAGAAGCGAACCGCCGCGCAGCGGTGATTTTTGCCGATGCCGTGACGTTTTTGATGGATTTCCTGTCGCCCGCCCGTGCCATTCTCGGGCAAATTCCAAGATCTGGAGACATACATGGCTGATCTTCCCATCCAGGCCCGCGTGGTCATCATCGGCGGCGGCGTCGTCGGCTGCTCGGTCGCCTATCACTTAACCAAGCTCGGCTGGAAAGACGTCGTTCTGCTCGAACGCAAGCAACTGACCTCGGGCACCACCTGGCATGCCGCGGGCCTCATCGGCCAGCTGCGCGCCAGTTCCAACATGACCAAGCTCGCCCGCTACTCGGCCGAGCTTTACATGGGGCTCGAGGCCGAGACCGGCGTTGCCACCGGCATGCGTCAGGTGGGTTCGGTCTCGGTTGCGCTCACCGCCGAGCGGCTGGAGGAACTCTACCGCAACGCCGCCATGGCCCGCGCCTTCGGCGTCCCGGTCGAGGAATTGTCGCCGGCGGAAGTCAAGGAGCGCTATCAGCATATCAACCTCGATGGTGTCACCGGCGGTGTCTGGCTGCCAACCGATGGCCAGGCTGACCCGGCCAATATCGCACTGGCGCTGGCCAAGGGCGCGCGCCAGCGCGGCGCCGTGGTCAAGGAACGGATCAAGGTCACCGGCATCGCCAGACAGGGCCGCCGGGTCACCGGCGTCGACTGGATCAGCGACGACGGGTCCGAACAGGGCCATATCGCCTGCGACATGATCGTGAACTGCGCGGGCATGTGGGGCCACCAGGTCGGCCGCATGGCGGGCATCAACGTGCCGCTGCAAGCCTGTGAACATTTCTACATCGTGTCCGAGCCAATCCCCGGCCTGACCCAGATGCCGGTTCTGCGCGTCCCCGACGAATGCGCCTATTACAAGGAAGACGCGGGCAAGATGATGTTGGGCGCGTTCGAGCCGAAATCGAAACCCTGGGGCATGGACGGCATCCCCGACAGTTTCGAATTCGACCAGCTACCCGAGGATTTCGACCATTTCGAACCCATCCTCGAGGCCGCCGTGAACCGCATGCCGATGCTGGGCAGCGCCGGCATCCACACTTTCTTCAACGGGCCCGAAAGCTTTACCCCCGACGACGCCTATCACCTTGGCCTCGCGCCCGAGATGGACAACGTCTGGGTCGCCGCCGGGTTCAACTCGATCGGGATCCAGTCGGCGGGCGGCGCGGGCCATGCGCTCAGCCAGTGGATGGACAGCGGCGAGAAACCCTTTGACCTGGGCGATGTCGACATTGCCCGCATGCAGCCGTTTCAGGGCAACAAGCGATATCTGGTCGAACGCTCGACCGAGACGCTGGGCCTGCTCTATGCCGACCATTTCCCCTTCCGTCAGAAAGCCACCTCGCGCGGGGTGCGCCGCACCCCGTTCCACGAACACCTCAAGGCGCAAGGCGCCGTGTTCGGCGAACTGGCAGGCTGGGAACGCGCCAACTGGTACGCGCGCCCGGATCAGGAACGCGAATACCGCTACAGCTGGCGGCGGCAGAACTTCTTCGACAACGTGGCCGAGGAACACAAGGCGATCCGCACCGGCCTGGGCATGTATGACATGTCCTCCTTCGGCAAGATCCGCGTCGAAGGGCCGGACGCCACCGCCTATCTCAACCATATCGCGGGCGGCCAGTTCGACGTGCCGGTGGGCCGCATCGTCTATACCCAGTTCCTGAACGCGCGCGGCGGGATCGAGGCCGACGTCACCGTCACCCGCCTGAGCGAGACCGCCTATCTGGTCGTCACCCCCGCCGCCACCCGCCATGCCGACCAGACCCGGATGATGCGCCTTGTGGGCGACTTCCGCGTGGTGATCACCGACGTGACCGCGGGCGAGGGCGTACTTGCGGTAATGGGCCCCAGGGCGCGCGAGCTGATGGCGCGGGTCAGCCCGAACGACTTCTCGAACGATGTGAACCCCTTTGGCACCGCGCAAGAGATCGAACTGGGCATGGGTCTCGCCCGTGTCCACCGCGTGACCTATGTGGGTGAGTTGGGGTGGGAAATCTACGTGTCCTCCGACATGGCGGGCCACGCCTTCGAGACCCTGTTCGAGGCGGGCCAGGATCTGGGCCTGAAACTCTGCGGCATGCATGTGATGGATTGCTGCCGGATCGAAAAGGCGTTCCGCCATTTCGGCCATGACATTACACCCGAGGATCATGTGCTGGAAGCGGGCCTGGGCTTTGCGGTCAAGATCGACAAACCCGATTTCATCGGCCGCGACGCAGTGCTGCGGAAGAAAGACGAGGGGCTGAAAACCCGCATGGTCCAGTTCCGCCTGACAGACCCCGAGCCGCTGCTCTATCACAACGAGCCGCTGCTGCGCGACGGCCAGATCGTCGGCTACCTCAGCTCGGGCGCCTATGGCCATCACCTGGGCGGCGCCATCGGCATGGGCTATGTTCCCTGCGAAGGCGAAAGCGCGGCCGAGGTTCTGGCCTCGACCTACGAGATCGACGTGATGGGCACCCGCGTCCGCGCCGCGGCCGCGCTCGCCCCAATGTACGACCCCAAGTCCGAGCGGGTGAAGGTCTGACCCGACGACCATACGGACAGGGAGGCAGGGGGCTCTGCCCCCGTCGCCTGACGGCGACTGCGCGGAGGTATTTTTGAAAAGATGAAGAGGCGGGCCGGCGCTGGCCCGCCTCCTGCACAAAACGGCACATCCGGAGTCCGAGCGACGTACGAAACGGTCAATTCACAGTACAAATCCGCCTTTAGGGCGACCGCCGCCCACTGCTGGGATCGGCGACTCATCACGGGTATTGATGACCGCCACACAGTTTTGTCGCTTTCCTTTTCCCGCCTTCACCTGCAATACACCTGCACAAGTGAAGGAGATCTCGGATGACCCAGACCCAGAACGTGGACACCCCGCGCGGCTTGGCGCTGGCCATCACGGCTTATCTTCTCTGGGGCTTTTTACCCTTGTATATGAAGATGTTATCCCACATCTCCCCGGTCGAGGTCGTGGCCCATCGCATTGTCTGGTCGGTGCCGGTAGCGGGTATCCTGCTGATCGCGCTGGGCCGGACACGAGACTTGCGCGCCGCGCTGCGCAACCCGCGCATGCTGGGCATGGCCTGTGTGACGGCGGCGCTGATCTCGGTCAATTGGGCGATCTACGTCTGGGCCATCACCAGCGGCCATGCGCTAGATGCTGCGTTGGGCTACTATATCAACCCGCTGTTCAGCATCGCGCTTGCCGCCCTCGTCCTGGGGGAGAGGCTCAATCTCACAAAAATTGTTGCGATTGTCCTGGCTGCCGGGGGCGTCGGCGTGTTGATTTTCGAGGCCGGGAAACTGCCCTGGGCGGCACTGGGTCTGACCGTCAGCTGGGGGCTCTATGCGCTGTTCAAGCGGTCACTGCCCATCGGCCCGAACCAGGGTTTCCTGCTCGAAGTGCTGATCCTGACACCTTTTGCGCTGGCATATCTCCTGTGGGCGTCAGGCCAGGGTTTGGGGTCGTTCGGCGCCACGACGCCAGATACCGTGTTGCTGGCCGGGGCGGGCGTGGTGACGGCGGTGCCGCTGCTGGTCTATGCCAATGCGGCTAAGCTGGTGCGCCTGTCGACCATGGGCATCCTGCAATACATCGTGCCGACGATGATCTTCGTCACAGCCATCACTTTCTTTGGAGAAGAGATCGATCGCGGCCGCATGTTCGCCTTCCCGATGATCTGGGCCGCGCTGGTGATCTATTCGGTGCCGATGCTGCGTCAGATGCGCCGCGCCTGAGCCTGAATCACCCGCGCCAGCCCCTCGGCCCAATGCGCATAGGCCAAGGCGCTGGGATGGTACCCGTCCCGCGCCGCCATCGCCGGGTCGGGCGGGATGTGCGGGCGGTGGTGGACCGCTTGCGGATAGCGCTTCAGCATGTTGGCGAGAGATCGGTCAAGTCTTTGGGATTGCTGCCCCAATACCCAGGACAATGGGTGCGGCAAGGCGGGGAAAAGTGCCATGTCCGGCACCGAGGTGACAACCACCAGCCGTGCCGCCAGAGGGCCGGTCAGCAGGTCCATCAGCGCCGCCTGCCGCGCGGCGAACCGCCGGGCCGGGATCGCGCGGGTGGTGTCGTTCACACCCAGCGAGGTCACTACAACGTCGAACCGGTCGGGCAGGGCCCGGAGCCGTGCAAGCGTATCGCTTGTGGTGTGGCCCGTGGTCGCCTCGACCCGCCAGTCGACGGTGAAGGTTTGCGCCAGCCGCGACACCAACTGACCGCAGAGCGCCAAATCCTGACTGTCCACGCCGACCCCAGCGGCGGCGCTGTCACCGGCAATCAGCAAGCGTAACGCCGGGCCGGATCCCGCTCGCCCCGCACGCGGCCCCGCCGGTTCGGCCAGCAACTGCGCCTTGCGGCGCACGGCCAGCCCCTGCGCGGCAAGCACTGGCAGCAGGGGAATACGCAGAACCTGGTCGATACCGATCAGCTCAGCGCCTCGCGAAACCTGAGGAACCGCGCATCGGTCTTCACGCGCGTATTCATCGCGTCGCGCAGCGCGCCCACGGTCTTGTACGGGCGCATGACCACTTCGAATTCCTGGATCAGCCCGGCGTCGTTCAGGGTGATCAGGTCCACACCCACCGCATCCAGATCGCCGACCTTGCACTGGAACTCCAGCGCCCAGTCGTTGCCCTCGCCCATGATCCGGCGATAGCGAAACTCGGAAAACACCAGCCCCACATGGCCCAGAACGGCGGCCACGGGATCGCGTCCGGTCCATGTCTTGTAATAAGTCGGCGGCAGGAAGCGCACGTCTTCGGCCAGCAGCGCATGGATCAGGCTTTCGTCGCCGTTGGCCACGACCTCCTGCATCCGGGTGATGGTGGGGTGCATCTGGGCTCTCCTCTCGGTTTCTGACCGTCAGCCTTGCCGAGCCCGCGCCGCGCTGCAAGGACGACGTTGCGGGAAGCGGTCACCTGCGCTAGGGCTGCGGGCATGTCCGATACCTATGACCCTCCCCAGGACCCTCTCGAGATCCTGCATGAGGATGCCGAACTGATCGTGGTGAACAAGCCGGCCGGCCTGCTGTCGGTGCCGGGCCGGGGGGAACACCTGGCCGATTGCCTGCTCAGCCGCGTGCAGGCGGCGTTTCCCGGTGCGCTGCTGGTGCACCGGCTTGACCGTGATACATCGGGCGTCATGGTCTTTGCCCAGACCTCGCATGCACAGCGCAACCTGAGCCGCCAGTTCGAAGACCGCAAGACCAAGAAGGCCTATGTTGCGAGGCTTTGGGGAAAGCTTGAACCCAGGACGGGCACCGTCGATCTGCCACTGATCGTGGATTGGCCCAATCGTCCGCGCCAGATGGTCTGTCATGACACCGGGCGCCCGGCCGTTACCGACTGGCGCGTGCTGCGCTACGAGGGCGACACAACGCGCGTGCGCCTGACGCCGCACACCGGCCGCTCGCATCAGTTGCGGGTGCATTGCCAGGCACTGGGGCACCCGATCCTGGGCGATCCGTTCTATGCGACGGGGGCTGCGCAAGACTTTCCCCGCCTGATGCTGCATTCCGAAGAACTGCGCCTCAAGCATCCCGATAGCGGCAAATCTCTGAGCTTCCGCGCCGCCGCACCTTTCTGAACGCTGTGCGACCGCAGTCGCGGGTTCAGTCGAAAACCGACAGGTCCAGTTCCAGCATCTCTCCCATCCAGATCGCCCGGTCGCGGTGATCGAGCAATTCCTCGCCAGTATTGGGGTGGACAAAGACGGTCAGCCCCTGCCGGTGCAGCATCAGCCAGGGAAGTACCTTGTCGAATGCTTCGGGGTGAAAGGCCAGTTGGCAGCTCCATCGCGGATGAGGGCCGACATTGCGGCGATGTACCCGGCCCATCTCGACAGGGAAACGCCGGGCGGCTTCTTCACAGACTTGCCGGGCCGTCTTTTCGGTTTCGGCGTCGAAATAGACATGGGCATGATAGCCCGTAATCGTCTGGGTCATCGGCGTCTCCTGTTCCTTTGCAGGCAGTCTGCCCGGCAGGGGGCACAGAAGCAATTACGCATCGGCGAACCGGGCTTGTGCAGATGCTCAACGCTTGCGGTGATGCAGTACCCGCCCGAGCGTGTTCATCAGCAATTGCGCGGCCAGGATCGAGGTGCAGCCGGTCTGGTCGTAATCCGGGGCGACTTCGACCAGGTCGATGCCGACGATATCGCCGCGTTTCGCCAGACCGTCGATCAGTTCCAGCACCTCGTAATAGAGGAACCCGCCATGGCTGGGGGTGCCGGTGCCGGGTGCGATCGACGGGTCGAAGGCGTCGATGTCGATGGTCAGGTAATACCGCACGCCTGCGGGGATACGGGCCAGCATCGCCTCGGTTCCCATGCGGCGGACATGGCGCACCGACTGGATGTCGGAGCCCATCGCACGGGCGTCGTCATAGCCGTCCTTGGCGGTGGACGAGACATTGCGGATGCCGATCTGGCTAAGCCCGGTGACATAGGGTTTCTCGGCGGCGCGGCGCATAGGGTTTCCATGGCCGTAGCGTACCCCGTGCCGTTCGTCGACAAAATCGAGATGCGCGTCGATCTGCACGACATGGATCGGGCCCTGGTCATCGAAGGCGTTGATGCAGGGGATATTGATCGAGTGATCGCCCCCCAGCACCACCGGCAAAGCGCCCGATTGCAGGATCTTGCGGACTCCGAACTCGATATTGGCATGGCTTTTCATCGTGTCGGTATGCACGATGTCGGCATCGCCGATATCGACGATGCGCACCTTGGCCGGATCGAGATAGGTGATGTCGTCCTCGAAGTCATAGGCGCCGGCATGTCCGAAGGAGAACAGTGTCGAGGCCTCGCGGATGGCGCGCGGCCCCATCCGGGCGCCCGAGCGCCATTGCGCGCCGAAATCGAAGGGAGCGCCAAGGATTGCCGCATCGGCGTCGATATTGTCCCAGTCCTCGACATAGGAATATTTGCCGAAGGTGCAGATGCCGACGAAAGGCAGGTTCAGCCGCCCGCCTTCATAGCCGTGTCTGGCCATGTCTTGTGCTCCTTGTACTTTGTTTCCCGCCAGTAAGCGGATCGGAGCGTCTCTTGTCCAGCATCAACCGCGACCGTTGACGGGTCGGGGGCGGCGCGGGTTTACTGGCGGTGACGATCAAGGGAGGGACCAGATGGCTGCGACACCACCTGTTTGCGACTTTGGCTGGAAAGCGCCGGATTTCACCTTGCCGGGCACCGACGGGCGCAGCCACAGCCTGTCCGGTCTGGCGGGCGAGGCGGGAACGCTTGTGATGTTCATCTGTAACCACTGCCCTTACGTCCTGGCTGTTCTGGACCGGATCCTGCGCGATGCGCGCGATCTACAGGAGTTGGGCGTTGGGGTTGTCGCCATCTGTTCGAATGATGCGGTTGCCTACCCGTCCGACAGTTTCGAGAACATGAAGATAATGGTGGCGGACAGGGCGTTTCCGTTTCCCTATCTGCATGACGAGGACCAGTCGGTCGCCCGCGCCTATGGGGCGGCCTGCACACCGGATTTCTTCGGCTTCAACGCCGCGCTGGAATTGCAGTATCGCGGGCGACTCGATGCGTCGCGCAATACGGCCGGGCCGGCCGACCTGCGCCGCGATCTGTTCGAGGCGATGAAGCAGGTGGCCGAGACGGGGCGCGGCCCGGCCGACCAGACTCCGTCAATGGGCTGTTCGATCAAGTGGAAGGCGGCCTGAGGCCGCCCCGCGTCAGCCTGCGGGCGCGTGCCGGTCGGGATGTGCCGCGGCAAAAGCCGGATTTGCGTTGCAGGCGGTTTCGACCGACAGGAGGCGCGGCATGTCGCTGATGTCTACCTCCCACCGGCGGGCGTTGTAGATCTGCGGCATCAGGCAGATGTCAGCCAGCCCCGGAGTGTCGCCGCAGCAATAGGGCGATTGTTCGAACCCGCCCAGCATGACTTCGAAGGCTTGCAGGCCGGGACGGATGAAATGGCGCATCCAGTCGCCGGGCATGCCCTCGGCGCCGCCGCTGAGTTCGGTGGCGTGGCGCGCAACCTTGAGGTTGCAGACCGGGTGAATGTCGATCGCGATAGCCTGCGCCAGCGCCTGCACCCTGGCGCGCTCTGCGGGGTCGGCGGGCACAAGACCAAGATTGCGGGTCTGGTCGAGATAATCGAGGATCGCGAGCGACTGGGTCAGTTGCAGCCCGTCGATGTCAAGCACCGGCACCAGCCCCTGCGGGTTGCGCGCCAGATGCTCGGGCGCGCGGTGTTCGCCCTTGACCAGATCGACCGGGACCGCGCGATAGGGGATCGCCGCGAGATTGAGCGCGATGCGCAGCCGGTAGCTGGCGGACGAGCGCCAGTAGTCGTAGAGGATCGTATCAGCCATCCGGTCGGTCCCTGCCAGATCGTTCGCACCCGTTCTAAGACCTTACGGATGTGATGTTAACCGGTTTTCCGCCACATGCGCCCGGCGGGGACCGCCGGGCGCGACAGTTTAGGGTCACTGTGCCTTGTTCAGTTCCTTGGCGTGCAGCCATGCGGCGTGCTGCGGCGCCTTCTTGGTGCGTGACCATTCTTCCAGCATGTCCCATTTGACCGCGTCCATCCGTTTCAGGAGCGCCTCTTCCTCCGGGTCCGGGCAGGCCAGTTCGATGCGGTGGCCGCTGGGGTCGAAGAAGTAGATCGAGTGGAAGATGGAATGGTCGGTGACGCCCAGGACCTCGACGCCATTGGCTTCCAGATGGTCCTTGAACTTCAGCAATTCTTCGCGGTCCTTTACCTTGAAGGCGATGTGCTGGACCCAGACCGGCGTATTCGGATCGCGGCCCATTTCAGGCTTGGTCGGCAGTTCGAAGAAGGCCAGCACGTTGCCATTGCCCGCATCCAGGAACAGGTGCATGTAGGGATCGGGCTCGTGCGTGGAGGGGACGTGATCCTCGGCGATGGCCAGGATGAAGTCCATGTTCAGCATCTTGCCATACCACTCGACGGTTTCCTTGGCGTCCTTGCAGCGATAGGCAACGTGGTGGATTTTCTCGATTTTCATGTCGGTTATTCCTTCAATGTGGCGGCATTGATCGCCTGGGTCAGGATGGCGCGGTCGCCGATATGGTTGGCCAGCACCAGAATGAGGCGCGCGTTCAGCGCGTCGCTCTCGGGCTTTTCAAGCCCTTCATGCGCCGCCAGAAGCTCGGCATAGAAGTCGTCGGCGCCATTGATGTTCGGGGTCAGGATCAGATCGGTCATGGGTGTAACTCCTTGCCGGTGGCCCGGCGGATCGCGTGCCGGAACTGGTTGTCGTCATAGCTGGGGCGGCGGGCAGCGACATGCTGGTCCGGCCGGATCAGATAGACGGCGCTGTCGTGCTCGCCCAAATAGCGGCGCTTGAGCTCCCATGTCGGGTCGTCCTTGACCGAAAGCGCAAGCCTTGTCACCTCGACCCCTTCTTCCTCGATCATGTCGGGGGCATCGGCGTCGATCGTCAGCAGGATGAACTTGTTCCCCAGCTTTGGAAGCAGGAACTCATCCCCCAGCGGGGCGTCGGGGCAGGGGCTGCCGGGCCGGGTACGGGCAGGGCCGTCCAGCAGGGCATCGGCCGAGTTCAGCGGTGAGCCGTCATAGGTGCAGGGCACCGACAAGCGCCCCGAGTTCACCAGCGGGCGGGCAAAGGCATATTGTTCGCTGAGATCCAGAACTGCATCGCGCAGGATGCGCGAGATCTCCGATTTTGGCGTGATGAAATCGGTCGACCGGGTCGAGTTCAGGATGTTTTCGTCGGCGCCCTGGATGCGTTCGTAATCGTAGCTGTCGAGCAGTGCTTCGGGCGCCTTGCCTTCCATCACCAGCTTCAGCTTCCAGATCAGGTTGTCGGTATCCTGCAGGCCCGAATTGGCGCCACGCGCGCCGAAGGGCGAGACCTGATGTGCGGCGTCGCCGGCAAAGATTACTCTGCCATGGCGGAACTTTTCCATCCGGCGGCACTGGAACGTGTAGATCGACACCCACTCTAGTTCGAACTTCACATCCTCGCCCAGCATCTCCTTGAGCCGCGGGATCACGTTCTCGGGGCGTTTCTCGCTCTCCTTGTCGATGTCCCAGCCCAGTTGCAGGTCGATCCGCCAGACCCCGTCGGGCTGTTTGTGAAGGAGCGCCGACTGACCCCGGTTGAAGGGCGGATCAAACCAGAACCAGCGTTCGGTCGGGAACTCGGCCTCCATGATCACGTCTGCAATCAGGAAATTGTCCTCGAACACCCGGCCCAGGAAGTCGAGCCCCAGCATCCGGCGGATCGGCGAGCCGGCCCCGTCGCAGGCGATGAGCCAGTCGGCTTCGAGCGTGTAGGAGCCTTCGGGCGTTTCCACCTCGACCTTGGCATGGTCGTCGTGTCGACCGATAGCCTCGACCTTGTTGCGGCCGCGGATCTCGATCGGGGCCCCTTCGGCCTGCAATTCGCGGACCCGGTTCACCAGGTATTCTTCGAAGTAATACTGCTGAAGGTTGATGAAGGCCGGGCGCTGGTGGCCGCCTTCGGGCAACAGGTTGAAGTCATAGACCTGACGGTCGTCGAAGAAGACCTTGCCGATGTTCCATTCCACGCCCTTGTCGACCATCGGCTGGCCGCAGCCGAGACGGTCAAGGATTTCCAGAGGGCGCTTGGCATAGCAGACCGCGCGGGAGCCGAAACTCACCTTGTCGTTGTCATCGAGTACCAGTACCTCGACCCCCTGCTGGGCGAGGTCGATGGCGGCGGCCAGTCCGATGGGGCCGGCCCCCACCACGATCACCTTGTGCCGGACCGGCGCGGGCGCGTCCTGATCCGGGCTACGCTCATAGGCGTAAAGCGGGACTTCGAAGATCTTGTTCACGGGTTCTCCTCCCATTTCCTTTCCGGGCGTCTGGCAATATCGCCCAGGCACACTCTCTCCGGTCTCCGGCGATGGTCTGCCGGAGGTCTGGTTTCATCGTCTCACTGTTTCGGGCAGGGCGACACGATCTGGATCAATGTCGCCCCGTGATCAGCCTTGCAGGGCTTCCCACATGTCCAGATCGCGCTGCGCGGTCCAGATTCGCGGCGTGTCGATGCCGCGCGCCTCGTCATAGGCGCGGGCAACGTTGAACGGCAGGCAATGCTCGTAGATCGCGTAGTCGGCGAACTTGGGGTCGCACTCGGCACGCACCGCGTCCCAGGCCTCTTTCAGCGAGCCGCCGCGGGCCGCGACGCGGGCCGCCGGACGATAGGTGCTCTGCACGAAATCGCGGGTGTTCTCGATGGCGGCGTTCACCATCTCCTTGCCGACCAGCGCGTCGCCCCGGCCCGGTGCGATGGCGTCAACGTCGAACCACGCGATGTTGTCCAGCGTGTTGCCCCAGTCGTTGAAATGCCCGTCGCCGCAATAGCAGGCCGAGTGGTATTCGACGATATCGCCGGTGAACATCACGTTCTGGTCGGGCACGTGGATCACCGCGTCACCCGCCGTATGGGCGCGACCCAGGTGCATGATGTCGACCCGACGCTTGCCCAGGTAGACGGTCATGCTGTCCGAGAAGGTGGTGGTTGGCCAGGTCAGGCCGGGAATGCTCTCGTGCCCTTCGAAAAGGCGGGGGAAACGCTGGAACTCGCTGTCCCAGTCCTCCTGGCCGCGCTCGACGACCATCGAGCGGGCGGTGTCGGACATGATGACCTGACCGGCGCCAAAGGCGCTGGCGCCCAGCACGCGCACGGCATGGTAATGGGTCAGCACCACATGCGAGATCGGTTTGTCGGTGACTTCACGGATACAGTCGATCACCTTTTGCGCCAGGCGCGGCGTGGCCTGCGCCTCGACCACCATGACGCTGTCGTCGCCGATGATGACGCCGGAATTGGGGTCCCCCTCGGCGGTAAAGGCATAAAGTCCTTCGCCGACCTCGGTAAAGCTGATCTTCTTCTCGCTCATATCGCCTTGCGACGCGAATGCCTTGGCCATTGGTCTATCCTCTTGCCGGTGTGCCGGAGGCGGGTATCGGATGCCTCCGGCGGGAGTATTTGGGAAAAGATGAAATCCGCGCTCTCATCTCTGGTAGGGGTTTTCGAGTGCGGGCAGCACCTTGCCCACGCAGTCGCCGAAGCCGATGGTATAGCCTTCGCCGCGGGCTGCCCCGGTCAAGGTCAGCGTGTCGCCATCCTCGATGAAGGTCCGTGTCTCGCCGGTGTCGAGCGTCAGCGGCTCCTTGCCGCCCCAGCTGAGTTCCAGGAGCGAGCCGCGCTCGGGCTTGGTGGCGCCCGAGATGGTGCCGGAGCCCAGCAGGTCGCCCACGTTCATCGGGCAGCCGCTGGTGGTGTGATGGGCCAACTGCTGCGCGGCGGAATAGTACATTTCCTTGTAGTTCGTCCGCGCGATGGTGGTGGCGGGCTTGCCCTCGGGGGCCATCGTGACTTCCAGCTCGATGTCATAGAGCATCGGGCCGCAGTCCTTGAGATGGTCGAGCAGTTCGAACTCGCGCGCGGGCGTGTCGGTGCGGAACGGCTCCAGCGCGGCCTTGGTCACGATCCAGGGGCTGATCGAGGTGGCGGTCGCCTTGGCCTGGAACGGCCCCAGCGGCTGGTATTCCCAGGCCTGGATGTCGCGCGCCGACCAGTCGTTGAGCAGCACGTAGCCGAAGATGTGATCGTCGGCTTCCTGCACCGTGATCGGCCCGTCCGAGGGGGTGCCGACGATGGCGCCCATCTCGAGCTCGATATCGAAGCGGCGGCAGGGCAGGAAGGCGGGCAGCGCATGGTCGGGCGATTTCAGCTGGCCCCAGGGGCGGCGGACGGGCGTGCCCGAGACCACAACCGAGGAGGCGCGGCCATTGTAGCCGATGGGGATGTGCAGCCAGTTCGGCGGCAGCGCGTTCTCGGGGCCCCGGAACATGGTGCCGACGTTGAAGGCGTGGTTCCGGCCGGCATAGAAATCGGTGTATTCGCTGACCACAAGCGGCATGTGCAGCGTGGCCTCGGCCATCGGCACCAGCAACGGTTCGACAGCGTCCCGCTGTTTCGCGCCTGCCGCCAGCAGCGCGGTCAGCCGGTCGCGCAGGGCCGCCCAGACGGCGGGGCCTTCCTCCATCAGATCGTTCCAGTAGGGGACGTCGAAGAGAGGGTAGTCGGCAAGCGCCACGAGCCCTTCGGCTTCGGCGGCCGCCAGGTCGAGGATCATGTCGCCGATGGCTACCCCGCAGCGCGGTTCGTCATCACCGGTCGAGAACACGCCATAGGGCAGGTTGTTCAGCGGAAAGGGGTGCTTCGGATCGTTGGCCGAGGCTACCCAGGATTTCTTCAGGGTCATGTCTTCTCCAAACAGATGTCGCGGGCGGGACCGAGATTTTTCGACGAAAAATCTAGGCCCCCTCGCCCGCAGCTTATTTCTTGCCGGGGGTGCCGTCGAACTTCTTCTCCAGCGATGTCCAGCAATCGATGTAATCGTCCTGCAGCGGCGCCTCGCGGGCGGCGAACTCCGTCAGGTGCTGGGGAAAACGGGTCTCGAACATGAAGGACATGGTATGGTCCAGCTTGTCGGGGCCGAGATTGGCGTTTGATGCCTTCTCGAACGCTTCCTTGTCCGGTCCATGCGGTAGCATCATGTTGTGCAGGCTCATGCCTCCGGGGACAAAGCCCTGCGGCTTGGCGTCATACTGGCCATAGATGTTGCCCATCAGTTCGGACATGATGTTCTTGTGATACCACGGAGGACGGAAGGTATCTTCCATCACCATCCAGCGCTCGCGGAACAGCACGAAGTCGATGTTCGCGGTGCCCGGCACGTCCGAAGGCGCGGTCAGTACGGTAAAGATCGACGGGTCGGGATGGTCGAACAGGATCGCGCCGACAGGGCAATAGTTGCGCAGGTCGTATTTGACCGGGGCGTAATTGCCATGCCAGGCCACCACGTCGAGCGGGCTGTGGCCGATCTTGGTGGTGTGGAACTGACCGCACCATTTCACCGTCACCGTCGAGGGCGCCTCGCGATCCTCGAAGGCTGCCACCGGCGATTTGAAATCGCGCGGATTGGCCATGCAGTTGGCGCCGATCGGGCCACGGCCCGGCAGTTCGAATTTCTGGCCGTAGTTCTCGCAAACAAATCCGCGGCAGGGGCCTTCGAGCACCTCGACCCGGTAGACGAGGCCGCGCGGGATGATCGCGATTTCCTTCGGTTCGATGTCGATGATGCCAAGCTCGGTGGCAAAGCGCAGCCGGCCCTCCTGCGGGACGACCAGAAGCTCGCTGTCGGCGGAGAAGAAATATTCATCCACCATCGACTCGGTCACCAGATAGACATGGCTGGCCATGCCGACCTGAGTGTTCACGTCGCCAGCCGTGGTCATGGTGCGCATGCCCGTCAGCCAGGTCAGCCCCTCGCCCGAATGCGCCACCGGGTCCCAGCGGTACTGGCCCAGGCTGATCACGTCATCGACCACATGCGGGGCCGATTTCCAGTAGGGCAGGTCGATCTTCTCGTAGCGGTGCGAGTGCTTGACCGAGGGCCGGATGCGATAGCACCAGGTGCGCTCGGGGCGGGTGGCGGTAAAGGCGGTGCCACTCAGCTGCTCGCCATAGAGGCCATAGTTGCATTTCTGCGGGCTGTTCATGCCCTGGGGCAGGGCGCCGGGCAGGGCTTCGGTTTCGAAATCGTTGGCCCAGCCGGGCATGTAGCCTTCGGTGGTGCCGGCGGCGGTGGCCGCCTGTGTCATGTGATGCGGGTCAATCGGACGGTTCATTCGCGCGTTCCTCCGTTTACTGCTTGTCGGATAATAGTTGATTTTGTAACTAACAAGCATGACTGAGTCCAATTTACCGGAAAATGATGACTTTGATCTGCGAAATTTCCTGCCGTTCCTGCTGAATCAGGCGGCCGAGCAAAGCTCGCTGGAATTTCAGCAGGTCTACAAGAATCGGTATGGCATGCTCAGAACCGAGTGGCGGGTGTTGTTCCATCTGGGCATCCACGGTGAAATGACCGCCAAGGAGATCGGCGAACGGGCATTGATCCACAAGACCAAGGTCAGCCGGGCCGTGGCCAAGCTGGCGCATCGCCGTTATCTGACAAGGACACGAGACGAGAACGACCGCCGGTCCGAGAAACTGGCATTGACGACCGCCGGCCAGGCGGTCTACCGCGAGCTTCGCGGTATCGCGGAGGAATACGACGACCGGATGGCAGCGCAATTCACCAGGGGTGAATCTGCCCTGTTGCGGATGATGTTGCGGCGTCTTGCGGGCATGGACTGATTTGCCCCGACTTTCGATCCGGGTGCGGCATGCCCATATCGGCCCGGATCGAAAGCGGGAGCGGTTTGATGAGTTCAGGGGATGTAAAGCAGATGACGACCGGCGTTATGTTAGAGCGTTTGCAGGACTGGTTGCTGCATCAGGGTCTGGAAGGTACACAACAGGACGCGCTGCTGCTTGGGTATTGCGAACGGCTGGTGGAGCTTGGCGTGCCTCTCTATCGGCTGCATGTCGCGCAAAGCGCGTTTCACCCGAAATATGGCGGGCTGGGTTTCAACTGGTTTCGCGACAAGGGGGTCTCCAGCGAGGAATACGGTTATACCGAGACCCCGCGGGAGGCCTGGTTGCGCAGTCCGCTTTACCATCTGCTCGACAGCGGCGAGACAGAATTTCGTGAGCGCTTGATCGACAGCAACGCGGAAAGCCGATTTCCTCTGTTGAACGAGTTGCGCGCGAACGGGGCCACCGACTATTTCGCCGCCGGGGTGATCCTTGAGAAACGGGCGCCCTCTGAACGGATCGACCCGTTGCACACGCCCGAAGGTGTCCTGATCTCGTGGGCCAGCGACGGGGCGACCGGTTTTGACGAGGCTGACCTTCGGTTGGTGCGCGCTTCGCTGCCGCAACTGGCCCTGGCGTTGAAATCGGCGTCCAACAGGCGGATGGCGGGTGATCTGTTGCAAGTCTATCTGGGTCGGGACGCGGGCCGCCGGGTTCTGTCGGGCGAGATCCAGCGCGGATCGGTTCAGCAGATCAAGGCGGTGCTGTGCTATTTCGACCTCAAGGATTTCACCGCGCTTTCGGAACGCACACCGGGGCCGGAGCTGATTGCAATGCTCAACGAATATTTCGGCATGGCGGTCGGTGTCATCCACGGGCAGGGCGGAAACATCCTCAAGTATCTTGGAGACGGGATCCTGGCCATGTTCAACCTGGACACGCCGGAGAAATCTGCGGCCGCGGCCCTGGATGCGGCGGTGCAGATGCGACGCGGCATGGACAGGGTGAATACGCAGCGCCGCGCACAGGGAAAAACCGTAACCGACGTCACCCTGGCCCTGCATGCCGGAGAGATCTTCTATGGCAACATCGGCGCCGAAAACCGGCTCGATTTCACGGTGATCGGCCCGGCGGTCAACCTGACGGTGCGGCTGTCGGGGCTGCACCGGTCGGTCGGCCGCAACATCATCCTATCGGAAACGGTTGCCCGAACGGCGGACGAAGCGGGGCACGATCTTGTCAGTCTCGGACGGTACATGTTGCGCGGTGTTTCGGAACCGCAGGAACTGTTCACGATCTACGAAGGCGCGGGGGCGCAATAACGGCCCGACGCCTCAGAAGTCGATTTCGACACCCGGCAGTTTGAGGGCCTTCATCATGTCGCGCAACTCCTGCCGGGCGGCGATATTCGAGATGTTGAGCTGCTTGACGCCGATATCCTTGAGGTCGAGCAGGGTCAGCCCGCGCGGAAACAGTTCGCGAAAGATCACCCGCTCGGAAAAACCGGGGGCGATGCGGAAACCGATGCGGCTGGCCAGCATCTCGATGGCGCGTTCCATCTTTTCCTTGTTGACCATGCGCTGTGTGCCGACGCGATTGCGGATCACCACCCAGTCGATCGGCTTCAGGCCTGCCTGCGCCCGCAATTGGCGGGCGTTCCAGACCATTTCGGAATAGACCGAGGGGCCGAGGATCTTTTCGCCGCTGGAATCGATGCGCGCGAGCAGGTCGAAATCGACGAAACTGTCGTTGAGCGGGGTGACCAGCGTGTCGGCCAGCGAGTGTGCCACCTGACTGAGCCGGGTATGGGACCCCGGGCAGTCGATCAGGATGAAGTCGCTGTCGGCCTCCAGACGCGAAACCGCCGCCGACAGGCGATGGTCGAAGACATTTTCACCGGGTTTCAGCGAAGCCGGGTCGATCTCGGGCAGGTCATGGTTTGTCGGCGACGGCAATTCCATCTCGGCGCTCTTCATGAAAGCGGCCCTGTTCTCGAAATACCTGCCCAGGCTGCGCTGGCGCAGGTCGAGGTCGAGTGTATTCACCTTGTAGCCGAGACGCGCCAGGGCGCTTGCCACATGCATCGAAACCGTGGACTTGCCCGCACCGCCCTTTTCGTTCCCGACGACGATGATATGCGCCATTGCCTGTATCCCCTCAATCCGCGCCTTTGGTCGGCTCAGTATTGAGCGACACTATATGTTGTGTTCTGGATGAAGGGAAGCGCAGATAGGCCCGGACCCGGCCACTATACAGAAACGAAAAGGGGCCGCCCGAACGGACGGCCCCGTAATCTGCGAAGGCACAGGATCAGAAACCCAGGCCTTCGTATTTCTTCTTGAACTTCGACACGCGGCCGCCGGTGTCCATCAGGCGGGACGAGCCGCCGGTCCAAGCCGGGTGCGAGGAGGGGTCGATTTCCAGCGACATGGTATCGCCTTCCTTGCCCCAGGTGGATTTCATCTGGATGACGGTGCCGTCGGTCAGCTTGACGTCGATCAGATGGTAGTCGGGATGGATGTCTTTTTTCATCTTTCCGGTCCTTACGCTTCGGCGTCAGCCTTGGGCTTGTAGTTCGAAACTTCGGCGATACGAGCCGACTTGCCGCGGCGCGAACGCAGGTAGTACAGCTTGGCGCGGCGCACGCGGCCACGGCGCACGACGGTGATGCTGTCGATGTTGGTCGAATAGAGCGGGAACACACGTTCCACGCCTTCGCCGAACGAAATCTTGCGGACGGTGAACGAACCGGCGATGCCGCTGCCGTTCTTGCGGCTGATGCAGACGCCTTCGTAGTTCTGCACGCGGGTACGCGAGCCTTCGGTAACCTTGTAGCCGACGCGGATGGTGTCACCGGCCTTGAAGTCGGGGATGTCCTTCCCCAGGGCGGCAATCTGTTCCGCCTCGAGCTGTGCGATCAGGTCCATCGCAGTTTCTCCTGTTTGCTCGTGGTTTTACCCACGAAGATGTGTGCGTCCCAAGAGCTCGTGGTCTTCTACCGGGTCCGCCGTGGCGCCCGCCCGAGATCAGGTCGTCCGAATTTTGAACCAGGGTTCCCTTGCACCCGCGTGTCCGGCGAAGAAGCCGGTCAGGGCATATGCCAACGAACCTAGGGTCCGGTGTCGCAAAAGCGATTCCAGACCGGCACCGTTTAGGCAAGTTCGGCGCGAGGATCAAGGGAAAGCATCGCGGGCACGGACAGTATTCTCGCGCATGTCGGCATTTTCCGCCGATGTGCGCGCCGCCAGTTGCCTTTGTCGACGTGCCGCTCACATTATTGTCCGGAAAGCCCGTTCCGTTCGTTTGCCAAACGCGAGATTTCATGCACCGCATTTTCCGAATTCTGATGTTGTTCTGCCTTGCCGGCCTGGTTGTCGCCTGCGGACGCCGCGCCCCTGAACCCGAAGAGCCTGCGGCGCCCGATCCGTTCGCCCAGGAACTGGCGCGGATGGTCGTCTATCCGAAATTCGACGACGCGGATCCGCACTCTTGGGAGGGACGCGGGCCGGGTTCCTATCCGGTGCATGGCATCGATGTGTCGCGCTGGCAGGGAAAGATTGACTGGCCCGTCGCGCGGGCGGCAGGGGTCAATTTCGTCTTCATCAAGGCGACAGAAGGCGGCGACGTGGTTGACCCGAAGTTCGCTGACCACAGGCGCGGGGCGCAGGCAGCCGGGGTGCCCTGGGGGGCCTATCACTATTTCTACTTCTGCCGCCCAGCGGAACAGCAGGCGCGGTGGTTCATCCGGCATGTGCCGCGCGGCGCGGATCTGCCGCACGTTCTTGACATGGAATGGAACCATCTCTCGCGCACCTGCCCGCTGCGCCCCGACGGGGCCAAGGTGCGCGCCGAGGCGCGCAAGTTCCTAGACATGCTGGAGGCGCATTACGGGCGGCGGCCGCTCATCTACACGACGGTCGATTTTTACCGCGACACCGGCATCGGGCAGCTGCACGACACGGATTTCTGGCTGCGCTCGGTGGCGGGGCACCCCAGGCAGGTCTATCCCGGCGCCTACTGGACCTTCTGGCAGTATACCGGCACCGGGCTGGTGCCGGGGATCGAGGGCAAGGTGGACATCAACGTGTTCCGCAGCGCGCCCGACATCTGGCTGCGCTGGAAGGCAGGTCTGATCGGCTGAGGCGCTTCCCTCGGCCCGCGGCATGCCCTATGACAGCGGCCATGAGCAACGCACCCACCCGTTCCCATGGCCGCAAGGCCATCCGCCCCACGCTGCAACCCCGCGAGCTGATGACGCCGACGCCGGAATTGCACGGCGTCTGGCAGGCGCGGATCATCACGCTGTTCCCGCAGGCCTTTCCCGGAGTGCTGGGCGAAAGCCTGACCGGCAAGGCGTTGCAGGACGGGTTGTGGCAGTTGCACACCACGGACCTGCGCCAGTTCGGCGTGGGTCGGCACCGCAATGTCGACGACACGCCTGCCGGCGGTGGCGCGGGCATGGTGTTGCGGCCCGATGTGCTGGGCGCGGCCATCGAGGCGACGATGCAGGGCACCGGCGAAAACTGGCCGCTGATCTACCTGTCGCCGCGCGGGCGCCCGATGGACCAGTCGCTGATGCAGTCGCTGGCGCGCTGCGACGGGGTGACCCTGCTGTGCGGCCGGTTCGAGGGCGTGGACGAGCGGGTGCTGGAGCATTACGGCATCCTTGAGGTCTCGCTGGGCGATTTCGTGATGACCGGCGGCGAGATCGCGGCGCAGGCGCTGATCGACGCAACCGTGCGCTTGCTGCCCGGCGTTCTGGGCAATCACGCCTCGACGGAGGACGAGAGCTTTTCCTCGGGCCTGCTGGAACATCCGCAATACACCCGGCCAGCCGAATGGAAGGGCAGACAGATCCCGGAGGTGCTGATGTCGGGGCACCACGGCAAGGTTGCCGAGTGGCGGCGTCAGAAGAGTGAAGAGATCACCAGGGCGCGGCGCCCCGATCTGTGGGAAAAGCATGTCGCGCGCCGCGACGATTGACATTGCACGGCGCTTTGGGCGCTATTGAGCGGGTACATTGCATCAAAGGATTATCGGCGCGTGTTTTACGGCAAGCTAAAGGGTGAGAACGCAGAGCGTTTTCGATCCGCGTTGAAGACCTTGCAGGAGATTTTCGGCCCGATCTACGCGTCCGACAACCTGATCGGCCTGCAACGGGCAGGGGGGTTCCGCGAGGACAGGCAATTCGTCGAAACCCTGCGGCGCAACGCGCAGACCCAACAGGAACTTTCGATCGCCTGGCGTTTGCACACGCTTCTGTGGGCGGCGCAGAACGTGCTGCATCTGCCGGGAGATTTCGTCGAATGCGGTGTGTGGAAGGGGTTCAGTTTCGCGTTCCTGACCGACTACCTCGAGTTTTCCAGGATCGACAAGACGCTCTACCTATACGACACCTATCAGGGCATTCCCGAGGCGATGAACTCGGAAAAACGGTCGAACCAGGTTTATGAACAGGATATTGCGCAAGATCCCGACGCCATCCTGAAAGTGGTGCAGCAACGCTTTGCCAATGTGCCGAACACGAGGATCGTGCAAGGCATGGTGCCCGACAGTTTCGCGCAGGCCTGTCCCGAGCAGATCGCGCTGTTGCATATCGACATGAACTCGGCCGCCTCCGAGATCGCCGCGCTCGAGGCCCTGTTCGACAAGGTGGTGCCGGGCGGGATGATCGTGTTCGACGATTACGGCTGGACGGGATACGCGGCGCAGCGGCATGCGGAAAACGCCTTCATGGCCGCGCGCGGGCACACGGTGCTGGAGATCCCCACCGGGCAGGGGCTGGTGATCAAGCACTAGGCCGAAGTCTTGCATGCATCCGGCGGGCAGCGGCTTGCCGGTCGGGACGGAAAGACCCGTTGTCCCGGACCATCCGCAGAAGGCCGAACGTGCTCACTCAGTCGAGTACAACGATGCCTGAATGTTTCTTCTTGTGTTCCGGTTCCACGTGGATTGTGATCTTGGCGCCCTCGACAACATCCTTTAGGGCGGCTTCTACCCGGTCACAAATCTCGTGCGCATCGAATACCGTCGTTTCGCCGGGCACGACGAGGTGAAAGTCGATGAAGGTTGCCTGGCCCGCGTGCCTCGTCCTGAGGTCGTGGGCCTCTACCGCGCCACCCGCCTCCTTGGAAATGACCTCGCGCACCTTGTCCAGCGTCTCTTGCGAAACGGCTTCGTCCATCAGGCCGCTCAGCGAAACGCGCACCACATTGAAGCCGGACCAGAGGATGTTTACCGCGACCAGACCCGCCATCAGGGGATCAAGCACCCACCAGCCGGTAAAGATTGCCAGAAGTATTCCGAGTGCAACTCCGGCAGAGGTGATCACATCCGTGAAAAGATGTTTGCCGTCCGCCACAAGGGCCGGGGAACGGGCCGCGCGGCCACGACTGATCAGGATCCACGCCCAGACCGCATTGATCACTGTTGCGGCCCCGTTGATGAGCAACCCTTCAATCGGGAGATCCATCACTCTGGGGGTCAGAAATCCGGCGTATGCTTCACGCAGGATCAGCAGCGCGGCCACAATGATCATCACGCCTTCGAGGACGGCGCTGAAGAACTCGGCCTTGTGGTGACCGTAAGGGTGAGAGGCATCCGCCGGTTTTGCAGCGACGCGGATCGCAATAAATGCCGCAATGGCGGTCGCGACGTTGACGGTGCTTTCCAGGGCATCCGCGAAGAGAGCGACTGACCCGGTCAGCCACCATGCCAGCATCTTGATACCCAGCACGAGGGTGCCGATGACTATGCTGGCAATGGCGATCCTGATGGTCGCGGACATGTGTTCACTCCAGAGCGGCAGATGGCCTGACTATCGTCGTCGGCGGGTTCGGGCAAGCCCAAGCGCGGGGCTGGCTCTTTTGCCGATGTCGGGTTTCGGTCCCGCACCGGTTCAGAACAGCCCCTCGGGCGGGTCGGCGATGATACGACCCTGGTCGAGGTCGACGGTGGGCACCACGGCCAGGGTAAAGGGCATCAGGACCGGGGTCTTCAGGCCCGGACCGCTGATTTCCAGCAGGTCGGACGCACCGTGGTTCTGGACCGAGATCACCTTGCCCAGGAGCGCGCCGCCGGTGTCATAGACCGCAAGCCCGATCAGGTCGGCGTGGTAGAACTCGTCATCTGGCAGGGACGGCAGCTGGTCGCGGCGCGCGTAGAGGCGCAGGCCCTTGAGCGCGTCGGCCTCTTCCTTGGTCTCGACGCCCCCCAGCCGGGCGGCGAACCCGCTCTTGATGGTGCCGGTCAGGACCAAGGGATAGAATGTCTTGCCGGTTTCGTCGCTGAGCGGTGAATAAAGCTCGATATCCTCGGGGATGGCGCAATAGCTTTTCAGGCGCACTTCGCCGCGGACGCCGAAAGAGCCGCCCAGTACGCCGACACAGATCAGGTTGCTTTCGCTGCTTTTGGTCATCGTGTTTCTATCGCCATTGCGGGCCGGCGGGTTTCCCAGCCGAGGCGCTCCAGTTCGGGAGTTTCCGAGGTTTCGTCAGGCCAGCCAAGACAAAAATAGCCGATGAGCCGCCAGTTTGCGGGCACGTCAAGGTCACGGGTCAGCCGGTCGGGGTCGAGGATGGAGACCCAGCCCAGCCCCAGCCCCTCGGCCCGGAGCGCCAGCCAGAAGAGGGTGATCGCGGTCACCACGGAATAGCGCCGCATCTCGGGCATGGTCGCGGCGCCAAGGCCGTGTCCCTGATCAGTGGCGTCGTCGCAGAACACCGCCAGGTGGACCGGTGCGTCCTGCATGCCGGAGAGTTTCAACCGGCCATACTGCCGGGCCCGGTCGCCCGAGTATCCGGCAAGCGCGTCCGCATTGGCGGTCTGGAAATTTTCAAGCGCGGCGGTTCGGGCCTGCGCCGAGGTGACGCGAATGATGCGCCAGGGCTCGCTCAGCCCGACTGAAGGGGCCAGGCGAAAGGCGTCGAGGCAGCGCGCCAGCACCGCCTCGTCCACCGGATCGGTGCGGAACCGGCGCACGTCGCGCCGGAGCCGCATCAGCAGATCGAACTGCGCGCGGAAGTCATCCGAGAAGGTATGTTCCCGCACGCGCGCGTCCTGCTTATTCTTCGCCTGCGTCAGCAGCGGCTGCGGCCTTGTCGGCCTTTTCCTTGGCGCGATCCTGCGCTTTCTTGCCCGGAACGGCTTTCTTGGGGTTCGAGCGCTCGGACTTGGCGACGACGCCTGCGGCTTCGAGCATGCGGGCGACGCGGTCGGTCGCCTGGGCGCCCTGACCCAGCCAGTACTGGATGCGCTCGACATCCATCTTCACGCGATCTTCGCTGTCCTTGGGCAGCAGCGGGTTGTAGGTGCCCAGCTTCTCGAGGAAGCGGCCATCACGCGGCATGCGGCTGTCGGCGGCCACGATCCGGTAGAAGGGACGCTTTTTCGAGCCACCACGGGCCAGACGGATTTTCATTGCCATTTCGTTTCTCCTTTGATTGGCATCACGCTTGCGGCGTGTTTCGTGTTGACCGGACGTATCCGGTTATTTCTGGTGTTTGTTGATCCGAAGGATCATTCTTGGTGTTTCTTGTGGTGCCGGATGACTTCCTGGATGATGAAATTCAGGAAAGCCTTGGCGAAATCGGGGTCCAGATCGGCCTCTTTCGCCAGGTCTTCGAGCCGCGCGATCTGCTGTGCCTCGCGCACGGGATCGGACGGGGGAAGGTCGTGTTCGGCCTTGAGCTTGCCCACGGCCTGTGTGTGCTTGAACCGCTCGCCCAGAGTATAGACGAGGATTGCATCCAGCCGGTCAATGCTGGCGCGGTGGCCTTTGAGCACCTCGGCGGCGCGGGCCACGGGATCTGGCGTGAGGTCAGTCAATGGCCCATCCTTTCGGTTTGAACAGCGGGTCGGCGTAATGCGCGATTTCCATGTCGATCCCGTGCGCCAACTGGGTGCCGTCCAGCTGCGCGGGTGTGGGATGGCGATAAACCGCGTCGTTGCCGTCGATGGTCGGCGCCTCGGCGTCCTTCTTGGCCCCCAGCCGCTCGGCCAGGAGGATCGAGTCGAGGTTCTTGGGGTCGATATAGCTGACGGCGGTTTCCCAGCCGAGATGGCGGTAGAAATGCCGCCGGGCCGCGTGCGTGGCCTCCAGCGCATAGCCCTTGCCCGCAGCGTCGGGCCAGATCACCCAGGCGATCTCGGCCTCGGGCCAGCCCGCGGGTTTCCAGCCGCCAGCCATGCCCAGCGTCTTGTCGGTGGCTTTGTCGTGGATCATCCACATGCCATAGCCGCGGATCTGCCAATGGCCGATCTCGGCGGCATAGAGCATCCAGGCCTCGTAGGGGTTCAGCGGGCCACCCATGAAGCGGGCGCGGTAGCTGGTGAAGGTGGCCTTGAAGTTCGGGTAATCCTCGGGCTCGGGGCCGCGCAGGACCAGACGCCGGGTCTCGATGACGGGGATGGTGTGGGTCATGCGGCCGCCCCCTGTTGCGGATGGCGCCAGACCTGGCAGGGGTGGCCTGCGACCTCTCCGTCGCGCTCGTACTGCGCGCCCAGCCGCTCGGCCAGCCGGAGCGAACGGGTGTTGGCCGGATCGATATAGGAGATCACCCCGTCGAGGCCAAAGTGCTGCGCCCCATGCGTCCGGGCTGCATGGGCGGCCTGATAGGCGTAACCCTTGCCTTCGAACCCGTCGAAGATGTGCCAGCCCAGTTCGGGTTCGTCCCAGCCGTCGTTGTAGATAAAGCCGATGCGCCCGGCGGTGGCTCCGGTGGCGCGGTCCTCGACCATCCACATGCCATAGCCGCGCAATGCCCAGTGACCGTAGGTGGCCAGGAACCCGCCCCAGCTGCGGAAGCGGGGGAAGGGGCCGCCGACGAACCGCGACCGTTCCGAGGCGCCAAAGGTGGCGAAAGCTTCGAAATCGCTCTCGCGAGGGCCGCGCAGGATCAGGCGTTCGGTTTCGATCACGGGGATGTCCAGCGTCATGCCAGCCCCCGCAGATCGTGAATGATCACAACGTCGCCGGGGTCTTCGCCAACGGCGTCTGGGTCGATCTTTCCACCCAGACGTAGGCCCAGCGCGATGGAGCGGGCATTTTTCGGGTCGATGATGTTGATCAGGCTGTCCCAGCCGAAATTGCGCCGGGCCCAGATCATCACCGCGCCCGCCGCCTCAGCGGCGTATCCCTTGCCCTCTGCTTTGGGGATCACGAACCAGCCCAGTTCCGGGCCAGGATAGCCGTCGGGTTCGTAAATGCCCACCTCACCCACATAAGCGCCGCTGTCGCGCAACTCGACGCCAAAGGGACCATAGCCGCGCAGGGTCCAGATGCCGACGTCCGAGGCCCAGACGCGCCAGGCGGCGGCGCGCTCCATCATGCCGCGTTCATGCACCGCGCGGGGCGAGGCAAAGAAGGCGGCCCAATGCTCGAAATCTTCGAGCTTTGGTGCACGCAGGATCAGGCGGTCAGTGGTCAGTGTCGGGATCCGGAGGCTGGTCATGCGTAGGCCTCCACCGAACCGTCGTTGTCCAGCTCATCCGGGCCAGGATGGCGAAAAAGCATGTCCTCGCCCATATGGACGTTATGGTAGGTGCGCTCGTACCGCGCGCCCAGGCGTTCAGCCAGCGCGACCGAACGAGTGTTGCCGGGAACGATGTTCGACGTCAGCGTAGTGAAACCCAGGTCTTCATAAGCCCATTGGCGGGCGCGCAGCGCCGCCTCGAGGGCGATGCCCTTGCGTTCGAACCCGTCAAAGACGACCCAGCCCAGTTCCGGCTCCGGCCAGCCTTCGGGATTCCAGATGCCACAAATTCCGGCCGCGCGACCGGTGGCACGCTCTTCGATCACGAAATAGCCATAGCCGTGGATATGCCAGTGCCCAACCATAAGGGCGAACCAGCGCCAAGCGTCGCCCCGGTTGTCGTAATGGCCGAACAGTTCGGCCCGCTCCTTGTCGAGAAGGAAGGCGATCAGGGGGTCGGCGTCACGATGCTCGGGCCCGCGCAGCAAAAGCCGCGGAGTTTCCAGAACCGGTGCATTGGTGAGCCGAGTGGTCATGCGACTATTTCTTCTTGCCGAACCCGCTGAGGCCCGGCGGCAGGCCCATGCCGCCCAGACCGGGCAGGCCGCCCTTGCCGCCCATTGCCTTGGCCGCGGCTTCCAGCGCCTTGGGGTCCATGCCCTTAGCCATCTCGGCCATGTCGGCAGGCGTGCCGCCCTTGCCGAACATGCCTTTCATGGCCTGTTTCAGCATGCCGCCCTTACCCATCTTGCCCATCTTCTTCATCATGTCCGCCATCTGGCGGTGCATCTTCAGAAGCTTGTTGAGCTCGCTGACCTCCATCCCGGCACCGGCGGCGATGCGCTTTTTCCGACTCGCCTGCAACAGGGCGGGATTGGCGCGTTCCTTCTTGGTCATCGACTGGATCAGCGCGATCTGCTGTTTCAGGATCTTGTCGTCGAGGCCCGCGGCATCCATCTGCTTGGCCATCTTGCCCATGCCCGGCAGCATGCCCATCATGCCCTGCATGCCGCCCATCTGGATCATCTGTTCCAGCTGCATCTTGAGGTCGTTCATGTTGAACTGACCCTTGGCCATGCGCTTCATCATGCGCTCGGCCTGTTCCATCTCGATGGTTTCCTGGGCCTTCTCGACCAGCGCCACGATGTCGCCCATGCCCAGGATGCGGCCGGCGATGCGTTCGGGCTCGAAGGTTTCGAGCGCGTCCATCTTTTCGCCCAGGCCCACAAAGCGGATCGGCTTGCCGGTCACCGCGCGCATGGAAAGCGCCGCGCCACCGCGCCCGTCGCCGTCCATCCGGGTCAGCACCACGCCCGAGATGCCGATCTTGGCGTCGAATTCCTCGGCCACCTCGACGGCGACCTGACCGGTCAGCCCGTCGACCACCAGCAGGGTTTCGCGCGGGGTGACGACGTTGCGAACATCCTCGACCTCCTGCATCAGCACCTGGTCGATATGCAGGCGGCCGGCGGTGTCGAGCATGTAGACATCATAGCCGCCCATCATCGCCTGTTGCTTGGCGCGCTTGGCGATATCCACGGGTTTCTGGCCCGGCACGATCGGCAGGGTATCGACGCCGATCTGCACGCCCAGAACCGCCAGCTGGTCCATCGCCGCCGGTCGATACACGTCCAGCGAGGCCATCAGTACCTTCTTGCCCTCGCGCTCTTTCAGGCGCTTGGCAAGCTTGGCGGTGGTGGTGGTCTTGCCGCCGCCCTGAAGGCCGACCATCAGGATCGGCGCGGGCGGATTGTCGATCTTGAGCTTTCCCGGGTCTTCGGCGCCGCGCAGTACGTCGACCAGCGCGTCATGCACGATCTTGACGACCTGCTGGCCCGGCGTGACCGATTTGGTCACTGCCTGGCCGGTGGCCTTGTCCTGCACCGCCTTGACGAAATCGCGCGCCACCGGCAGCGAGACGTCGGCCTCGAGCAGCGCGACGCGCACCTCGCGCAGGGCGGTCTTGACGTCTTCCTCGCTCAGCGCGCCCTGCTTGGTCAGGCGGTCGAAGACGCCAGAGAGGCGTTCGGACAGATTTTCAAACATGGCTCTCCGGCTCCTTTGCCTGTTGCGGTCGCGCCCCCAAGGTAGGAAGCGATGGTTCAATACACAATCGCCTCCACGGGCGTAACACGCTGGTGGAGGGCGATCCCTGAACATATCAAGGGACCGGAAGGTCTGACGCTTCCGGATGTTTGGGGGCTGGTAACCGCGTATGGCGGGCGAGTCAAGTCCGGCGCTATCCTCGCAATCGGTTTCGGGTTACCCTGAACCGCATGGCCGATGTGCAGGGAGGCGCGCGATGAACCGGATGCTGCCGCAGAGAGTGACCAATTATGTCGGGCCGGTCACAAACACCGATGTCTGGGCCGATTTCACCATTCGGGCCGATGACATATTCGTCTGCACACCGCCAAAATGCGGGACAACATGGACCCAGACCCTGGTCCGCATGTTGCTTACGGGTCAAGCCGACCCTGCGGTCTACAACAACGGCGTTTCGCCCTGGCTGGACTGCGGTTTCCGGGACAGGGCGGCGCAGGTCGAGGTCCTGGAAAGACAGGATCACCGGCGCTGCATCAAGACGCATACGCCGCTGGACGGGATCGCCTATGACCCGCGCGCCGTCTACCTGATCGTGCACCGGCATCCGGTCGACGTGCATTTCTCGTTCCGCGACCATATAATGAACATGAAGGAGGATTGGCTGTCCTACCTGTTCGAAGGAACGGTAAGCGAGGCGTTCCGGCGGTTCGTCGATTTTCCCGTCACCCCGACCGGCACTGACGACTTGACGCTGGCGGCCATAGTTCATCACTTCCACTCGTTCCGGGCCTATCGCGACCTGCCCAATCTTCACTTCTTCCATTACGCCGAACTCAGCCGCGACTTGCCCGGACAGATCCGGCGCCTGGCGCGGATCCTGGACATCGAGGTGGGCCCCGCGGCGTTGGCCGATTTTGTGGCGGCCGGCAGTTTTTCCGCGATGAAGGAAAATGCCCGGCGTCAATCCGAAAAACCGGGCTTTCAGAGCGTGTTCCACGATTTCTCCAAGTTCTTCTCCACGGGAACCGGCAACAAGTGGGAGGGCCGGTTGAGCGCCGCCGAGATGGAGCATTACAGCGACAGGGCCGCGGCCCTTCTGGCGCCAGAGGAAAGGACGTGGCTGGAAACGGGCAGGCTGCCCGGCGCCTAGGTCCGGGCCACGCCGGCGGAGCGGTTGAACTTGCCGCCGGTCCTGATAGGGAGGGCGGCATTAGCCCGGAGAGCCGGTCCGGCGCAAGCAGAAAGGAACCCGCCCGCATGGATGCCTCGTCGATCTATCAGGACACGCTGCCGGTTTCGTCGGATGCGCTTCTGGCGCAACTCGATGATTGGGGTCTGCGCTATCGCCTTCATGAACATCCGCCCCTGCGCACGGTCGAGGACTCCAAGGCGATCGAGGACCGGTTGATGCAGCCGGGAGAAAATGCGCTCAGGATCAAGAACCTCTATCTGCGCGACAAGAAGAAGCGCAGCTACCTGGTGACGCTGGAGCAGGACCGCGACATCGACCTCAAGGCGCTGGGCGCGCGTCTGGGCGTCGGCAATCTGTCCTTCGGCTCGGCGGACCGGCTGATGGAGAACCTCGGCATCCGGCCCGGCGCGGTCAGTCCGCTGGCGATGATCACCGGCGTCCGGCAGGATGTGCGATTCTTCATTGACACGGCGGCACAGCGGGCCGAGGCGATCTACATGCACCCGCTGGTCAATGACCGCACCATCGCCATGGCGCGGGCCGATTTCCTGTCCTTCCTCGACCACATCGGCTGCGCGGTCACCTGGCTCGACTGAGGCTGCTGCTTCTTTCTGGTCGGAAATACTCCGGGGGTCTGGGGGCTGGCCCCCAGCCTGCGTCTCAGCTGTCGCGCGGTGCGGCGGCGCGGCGTAGCCGGTCGTTTATCGCCACGCCCAGCCCGTGGTCCGGCACCGGCGCCACGGCGATCGGCCGGCCGGTCGCGTCCAGCCGGTGCAGCGCGGCGAACAGGGTTGCCGCCGCCTCGGCCAGATCGCCCGCGGGCGACAGGTTCTCGTCGCACTCCATCGGGCCGAACCCCAGCAGAACCTCGTTGCCGCGCGCTTCGGAGGCTTCGAGGCGTACCGCTCCGCGCGGGGCGTAATGCGACAGCAACTGGCCCGGTGCGCTGATCGCGCCCCCTTCGGCCTGTCGCAGCAGGGGGTGGCCCAGAACGACTTCGACCTCCTCGGCGGCCAGCCCGCCGGGGCGCAGCAGGGTCGGTTCCCCGCTCAGTCCCACGATCGTGGATTCCAGGCCGACGCCGCAGGGTCCGCCGTCGAGCACCGCGGCGATCCGGCCCGCGAGGCCCGCGAGCACATGCGCGGCGGTGGTCGGGCTGATCCGGCCCGAGGGGTTGGCCGAGGGGGCGGCCACCGGTCCGTCGAAATCCGTCAGCAAGGCGCGCGCCACGGGATGCGCGGGCACCCGAACCGCCAGCGTGTCCAGTCCGGCAGTGACCAGTTCCGAGATGCCGTGCCCGTCGCGCAAGGGCAGGACCAGCGTCAGCGGCCCCGGCCAGAAGGCCGCCGCGAGCCGATCGGCCTGCTCAGTCCAGATCACGTGGCGGCGGGCCATCGCGGCATCGGCGACATGGGCAATCAGCGGGTTGAAGCTCGGGCGTCCCTTGGCGGCGTAGATCGCGGCAACGGCCCGCCCGTTGCGCGCGTCGCCGCCCAGCCCGTAGACGGTCTCGGTCGGGAAGGCGACCAGTTCTCCCACGCGCAACAGTTCCGCCGCGCGGGCGATTCCTGCGGCGTCGGCGGTCAGTTGGGTGGTTTCGATGCGGTACATGGGTGGTGACGCGGCGTTTTGGTTGCTTGCCGGGCGGCTCTGGATAGGTAATCGGACAAGCCTTGTTACATACAGTTGCCTCTGCGGCTTGCCAAGCCGACACGAAACACCGAGGGGATCCCATGCCGTACCGTTCGCCCGTCACCGATTACACGTTCCTGCTCAATCACGTTGTCGGCTATGACAGCGTTTGCGCAACCGAGACATTTGCCGAGGCAGGCGCGGACATGGTCGAGGCGATCCTGACCGAGGCCGGCCGGATGTGCGACGAGGTGATGGCGCCTCTGCAGCGCGTCGGCGACCTGCATCCGGCGCGGCTGGAAAACGGCGTGCTGCGCTCCTCGCCCGGGTTTGCCGACGGCTGGAAGGCGATTTCCGAAGGCGGCTGGGTCGGCATGAGCGGCGACCCGGCGTATGGCGGCATGGGCCTGCCGATGGCCGTGACAACTGCGGTGAACGAGATGATGAGCGGCGCCTGCCTGTCGCTGCAACTGGCCCCGCTGATGAGCCAGGGCCAGATCGAGGCGCTGGCACACCACGCCAGCGATGCAATCAAGGACCTCTACCTGCCGAAACTGATCTCGGGCGAATGGTCGGGCACGATGAACCTGACCGAGCCGCAGGCCGGGTCCGATGTGGGCGCGCTGAGATCCAAGGCCGAACCGAACGGCGACGGCAGCTATGCCATCACCGGGCAGAAGATCTACATCTCCTGGGGCGACAACGACTTCACCACCAATGTCTGCCACCTGGTTCTCGCACGCCTGCCCGATGGTGTGCCGGGCACCAAGGGCATCTCGCTGTTCCTCGTACCGAAATACATCCCCGACGAGAACGGCGAGCCGGGCCGCGCCAACGATCTCAAGGTGGTCAGCCTGGAACACAAGATGGGCCTGCACGGTTCACCCACCTGCGTGATGCAGTATGAAGGCGCGACCGGCTGGCTGGTGGGGCCGGAACATGGCGGCATGGCCGCGATGTTCACCATGATGAACAACGCCCGCCTCGGCGTGGGCGGACAGGGAATCGGCGTGGCCGAGGGCGCGCTGCAACATGCGCTGGCCTATGCGCTGGAACGCCGCCAGGGCACCTCGCTGCATGGCTACTCGATCGCCGCCCATGCCGATGTGCGCCGGATGCTGATGACCATGAAGGCCGAGGTCTTTGCCGCCCGCGCCATCGCGCTGGCCTGCGCGGTGGCCATCGACATGGAGAAGGCCACCGGCGAGGAATACTGGGCGAAACGCGCCGCCTTCCTTACCCCAATCGCCAAGGCCTTCGGCACCGATACCGGGGTCGAGGTGTCGAACATGGGCATCCAGGTTCATGGCGGCATGGGCTTCATCGAGGAGACCGGTGCCGCCCAATATGCCCGCGACGTCCGCGTGACCACGATCTACGAGGGCACCAACGGCATTCAGGCGATGGACCTTGTCGCGCGCAAGATGATGGACGGGGGCGAGATCGCCTTTCGCCTGCTGGACGAGATCGAGGCCAATGCCGAACAGGCACGCGGCACTCACAAGGAACTTGCCGAGGCGGTCTGGCAGGCGACCGAGACGCTGCGCGAGGGTACCGAGTGGCTGGTGGCGCAGACCGACATGGACGACCGCTTTGCCGGGGCCGTGCCCTTCCTGCGCGCCTTCGCCCGCGTGCTGGGCGCGCATTTCCACCTCAAGGCCGCGATGGCCGAACCGGGCAGCCCGCGCGAGACGCTGGCGCGTTTCTACATCGACAGGATGTTGCCCGAACATGCCGCCCTGCTGACCCATGCGCAATCGGGTTCGGCGGGGCTTTATGCGATGAACCTCGACGACCTGGCCGCGTGATGGACGGAGGACAGGGCCGGATCATGCGCTACCCGTGGGACGAACCGCCCGGTCAGGGCGCGGCAATCGAGGTGGCCGAGGGCGTGTTGTGGATGCGCCTGCCGCTGCCGATGAAGCTGGATCATGTCAACGTCTATGCGCTGGACGATGGCGATGGCTGGACGGTGATCGACACCGGATTTTCGTCAAAGAAGACTCGCGCGATCTGGCAGGCGCTGATCGACGGGCCGCTGGCGGGTAAACCGGTGCGCCGCGTGGTGGCGACACATCACCACCCCGACCACATGGGCAACGTCGGTTGGTTCCAGTCCGAGCTGGGGGCCGAACTGGTGACGACCCGCACCGCCTGGCTGTTCGCGCGGATGCTGTCGCTGGACGTGCAGGAGACCTGGCCCTCTGAGACGCTGGATTATTACCGCAGCGCCGGCATGGCGCCCGAGGTGCTGGCCAGGCGGATGGCGGAACGTCCCTTCAACTTTGCCGACATGGTCTATCCGATGCCTCTGGGGTTCACCCGGATCAAGCAGGGCGACGTGTTCCGGATGGGCGGGCGCGACTGGGACGTGCACATGGGCAACGGCCATGCGCCGGAACACGCGACCTTCTGGAGCCGCGACGACAACCTGGTGATAACCGGCGACCAGATCCTGAGTTCGATCAGCCCCAATATTGGCGTCTATGCCACCGAGCCGCTGGCCGACCCGCTGGCCGACTGGCTGGAAACCTGCGAGCGGCTGGCGCCCTTGGCGCGGCCCGATCATCTGGCGCTGGGCGGGCACAAGCTGCCCTTCACCGGCCTGCCGACACGCATGCGGCAGCTGATCGACAACCACCATGGCGCATTGGCGCGGTTGCGCGACCATCTCGATACGCCCAAGGCGGCGTCCGAGTGCTTTGCCCCCCTGTTCAAGCGCAGCATCGGCGAGGGCGAATACGGGCTGGCGCTGGTTGAAGCAGTGGCACATGTCAACCATCTCTATCATACCGGGGACGTGGTCCGGACCCGCCGCGAGGACGGGGCCTGGCTCTATCAGCGCAGGGGATGAGCGATGGACGACAAGATCGAAACTTCGGCCGAATATGCCGAGGCTGCGGCGCTGCCCCGCTGTCACGAGGTGCATGCGGATCCGAAGAACGAAGCCGGCCGGCCCGAGGTGCCCGAGCCGCTGAAACGCCCCACAACCGGCAAGAGCCCGGCGCGATGGGCCTATGAGCGGTTGATCATCTATATCCAGAACTTCGAAAAACAGCTCGACGCCACGCAAGAGGTCGCCATGGGCTTGGTCGGCGGCGGCGCGGGCCTGCTCAGGATCGAGGGCATGGGATATTTCGATCCCGATATCGTGACCTTCTACGGGGTCGACCAGACCGGCGCGCGCACCCAGCTGGTGCAGCACGTGAGCCAGTTGAACGTGACTCTGCGCGCCATGCCGACGGTGGCGCGGGACAAGCCTGCGCCGCGTATCGGGTTCCGGCTGGCCGCCGATCTGGAAGAACAGACCGGTCCGGCTAAAAAAAAGGAATAGACTTGCCAGACCGGCGGGCAGGGCCTTCAATACCCGTATTACCTTCGGGAGATTGAACCGTGTCGCATTTATCGAATGTCGTTTTGGCCTGGCGACGATCATGGTCGCAGCGCAGCCTGTTCGTGCCTTTATATGCTGCCCTGCGCCTGTTGGCGCTGGCATTGATCGCGCCGGCACTTGCCGGGCTGATCAACCTGGCCGTCGCCCTCTCGGATCAATCGGCGCTGACCGACCAGGATATTGCCCGCTTCATACTGTCCCCACTGGGATTCCTTGCCTCACTGGCGGTCCTGAGCGTGCTGCTTGTCGCGGAGGTGCTGAGCTTCTCTGTCATGGCGGCCAGCCTGCGCAGTCCCGAGGCCGATGTCTGGAAGACCGGCAGCGCCGCCTTTACGCTTGTCTTCGGCCGCCTGAGAGCCTTGCTGACCTTTGCGATGCTCTTCATTCTGCGGGTGCTGTTGCTCATCGCGCCTTTTGCCGCCGTTGCCGGGCTGATCGCGTGGTGGACCCTGACCGATTACGACATCAACTATTACCTGACCTTCCATCCGCCGGCGTTCTGGGTGGCGGTCGTGCTGATCGGCCTCGTCATGCTGATCCTGGCCGGGGCGTTGATCCTTCGCCTGTCGGGTTGGGCGCTGGCGCTGCATCTGGTGTTGTTCGAGGGGGCGCGGCCACGCGATGTCTTTGCCGAAAGCGCCCGCAGGATGGGTGCGCGCCGGACCGCGCTGAAGATTGAACTGGTCATCTGGGTGGCGATTCGAATCGCCATTGCCGCCGGCATCGCCGCGATCGCCAACCTGGCCATGGCCCTGATCCCGATCCCGGCCGAAGGCGGTTTGCGCCGGGCGCTGATCCTGATCGCCCTGGTGCTGGGGTTCTGGGCACTGGCGGGCCTTGTGCTGTCGGCCATCGGACTGGGGGCGCTGGCCAAGGTTCTGGACGGGTTTTACGGCGGAACGGCGAGTGTGGCGCAGCCTTCCGGCCGTGTCGGGGTGCGCGGACGTCTGCTTGGCGCGGCGGGCGTCGCTGGCATTGCCCTTCTGGTCGGGGCATGGGTGAGTGACGGGTTGCTGACGCAGCTGACCGCCGAGGATGACGTGACCGTCATCGGCCACCGGGGCGCGGCGGGGGCGCGGCCAGAGAACACCATGGCCTCGGTCGTCAAGGCGATCGAGGACGGAGCCGACTGGGTGGAAATCGACGTGCAGGAAACCGCAGACGGCGAGATTGTCGTGATGCATGACAGCGATTTCATGAAACTGGCCGGCGTGCCGACCAAGATCTGGGACGCAACGATGCAGGATGTGGAGGCGATAGACATCGGTAGCTGGTTCGCGCCCGAATACTCGGACGAAAGGGCGCCGACCCTGCGGGCGGTTCTGGAGGCGGCCAGGGGCAAGGCCAGCGTTCTGATCGAGCTGAAATACTACGGCCATGACGTCGACCTGGAGAACCGTGTCATCGCGCTGGTCGAGGAACTGGGCATGCAGGACCAGGTCGCCACCATGTCGCTGAAATATCCCGCGGTGCAGAAGATGCGGGCGCTGCGGCCCGATTGGCGCACTGGGGTTCTGGCCGCCACCGCGGTGGGGGATCTTGCCAGGCTGGAGGGCGATTTCATCGCGGTCAGCACCGCCAGCCTGCGTCCGGCGCTGGTGCGCGCGGTCCACGCGGCGGGCAAGGATATCTATGTCTGGACCGTCAACGAGCCGCTTGAGATGTCCAGGATGATCTCGCTCGGGATCGATGGGCTGATCACCGACGAACCGGCCATGGCGCGCGAGGTTCTGGAAGTGCGGGCGACGCTGAACCCGGCGGAACGGGTGCTTTTGTGGCTGACCCAGGAAATGGGCTGGAAGGCGGATGCGAAGGAGTATCGCGATGAGAGCCCGTAGCCTGCTGGTCGCGGCTTTGCTGGCCGCCGCACCTGCCACAGCGCAGGATATCGGGCGCGCGATCGAATTGCCTGCCCATCGGTCCTTGATGCAAACCCGGACAGAAAGCGCCCTTGCCCCGTTCACCACCGACGGCTGTTCCGGCGGGTTGAGCGCGGGTTGGACGCTGGTGGCCGGGACCTTTCCCGATTTCGCGGCGGCGCAGGGCGATGTGCCTCCGTGGGAGGCGTGCTGCATCATCCATGACCGCGCGTATCACGACGCGGGTGCCGCCGAAAACGCCGAGGACAGCTATGAGGCCCGGCTTCAGGCCGACGACGACCTGCGCGCCTGCGTGCGCGAGACCGGCGAGAGCCATCTGGACGAGCTTTCCACCCGCTACGACACCACACCCGAAACAGTGCGCCGCGCCTATGGCACCATAGCCGACGCCATGCACATGGCGGTGCGGTTCGGTGGCGGCCCCTGCTCGGGTCTGCCCTGGCGATGGGGTTATGGTTACCCGCAGTGCACACCTTTCGATCTTGCTCTGCCTGCGCGCGAATGACGTGGTGACAGAGCGGCGAGAATCCGCTATCCAGCCGAAAAACACGCGAATAGGAAGACTGCTATGGCTGATTTCAAACCCGGTTCGATGGACATCACCACCCAGACCCAGACCTTTGAAGGGTTCATCAAGTTTACCATCCGCGCGGTGGTCGTGATCTTCTTCATTCTGCTGTTCATGGCCATCTTCTGGTCCTGATCCTGCCTGGAAGCAGTCGTGAAGAACCTGCTGATCGTTTCCGCGCTGGTCGCAGTGCTGGCGGGATGCGCGAACCAGAGCGCGCCCTATGCCGATGACGCGACGGTGGCTGCCGTGCGCTACCGCGATCCGGGGCCCGCGAAGCTGACGCTATATACCATGGTCAACAACCGCTCGGGCGCGGGGGCGCACACGTCGCTGATGATCAACGCCAGCGAACGGGTGATTTTCGACCCTGCCGGTTCCTTCTGGGCGGATATCGTTCCCGAGCAGAACGACGTGTTGTTCGGCATCACCCCGGCGGTCGAACGGGCTTATCGCGGTTCGCACGCGCGCGAGACGCATCATGTGGTCGTGCAGGAGCTGGAAGTGACGCCGGAACAGGCCGAGGTCGCCTATCGGCTGGCCCGTTCGATGGGACCGGTTCCCGGTACCTATTGCGCCAATTCCACGGCGCGTCTGCTGCAACAGGTTCCGGGGTTCGAGTCGATTGCGGTGACGTTCCAGCCGACCAAGCTGGCCGAGCAGTTTGGTGCGATCCCGGGCGCGGTGACCAACAGATATTACGAGCAGGACGATGCCGACCTGCAAAAGGGGCTTGCGGCCAATAACGCCAAGCTGAACAGTTCGGGCTGAGCGCCGTCTCAGCCCAGCAGGTAGAGCAACCCGTACAGGGTTGCCGCCCCTGAAAAGATCGCAACAAGCACGTTTTTCGACCAGTAGCCGGCGGCGAGCGCCACCGCTGCCGCGCTCATCCGTGGCACGTCGGGCTGTCCGCCGGTGGCTTGCGGCCAGGCCACCAGCGGCGCGATCAGCGCGGGCAGGATCGCCACGGCGGTGTAGCGGAGATGCCGGAGCAGCCAGCCCGGCAGGGGGCGGTCGCCCACCAGTCCGATGAAGACGAAGCGCAGCCCGAAACTGCCGATGGCCAGCCCGGCGATGACTGTCCACATCGTGATGGGGTCGATCTGGCTCATCCTGCGGCCTTTCTGCGGTTCAGCACGACCTCGGCCTGTGCGCCGGCCATCATGCCGGCGGTCCCCGCGATCAGGAGGCCGAGGTTGAACGGGACACCCGCCGTCAGCAGCGCCATGACGATGGCCACCAGCGCCGCGATGACATGCGGCAGGGTACGCAGCATCGGCCCGATCATCGCCAGAAATGTGATCGGCAGGGCGAAATCCAGCGCCCAGCTTTCCGGGATGCGGGTGCCCAGAACCGCGCCCAGATAGGTCGCCAGATACCAGGCCGGGGCCAACGGCGTCACGGCGCCGAAGAAATAGGCCATGCGCTGCGGCACGGTCAGGTCCGGCTCGGTCTCGAACCGGACCACCGACAGGGCATAGGATTGATCGACCGTGAAATAGGCCGCAACTGTCCTTTGCCACAAAGGCGCGGCGCCCAGATAGGGGGTCAGGGCGGCGGAATACATCGCCACCCGCAGGTTCACCGCCAGCGCCGACAAGAGCACGATCAGTGTCGGCGTGTCATCCAGCAGCAGTTGCAGCGCGGTGAACTGCGCCGCGCCCGCAAAGACGGTGGCGGTGAATGTCATCACCTGCACGAGGTTCAGCCCGGCCTCGGTCGCGAAGACGCCGAACAGCGTACCAAAGGGCGCTGCCACCATGATGAACGGCGCGCCGTCACGAAAACCCTTCCAGAACATTGAATTGGATGTGGTGAAGGCCATGCCTAGATCCTAAGGTAAGCCCGACCGCTCTACCGGGCCAAGGAAAGGGTTGCAATTGCCTATCTCGGACGACTTGTCGGATTACATCATCGCCCCCGATCCGGAGGCCGCACGGCTGACCCGCGCGGTCGAGGGTTTGGACCAGACCGGCGCGCCCGCGCACCTCTCGGTGGTCGAGGAACGCCCGCTGACGATTTTCCTCAACAGTCAGGAGATCGTCACGGCCATGACCATCGGGGATTATCCCGAATACCTGGCGCTGGGGTTCCTGCGCAATCAGGGGATGCTGAAGCCGGGCGAGGAGATCACCGGCGTCGATTACGACGAGGATCTTGAGACCGTGGTGGTGCGCACGGCGGTGCAGACGAGCCACGAGGAGAAGCTGAAGAAGAAGACCCGCACCAGCGGCTGCGCTGTGGGCACCGTGTTCGGCGACATGATGGAAGGGCTGGAGGACGTGCGTTTGCCGCAGGCGGAGGTGCGCACCTCGTGGCTCTACGATCTGGCGGCGCGGATCAACCGGACGCCCTCGCTCTACCTGGAGGCCGGGGCCATCCACGGCACGGTGCTGTGCCACCAGAACCGCCCGCTGGTCTATATGGAGGACGTGGGCCGCCACAACGCGGTGGACAAGATCGCGGGCTGGATGCTGTCGACGGGCGAGGGGGCGGACGACAAGATCCTCTACACCACCGGGCGGCTGACATCCGAGATGGTGATCAAGACCGCGATGATGGGTATCCCGGTGCTGGCCTCGCGCTCGGGCTTTACCGCCTGGGGGGTCGAGATCGCGCGGCAGGTGGGGCTGACGCTGATCGGCCGGATGCGCGGGCAACGCTTTGTCTGCCTGTCGGGGGCCGAGCGGCTGGTGTGGGATGCCGATCCGCAGAGCGTACCGGTCGAGGACCGGAAACATCGCAGGAAGAGTGCGGAGGCCGGCGAATGACGGCCCCGCTTGGCGTGATCCTTGCCGGCGGGCTGGCTACCCGGATGGGCGGCGGCGACAAGGGGTTGCTGACCCTCGGCGGGCAGTCGCTGCTGGGCCATGTCATCGACCGGCTGGCGCCGCAGGTGGCGGGGCTGGCGCTGAATGCCAATGGCGATCCGGCGCGGTTCGCGGAATTCGGCCTGCCGGTGGTGGCCGACACGGTCGAGGGGTTCGCGGGGCCGCTGGCGGGAGTGCTCGCCGGGCTGGACTGGGCGGCCGGGCAGGGGGCGGAGAGTATCGTCACCGCTGCCGCCGATACACCGTTTTTCCCGCGCGATCTGGTGACGCGGCTGATGCAGGCCGCCGAAGGGCAGGCGTATCCGCTGGTGCTGGCGACAACGCCACGCACGGGCGAGGAACTGAAATCCGGGGGCCGCGTCAACCGGCACCCGACCTTCGGCCTGTGGCCCGTGGCGCTGCGCGACGACCTGCGCGCGGCACTGAACGACGGGCTGCGCAAGGTGGTGCTGTGGACCGACCGGCATGGCGGGCGCGAGGTGCTGTTTCCGGCCGAACCGTTCGATCCGTTCTTCAACGTTAACACGCCCGAGGATCTGGCCCTGGCCGAAACCCTGCTGGAGCGCACATGAGGGTTTACGGCGTCACAGGATGGAAGAACGCGGGCAAGACCGGGTTGATGGAGCGGCTGGTGGCCGAGATCACCGGGCGCGGCCTGACCGTTTCGACCGTCAAGCATGCACATCATTCGTTCGATGTCGATCACCCCGGCCGGGATAGCTGGCGGCATCGGCAGGCGGGCGCGTCCGAGGTGATCCTTGCCTCGGGCTATCGCGTGGCGCAGATGACCGAACTGCGCGGTGCGCCCGAGCCGTCCCTGGCGGAGCTGCTGGCCCGCCTGTCGCCGGTCGATCTGGTGCTGATCGAGGGCTACAAGCGCGAGGGCCATCGCAAGGTCGAAGCGTTCCGGGCCGAGGCGGGCACCGCGCTGATCGCGCCGGGTGACCCGACCATCCGCGCGGTGGCGAGCGACACGGCCCTGACGCTCGATCGGCCGGTGTTCGACCTGGACGACACAACCGCGATTGCCGATTTCATCCTGTCCGAGGTGGGGTTGTGAGGCCCTTTGACACTTTTGCCATGGTCGATTGGTCGGGCGGGAACCAGAAACCGTTGGCACCCTGTGCTGATGCGATCTGGTCCTGCATCGCAGGTGCGGAGCCGGTCTATCACCGCAACAGGCCGCTGGCCGAGACTTGGCTGTGCGACCTGATCGAGAGCGAACTGGCCGCTGGCCGGCGCCTGATGCTGGGGTTCGATTTCCCGTTCGGATATCCGGCGGGGTTTGCGCGCGTGCTGACCGGATCGGACGATCCCCTGCGCCTGTGGGACTGGTTCGAGGCGCATGTCGAGGATGCGCCGAAAGCCAACAACCGGTTCGATCTGGCGGGGTGGATCAATCTGAGGTTCGGCGGCAAGGGTCCGTTCTGGGCGAATGGGCTCAAGCGTGATATCGACGGGTTGCCGCGCAACAAGCACGCCTATCGCAACCCTTTTCCCGAGCGTCGCGTAGTGGAAAGGCTGGCTCGCGGGGCGTTCACCTGCTGGCAGATGGCCGGGGCGGGTGCGGTCGGCGGGCAGGTGATGATGGGGCTTCCGGTGCTGGCGCGGCTGCGCCGCCGGTTTGCCGGGTTCGTTTCGGCCTGGCCCTTCGAACGGTTGGACAGGCCGGTTGCCCTGTTGGAAATCTGGCCTTCGTTGACCTTGGGCAAGGCGCCCCTGGGCCGAATCAAGGACGCATGGCAGGTGGAACGGGTGGCGAGCGATCTGGCGGGCATGGACCCGGCGGCGCTGATGTGCCTGCTGAACGTGACGGCACCCGAGGAAGGCTGGATATTGGGAGTGAACCAAGGATGACCGGGCTGAAGCCGCCGCCGCTGCGCAACGATTGTTTCGCCCTGCCCGCAGGTGTCGACTGGACGCCGGTCGATACCGCGCTGGCCATGCTGCGGGACCGGTTGGCGCCAGTGACAGGGGTCGGAACCTGCCCTGTGCCGCAGGCGCTGGGCCGGGTGCTGGCGGCGGATGCGGTGGCGCTGCGCTCCAGCCCGCCGCAGGCCAACAGCGCGGTGGACGGTTACGGCTTTGCCGGAGCCGTGCCGGAGGGTGCGCATGTGCTGCCGCTGCACGCAGGGCGCGCGGCGGCGGGAGTACCCTTTGACGGTGTGCTGCCTGCGGGCCGGGCCCTGCGGGTTCTGACCGGGGCGGCGCTGCCCGACGGTGTCGAGACCGTGATCCTCGAAGAAGACGTGACATCGGGCGAAGGCGAAATCGCCTTTCGCGGACCGCTGAAGCGCGGCGCGAATACCCGCAAGGCGGGCGAGGATGTGTCGGAGGGCGCGGTCGTGCTGCCAGCGGGCCGCCGGCTGACACCGGCGGACCTGGCGCTTTTGTCCTCGGTCGGCATTGCCGAAGTGGTTGTGCGAAAAACGCTTCGGGTGGCGATCCTGTCGACGGGGGATGAACTTGTCGAGCCGGGCGCAAGTGCGGGGCCGGGACAGATTCATGACGCGAACCGCCCGATGCTCTGCGCTCTGACCACGCGTCTGGGCTACGGCGTGCAGGACATGGGGCGGGTGCCGGATGATCGGACAGCGCTGCGCGCCACCCTTGACCGGGCCGTGCAAGAGGCGGATGTGATCCTGACCAGCGGCGGTGCCTCGGCCGGGGACGAGGACCATGTCTCGGCGCTGCTGCGGGAAGCGGGGACAATACAGCACTGGCGCATCGCGCTGAAACCGGGCCGTCCGCTGGCGTTGGGGATGTGGCAGGGCAAGCCGGTGTTCGGCCTGCCGGGCAATCCGGTTGCGGCGCTGGTCTGTGCCCTGGTCTTTGCGCGCCCGGCGCTGGCTGTACTGGCGGGCGAGGGATGGACCGAGCCGCAGGGATACGACCTGCCGGCGGCGTTTGAAAAACGCAAGAAACCGGGGCGGCGCGAATACCTGCGCGCCCGGGTGCGCGACGGCCGGGTCGAGGTTTTCCCTTCCGAAGGATCGGGCCGGATCAGCGGGCTCAGCTGGGCCGAGGGGCTGGTCGAAATCGGCGATGCGGCCTGCGACATTCGCCCCGGCGACCCGGTGCGGTTCATCCCTTATGGCAGTTTCGGCCTCTAGAACGCTTAATCGAACGTACCGGTCACGCGCCCGAGCAGCATGAAGGCGCGTGCTGTGCGCGTGTCACCCAGGGCCGAAAGCTCCTGATCGCTGGCCTCGGGTTCAAAACTTGTCAGCATCCTGTCGAAGAGCCGCAGGAAATGATGCGCGGCGTCGCGGAAGATGGGGTCCTGTTTCATGCGCCCGGCGGTCAGGGCAAGCGACGAGCGGTCACGGACGCCACCGAGCGCGGCCACGGTGCGCCCGCGCGCGCCCTGGGCGAACTGCCGCCAGACCTCGGGCCGCGCCATGTCTGGACGCAGATCGTCCATGTAGATGCCTTCATGGCTCAGCAGGGTCAGCACGTCTTGCGCCGCCTGGATCAGCTGCGCTGCCTTGCGGTCCTTGAGGGCCCGTCGCAAGGCGGCAAATCCTTCGGTATCCTCTGCGGTTTCCGGGAAATGCAGGGCCCGGATCAGGTCCTCGTTCGAAAGGGGAGGTGACAGCGCCTCGGCCGGGGTGCCGAGTTCCAGCAGACCCTGGTCACCGGCAGGCTCTACCGGCACCGCCAGCGGAACGGCGGGTCTGTCACGCCGCGAGGTCGAGAAGGTGGCCAAGGCCGTTTCGGTCTTTTTCGCGGCGGCGGCGATTTCGTCCAGTTTCTTTGTGACCGAAGGCTCATGCCCCGCCGCGTGCCTTTGCTGCTGCGTGATATAGGCTTGCCGGATCGCGTCGATCGCCGCTTGCAGGCGCTGGCTTTCCTCGCGCATCACGCGGCTGGCGCGGGTCGCCGTAGCCGCGACCCAGATCATCGCCACAGGCAGGAAAACGGCCATCATCGACACGATGATGCCAACGCCCTGGCCTGTGCCCGCCTCGGCGATGAAGAAGATGTATACCGAAACCGCCAGCCAAAGAACGCTCAGCGCCAAAGCAACGATTTCTATGCCCGTGACACCGGGACGCCTGGGCCGGTCGTAAAGCCCGATCGGAGACGGGCGGGCGGGATCGCGGTCTGGCGATTTGCCGGACATGGGCAAGCTCCGTCAGGAGTACTCGATACTCAGGATTTCATACGATTTCAGGCCGCCGGGCGTATTGACTTCGACGCTGTCGCCCTCGTCCTTGCCGATCAGGGCGCGGGCGATCGGGGACTTGATGTTCAATAGACCGTTTTCAATATTGGCCTCGTGTTCGCCCACGATGCGCCAGGTCTTTTCCTCGTCGGTGTCTTCGTCCACCACCGTCACGCGGGCGCCGAACTTGATCGAACCGGAGAGTTTCGCAGGGTCGATCACATCGGCCAGCGACAGCACGCTTTCGAGTTCCTTGATGCGGCCTTCGATGAAGGACTGCTTTTCGCGGGCGGAATGGTATTCGGCATTCTCCGACAGGTCGCCATGCTCGCGCGCCTCGGCGATCGCCTGGATGATGGCAGGACGCTCGACGCTTTTGAGTTGCTTCAGCTCGGCCTCGAGCGCGGCATGGCCCGAAGGCGTCATTGGGATCTTTTCCATCTCTTCTCGTCCACGCAGAAATTGCATCGCCCCGCCGCACGATGCGTCGGGGCGACTGTTTGGGTCAGTTTTTACCTGACCCAATCGGGCGGTGGAATGCAAGAGGGCAGAGCCCGGCGATTGCGCGGAAGACCGCTTCAGGCGTAGCTGACCACTTCGAATTCGATGCCGTTGTCGTCGTCAAAGTAGAACCGGCGCCCAGGCTCGTAATCGGCATGGCTGTGCGGGGTGAACCCCGCTTCCCGTACCAGGGTCTCGGTGGCATCGAGATCGTCGACCACAACGCCCACATGGTTCAATCCGCCGACCGTGTCATAGCTGCTTTCGGTCGTGCGCGCGGGCCGGGCCGGAGCATATAGCGCAAGATAGGTGCTTTCGTCGCCGACGTGCACGGTGTAGCCGCCGGCAATGGCCGGGCCCTGCCAGCGGATGTCCCAGCCAAAGACCTTGTGCAGCCATTCGGCTGTAACCTTCGGGTCGGAAACCGTGAAATTGGCGTGTTCCAGCGTGGCCATGATGATCTTCCTCTTCAGTTTCATGAGTTGCCACGACTCACCCTAATTTCTAAACCTAACTTTAGGTCAAGAGAATTCGGAGGAACCGTGCATGTCCGTATCAGAGGGTCTCTCCATCGGGGCGCTGGCAAAACGTACCGGGTTGGCGGTTTCGGCGATTCGCTACTACGAAACGCAGGGGCTCATCGCACCGTGGCGGAACGCCGGTGGCCAGCGCCGCTATCAGCGCGCGGATCTGAGGCGATTGAGTTTCGTGATGATTGCCCAGCAACTGGGGCTCAGCCTGCCCGAGATTCGCGATGTCCTGGCCGGGCTTCCGGGAAATCGTACGCCCACGCGCGAGGATTGGACACGTATCAGCACCGGACTGCGCGACCGACTGAACCGGCGCATCGAGACCCTGCAGCGATTGCGCGACAATCTCGATGGTTGCATCGGCTGTGGCTGTCTCAGCCTGCCGAACTGCGCGCTTTACAACCCGGCAGACCAAGCAGCCAGCAAGGGGCCGGGCCCCAGGCTGGTTCTGGATGGGGCGGATGAGGCCAGCGGCCCCTTGGTTTAGCCGACGACTTCGCCGATCAGCATCTGCGGCGCCGCATTGTAAAAGTTCGGGATATCCGCAACCACCGGCCCCGAGGCGGCCATGGCTGCTTTCATGGCGCCCTGGTCCGGAAAGACGATGGTCGCGATAGCGTGAAACGGCGGCGGTGTGCCGGGCCCGCCCGCCACTCCCTTTGTCACCACGGTGTTTTGGATGTGAGCGCCCATATGCTCGGCGACCAATCGCATGTGGGTGCCGAGATAGTAGTCGTAATCGAATTTGGTCTCGTCGCCAACGGGATAGGCCACTTGCAAGGATACCGGCATTGAATTTCTCCAGACAAAAGGGGTGGAGACAGATTAGGGCGATTCCCGAGGTGCCGCAAACGGTCTGAACGGAGCCGGAAAAGGTCATCCAGCCATGACATTTTGCTGCAAGTGCAAATAACCTCGCGTTTCAATTGACGCTGGACCTCCATACCCTGTAATCAAACGCGAAACTTTTTGCGTCCGGCCCGTGGCCGGAGGGCGAAACCAAAGCCAAGGAGCGTCACGATGGCCGAGATTGAACGCGAAGCGATGGAATATGACGTGGTGATCGTCGGCGCGGGTCCGGCGGGCCTGTCGGCGGCCATTCGCCTCAAGCAGCTCGATGCCGACCTGAACGTGGTCGTGCTGGAAAAAGGCTCCGAGGTCGGTGCGCATATCTTGTCGGGCGCGGTACTGGACCCATGCGGCCTTGATGCGCTGATCCCCGACTGGAAGGAAAAGGGCGCACCGCTGAACGTGCCGGTGACCGAGGACAATTTCTATGTCCTGGGCGAGGCCGGACATCTGCGCGTGCCGAACTGGCCGATGCCGCCGCTGATGAACAACCACGGCAACTACATCGTTTCGATGGGCAACGTCTGTCGCTGGATGGCGGAACAGGCCGAGGCGCTGGGCGTCGAGATTTTCCCGGGCATGTCCTGCTCGGAACTGGTCTATGGCGACAACGGCGAGGTCAAGGGCGTGGTCGCCGGTGTCTTTGGTCTGGAGCCGGATGGGTCCTATGGTCCCAACACCGAGCCGGGGATGGAACTGCACGGCAAGTATGTCTTCCTGTCCGAAGGCGTCCGCGGGTCGCTGGCCAAGGAAGTGATCGCCAGATACGACCTGCAAAAGGGCAAGGAGCCGCAGAAGTTCGGCATCGGCATGAAGGAGATCTGGGAGATCGACCCGGCCAAGCACCGCGAGGGCACCGTGACCCATACCATGGGCTGGCCGCTGGGCAGCAACGCGGGCGGTGGCTCCTTCATCTATCACCTGGACAACAACCAAGTCTACGTGGGCTTTGTGGTGCACCTCAACTACAAGAACCCGTACCTGTACCCCTACATGGAATTCCAGCGGTTCAAGCATCACCCGATGGTGGCCGAACTCCTGAAGGGCGGCAAGCGCGTGGCCTATGGCGCCCGTGCCATCACCGAGGGCGGATACCAGTCGATGCCCAAGATGGTCGCGCCGGGCGTGGCGCTGCTGGGCTGTTCGGTCGGCATGGTCAACGTGCCGCGCATCAAGGGCAACCACAATGCCATGCTGTCGGGCAAGGCTGCTGCCGAAGCCGCCTATGACGCGATCAAGGCCGGCCGACAGTCGGACGAGCTGACCGCCTACGAGACCGAGGTCCGCACCGGCCCGATCGGCAAGGATTTGAAGAAGGTCCGCAACGTCAAGCCGATGTGGTCCAAGTGGGGGCTGCTGCCCTCGCTGGCCCTGGGTGGGCTGGATATGTGGACAAACACGCTGGGCTTCTCGCTGTTCGGCACCCTCGGCCACGGCAAGACCGACGCCGCCGCCACAGAAGAGGCCAGCAAGCACAAGCCGATCGACTATCCCAAGCCCGATGGCACGCTCAGTTTCGACCGGCTGACCAACGTGTCCTTTGCCGCCACCAATCACGAAGAAAGCCAGCCCTGCCATCTGCGGCTGACCGACCCGGACGTGCCGGTCAAGGTGAACCTGCCGAAATATGCCGAACCGGCGCAGCGCTATTGCCCGGCGGGCGTCTACGAGGTGGTCGAGGACGACAGCGGCCCGCGCTTCGTGATCAACTTCCAGAACTGCGTGCATTGCAAGACCTGCGACATCAAGGACCCCAGCCAGAACATTACCTGGGTAACGCCGCAGGGGGGCGATGGGCCGAACTATCCCAACATGTGAACATGCAGAAACGCCGGGCTTCGTCCCGGCGTTTCCTTTTGACCCGGTTTCAGGCAGAGATGCGCTCTTGCAACTGATGTGACCGCAAGCGACGCACTTGGACCATTGCACCGCGCCCGGCAACGCCCTAGCTTTGCCACAGGCAGCAGGAAAGGCGGATCCTTGGCGATTTCTCTGGTCAAAAAAGCGGTATTGGCGGTTTTCTTGTCAGCGGCAGGGCTTCCTGTCGGAGCGGAGGTCGGGGCAGGATCCTATCTTGCGGCCCGCCAGGCCCTCTATGGCAACGATTTCGAGACAGCCGCGGACTATTTCGTTCGGGCGCTCTCTCATGATCCGGCGAATCCGGAACTGCTCGAAAACGTGGTGCTGTCGCAACTTGCCCTTGGGCGGCTGGAGCTTGCCGTGCCCGTGGCCGAGCAGATGGAGGCCATGGGCCTGAACAATCAGGTCGCCGGCATCGCAGTGGTGGCCAAACTGCTGGCCGAGGGCAAGTACCAGGAGGTTCTGGACCGCGACCCGGAAACCAAGGCTGTCGGCAAGCTGGTCGATGGGCTCGTCTCGGGGTGGGCGTATATGGGCGTCGGATCGGTGGCCAAGGCGCTGGCGCAGTTCGACGAAGTGGCCGGCGAGGCGGGCTTGCGCGGCTTTGCGTATTACCACAAGGCGATGGCGCTGGCCTCGGTGGGTGACTTCGAAGGGGCGGAAGCGTTGTTCTCGGCCGACGATGGCGCTCTGACAACGATTTCCCGCCGTGCCGCCCTCGCACGTGCCGAGATCCTGTCGCAACTCGACCGCAACGATCAGGCCCTTGAGATGCTGTCGGAAGTCTTCTCTGGTGGCTTCGATCCGGCCCTGAGCAACATGGCGGATCGGTTGTCTGCAGGCGAAACCCTGCCGTTCTCGCTGGTGCGCTCGGCTCAGGACGGTTTGGCCGAGGTTTTTTTTACCATAGGCGCGGCGCTGAATGGCGAGGCCGCGGATGATTACACTCTGGTTTATGTGCGAACCGCGACATATCTGCGCCCTGATCACATCGACGCGCTCTTGATGACGGCCGGTCTGCTCGAACAGATGGGTCAATTCGACCTGGCTGTTGCAACCTACAAGCAGGTCCCGTCCGACAGCCCGGATTACCATGCGGCGGAACTGGGCCGGGCCGAGGCGCTTCGCCGCGCGGCCAAGCCGGATGCTGCCATCGAGGTTCTGGAGAAACTGGCCAAGGACTACCCCAACCAGCCGCAAGCCCATATTTCCCTCGGCGACTTGCATCGGCAGCAAGAGGCATATGACAAGGCCGCCGCCGCCTATGACATGGCGCTGGCCCTGACCGAAGGTGACGCGTCCAACCTGTGGTTCCTGCACTACGCCCGAGGCATATGCCACGAACGGCTTGGAAACTGGAGCAAGGCCGAAGCCGATTTTCGCGCCGCTCTGGAGCTTAACCCGAACCAGCCGCAGGTACTGAACTATCTCGGGTATTCGCTGGTCGAAAAACAGCAGAAACTGGACGAGGCGCTTGATCTGATCCAGCGCGCTGTCGCCGCACGACCCGACAGCGGTTACATTGTCGACAGTCTGGGCTGGGTGCTGTTCAGGCTGGGGCGCTACGAAGAAGCCGTCGTGCACATGGAACGCGCGGTCGAGCTGATGCCCGTCGATCCGGTGGTCAACGATCATCTCGGCGATGTCCTGTGGGCCGTGGGGCGGGTGCGCGAGGCCGAGTTCCAGTGGAAGCGCGCGCTCTCCTTCATCGATCCGGAGGACACCGACGGCGAGGCTGATCCCGAGCGTATCCGCCGCAAGCTGGAAGTCGGGCTCGAGGCCGTGCTGGCCGAGGAAGGATCGCCGCCATTGAAGGTCGCCAATGGCGATTGAGGTCTTCGCGCCTGCCAAGATCAACCTGACACTGCATGTGACCGGCCAGCGCCCGGACGGTTACCACCTGCTGGATTCCCTGGTGGTCTTTGCCGATATCGGCGACACGATCCGTGTCGTCCCCGCTGCTGCGCTGTCGCTGGAAATAGACGGGCCGGAGGCTGTCGGGCTGGCCGCTGAACCGGACAACCTTGTCCTGCGCGCGGCGCGGTTGCTGGCACCGGAGCAAGGGGCCGCGATCACCTTGACGAAACGGCTGCCCGTCGCTTCGGGTATCGGTGGGGGGTCGGCGGATGCCGCCGCCACCCTGCGCGCGCTGGCGCAGCTCCGGGGCGTTGCCCTGCCCGCACCAGAGCAGGTTCTCGCGCTCGGCGCCGATGTCCCGGGCTGCCTTGGTTCGGCCCCCGTGCGGATGCGCGGCATCGGAGAGCGACTGGACCCGGTGCCACCCCTGCCTGCGATGGATATCGTGCTGGTCAACCCGCGCGTCGCCGTCTCCACGCCGACTGTTTTCAAGTCGTTGGCAACCAGGGACAATCCACCCATGCAACCCGTTCTGCCACATTGGCAAGACCTGTCGGATTTCACCGGCTGGCTCGATCGGCAGCGCAATGACCTTACCGCGCCCGCCATTGTGCAACAGCCGGTGATCGCCGATGTGCTGACCGCTCTGCGCGACGTCGGTGCCTTGTTCGCGGCAATGTCGGGGTCGGGTGCCACCTGTTTCGGCCTGTTCCCGCCGGGAGCCATGCCGGACCGGACGTACCCCACCTTGTCTCTCAGGCATCCCGATTGGTGGATCGCACAGGGAAAGATTCTCTGACAGGTTTCTTTCTGGTCCGAAATACTCCGGGGGTGAGGCCCGCAGGGCCGAGGGGGCAGCGCCCCCTGGCTTCAGTTCAGCCGCGACACCACGTAATCGGCCAGGTCGCTCAGCATGGTGCGGATCTCGTGGTTGGGCAGCGCTTCCAGCGCGTTGCGCGCCTTCTCTGCCCAGGCGTGGGCATCGGCCCGCGTGGCGGCTAGCGTCCCGTACTTTTCCATCAGAGCCAGCGCCTGCTCCAGGTCACCCTCGGTCTGCCTGCCCTTCTCGATGGTGCGCACCCAGAACGCGCGTTCCTCCTCGGTTGCCTGCGCCACCGCCTTGATCACCGGCAGGGTCAGCTTGCGCTCTCGGAAATCGTCGCCCACGTTCTTGCCCGTGGTCTTGGCGTTACCCTGATAATCGAGCAGGTCGTCGGCGATCTGAAAGGCAATACCCAAGGCATCGCCATAGTCGAACAGGGCCTTCACCTGCGCCTCGGGCGCGCCGGCGATCACGCCGCCCACTTCCGTTGCTGCCGAAAACAGTGCGGCTGTCTTGCCGCGCACGACTTTCAGATAAATGCTCTCGTCGGTGCGCAGGTCGGTCGCCGCCGTCATTTGCAGCACTTCGCCCTCGGCGATGGTCGCGGCGGCATTGGCGAGGATGTCCAGCACCCGCAGCGAATTGGTCTCGACCATCAGCTGGAAACTGCGCGCAAACAGGTAGTCGCCCACCAGGACCGAAGACTTGTTGTCCCAAAGCAGGTTCGCCGTCGGGCGCCCGCGCCGCTGGGCGCTTTCGTCCACCACGTCATCATGCAGCAGGGTGGCGGTATGGATGAACTCGACCGTCGCGGCCAGCTTGACATGGTCCTCGCCCCGGTAGCCGCAGAGCCGTGCCGCCGCCAGCGTCAGCATCGGGCGCAGGCGCTTTCCGCCCGCCTCGACCAGATGCGCCGTCACTTCGGGGATGCGCGGCGCGTGTTCCGAGGCCATCCGGGTGCGGATCAGCGCATTCACCGCCTGCATCTCGGCAGAAAGGGTGGCGGCAAGCCGGTCATGCGGTTTCGTGTTCACCTTGGCGTCCATCATTCTTCTTTGTTCACAAGGCTCGACAATGGTGCGGCCTTGCCCTTACATCCATCCCCATGAAAGAGCTTTTGCGCAGCACCGATCCGACCATCATGGCCTTTGCCTCCGCTCTTCTTGAAGGCGAGGATATAGACTGCTTTCAGATCGACGTAAATATGAGCATCCTCGAAGGCGGGATCGGGATTTTCCCGCGCCGCATGATGGTTCGGGACGAGGATTTCGAGCGGGCGGTAACGGTTATGCGGGACAACGAGATTCCGCTTGGAAAATGACGGCATTCACCGACGCTGAACTGACTCGCGACGATTTCCTGGGCGGCCGGTTGCGGCTCTTCCAGCCTGTGTCGGGGTATCGTGCGGGGGTGGACCCGGTGTTTCTGGCGGCCTCGGTGCCGGCTCGGGCCGGTCAACGGGTGCTGGAACTGGGCTGTGGCGCGGGCGCGGCAATCCTGTGCCTGGGGCGGCGGGTCCCCGGACTGGAACTGACCGGGGTCGAGCTGCAACCTGCCTATGCCGATCTGGCGCGGCGCAATTCGGACTCGAACGATATCCCGATCGAGGTGGTCGAAGGCGATATCGCGTCCATGCCGGCCTCGTTGCGGCAGCGACAGTTCGACCACGTGATTGCCAACCCGCCCTATTACCGGGCCGGAGCGCACAGTTCCGCCACGGATGCAGGGCGTGCGCTGGCTCTGGGCGAAGGCACGCCGCTTGCGCTTTGGGTCGATGCCGCCGCCCGGCGGCTGGTTCATCGCGGGTATCTGCACATGATCGCCAAGGCCGACAGGCTGCCCGACATTCTTGCCGCTTGTGACAGCCGTCTCGGGTCTGTGGAGGTTCTGCCGCTGGTGCCCCGCGACGGCCGCGCCGCCGAACTGGTTATCCTGCGCGCCCGAAAAGGGGGAAAAGCCGGGTTCCGCCTGCACCACGGACTGATTCTCCATAAGGGCGCCAAGCATCCGGGGGACCGCGATCACTATGTCCCGGAGGTCTCCAGGGTCCAGCGCAAGGCCGAAGCCTTGGCCTGGCCCAATCCGGGCTGAGCGGATCATTCGGTTTTGTGACAGAATTCTGACAAGGCCGCGTGACAGGTCGCTTCGGATATGCTCAACTTGTTCCATCCACAACTGAGAGGAGGATCGCCATGAGTGTGAGCGCGCATTTGACTGAACTGAAGAAGAAGCACGCAACCCTCAGTCTCGAAGTTGAAGAAGCCCAGCGTTCGCCCGGTATCGACGACCTTCGCATTACCCAACTGAAGAAGCAGAAACTTAAGATCAAGGAAGAGATCGAGCGTCTGTCGAACTAACCTGCAAAGCTGGCGCGCGCTGCCAGCAGCGCGCCGCCGGTGATCAGGATGGCGGCAATCGCCAGTGACCAACTGGGTGTTGCGATTCCTGCCAGCACCAAGACGAGCGTAGACAAAAGCGGGGCAGCATAGGAACTGGTGCCCAGCAGTTGTATGTCACCGCGTTTTACCCCGATATCCCAGACATAGAAGGCCAATCCGACAGGGCCTAGGCCCAGCCCGACGGTTGCCGCCCATCGCAGCGCATCCTGTGGCCAGGTCGTTGTTTCAAAGGCGAAATGCAGCGGCCAGGAGGCGGCGGCCGTGGCAAGGCAAAAGACAGCAACTGAACTGGTTGGCGCATTGCCGACCCTGCGCGACAGTACCGAATAGCTTGACCATGTCAGGGCGCAGAGCAGCGCGAGGCCGTAGCCCGGCAGATACTCGGCACTGAACCCCGCACCGCCGCCGCCGGTGATGATCAGCGCGGCACCGGCAAATGCCACCACCGCGCCCATGAAGTGCCCGCGCCGCAGGCGCTCGCCCGGCAACAGGCCCGAGAAGAGCACGATCAACAGGGGCCAGAGATAGGCGATCAGGCCCGCTTCGGCGGCCGGCGCCAGGCGCAGGGCCGAGAAATACAAGGCGTGGTATCCGAAAAGCCCAAGTGTCCCAAAGGCATAGACACGCCAACTGATCATGCGCAATTGCCCAAGGCCGCCGCTCGCCGCGGTCCAGACAAGCCCGAGCGTGCCGCCGATCGTGAAACAGATCGCGTTCAGCAGCAGCGGTGGTGTCGGCGCCGATCCAACCGTGAGCAACGCCAGCAAAGCCCACAAGAGGACGGCAACAAAGCCGATGGCGGTGGCGCGGGTGCGGGTCATGGGCTTGTGATCTCTTCGACAGGTATGATGGTGAAGGCGTCGGAGATATGCGCGGTCTTGTCAATCTCGGCCATGAACCAGTCGTGGAAGGCGGCGATCTGCGGGCGTGTTTCCGCACCTTTCAGGCAGAGAAAGCGGAAACGCCCTTGCGATTCGATGGCAATTTTGAACGGTGCCACAAGGCGGCCCTCTTCCAGGTCCTTGATAATCATCGCTCTTCTGGCCAGTGCGACACCGGCGCCCGCCGCCGCCGCGTCGACCGCGTGGTCGGCGTTCGAGAAATGGGTGCCATGGGTGGGGGCAAAGGAAATGCCGACGGCGCGGAACCAGACGGGCCAGTCCACGGGCGGGCGGAGAAAGGCGATGGAATCGTCGAAGATGAGCGGCGCTTCGGTCAGGCTTTCGGGGGTGGTGTACCGTTCGGCAAGCTCCGGGGACATCACGGGAGTGAGCCATTCCTTGCGCACCGGAAAGGAATAAAGTCCTTCATCATCAAGGCCGTAGCCGAACCTGATGGCAACATCCACATCCTCGCGCGCGAGGTCCATCACCCGCAGCGTTGCGGAAAAACGCAGGTCGATCGTGGGGTGTTTGCGGGCGAAGTCATAGAGCCGCGGCGCCAGCCATTTCGCCGTCAGTGCGGGGCCTGCGGTAACGGTCAGGGTTGTGTTGTCCTGCATCCGCCGGACGCTGCGCCATGTTTCGGCAAGTGTATGAAATCCCTCTGTTATTCCGGGGGATAATGCACGGCCGATCTCGGTGAGTTCGACCGCGCGGTTGAGGCGGCGGAACAGGGGTTGGCCGACGTGCTCCTCTAGCGATTTGATCTGGAAGGACAGCGCGGCGGGGGTGACATTCAGCTCTTCGGCGGCCTTGGCAAAGGACATGTGCCGGGCGGCGGCCTCGAAGGCGCGCAGAGCGGTGAGGGGAGGAAGGCGGTCGGTCATAGGGCAAGAAATTCTTGACTGAAGAAAGAGAAACTCTCGTTTGTGACTTTGATTTTCTGAGGACATATTTGGATCAAGTCAAGAGAAACTGAATCAATGAAAAGGAGCCCGAGATGATTGAAATGACGACAAACCCCGCTGCTCGCCGGGCTATGGAGCGTGCGCATCAGGAACGTGCCCGCGCCATCAGGAGTGCCTGGAGCTGGCTGTTCGGTTCCCGCTGACCGCTGCGCGCGCGGACTTACGGGATGATCGGGGTCAGCCCTGCCGGGTTGGCCCCGATCCTGTCTTGTACTGCGAATTTGCCGTTTCGCAGGTGTTTCAAGGCGCCATTTTGGCCGTTTTGTACAGGGTGGCGAGGCCGCTCAGACGGCGACAAGGCGAAAGATTTCGACCGGTTCGCGGATCCCCTTCAGGGTGACCTCGCCCTTCGACTCGACCGAGTGGTCGTCCTCGACCGCGATCGAGGCGCGGGGGCTGAGCAGGATCTCTCCGTCCTCGGCCTCGTCGCACAGCCGGGCGGCGAGGTTCACGGCGGTGCCGGAGGCGGTGTAGTCGAACCGGCCCTCGTAGCCCACCATGCCGACGGTGGCGTATCCCATCGCGACGCCGACCCCGAACCCCAGCCGGTGCCCCAGCCGTTTCCAGCCGCGGCAGAGGTCGGACATGCGGTCGCGCATCGCCAGCGCCAGCCGCACCGCCTCGCCGGCCGGATCGTCGCAGGGCACGGGATCGTTGAACAGCACCATGATCCCGTCGCCCATGCGGTGATCGACCCCGGCGCCATGGGCGTTGATCAGTTTGCCCATCTCCTGATGATAGGTTTGCAGCACCTCGATGGTCTCTTCGGGTTCGGCCGTTTCGCAGAATGCGGTGAAGCCGCGGATGTCGCAGAACAGCACCCCCAACAGGGCGCGGTGGCTGGACAGCATCTTCTCTGATCCCGAAGAGATCACCGTGTCGGCCACGGCGGCGGGCAGGAAGCGTTTCAGGCGACCCATGCGCTCGATCTCGCCGACCTGATCCTGTACCCGGGTCTCCAGCGAGGCGTTCAGCGTTTCCAGCGCCTTGAATTGGCGGACATTCTCGATGGCGATCACCGCCTGTGCGGCGAAGGTTTCGACCAGCGAGATTTCCGATTGCGCAAAAGGCTTTACTTCTCGCCGGAACAGGGTCAGGTTGCCGATCCCCTGACCGTCCTTGATCAGGGGAACGAACAGCACGCTGCGAATCCCCGAATCGTCGACCATCGAGCGGACGATCGGGCTGCCGGCCTGATAGAGGTCGCTTTTCCCCATGTCCTCGAAGGCGATCAGATGGCCCTCGATGATGGATCTGGCCGCGTAGGAGAGGCCCGCGTCCATCCGCATCCGGCCACTCTCGAAGAGGTCGATTGCGGCTGAGAACATGCCCTTGTGCGCGGCCAGTGTCTGGATGGCATCCTGCGGGGTCCCCAGGATCAGGCCGGCGAGCGGCGCGTTGCAAAGCGTGCAGGCGTTCTCGAGGATCGCGTCGAAGACCGGCTTCTCGTCGTCCCGGCTCTGGCTGATGACCCTCAGCACTTCGGCCGAGGCGCGCTCGCGCCGCAAACGCTGCTGCACCTCGCGGAACTGGCGCACGTTCTCGATGGCGATGACGGCCTGGGCGGCGAAGGCCTGAACCAGGGCAATCTGATCATCGGAAAACGGCGCCACTTCGCGGCGGTAGAGCGAGATGGTGCCGAGGCACGTCGCGCCGCTGGTGAGCGGGACCACAAGCAGGGTTCGCATCCCCTCGGTCTCGACGGCATGCACGCGCAGGGGCTGACCTGTGGCGTAGAGCGGGCCGGCGGCCAGATCCTCGATATGTATGACGGTCCTTTCCGTAACCGCGCGCGCCGTGTCCGACTGTGTCGGGTCGAGCGGTAGGGGACTGGCCTTCATCACCGCGACGAATTCCACGGAGGTGCCGTGGAAAGCGACCAGTTCCAGACCGGTTGCATCCGGCGTGATCAGGCGGATGTAGGCCAGCGGCGCATCACAGAGCCGCGCTGCACCGTCGAGTATGGCGTCGAAGACCGGCATTTCGTCGTCGCGGGATTGGGAGATGACGCTGAGGATGTTCTTGGTGGTGGTTTCCCGTTCCAGACGGGTCTGGACCTCGCGGAACTGGCGGACGTTCTCGATGGCGATCACGGCCTGGGCGGCGAAGGTGCGTACCAGCGAGACATCGTTGTCGTTATAGGCGGCGACCGCGCGGTCGGTCAGCACGATGCAGCCGATTGCCTCACCGTCCCTGATCAGCGGCACCGCGAGGACTGAGCGGGCCTGCGTGGTGTCGATGTTGCTGACGATCTGGGGGATGCCCTTCTTGTAGCCTTCGGTTTCACGCCCGTCGGCGACGTTGATGATCGTCTTTTCCAGGATGCAGCGTACCGGCAGCATTTCCGGGATCATGTCGATGACCATGCCGTCCGGCATCGCAGGATTCGGCTCTCCCCACGAGCCGACGACGTGCAACTTGGTCTTTTCATGGTTGGTCAGCAGCAGGCGGGCACGGACTGCGCCGCACAGGCGCGCGGCGTTTTCCAGAATGGTGTCGAATACCGGCAGGTCGTTGTCGCGGCTGCTGCTGATGACCTGGAGGACCTGTCCGGTCGCGGTTTCGCGTTCAAGCCGTTCCTGAAGTTCGCGGAACTGGCGCACGTTCTCGATGGCGATGACGGCCTGGGCGGCGAAAGTTTCGATCAGCGCGATTTCGTCGCTGGTAAACGGTAAGGGTTCGGTCCTGCTCAGCACGATCGCACCGAGGGCGATACCGTCGCGCAACAGCGGGACGACCAACCGGGCGCGCAGGCCGTCCTGCTCGACCAGCCGGACATAGAGCGGGTCGCGGTTGCGGTAGGCGGGGCTCTGTTTCAGGTCGGGAATGTGGACGCTGTGCGCCTCGCGGAGCGCCTCGGCGACGGGCAACGGAGCGTTCAGGCTCCACGTGTTGTCCGGGCTGACCGGTTCGATCTCGGGTCCACGGTAGGACGCCAGGTGGAATTTGGTGCGCGCGACGTTCAGGATCAACAGTGCCGCCGACGACACCCGGCACAACCGGGCGGCAAGTTCGAGAATGGTGTCGAAGATTGGCTGTTCGTCGTCGCGGTTGCTGCTGATGACCTGGAGGATCTGGCGGGTGGCGGCCTCGCGTTCGAGCCGGGTGCTCAATTCGCGGAACTGGCGGACGTTCTCGATGGCGATGACGGCCTGGGCGGCGAAGGTTTCGACCAGTTCGATCTGTTCGGGTGTGAATGCGCGAATCTCGCGCCGGTAGAGATTGATCGTCCCGATTGCCCGCGAGTCGTGGATCAGCGGGATCACCAGATAGGTGCGGACCTGTTCCAGCTCGACCAGTTGCGCGCGGCGACCGTCGACCGTGTCGGGCGTGTCCACGGCCGACAGGTCTTCGACCTGAATGACGCTCCGCTCCCTGATCGCCCGCGATGTGGTCAGAGCGGAGTCTTCGAGCGGTTCAAGCTGGGTGTCCCAGACCCTGGCCATCTCGGGGCTGGCACCGCGATGCGCGGGCACCCGGAAATGGGTGCCCAGATCGTTCACCAGGCTCAGGAAGGCGAGCGGGGCTTCGCAGAGCCGGCAGGCACTTGCGAGGATGGTGTCAAAGACCGGCAATTCATCGTCGCGGGACCTGCTGATCACCTGCAGGATTTCCCGAGAAGCCCTCTCGCGTTCCAGTCTCTCCTGCACCTCGCGGAACTGGCGCACGTTGTCGATGGCGATGACCGCCTGGGCGGCGAAAGTTTCGACCAGGGCGATCTCGTCTTCGGTGAAGGGGCGCTTTTCCATCCGGTAGAGCGTGATGACGCCGATACCGACGCCCTTGCTGATCAGGGGTACGCTGATGAAACTGCGAAAGCCTTCGTCGTCGACCATCTTGCGCCGGTACTTTTCGCCGGCGCGATACATTTTGGAATTTTGCGCGTCCGGGATGTGCTGAACGACCCCCTCGGTAATGGCGCGGGCTATGGCGAGCCGTTCCGGGTCCATCGGAAACGGGTTTTCGTGCAGCCAGTCTGCCACCTCGGAATGCATTCCGCTCCAGGCCTTGATTTCCAGATGCGTGCGATCCCGGTTCGGCAGAACCAGGAATCCGAAGGGCGCGTCGCACAGCCTGAGCGCGTTTTCCAGTATCACGTCGAAGACCGGCTGTTCGTCGTCGCGCGACTGGCTGATGACTTCGAGAATGTCGCGGGTCGCGGCCTCGCGCTCCAGCCGGGTCTGCAAGTCGTGGAACTGGCGCACGTTCTCGATGGCGATGACGGCCTGGGCGGCGAAGGTTTCGACCAGCGCGATCTGATCGGATGAAAAGGGGTCCACTTCGCGCCGGTAGAGCCCGATCGCGCCTAACGCGCGGTTGCCCTGCATCAGCGGCACGGCCAGAAAGGTTCGGATGCCTTCGATGTCCACCGCCTCGACGCGGCGCTGGTCGCCTGCGCGGTAGAGATCGGTGTCGGCAAGATCGGCGATCTGCACCACCGCACCGGAATTGATCGCGCTCGGGATGGAGGCCGGATTGTCCAGTGGCCAGCCGGTCAGGGCATGTTCGAGATATTCGGGCCGCGCGCCGAGGCTGGCGACCAGATGGGCGCGGCTGCCTGAAGCATCCACAAGGTATAGGCCGGCAAAGGGCGCCTCGCAGAGCAGGCAGGCGTTTTCGAGAATCGCTGCAAAGACAGGCCCGGTGTCGGCGCGCGAGGTGCTGATGATGTCGAGGATGCTGCGCAGCGCCTGTTCGTGCCCCGGGGCAGCTGCGCGCCCTGACGCCCGGGTACGCGGTTTGTCGGGGGGCGGGGAAGACTTCAAATCCTGGGCTCCGGTATCGCGTTGTGCCTCAGGATAAGGCGGTTACGGCCCGTGCGCCAAATTTTTTCGTGCGATGCGCCTGTGTTGAACGAAAAAGACCGCCCCGGACGGGGCGGTCTTGCATGGGATGACGGGCCGGTCTTCAGCCGAAGAACTGGGCTCCGTTGGCCGAGATGGTCGAGCCGTTGATGAACTGGGCGTCGTCGGAGGCCAGGAACACCACGCAGCGGGCGATTTCCTCGGGCTCGCCCAGGCGGCCTGCGGGGATCTGGGCGATGATGGATTCGCGCACCTTCTCCGGCACGGCCATGACCATTTCGGTGGCGATATAACCGGGGCAGACCGCGTTGGCGGTGATGCCGGCGCGGGCGCCTTCCTGGGCCAGGGAGCGGACGATGCCGATGTCGCCGGCCTTGGTCGCGGCATAGTTGACCTGGGCGAACTGGCCCTTCTGGCCGTTGATCGAGGAGATCACGATGACGCGGCCGAACTTGCGCTCGCGCATGCCGGGCCAGACGGGATGGACGGTGTTGAACACGCCGGTCAGGTTGGTGTCGATCACCTGCTGCCACTGTTCCGGGGTCATCTTGTGGAAGGGTGCGTCCTTGGTGATGCCGGCATTGGCGACCACCACGTCGATCGGGCCCAGCTCGGCCTCGACCTTGGCGATGCCTGCTGCGCTGTCCTCGTAGCTGGCGACGTTCCACTTGTAGGTCTTGATGCCGGTCTCGGCGGTGAAGGCTGCCGCGGCTTCGTCATTGCCGGCATAGGTGGCGGCGACATTGTAGCCTTCGGCCTTGAGCGCCTTGGAAATCGCGGCGCCGATGCCGCGCGAACCGCCGGTGACGAGTGCTGTACGTGCCATTGAGGAATCCTCCAGATCTGAATTGGCTTGATAATGCTGTTACGATGTGGGGCTGAAATGCGCAATATTGTTTCGCGGTGAATTCCCGCATTGCAGAGCAACAATATTGTCGCACTTGCAGCATGTTCTTGGAATGCCACGAAAAAGGGCGCCTGACGGCGCCCTGTTCCTATGACCGGTTCGGGCGATCAGTCGCGCTCCACGCAGAGGGCAACGCCCATGCCGCCACCGATGCAGAGGGTCGCGAGACCCTTCTTGGCGTTGCGGCGCTTCATTTCGAAGAGTAGGGTGTTCAGGACGCGGCAGCCCGAGGCGCCGATCGGGTGGCCGATGGCGATGGCGCCGCCGTTGACGTTGACGATGGCCGGATCCCAGCCCATGTCCTTGTTCACCGCACAGGCCTGGGCGGCAAAGGCTTCGTTGGCCTCGACCAGGTCCAGGTCCTCGACCTTCCAGCCGGCCTTGGCCAGCGCCTTGCGCGAGGCATGGATGGGGCCGACACCCATGATCGACGGGTCGAGCCCGGCGGTGGCGTAGGAAGCGATGCGGGCCAGCGGCTCGATACCGCGCTTCTCGGCGTTCTCGGCGGTCATCAGCAGGGTGGCGGCGGCACCGTCGTTCAGGCCGCTGGCGTTGGCGGCGGTGACGCTGCCGTCCTTGGTGAAGGCGGGGCGCAGTTTCTGCATCGCCTCGATGGTGGCGCCGTGGCGGATGTATTCGTCGCTGTCCATCACGATGTCGCCCTTGCGGGTCTTGATGGTGAAGGGCACGATCTCGTCGGCGAACTTGCCGGCCTTCTGTGCGGCTTCGGCCTTGTTCTGCGAGGCGACGGCGAACTCGTCCTGCATCTCGCGGCTGATCTGCCACTGTTCGGCGACGTTTTCGGCGGTCTGGCCCATGTGGTAGCCGTTGAACGCATCCCACAGACCGTCGCGGATCATCGTGTCGATATATTTCATGTCGCCCATCTTGTGGCCGGCGCGCAGATTCGCGGCATGGGGCGAGAGGGTCATGTTTTCCTGGCCGCCGGCGATGACGATATCGGCGTCGCCCAGCAGGATGTGCTGAGCGCCCAGCGCCACGGCGCGCAAGCCCGAACCGCAGACCTGGTTGATGCCCCAGGCGGCGCTTTCCTTGGGCAGTCCGGCGTTGATATGGGCCTGGCGGGCGGGGTTCTGGCCTTGGGCCGCGGTCAGGACCTGGCCGAGGATGGTTTCGCTGACTTCGGCCTTGTCGATGCCCGCGCGGGCGACGACCGCTTCGAGCACTGCGGCGCCCAGGTCATGTGCGGGGGTATTGGCGAACGATCCGCCAAAGCTGCCGACGCCGGTGCGGGCGGCCGATGCAATTACGATGTTGGTCATGTGATCCGATCCTATGCCGTCATGGACTATTGGGAAATCTGACGGCAAACGAGCCGGAAGTCGACTCTGGAGCGCCCCTAAATCCCCCGCTCAAGCGCCCTTGACATAGCGTAACGCTGCATGCGCAGCAACGGACAGCTTGTCTCACGTTCATGCAAGCGGGTTTCGGCCGTCAGGCGTTCGCCTTGCGGGCGGGGTTCACCGGTTTTCTGTCCCACTTGGGAGAGACGCTCGGCGCGCCGCAAAGAAAGCCCTGGAGGCAATCGACACCGGTTGCCACGAGAAAGCCGGCGTCGGCTTCGGTCTCGACCGATTCCGCAACAACGAGCATCTCGAACTCCCTGGCGAGCGCGACCAGGGTGCGCACGATGGCCTGATTGCCACGATGGCCGCTCACCCCGCGCACGAAACGGCCGTCGATCTTGACCGCGTCGAAGAAGAAGTCGCGGAAGGCGTTGAAGTCGATCGGGCCGTCGCCGAAATCATCCAGCGCAAAGGCGATGCCGCGCGGTTGCAGCCGGTCCATGAAGTCGATCACCAGTTCCGGCATCGCCATCGCCGAGGTCTGGTTGATTTCAAGGATCAGGCGTTCGCCCAGTGCAGGATCGCGCGACAGGTGCTGGTCGAGCGTCTGCATCCAGGAATGGAATCCGATGGAGCGCGCCGACATGTTGATCGACAGCCGAATGTCCGGTTTTTTACGCAAGGCCCTGAGCCCGGTGTCGAGTGCGATCCGGTCAAGCTCGCGCCCGATCTCGGTGTTTTCGACCTGGGGCATGAAATCGCGCGCCGGGATCTGGCGGCCGGTTTCGTCGAGCACGCGAAGGAACCCTTCCCAGAAGGCGACAGCATGGGGCGGATGCGCCTGAAGCACAGGTTGATAGGCCAGCATGCAGTCACCATGGCGTACCGCCTCGGTCGCCATCGCGACCGCCGACCGGTCGCGGCCTGAAACCGCTGCGCTGAGCGGGCTTTCGGAGCCGGGCGGCAGGTCGGCCATTTTTTCGCGGCGTTTCGAAAATGAGGTCATGGTTCGGCATCCAGAGTTCCGTCCGGCATGAGGCTCGGGCAAACTTCCTACCGTTCCGTTAAAGTTGGAATTGTCGGAAAACTGGAAGAATATGGTAGTGAAGGAACAGGGCGTCCTGCCTTGGGGGAATAACGTTGGCGGTCCCGGGGGCCGGGGGAGAGTGGATATGCGAAAGCTGATATCGTTTCTCGGCGCGACGCTGATCCTTGTGCTGGCGGCGGGCGAGGCGCGGGCCTGCGGTTTTCACGGCTACCTGCCGGAAAGGACCGTGATCGACCGGATGCTGGAGAGCGATCACATCGTGCTGGCGCGGGCCGATCCTGAAAATCCGTTCCGCTTTGTTGCCGTCGAGGCGATCCGGGGCAGCCTTGACGGGGTCGAGATACCGCAGCTGGTCGATTCGCTGACCCGGCGGCGGCTGAATCTCGGCCCGCAGGACAGGGTGATGTTCGCGCGCGACGGTGGGGACGGAACCTGGGTGCAGCTCGCCTATGTCGATGCTGCATTCCGGTCGGTGCTGGACCGGATCGTGCCGCGGCTGGAGAGCTGGGCTGCGGGCGATCAGGCGGGCCGGTTCCAGTTCTTCGCCGATCTTCTGCATCACCCGGACCGGAGGGTGGACGACCTGGTCCTGGCCGAGCTGGACCAGGCGCCTTACGCGGTGTTCGACCGCCTGTCGCTGGCCCCGGACACCGCGTTGCTGACGGCGGATTTCTATGCGCCGCACCGGTTCAGGATGATACCGATCCGGGTGCTGTTGCTGGGCAAGAGCCCGGATCCGGCGGCGGCCGCGTTCCTGCGCGCCAAGTTTGCGGGCGGGAGATCGCCGACCGGCAGCATGGCCGGGGCCTATGCGGTGGCGCTGATCGAGAGCCAGGGGCGGCCGGGGGCAGACCGGATCGCGGCGCTGCTGCGGGCGGGGCCCGCCTTCACGCCCGAGACGCGCGAGGTGCTGGTCGAGGCGCTGGCGCTTCACAGCCTGACGGGCGAGCCGGATTTGCAATCCCATGTGCGCGGTCTGGTCGCGGCGCTGCTGCGGGACGACCCGGCGCTGGCCGGTGCGGTGGCGCGGCGGTTCGGCGCGCTGGGCGACCGGTCACAGGTCGAGCCCCTGCGGGCGCTGGCGCAGGCCGGGATGGTGGCTGCCGATGGCGACCGGCTGGCGGTGGAGCAGTATCTGAAGCCCGCAATCTAGACGGATGCGGGCTCAGGAGCGCAGACCCTGCGCCGGACCGGGCGGCCTATCCGTGAACCCCGGCGTGCCACGGTCCTGCGGGTGGCGGGCGAGGTGCCTGGCCTTGATCTGTGCCGAGGTCTCGCGGCTGCCGTCATGGCTGTATCCCGGCGGGGCAAAGGCATAGGCGAGCCGCTGGCGCAGGGTCAGCCCGGGTTGCGTGATGTCGCGCCAGATCCCCAGCCATTCGTGAAAGGCCACCCGCAGCGGGTTGAACGTGCCGAGGTTGTGGACGAGGCCGTAGTCGACCTTTTCATCCTCTTGCTCGGGCACGAAAGTGCCGAACATCCTGTCCCAGACGATGAACACCCCGGCATAGTTGCAATCCAGATAGCGGGGGTTGCGGCCATGGTGCACGCGGTGGTGGCTGGGCGTGTTCATCACCGCCTCGAACCAGCCGGGCAGCTTGCCGATCGCCTCGGTATGGATCCAGAACTGGTAGATCAGGTTGAGCCCGCCGGCGAAGAGGACCAGCGCGGGGTGAAAGCCCAACAGCACCAGCGGCGCCTTGACCACCATCATGAAGGTGAAGGTACCGGTCCAGGTCTGCCTGAGCGCGGTGGTCAGGTTGTAGTGCTGGCTGGAATGGTGGTTGACGTGGCTGGCCCAGACCCAGCGGATGCGGTGGCCGAAGCGGTGCACCCAGTAATAGCGCAGGTCATCCAGCACGAAACAGGCGACCAGCGCCCACACCGAGGTGCCGAGATCGAGCGGCGTCAGATCCCAGAGAACCATCAGGAAGCCCCAGGCGATGAAGCCCAGCAGGATGCCCTCGGCCACCGACCCCGCGCCCATGACCAGCGAGGTGACGGCATCGCGGGTCTCGTACCGGCCGCCGCGCTTCTTCATCGCGATCCACAGGAACTCGATCAGGATGGCGGCGATGAAGAAGGGCACCGCCAGTTGCGTGGGGTCGGGGAAGCTGAGCGTTTCGGTCATCGGGGGGTCATCCTGGCCTGCCAGTCGCGGCGTTCGTCTGGGGAAAGGTGCAGCGTCACCTGCGGCGCGGTGAAGTCGTGGAACAGGACGCGCAGGCCCTGCGGGTGGTCGAGAAGGTCGAAATCGCGCAGGTGGCGGCCCACGGTATCGGCCCCGAAGGACCACAGGAGACCGGGGCCCTGTTCGGTCTCGACCAGAGCGGCGTGGCCGTCATGGGCGACGGTGACGTCGACGATCATGTCGTCGGGAAAATGCCGGTGCCAGGCGGCGCGCGCATCCTCGGGCAGCAGGACCGCGCGGTGCGAGCGCCCGGTCAGGTGCAGGATGACGGCGATGGCCGATATGCCGCCGATCACCAGGATCAGCAGGAATTCAAGTGGCATGGGCTCCTCCCTGTTGGCAGAGTGGAGCCGGGATGCGGCGCTTGTCAAAGGGTCGCGTGGCGTCAGCGCGGGGAGAGGCGGGCGAGACTGTCGCGCGTGTCGCGGGCCAGTTGCGCCATAAGTTCGGCGGCGCCGATGTCGCGGCCGAGCGTCAGGGCCTGGCCGCAGAGGTGGAACGAGACCTCCTCGTCCGGGGCGGCGTCGAGCAGCGGGCCGGAGAGCGCATACATCTGGATGAAACCGGGCCGGGGATCGTGATGCTGCGCCATCTCTTCGGCGAAGCGCGAGCTGAGCGCACGGGCGCAGCGCCCGGAGAAAGCATCGGTTGCCATCGTGTCGGCCTCGGTCGCGGCGCGCAGCCGGTCGCGCCAGGCGGTTGCGGTTGCCGCCTCGGGGCAGCGGAGAAAGGCGGTGCCCATCTGCACGCCTGCGGCCCCCAGCGCCAACGCGGCGGCGATGCCGCGCCCGTCGCCAATGCCGCCCGCCGCGATCACCGGCACCGAGACCGCATCGGCGATCTGCGGCACCAGCGCCATGGTGCCGACGCCCTCGTGCGGTTGGGTCACGCGGTGCGAGCCGCGGTGGCCGCCCGCCTCCCAGCCTTGGGCAATGATGGCGTCAAAGCCCGCGCGGTCCAGCGCCCGGGCCTCGGCGGCGGTGGTGGCAGTGCCGATCAGGAGGATACCGGCACCTTTGAGCACGGTCAGCACGGATGCGTCGGGGATGCCAAAATGGAAGCTGACCACGCGCGGGCGCAGTTCCAGCATCAGGTCGAGTTTTTCGGCGTCGAACCCGGGCTTGAGGTCGGGCAACCGGTCGGGCGGGGCGCCCAGGCCGAACCTGTCATACCAGGGTTTCAGGCGGTCGCGGGTGCGGGCGAGGGTCTGTGGGTCGGTCCGGGGTGCATCGACGGTGAAGAAATTCAGGTTGAAGGGGCGGTCCGTCAGGCTGCGCAGCTCGGCCACTTCGCGCCGGATCCGGTCCAGCGGTTTTTCGGCGCAGCCCAAAGAGCCGAACCCGCCGGCATTGCACACCGCAGCGGCCAGCGCGGGTGTGCAGGTGCCTGTCATCGGGGCCTGGATGATCGGGTGTTCGATCCCCAGGAGATCGCACAGTCGTGTATCGGGCCACATCGAGGTACCCTCCGGCGTGTAGGCCCCGTCAGGGTAGCACGAAACAGGCCGGAGGTCTTGGCCTAGCTGTCGGTGCCGATGACCGCCGTTATGATGGCGCGGGCGCTGTCCGAGTTCCAATCGGCATCGCCGATGAGGCGGGCGACCTCCATGCCGTCAGCGTCGATCAGCACCGTGACCGGCAGGCCGATCACCGCCATCTCGCGCGCCAGCGCCTGTTTCGGGTCCTGGTGCCGGGGCAGGTTGTCGACGCCGATCTCGCCCAGGAATTTCTGGATGCCGGCTGGCGAATTGCGCCCGGTGGCGATGGTCAGCACCTCGAAACTCTCACCCCCCAAATCTGTTTGCAGGGCCGAAAGCTGCGGCATCTCCTTGCGGCAGGGGGCGCACCATGTGGCCCAGAAGTTCAGGAGCACCACCTTGCCCCTGTAATCCCCCAGGGTGGCCTCACCGGCACCGTCTGCCAGCTGGAACGGCACCTGCGACACCGCGCGGCGTTCCGGCAGCACGATCAGTTTCTTCATGTCGCCGTCGCGCAGCGCCTCGATCTCGGTGCGGTCTGCGGCGGCACCGGCCGATGGGTTTGCGCCCAGCGCGGCGGCGGTATAGACGAGGGCGAGCAACAGTTTCTTCATATCCCCTCCGAAGGGTTTAGCACGATGACCGACAAGACCTCGAACCAGATGTGGGGCGGCCGCTTTGCCGCCGGACCGGACGCGATCATGGAAGCAATTAATGCGTCCATCGGGTTCGACCAGCGGATGGCGGCCCAGGACATCGCGGGCTCGCGGGCCCATGCGGCCATGTTGGCCGCCACGGGCGTTATTACGGATAGTGATGCCGAGGCCATTCGGGAAGGGCTGCTCACCGTTTTGTCAGAGATCGAGGGCGGTTCGTTTACATTTTCCACCGCGCTGGAGGACATTCACATGAATGTCGAGGCGCGGCTGAAGGAGATCATCGGCGAGCCGGCGGGGCGGCTGCACACCGCCCGGTCGCGCAACGACCAGGTGGCGACCGATTTCAAGCTCTGGGTGCGCGACCAGTTCGACGCCGCCGAACAGGGGCTCTTGGCGCTGATCCGGGCGCTGCTTGGTCAGGCCGAGGCGGGGGCCGATTGGGTGATGCCGGGGTTCACCCATCTTCAGACAGCGCAGCCAGTGACCTGGGGCCATCACATGATGGCCTATGTCGAGATGTTCGGCCGCGACCTGAGCCGGGTGCGCGACGCCCGCGTCCGGATGAACGAATCGCCCCTGGGCTCGGCGGCGCTGGCGGGCACGTCTTTCCCGATCGACCGGCACATGACGGCGGCGGCGCTGGGGTTCGATCGGCCCACGGCCAATTCGCTGGATGCTGTCAGCGACCGCGATTTCGCGCTGGAGTTCCTGTCGGTCGCCTCGATCTGCGCCATGCACCTGTCGCGCTTTGCCGAGGAGCTGGTGATCTGGTCCAGCGCCCAGTTCCGGTTCGTGATCCTGTCTGACCGGTTCTCGACCGGCTCGTCGATCATGCCGCAAAAGAAGAACCCCGATGCGGCCGAGCTGATCCGGGCCAAGGTGGGTCGTATCTTTGGCGCCAATACCGCGCTGATGATGGTGATGAAAGGTCTGCCGCTGGCCTATTCCAAGGACATGCAGGAGGACAAGGAGCAGGTCTTCGACGCGGCCGACAACTGGATGCTGGCGCTGGCGGCGATGGAGGGGATGGTGCGCGACATGACCGCCAACCGCCCGTCTCTGGCCGCTGCCGCCGGGTCGGGCTTCTCGACCGCGACGGACCTGGCCGACTGGCTGGTGCGGGTGCTGGGCCTGCCGTTCCGCGATGCCCACCATGTGACCGGCAGCCTGGTGGCGCTGGCCGAAAAGAAGGGCTGCGACCTGCCGGATCTGAGCCTCGAAGAGATGCAGTCGGCCCATGCGGACATCACGGCGGATGTCTATGGTGTGCTTGGCGTCGAAAACTCGGTAAACTCGCGCCAGAGCTATGGCGGCACCGCGCCCGCGCAGGTCCGCGCGCAGGTCGCCCGCTGGAAGGAGACGTTGGCATGACACCGATCCGCCTGAGCCTGGTTGTCGCCGTTGGTGCGCTGCTGTCGGGCTGTGGTGCCGATGGCGAACCGGTGCAGCCGACGGTGGCGGCGAATGTGGGCGTCTCGGGCAGCGGCACCCATGTCAGCGGCGGTGTCGGGCTCGGCAAGGGGCCGTTCAACCTGTGGCTGGGCTTCTGACCGGACAATCAGGCCGATCTCTCGGGCAACGGGCTTGCGTCGCGGCGCGGGCGCGCTAGCTGTCGCGCTGCACCATGGGAGAGTGACATGCAGCGGATGCGCCCGATATTCCTGATCCTTGCCATCTGGGGGGCGATCCACCCGATGTGGTATTTCCTGCGCTGGTTCGGGGAAAACGGGTTCGACCTGGCGGCCATGGTGGAGGCCTGGCACGCCAATGCCGCCAGTTCCGGGCTGGTCTGGGATCTCACGATTGCGGCTGTGGCGTTGACCGTCTGGGTGCTGGATGACACCTTGCGGACGCGGTACTGGCCGGGCCTTCTGGCGATCCCGGCGACATTCTGCATCGGGGTGAGTTGCGGCTTGCCGCTCTACCTGTTCCTGCGGCTGCGGCCAAAAGGGGGCGCTGCCCCCGTCGCCTGACGGCGACTCCCCCGGAGTATTTCCGACCAGAAAGAAGGCAATCCGGTCCCTGCTTCTTTCTGGTCAAAAATACTCCGGAGCGCGAGGCGGAGCCTCGCAAGAATCGCTTGTGCGACGCGCGGGACCGATTGATCCGGCGGGCCGTTTCGGGCTAAGCGCGCAACATGGATCATTTTCTCTATCGCGACGGCGCGCTCTACGCCGAGGATGTGCCCGTGGCCGACATCGCCGCCGCGGTGGGCACCCCGTTCTATGTCTATTCCACCGCCACGCTGCTGCGGCATTACCAGCTGTTCGACGAGGCGTTGGAGGGCACCGACCACCTGGTCTGCTACGCGATGAAGGCGGCGAGCAATCAGGCGATTCTGCGCACGCTGGCGCAGGCGGGCGCGGGGATGGACGTGGTTTCGGTGGGCGAGTACCTGCGGGCCAGGGCGGCGGGCGTGCCGGGCGAGAAGATCGTGTTCTCGGGCGTCGGCAAGACGGCCGAGGAAATCCGTGTCGCGCTGGAAGGCGGCATCCGTCAGTTCAACGTCGAATCCGAGCCCGAGATGGAGGCGATCAGCGCGGTGGCGCAGGCGCTGGGCAAGGTGGCGCCGATCACCATCCGCGTGAACCCCGACGTGGATGCAAAGACGCATGCCAAGATCGCCACCGGCAAGTCCGAGAACAAGTTCGGCATCCCGATCGCGCGGGCGAGCGCCGTCTATGCCCATGCTGCGGCGCTGCCGGGGCTGGAAGTGGTGGGCATCGACGTGCATATCGGATCGCAACTGACCGATCTGGCGCCGTTCGAGGCCGCCTATCTGAAGGTGGCCGACCTGACGGAGAAACTGCGCGCCGAAGGCCATGACATCCGCCGTCTGGATCTGGGCGGGGGTCTGGGCATTCCCTATACCCGCTCGAACGAGGCGCCGCCGCTGCCGCTGGACTATGGCGCGCTGATCAAGCGCACGCTGGGGCATCTGGGCTGCGAGATCGAGATCGAGCCGGGCCGGCTGATCGCCGGCAATGCCGGGCTGATGGTGTCGAAGGTGATCTATGTGAAATCCGGCGAGGGGCGCGATTTCCTGATCCTCGACGGGGCGATGAACGACCTGATCCGGCCCGCCATGTACGACGCGCATCACGACATCGTGCCGGTGGTCGAGCCCGAACCAGGGGCCGAACCGCAGCCCTATGACATCGTCGGCCCGGTCTGCGAAACCGGCGACACTTTCGCCAAGGGGCGCATGATGCCACCGCTCGCCGCCGGCGATCTGGTGGCGTTCCGCAGCGCCGGGGCCTATGGTGCGGTGATGTCGAGCGAGTACAACACCCGCCCGCTGATCCCCGAGATTCTGGTCAATGGGGATCAATTTGCGGTTATTCGCGCAAGGCCGAGCTTTGACGAAATCATAAACCGCGATACCATTCCCTCATGGCTTTGACGCGTTGAACCGCGCGGGCCGTCAGGAGGCCCGGATTGACACGTCGTCGAAACCAGACATTACCGCTTCGCCGCCTCGTGCTGGGTGTGACCCTTGCAGGAATGGTGGCGGAACGGGCATTGCGCGCATTCTGGCCGCTGATTTCGGCGTTGATGCTTGGGCTGGCCCTGCCCATGTTGCGGTTTCACGAGATGCTACCGGTCGGTTGGGCCTGGGGCGGGGCCGCTCTGCTGGCGGTGACCATTCTCTGGGTTCTCGTCCGGGGGCTGCGACGGTTCCGGTTCCCGACCCGTGCCGATGCGCTGGCGCGGCTGGACGCGACCTTGCCCGGGCGACCGGTACAGGCGCTGCTGGACGATCAGGTGATCGGGGTGCAGGATCCGGCTTCGGCGGCGTTGTGGCGGGCGCATCAGGCGCGTATGGCGGCGCGCGTGGCCGCTGCGCCGGCGGTGCCGCCCGACCTGATGCTGCGGAACCGCGATCCCCTGGGGTTGCGCTACATGGCGGTTCTGTGCCTGGCCGTCGCGATCCTCTTCGGCTCGATCCGTCATGTGTCGACGGTCTCGGGTCTTGCACCCGGTGCCGCCGTTGCCGCGCAGGGACCGAGCTGGGAAGGCTGGATCGAGCCGCCGCGTTATACAGGGCTGCCGACACTCTACCTGAATGAACAGGCAGAAGAGACGCTGGATGTGCCGCAGGGTACCCGCATCACCCTGCGGTTCTATGGTGAAGTCGGCCAGTTGAGCCTGGCTGAAAGCGTGTCCGACACGCCGATCGCGCAGCCTGATACCCCTGAACAGTCGCTGACTGTCACCCGCAGTGGCGATCTGGCCATCAAAGGGCCGGGTGGGCGCAGCTGGCGGGTGGCCATGCGGGCCGACCATCCGCCGCTTGTCGACATCGCCGGTCCTGCCGAAAGCGGTGCGGGCGGGCAGATGGTGATGCCCTTTACCGCTGCCGACGACTATGGCGTGACGGGCGGTTCGGCCCGGATCGAACTTGACCTGGCCGCCGTCGACCGTCGCCACGGGCTGAGCGTGATGCCCGAGCCGCGCGAGGCGGTCACGGTCGATCTGCCCTTGCCGATTTCGGGTGACAGGCGCGATTTCACCGAGAATCTGATCGAGGATTTCTCGCAGCACCCCTGGGCGCATCTGCCGGTGACGATTACGCTGGTGGCGCAGGATGCCGCCGGGCAGGAGGCCGAGACCATGCCTTATGGCGTGGCGCTGCCGGCGCGGCGGTTCTTTGACCCGCTGGCAGCTGCGGTGATCGAGATGCGGCGCGACCTGTTGTGGTCGCGGGAGAATGCGGCGCGGGTGGCATTGATCCTGCGGGCGGTGTCGCATCGGCCCGAGGAGGTGTTCAAATCCGAAACCGCCTATCTGCGGCTGCGGGTGATCCTGCGGCGGCTCGAGGCGCTGAACCGGCACGGAGGGTTGCAGGTTGCGCAACAGGAGGAGATTGCACAGGCGCTGTGGGACCTGGCAATCCTGCTGGAAGAGGGTACGCTAAGTGATGCGCTGGAGCGGATGCGCCAGGCGCAGGAACGGTTGAGCGAGGCGATGAAGAACGGCGCCAGCGACCAGGAGATCGCCGAACTGATGCAGGAGTTGCGCGAGGCGACCGACGATTACCTGCGGCAGCTGATGCAGCAGGCGCAGCGCGATGGCGACAGCCAGAACCCGGACGGCCAGGCGCAGGACCAGCAGAGCCTGCAGATGACGCAGGACGACCTGCAACGGATGATGGACCGGATCCAGGAGCTGATGGAACAGGGCCGGATGGCCGAGGCGCAGCAGGCGTTGCAGGAATTCCAGCAGATGATGGAGAACATGCGCGTGACCCAGGGGCAGGGCCAGAACGGCCAGTCCGAGGGCCAGCGTGCGATGGAGGGGCTGGCCGAAACGCTGCGCAACCAGCAGGGCCTGTCCGATCAGGCCTTCCGCGACCTTCAGGAACAGTTCAACCCCGGTGCGCAGGCGGGCGAGAACCAGCAGAACGAAGGTCGCAGCGGCGGCCAGGGCCGTGGCCAGAGCCACGAGGGCGAGGGGCAGGCCGGCCGTGAGCCGGGCTCTGGGCAGGATGGCGAGGGCGGGCAGCCCGACCAGCGCAGCCTGGCCGACCGCCAGCAGGCGCTGCGCAACGAACTGGGCCGGCAGCAGCAGAACCTGCCGGGCCAGGGCACGCCCGAGGGCGATGCCGCGCGCGAGGCGCTTGGCCGCGCCGGCCGCGCCATGGAAGGCGCCGAGGACGCGCTCCGGCAGGACGATCTTCCCGAGGCGATCGACCGCCAGGCCGAGGCGATGGAGGCGCTGCGTGAAGGCATGCGGTCGCTGGGCGAGGCGCTGGCACAGGAACAGCAACCCGGACAAGGCAACCAGGAGGGCGACATGCGCGCCCAGAACCGTGATCCGTTGGGCCGCACCCCCGGTTCGCAGGGGGGCATCCACACGGATGAAAACCTGCTGGGCGGCGAGGATGTCTATCGCCGGGCACGGGAACTGCTGGACGAGATCCGCCGCCGTTCGGGCGAACGTGAACGGCCTCAGATCGAACTGGATTATCTCGAGCGGCTGCTCGACAGGTTCTGAGACTGCCCGCCCGATTCATTCTTTCACGAATACTCCCGCAGGCGGCGGAGATTTTTCGTCGAAAAATCTCGGGGGTGCGCCGCCGCCAAGGCGGTCGGGTACTATGGTCGAGGCACCAGAGCCGCGACCTGCGCGTCGAGCCAGAGCCGGGCCTGGTCGACGAGGGCGACATAGGCGCTGAGCATCGGGTCGGCCTGCGGCACGCTGCGGGCGATGTGCGGCGCATTGGCATAGAGCAGGAACAGCACCGCGCCGAACACCAGCATTACCACCAGCCCGCGCGTGAATCCGCCGGACCGCTGCTTGCGCGCGCGCTCGTGTGTGACAGGCGCAGGGGTGCCAGCCTTGGTTTCCGATCCGCGCAGGGTCGAGTTGATCTCCTCGATATCGGGCAGCAGGCCGCGACGCGACCCGGCGACTTGCTCTTCGATTTCCGGCTCTTCGCCGCGGATACGGGCCATTCGATTGTGCGCCTCGCGGGCACGGCGCTCGGGTTCGTCGCCGGGATATGCGTCGAGGCCAAGATCGGGTTGGCTTTCCAGCGCTTCCGCCTCACGCGCGCGCAGCCGGGCTTCGCGTTCGGCCTCTTCACGCAGGATACCCGAAATGTCGGAGTCGATGCCGCGGCCTTCGGGCATCGTGGATTGCGTCCCGACAGCGGAAAAGTCCCTGTCGTCGTCGTCCTCCTCCTCCTCGAACTCGTCGTCGCGGGCGCGCGCTTGCCGCGGGGCGTCCATGGCGGCCAGATCATCGGGCAGGGGCGGCGCAAAGTCTTCCTCGTCCCCGGCCCCTTTCACGGCATCTCCGGCGGCGGGCTGGAACCATGTATGTCCGCAATCCGAACACTGGACGTCGCGCCCTTCGGCGGGGATCACCTCGTCCGGCACTTCATATTGCGCATCGCAATTCGGGCATGTCAGACGCATACTGCCTCCCGGCTCTTCATTCTGCCTGATCTTCTTTTTTCCGGGATCATAGGCGGTTGAGCCGATTGCGGAAAGAGTGATTTGGTCCGGAGCCGGTGATGTGTCGCCTATTGGACTCAGGCGGGCATTGAAACTGCATCCCCCATCGGGCAAGAAAGGCGATGAACCGGCTGGGGGCAGGATTTTGATCGAGTTGGAGAATGTGGGCTACAGCTATGGCGGCGGCGAGCTTCTCGGCGATATCTCGGTGGACCTGTCGCCAGGGTCGTTCCACTTTCTGACCGGGCCGTCCGGGTCGGGCAAGACCACGCTGCTGAAACTGTGCTATGGCGCCTTGCAGGCCAGTGCCGGGCAGGTGCGCGGGTTCGGCCAGGATCTGCGCCGGCTGGACCGTGACCAGATGGCGCTGTTCCGGCGGCGTATCGGGGTGGTGCACCAGGATTGCCGTTTTCTGGATCACCTGCCGCTGGCCGAGAATATCGCGCTGCCACTGACCGTGTCGGGTCATGACCTGTCCGGTCAGCAGGAGAATCTGGGTGAACTGATGGCCTGGGTCGGGCTGACGAAACGTGCCGACGCCCTGCCGCCGGAACTCTCGGGCGGCGAGCGCCAGCGCGCGGCGCTGGCGCGCGCGGTGATCATGTCGCCGGACGTGGTGCTGGCGGACGAGCCGACCGGCAACGTCGACTGGGAGATGTCGCAGCGGCTGTTGCAACTGCTGATCGAGTTGAACCGGATGGGCAAGACCATCCTGATCGCAACCCACGACCTGGGCCTGATCCGCGCTGCCAAGAGCCAAGTGCAGGCGCGGGTGCTGCGGATCTCGAACCGGCGGTTGCAACTGGCGGGGGCGGACCTGTGAGCAAGGGAACGATCCGCACGCTGATCATGGCCGACAGCCAGGCCGACCGGGTGGTGCCGCCCTCTGGCTTTACCGCGCAGCTGACGTTGTTCGTGTCCGGGGCGATGGCGTTCCTGGCGGTGTTTGCGCTGGCGCTGTCGCTGGCCTCGGGGCGGCTGGCGGACCGCTGGGCCTCGGAACTGGCGCGGGCGGCGACGCTGCGCATCAATGCGCCCGCAGACCAGGTCGCGGCGCAGACCAGGGCGGCGTTGACCATCCTGCGCCAGACCCCGGGGGTGGCCGAGGCCCGGGCGCTGACGCGCGAGGAACAGGCGGCGCTGCTGGCGCCCTGGTTCGGCGCCGACCTGCCGGTCGACGCCCTGCCGGTGCCGCAGCTGATCGAGATCCGCGGCGGCGAGCCGGGCTATGACGCGCAGGGTCTGCGGCTGAGACTGGTGGCCGAAGTGCCGGGCGCGGTGCTCGACGATCATACCCGCTGGCGGGCGCCGCTGGTGGATGCGGCCCATTCGCTGCGCCGGCTGGCGCTGGTGTCGATCCTGCTGATCGGAGGGGCGACGGCTGCCATGATCACGCTGGCGGCCAATGCGGCGCTGGCGGCCAATGCGCAGGTGATCGAGGTCTTGCGGCTGGTGGGCGCGCGCGACCGCTACATCGCCGGGGCCTTCGTGCGTCGGTTCACCCTTCGGGCGCTGATCGGCGCGGCGGTCGGCATGGTGCTGGGCATGGCGGGGGTGATGCTGTTGCCCGAAGCTTCGGACGAGGGCGGATTTCTGACGGGACTGGGGTTCCAGGGGCTGGGCTGGCTCTTGCCGCTGGTGATTCCGGTGCTGGGCGCGGTGGTGGCCTTTGCCGCCACCTGGGCCGCGGCCCGCCGCACGTTGAAGGAACTGACCTGATGGTCCAATGGCTGCGTTCGCTGATCTTCGTCGTCGTCATCTATCTGTGGATGGCGGTTCTGGGGCTGGTCTTTACCCCCTATGCGCTGGTGTCCAAGCGCGGCGCCCTGAAGGCCTGCAAGCTTTATGCCCGCTCGACCCTGTGGCTGGCGCGCTGGATGGTGGGCATCCGGGGAGAGGTGCGCGGCGAGGTGCCCACGGGCGAGGTGGTGGTTGCCGCCAAGCACCAGTCGTTCCTGGATATCCTGCTGATCTTCGACGCGGTGCCGCATGCCAAGTTCATCATGAAACGGGAACTCCTGTGGACGCCGATCATCGGCGTCTATGCGAAGCGGCTGGGCTGTATCCCGGTGGACCGGGGCAAGAGGGGCATGGCCGTCGCCAAGATGGTCAAGGACGTGGCCAGGGAGTTTTCCGAACCCGGGCAGCTGGTGATCTATCCGCAGGGCACCCGCGTGGCGCCGGGTGACTACAAGCCCTACAAGGTGGGCAGCGCCGTGCTGTACGATGGGCTGCAATACCCCTGCGTCCCGGCGGCGACCAACGTGGGGCTGTTCTGGCCGCGCAAGGGCATCCGGCGCAAGCCCGGGCTGGCGGTGGTGGAATTCCTGGAGCCGATCCCGCCGGGAATCGCGCGCGACATCTTCATGGCGCGGCTGGAAGAGGCGGTTGAGCGGCATTCGAAGGCGCTGATGGCCGAGGCGGGCTTTCGGGCGGAGTGAGCCAGAAGTGAGGGGAGGGGGCGCTGCCCCGTCTTGGCCTGCGGCCAATTCACCCCCGGAGTATTTCCGACCAGAAAGAAGCGCAGGCTTTTGCCTGTTTCAGGCGTGGCTCAGGCGGCTCCAGACCGCGCCCAGCGCCGCGGGTTCGAGCCGCAATCCAAGCTCGTGCGTCAGCAGGTTGGCGAGATCCCGGGCATCCGCAATGTCCCCTGTCCGGATCGTGCCGCCTGTTTCCCGGGTGATGCGCCGGTTGAAGACGCCGATGCGGGTGGCGCCGTTGAATCCGGCCAGCATCAGGTTGTTCGGAAACGGCATCCGGTCCCATCTGGCGCAGAGGTGGTTGGCGGCGTCGATGTCGGCATCGCTGACATGCGATTCATCGAAACCGTAGAGGGTGAAGGCGCCGCCCGGCGTGTCCTTTTCGATCAGGCGTTCGCCGGTCTCGCGATCGGTGCGCAACCGGTATGTTCCGTTGGCCAAGGTTTGCGGGCTGTCGGTGTCGATCAGCAGCGGGGCAAGCGGCGCCGGCCCTCCGAAACCGGCGTCGGCGAGATAGCGGCGGCCGTCCAGAGTGACCATCAGGGCCAAATGGCCGCGCGGACCTGCGACGGGACGGCCGTTGCGGACCCGGGCCAACAGGCGGCGCGTTTCGAAGCCGCAGGCATCCAGGGCTGCGCGGAACAGCGTGTTCAGTTCGAAACAATAGCCGCCGCGCCCGGCGTGCAGCAGCTTGGCCGACAGCGCCTCGACCTCCAGATCGGGGGTGCGGCCGAGAAACGGATCGATGTTTTCGAAAGCTATGCGGCGCAACTGCGCCTGTTGCAGTTGTTGCAGCCCGCCCGGCGTGACCGGCACGGCGGCGAGGCCGATGCGGGCGAGATAGGCGGGCAGGTCGAAAGCGGGCATGCGGGCACCTCTGCCGCGACGATGCGGCGTGGGGTGGCTGCCGTCAATCCGGGACGCGGCGTTCGAGCGGGCCTTCGGGCATGGAGAACCCGCGGGCGAGGGCGAGCGGGCGCCCCGTCCTTCCGGGCCGCTTGCGTCAGACGCTGATCCGCATCCAGTCGGGGGGCAGGATGTCGGGATTTTCCAGGCCCGGATCGCCGAACCATCGGGCAGGTCCGGCTACGCGCTTTTGCGGATTGGAATTCAGCCAGGCCGCCCACCAGGAGAAAGAGGAATTGCCGATGATGTTGTGCCGGCACAGGCTCATCAGGCGCATGTCCTCGAAATCGGTTTCGGGTCCGTTGAAATCGATCACGACCTTGTCCACCGGCAGTGGCAGGTTCGCCCTGGCCCAGTCGGGATCGTCGGAAAACACGTATACCACAGGTTCCTTCTCGGTGCCGCGCATCACGGCTTCGAGCGCTGCCTGGTAATAGCGCTGGTCGCACAGGGCATGCGCGGCCAAGGCGACGTAATCGCCGCGCCGGACATGCAGCGAGATTGCCTCGGACCCGGCGATGCGCTCGGCCATCTCCTCGTTCCGGCTGTCGGTGAAGGGGGGAAAGGTGAAATCCGCCCGGATACGATCGCCCACATGTTCGAAGTAGCGTTCGGATTGCCAATACCCGTGCAGGTAGGTTCCGTCACCCCAGGTCTCGATCTGGGAATTGTAGCCCAGGCCATTCTCGCGCCGGAACCGTGGGCGCGAGCCCAATGTCCGCCACAGGCCATATCGCAGCAGACCGTCGCGTTTCAGGGGCGGCAGGTGTTCGGGTTCGGCAAGATCGAGGTCGAATACGCGGGTCAACACCCCTTCGCCGCGCGCTTGCGCCTCGCGGCTGTCGATGGCCACGCGCGTGCAAAGGCGCGCCGCCAGCCCCGCGGCGGCGGCATACTGGAACATCTGGTTGCCAAGACGGCCGTGCAGGCGTGCGATGATCATGGGGGCCCCCGGATTGCCAGGCCCTGTGTAGGATCAAAAGCCGCCGCAGGCCAGCCTCGTTGACAGGAAGGGCGGGCCTGAATATGCAGGACGAAGGTTCGGGTTCCCTGCCGCTCGCGGCCCCAGGGCTATGGTGAAACCCGGTTAGCGATGATCCTTGCCGCTTTTCCGGCGCGTGGATGGCAATGCGAGCCCCGTCCGACCAGATGCGCCCGTTTGGAAACGAGGCAATGATGACACATGAACAAGAGATTGCTCCGGTCGAGGAGCTGAAGGCGCAGGCCCGCCGCCTGCGGGAAGGACTGCGCGCGACCGGCACGGAGCTGGGGCATGCGCAGGCGCTGGAACTGGTGGCGCATCAACATGGCGTGCGGGACTGGAACACGCTTGTGGCGCGTGCGGGCAATCGGTTGCGCCTGCGGGTCGGCGACCGGGTGCGCGGCGAATACCTGGGGCAGGCGTTCACCGGCGAGATCCGTGGCCTGACCGTGATGGGGGACGGGGCGCACCGGCGCATCACCCTGCATTTCGACGAACCGGTCGATGTGGTGACTTTTGACAGTTTCTCATCCTTTCGCCAGCGTGTGAGCGGCGAGATCGGATGGGATGGCAGGTCGGCGCGCTGCACATCGGACGGGAAACCGCAATTGGTTGTGCGCCCGTTCTGACCTGGTTGCGACTCCGGTGCGCGCCGCAGGCTGCGACGTGCGCCGGTTTCTCTTTCATTCCTGTTGAATCTCTTGTATGGGCGCACAATCTGAGACGTGGTGCCCAGACTCCGGCACCGTGAAGGAAATGATAATGGGGTCGGCGGCAATGGGGCCGCCATGCAAACGGGAGACCCGGAGGGCCGGGAGCGCTCCCTTCTAGGATACGCACATGTTTGATGTAACGACGAAATCGATGCAGTGGGGCGAAGAGACGCTCACACTGGAAACGGGCAAGATTGCCCGCCAGGCCGACGGTTCGGTGATCGCCACCCTCGGCGAAACCAGCGTCATGGCCAACGTGACCTTCGCCCGCGAGCAGAAGCCGGGCCAGGACTTCTTTCCGCTGACCGTCCATTACCAGGAAAAATACTATGCCGCCGGCAAGGTGCCGGGCGGCTTCTTCAAGCGCGAGGCGCGGCCGACCGAAAAGGAAACGCTGACCGCGCGCCTGATCGATCGCCCGATCCGCCCGCTGTTCGTGCCCGGCTTCAAGAACGAAGTGCTGGTGATGTGCACCGTGCTGAGCCACGACCTGGTCAACGACCCGGACATCGTCGCGATGATCGCCGCCTCGGCCGCGCTGACCATTTCGGGTGTGCCCTTCATGGGGCCGATCGCGGGTTGCCGCGTCGGGTTCACCGATGGCGAATACGTGCTGAACCCCACCGTGGACGACATGCACGACCTGCGTCTGAACCCCGAACAGCGCCTGGACTTGGTTGTCGCCGGCACCAAGGACGCCGTGATGATGGTGGAATCGGAAGCCTATGAGTTGTCCGAGGCCGAGATGCTGGGCGCCGTGGTCTTTGCCCATGAGCAGATCCAGCCGGTCATCGACCTGATCATCGGCTTTGCAGAGTCCTGCGCGAAAGAGCCGTTCGATTTCTCGCCGCCGGATTACTCGGATCTGTATGCCGCCGTGAAGGCCGCAGGCGAAGCGCAGATGCGCGCCGCCTTTGCAATCACCGACAAACAGGAGCGCACCGCTGCCGTGGCAGCCGCCCGCGAGGCGATCAAGGCCGCGCTGACCGAAGAGCAACTGGAAGACGCCAACCTCGGCTCTGCCCTGAAGAAACTCGAAGCCGGCATCCTGCGCGGCGACGTGGTCAAGGGCGGCAAGCGGATCGACGGGCGTGACACCACCACCGTGCGCCCGATCGTGGCCGAAACCGGCCTGCTGCCGCGCACCCATGGTTCGGCGCTCTTTACCCGTGGCGAGACCCAGGCGCTGGCCGTGACCACGCTGGGCACCGGCGATGACGAACAGTTCATCGATGCGCTGCACGCCAATTTCAAGTCGAACTTCCTGCTGCACTACAACTTCCCCCCGTACTCGGTGGGCGAAGTCGGACGTGTCGGGTCGCCCGGCCGTCGTGAGATCGGCCATGGCAAGCTGGCCTGGCGCGCGCTGCAGGCGGTTCTGCCGGCCCCGACCGATTTCCCCTACACCATCCGCGTGGTCAGCGAGATCACCGAGTCGAACGGCTCGTCCTCGATGGCGTCGGTCTGCGGCGGTTCGCTGTCGATGATGGATGCAGGCGTGCCGCTCAAGGCGCCGGTCGCCGGTGTGGCCATGGGTCTGATCCTGGAAGACGACGGGTCCTATGCCGTTCTGACCGACATCCTGGGCGACGAAGACCATCTGGGCGACATGGACTTCAAGGTGGCGGGTACCGAAAACGGGATCACCTCGCTGCAGATGGACATCAAGGTCGCAGGCATCACGCCCGAGATCATGGAACGGGCGCTGGCGCAGGCCAAGGACGGCCGGCTGCACATCCTGGGCGAAATGGCCAAGGCGCTGAGCGAAACCAACGCCTTCTCGGTGCATGCCCCGCGCATCGAGACCATGCAGATTCCGACCGACAAGATCCGCGAAGTGATCGGCTCGGGCGGCAAGGTGATCCGCGAGATCGTGGAAACCTCGGGCGCCAAGGTCGATATCAGCGATGACGGCACCATCAAGATCGCGTCGCCCAACGGTGACTCGATCCAGAAGGCCTATGACATGATCTGGTCGATCGTGGCCGAACCGGAAGAAGGCAAGATCTATACCGGCAAGGTCGTGAAGATCGTCGATTTCGGCGCCTTCGTGAACTTCTTCGGCAAGCGCGACGGGCTGGTGCATGTGTCCCAGATCGAGAACCGCCGCCTGAACCATCCTTCGGACGTTCTGAAGGAAGGCCAGGAAGTGAAGGTCAAGCTGCTGGGCTTTGACGATCGCGGCAAGGTGCGACTGTCGATGAAATGCGTCGACCAGGAAACCGGCGAGGAAGTCGTGCCGGAGAAGAAAGAGGCCACCGAGGCGGAATAAGCCTCTGGCCTTGCTCAGACGGAAAGGCCCGGACAGGATGTCCGGGCCTTTTGGCATTCGGGCCGGTTCGCAACAACCGGCGGCATGCGGTTGAACGGAGCCCCTGCATGGACCTGATAGGTCTCGTCATTCACCTGGAACGGGCCACCGACCGGCGCGCGCGTGCCGAGGCGCTGGTTGCAGAACTGCCCGACGCCAATCTGCTTCCGGCGGTCGATGGCGCGGCCCTGAGCCCGGATGCCCGTGGGCGCGCCTTTCGGCCCGGATTGCTGAAGCCGGCTTATCCTTTTGATCTGCGGCCAGGCGAGATCGGGTGTTTCCTCAGCCATCGAACGGCCTGGGCCATGCTGGTCGAGAGCCGCGCCAATGCAGCGCTGATCGTCGAGGACGACATGGCTCTGGATGACAACTTCTCAGATGCGCTGGAACTGGCGAAACGTCATGTGGACCGGATCGGATATGTCCAGTTCCAGACCCGCTCTGTTGCGGCGCCCGAGATCGACCGCCATGGCAACTGCATCCTGACGCGGCCTGTAGTGACGCCCCTGCGGACCTCGGGACAGCTGGTTTCGCGCCGGGCCGCCGAAAGGCTGCTGGACCTGACGGAACCGTTCGACCGCCCTGTCGACACTTTCCTGCAGATGCACTGGTACACGGGGATTCAACTGGGGGCCATCAGCCCATCGGGGCTGGTCGATCAGACGCAGGCCATCGGCGGCAGCACGATCAGCGGTAGAAAAAGCCTGGGCAACCGGCTGATCCGCGAATGGAAGCGTGCCCGTTACCGGGCGGCAGTGCGTCGGCTGTCCCGTGACAATACGGCTTAGCGCAGACGCCATTCCTCCCAGATGAACGGGTAGGACCAGGCGCAGTCATGGGTTTCCGCCAGCCGTGCGCAGATCGCCGCGCGGGTTTCGATCAGCGCGGGTTCGAACAGGTGGAACTGTACCTGAAGCCGCCCGATGCGTGGCATCAGCCCGCTGTCCAGCAGGGCCGGCAACAGATCGTATTCGCCGCCCTCGATGTTGACCTTCATCAGGTCGACCCGGTCCAGCCCCAGTTCGGTAAAGACCGCGTCGGCGGGCCGTATTGGCGCCTCAAGAACACCCCCCTTGCCGCCAAAGGCCGAAGAGGCATCTCCATCGTCGCTGAGCCTCAGGACCCCTTCGGCCCCGCCAATGGCGAATTCATGCACCATGACATTGGGCTGGCAAGCAAACTTTGATCGCAGCGCTTCCGCAAACCTGGGATGCGGTTCGAATACATGGACCCGCGCCTTGGGCTGAAAGGACAGGATCAGATCGGCCCAGCCGCCCTCGAATCCGCCGACGTCCAGAACTACGGCCTCGGGAGCAAGACCGTCATAGGTGTGAAACCGCGTTTTCAGCGCATTGTCCGCGCGCCAGGACTTGAGCGCGGCATAATGCTCGGCCTTCCAGGGATTTCGGCGCAGGTCGAGCCAGCGTTTCAAAGAGGCCATGGCGGATGTCTTTCTCTGATGGGCGGGCGCAGGTTGCCCTGCGCCCGTGACGGGCTCAGCCCGGATTCTTTGCAAAGCGCAGATAGGGCAGCTTGATGTCAAGCGCACCGTATTTTTCTTCGGCGGCGGCATTGTCCAGCGCCATCGCGACGATCACGTCCTGGCCGGTCGTCCAGTTGGCGGGCGTCGCCAGCGGTTGCTGGTAGGTGCGCTGCAATCCGTCGAGCGCGCGCAGAACCTCGGCAAAGTTGCGCCCGACCGACATCGGATAGGTCATGGTCAGCTGCAGTTTCTTGTCGGGGCTGATTATGAAGACCGAACGCACCGTGGCACTGTCGGCCGGAGTGCGCCCATCGGGCAGATAGGCATCGGCGGGCAGCATGTCGAACATCTTGGACACGGTCAGGCCTTCGTCGGCGATGATCGGGAAACCGGCGCTGGTGCCGGCAAAGCTCTCGATGTCGCCCTTCCATTTCTTGTGATCGTCGACCCCGTCGACAGAGACGCCGATCACCTTGGTGTTGCGTTTGGCCCATTCATCGGCCAGCTGCGCCACGGCGCCGAATTCGGTGGTGCAGACCGGGGTAAAATCCTTTGGGTGGGAAAACAGGATCGCCCAGCTGTCGCCGATCCAGTCGTGAAAGCTGATCGTGCCCTTGTCCGTCTCGGCGGTGAAGTCGGGAACGATGTCGTTGATGCGCAAACCCATGGGTATCTCCTGTGATGCGAAAGCAAGTAGACTGCCGTCATTCTATTCAGTGGATGACCAGGGGTACATACCCGTGACACGGTGCCGCCGCCAGTCCCGTATCCGAGGCCATGGAGCCATGATTTGATCAAATTTCCAGGGACCTCTTGCCGCCACCCAAGCAGGGTGACAAAGTGTGCCCGATTCCCGACCGCCCGGTCGAAAACCATCTGATCAGGAGAGGCAGACATGCTTGAGAAACGCGAGTTCTACATCAACGGCAAATGGGTCGCGCCTGCCGTCGCCAATGATTTCCACGTCATCAACCCGTCGACCGAAGAGCCTTGCGCTGTCATTTCACTGGGGACCGAGGCCGACACAAACGCCGCTGTCGCCGCTGCAAAGGCCGCCTTTCCCGCCTGGATGGCGACCCCGGTCGCCGAGCGCATCGCGCTGGTCGAGAAACTGCTGGAAATCTACAATCGCCGTGGCGAAGACCTGGCGCAGGCGATGTCGCTGGAAATGGGCGCGCCCATCGACATGTCCCGCACCCAGCAGGTCGGCGCCGGCAGCTGGCATCTGAAGAACTTCCTGACGGCCGCTAAGAACTTCGAATTCGACCGTCCGCTGGGCGATCACGCCCCCAACGACCGGATCATCTACGAGGCAGTGGGCGTTGCCGCGCTGATCACGCCGTGGAACTGGCCGATGAACCAGATCACGCTCAAGGTGGGCGCCGCCGCGATCGCCGGATGCACGATGGTGCTGAAACCGTCCGAGCAAAGCCCGCTCAACGCCATGGTCTTTGCCGAACTGATGGACGAGGCCGGTTTCCCGGCGGGTGTCTTCAATCTCGTGAACGGCGATGGTGCGGGCGTGGGCTCGCAGCTTTCGGGGCATCCGGATGTCGATATGGTCAGCTTCACCGGCTCGACCCGCGCGGGCATCGCGATTTCGAAAAATGCTGCCGATACCCTGAAGAAGGTGCACCTCGAACTGGGCGGCAAGGGTGCCAACGTGATCTTTGCCGATGCCGATGACAAGGCGGTCAAGCGCGGCGTCCTGCACATGATGAACAACACCGGCCAGAGCTGCAACGCGCCAAGCCGGATGCTGGTCCAGCGCCCGATCTATGACCAGGCGGTCGAGACGGCCGCTGAAGTGGCCAACAGCGTGACCGTCGGCAATGCGCTCGACGAAGGCCGCCACATCGGTCCGGTCGTCAACGAGCTTCAGTGGAACAAGATCCAGGGTCTGATCCAGAAGGGCATCGACGAGGGCGCGCGCCTTGTCGCGGGCGGGCTCGGCCGCCCCGAGGGTTTCAACAAGGGCTATTTCGTGCGCCCGACCGTGTTTGCGGATGCCAACAACCAGATGACCATCGCGCGCGAGGAAATCTTTGGTCCGGTGCTGACCATGATCCCCTTCGACACCGAGGAAGAAGCCATCGAAATCGCCAACGACACCCCCTATGGCCTGACCAACTATGTTCAGACCCAGGATGGCGCGCGGGCCAACCGCATGGCCCGTGTCCTGCGCTCGGGCATGGTCGAGATGAACGGCAAGTCGCGTTCGGCCGGGTCTCCCTTCGGCGGCATGAAACAGTCCGGCAAGGGCCGCGAGGGCGGTGTCTGGGGATTGGAAGACTTCCTTGAGGTCAAGGCCGTGGGCGGCTGGGCCACCGAGTAACGCCGCCTCCGCCGGGAAATCGCCTTCGCCACAGGAGTCTCTGGCGGCGAGGGCGGACGCCTCCGGCGGGAGTATTTGGAACCAGAAAGAAGCCGAAGTCTTCATGTTTCTTTCTGGTCTGAAATACTCCGGGGGTCTGGGGGCTGGCCCCCAGCCTCCGATCATTCAGCTGCGTCTTCCTTTCGAACTCGAGTACCTTGGCGGCGCGCATTGGGCCGCCACGAGATACTTCACGCAATCAGTGACCACCGCGGGAAAGAAAGGGGCCGGCACCCTTTCGCCCGCGTTCTCGTGGTGTCGGTCCTCGGTATCGTCGGGCTGGTAGGTCCCGCATTCCGAGGTGAAATGTCCGATGTCATGCAGGAACGCACCGAAGATGATTTCCTCGGGCATGCCGTTCTGCTCGGCGATGGTGGCCTCTGCAACTTGTGCTGGGGCATGGTCACCGGCTCGCCCAGGTATTCCTCGCCGCCGCGGCAGGCGTGGATAGCGGCGATGAAAGCATCGATGTCGATCTGGTCGAGCTTTGTGAAATCGGTGTCATTCCGCGCCCCCCGTTTCCGGATCGGCGATGCATTCACCCAACTGGCGGCAGGTGCCGTGGTAGGCCCCCGTCCTGTCGAACGGGATGTCGAGTTAGGGCGCCGAGGACCGGTTGTCGAAACGGATTGTGGCCAATTGCCCGCCGGTCAGGTCGCCCCGCGCGACGCCGCGCCAATGCCTGGGTCAGCAGGGATATCTCCGATGGTTACAAGATGCTGGCCGTTGCCTGGCCGCGTGTTTCCGGGTCGAGCGCAATGTCGCGCAGCCAGATGGCGTGGAACCGGGCCTTTGCGCCGTCGGCAAACCGCAGCGAGACGATTCGTATGTGTGGCCCTGCGCAGCGTGCGGTTTCTTTTGGAGCGCAATACCGAAGATCTGTTCGGCACCGCTCCGCGCGAGTTGCGGGTCGCCGGTCTGTCCTCGCATGTTCAGGCCCCGATCTGGGGACAGGTCTGCCGGCTGGATGAGCCGGAAATGCCTACCCGCGACGGGTACTGGCTGACATGGCCCGCCGATCCCCCTGGCGGCAGGCGGCTGCGCGCCCTGGTCGAAAGTTTTCACGAGGCGCCGTCCGAGTGATCCACCTGACGACCTGATCCGTAAACAAAGGGCAAACCAGACGAGGATCTTTCGATGTTGTCCCGAAGTGTTCTATGCGCTGCACTTGCCACCGGACCCGCTGCCGCCGAATATGCCCGGGTCGAAGACGCACAGAGTTTTCGGACGCTTGTCGAAGGGAAGACCCTGACACGACCGCTTGTCAGGCTTCGGGTCTCGACTGACGGCGAGATATCGGGTACCGGCGCCGCCTGGCCGGTCGAAGGCCGTTGGGTGTGGCAGGACGGATATTTCTGCCGTGATCTGGTCTGGGGCGGAAGCGACCTTGGCTACAATTGTCAGGAGGTTCGGGCAAGCGATGGCAAGATCCGCTTTACCTCGGACCGCGGCACCGGAGATTTCGCCGATTTCCGGTTGCGCGCGGACTGACGTTATTGCGGGTCAGGCCCGGCGGCGCAGGCGAAAGGAAATGGCCTGCATCACTCCGCCGATGACCAGCCCCCAGACCGCGGCGCTCAGTCCCAGGATCGTGACGCCGGAGGCGGTGATCAGGAAGGTGAATGTCGCCGCTTGGCGGCAATCGGGATCTTCCAGCGCCGAACAGGCCGAACCTGCAAACACTCCCAGCAGCGCAATGCCGGCGACCGTGCCCAACACCAGGGCGGGTGCAAGAGCGGCAAAGCCGGTGATCACGCCGGCGAACAACCCCAGCAGGCAATAGAAGACACCGGCCATGACGGCCGACCAGTAGCGTTGAGTCGGGTCCGGATGGCTGTCCTCGTTCGAGCACATGGCGGCCGTGATCGCCGCCAGGCAGGTCGCGGGAGATCCGAACGGAGCCGACAGGATGCTGGCTGCGCCAACCGAAGCGACCAGCGGCGATGGTTCGGGCCTATAGCCATAGCTGCGCAGCACCGCGAGACCGGGGATGTTCTGGGTAGCCATGGTGACGATGAAAAGCGGCAGGGCGATGTTGGTGAAGGCTTCGATGGAAAAGACGGGCATCACCCAGACCGGAGCGGCAATCAGGCGCTCGGGCGCGGGGATGTCGAAATCGGCCTGGATCAGCACCACCAGCGCCCCGGCCACCACGGCGGCAGGCACGGCAAAGGGGCGGCTGAACTGGCCGACCGCAAACCATGTCAGCAGGATCGGCAAGGCCAACCCGGGGATTTCGGCCAGCGCCTCGAAGGGTCGAAGGCAGAGCGAGAACAGCACCCCTGCCAGCATTGCCTGGGCGATCGGGCCGGGAATGGCGGCGGTCAGGCGTCTGAGCGGCCGCCACCGCGCCGCAATCACGGTCAGCGCACCAGCCATCATGAACCCGGCCACCGCCCCGGCAAAGCCGTCTTGGGGCATCGAAGTCACCGCAAGCAATGCAGCGCCGGGGGTGGACCATGCGACCGAGGCGGGCGATCTCGTCCACAGGCTGAGAACGATACCTGTCAGTCCCATCGAAAGGGCGGCGAACATCAGGCCTGACGCGGCCTGGGCCGCGTCCGCGCCGACGCCGGCCAGACCCTGCAGGACGATGGGAAAGGAACTGAAGAAGCCGACGATGGCCACGACAAGGCCGGTCGAGACGGTTTGCGCGGGGGGTCTGGGCGGCATCCTGATCCTGCGTTGCTCTCAGTCAGGCTCTTGAGGAAGATTTGGGCCGGGCTGCCTGAGGCCTTCCGGGCGCAAGCGGTTCAGAAGTCGATGGCGAGGCCCTTTTTCTCCCAATCGCCGTAGCGGGCCGGATCGGGGCCGTCGCGCCCGCCCAGTTCCCTGGGTTGGGGTTTGGCCTCGGCCTCGGCCTTGCGGCGGCGTTCCTCGGCCTCGGCCAGGGCGCGTTGGGCGGCGGGGGGCAGGTCTTTGCGCGGCTCGCTCATGGCTTTGCTGTTCCTTTCGGTCTGTTATCCTGATACACGCCTGCGTCCGCCTTTGGCAATGCGGGCGGATGGTCACAATCGGACGAGGCGGCCCATGGCGGACAACGCGACGCAGGCGCGGCAGAGTGCAATCTATTTGCTGGATCAGGTTCTGGGCGAGGGACGGTTGCTCTCGGAATGCCTGTCGGCGGGGGCGTTGGACCGGCTGCCGCCGGATGACCGGGCAAGGGCACAGCGGCTGGCGCTGGAGACGCTGCGCGGGCTGGAACGGGCCGACCGGTTGCTGAAACCGCATCTGCAAAAGGCGCCGCCGCTGACTGTGCGCAACGCATTGCGGCTGGGAACGGTGGAACTGTCGCATGGCGAAGCCGCCCATGGCGTGGTGCATTCGATGGTCGAGATCGTCGGCCGCTCGCGTCGGCATGGACGGCTCAAGGGGCTGGTGAACGCCGTGCTGCGCAAGGTCTCGGCCGATGCGCCTGCGGCCTGGGCCAGGCTGCGTGTTCCGCGCCTGCCGCGCTGGTTACGTGATCCGCTGGTCGAGGCCTGGGGGGGCAAGGCAATTGCCGCCATCGAGGCCGCGCATTTCGCCGGGGCGCCGCTCGACCTCACGCTGAAACCGGGAGCAGCGGCGCCGGCAGGCGAGGTTCTGCCGACCGGGTCCGTGCGTCTGCGCGATGCCGGGCAGGTTTCAGCCCTGCCGGGCTATGCGGCCGGCGACTGGTGGGTGCAGGATGTGGCAGCCGCCCTGCCGGTGCGCCTGTTGAACCCGCAGCCGGGCGAGAAGGTGCTTGATCTGTGCGCTGCGCCGGGGGGCAAGACATTGCAACTTGCCGCCGCCGGAGCGCATGTGACCGCGCTGGATATCTCCGAGGCACGAATGGCGCGGGTGCGTGAGAACCTTGCGCGCACGGGGCTGAGCGCGGATATCGTCGTGGGCGACGCGCTCGAACATCAGGGCCTATATGATGCGGTCCTGCTGGACGCGCCCTGTTCCGCCACCGGAACGATCCGCCGTCATCCGGACCTGCCGCTGGCCAAGGACGGGTCGGAGTTCGGGGCCCTGATCGAAATGCAGGCACGGATGATCGCCCATGCCTGGACCCTGGTGAAACCGGGCGGACGCATGGTGTTCTGCACATGCTCGCTGTTGCCGGACGAGGGCGAAGTGCAGGTCGATGAGGCGCTGGAAATCTATCCCGACATGGAAGTCGACCGCGCCGCGCTGGATGTGCCCGGCATCGAACCAGGCTGGATCACCGAGGAAGGGGGGCTGCGCCTGCGCCCCGACTTTTGGCCCGATCAGGGCGGGATGGACGGGTTCTACATGGCCTGCCTGCGCAAGACCGGGTGAGATGGCACATAGCCGGTGACTTGCCAGATTTCTGCCGCTATCCTCTGGCGCAAACGCCCGAAGAGCGTGAGAGGCAGAGCGCATGTCCGGTTCGCACAGCATGGCCAGCAGATGGACACGGTTCCAGAACCGTCTTCAGGCGCGCCTGAGCCAGCGGCAGAAATCGGTCCGGGGCTTCGTTTCCCAGCCCGAACCGCGCACGGTGGGTTCTTTTGCCCGAGGGCGTCAGCTGGTCGCCGGCAACCTGCTGTTTGCCGGATATCTCGTCGAGTCGCAGACCAGCGGTTTGTGGGAGGTCCCCGCGCCGAATTCCGCATTTGAGGACGAGCGTCAGGGCTTTGCCTGGCTCGACGATCTGGCCGCCGTCGGCGACGCACGGGCCCGCGAGAAAGCGCAGAAATGGGTGTGGGGCTGGATCGAGACGCATGGCAAGGGGCGTGGTCCCGGTTGGGCTCCCGAACTGGCCGGGCGTCGCGTGATCCGCTGGATCAACCATGCGCTGTTCCTGTTGCGCGGGGTCGAACCCGAACAGAGCAGGGCCTTTTTCCGGTCACTGGCGCAACAGACCTGGTTCCTGTCGAAACGCTGGCCAGCGGCGCAACCTGGCCTGGGCCGCTTCGAGGCGCTGACAGGGCTGATCTATGCGGGTCTTGCCCTGGAAGGGCTGGAGGAGCTTGCCGATCCAGCGGTGCGGGCCCTTGCGCGCGATTGCGAGGCCCAGATCGACAAGGAAGGCGGCCTGCCCACCCGCAATCCGGAGGAACTTCTTGAGGTTTTCACATTGTTGACCTGGGCGTCGGCGGCATTGCACGAGGCGGGGCGGGGGGCGCCACCGGCACATACGGCCGCGATCGAGCGGATAGCACCCACCCTGCGGGCGCTGCGTCATGCCGACGGACAGTTGGCGCGGTTCCACGGTGGCGGGCGCGGACTCGAAGGGCGGCTCGATCACGCCCTCGCGGCCAGCGGGGTCAAGCCTGTGCATGTCGAGGGGTTGTCCATGGGCTATGCCCGGCTTTCGGGCGGGCGCACCAGTGTCATCGTCGATGCAAGCCCGCCACCGCGCGGCGCGGCATCGTACAATGCGCATGCTTCGACCCTGGCCTTCGAGTTGACCTCGGGGCGGCGTCCGCTGATCGTGAACTGCGGCTCAGGGGCCAGTTTCGGGGTGGAATGGCGACGTGCGGGACGGGCCACGCCTTCGCATTCGACATTGTGTCTCGACGGTTTTTCCAGCGCCAGACTGGCGGAACCCGAACGGAATTCGGGGCGCGAGGCACTTGTCGACGGTCCCACGCAGGTTCCGGTGGAACGGTCTGAAACCCTTGATGCGTCCCGTTTCCAGGGCGGACATGACGGGTTTTCCCGCGTGTTCGGCCTGACTCATGCGCGCACGCTCGATCTCAGCCATGACGGGCGCAGCCTCACCGGCGAGGACATGCTGCTGGCGATGGACGATGCCGCCAAGCGCCGCTTTGACAGGGCGATGGACGCCTCCGTCCTGTCGGGCGTGGGATTCGATATCCGCCTGCACCTGCACCCCGAGGTCGACGCTGCGCTCGATCTGGGCGGCACCGCTGTTTCGATGGCCTTGAGAAGCGGGGAAATCTGGGTTTTCCGGCGTGATGGAAGATATAAATTGTCATTGGAGCCAAGCGTTTATCTGGAAAAAAACCGGCTGAAGCCGCGCGCGACAAAACAGATCGTTCTATCTGGCCGCGCAATGGAGTATGCGACGCGCATCCGGTGGACGCTGAGCAAGGCGCAGGACACCGCGATTGCCATTCGCGACCTGAACCGGGACGAGCCCGAATTCGACTGATCCGTATAAGGACCCCGATCCAATGACCGACCTTTCCCCCGTGCGCCGCGCGCTTCTTTCCGTTTCCGACAAGACCGGACTGATCGAGCTGGGCAAGGCCCTAGCTGCGCGCGGGGTCGAGTTGCTGTCGACCGGCGGCACGGCCAAGGCCCTGCGCGACGCCGGGCTTGCCGTGCGCGACGTGGCCGAGGTGACGGGCTTTCCCGAGATGATGGATGGCCGGGTCAAGACCCTGCACCCGATGGTGCATGGCGGCCTGTTGGCGCTGCGCGACAATGCCGATCACGTGGCGGCGATGGAGCAGCACGGCATCGTCGGCATCGACCTGCTGGTCGTCAACCTCTATCCGTTCGAGGCGACGGTGGCCAAAGGCGCCGCCTATGACGACTGTATCGAGAATATCGACATCGGTGGCCCCGCCATGATCCGCGCGGCGTCCAAGAATCATGCGTTCGTCAACGTGGTGGTGGATGTCGAGGACTACGCCGCCCTGCTGACCGAGCTGGAGGCCAATGAGGGTCAGACCAGCTATGCCTTCCGTCAGCGCCTGGCGCAGACGGCCTATGCCCGCACGGCGGCCTATGATGCAGCGGTCAGTAACTGGATGGCCGGTCAACTGGCGCTGGAGGCGCCGCGCCGCCGCGCCTTTGCCGGTGAGTTGAAACAGACCCTGCGTTATGGTGAGAACAGCCACCAGCAGGCGGCGTTCTACACCGATGGCTCGAACCGTCCGGGCGTGGCCACGGCCCGGCAGTTGCAGGGCAAGGAGTTGAGCTACAACAACATCAACGATACCGACGCCGCCTTCGAACTGGTGGCAGAGTTCGACCCCGCGAATGGCCCGGCCTGTGCGATCATCAAACACGCCAACCCCTGCGGCGTGGCTGTGGGCGCCACCCTGTCCGAAGCCTATCAGAAGGCGTTCGATTGCGACCGCACCAGCGCCTTTGGCGGGATCGTGGCGCTGAACCAGCCGCTGGATGCGGAAACGGCGGCCAGGATCGTCGAGATATTCACCGAGGTCGTGATCGCCCCCGGTGCGTCCGACGAGGCGATCGCGATCTTCGCCGCCAAGAAGAACCTGCGCCTCTTGCTGACCGATGGCCTGCCCGATCCGCGCCAGCCCATCGTGGCGATGAAACAGGTGGCCGGCGGCATGCTGGTGCAGGACAAGGACGTGGGCCATGTGGACCTGTCAGAACTCAGGGTGGTGACCAGGCTGGCCCCGACGGACGCCCAGATGGCCGACCTGCTGTTCGCCTGGAAGGTCGCCAAGCACGTCAAGTCGAACGCCATCGTTTATGTCAAGGACGGGGCGACTGTCGGCGTGGGCGCAGGCCAGATGAGCCGGCTCGACAGCGCCAACGTGGCTGCCGCCAAGGCCCAGCGCATGGCCGCCGAACTGGGCATGGCCGACAGTCCGGCCAAGGGTTGCGCAGTGGCATCGGACGCCTTCTTCCCCTTCCCCGACGGGCTCCTGGAGGCCGCAGCGGCAGGTGGAACCTGTGTGATCCAACCCGGCGGCTCGATGCGGGACGACGAGGTGATCAAGGCCGCCGACGAAGCAGGCCTGGCCATGGTGTTCACCGGCATGCGGCATTTCCGGCACTGATGCGGATGCGCGCGCTGTTCTGGGCCGGTTTCTGGGCCTTCCTGCTCGATCAGGCCAGCAAGTACCTGGTCGTCTACGTGATGGACGTGGCCCATCGCGGCAACATCGACGTGCTGCCACCCTTGCTCCGGTTCCGCTACGGTGAAAACCGGGGCATCAATTTCGGCCTGTTCCAGGGGGACAGCGACGCGTCGCGCTGGATTCTTGTCGGCCTGTCTCTGGTCATCTGTGCAGTGGTCCTGGGCTGGCTGGCGCGCGGCAGGCATTCGCGCCTGATGATGATCAGCGGCGGGCTGCTGATCGGCGGCGCGCTCGGCAACGTGATCGACCGGTTGCTCTACGGATATGTCCTCGACTTTCTCAACATGTCCTGCTGCGGGATCGAGAATCCCTTCGTTTTCAACGTGGCGGATATCTTCATCTTTGCGGGCGCGGCGGGTTTGATCCTGCTGGATGGCAAAAAGCCCTCGTGACGGGGGCGGGGATATGCGATAAAACCCCTCGAAACAGGCAGGAGTTGACCATGCGCGCGCCGCTGGCTTTGATCGTGATCGCTACCGCAGTTGCGGTTTCGGGCTGCTCGAGCAAGGGCCTGCGCGATATTCGTCCGCAAGGTACCGGCCCGGACGAATTCAGCGTGCTGCCGGTCAAACCGCTTACCCAGCCAAAGGATTATGCGGTTCTGCCCGCCCCGACACCGGGCGGTGCCAATCTGACGGATCCTAATCCGATGGGCGATGCGGTCGTTGCGCTGGGGGGCAGGGAATCGGCCCTGGACCCGGGCCAAGGTGTGCCGTCTTCCGATCAGGCGCTGGTTTCTGCATCCAGCCGCTATGGCGTACCCGCCAACACGCGTGTGGCCCTGGCCCAGGAAGATGCGGATTTCCGCAAGCGCCAGGCAAGGTGGACGCGTGTGCGGCTGTTCCCCGTCGACCGCTATGAACAGGCCTATCGCAAGGATGCGATTGACCCGTTCCGCCAAAGCCAGGTGTTCCGCCGCGCAGGCGCGGCCACGCCTTCGGCGCCGCCCGAAGATGAATAATCCTTAATTTTGCGTCAGCGCGTCTTGAACCCGGTCGGCGCTGTCGTAGGTTGTCGGCTATCGACACGGAGGATGCACATGGCCCGAGTTCTCGCTCTTGCCGCCGCCCTGATAGCCGCGCCGCTCTTTGTAGCGGCCGAAGGGCAGGAGACGGTGACGACCTTTACATTGGACAACGGCATGGATGTCGTGGTGATCGAGGATCATCGCGCCCCCGTGGTGCAGCACATGGTCTGGTACCGCGCCGGATCGGCGGACGAGCCGGTTGGTTCCTCCGGGGTTGCGCATTTTCTCGAACACCTGCTGTTCAAGGCGACAGAGACGCTTGAGGCGGGCGAACTTTCGGCGACGGTTGCCGCCAACGGAGGCAATGACAACGCTTTTACCTCCTATGACTACACCGCCTATTTTCAACGCGTCGCTGCCGACCGGCTGGAATTGATGATGCGGATGGAGGCGGACCGGATGCGCAACATCCGACTGACCGAACGCGACATCGAGACCGAGCGCAACGTGATCCTCGAAGAGCGTAACCAGCGCACCGAGAACAACCCGCGTTCGCTGTTCGGAGAGCAGATGGATGCGGCCCAGTTCCTGAATCACCGCTATGGCGTGCCAGTGATCGGCTGGAAGCACGAGATGGAAACGCTCGACATGGAGGACGCGCTGTCATTCTATCACACCTATTACACACCAAACAACGCCATTCTTGTTGTGACCGGCGATGTGGAGCCGGAGGCGGTGCGCGCGCTGGCCGAGACCTATTACGGAGTGATCCCGGCCAACCCTGACTTGCCGGAACGGTTTCGTGCGCAGGAACCGCCGCAGACGGCGGCCCGCCGGCTGACGTTCAAGGATGCACGGGTGGCGCAACCCTATGTGCAACGCTCCTATCTTGCGCCCGAGCGCGACAGCGGCGCGCAGGAAACCGCCGCCGCGCTTTATCTGCTCGCCGAGTTGCTGGGCGGGGGTACCACATCCTATCTGAACGAGAAGCTGCAGTTCGATACCCAGACCGCGATCTACACCGCCGCATCCTATCGCGGCATGTCGCTGGACGACACGACCTTTGACCTGATCGTGGTGCCGGCGCAGGGTGTCTCGCTGCAAGAGGCGGAAGATGCGATGGACAAGACGCTGGCCGATTTCATTGCCGAAGGCGTGGATCAGGCCGATCTGGACCGGATCAAGATGCAATTGCGCGCCGCGCTGATCTATGAGCGGGACAATGTTGACGGGATTGGCAATCGGTATGGCGCGGCACTTGCCAGCGGCCTCACGGTCGAGGACGTGCAAGCCTGGCCCGACATCCTGCAAGCAGTCACCGGCGACGAGATCATCGCGGCGGCTCGTGCAGTGCTGCGCCCCGAGGCATCGGTGACCGGCTGGCTGATGAAGGACGCGGAGGTCACGCAATGAGACGCCTGTTTGCCTGTGTTTTTGCCCTGATCGTGGCCTTGCCCGCCTGGGCCGAGGTCAAGATCAAGGAAGTCACCTCGCCCGGCGGCCTGAGCGCATGGCTGGTCGAAGATCATTCGATCCCGTTTACCGCGCTTGAAATCTGGTTTCAGGGCGGCACTTCGCTCGATGCACCCGGAAAGCGTGGTGCAACCTATCTGATGACCGCTCTGATCGAGGAAGGAGCGGGCGATCTGGATGCGCGGGCCTATGCCCGGCGGCTGGAGGAACTGGCGGCCTCCTTCGATTTCGACGTGACCGATGACACGCTGTCGATTTCCACCCGGTTCCTGACCGAGAACCGGGATCAGGTCATCGACCTGCTGCGGATCACGCTACATGAGCCGCGGTTCGATCAGGATGCGATCGAGCGGGTCAGGGCGCAGGTGATTTCCGGCCTGAGATCAGATGAGAGAAATCCCAACAGCATTGCCGGGGCCGCGCTGTCCGCCGCCGTCTACGGAGAGCATCCCTATGCGACCGAAGGCAAGGGAAGTATCGACAGCGTGTCGGCGCTGACCCGCGAGGATATCGTTGCAGCCTTTGACGGCGCGGTGGCCCGCGACCGTGTCTTTGTCGGGGCGGTGGGCGATATCACGGCCGAGGAATTGGGCGCCGTGCTCGACACGCTTCTGGCCGACCTGCCCGAAACCGGGGCGCCGATCCCGGAAAAGGCCAGGATCAGCATTCCCGGCGGGGTCGAAGTGGTCGAGTTCGACACGCCGCAATCGGTGGCGCTGTTCGTCCAGCAGGGCATCGACCGGGACGACCCGAAATTCTTTGCGGCTTACATCCTGAACCACATCATCGGCGGCGGCGGATTCGAAAGCCGTCTGATGCAGGAAGTGCGCGAGGAACGGGGGCTGACCTATGGGGTCTATTCCTATCTTCTGCCCAAGGATCTGGCGTCGGTCTATATGGGTTCTGTCGCCTCGGCCAATGACAAGATCGCCGAGGCGGTCGCGGTGATCCGCGAAGTCTGGGCGGACGTGGCCGCAAATGGCGTGACCGCCAAGGAACTCGAGGATGCCAAGACCTATCTGACCGGGGCCTATCCGCTGCGGTTCGACGGCAACGGGCGTATCGCCAACATCCTGGTGGGAATGCAGGTGCAGGGCCTGCCGATCGACTACATCGCCACCCGCAACGATCAGGTGAACGCAGTGACCCTGGACGAGATCAATGCCTTTGCCGCCGATTTCCTTGATCCCGAGGGGTTGAGCTTTACCGTGGTCGGCAAGCCGGTGGGACTGGACGGCACCAACTGACGGATGGGCCACCGATGTGGTGGCCCTCTCCTGTCATCCCCGTTTCGGCGTCGCACGCAGCATCTGGCCGATCATCTGCCCGGCCCGGCCCGAGCCGCGCTGATAGAGCGCGCCATCGACCGACAGCACTGTGCCGCTGATATAGGCGGCCATATCCGAGCCAAAGAACAGGCAGGCGTTTGCAACGTCCTGCGGCTGACCCCAACGCCCGAGCGGAACATCCGCCTTGAAGGTCTTTTCGGCCTCGGGGCTGGGGGCAAGGCGTCTAGCGCCTTCTGTGCCTTCGATGAAGCCGGGCACGACGGAGTTCACCCGGATCCCTTCGGGGCCCCATTCCAGGCTCAGCGTGCGGGTGATCTGGTCGACCCCTGCCTTGGCGGCGCAGACATGCGCCTGCCCCTCGTAGGGCAGCCAGGATTGCGGCGCAGAGATGTTGATGATGCTGGCGCCGGGGCGTTTGAGATGCGGATAGGCGCCCTTCATCACATGCACGGTCCCCATCAGGTCGATGTCGATCACCGTCTTGAAGGCGTTGATTGACATGTCTGCGGTGAGCGCCGGGAAGTTGCCCGCCGCGCCTGAGACCAGAACGTCAAACTCGCCCAATTGATCGCGGAATCCTTGCAGCCCGGAGGCCACCGCCTCGGCATCGCGTACATCGAAGGTCGCGCCGATGGCCTCTTGCGCCCCTGCGGCGCGCAACTCCGCCACGGTGTCGTCTACCTTGTCCTGGCTGCGGCTGGCCACCGCCAGCTTTGCGCCTGCCCTGGCAAAGGCCAGCGCGATGCCACGATTGATGCCGCTGGTGCCGCCGATCACCACGACGGTCTTGCCGGTGAAATCCATGTAGAGCCTCCCTTGGGCAGGGATGCCCTATTCTCCGTAGGGCACCCAGATGTTCTTGATCTCGGTCGCAGCCTGAAGGAACCGCTTGCTGTGGTCCACGCTCCAATCAAGGGACGTTGCGTTATTGACCCAGGTGCGCTTCAGGTTCCCTGCCGCCGCCTTTTCAATCTCGCCCGACAGATCGGTCGAGGAAAAGGACCAGACCGCGTCCACGTTCAGATGCGCGGCCAGCGGTTTGGCCAGTTCCGCGTGGCTGCCGGTCAGGATGTTGACCACACCCGCCGGCACGTCCGAAGTGTCGAGGATCTGGTAGAAATCGGTGGCCGCCAGCGGATAAGGCTCGCTGGCCGCCAGCACCAAGCGGTTGCCCATCGCAATCGCGGGCGCCATGACCGAGACGAGGCCCAACAGTGGCGCCTCGTCCGCGCAAAGCGCGCCGATCACGCCAACCGGCTCCTTCATCGCCAGCGCCACGCCCCGGATCGGTACGCCATGCACCTGCCCGTCATATTTGTCGGCCCAGGCGGCGGCGGTGAACAGGCGCTGGATGCTGGCCTCGACCTCTTGCGCGCCACCGCGCTTGCCGGTCATGGCGTCGATCCGATGGGCAAATTCTGCCGCGCGGGCCGACAGGTTCTCGCCGATGTAATAGAGGATCTGCGCGCGCAGGTGGCCGGTGGTCTTTGCCCATCCGGTCGCACCCGCGGCGGCCTCGACCGCGTTGCGCACATCCTTGCGGTTGGCCAATCCCACGTGACCCAAGAGGCCGGATTTGCTCCAGACCGGACGCGAGTAACCGCCATCGGGCCGGGCCTGCTTGCCCCCGACATAAAGTTTCGCCGTGCGGTCGATCGGGTCAACCGGGGCGCCGTGGCTCGTAACGGGTTCGATCCGGGCCAAAGCCTTGTGCTTGCCCCTGGGCCGGGTATAGGCGGCCAGACCCTCCCACCCGCCTTCGCGGCCAAAGCCGCTTTCGCGGACACCGCCAAAGCCTGCGGCGGCGTCAAACAGATTGGTGGCGTTCACCCAGACCACGCCCGCCACCAGTTTCGGCGCGATGTCGAGCGCAAGGTTCACATTCTCGGTCCAGACCGTGGCGGCCAGCCCGTATCGGGTGTTGTTGGCCAGTTCTACTGCCTCGGCCGGGGTGCGGAAGGTGGTCGAGACAAGGACGGGGCCAAAGATCTCCTCCTGCATCAGCGGATCACTGGTCGAAAGACCGGTGATCAGCGTCGGCGGGTAGTAACAGCCGTTTTCCGGCAGCGCACAGGCGGCGTGATGTACCTGACCGGCCGTGTTCCCCGCCACCATGCGCTGAATGGCCTGCAACTGGACCGGGTCGACCACGGCACCCACGTCGATGCATTTATCGAGCGGATTGCCCACTCGCAGCCCGTCCATCCGGGTGCGCAGCTTGGCGTGGAAGTGGTCCGCGATGCCCTCTTGCACCAAAAGGCGGGAGCCGGCGCAGCAGACCTGGCCCTGATTGAACCAGATCGCGTCGACCAGCCCCTCGATGGCTGAATCGATATCGGCATCGTCGAACACGATATAGGCGGACTTGCCCCCCAGTTCGAGCGTCAGTTCAAGCCCGCGCCCGGCGGTGGCCTCGCGGATGCGGCGGCCGACGGCGGTGGAGCCGGTAAAGGCGATCTTGTCCACATCCGCGGCCACGATCATCTCGCCCACCGCGCCATCGCCGGTGACGATGTTGACCACGCCCCTGGGCAGGCCCGCCTGCTGGCAGATATCGGCAAAGAGCAGCGCGGTGAGCGAGGTATATTCGGCGGGTTTCAGCACCACCGTGTTGCCCATCGCCAGCGCCGGCGCGATCTTCCATGCCAGCATCAGGAGCGGGAAGTTCCACGGGATGATCTGGCCACAGACGCCCAGCGGCTCGGCATCGGGCAGCTCGCTCTCCATCAATTGCGCCATGCCTGCGTGATAATAGAAATGCCGCTGCGCCAAGGGCACGTCGATGTCGCGGCTTTCGCGGATCGGCTTGCCGTTGTCGAGCGTTTCCAGCACGGCGAACAGGCGGCTGTGCTTCTGCATGAGCCGCGCGATGGCATAAAGATACCGTGCCCGGCCCGCGCCACCCAGCGCGGCCCATTTCGGCTGCGCCTTGCGGGCGGCGGCAACGGCGGCATCCACATCGGCCCGTGTCGCCTGTGTCAGGGTGGCCAATACCTCGCCGGTGGCGGGGTTGCGGCTGTCGAACCCGTCGCCCGGCGCGGTAAAGGCACCGTTGATGAAATGGCCGAACCGGTCACCCTGATCGACCAGCCAGGCCAGCGCCTCGGCGGCGCTTTCGGGGGCGGGACCGTAGTCCATGGTCTCGAAGATTTCCTTGATGGTCATCTGTTCACCTGTCGCACGGGAAAAGGGAGTTGATTGCAGCCAAGACCATTGTGACGGCAGGCTGAGAAGACGGGAATCCCGGCGTACCGATCTTGTCGAATGTTGCAGCCTCGACCACGATACTGACATCATCGGCGGGCATGCCATCGGGAATGCAGGCTCTGCCCGTGATTGATGCAAAGTCGATGACGGCCTGTACATATCCGACGCAGAAATCCGGCACACCGTCATCGGTCAGCGCACAGGTCGCCTTGTACTCGCCCGTTGTCAGTCCGGTGCCGGAGTGCGCCGGCTGCACCATTCCCGGTGTGGCCAGGACAAGCATCAACAATCCCGCCGCGGCACTACCCCATCGCATGGCGATACCCCGCCGAATAGGCGCCGGTCACGTGATGTTCCAGTTGCCGTTCGATATCGCCCAACAGCGACGAGGCCCCGAACCGGAAAAGGTCCGGTTGCAGCCAGCGGTCGCCCAACTCGTCCTTGATAAGCGACAGGTAGACCAGCGCGTCCTTGGCCTTGGAGATGCCGCCCGCGGGCTTGTAGCCGACCCGGTAGCCGGTGCGGTCGTAGTAATCGCGGATCGCCCGGATCATCACCAGCGACACGGGCAGGGTTGCGTTGACGCTTTCCTTGCCGGTCGAGGTCTTGATGAAATCCGCCCCCCCCATCATGCACACGAGCGCGGCGCGCGCCACGTTGCGCAGGCTGCCCAGTTCACCCGTCGCCAGGATCGCCTTGACATGGGCGTGTCCGCAAGCGGCGCGGAACGCCTTCATCTCGTCATAAAGCGCCTGCCAGTTGCCGGTCAGCACGTGGCGGCGCGAGATCACGATGTCGATTTCTGCGGCGCCGGCGTTGACGCTTTCCCCGATCTCGGCCACCCGCAGGTGAAAGGGCGACAAGCCGGCGGGAAAGCCGGTGCTGACCGCCGCGACCGGAATGCCAGAACCTTTGAGTGCCTCGACAGCGGTGGCAACCATGTCGTGATAGACGCAGACCGCACCCGTCGTGATCTGCGGCATCCCCATCGCGTCCAGCAGGGCGGGGGCGACCGGCTGGCGGGCCTTGGCGCAGAGCCTGCGGACGCGGCCCTCGGTGTCGTCGCCCGACAGGGTGGTCAGGTCGATCATCGTGATCGCCTTCAACAGCCAGGCGGCCTGGTAGTCCTTTTTCACTGACCGCCGTCCGGGCAGGGTCGCCGCCCGCCGTTCGATCGCCGAGGTATTGGCCTGCGCGGTCCTGACCCAGTCCAGATCCAGGTCCATGCCGGGATTTCTCGGCTCGGTTACTTGCGGCAGATGCGCGGTCCGCTCGAGGCTCTGCGTTTCCATCTTTTCGTCCCTTGGGAGGTTCAGCCGTCAAAATCGCACGAGCGGCGACTTGATGGCAAGCATTGCCCGACGGGAAACGGCCAAATTTTGACCAAATGGAAAATAGATGCCTTTCTTGCGAATAATTCGCAATAGCGTTGACTTACCTGCGAATGGTTCTCATATTCACATGCAACTAGGGTGGAAACGGGGCTTCAACATGATTCGACGTGGCTTTCTTCTTGGTCTCGGGCTGGCACTGGCAATGCCATTGTCGCTGCGGGCCGAACAACCGCTGAACGTGGTGGCAACCACGGGCATGATTGCGGATGCGGCCCGGCAGGTCGGCGGTGACCTTGTTCAGGTCACCGGGATGATGGGGGCCGGCGTCGATCCGCATTCCTATCGCCAGACCCGCAGTGACATCGTGGCGATGACCCGCGCCGATCTGGTCTTGTGGCATGGTCTCTATCTCGAAGCGCAGATGGAGGAGTTCTTGCTGGACCTGTCCCGCAAGCGCTCCGTGGTCGCGGTGGCCGAAAGCGTTGCGCGGGATCGCTTGCGCAAGCATGAAGACTATGCCGACAAATTCGATCCGCACGTCTGGATGACACCCGATCTCTGGGGCGAGGTGATCCTGGCCGTGCGCGACGCGCTGAGTGCCGCGCGCCCGGACGCGACCGAGGTTTTCGCTGCCAATGCGACGGCTCATCTGGCCGATATGAACCGGCTTTCGTCCTATGCCCGCTCAGTGCTGGCAACCGTGCCCGAACACAGCCGGGTCCTGGTGACCGCGCATGACGCGTTCGGCTATTTCGGCGACGCTTTCGGGTTCGAGGTCATGGGCATCCAGGGCATCTCGACCCAGTCCGAGGCCGGCCTCAACAGGATTGGCGAGCTGGTGGATATCCTCGTGGAACGGCAGGTGACGGCCGTCTTTGTCGAAAGCTCGGTTTCCGACCGTTCGATAAGGGCGCTGATCGAAGGTGCGGCGGCCAAGGGTCATGAAGTCCGGGTCGGGGGCGAGCTTTTTTCCGATGCCATGGGGCTCGAGGGCACTTACGAAGGCACGTATATGGGCATGCTCGATCACAATATCACCGTGATTGCCGCTGCGCTGGGCGGGCAGGTGCCGCCGCGCGGCATGGACGGAAAGCTATCGGCGGGGTTCTGAGTGATGATCGAATTGGCGACACATGACGGCGTGAAGATTGACCTGCCTGACATCGACAGCAGCCCGCTTGCGGTGCGCGGCCTGACCGTGTCCTACGGGCAGAAGCCTGCGGTCTTTTCGGTCGACATGACCGTGCAGCCCGGTGCGATGACCGCGATCATCGGCCCCAATGGCGCGGGGAAATCGACCTTGCTCAAAGCGGCCCTTGGCATCGTCAAGCCGCTGTCCGGCCAGGTCACGGTGTTCGGTCGCCCGCTGGACAGCCAGCGCAGCCGCATCGCCTATGTTCCACAGCGTGCCAGCGTGGACTGGGATTTTCCGACCCGGGTTCTGGATGTCGTGCTGATGGGGCTTTATCGAGAACTCGGATTGCTTCGCCGGGTGCGTGCCCGGCATTTGGCCCGGGCGATGGATTGCCTTGCCCGTGTCGGCATGCACGATTTCGCCGACCGGCAGATCGGCCAGTTGTCCGGCGGCCAGCAGCAACGGGTCTTCCTGGCGCGGGCGCTGGCGCAGGATGCCGATCTGTACCTGCTGGACGAACCCTTCGCCGGGGTCGATGCCGCGACCGAAAAGGCGATCATCACGGTGCTGAAATCGCTGAAAGCGGCGGGCAAGACAGTGGTCGTGGTGCATCATGACCTGGCGACGGTGACCGACTATTTCGACCATGTCTTCCTGATCAATACCCGGCCTGTGGCCGAAGGGCCGGTGGCCGAGGCATTCACAGCCGATACTCTGCAGGCCACCTATGGCGGGCGGCTGGCCACGGCGCAGGTGGACCAGTTGGCGCGCGTGCTGGGCTGAGGCGATGTTGCGCGACGCCCTGCTCCTGCAGCTTGGCTACAACGCCACTCTGGTGGCAATCGGCGCCACCTTGCTGGGCATATCGGCCGGTGTGACCGGCACCTTCCTGTTCCTGCGCAAGCGCGCACTGGTCAGCGATGCAATCAGCCACGCGACCCTGCCGGGGGTCTGCATCGCCTTCATGGTAATGGTGAGTCTGGGCGGCGACGGACGCAACCTTGCGGGCCTTCTGGCCGGCTCGGCGCTATCCGCCTGGGTCGGGCTCCTGTGTCTCAATTGGCTGACGCGAAACACCCGTCTGGCCGAGGATGCAGCCATCGGTTCGGTCCTGTCGGTCTTTTTCGGGTTCGGAATCGTTCTTCTGACCGTGATCCAGACCATGGGTGCGGGGCGTCAGGCCGGGCTCGAAGGGTTCCTTCTGGGGTCGACTGCCGGGATGCTCTGGGCCGATGCGCTGGTGATCGCGCTGGGCGGAGCCTGCACGTTGGCGCTCATTCTGCTGATCCGCCGGCCGATGACGATGGTGGCCTTCGATCCCGAGTATGCTGCCGCGCGCGGGCTGCCGGTGTACCGCATAGATCTGGCGATGATGGGGCTGGTCATGGCAGTCACCGTGGTCGGGTTGAAGATCGTGGGCCTGATCCTGATCGTGGCGCTGCTGATCATCCCGCCGGTCACCGCGCGGTTCTGGTCGGAACGGTCCGACCGCGTGGTGATGTTGAGCGGCCTCGTCGGCGGCCTGGCCGGATACCTTGGGGCGGCGATTTCGGCTTCGGCCCCGAACCTGCCGACAGGGCCGATCATCGTGCTGGTCGCGTTCGGATTTTTTGCCGTGTCGCTGCTGGTGGCGCCGGGACGCGGCGTGCTGGCGGCGGTTCTGCGTCATCTGCGGTTCCAGCGCCGGGTGCACCTGCGGCAGGGACTGCTGGCCCTGGCGCAAGGCCAGCCGATCTATGAGCGGCTGACGGTGCGGCTGCTGCATCGCGCCGGTCTTGTCCGGGCCGATGGCGTGGCGACCGAGAGCGGGCGCGCCCGCGCCGCCAAGGCGCTGCGCGACGAAAAGCGCTGGGAGATCGTGCGCGCCGATCAGGCGCACGAGGCCGCCGCCGCCCTCTATGACGGGTTGCGCGACATCGAAACCGTGCTGACCCGCGACCAGATCGACGAGATCGACCGCCGCATCGGCGGTCCGCAGGAGGTACCGGCATGAGCGGTTCCGAATTCGTTCCCCTGTCGCTGACACCCCTGCTGATCGGTATCCTGACGGCGGTCGCCTGCGCATTGCCCGGCAATTTCCTTGTCTTGCGCAGGCAGGCGCTGATCGGCGACGCGATCAGCCATGTCGTGCTTCCGGGGATTGTCGTGGCTTTCCTGCTGACCGGGATCATAGCCGCCTGGCCGATGATGCTAGGCGCGGCTGGTGCCGCCGTGGTTGCCGTGGTGCTGATCGAGGCGATCCGGCGGCTGGGCCGGATCGAGCCGGGCGCCGCCATGGGGGTCGTCTTTACCAGCATGTTTGCAGGAGGCGTGTTGCTGTTGGAGCAATCGGATACGTCCTCGGTCCATCTGGATGTCGAACATGCGCTTTACGGCAATCTCGAAAGCCTGATCTGGCTTGATGCGACGGGGTGGTCGTCGCTGTTCGACCCGGTGGCGCTGGCCGGACTTCCCGTGGAACTGATCCGGATCCTGATTGCATTGGCGGGCGTTGGCGGGTTCATCTGGCTCTTCTGGCGACCACTGAAGCTGTCGACCTTTGACGAAGGCTTTGCACGCACGGTCGGTATTCGCGCGGATCTGCTGGGTTTCGCACTGGTCATTGTCGCGGCGGTGGCTGCGGTTGCGGCTTTTGACGCGGTCGGTTCGATCATTGTCATCGCCATGTTCATCTGTCCCCCCGCAGCGGCGCGCATGATGACGAACACGCTTGAAGGCCAAATCGGCTGGAGCGTTGCCTTTGCCGTGCTTTCCGCCAGCCTTGGATATGTACTGGCAGGGTACGGCCCGCTTTGGTTGGGCGCGGCAGATGCGGTGAGCGCTGCCGGGATGATCGCAACCGTTTCGGGGATGATTCTGGCCCTGGCGGCGCGGTTCGGTCCGTGCCGGGCACGCACCGGAGCGCCTTTGAACAGTTGAACCCGCGATTTCTTGCCTGAACTTTCAGGGTAGTCGGCCAATTCGCGCTTGGTCCGGCGTGTGGTGCTGGAAAGCCTTGATCAACCATCGCGGCCAAGGCGTGCTGGAAGGGCCGGATGGGGACCGGCTCACGCCACCACTCACGCGCTGCCCGGCATTCCGAGGGTTCCCGCGCCCGTTCGTGGATGGGGGACGCCTTTGGAATGTTCGGGCGGCGTAATAAATCAAACCAGTGGCAGAATCGCGTCGAGACATGCTAGGTCTAGCGGTATGCCGAACCCAGACCCCAATATCAGCGATTTTCGACCGGTTATCCGCCAGCTAGATGAAACGGCGATCAACCGGATTGCAGCCGGCGAGGTGGTGGAACGGCCCGCCTCGGCGGTCAAGGAACTGGTCGAGAATGCCGTGGATGCCGGCGCCACGCGGATCATCATAGACATTGCCGATGGGGGCAAGACATTGATCCGGGTCACAGACGACGGCTGCGGCATGTCGCCGGACCAGTTGCCGCTGGCCCTGGCGCGCCACGCCACATCCAAGATCGACGGGTCCGACCTGCTGAACATCCATACCTTCGGGTTTCGCGGCGAGGCGCTGCCCTCGCTGGGCGCGGTCGGGCGGCTGACCATCACCAGTCGCGCGGCTGGCGAGGACGCTGCGACGATCCGGGTCTCGGGTGGCCGGATGGAGCCGGTGAAACCGGCCGCGCTGCGGTCCGGCACCGTTGTGGAGTTGCGTGATCTTTTCTTTGCCACGCCCGCGCGGCTGAAGTTCATGCGCACCGACCGGGCCGAGGCGCAGGCGATCGCGGATACGGTCAAGCGGCTGGCGATGGCTGAACCCGCCGTGGCGATCACGCTGCGCGAGATGTCCGAAGGGGGCGAGGGGCGGGTGCTGTTCCGCGCCGACGCGGAAACCGGCGATTTGTTCGATGCGCTGGGCGACCGGCTGGGCCGCGTTCTGGGGCGCGAGTTCACCGAAAACGCATTGCGCATCGACGCCACGCGCGAGGGGCTGCGGCTTTATGGATATGCGGCGCTGCCAACCTATTCGCGCGGCGCGGCGGTGGCGCAATACCTGTTCGTCAACGGCCGCCCGGTACGCGACAAGATGCTGACCGGGGCTCTCAGGGCGGCCTATTTCGATTTCCTCAGCCGCGACCGGCACCCGGCGGCGGCGCTGTTCATCGACTGCGACCCGACACTGGTCGATGTCAACGTGCATCCGGCGAAATCCGAGGTTCGGTTCCGCGATCCCGGCGTGGCGCGCGGGCTGATCGTCTCGGCCTTGCGGCACGCGCTGGCCGAAGCGGGGCATCGCGCGTCGACCACTGTCTCGGGGGCGACGCTGGGGGCGATGCGGCCGGAACAGACCGGCGCGCGCATCTACCAGATGGACCGCCCATCGCCCGCTGCCAGGGCGGCGGCATATCAGGCGCAGGCGCCTGGTTTTGCCGAGCTGTCCGGCAGTTTCAGTGGTCGGGTGGTCGAGCCTGTTCCCGGTGAGCTTCCCCGCCGGGCGGATGAGCCAGCCGCCGAAACGCCGCCCGAATCCTTGCCGCTGGGTGCCGCGCGCGGTCAGGTGCACGAGAACTATATCATCGCCCAGACCGCCGACGGTTTGGTCATCGTCGACCAGCATGCCGCGCACGAACGGCTGGTCTATGAGAAACTCAAACGACAGATGGCCGAAAACGGCGTTGCCGCGCAGGCGTTGCTGATCCCCGAGATCGTCGATCTCTCGGCGGCCGATTGCGCGCGCCTGCTTGAGGTGTCGGACGATCTGGCGCGTCTCGGGCTGACGATCGAGCCTTTTGGCGGCAGCGCTGTGGCGGTGCGGGAAACACCCGCGATCCTGGGGCGGGTCGATGCGGCGGCCATGATCCGCGACATTCTCGACGAATTGGCAGATCAGGGCGAAAGCGCCACGGTTCAGGCCCGAATCGAGGCGATCCTGAGCCGGGTCGCCTGTCATGGTTCGGTACGGTCCGGTCGCCGGATGCGTGGCGAGGAGATGAATGCACTCCTGCGCGAGATGGAGGCGACGCCGCATTCCGGCCAGTGCAACCACGGGCGCCCCACCTATGTGGAACTGAAGCTCAGCGATATCGAGCGGCTGTTCGGGCGCAGTTGATCCGGAGGGCGATCCGGGTTAGGGGTTGAAAACAAAACAAGAACAAACGGGCGAGCCATGATTCAGATCGGCGACCAGAGCTATTCCTTGCAGGATCCGGTGGTGCTGGCGGTTCTGGTGGGCGGCGGCGCGTTGCTGCTCATACTTTTGATGCTCTTTCTGTCCCTGCGTGCGGCCAATCGCTCGGCCCGGACAACCGAACCCATGGCGCAGCAACTGGCCTGGCTGGGCCAGAATGTGCAGCAACTGAGCATGGGGCAGGAACAATTGCGTGGCGGGCTGGCGCATGTCTCGGATGCACAGGCCAATGCGCAGGTGCAGATGATCCGGACGGTCGAGGCGCGGCTGTCCGCCGTGCAGCAGCACATGAACGACCGGCTCGCAGACAACGCGATGCGGGCGCAGCGGGCGCTGGCCGAGATGCAGGAGAAGATGAACGCCACCCTGCACGGCAGCTCGAAACAGACCGCGACCTCGCTGACGCAACTGCAGGAGCGTCTGGCCGCCATCGACAAGGCACAGGACAATATCACCAAGCTGTCGGGTGATGTGCTGTCGCTTCAGGACATCCTGTCCAACAAGCAGACGCGGGGCGCGTTCGGGGAAATCCAGCTCAACGACATCGTGTCCAAGGCGCTGCCGACGGATAGTTACGCCCTGCAACATACCTTGTCCAACGGGCGGCGGGCCGATTGCCTGATCCACCTGCCAAACCCGCCGGGGCCGATCGTCATCGATAGCAAGTTCCCGCTGGAACCCTATGAGGCGCTGCGCCGCGCCGAGAACCAGCAGCAGTTGGCCGAGGCTGCGCGCATGATGAAGACGGCCCTGCGCGCACATATCAAGGCGATTTCCGAAAGATATATCATCGAGGGCGAAACCGCCGACGGCGCGCTGATGTTTCTGCCCTCCGAGGCGGTCTATGCCGAGTTGCACGCCAATTTCGCCGACGTAGTGCGCGAGGGGTTTGCCGCAAGGGTCTGGATCGTGTCGCCCACCACCTGCATGGCCACGCTGAACACGATGCGCGCGATCCTCAAGGATGCGCGGATGCGCGAACAGGCGGGCGCGATCCGCAAGGAGTTGAGCCTCTTGCACAAGGATGTCGAGCGGCTGGGCGACAGGGTCGAGAATCTGGACCGGCATTTCGGCCAGGCGGCCAAGGATATCTCGGAAATCAAGATCAGCGCGGACAGGGCCGGACGCCGGGCGCAGCGGCTGGACAATTTCGATTTCGAGGAACTGGCCCCCGATCCGGTGCCGAATGTGGTACCCTTGGGCAAGCAGGAGCGCTGATGTCCAGTTTCGCGGATTTTTTTCCAACATAGTGAATTCCTCTATTTCGGAATCCCATCCGTTATGCTAGACATTGCGCCAAACCGGAGGTCGCAATGTCCCAATCCTTTCTGTCCCATCTCACGGAGACGCTTGCCCAGATCGAGGCCGAGGGCCTCTACAAGCGCGAGCGTCTGATCACCTCGCCCCAGGGGGGCGAAATCATGGTCGGCGACCGGCAGGTGATCAACCTTTGTGCCAACAACTACCTTGGCTTGGCCGATCACCCGGCGCTGGTCTCGGCGGCGCGCGGCGCCATGGAGACCAAGGGGTTCGGCATGGCCTCGGTCCGGTTCATCTGCGGCACGCAGGATATTCACCGCGCGTTGGAACAGCGGTTGGCGCGGTTCCTGAACAAGGATGACGCGATCCTGTTCGCGGCCTGTTTCGATGCCAATGGCGGCTTGTTCGAACCGCTTCTGGGCCCCGAGGACGCCATCGTCTCGGATGCGCTCAACCATGCCTCGATCATCGACGGCATCCGGCTTTGCAAGGCGAAACGCTACCGCTATGCCAACAGCGACATGGACGATCTGGAGGCGCAGCTGAAGCAGGCCCGCACCGATGGCGCGCGGCATGTGATGATCGCCACCGATGGCGTGTTTTCAATGGATGGCTACCTTGCCAACCTGCCCGAAATCACGCGCCTGGCCCGCGACTACGACGCGGTTGTGATGGTCGATGACTGCCACGCCACCGGTTTCATGGGGCCGCGCGGCGCGGGCACGCCCGACCATTTCCGGCTGGATGTGGACATCCTGACCGGAACGCTGGGCAAGGCACTGGGCGGGGCCATCGGCGGCTATATCTCCGGGCCGCAGCCGGTCATCGACCTGCTGCGCCAGCGGGCACGCCCCTATCTGTTCTCGAACTCGTTGCCGCCCGCCATCGTGGCCGCGGGTCTGGAGGCGATCCGGCTGGTCGAGGAGGGCGCCGACCTGCGTGCGCGGCTGTTCGAGAACGCCCGCTACTGGCGCGCAGGCTTGACCGATCTGGGCTTTGACCTGCTGCCCGGCGAACACCCGATCGTGCCGGTGATGTTGGGCGAGGCCAGGCTGGCGCAGGACATGGCGGCACGACTTTTCGACGAGGGCGTCTATGTCTCGGGCTTCTTTTTTCCGGTGGTGCCGCACGGGCAGGCGCGCATCCGTACCCAGATGAACGCCGCCCTGACACGGGACGAACTGGACCGCGCCCTTGCCGCATTCGGCAAGGCCGGCAAGGCACTGGGAGTGATTTGATGCAACCCAACACAATGAAAGCACTGGAAAAATCGAAACCGGAGGAAGGGTTGTGGATGGTGCAGGCCCCGGTGCCCGAGATCGGCCCCGATGATGTGCTGATCAGGATCAACAAGACGGGCATCTGCGGCACCGACATCCATATCTGGAACTGGGACGAATGGGCGGCGCATACCGTACCGATCCCCATGATCACGGGCCATGAATTCGCCGGCGAGATCGTCGAGCTCGGGCGCGACGTGACGGGCCTCAGCATCGGGCAGCGGGTCTCGGGCGAGGGGCATCTTATCGGCACCGACAGCCGCCAGAGCCGGGCGGGCAAGTTCCACCTGGACCCCGGCACGCGCGGGATCGGGGTCAATGTACAGGGGGCGTTCGCGCAATACCTGCGCCTGCCCGCCTTCAATGTGGTGCCGCTGCCGGACGATATCCCCGACGAGATCGGCGCAATCCTAGACCCGTTGGGCAATGCGGTCCATACGGCGCTGAGCTTTGATCTGCTGGGCGAGGACGTGCTGATCACCGGCGCGGGGCCGATCGGCATCATGGCGGCGGCGGTGGCCAAGCATGCGGGCGCCCGGCACGTGGTGATCACCGATATCAACCCGGACCGGCTGAAGCTGGCGCAGCACGTGGTGCCCAAGGCGCGCACCGTCGATGTGACGCGCGAGGAGCTGGCCGATGTGGTGCACGAATTGGGCCTGAAACAGGGGTTCGATGTGGGGTTGGAGATGTCGGGCAGTCAGGCGGCGCTCGACCAGATGGTCGAGGCGCTGGTGATGGGGGGCAAGATCGCGCTGCTGGGCATCCCGCCGGGCAAGTCGCCGGTGGATTGGTCCCGCATCGTGTTCAAGGCGATCACCATCAAGGGCGTCTATGGCCGCGAGATGTTCGAGACCTGGTACAAGATGATCGCCATGTTGCAGAATGGGCTGGACGTGTCCCGGGTGATCACCCATCGGTACAAGGTCGACGATTTCCGCGAGGGGTTTGCGGCGATGAAATCGGGTCTCAGTGGCAAGGTCGTGCTGGACTGGACCTGAGCGCCGGAGCTCTGCCCCCGGAGCCCTGGAGTATTTTGGAGAAGATGATGAGGCAGGGATGGCGCTGAATTCGATTGTCGAGGCGATAGGTTCCACCCCCGCCGTGTGGCTGGACCGGATGGTTGCGGCGCGCGGCTTGCGGGGGCGCATCCTGGCGAAGCTCGATTACCTCAATCCGGGGTTCTCGAAGAAGGACCGCGCCGCGCTTGGGATTATTTCGGCAGCCGAAGCCGATGGGTCCCTGCGGCCCGGACAGACGGTGGTGGAACTGACTTCGGGGAACATGGGGACCGGCCTGGCGATCGTGTGTGCGATCCGCGGGTATCCGTTCGTCGCGGTGATGAGCCGTGGCAATTCTTCGGAGCGGGCGCGCATGATGGCAGCGTTGGGGGCCGAGGTGGTGCTGGTCGATCAGGCGGCGGGATCGCGGCCCGGGCAGGTGTCCGGAGCCGATCTTGCGCTGGTGGAGGAAGCCGCGCGGAGCCTGACCGCCGAACGCGGCGCCTTTCGGGCCGACCAGTTTCACCATGCGGGCAATGCCGCGGCCCATGCCCGGACCACGGCGCCGGAACTCTGGGCGGATTCGGGCGGCGGGTTGACCGCATTCGTCGATTTCGTCGGTTCAGGCGGGACATTCGGCGGGGTCATGGAGGGGCTGCGGAGATTGAACCCGGAGATGCGCGGCTATGTCGTCGAGCCTGAAGGCGCCGCGGTATTGGCCGGTCAGGAGGCCGCGTATCCCGCGCATCCCATACAGGGAGGTGGCTATGCGATGGCCGATCTCGACTTTCTTCAAGGCGTGCCGGTGTGTGACTTCCTGCAGGTCAGTGGCGCGGAAGCACGGGAAACCGCCCGGGCGCTGGCGCGGGAGGAGGGGATATTCGCCGGGTTTTCCGCCGGGGCCAATGTCGCGGCCGCGCTGTCTCTGCTTTCGGGACCCGAAGCTGGTGGGACGGTCGCGGTCATCATTTGCGACTGCGGATTGAAATACCTGTCTACCGATCTCTGGGAAGGAGCCTGACCCGGCCGCTGTCGGTCAGCAGCCAGCAGTCCCGCCCCTCGAATACCGCGGCGGCCAGCGGCCGGCCATAGCCGGCGCCCGCGTCGAGATTGATGCGGTTGCCGCAATGTTCGGCCGCGTATCCCGGTGTGTGCCCGTGCACGACCAGCCAGGGATGCGGACGTGGATCGTCCAGGAACTCGTGCCTGATCCAGATCAGGTCGTGTTCGGTCTGCTGCGCCAACGGCACGCCGGGGCGAATGCCGGCGTGTACGAACAGAAGGTCTCCGGCTAGGTGATAGGTCGGCAGGCCGGCGAGAAATTCCAGATGGCTGGCGGGAACGGCCCGGCGTGCGGCGGCGTGCACCTGGTAGGTGCGGGCGCCCTCGGGCACCTTGACACCGTATGAAGCGAGCGTTTCGATCCCGCCGATGCGTTCGTGCAGCCAGTGATAGCCGACCAGCAGCCGGTCGTCATTGGCCGGGTGGTCGCGCAGGAACATCTCGAACATCCGGTCGTGATTGCCCTTGAGCGTGATCCAGTCGCGGCCTTCTGCCAATCCCCTGGACAACAGGTCGATCACGCCTGCGGAGTCGGGACCCCGGTCGGTGTAGTCGCCCAGAAAGACCACGCGCCCGCCGCCATCCCGGTCGATCCGGGCCAGCGCGTCCTCGAGCATGGTCTTTTGTCCGTGGATGTCGCCTATGGCGTAGATCGGGAACATGGGTTGGGCCTGAAACAATCTATTGTTGTTCCAGACATAGCGTTACTTCTGACGGGGGAAAAGCGGTTCAGGCGGTTATCGCCACCTGGGGGTCGTCGAGCATGGTGTAAGAGTGCAGATTGACATCACCGCTCCAACGCCAGAAGGCCAGAACGCCCTCGGGGCCGGTGCGGAAGGCATGTGGAAGCAGCGACGGGTGGTGGATCTGTTCTCCGGCCTCGCGGAGCCGCGTGTCATCGCCGGCCGTCCAGACTGCCGATCCGGCAAGGATCGTATAGGTTTCGTCCGCGTCGTGATTGTGCAGCCCGTAATAGGTGTTCGGGCGCTGATAGTAGAGCCCCATGCGCAGGTCGGCACAGGGAACCGGGCCTTCAGGACCCATCAGGTTTGCCACGACATACATCGAGCCTCGGTCGCCGATCTGCGCCGCGACAGGGTTTATGCCCCAGGGAATCAGGTCAAAGGCGGACAGCAGTCCGGCCGCGGCCGGGTGCGACGAGAGCGCCAGCAGGCTGCGTATCGCCAGATGGTCGGAGGACTGAGGCTGTGGGGTACACAGTTGTTGCGGTCCAAGTTCGCGCAACACCAGCGCGGTCCGGGCCGCCTCGGGCCGGTCCTCGGCCAGAAGCGGCAGGCAAAGAGCATGGATCAGCGTCTGGGCGGTCTGGGACATGGCATCCTCCGGACATGTGCTTTTGGCTCCATACGGCCAAAGGGAGTGTCCGCGCCAATCCGGAAGCGACGGGAAACCGTCGCAAATGGCAACCCTCAACGAAAAAGCGCCGCACATTTCGTGCGGCGCTCGTTTCTTCGCGTGACGCGGCGGTTCAGGCCACGTCGAACTCCAGCGGCTTGATCTGGTTGAACAGGCCGGTTTCCGCCAGTTTGGCCCGTGCTTCGGCCGGAACCGGTTCGTCAACGTACAGAAGCGCGATGGCTTCGCCGCCCGGGCCGGAGCGGCCCAGCGTAAAGTTGGCGATATTCACGCCATGATCACCCATGGTGCGCCCCAACGTGCCGATGATGCCCGGTACGTCCTCGTTCGTGGTGTAGAGCATGTGCGCGCCGATCTCGGCATCAACATTGATGCCCTTGATCTGGATGAAGCGCGGCTTGCCGTCGCTGAACACCGTGCCGGCGACCGACCGCTCGCGCTTGTCGGTCACGACGGTTACTTTCACATACCCGTCAAAGGCGCCCGACTTGTCCTGGTTGGTGGTCGAGATCTGGATACCCCGTTCCCTTGCCACGACGGGGGCCGAAACCATGTTCACGTCAGGGTTGGACCTTTTCATGATACCCGCCACGGTCGCGCAGTTCAGCGCGGCAAGGTTCATGCTGGCCGCGACGCCATCGTAGAGGATGTTGATCGCCTTGATCGGCTCGTCGGTCATCTGACCGACGAAGCTGCCCAGGTGACCGGCCAGTGCGATCCAGGGCCCCATGACCTTGGCCTCTTCGGCGGTGACGCTGGGCATGTTGAGCGCATTTTCGACAGCGCCGGTCAGCAGGTAGTTCGCCATCTGCTCGGCCACTTGCAGGGCGACGTTTTCCTGCGCTTCGGTGGTGGCGGCGCCCAGGTGCGGGGTGCAGACGACATTGGGAAGCCCGAACAGCGGGTTCTCCTTGGCGGGTTCGACGCTGAACACGTCGAACGCGGCGCCCGCCACGTGGCCGGATTTCAGCATTTCGGCCAGCGCTTCCTCGTCCACCAGGCCGCCGCGGGCGCAGTTGATGATGCGCACACCCTTCTTGGTCTTGGCCAGATTCTCGCGGCCCAGGATGTTGCGGGTCTGGTCGGTCAGCGGCACGTGCAGGGTGATGAAGTCGGCGCGGGCCAGAAGGTCTTCGAGTTCGACCTTTTCCACGCCCATCTTGTTGGCCTTCTCCTCGCCCAGGTAGGGGTCATAGGCGATGACCTTCATCCTGAGCCCGCGTGCGCGGTCGCAGACGATGCCACCGATGTTGCCGGCGCCGATCACCCCCAGGGTCTTGCCGGTCAGTTCCACACCCATGAACCTGGACTTTTCCCACTTGCCCGCATGGGTCGAGGCGCTGGCCTCGGGGATCTGGCGGGCAACAGCGAACATCATCGCGATGGCATGTTCGGCGGTGGTGATCATATTGCCGAAGGGCGTGTTCATGACGATCACGCCCTTTTTCGAGGCGGCGTCCTTGTCCACATTGTCGACCCCGATCCCGGCGCGGCCGATGACCTTCAGGTTTGTGGCTGCTTCGAGGATCTTGTCGGTCACCTTGGTGGCCGAGCGGATGGCAAGGCCGTCGTACTGGCCGATCACTTCGGCCAGCTTGTCCTTGTCCTTGCCCAGGTCGGGCTGGAAATCGACCTCGATGCCGCGGTCCTTGAAGATCTGGACGGCGGCGTCCGACAGTTTGTCGGAGATGAGTACTTTGGGGGCCATGTCTTTGGTCCTTGAACTGGTATCTGGGTCGGTGGGCACAAGCGCCCACCCTGTGGATCCGTGTCGGGGTAAGGTGGGCAATGTGCCCACCGGGCCTTAGGCGGCCTGCGCCTGCGCGGCGATTTCGGCCTCGAAGGCCCATTCGAGCCAGGGCAGCAGCGCCACGATGTCGGCCGTCTCGACCGTGCCGCCGCACCAGATGCGCAGACCGGCGGGCGCGTCGCGATAGGCGCCGATATCCAGCGCGACACCCTCGGCCTCCAACCGCTTGGCGATCGCCTTGGCAAAGGCCGCGCCGTCCTGGATACGGGCATCGGTGAACTTCAGGCAGACGCTGGTGTTCGACCGGGTTGCCGGATCCTCGGCCAGGTTGTCGATCCAGTCATGCGCCTCGCAGAAATCGAAGATCGCCTGTGTGTTGGCATCGGCCCGCGCGATCAGACCCTTCAGGCCACCCACCGAACGTGCCCAGTCGAGCGCGAAAAGGTAGTCCTCGACCGCCAGCATCGAGGGCGTGTTGATCGTCTCGCCCTTGAAGATACCTTCGATCAGCTTGCCGCCCTTGGTCATGCGAAAGATCTTGGGCAGGGGCCAGGCCGGCGTATAGCTTTCCAGCCGCTCCACCGCCCGGGGGCTCAGCACGATCATGCCATGCGCGGCTTCGCCGCCCAGCACCTTCTGCCAGGAGAAGGTGGTCACATCCAGCTTGTCCCAGGGCAGGTCCATGGCAAAGGCGGCGCTGGTGGCGTCGCAGATGGTCAGGCCGGCACGATCATCGGCGATCCAGTCGCCATTCGGCACCCGGACACCGGCGGTGGTGCCGTTCCAGGTGAACACCACGTCATTGTCGAAATCGACCGAGGCGAGATCGACGATCTGGCCGTAGTCGGCGGTCTTGACCACCGCGTCGAGCTTCAGTTGCTTGACGACATCGGTGACCCAGCCCGCGCCGAAGCTCTCCCAGGCCAGCATTTCGACCTTGCGGGCGCCAAGCAGCGACCAGAGCGCCATTTCCACCGCGCCGGTGTCCGAGGCAGGCACGATGCCGATGCGGTAATCCGCCGGAATACCCAGGAGTTCGCGGGTGCCTTCGATGGCAGCCTTCAGCTTGTCCTTGCCGACAGCGGCGCGATGCGACCTGCCAAGTGCAGCATCACCGAGTTTCGCGACGTCGAATGTGGGGGGTTTGGCGCAGGGGCCAGAGGAGAACCGCGGATTGACCGGCCGCGTTGCCGGTTGGTCGATAGCCATAGGTGTTACCCTTCCAGATATACGCCCCTCGTTGGGGAGGGGTGTCCCGCGGTAACAGCTAGAATGCCGCGCTGCGGCAGGCAAGCGGAATTTCGGGCAAGAATCGTCGCTTTGACATTTGATTGCGACGTTTGCGACTACGATCGGAAACTTGTGTGCCGGCAACAGGAATTTACCGGCCGGAGTTGCTGCTCTATTCCGTTGGCGAAAGCCGGGTTGGAAGAATTGAATGTTTTCAGTGGTCTAACGGCAGTGCGAGTGCGTTTCCATCTGTGCGGCCTGTTCGTTCGGCCTTGGCGGGCGGCACTGGCGGAACCATTCTGTCTGGGCTATGGCGATCCCGATTCAAAGGAGTTGCTTGATGTTCGTCGCCACGTTGCTGTCCAACCCCGCCAAGGCCGCGCTTGATCCGGCGCTGGTCGAATCGCTGCGCAATGCCTGGGGTGGGGGCGATGCAGTGTGGCTGAGCCCCGACGAGGCGGCGGAATTCGACTTGCCGGCCGTTCCAGGCAATCGCTGGCAGGTCTGGGAGGACCTTCAGACCCTGGGTGTCGATCTGGTCGTGCAGCAGGCCGAAGGTCGCAGGAAGCGCATGCTGCTGGCAGACATGGACAGCACCATGATCCAGCAGGAATGCATTGACGAACTGGCCGACGTGGCCGGGGTGGGCGAGCGCGTCAAGGAGATCACCGCCCGCGCCATGAACGGCGAACTGGATTTCGAGGGCGCGCTGCTGGAACGCGTGGGTCTGTTGCGCGGTCTGGACGAGGCGGTGATAGGCCAGGTGCTCGACACCCGCATCACCTTGATGCCGGGCGGGCGCGAACTGGTGGCGACCATGCGCGCCAACGGAGGCTATGCCGTGCTGGTTTCCGGCGGGTTCACGGCGTTTACCGAGAAGGTGGCGGCGCAACTGGGGTTTGACGAGAACCGCGCCAACACGCTGCTGGCTGCAGATGGCAGGCTGATCGGCGATGTGGCGCGCCCGATCCTGGGCCGCCAGGCCAAGGTCGACGCGCTGGAGCAGATCTCCGCCCGTCTGGGTCTGTCCGAACAGGAGGTGATCGCCGTGGGGGATGGCGCCAACGACCTGGGTATGCTGGGTCGTGCCGGAACCGGTGTCGCGTTGCATGCCAAGCCTGCGGTGGCGGCTCAGTGTGAAGTGCGCATCAACCACGGCGACCTGACGGCGCTGCTGTTCGTCCAAGGGTATGCTCGGGCCGATTTCGTCTCGGCTTGACCTGCCCTTGATTTATTAACCTAAAAGTTAAATAATGCGGCCATGACCCAGCTCCTGGCCGCATTCTCTGCGCTCTCCGATCCGACCCGATTCGCCATCGTCGAACAGTTGATGGCCGAGGGCGAATTGCCCGCCGGCGATCTGGTCGAGGGCAAGGGCATGTCGGGTGCCGCGATATCGCGGCACCTGAAGTTGTTGCGAGAGGCCGGGTTGATCGCACAACGCATCAGCGGAACCCAGCGGCTGTATTCGATCGCGCCCGAGGGGTTGCGGGTGATTGCCGACTGGACGATCTCGAAACGCAGCTTCTGGGAAAGCAGCCTGGACCGGCTGGCCGCAGCAATAGAAAGCGACAAGACATGGCCGACCTGAGACTGGAACGGGAATTCGCCGTCACGCCCGAAGAGCTTTTTGCCTGGGTCAGCGATGGTGCCAAGCTGCTGCAATGGTGGGGACCCGAGGGGTTGCACGTGCCTGTCGACCAGCAGGAACTGGACTTTACCCGGCTGGGGCCGTGGTTCTCGGTCATGGTGAATGGGGAGGGCCAACGCTACAAGGTCTCGGGCCAGGTCACCCAGGTGAAGCCGCCCCATTCGATTGGCTTCACCTGGGGCTGGCATGATGATGACGACCGGCGCGGGCCCGAAAGCCATGTTATGTTCACTGTCGAACCCTGCGCCAAGGGCGCGCGGCTGATCCTCGATCACCGGGAACTGGGTGACGACGAGATGAGCCTGCGCCACGAAGAGGGCTGGACATCGTCGCTGCGCAAGCTCGAAGCGAAACTGGCCTGATCCTGTGAGCAACGACCAAGGGAAAGGAGCGCGACATGCCTGAATTCATCTTTGCCTATCACGGCGGCAAGACACCCGAAACGCCCGAGGAAGGGGCCGAAGTCATGACCGCATGGCGGGCCTGGTTCGGCAATATGGGCGACGCGGTGATCAACCCGGGCAATCCGGTTGGCCTGTCGAAAACGGTCAGCGCGGCAGGCGTTGACGACAATGGTGGCGCCAATCCGCTGTCCGGTTTCTCGGTGGTGCGTGCCGCCGACATGGCTGCGGCCACCGAGATGGCCAAGGGTTGCCCGATGGTGGTGTCGGGCAACGGATCGGTCGAAGTGGCCGAGATTATCGAGATGTAACCGGTATCAGAAACGCAAACCGGCTGCGGCGCGGATACTGCCGCAGTTGATGCCGCGACGGCTCAGGATAGGTGCGTCCAGCCGCTTGCGGGTGGCCGGATGTGCCGGGTCGAGCAGCCCGAGGCTGACCAGAATGGCGGCGATCGCACATTCGCTCGCCCGCGTGCTGCCGTCGGCGATCTTGACCGCAATACCCAGTTTCTGTTCCGGCAGGATGGCCACGAACACCGCCTCGGCCCCGGTCTTGATCGCGGCTCGCCCGTTCATGGCCCGCATCAGCTCGGTGCAGGCGCGTCCTTCGCCGGCGACCAGTTCGGGGTGTTTCATCATTGCCGCGGTCAGGTCTGCGGCTGCCTGGCTCTGGCGGTCCGACCGTGTCGGGGCCGACGCAAACCAGGCCATGGCGCGGGCCAGCCCCTTGAGCGTGGTGGCAAAATTGGGCGCCGAACAGCCGTCGATGCCATATCCGGGGCTGCTCTCTCCGGTCACTTCCTCGAATGCGGCGAGACAGGATTGCTGAACGGGGTGGTCGATTTCGATGTATTCCGGCCCGGCCCCCAGATGCTGGCTGAGGGTGAGAAAGCCGGAATGCTTGCCCGAGCAGTTGTTGTGAATCTGGCAAGGCGCTTCGTAGGCGCGGATCAGCCGTTCGTGCTCTGGTCGGTCGTCGGGGTCCTGCGGACCGCAGCGCAGATCGGTTTCGCCAAGGCCCAATTGGCCCAGCCAGCGACCCACCCGTTCGGTGTGGATTGCCGCGCCGTTGTGAGAGGCGCAGGCCAGCGCAAGTTGCTCGGTTCCCAGCCCGTATTTCGCCGCAGCACCCGAGGACAGCAGCGGCAGCGCCTGGATCATCTTGCTGGACGAACGCGGGTACATCACCAGATCGGGGTCGCCCCAGCTGCGCAGGATCTCTCCATTGTCGTCGCACACAACGGCATGACCAAGGTGCAGGCTTTCCAGAATGGAACCTCGCCAAATTTCGGCCATCGGAACAGGTTGAATCATGGTCATCTCCGCCAGAATCTGCGCGAAATCTCGCCAATCGCCCTTTCGTCCGTGGCGAAAACTGCGCTATTGTGTCTATGTCGGCAATCGAAGGGATGCACAAGGCAGACGGAGCGACAAAGCTCTGCATGGCAACCTTCGGAAATTGAGGTAAAGGTCAGCTGGAGGGCTGAACAGATGGGATTCAAACTTGTCCGCAGTATTGCGGGCCTGTGTCTGGCCGGGGCGGCCGCCACCACCGCAATCGCACAGCAAAGCGAAAGCAGCAATCGGGTTGCTTCCAAGACCGATTGGAGCGTTTTTGTCGAAGATGATCCGACCGAATGCTGGAGTGTTTCGGCGCCCAAGGAAACCGTGAATACCCGCGGCGGCAGTGTCGTATCGGTTCGCCGAAGCGATATTCTGCTGATGGTTTTCTTTCGCCCGAAAGCCGGGGTTAACGGTCAGGTAACTTTTACCGGCGGCTATCCGTTCGCGCCGGGTTCCACCGTCAATCTCAATGTCAGCGGTACCGAATTCGAATTGATCACCGAAGGCGAATGGGCCTGGCCGGCGACAGCGGCCGATGACGCAAAGATCGTGGCCGTGATGAAACGCGGAGCCGAGGCGGTGCTGACCGCGCGTTCGGCACGCGGAACCCAGACAAAGGACACTTTCTCGTTGCTGGGCTTCACTGCTGCGGTCGAGGATGCAGAGAAGCGCTGCGGCGGGTGAAGCCCCGAATTGGGCCCGGGCGACTGGCGAGGTCACATGAAACATCTGGTCTTCGTCATTGCGTTTGGCCTGTCGCCTGCACAGGTTCTGGCCGACCCGGCGCTGGAGTGTTCGGATGCAGGCAGTCAGGTCGAGATTTCGGCCTGCGTCTCGGCGATGGGTGAAAAGGTCGACACAGCCCTGTCAATCGCCCTGGAGATCGCCCGAGAGTCTGCGCGGGAACTGGATGAAGTCACCGGGCGCGATGTCGCGTTGCCATCGCTCGAGACGGCTCAGTCCGCCTGGGAGAACTACCGTACCGCTCATTGCGTTGCCGTTGGCGCAGGCTTCGGCGGCGGATCGGGCACGGGAATAGCCATGTCCTCGTGCCGGATCGAACTGGGCCGGGTCCGGGTGGACCAGTTGATCGGAATGGCAAGATAAAGCCGAGAACCCCTTGCATCGTTCCGGGGTGGAGCAGACGGGAAGATTGATCCGCTGCGGCACTGGCGGCGGCGGGCATTGCATGCCGGATATGACACGAAATCTTTTGATCTTGGCGCGCTTTCCTATATAGAGGCGCATCCATCGCCCCAGACCCGAGTCCGCCATGTCCGTTTCCGCACCGATCACACAGGATGTCCTGACCCTTCCCCGAAAGCTGCCCGAGGGAAAGATCAATCTTGTCGGGCTGACCCGCGACCGGTTGCGCGAGGTGCTGATCGAACATGGCACGCCCGAGAAACAGGCCAGGATGCGTGTCGGGCAGATCTGGCAGTGGATCTATCAGTGGGGCGTGCGCGACTTCGACGCGATGACCAATCTCGCCAAGGCCTATCGCGCGCAACTGGCCGAGCATTTCGTGATCGAGATCCCCGAGGTGATCACCCGCCTTGTTTCCGAGGACGGTACCCGCAAGTACCTGGTCCGGATCGCTGGCGGGCACGAGGTCGAGGTGGTCTATATCCCCGAGGAAGACCGCGGCACGCTGTGCGTCTCGTCGCAGGTGGGATGTACCCTGACCTGTTCCTTCTGTCACACCGGCACCCAGAAACTGGTGCGCAACCTGACCGCGGCCGAGATTGTCGGCCAGATCATGATGGCGCGCGACGATCTGGGCGAATGGCCGGTGCCCGGCGCGCCGAAGGACGAGACCCGACTCTTGTCCAACATCGTGCTGATGGGCATGGGCGAGCCGCTCTACAATTTCGACAACGTGCGCGACGCGATGAAGATCGCCATGGATCCCGAGGGAATCCAGCTGTCGCGCCGCCGCATCACCCTGTCGACCAGCGGCGTGGTGCCGGAAATCGCGCGCACGGCGGAAGAGATCGGTTGTCTGCTCGCCATTTCGTTCCATGCCACAACCGATGAGACCCGCGACGTGCTGGTACCGATCAACAAGCGCTGGAACATTGAGGAACTGCTGACGGCACTTGCAGCCTATCCGAACGCGTCGAACTCGGAACGCATCACGTTCGAATATGTCATGCTGGACGGGGTAAACGACAGCGACGAGGACGCCCATCGGCTGCTCGACCATATCAAGCGGCACAACATCCCGGCCAAGATCAACCTGATCCCGTTCAACGAATGGCCGGGTGCGCCCTACAAGCGGTCCTCGAACAACCGCATCCGCGCATTTGCCAACATCATCTACCAGGCAGGCTATGCCGCGCCGATCCGCAAGACGCGCGGCGACGATATCATGGCTGCCTGCGGGCAGTTGAAGTCGGCCACCGAACGGGAGCGCAAGTCCAGAAAGCAAATCGAGGCCGAGGCAGGTCTGGGCGACTGAGCCTTCAGCCTCCGAAGCGATCGCTGAGCAGGCGGTTGGCGATGTCGCGCCGCACTTCCTCGGGTTGGTCATCCAGCGCCTGCATCAAGCCGCGCATTTCCGCGCGAAGCCCGTGTAACTGGTCGATCAGCGATATCATCAGGCCGATGGCTTCGGGCTCGGCCTCGTATTGGTCGTGCAGGTCACAGGCCAGTTCCAGTCGCGCGATGTCGATCTCCTGGTAAACGGGGCCGGTTTCGGTCTGGGCGGGCACCACGATATTGGCCGCGCAATACTCGACCAGGCGACTCTCGGTCAGCCGTGTCACGCGGGCGATGACTTCGCTTTCACTGTAGAAAAGGGTCATTTCGGCATCCCCTTTCTAGGGTTGTAGGAATGGGACTTTCGCCAGGTTTCCATGAATTCGCGCAACCCGTCGTCGATCCGGTCCGGCATCACGATGCTGATTTCAACCAGCTGATCGCCCCGCCCCGTGCCGCCACGCTGGCGCACACCCTTGCCTTTCAGGCGCAGTGTCTTGCCGGAACTGGTTCCGGACGGAATCGTCACGGCGACCGGCCCGTCGATGGTCGGCGTCGTGACCTTGCCGCCCAGAACCGCCTCGTCAACGGTGATCGGCAAGGTGATGTGAATATCGTCGCCCTCGCGCCGGAACACCGGATGCGGCGCCACCGAGATCGTCACCAGCGCATCGCCATTCGGCCCGCCGCCGAACCCCGGGTCGCCCTTGCCTCGCAGCCGGATCGTCTGCCCGTCGGCGACCCCTACGGGAATGCTGACCTCCAGCCGGTCGCCACCCGGCAACGTGATCGGCCTTGTTGCGCCGAACACCGCATCGAGAAAGGAGATCTGCATCGCATATCTGCGGTCCTGGCCCGGAGCACGGTATCCATGGGATCGCCCCGCGCCGCCCTGCCTGCGCATGAACTCGGCGAAGATATCCGACATGTCCTCGTATTCGCCATGCGCCTGCGCCCGGCGATAGGGGTTCCCGGCGGCCTCGGAATGGCTGCGGTAATACTGCTGCTGCGGTTTCTCCTGCCCCGAGGCATCGATCTCGCCCCGGTCGAACCGGGCACGGGTTTCGGGGTCCTTCAGCAGGTCATATGCGGCAGCAGCGGCCTTGAATCGTATCTCGGCGGCCGTATCGCCCGGTTTCAGGTCCGGGTGACATTCCTTGGCGATCTTGCGATACGCCTTCTTGATCTCGTCCTGCGATGCATCCCTGGACAGGCCAAGGGCCGAATAGGGGTCGGTGCTCATGTCTGGCTCGTCATCCGTGGTTGGGTCGGGTCCGGCAAGGGGATTAGATCATGTGGCAGGCAGGGGCGCAAAGAGGCGTCTTGGCGCAACTGCGATACCGGCGGTTTTTGTGGCATTTTCCGCTGGGGCTTATAACATCCCGAACAGATTTTCAGGGAGTATCGGACGTGTATCGCACAATGCTATCAATCGCGGCCCATCTGGCCGGTAATGCGGTCGGCCTTTTGCTGGCCGCGCTCTTGCTTGAAGGTTTTTCCATCGCGCCGCTGTCCTTCGTTCTTGTCGTGGCGATTTTCACCCTCATTCAGGTCGTGGCCGGGCCGCTCATCAACAAGCTCAGCGAAAGGAACCTGCCCGCGCTCCAGGGGGGCGTGGCGCTGGTGGTCGTCTTCGTCGGCCTGCTCGTGACCGAAATGCTGACCTCCGGCCTGGTGATCGGCGGGGTCACGAACCTGCTGCTGTCCACGCTCCTCGTCTGGATCGGGGCGCTGATCGCCGGGATCCTTCTGCCGATCTACGTGTTCAAGGAACTGCGCGAAAACAGGACCAGATAGACGCCATCACAGCGTATCGAGCGCGCCGTTCAGCGCCTGCCACAGTTCCTCGACCGGTTCGCAGCCGACCGAGAGGCGGACAAAGCCGGGATCGACCGCATCGCCCCAGCGGATGCGGCGCTCGGCCGAACTGTGCACGCCGCCGAACGAGGTGGCCGGGCGCAGCAGCGGACAGGTGTTGATGAACTGCTCCGCCTTGCCCGCATCTTCCAGCGTCAGGGACATCAGAAAACCGAACCGGCGCATCTGGCTGCGGGCAAGGTTGTGCGAGGGGTCGCTCGGCAGGCCCGGGAAGCGGATCGCCTTGACCGCGGAATGCTGCGCCAGTCGTTCGGCAAGGATTTCAGCCGAGGTGCACATGCGATCATACCGCACATCCAGCGTTTCAAGCCCGCGATGCAGGAGCCAGGCCTCATGCGGGCCGGGGATCGCCCCCGAGATGCGGCGCCAGTCGTCCACCGCCTGCAACAGGTCGGGATCACGGGTGGCGACATGGCCCATCAGCAGGTCCGAATGCCCGCCCATCGCCTTGGTATCCGAGGCGACCACCATGTCGACCCCGAGGTCGAGCGGGCGCTGTCCAAGCGGCGTCATGGTGGTGTTGTCACAGATCGTGATCCCGCCCGATGCGCGTACCGCGCGCGCCACGGCGGCCAGGTCGACAAGATCCAGCCCCGGGTTCGAAGGGGTTTCCAGAAACACCACGTCAAGCCCGGCAAATCCGCCGGTGGTGAATTCGGCGGTCGGGCGTTCTACGACCTCGATCCCGAGCCGGCGCAGGTACCGGTCGGACAACAGCCGGGTCACGTAATAACCGTCGCCCGGGATCAGCAGCCGCTGACCTGCCTTCAGCGTGGCGAACAGCGCCGCCGAGATCGCCCCCATGCCCGACGGAAAGACGCGGCAGGGCGCACCTTCGAGATGTTCGAGCGCATGTTCCAGCGCCACCCAGGTCGCGTTGTGCACGCGGCCATAGTTGGAGAAGCGCTCCGGTTCACCGGGCAGGTGGTACATGCTGGACTGTACCAGCGGCAGCGCCACCGGTTCACCCTTGGACAGTGCATTGCCGCGCAGATGCAGAAAGGCGCCCATGGCGGGTGCGTGGCGTTCGATGTCGTCCATTCCGGTCTCCAAACTCTTTCCAGAAACGCTTTAGCACCGGGGCCGAGGGGCTGAAAGAGCCGGGCGGTTACGGGCTTCTTTCTGGTTCGAAATACTCCGGGGGAGCCGCAGCTCTGCTGCGGCGGGGGCAGAGCCCCCAAGATCGGGGCGCGCCCCGATTTTTCCTCATTAGGGTTCAATTTCCGCCGCGATCAACAGTCAGTTTCGAATTTGGCAACAACGCCATGGAGGACAGGAAATGGCACAGGCAGATATCGGTGGCGCGATGATCGAGGCAGGCATTCTGGACCTGCTGCAACGGGAGCGGGCCAAGGCGCTGAGCGCGCGCGAATGGAAGTTCCGGCTCATGGGCTACGGCTATGCCATCAAGGACGTCAAGGGCGCCCAGGTGGTGACCAAGCTGCCGCAGGGCATCGAACTGGGCGTTCTGCCCGCGCATATCGTCTGACCGGAAAACCTCCCGGTCAGACGGACACAGTCGCCGGGCCGCCCACGGCCTGGGCGAGAGTCCCGCCTTCTGCCGGATCGGTATCCTTGCGAATGTGCAGCACCGTGTCCCGTACCCGGTTCCAGGTGCCCTCGTCGGGATAGATCACCACGATCAGCCCTTCGGTCGGGCTGATCCGGACAAGATGGCCGCCCACTGCGCCCATCGCCTTGATCTGACTCAACTTGTCCCGGGCGCTGGCGACCAGCGCCGCCTCGTTCAATGTCGTGTCATAGGTCCAGCTGGATACGGTCACATAGGCCATCACTTCCTCCCGTCATGGCATTGCGGGGGCAGTCTAGCACGAATCGCATCAACGGCCGGGAATACTGTCGCGCGGAGGGGCGGGCTCCCAGTTCTCGATGACCTCGACCGCCTCCTGCGCGGTCTCGACGAAACGGAACAGGTCCAGGTCCTCGGCCGAGATCGTGCCGGCGTCGGCCAGAGCGTGCCAGTTGATCACCCGTTCCCAGAATTCACGTCCGAACAGCAGGAACGGCACCCGTTCCATGCGGCCGGTCTGGATCAGGGTCAGGGATTCGAACATTTCGTCCATCGTGCCGAAGCCGCCGGGAAAGATGATGATCGCCCGCGCGCGCATCAGGAAATGCATCTTGCGGATCGCGAAGTAATGGAAGTTGAAGCTGAGCTCGGGTGTGACAAAGGAATTCGGCGCCTGTTCGTGCGGCAGCACGATGTTCAACCCGATCGAGCAACCGCCCGCCTCATGCGCACCGCGGTTGCCGGCCTCCATCACGCCCGGGCCGCCGCCGGTGCAGATCACCAGTTCGCGGCAGTCGGTCTTCTTCGACTTCTCGGTGATCAGCCGCGCGAATTCGCGCGCCTCGTCATAGTATTTCGACAGTTCCGCCAGGGTCTGGGTGCGGGCCCGGTCCTTGTCGGCGGGGGCCGGGATGCGGGCGCCGCCGAACAGCACCACGGTCGAGGTAATGTTCAGCTCGGCCATGATCATTTCCGGCTTCAGCAGCTCCAGTTGCAGCCGTACCGGGCGCAACTCGTCGCGGCACAGGAAATCCTCGTCGGCAAAGGCAAGCCGGTAGGCCGCCGATCGCGTCTGCGGTGTGTCCGGCACGTGGCGCGCTGTCGAACGGTCGGTATGGGCATCGCGGAACGGGCTTTGGCGGTCGTCTCTCATGGCGCGGGCTTCCCTGCTTGCGTCTTTCTTCCTGAGCTATAGGGTTCGCGGGGCAAGTGCCAGAGGCAGACCGGCGAAGAGGGCAAGAGATGGACTGGAAGGCAGAGATTTCGGCGGCGGCGCGCCGCACCGCGGGGCATGTGCAGGTGACGCCGGTCATGACGACTCAGGGGTTTGGTCTTTCATTCCCGGTCGAGATGAAGCTGGAACACATGCAGCATACCGGCAGTTTCAAGGCGCGCGGCGCGTTCAACACCTTGCTGGCCAGCGACGTGCCCGCCGCTGGCGTCGTGGCGGCCTCGGGCGGCAATCATGGGGCGGCGGCAGCCTATGCGGCCCGTGCGCTGGGGCATCCGGCCAAGATCTTCGTGCCCGAGATTGCGGGCCCGTCCAAGATCGCCCTGATCCGGAATATCGGTGCCGATCTGGCGGTGGTGCCCGGAGAATATGCGAACGCGCTGATGCTGGCCCGCCAGCACGAGGCCGATACCGGCGCGATGCAGATCCACGCCTATGACGCACCGTTGACGGTGGCGGGGCAGGGGACCTGCTTTGCCGAATGGGATGCGCAGGGGCTGGAGGCCGACACGGTGCTCATCGCGGTGGGCGGTGGCGGGCTGATCGCAGGCGCGCTGGCCTGGTGGCAGGGCGCGCGCAAGGTTGTCGCGGTGGAACCCGAAACCTCCTGCGCGCTGCATGCGGCGCTGGCGGCGGGCGGGCCGGTCGATGTCGATGTGTCCGGCATCGCGGCCAATGCACTGGGTGCGCGGCGGATTGGCGAGATCTGTTTCCGGTTGGCGCAGGGGGCGGTGACCTCGGTCCTGGTGCCCGATGCCGCTATCGCCGAGGCGCAGCGCAGGCTCTGGTCCGAACGGCGGGTCCTGGTCGAACCGGCGGGGGCAACGGCGCTGGCGGCGCTGATGTCCGGTGCCTATCGGCCGGAATCCGGCGAGCGCGTGGCGGTTCTGGTCTGTGGCGGCAACATCGCCCCGGACCCCTTCGCGGAATAGCACACCCGGCACCTGCCCGAACTTGAGGCCGCAAAGCGGTCAAGCCATGTCGCATTGCACCAAGGCTTTCGCTTGCGTATAGGCGAAACCAACGTGACGCATTTATCAGGGAGCAAGACCTCATGTCCAACCTTCAGCTGGAAGCCGCCATCGAGGCCGCTTGGGAGGCCCGCGATACAATCACGCCCGCGACCACCGGCGAGGCCCGCGAAGCCATCGAGGATACGCTGAATGCGCTGGACAGCGGTGCTTTGCGCGTGGCCGAAAAGCAGGCCGACGGCAGCTGGCATGTCAACCAGTGGGCCAAGAAGGCGGTTCTGCTCGGCTTCCGTATCAAGGACATGGAGATCCAGTCGGGTGGCCCGCAGAGCGGCGGCTGGTGGGACAAGGTGGACAGCAAGTTCGCCGGCTGGAGCGAGAGCGAGTGGAAGGCCGCCGGGTTTCGCGCAGTGCCCAACTGCGTGGTCCGCAAGTCGGCCTATATCGCGCCGGGCGTGGTGCTGATGCCCTCCTTCGTCAATCTCGGCGCTTATGTTGACAGCGGCACGATGGTCGACACTTGGGCCACGGTCGGCAGCTGCGCCCAGATTGGCAAGAACGTGCACCTGTCGGGCGGCGTCGGCATCGGCGGCGTGCTGGAACCTATGCAGGCCGGCCCCACGATCATCGAGGATAACTGCTTCATCGGCGCGCGCTCCGAGGTGGTCGAGGGCTGCATCGTGCGCGAAGGCTCGGTCCTGGGCATGGGCGTCTATATCGGAAAGTCGACCAAGATCGTCGATCGCGAGACCGGCGAGGTCATGTATGGCGAAGTGCCGCCCTATTCGGTGGTGGTGTCGGGGTCGATGCCCACGACCGGCGGGATCAGCCTCTATTGCGCGGTGATCGTCAAGCGGGTCGATGAAAAGACCCGTTCGAAAACCGGGATCAACGAGTTGCTGCGCGACTGACACGCAATCGCGGTAAGGCGGGAAGGCCGCGGCAGCCTGTGCCGCGGCCTTCTGGCCCGCGTCAGGCGCGGAGGAGCGTGCGCGCCTCGTAGCCGCGCAACATGGGCCGCGCTGAAGGCCCGAAACCAAAATCCGACCGCGACAGATCCGGCATGAGGCGCAGAAGCTCGGCCCGGGTTTCGGGATCGAACGCGTTCAGAGACATGTCGCCCGGATGATAGCTTTCGCTTTCGAGCCCTTCGGCGCGGATGACTTCGTGCCGGTCGAACAGAACATGCACGTAGAGGATGGGTTTGCCGTCGGCGCAACGCCTGATCGTGCGACCGTTTTCCAGATGCATGGCCTTGACCAGCACTTCGGCCTCACCAAAAAGAAGTTCCGAAACCGGTCCTTCGAGCAGGATCCGATGGTTGGGTGATACGGCGACCGCGCCGTGGCGGCCCAACGCGTTGCGGGTGAACAGGATGGGGGCGTCGGCCCCTTGGGCGATGCGCTCGGTGCATCCGACCCAACGCACCGGTTGCGGGCCGTGGTCCTTGGTCAACACCATGTCGCCAGGCGCGAGCGTTTCGACCGCCCGCTTGCCTCGGGTCGTGTCGATCAGGGTGCCCGCCACGAAACAGGGCGTGGTATTGATGGTGACAAAGGCGGTGTCGGTGTTCCCTGCCGCGTCCGTCACCTGGTACGAGAATGTATTCGAGCTCGCCACGGATCCGTCGGAATCGATCGTGAAGGTGCCGTCTGCATTCAGGGTGATGGTTTCCCCGCTCGGCAATGTGATCATATCGCCAGCCGAGACGGGTCGGCCGTTGATCGCCGTTATGGTGAGAGTGCCCCCCATCGTGGAACTGTCGTTTGACAGAACGTCGATCGTTTCCACGTTGGAGCCCGTGATCTCGACAGTGTCGTTCTCGGCAATCAGGGCCGTCTGGATCGAGTCCCCGGCAATCAGCAGGTTGGAATCATATTTGGCGTCACCTCCGTCCGCGATGGCGATCTTGATCGTGTTCAGTTGCCCGGGGGTGACCGGCGCATTGAGCGTCAGCGTGACGGTGAAACCGTCCATTTCCGTGTTCGCCACCTCTGCATTTGCCGGGTTGTCGACATACAGGTTCGAATTGGACTCGTCGTTGATGCTGTCGATGGCGATGGTGGTATCGCCGTCGCTCACCGTCAACTCCGCCTGAACGCCATTGACCCATATTCCCACTGCATCGTTGAAACCTGAGCCGACATATTCGAGATATTCCTCGGACGAAAAAACCACCTGCATGGTCAGGGTCGATCCTTCGGCGATGAAACTGGCTTGGAACACCGCGGCGTCATAGGTTTGTGCTCCCGCGATCAGGTTCAGTTCCGCGTCGCCAGCCAGATGGTGATTGGTGCTGGTTCCCGAGGAGGTGTTCGCATCGCCGGAACTGTTGGTGATCGACGTCGCCATGCCGGTGGACAGGATCACACCGGTGTCCGAGGGGGTTATATCGGGTGCGACGGTATCGCCGTCGGAATAGATGCCCGAGGCAGAGGTGGCACCGGTATAGGTGGCTGACACGACCTGGATACCATTGCCAAACATGGCGTTGGCCATGTCCATGGCCGAGGCCGAAGTATCAATGGGCAATTCGCTGGCGGTGGGCATTGCGCGGGGTCCGGTCAGTTGGGTCTTGTCCGGGATAGTCCGTCCACCTTTTCAATCCCTTTATTTTCGGGCCTTCATGCTGCGTATCGCTCTTGGGATTTCCGGATATTTTGTATCAAGTTGACGTATCGAAGGGCGCAGGCTAAGGCGGCGGCATGGAAAAGCCCAGGAAACAATCTCGCCAGCAGGTATTCACGCTTGTCGTCCAGATCGGACGCAAGTCCGGGGATGGCCTGCCTGACGGTGCCACCGGCGCGGCGCTCATGTGTTATGCCAGCGGCGTGGACGAGGCCGAGGCCGTCCGTGAAACCGTCGCCATCCTGAAACAGGCCGATACCGCGCCGCTGGATGTCACCGGCTATGGCACGCTGGAAGAACGCGAGGCGCAGGGCCATGAGATCGACGACGAGGAACGGGCGCTGATGCAGAGGGCGCTGGATGAAAACGCCGTGATTGTGGCCCAGATGACACCGTTCTTCGATGATCAGCCGGGCTGACCGGGAACAGTTCCGCGATCGAAATCATTTCCGCCAGATCTGGTAAAAGGTTCCGTCTTGCGTTGCGGGGCCTTGTTCCGCATGTCCGGGAACTTCTTCTTGCGGGCAACCCGGTCCTTGGGACAATTTGACGTCCAACTGGGGCACAAGGGTCGGCGCATTTGGCCCGATCCGGAAAACGGAAGGGCGTTACACCATGGCAGTGGCCGATTCGATCATTGTAAGGGGGATGGTCCTGACGCAGGACCCGCAGCGGCCAAGGGCCGAGGCGATCGCCCTGGCCGGGGCGCGGATCCTGTCGGTCGGAACCGAGGATGAGGTGCGGGCGCTGGCCGGACCCGAAACAGAGGTAATTGATGCCGGCGGTTGCACCGTATTGCCGGGGTTCGTGGAAAGCCACCTGCACCTGTTCATTGGCGGGGCATAGCTCGACCAGGTGCATCTGCATGGCGCCACCGACTCCGAGGCCGTTCGGCGCAAGCTGGCCGAGGGTGCGGCCCGGCTATCCGGTGCCGGGCTGATGGTCGCGCAGGGGCCAGGCTATGCGCTGTTCGACGGACGCGTGCCGCGCCTGCTGCTCGACACCATCATGCCGGACCGGCCATTGGCGCTGGTCGCTGATGACCATCACACGGTCTGGGCCAACACGCGGGCGCTGGAGCAGGCGGGCGTTCTGCATGGGCGCGAAACCTCGGACGGGCACGAGGTGGTGATGGGCGATGACGGGCTGGCCAATGGTACCCTGCTGGAACCCGAAGCCTATGCGCCCGTTCTTAGCCTCAGCGGTTATTACCGGGCCATGCAGGGGCTCGCGGTCGGGACCGAACCGGACCCGGCTCCGACCGCGGCTCAGCGCGCGGGAGACCTCGAGTCGCTGGCGCGCGGGCTGGCCCATGCGAATGCGCATGGGGTGACGTCGATCGTGAACATGGACGGCAACCTCTACACGCTCGATCTGCTCGACCAGTTGCGGGCCGAGGGGCGCCTGACTGCACGGGTGCGGGTTCCGTTCCATTTCCTGCCCGAGATGGACGAGGCCGAGCTGGAACGCGCCAGCGAGATGCATGCGCGCTGGAACGATGAATGGCTGGCCTCGGGTTTCGTCAAGCTGTTCATGGACGGTGTGATCGAAAGCAACACTGCCTTCATGAAGGCGGATTATCCCGGTCGCCCCGGCTGGCGCGCGCATGGCCGGTTCCCGGCCGAACGCTTTGCGCGGCTTGCGACCGAGATCGACCGGCGCGGCCTCCAGATCGCGGTTCATTCCATCGGCGATGCGGCGACCGCGCGGGTGCTCGACGGCTATGCGGCGGCACGCCGGGCCAACGGGGACAGCGGATTGCGGCACCGGATCGAGCATATCGAGCTGATCGACCCGGCCGACATACCCAGGCTGGCCGAACTGGGGGTGATTGCATCGATGCAGCCGATGCATGTGCCCGGCACCGGCTTCCCGCTGCAACCGGCGCAAGGCGCGATTCCCCCGGAACGCTGGCCTGACAGCTATCCGGTCCGTCGGCTCAAGGATGCCGGTGTCGCCATCGCGCTGGCGTCTGACTGGCCTGTGACCGATATCTCGGTGATGCGGGGGTTTCATGCGGCGGTGACCCGGCAGAGCTGGTGCGCCGAACAGGCAGACCCGCGCCTGACACTCGCCGAGGCCCTGAGCGGCTATACGATGGGCGGCGCCTTTGCCGAAAGGACCGATACGATCAAGGGCAGCCTGACACCGGGAAAGCTGGCCGATGTCGTCATCCTGGACGGCGAAATCGAGGCAATGGACCCCGGGGTTCTGGATCGCGTGGCGGTACGCCGGACGATCTGCGGCGGGCGGACGGTCTACAAACGCCCGTAGGCCACAATGCGCCGATCAGGCGGCGCGCGCTTCGGCCAGGATGCGGGCGTCGAAGGCGCGCAGGACCATATGCGCAGGCCGTCCGTGATCGGGTAGGCGTGTCCGGTCGAACCCGGCCAGGATACTGGCCGCAAGGTGGAGCGGCCGCCGGTGCAGGCGGCCGATGTAGAGGCTTTCGGCAAGTGTGCCCGCAGTCACCACCGCATCGTTCGATGGCAGCAACAACTGTCCATAGGTGACCGTCATCCCGGCGCGCGCCGGCGTGACCGAGTGCCCGCCAACCAGATGCCTCGCCGAGACCAGAACCGCCTCGCGGCCGAAGAGGTACTCCACCTGGGACCCGGAAAGCAGAAACCGTTGCGAGGGCGCAACGACGATATCCTGCCGCAGGCCGAAATACGGGCGCCGAACGGTCAGGGGTGCGGTGCTGCCAAAGGCGGGCATTGTCCGGCTGACCGTTTGCAACACGGGGACCGCATCGCCATTGGCGGTGATCACGGTATCGCCCCGCCGGATGTCGCGCAGCGCCCGGTAGCCGGACGGGGTGGCGACCGGCGTATCGGGAAGCAGCGATGGCATCGGGCCGACCGGTTCGATCTGGTCCGACAGCGCGAAATAGACCATGTCAGGAGACACGAACCGATGATTGCCATCGGTGAAGAGCGTCCTCAGGTCGCCGCATCGCAAGGGTGGTGGCGCCTGGACTTCGACCAGAAGCGCGAATTCGCGTTCGTCATGTTCAAGGGCCAGCCAACCTGCCCGTGCGGGCGCGTCCCAGGCATAGCTGAGGCGCAATGTTTCGATGCGGCCGCTGTCGGCAATGTTGAGCACCTGATGCAGCACCGAACCGCCCTGGTGGACGATTAGGATCAGGCCTCCGCCGGGGATCGCCTGCAAGGACAGGTGGAATGGCCAGGCGCCCCGCCGTTCGTAGTGCAGCAGGAATCTGGGCCGGTTCGCGTTTGGAAGGCGGGTTTCGAAAACAAGGGAGCCGCGCACCAACAATTCGTCATCGGATACGTTTCCGTTTTCGACCGAATTGCTGAGATTGGACAGTCCGGCCAGATCGAACCTGTGTGTCTCCTGAGAAGAAATGGCGATCCAGCTCATGTCATGCAACCTTCATCGAAGAGGCAAGCAACCGCGCCTTGTGCTGCCTGGCAATCCGTCGGGACGCGGACGACGGTTGCTCTGCTGCCGAATATGGCATTTTCCATCTGCATCGCAAAGGCGCCCGTATTGTTTATAAGCCCGGCTCCCCTGGTCATGTCCTTCCCCAACACGTCATGGTTCGAAGCAGGGAGGCCGCGCCGGGAGATCCGGTCCGACGAATGAACCGTCCGCATCTTTTGTGCGGTCGTTTCCGGTTCTGCCTTTTTCAGGCGAAAAGCTCGATACCCTGCCTCGGGTCTTGTTATTATGCGCAACCGTAGCACGAGCAAGCTTCGGTTGTTAAGTAGAATATCAACGCAAAAGGGTTGGCATTGCGGTCATTTCGTCACAAATGTGACGCCCAGACACTGCGACCTTGCCCGAGGAGTCCGACCATGACCACCGATGCCGTCCGGCTGACCGCCGATCTGATCCGTTGTGCCTCGGTCACGCCCGAGGATGATGGCGCGCTGGACGTTGTGGAAAGCGTGCTTTCCGAGGCCGGTTTTTCCTGTGTCCGGGTCGATCGCGGTGGGGTGCGCAACCTGTTCGCCCGCTGGGGGGCCAAGGGCCATCCGCGGACCTTCGGGTTCAACGGGCATACCGACGTGGTGCCGGTGGGTGATGCGGCGGCCTGGACGATGCCGCCTTTTGGCGCCGAGGAAAAGGACGGGTTTCTCTACGGGCGCGGCGCGACCGACATGAAATCGGGCGTCGCGGCCTTTGCGGCGGCGGCGGCGGATTTCGTCACGCGGACACCGCCCGACGGGGCGGTGATCCTGACCATTACCGGAGATGAAGAGGGCGCATCCATCGACGGCACAACCGCCCTGCTCGACTACATGGATGCGGCAGGCGAGCGGATGTCGGTCTGCCTGGTGGGTGAACCGACCTGCCCGGACCGGATGGGCGAGATGATGAAGATCGGACGGCGTGGTTCGATGTCGGCTTGGTTCACGGTAAATGGGGTGCAGGGGCATTCGGCCTATCCGCACCGGGCGAAAAACCCCTTGCCGGCAATGGCGCGGCTGATGGACCGGCTGGCCAGTCACACCCTGGACGAGGGAACCGACCATTTCGACGCCTCGACACTGGCGGTAGTGACCATCGACACCGGCAACACCGCGACCAACGTGATCCCGGCGCAATGCCGCGCGACGGTGAACATCCGGTTCAATGACCTGCATTCTGGCGCCAGCCTGACGGAGTGGATGCAGGCCGAGGCGGACAGGGTGGCCGGGGAATTCGGCGTTACGGTCGAAATGAAGGTCAAGATTTCCGGCGAAAGCTTCCTCACCCCGCCCGGTGCGCTGTCCGATCTGGTGGCGGCAGCGGTCGAGGCGGAAACCGGCGTGGCGCCGGTACTGTCGACCTCGGGCGGCACTTCGGACGCGCGCTTTGTCAAGGACCATTGCCCGGTGGTCGAATTCGGGCTGGTGGGCCGTACAATGCACCAGGTGGACGAGCGGGTCGAGATCGCCCAGATCCACCAGCTCAAGGCCATTTATGGCCGGATCCTGCGGGACTATTTCGCCTGAGCCACAGCGATGCGGCGCACTCTGGTCATCATGGTCAAGGAACCGCGACCGGGCCGGGTGAAAACCCGGCTGGGGCGCGACATCGGCATGGTCGGCGCGGCCTGGTGGTTCCGCCACCAGACGCGGGCGCTGATCCGGCGGCTGCGCGACCCGCGCTGGCAGATCGTGCTGGCGGTGTCGCCTGATGCCGAGGGTCTGGCCAGCCGGGTCTGGCCCGGCGATCTGACGCGCCGTCCGCAGGGGCGGGGCGATCTGGGGCAGCGCATGGCGCTTCAGTTGCGGAGCGCGCCATGCGGGCCGGTCTGCCTGATCGGTGCCGATATTCCGGGGGTTACTCGTGCCCACATAGGTCGCGCTTTTGCGGCGCTGGGTGGCGCCGAGTTTGTGTTCGGCCCGGCGACCGACGGCGGCTATTGGCTGGTGGGCGCGGCGCGGCGCCGAGCCTTGCCGCGCCCGCTGTTCGAGGGTGTCAGATGGTCCGGCGAACAGGCGCTGGCCGACACGCTGGCGGGTCTCGACGGGCATCGGATTGCTCTGGTTGATGTTTTGCGCGACATCGACACCTTTGCCGACCTGCGGCAGGCTGGGAAACCGTCGCTTTTGCGGTGACGCGCCCCGCGCCGCGTGCTACGGCAAGGGCATGACACGCATCCCTACGAAGCAGGAGATCCTCGACTGGATTTCCGCGCATCCCACGCTCACTTCGAAACGCGATATCGCCAAGGCCTTTGGCATCAAGGGCTCGGACCGGATCGACCTGAAACGCATCCTCAAGGAGCTGGAGGCCGAGGGCCATCTGGAGAAGCGCAAACGCAGCTATGGCGATCCCGACAGGTTGCCGCCGGTTAGCGTGTTGCAGGTCAAGGAGCCTGACGAGAATGGCGATCTGTTCGCGCGCCCGCTGGAATGGCACGGCGAAGGGGTCGAGCCCATCGTGCTGGTCCTGCCGCGCGCCAGCGATCCGGCGCTGGGGGCGGGCGACCGTATTCTCGCGCGCCTCACGGTGGTGCACGAGGAAGACCACAATTACGAGGCGCGGCTGATCCGGCGGATCGGCACCAACCCGCACAAGATCCTGGGCATCTTCCGCAAGGGGACCGAGGGCGGGCGTATCGTGCCCATCGACAAGGCGGGCCAGAACGAATGGCTGGTGGCCGAAGGTGCAGTGCATGGCGCCAAGGATGGCGAACTGGTCGAGGCCGAACAGGCCGGACCAAAGGGTCGCATGGGTCTGCCGCGCGCCCGCATCATCGAGCGGCTGGGCGATCCATCCGCGCCCAAGGCGGTGTCGCTCATCGCCATTCACCAGCACGGCATCCCTGACGACTTTCCCGACAAGGTGATCGAGGAGGCCGACCGGGCCAAGCCTCTGGGCCTGTCCGGGCGGCAGGACCTGCGCGACATGCCGCTGATCACCATCGACCCGTCGGATGCACGCGACCATGACGACGCCTGTTTCGCCCATGCCGACGATGACCCGAAGAATCCGGGCGGCCATGTGATCTGGGTCGCGATTGCCGATGTGGCGGCCTATGTCCGCCCCGGCAGCGCACTGGACCGCGAGGCGCGCAAGCGCGGCAACTCGACCTATTTCCCGGACCGGGTGGTGCCGATGCTGCCCGACCGGTTGTCGGGCGATCTGTGTTCTCTGCACGAGGGCGTGCCGCGCGCCTGTATGGCGGTGCGGATGCAGATCGATGCGCAGGGCAACAAGATCGGTCACCGGTTTGTCCGGGGGCTGATGCGCTCGGTCGCCTCGCTGAACTATCAGGAGGTGCAAGCCGCCATCGACGGCGCCCCCAACGACAAGACCGGACCGCTGGTCGAGGAGGTGCTGAAGCCGCTTTATGCCGCTTACCAGGCTCTGGAAGCCGCCCGCGCGCGGCGTCAGCCGCTGGACCTCGACCTGCCGGAACGCAAGATCGTGCTGAACGACAAGGGCCATGTGGAAAGCGTGGCCTTTCGCGACCGGCTGGACGCGCACAAGCTGATCGAGGAGTTCATGATCCTCGCCAATGTGGCCGCCGCCGAGACGCTGATTGCGAAACGCGTGCCGCTCTTGTTTCGGGTCCACGAGGAACCCGCGCCCGAAAAGCTGGAGGCGCTGCGCGAGACCGCGCAGGCCTCGGGGTTGACGCTGGCCAAGGGGCAGGTGCTGCAAACCCGCCACCTGAACGCGCTGCTGCATCAGGCGGCGGGTACGGACGAGGCGGAACTGATCAACATGTCCACCCTGCGGTCGATGGCGCAGGCCTATTACAACCCGGAAAACTTCGGGCATTTCGGACTGGCGCTGAGGAACTATGCGCATTTCACCTCGCCGATCCGGCGCTACTCGGACCTGATCGTGCATCGTGGCCTGATCAAGGCGCATGGCTGGGGCGAGGACGGGCTGACGGCGGACGAGATCGAGCAGCTGGACCGGATCGCCACCCATATCTCGGACACCGAACGCCGTTCGATGATGGCCGAGCGCGACACGACCGACCGTTATCTCGCGGCTTACCTCTCGGAGCGGGTGGGTAACGAATTCACCGGCCGGATCAGCGGCATCGCCCGCTTCGGCGCTTTCGTCAAACTGGACGAGACCGGGGCCGACGGGCTGGTTCCGGTGCGCTCGCTGGGGCGCGAGTTCTTTCATTTCGACCGCGAGGCGGGAACGTTGATGGGGTCGGAGACCGGGCTGCTGATCGCTATCGGCCAGCGGGTCACCGTGCGCCTGGCGCAGGCCTCTCCGGTGACAGGCGGACTGGAATTCGAACTGCTGAGCCTCGAAGAGAAGGAGTTGCCCCGCGGCGGCGGCACCGCCAAGGGCAAGCGCGTGGTGCGGCGCCAGGCGGCCAGGGCCAAGCACAAGGCCGACAAGGTCAAGCGCAAGGTTGCCCGCAAGCGCCGGTGATATCGGGATATCTCCAGACCCGGCACCGGTTGCGTAGTCGCGAAGCGGAAACCCGCCGTTAACCGCCAGCCCTCATACTCGCCTGCGACCGGGAGAACCCGGCCAGTAGCGCGTGAGCGAGGCGGCATGACCGACGATCAGATCCGGCTGGTGCAATCCAGTTTTGCCAGGGTATTTACACGAAAGGCGGATCTGACCGAGCGGTTTTATCACCATTTGTTCCTGGAGCTTCCGGAGGCGCGGCGGTTGTTCAAGAACGACTTTCCCGCGCAGAAGGAGATGTTCGCCTCGATGCTGGCCGCCACGGTGCGCGGGATGAGCGACGCGGACAATTTCCGGGTTCTGGGGCGCGGCCTGGCCCGGTCCCATGCGCGGTTCAACCTGAACCCTGCGGACCTGAAAAAGGCGGCCCGCGCCTTGCAGACCGCCTTGGCAGATGTAATGGGCGATGGGCTGTCGCCCGATGAAACAGCAGCCTGGAACGCGGCGGTGGCACAGCTGATGGGGATGCTTGCCGCGCCCGCCTGAACCCGGTCAGACCGACATGCAGATGTATTTCATCTCCAGGTAATCCTCGATTCCGTGATGGCTGCCTTCACGGCCCAGCCCGGATTGCTTGACGCCGCCGAACGGTGCCACCTCGGTCGAGATGATGCCGGTGTTGACGCCGACGATGCCATATTCCAGTGCCTCGGCCACCTTGTAGACGCGGCTCAGGTCCTTGGCATAGAAATACGCGGCCAGACCGAAGATGGTGTCGTTCGCCATGTGGATCACCTCGTCCACCGTGTCGAACCTGAAGAGCGGCGCCAACGGGCCAAAGGTTTCTTCCTGCGCGACCTTCATGTCCTGGGTGACGCCGGTCATCACGGTCGGCTGGAAGAAGGTGCCGCCGAGATCATGCGGCAGGCCGCCGGTCAGGATCGCACCGCCCTTGGCGGCTACGTCGGCAATATGTTCTTTCACCTTTTCGACCGCATCCGCGTTGATCAGCGGCCCGGTGGTGGTCCCGGCGCTGAGCCCGTCGCCAACCTTTAGGTTCTCGACCGCCAGCTTCAGCTTGGCGGCAAATTCGTCATAGACGCCGGCCTGGACATAAATCCGGTTGGCGCAGACACAGGTCTGGCCGTTGTTGCGGAACTTGCACATCATCGCGCCTTCGACGGCGGCATCCAGATCGGCATCGTCGAACACGATGAAGGGCGCGTTGCCGCCCAGTTCCATCGAGCATTTCATCACCTGATCGGCGGCCTGTTTCAGCAGGATGCGACCGACTTCGGTCGAGCCGGTAAAGGTCAGCTTGCGCACGCCGGGGTTCTCGCAGAACTCCTTGCCGATCTCGCTTGCGCGCGACGAGGGCACCACGTTGAACACGCCCGCCGGAATGCCGGCCTGTTCGGCCAGCACCGCCAGCACCAGCGCCGACAGCGGAGTTTCCGCCGCGGGCCGCGCGACAAAGGCGCAGCCGGCCGCCAGCGCCGGGCCGGCCTTGCGGGTGATCATCGCGTTGGGGAAGTTCCACGGCGTGATGGACGCGGCGACGCCAATGGGCTGTTTCAGAACGGTGATCCGCTTGTCGCGCTGGTGGCCGGGAATGGTCTCGCCATAGATGCGCTTGGCCTCTTCGGCGAAGAACTCGATGAAGGACGCGCCATAGGCGATCTCGCCGATGGCTTCGGCCAGGGGCTTGCCCTGCTCGGCGGTCAGGATGCGGCCCAGGTCCTCGGCATTGGCCATCATCAGGTCATACCAGCGGCGCAGGATTGCGGCGCGCTCCTTGCCGGTGTACCGGGCCCATTCCTTTTGCGCGGCTTCGGCCTGGGCGATGGCGCCCGCCACCTGGGCGCGGCTCAGGTCCGCGACCTCGGCGATCACGTCGCCGCGCGCGGGGTTGGTCACGGCAAAGGTGCCGTTATCGCCGTCAACCCATTGGCCGCCGATATAGGCCCTGGTCGCCAGCAACTCCGGGTTCTTGAGGAGCGATTTCAGATCGGTCGTTTCGTCCAGCATGGCTGTGTCTCCGCCTAGAATGTCTCGGGTGCACCCAAACAGGTGTGTCGGCTCTTGTCTATGTCCACTCGCGGGGAGGAATCAATCCAGATTTGATCAAATTGGGAGGGTTCGACATGTGAAACTCCCACTTGATCGACTCGAATGCTTGCGCCAATGTCCGCGCGGGCTCTGGCGATGGCGTCGCCTCATGCCGCGCGGCATGTGCCCAATCCCCCGTCCTGAACGCCGGGACCTTTCTGCAAAGGAGGGTCATCCATGACCGCTGACTTGTCGCGTCCGGAATTCTATCGTTTTCACAATGGCGCCGAGGCCAAACTGCCTTTCGAGGCCGCGGAATACGAAGCCCGTCTGTTGGGCCTGCGCGCCCGCATGGAGGTGCTGGGCGTCGAGGCCGCCGTCTTCACCTCGATGCACAACATCGCCTATTACTCGGGCTTTCTCTATTGCGCCTTCGGGCGGCCCTATGCGCTGGTGGTCACTCCGACCGAAAGCCTGACGATCAGCGCCGGTATCGACGCGGGCCAGCCCTGGCGGCGCTGCCATGGTGACAACATCACCTATACCGACTGGCAGCGCGACAACTATTGGCGCGCGATCCGTTCGGTGACCGGCGAGGGGCGGGTGATCGGCTATGAAAGCGACCACCTCAGCCTGTTGCAAAAAGGCAAGCTCGACAGCTTCCTCGCGCCGTCGAAAACGGTCGATCTGTTCGACACCACCATGCGCCAGCGGATGATGAAATCACCCGCCGAGATCGCCCTGATCCGGCAAGGCGCGCAAGTGGCCGATGTGGGCGGATATGCCATCCGCGATGCGGTCAAGGCCGGGGTGCGCGAGATCGACGTGGCCATGGCCGGGCGCGACGCGATGGAGCTGGAGATTGCCAAACGGTTCCCCGATGCGGAATACCGCGACACCTGGGTCTGGTTCCAGTCGGGTCTCAACACCGATGGCGCGCATAACCCGGTGACGGGCCGGGTGCTGGAGCGGGGGGATATCCTGTCGCTCAACACCTTTCCGATGATCTCGGGCTATTACACAGCGCTGGAACGCACCATGTTCGTGCAGGAGGTCGACGCGGCCAGCCTGAAGATTTGGGAAGCCAACGTCGCCGCGCACGAATACGGTATTTCGCTGTTGAAACCCGGCGCCAGCTGCGCCGAGGTCACCCACAAGATCAACGATTTCTTCGCCGAGCGCGACCTGCTGCAATACCGCGCCTTCGGCTATGGCCACAGCTTCGGTGTGCTCAGCCATTACTATGGCCGCGAGGCGGGGCTGGAACTGCGCGAGGATATCGACACCGTGCTGGAACCCGGAATGGTGATCTCGATGGAACCGATGCTGACGATTGCCAACGATCAGCCGGGTGCCGGCGGGTATCGGGAGCACGACATTCTCGTGATCACCGAGGATGGCAACGAGAACATCACCGGCTATCCCTACGGTCCCGGGTTCAACATTGTTGGTTGAGACGGCGGAGATTTTTCGCCGAAAAATCTTCGCCCCCTCATGGGGGCGGAGTATCGTGTGTCACAACCGGATCACGTAATCCTTGGTGGTGGTTTCGATCACCTCCCAGGTTCCGGAGAATCCGGGACGGATGATGAAGCTGTCGCCCGCCCGCAAGTCGCGGGTGTGGCCGTCGGCATCCGTCAGCACCGAATAGCCCGACAGGATCCGGCAATACTCCCACTCGTCATAGGATACGCGCCATTTGCCTGGGGTGGCGCTCCAGATGCCGCAATAGAGACCATCGCTCTCTTCGAGATTCCATGTCGTGAAGACAGGATCGCCAGAGATCACTTTCTCGGGGGCTGGGCGTTCTGTTTCACCGGTGCCAGTGGCGGTGACGGGCGCAAAGGTCTGGGGCATGATCCGGGTCCTGCTGGGTTTCCGCAACATCTTCGGACCTTGGCCAGATGGCCGCAAGCCCGATGTCTTGCCGCTTTCCTTTTTCTCGCGACTTTGCCACAGTTCTTGGGGAAACATCCGCGCCGGGGGATGTAAATCGCCATCACATTCCCTATCTTTTTTCGAAGCTTTTGAACTCAAAGGATAAAGCCATGTCCGATACTGCATTCGAGGCGATGATCCTGGAAACACAGCGCAAGGTGCGCGAAAGCCAGGCGCAGATCGAAAGTGTAACCAGCCGGATCGAGGCGGCGCGGTCGAAGATTGCGGCGGGCGAGGCCGAAATCGACATAGAGAATGCGACGCTGGAAGACGTGCATGCCCATACCGAGGTGATGAACGCCAACATTGCCGAACTGATCATGGGGCTGGACGACGTGACCAGTGCGTTTTCCCGGGACTTCGACGAGATGCGCTCGAAAACCGGGTGGGAGAGCTTTGTCGGCATCTTTTCCAAGGGCAAATCCGAATCCCTGCGGCAGGAACGGATGCGCACCGCCAATATCGACGACAAGTTGCAGGATCTTATCGCCAAGTCGGACGTGATCGTGAAGCTGCTCGAAGGGCAGCTTGCGGTTCTGGAAGAGCAGCGCACCAAGGTTGAAACCAACCTGACGAGTACACTGGGCGATCGCGAGGCGACCGTCGCCGCGTTGGAAGAGGTGCGGGCCGAAATCCTGGCGATGGATCCACAGATCATCGCGCTGGAAAACAGGATCAGTGTCGAACAGGACGCCGCTGCGCGGACCAAGCTGGAAACCGAGCTGGCGGAGTTGAACAAGGCCTACAACGCCAGGGTGCAGGACGAACAGGTGAAACTCGCCAAGTCGCAGACGCTCGAGCGCTATATCGAAAAGGGCAAGACCTGGGTGGACAGCCTGCAAAACCAGGCGGCGACGCAGATGGTGCTGATCAACAAGCTGCAGACGGACACGCAGCAGCGGGTGGTGCTTTATGATGCGCTGACCAAGTCTCTGAAGACCGCGCAGCAGCAGGACGTGGCGCATCGGATCAACGAGATCGGCGTACAGACCGATCAGGAGGCACAGACGGCCATGGCCGCCATCGGCACGGCCACCAACCAGAAGATGGCCGACATGCTGGAGGCCCATGAAGGGCACATGGTCTTTGCCCGTGACGTGCTGGAAAAAAAGGCCAAGGCCGACGAGCGCTTTGCCCGTCGGTTCGCCGCGATTGTCGAGAAGCACGACAAGAACCTTTACGGGGGCTGATCCTTGGCCGATCCCGCCCACGATCACGTCGGGCTGACCGACAATTTTGCATCTCGCCGGTATTTCCGCAAGTTCGAGACCATTACAACCCATCTGCTGCGGGTTGCGGCCAACATGGAGGCCGAAGGGGCGATCAGCCGGGACGAGGTGCGCATCGTCTCGCGTTACATCTCGGGGCTGCTCTTCACCTTTCGTGCGCTCAGCATGAAATACCTGCTGGTCGGGCGTGACACGGGGCGGTTCTTCGGGTCGCTCAACATGGACAGGCGCGAGAGCGGCTTTCCGGTGGCGGCGGAACTGATGACCATGGCGAACGATGCGCAGCAGGCGGCGAGCCACCTCGCCAATATGCCGTCGGAAGCGGAGCTGAAGGACCAGATGGTTCGGCAGATACTCGGAGCCCACGAAATTCCGACCAAACTGCAATTCGCCCTGTCGCAGAGGCAGTATTACGAGGAGCTTTCACGCGGCCAGATGTTCTGGCAGCGCAACGATCCCGAATGCCATTGGCTGGAGACTCGCGGCGAACGGCGCAGTTTCCTGCTGCACTGGGCCATTTATGACAGCCAGATCAACCTGCCGGTAATCTACATCATGCGTGTCGAGGACACCGGCAAGACCGCCCTGCCCAAGGATCAGCACCGCTGGCCCGAGGCGCAGGCGCATCTGATGGCGCAGTCGCTGAGCGGGCTCAAGCTGCTGACCATCGCCAGGGGGTTCGACGAGGATTTCGACGACCTTCACCCCAAGCACCTGCGCCGCATCCATGTCGGGCCGATGTATTCCTCGGCCTTCACCGAACAATCCGGGCCGCTGCGCGCCGTGCTGGAGGATGCCCAGTCCCCGGCAGGACAGGACTGGGCGTTGGCCTGGACCAGCGAGGAACTGGAAAGCCAGGACGTGACCCGCGAGCGGTCGGGCTGGTTCGGCACGGTCGAACGCGAGGTGTTTGCGCTGGATCCCTTCGGCGGGCAGGGGGCGGAAACCGGGGCGACCCGAACCAGCCGGGCCATCATCCTGCCACAGCGCCCGTTCCAGGTTCTGGCGGAACGCAACCCGCCGGGCTTCGCCGATGTGCGCAAATTCGTGGTGAGCGAGGGCGGGCAGGTGCTGCGATACTGATTGGCCCTGCCGGGCCAAGCCTCCGGCGGGAGTATTTTGAGCAAAGTGAAGACAGGGGCGTTGTGACATGAGCCTGACATCGGACCAGATGGAATTGCGCGAAGAGGCGATCCGCGCCCATTACCTGGCGGCAGCGGCACTGCTTGAGGGGTTCGACCATGCGACGCGGGTGGCGCGGGCCGGCGCGCATGGGCCAGTGGAGGAAAGATCGCCCGGCATTCCCGCAGCCCGGCGGTTCCGCTCTACCACGCCGGGGCTGGTGACGCGGCGGGTGTCGCGGCCCGATGGGGTGCACCTGCTTGACCGGATTACGGTGGCGGACGACGGCGATACCCTGACCTCGCCGTTGCAGGCCACCGTGGCACGGGCGATCCGGCGCGCGATCGCGATCGCCTTTGCGATGGGCGATACCTATGCCGAGCGCACGCCGCTTTCGGACCTCAAGCGCGCCAATCTTGCGGGCGACTTGCCGCCGGCGCGCAAGAGCGAGTTTGCTGAGCTGCTGACCGCCGAGGCGCTTGTCGTTGCGCATGTCTTCGGCAATGCGCTGGCCTACCTGCTGTCACCACATCTGGGCGCGGTCTCGGTCGAGGTGGGCGAGGTCGAGGAATTCCTGACCGACAACGCGCAACTGGCGCTGCATGGCGCGCTGTGGGAGCTCGACCGGAAACTGGCGCAATTCGCGGCTGACGATGCGCAGCTGGTGGCCACGACCGCAGCGTTCGCCGAACAGCTGATGGCCAAGGCCGCCGCCCGCGCGCAGGCGGCGGCGCATCTCGCGCCCTTCACGGCTGCCACCTGGCGCGTCGAGGCCGACGACCTGACCCTGCGCGGGTTCACCCCGGCGGCCAAGGCGCGGTCGAGTACGCTCACCATGACGTTCAAGAAACCGAACGAGGTCGTGGGCAATCATATCGCCAAATACCAGGCCCTGAGGCTGGCCAAGATGCTGATGGCCTATGATTTCGAGCGCCGCCTGAACCCGTTTGCGGAACTGGGCGGCTTCATCTTCACCTTCATGGGCGACGGCAAGCCGGGCACCGGCAAGACGACGCTGATCCAGATGATGGCGGGGCTGATCGACGAATATTGCCGCAACGCGGGCTATCCGTTCCGCTATCAGAACTTCGGTATCGACAATATCGACAGTTATCAGGGCAAGTCGGGCCAGAACGCCAAGGCGTTTGTCCAGAACGTGCTCGATCCCGGCGTGATCGGGTTCGGCACCATCGACGATATCGACCAGATCGCGGGCAAGCGCGGCGACCGGCAGTCCAGCGCGGGCCAGCAGGAGGTGACGGCGGTGTTCATGGAGGCGTTTTCCGGCGCCAATACGGTGGTGCGCGGCAATTGCACCTTCGGCATGTTCTCGAACTACCCCGAGAATGTCGACGACGCCCTGCGCCAGCGGGCGGGCGCGCGGTTCCTGGTCGACGGGCCGCAGACGCGCGAGGATTACATCGACATCCTGGCCCTGCTGCTGGGCAAGCGCCACGAGATCCCGCTGGGCGATCACGACCTCTATGCCGCGCAAGAGATCAAGCGCGCGGTCGCCGCCAGCTTTGCCGCCCATGGCCGCCCGCAAGAGGCCGGGCTGGCACAGGTGTGGGAGCGGGTGGCGGCACAGGTCGGGCCGCTCGACACCATCGCCAAGCTGGGGACGTACCTGAAAGGGATACAGGAGGCTGACGAACGCTTCACGGGCCGCGCGATCAAGAACATCACCGACGCGGTCAAGGTGCGGGCGATGGATTTCGAACTGCCCGACGAATGGATGGAGAACCCCGACCTGTTCCTGTTTCGCGACTATGACACCAAATGCGCGATGATCGAGGAGCTGCGCAGGCCGATCACGGTCGAGATGGTGGTGCAGGAGATCAACCGCTATGCGGATTCCGAGTTCCGTTATGCCGACAAGTCGGACGAGGTCGCCATCGACGGCATGGTGCGCGAGATGGGCCGGATGGACGCGGCGAAGAAACGGTATCTGGAGGGGAAGGATGGGTAAACGCCTGTGCTTTCATCCGGTGTTCTGGGGTGTTCTGGCAACTTTGGCCGTGCTGTCGCTTGCGCTTTGGATCGGTTTTCAAGCCGATTGCGATAGTGAAGGCGTCTGCCAAACAAAGTTCTCAACGTTTTTGGCAGCGCGACCAAATGAGATTGGGGATACGCTTGCCGGTTTTGCGGGAGCGCTCGCGTTTGTTTGGATTATTGTCACCGTTTGGCTGCAAAGCCAGGAATTGGGAGAGCAACGCAAGGAGCTGGAACTAACAAGAAAAGAGTTCCAGAAGATGGCTGAAGCTCAAGACTCTCAGGTTGAGATTCTAAAGTCTCAGAACAAAGTATTGGTAGAAGAACAAAGGTTGCGGATAGAGCAGTATTGGGGTGCAGAAGCAGGTAAGTTGAAGAAGGTTCTAAAAGACGCGGTCATCGAGGTTCTTGGTGGTAGGCAAGAAGTACTGTTTGGAGTTGGTGAAAGTACTGAACTGGTCCTTCTGAACCATGCTCAAAAGAAGTACTCTAGAGGGCGAGACATAATTGAGTCAGACGTTCATGATTTATTGAGTAATTTAGAGAGCGCTCTGAATTCACTGGTTGATGGAGAGGCGATCAAGCCACCGATCAGATGCAAAGCACTAGAAAGTATGTACTCTGTGTTGTGTCAGCATCGCGATGCATTAGGTCGCGCCAGTAAGTCTACTCAGCTAGAAGGTCGATTAGAGCAGCTTACCAAATTGATCGATAGTATTGGAAGAAAGTTGGATCCAGCGCCATGATCCGCCTCATCCAATCCGGCCTGATGTTCGGCAATCTCGTGCATATCTCCAGCCCGGCGCTGGTAGAGCGGTATAATCGCGCGCTCCAGCATCTCGCGGGCAAGACCACGGCGCTCACCGATTTCCATATCGACATCTCGGGTTATTCGCCCGAGATCGGCGATGAACTGGGCGATCCGCTCTACCTCAACCCCAACGGGGTCAACCGGCAGTTCATCCTGCTGACGCCCGAGCAAAAGCGCGCGCCGCTCCTGAACGTCAAATTCTCGACCTCGCGCGCCATCCTGCGCGAGTTCATCGAGGCGAACGAGGCGCAGCTTTTTGCGCTGACCGCCACCGATGCGGTGGCGGGGGAGCTGGTGAACTCGGTCTTCAAGCTGCGCTCACCCGCCGACCTTTTCACCCTGCGCAAGATCGAGATCGAGGCCGACACCGTGGGCGGCACGCTGAAGAACGCGGGTAAACTGGCGGCAATGATCGAGCGGTTCAAGACCGAAGACGACGCCTGGTTCGACGATGTGCTGATCGCCGAGATGATCGGCATTGCCAGGCAGACCGGCGACATCACCCGCAACCCGGTGCACCTGAGCCACAAGGCGCATGAGCAGCGCAATTTCTGGACGGCGCATTTCGGCGGGCTCTACCTGTTCCCTGATGTGCAGCACCCGGCGATGATCTGCGCGGGCGACAAGCCCGAGGGCGAGATGCCGGTGAAATACGTGTTCGACCTGAGCGAACGCAACCGCATTGCCAAGTTCCTTGATTTCAACAAGCTCGCCGAACCCATCGTGCGGGCGCGGGGGATGGATGCAGCGGCGGTGCTGCGGCAAAAGATGGATTTCATCGTCATCGACACCATCGCGGATACCGGGCTGGAGTTGTCGGGCCTCGATCGCGGCGACATGCGGCGGCTGGCGCGGATGCATGCCGACCGGTTGCCCGAGGAATATCACGGGCTGGCGCAATTGGCGCGCTGGGCCGAGAACGGCGGCGACTGGCCGCGCATCGCGGCCGAAGACCCTGCCTATTTCTACGGGCTGCGCGCCGCCGACACGCCCGACCGCGACCTGGTCAACATGCTGCTGGCGGAACTGGCGCCGCTGGACGCCCGCCAGCTGTTTATCTGTCACAAGGAACTGTTCTATCGTCTCTATACAACCTGGCCCGAGGCCAAGCGCGCCTTTGTTGCCGATTTCCTGGCGCGCGAGTATCAGGTGGACAAGGCGGGGGCGCGCGCGGCCCTGTTCGGACACGAACCGGACATGAGCGGCGAGGCAAGCCCTGCCGTCGACGCGGCGCTGATCGAACGGGTCGGTCCCTGGGGCGCGGTACGGAGGAGATAGGGTGTTCGGACTTCTCAGGCTTGTCCTTGTCCTGCTGATCGTGCAGACGGTAGTCTATGTGGCGCTGTCATTCTATTCGCGCGCGGTACGGCGCGATAAGCTGGAACGCTGGTGGGACGAAAAGGGCAAGACCGGCGACAAGGAGGCCTTTGTCGAACGCGGCCTCAGGGCCTATGACGGATCGTTCCGGCGCAAGCTGATCCTGGGGGTCTACTTTGTCCCCTGGGCGTTGATCGCGGTGCTGATCTATATCGTGAATTTCATGTGAGGACCTGGCCATGCGCTATGTCAAATGGACGATAATCGTGGTGTTCTGGGTCAGTTTCGCCGCCTTCCTGCACTATACCCTGCCGCAGCGCGACATCGTGCGGATCGTCAACACCTACGAGGAACGGCAGGAGCTGAATGACTGGACGCGCATCTTCTGGTCGCGGCCAGACGATCAGTCGGCCAGTATCATCAACCGCGACGTGCAATTCATCCAGGGGGTGACGCCGGGGGGCCGCCCGCGGGTCTATCGCAACGAGGATACGAGCTGGAGCTGGCCGCCCTATTTCAAGTTCGACACTGCCAATCTCTATACCGAGGCGAATGACGCGATCTCGTCCAGGGACAAACCCGAATGGGTGGCGGTCACCCATTACGGCTGGCGCAACGAATTCCTGTCGATCTTTCCCAATGCGGTCGCGATAAAGCCGGTGGCCGGGCCGGATGTGCGCCTGATCCCCTGGTTCAACATCGTGATCCTCACCCTGCTGGCGGCGCTGCTCTGGGCCGTGTGGGTGCGCTGGCGGCGGTTCCGCGAGGCCCGGATCGACCCGGTAATCGAGGATGTCGAAGACAGCCTCTACGCCGCCGGCGAGGCGATCGAGGAACGCCGCGGCCGGTTCCGGCGCTGGCTTGACAGCTGGAAATCGAAATAGCTTTTCGTCTTGACCTTGCCCCTGCCGGAACGTTCAGAAACTGGATGAGCATCCAGAACAGGAGCTGCTTGTGAAACGCGCTGTAATTTTCTTTCTGGTTTTGGCCATTCTGGCCGGAACATATGCCGTCTGGCTGAAACCCTGGGCAAAGGACGAGGCGTCGCCGCCAGCGGCAGGTGCTGCACTCGTTCCCGTGACAATTCCTGACAGCCTGTCCGAGAACGCCAAGATCGGTATGCGTTTGTTTCAGGCGAAATGCGCCAGTTGCCACGGTGACGATGCGTCGGGCCGACAGGGGGTCGCTCCGCCCCTGATCCACAAGATCTATGAACCGTCCCATCACGCCGACGAAGCGTTCCAGCGCGCTGTCAGCCTGGGTGTGCGCGCCCACCACTGGCCCTTCGGTGACATGCCGTCGGTCGAGGGGCTCAGTCGCGGCGACGTTGCGATGATCGTGGCCTACATACGTGAGATACAGGTTGCCAACGGCATTCGGTGAGCCAGGGAGTCAATCGGCGAACATGTGGTCGTTCTGCATGATCCGCAGCGCCTGGTCCCAGGGAATCGAAAGGAACTCGGCCACCTTGTGGGCATTTTCCTCGGGGGTCGAGGTCTGGTGGATGCGGCCATAGCGGGCAAAACCGGCATCGCGGATGCGGTCCGCCTCATAGGTCATCTCGTTGCGGATGGTGGGCAGCAGCCGCTCCAGCGTGGCCTTGGGGGTGCGTTCGCCGGCGAGTCCGACCCTGAATGCGTGCCCGATCAGGTATTCGTCAGTGAACTGGCATTCTATTTCGAGCATCCGGGTGACCGACCGGTCGGAAAAGAAGTCGTGCATCAGGTCCAGATTCGACGGGTCGAGACAAATGACAAGCCGATCGGTCTCGAAATATTCGAACAGCATCCGCATCAGGGCGCGGCGGTGGCGGGTGCGTTTTTCCAGCGTCGCCTGAATGCCTCCGAGATCGGGCAGCGGCGTGCTTTCCTCGCTGAACAGATACTCGATTGTCGGCACGTTGGTCACCTGGCGGATCTGTTCCAGAAGCCGCTTGGCCACGTGCCATTTCTTGCAGACCAGGATCAACAGTTCCCTCTCGCGGCCCAGCGAGCTTTCGGTTTCCCAGAACCGCATGGCGAACCGCCGCCCGATCCGGCCGCGCCCGGTCAGGAACTTGTACAGATTGCGTCCCTCGTTGGATATGCGGAAACTTACCCCATGCGCCGCGTAAAGCCGTCCGAGCCGCGCCTTAAGTTCCTTTGCCTCGGGGCTGATCTTGCGCGCGAAGAGGAAATCCTGGCTCAACAGCAGGTCGTAGTGATCGTTGTAGAAGGTCACCGGCATCCCGTAATCCGAAAACATCAGAAAGGTCAGCGTCCGGCTTTCGATTTCGTGCTCCGGGATCAGGTGCCGCACCAGGGTCTGGAAAAATGTCTCGTCCGGAATCCAGGTCGTGGCGAAGAAGCGCATGACATCACGGCGTCTGCGGCTGAATTCGAGCACCCATTCGATAGTGCGGCGTCGCAGGCACCACCACTGGCTGCCGATCATCACCTGGATATCGTGCGGAATCTCGCGTGTCAGCCCAAGCCGCCTCTGGGCGTTGTACATCGCATAGAACCGTTTTTTCTGTGTGCGCTCGTTGAACCAATGGCGGTAGATCAGCCGCTCTTCCTTCCATCCGGTCTTGATCCAGTCGCTTTCGAAATAGTCGTGGCTTTCGATGAAATCGCGGTCGTTCGCATCCAGAAATTCATGGGCATATTCTGCTGTCTTGATCGCCATGCAGTCGCCTGAAAGCATGTAGAAATGGGTGGCGCGCGGAAACTCTTCCAACGCAGCCTCGGTCGCATAGAGTGAGGCCTGCACCAGTGACCACTCTCCCCAGCCGCATCTTATCCGCTTTCGGGCGAAGGTGACGTTAGGGTTGTCGGCAAGGGCGCTTCTGATCCGGTCGTAGTCTGCCCGCCGGGCCCGGGCGTCGAAGTGAATCGACATGTAGTCGCCCGCCGCAGTCAGGCGCTCGGCCTGCATGATGATCGCGTCGGGGTCTTTGTGACACAGAAGAATGTAGGCGATTTTTGCCATTTCGGAAACGATCGACCCTGATTTCTGCCTGCTGTTTATCCTGATAATGGTGAAGACCAATTGAATAAACAGAGTTTATTTGGTTTCTTGAGGCAAACGTGCCCGAAGCCGGATTATGGCGATACGAGGCGAAGGAGGCAAGGCAGATGGGTTTCCCCGGCACCTGGATGACGGAGAGCGAAAGCGTGGTCTATCGAGTGGTGCCGAAATGTGCCTGCTCGACCATCGGCCAGATCATGTACTATTCGGATCATGGCACTTTCTTCGACGGCGACATCCATGACGCCCAAACCGGACTGCACAAATGGGCGCTGGAGGCCAGCCAGGGACCGATCACCCGCAATGTGAAGGCGCACAGGTCCTATTCGTTCACCTGTGTTCGCAACCCCTACACCCGTATCCTGAGTTCGTTTTTCGACAAGATCTGCGGTATCCAGCGCAACGGAAAACGCTATCGTGGCAATCTGGTGCCGATGCTGGTCTACAAGTATGGAGTGGAAGTCGGCGGCGAGGACGGGAAGCAGGAGTTCGACCAGATTGCCAGCTTCCGCCGGTTTCTTCTGTTCGCACGGGACACCATCCGCTGGCGGCGGCCGATGGATCCTGACATCCATTGGTCGGCCATGTCGGGGCATATTTCAACCTTCATCTGCAATGGCGGTCGTTACGACAAGATCTTCTGGACCGAAAGCTTCAACGAAGGGATGCAGGAGGTTCTGGACAGCATCGAAACGCCGTACAAGGTGCAACTGGACAAGATTCCTCGTTTCAACGAAAGCGAAGGTCACGGACCCAAGCGGGCGCACCCGGTCGAGGATTACTTCGACGACCTGTCGAAACACCTTGTCTACGAGATCTACAAGCGCGATTTCGACCTGTTCAAATACGATTTCGAGAACCCGGCCAACAAGATGCCGATTGACGAAATCGATCTGGACGAGGTGCACGCCAAGCTGGGCGAATGACCCCTGGCGTGGTGACCTGACTGGCAGGTTCTCCCGCCCGTCGTCGACGTTTCCGGGGAAACATCTCCTCCCGTTGGGCGGCGCGCCGCGCCGATGGCGCGGCGCGCCGCCCAACTCCGCAAGGGTCTCCGACACAGGCCGGAGACATGCAGCGGAGGCGGGAGTGACTCTGCCCCCGACAGGGTCTCAGAGCTGCCGGACGGCGCCCTTGGCGGCGCTGGTGGTCAGCTTGGCATAGGCCTTGAGCGCGGTGGACACCTTGCGCTTGCGCGGCTGCGCGGGATGCCAGCCCAGCTTGTCCTGCTCGGCGCGGCGGGCGGCCAGGTCTTCTTCGGACACCGCCAGGTGGATGGTACGGTTGGGGATGTCGATCTCGATCCGGTCGCCCTGGCGGACCAGGCCGATGGTTCCGCCTTCGGCCGCCTCGGGCGAGACATGGCCGATCGACAGGCCCGAGGTGCCGCCCGAGAACCGCCCGTCGGTCAGCAGGGCGCAGGCCTTGCCCAACCCTTTCGACTTCAGGTAGCTGGTCGGGTACAGCATCTCCTGCATGCCCGGCCCGCCGCGCGGCCCTTCGTAGCGGATCACCACCACGTCGCCTTCCTTGACCTTGCCGGTCAGGATGTCGCTGACAGCGGCGTCCTGGCTTTCGCAGACATGCGCGGTGCCGGCGAACTTCAGGATGCTTGCATCCACCCCCGCGGTTTTCACGATACAGCCGTCCAGCGCGATATTGCCGAACAGCACGGCAAGCCCGCCATCCTGGCTGAAGGCATGTTCCTTGCTGCGGATCACGCCCTTCTCACGGTCGGTATCCAGTTCCTTGAACCGGTTCGCCTGGCTGAACGCCTGCGTCGTCCGCACCCCGCCCGGCGCGGCCTTGAACAGTTCTTCCGCCTCGGGATTGTTGGCGACGGTGATGTCCCACTTGGCGATCGCTTCGGCCATCGAGTTGGTGTGGACCGTCGGCACGTCGCCGTGCAACAGCCCGGCGCGGCTCAATTCGCCCAGGATCGAGAAGATGCCGCCGGCGCGGTGCACGTCCTCCATGTGGACGTTGTGGATGTTGGGCGCGACCTTGCACAGGCAGGGAACCTTGCGGCTCAGCCGGTCAATGTCGTCCATGGTGAAATTCACCTCGCCCTCGTGGGCGATCGCCAGCAGGTGCAGCACGGTGTTGGTCGACCCGCCCATGGCGATGTCGAGGCTCATGGCGTTCTCGAATGCCTCGAACGTCGCCACCTCGCGCGGCAACAAGCCCTTTTCCTCGCCGACGTAATGCCGCTTGGTGATCTCGACGATCTTGCGCCCGGCCTCCAGGAACAGCTTCTTGCGGTCGGCATGGGTGGCCAGCGTCGAGCCATTGCCCGGCAGCGCCAGGCCCAAAGCCTCGGCCAGGCAGTTCATCGAGTTGGCGGTGAACATGCCCGAACATGATCCGCAGGTCGGACAGGCGTTTTCCTCGATATGCTTGACCTGTTCGTCGGTGAACTTGTCGTCCGCCGCCGCGACCATCGCGTCCACGAGGTCGATCTTCTTCATCTCCAGGTCGGCGATGTCGATCTTGCCGGCCTCCATCGGGCCGCCCGAGACGAAGATCGCCGGGATGTTCAGCCGCATCGCGGCCATCAGCATGCCGGGGGTGATCTTGTCGCAGTTCGAGATACAGACCATGGCATCGGCGCAATGGGCGTTGACCATGTATTCGACGCTGTCGGCGATCACCTCACGCGAGGGCAGCGAATAGAGCATCCCGTCATGCCCCATGGCGATGCCGTCATCCACAGCGATGGTGTTGAATTCCTTCGCCACACCGCCTGCCGCCTCGACCTCGCGCGCGACCATCTGACCCAGATCCTTGAGGTGCACGTGCCCTGGAACGAATTGGGTGAACGAGTTCACGATGGCGATGATCGGCTTGCCGAAATCGTCGTCGGTCATGCCCGTCGCGCGCCACAGGCCGCGTGCGCCGGCCATATTGCGGCCATGGGTCGAGGTTCTGGATCGGTACATTGGCATGGTGCTGTTTCCCTTTTGCAGGTCCCTGAGTTTCGGGGTGCGTATGTTATAGCGCACGCTACCCGATGTGCGTTATAACGTACAAGTGGAATCGAAGGGCGAATACATGGAATCGGCTGTGGAATCGGGTGAGGTCACTCTCAAACTGCGCGAGGTTCGGGCGGCAACCGGCCTCAGCCTGTCCAAGGCGGCCGAGCTGACCGGGGTCAGCAAGGCGATGCTGGGTCAGATCGAGCGCGGCGAATCAAGTCCGACCATCGCGACCCTGTGGAAAATCGCCAAAGGGTTCCAGCTGCCGCTCAGCGCGCTGATCGGCCCGGCCTCTCTGCGCGACCCCTCTGATGACCGGGTATTTCGCACCGTCACCTTTCCGGGCAGCATCAAGGTCAAGATCGTGTTCCCCTTCGATCCCGTGCTCGGGGCCGAAACCTTTCATGTCACGCTGGCCCCCGGCCAGAGCTACGAGTCCGCCGCGCATGCCAGCGGCGTCACCGAGGATGTTTTCGTGCTGCAAGGCCCGCTGGAAATTCTGCGTGACGGCGACTGGGTGAAACTCCGGACGGGGCAGGGCCTTCGCTTTGCCGCAGACCTGCCGCATGGCTATCGCAGCGGCCCCGAAGGCGCGGCCTTTCTCAACATGCATCACTATCCGCAGCGCGCGGGAGTACCTGCCTAGTTTCCGATCGTCAGGGCCGCCTGTGCCGCGTCGGTGACCCGGTTCATCGCCGTGATCCAGGGTGCGGGCCCATGGCTGATGCGCGCCACGCTCAGCCGCGCCAACGTCGCGTTGTCCGGCGCCGAGCCGGTCTGCATGATGTTCACCGGCAGTATCGTCTCTTCGCAAAGCGCGCCGATCAACTCGGCGGTCACAAGTCCGGGCACGAACAGCCCGTTCGCCCCGGCCTCGGCATAGGCGCGGGCACGCGCCAGCGCCTCTTTCATCAGGGCGGGATGATCTGCGGGCTTGCTTCCCTGCGAGAACACATCGGTGCGGGCATTGATGAACAGCGGCACGCCCGTGGCTTCGGCCGCGTGGCGCAGAGTGCCTATGCGTTCTGCCTGTTCCCCGATCGGCAGCAGGCCGGCACCGCCCATGTGCCGGTCCTCGAAATTGACTCCGACCGCGCCCGCCGCGATCACCCGCTCCGTATTGGTCGCCAGGTTTACCCGCCTTTCGGCAAAACCTGCCTCGAAGTCGAATGTGACCGGCATATCGACGCTCGCGGTGATCCTGGCCAGGATTTGCAGGGCGAATTCGAGCGGTATCTGCTGCCCGTCGGCATATCCCTGCGCTGCCGCCAGCGACCAGCTGCCGGTGGCAATGGCCCGTGCGCCGGCCTTTGCAATAGCCCGGGCGCTGCCGGCGTCCCATGCGTTGTAAAGGATCAATGGTGCACCGGGCCTATGCAGCGCGGCGAAACTCTCGGCCAGTGAAATCTGGCTCATACCTCTCCTCCTTCCGAAGATTGCCAACGGGCCTCGTGCTCGATCAGCCAGCGTTTGCGCCAAAGGCCGCCGCCATATCCGGTCAGCGCGCCGTCGGCTGCGATCACCCGGTGGCAGGGAATAATGATGGCGATCTGGTTTGCGCCGTTCGCCCGCGCCACCGCGCGCACCGATTGCGCCCGTCCGACCCGGCGCGCGAGATCACCGTAGGAGATTGTCTTGCCCGCGGGCAATGTCATCAGGGCCAGCCAGACTTCGCGCGAGAAATCGGTGCCATGCAGGGCCAGCGGCAGGTCGAAACGCTCGGTCCGGCCTTCGAGGAAATCCGCAAGCTGCCGTTCCACCCGGTCGGTCAGCGGAAATCGGCCAAAGCCGATATCACCGTCAAACGCCCGGAAGAGTCTGCGCAGTTGCCGGGGCAGGGCGCGACGGTCCGAGAATTCCAGCAGGTGCAGCCGCTGGTCGTCGCAGGCCGCGATCATGGTGCCAAGGGGTGTATCCAGCCCCTGCAAACGCAATCCGGGCCGATCCGGAAAGGCGTCGGTGCCGAGCGACAACATGGCTGCCACGCTGCTGCGCAGCGCCTGTGGTGTAGCGCATGTGTCATGGCCGCTGGCGTGCCGGTCAGCCAACTCGATGGCTTGGGTCATGGACCGATAGTAGCGCCATGAGCCCGGGCTTGCAGTCTGTTTTTCGAATTGAAGAGATTTCCGTCAGATCCGCAGGAACGGCTGCACCAGCCGGGGTATCCAGCTGTTGAATCGCAATGGCGCATCGGTAACCGCGAGGCAAATGCAGTCCTCGCCCGGATCGGCCACCGGCATGTGGTCCAGTCCTTCGTCGGCTATCTCGACATCGCCGCGCGCGAAACGATCCACCTCGTCCGAGAACGCCCCTTGGAGGACCATGGTCAATTCGATGCCGCGATGCCCGTGATCGGGTACCGCAGCCCCGGCGGGGATGAACAACAGCCGGGCTGAAGCCGCGCTGCTGGTCGGCAGGATTGCCTGCCGAACGCCCATGCCGATGGATTTCCAGCGTATCGTCGAGACATCGCCGCCCACATAGTCAACCAGCGGTTGGGGGAGCACGGCGGATGTGCGTTTGCGCGGCGTGGTCACCGGACTGCCCGCTTCGATCCGGGCAAATGTCGCAGCCAGCGCATCGCCCGTCATCGCTTGGGGTCCGCAATCGGTCAGCAGGCAACCGCCGACCGCTTCCAGGGCTTCGGCCTGTGCGCGGCAGCTGTCGCACAGCGACAAATGAGTCGCGACCATCAGGTTGAATGCCTCGGGCAGGTTGCCGGCGGCATAGGCTGTCAACAGCGTATCTGTTAGGTGATGTTTGATCGTATCTGTCATGGTCGTCACTTCATCGCATGGCGCAAGCGGTCCAGCGCCAGTCTGATCCTCGATTTGATAGTGCCCAGCGGCAGGCCGGTCTGGGCGGCGATTTCGCGATGGCTAAGATCGCCGAAATAGGCTTGTTCGATCAGTTCGCGCTGCGCTTCGGGCAAGGCGCGGATCGCCACGCGCAACATCTCGGTTTCCTGTTGCAAAGCCATCACGTCGGCAATCGGGGGCTCTGGCTCAGGTCCCCATGGCAAGTCTTCGGGTTCCGGTCGCCTGTCCTTGCGCAACGCATCGATGCGCCGGTTGCGGGCTATGGTGAAGATCCAGGTCGCAACGGTTGCCCGTGCCGGGTCGTAGAGATGGGCCTTGTGCCACACCGTCGCCATGACATCCTGCGCGCAATCCTCTGCAAGTGTCGCATTGGATCCGGACCTCATGAGGAACGATTTCACTCGGGGCGCAAAATGGGCGAACAATTCAGCGAATGCGGCCTTGTCCTGCGCTTCGATGATCCGCGAGATATGGCCGCTCCAGTCTATATCCGCCTGCGTTCGTTCCGATTTGCCGTTCAACTGCTTTCCCTTGCCCACATCGACAAGCCGGCGCCTCGGGAGAGTCCCGGCGGGTTTCGTGTTGGGCCATTCTGTGTCGGTCGCGATCAGCATAAACATAGTACGCGGATCAAGCCAAAGCGGATCAGTGCCAGATAAAGGATCTTCTTTTCATCCACTTCCCGATGCGGGCCGTACTTCGATCAAAACGACAAGGCGGAGCTTTACATGCCATTTGAATTGAACGCGGGTGCGCCCCGGAGAATTGCTGTAATAGGGGGCGGGATCTCGGGCATGGGGGCGGCCAACCTGCTCTCCGACACGCATAACGTGACGCTGTTCGAGGCCGAGCCACGTCTCGGCGGCCACGCACGGACGATCGTCGCCGGCAAGAATGGCGACCAGCCGGTCGATACAGGTTTCATCGTATTCAACAATGCCACCTATCCCAATCTGATCGCTTTGTTTGAACGTCTGGGTGTGCCGATCGCCGAAAGTGACATGAGCTTTGCTGTCTCCGCCGACGGCGGTGCCGTGGAATATGCCCTGCACGGTGCCGACGCCCTGTTCGCGCAGCGGCGCAACATCATGCGTCCGGGGTTCCTGCGCATGGTCCGGGATCTTTTCCATTTCAACGCGCATGCGGCCGAGGCCGCCCGCGACCGCTCGATCACCGTGCGGCATCTGCTGGACAGGCTCGGCACGGGCGAGTGGTTCCGGCGTCACTATCTCGAGCCGTTCTCGGGCGCGATCTGGTCGACGCCCAAGGAGCATATCCTCGATTTCCCGGCCTATGCGATGATCCGCTTCTTCGAGAACCACGCGCTGCTGCACCACACCGGCCAACACCAGTGGTATACCGTGCAGGGCGGCTCGGTCGAATATGTCAGCAGGCTGGAACAGGCCATGCGGCGCAAGGGAGTGACCGTGAACCTCGGTACTCCCATCGCCGGAGTGCGCCGGACCGAACTTGGGGCCGAGGTGCGGGTCCTGGGCGGTGAGTGGCAGGTGTTCGACGAGGTGGTTTTCGCCACCCATTCCGACGTGACGCTGGCACTGCTTTCCGACGCGACCCGACGCGAAAGCGCGGCGCTGGGCGCGGTGCGCTACCAGCCGAACGAGGCGGTGCTGCATGCCGATCCGTCGCTGATGCCGAAACGGCGCAAGTGCTGGGCAAGCTGGAATCATACCGAGGAAAGGGGTGCCAGCGGCGGCCCGATCGGGCTTACATACTGGATGAACTCGCTGCAACCGATCCCGATGGACGATCCGCTGTTCGTGACCCTCAATGCCAGCCATCGCATCCGCGAGGAACTGATCCACGATGTTACAACTTTTGCTCATCCGGTGTTCGACATGGGCGCGCTTGCGGCGCAAGAGGATCTGGCCCGGATGAATGGCACCAATTCCACCTGGTTCTGTGGCGCGTGGATGAAGAATGGCTTTCACGAGGACGGACTGGCCAGCGCCATCGACGTGGTCGAAGGCATCAACCGCACGACCATGCTGCCGGTGGCGGCGGAATGAGCGCCATCGTCGAACATATCCCGGCCCATACGTTCCATGGTCGCAAGGGGGCAGTTCAGAACGCGTTCCGGTACTCGGTGGACTACGTGCTGCTCGACCCCGAGGCGGCGGTCACCGGGCCGCGCCTCTTTTCGCGTAACCGTGGCAACCTGTCCGGTGTGTTTGACCTTGATCATGGGGGCCTACCGGGGCAGGGGCGCGGGGCGGCCTGGCTGCGGGAACAGTTCGACCTGTTCCAACTGCCGCAGCCTGACCGGATCGCCTTGCTGACCCAGCCGCGCCTCTTCGGCCATGTTTTCAACCCGGTCAGTTTCTGGTTCTGTTTCGATGCGCAGGATGCGCTTTATGCCGTCGTGGCCGAAGTCACCAACACTTTCGGCACCCGCCACAGCTATCTCTGCCACAAGCCCGACCTGTCGCCGATCGGCCCGCAGGACAGGCTGGGCGCCACCAAGCTTTTGCATGTCTCGCCCTTTCAGCCGAGTGAAGGGTCATACACCTTCCGCTTCGACCTGAGCGCTGACCGGGTCGGTGTTTGGATCGACTATGGCCGCGACGGCGGAGGACTGGTGGCCACCCTGACGGGCCACAGGCGGCCGCTGACCGATCGGACGATCCTGTGGTCCGCGCTGCGCCGTCCGTTCGGCGCGCGCCGGGTGCTGGCGCTGATCCACTGGCAGGCGCTTAAACTCTGGTGGAAAGGCGCGCGCTTTCGCTCTGAACCGGCGCCCAACAGCCCGGACGTGAGCCGGGGATGACCATGTCCGCCACCCTGCCGCGCACCGCGCCCCTTGCGGGCTATGCGCTGTTTGCCGCCATGCTGGCGGCAGCGGGCCTGCCGATCTATCTGCATGCGCCGAAATTCTATGCCGATACCTACGGGGTCAGCCTGACGGCGCTGGGCGCGGTTCTGTTCGGCCTGCGGCTGTTCGACGTGGTGCAGGATCCGGGACTCGGCTGGCTGGCCGCGCGGCTGCGCGGCCGCCTGCGGATCGCAATCCCCGTGGCGGTGACGGCCATGGCGGGCGGGATGCTGGGGCTGTTTGCCGTTTCGCCGCCGATCCCGCCGCTGGCCTGGTTCGCGCTGATGCTGCTGCTGGTGTTTTCGGCCTTCAGTTTCCTGACAATCTGTTTTTACGCGCAAGGCGTGACCAGTGCCGCGGCATTGGGCGGCCATATCAGGCTGGCGCGCTGGCGCGAGTCCGGCGCTCTGCTTGGCATCTGCGCGGCTGCCGCCGCGCCGGTCCTGCTGCCGGGGGACTATGCCACCTTTGCCATCTGCTTTGCCCTGCTGGCTCTTGTCTCGGCCGGCGCGCTTCGCTCCGAATGGAACGCGGCCCCATCGCAGAACACCGGGTTTGCGCCGGTCCTTCGCGACCGCGTCGCGCGGCGCCTCCTGCTGATCGCCGGGCTCAATGCCGCGCCGGTCGCGGTATCTTCAACGCTGTTTCTGTTCTTCGTCTCTGACCGCCTGCAGGCCCCTGGTGCCGAAGGGCCGATTCTCATTCTCTTCTTCCTGTGCGCTGCTGCCGCCGCTCCCCTGTGGGGTATCCTGGCCGAGCGGCGCGGCGCACGGCCCGCCCTCATGGCGGGAATGGCGCTGTCCATTGCCGCTTTTGCGCTGGTTCCCCTGCTCGGGCCGGGCGACGTGGCGGGCTTTGCCCTGATCTGCGCCGTGGCCGGTGCGGCGCTGGGGGCCGACATGACCCTGCTGCCCGCGCTCTTCGCCACGCGCATGGCGCGGGTCGCGCCCGGCGCCGCGCCGGGCTGGGGCCTCTGGGCCTTTGTCACCAAGTTCACCCTGGCGCTGGCCGCGCTGGTACTGCTGCCATTGCTCGATGTCTCGGGGTATGTTCCGGGCGGCGACAGCCCGGACCGCGCCCTGTCCCTGCTTTCCCTGCTCTATGCCGCGCTGCCCTGCCTGCTCAAGGCGACAGCGCTGGGCCTGCTGGCCCTGACCGATCCGGAGGATATGTCATGACCGATCCGATCCTTTTCACCCTGCTGGGCGTTGCGCTGACCGTGGGCGCAGTGCTGTTGCTGCGCCGGGTTGCGAGTTTCTCGGCACAGGCGCCCGGCGATTACGCCGGGGCACAGCCCCAGTTCGACCTGCGTCGCCACCTGAACGGCCCCATCGCCTGCGAAGGTGTCATCTACGGCCCGACCGGGCGCGTCGCCTCGCGCTTTTCCGGCGCATTCGAGGCGACATGGGAGGGTAATCGCGGGATCATGCGCGAACGCTTCCATTATGACAGCGGCACCGTGCAGGACCGGGAATGGCAGCTTTGCATCGGCAATGACGGGCGCATCGAGGCGCGCGCACCGGACGTGATCGGAGCCGGTCAGGGCGACCAGAGCGGTCCGGCCGTGCGACTGCTCTATCGTCTGCGCCTGCCCGAGGGCGCAGGCGGCCATGTCGTCGACGTGACCGACTGGATGTACCTCACCCCGGGCGGGGCGATCGTGAATCGTTCAGAGTTTCGCAAGTTCGGCATAAAGGTCGCCGAACTGGTGGCCACCATGCACCCCGCGAACGCGGACCGTTCCGCCGCATGAGGGACTGGTCCGGCAAGCGCTACTGGCTAGTCGGCGCATCCGAGGGGCTGGGCGCGGCGCTGGCCCGCGAGATGAGCGCCGCCGGCGCGCACCTGGTGCTGTCGGCGCGGCGCCGCGCGGCCCTGGACCGCCTTGCCGCCTGCTTGCCCGGTCCGGCCGAGGTGCTGCCGGTGGATATCGCCGATGACGCAAGCGTCGAGACCGCCGCGCAAGAACTGGGTGAAATTGACGGGGTTGTGCTGCTGGCCGGGGTCTACTGGCCGATGCGGGCGCAGGATTGGGACAGCGCCCGCGCGGTTACCATGGCGGATGTGAATTTCACTGGCTACCTGCGGGTGCTCGGGGCCGTGGTGCCGGGCATGGTGGACCGCGACCGGGGCCATATCGTCATTACCGGCTCGCTCGCCGGGTTCGGGGGGCTGCCGGGCGCTGTCGGCTATGCGGCGTCCAAGGCGGGGGTGATGGCGCTCGCCGAATGCCTTCATGCCGACCTGCATCGCTCGGGTGTCGAGGTGCAACTGGTCAATCCGGGCTTCATCCGTACCCGGCTGACCGAACTCAACAGCTTTGACATGCCCATGCTGATGGAACCGGAAGAGGCCGCGCGGGCGATGTTCCGGCATATGAACGGCCGCCGGTTCGCCACCAGTTTCCCCGCGCCATTCGCCTGGCTGTTCCGGGTCGGGCGGTTCCTGCCGCACTGGCTCTACACCCGTTTTTTTGCGTAAGATCAAAGACGGCTATTGCCGCGCCTGCTTGATGATGGGCAGGATACGCGAACAGGAGATATTGGAATCATGGAAATTTCGGCTCGCAAAGTGGCGCAGGTGGCGCTGATGGCCCGCGAACTGGACCGCGCCGAGGGCGAGCTGCGTGCCTTCATCGACCGGATGAGCGAGGACGAACAGGCCGAGCTGGTGGCGATCATGTGGATCGGCCGCGGCAGTTTCGAGGCGGAGGAACTGGACGAGGCGATATATACGGCACGCGCCGAGGCGACGACGCCCTGCGCCGATTACCTGCTGGGCTCGCCGCATCTGCCGGACCACCTGGAAAACGGGCTCGATGCGCTGGGAATCTCGGCCGAGGATGTCGAAAACGACCTGATGTAGGGACGGGCGAAAGCGCGAGGGGCTCTGCCCGTCGCGCTCCCCGCAGAATTGTTGAAAAGATGAAGGGGACGGCAGAGGCTTGACGTGAGGCCCCTGTGCGACGAACTCTGGCAATGCCATGCCAAGGGACAGCGAACAGCCAGATGTTTCGGGGGAAACGCGCGTCGGGCGCGACTGGCCCAGATCCGTTGGCCTGCCGATTGTCTGCCTGTTTCTGGTGGCTGTCGCGGCCTATGGGGTAAGCATCGAGCCCGACAGTTGGCCCAGTCGTCGGTTTCACAGTGGATCGTTCGTGATCCTTCCGGTGTTCTTGGTGTTTGCGCCCCTGTCCCTCTACCGCCTGATCCGTCCGTGGGGTGCTCCGGTGCGTCTTGGTCCGCAGGGGTTTGTAGACCTGCGGGCGGGGCGCGACATCATCCCCTGGGACCAGATCACCAATGTGGTGGCCCGCGGCGAATTCGTGACGCTGACCCTGCGGCGGGGGTTTGTCCGGACCTATCGGATATCGCTCGGCCAGAGGTTGCTGAAGGCGATGCGGAAATCGGCGGGACCAGGGCATCTGCTGGTGGCCGGATGGTGCCTGTCCCGGACGCCATCCGAAATGGCGGACATGATAAACGCCTACCGGTCGGCATATGCAGGGCAACCCGCGAAGCGTTGACAGGGGCGCGGGCGGGTGCCGCGCCCCGATGGCTCAGGCACAGTGATCGACGATCTGCAGGTGCTGCGCCAGCCTGTCGACCTCGGCCATCCAGCGCCGGGTCAGTTTCGGATCGCTCGGCGCGGCGTGCACGCCGGCCGGGATCTCGCGGTTCAGCACCGCCTCGACCGCCAGCGAAACCGGGATCGACACCAGCCGAGCCATCGCGGTGCCACGCTCGTCGCCCCAGGCATCCATCACGTAGGTCTTGTGCCAGACCGGCTTGCCATCCTTCTCGGCCTTCAGGCCCACGCACAGCACGACCCGGTCGGGTTCGCCCTCGTCATAGGCGTTCTCGGCCCAGAACTGGTCGGACATCTCCTTGAGCCTTGCATCGCCTTCGGGGCCTTTCAGCGTCTCGATTTCGCGGAACACCGGGGCCCAGGCGTCGGCCCAGCCATTGAGGCGCAGGGTGCCGCGCACGAATTCCTTCACCGGCCAGTGATCCTCGAAATGATACTGCGCCTTGAAGGGGAGCGAGTCGCGGTTGGGATAGACCTCGAAGCTTTCGGGCGTGGGTAGCGGCGCGGTATAGCTGCTGATCGCGTCCCAGGGCCGTGCCACGTCGAGCGGAGCATAGTCGCGGATCGAACGCGAGGGCGAGCGCAGCGCCTTGAGCACGCCCAGCGGCGACCAGCTGAATTTGTAGCGGAACGGGTTGGGATGTTTCGGGATGCCGCCGCAATAGGAGATGAAGCTGAGGTGGTTGCCGGCATCGAAGGCGTCAGACGCGCGGTAATCGGCCACCAGTTCATGCGCCATCAGGTGGTCGATGCCGGGATCGAGCCCCATCTCGTTGACCAGCACGACGCCGGCGGCGCGGGCACGGTCGTCGAGCGCGCGCATCTCGGGCGCGATATAGGAAGAGGAAACGAAGTTGGCGCCCCTGGAGATCGCCAGTTCGGCCAGCGGCACGTGCCAGTCGCCCGGCAGCATCGAGACCACCACGTCACCCTTGGCCAGCACCGCGCCAAGGGCGTCGATGTCAAAAGCGCGGATGTCGTCGGTCAGATCGCCCAGCTCGGCGCGGGCCTTTTCGACCGTGCGGTTCCAGACGGTGACGGGATGCCCCGCCTCGATCAGGCGGCGCAGGCCGGGAATGGCCGACAGGCCGGTGCCACACCAATGGATGGTCATCGCTCAGATCCCTTTCATATGGGTTTTGAATTCGGCCTCGGCCCGGCCCCAGACACCCGCGGCCAGGTCGCTCAGTGTCAGCAGAGAGGGCAGGAGTTGCGCGGCGTAGTCCTGTGAACTTTCCACCGGCAGCATCGACGGCAGGTTGTCGATCGCCATCACGTCAAGCACCGGATCCTCGGCCACGCGCAGCACCGGCGCGTCCCAGCTGGTGGCGCGATCATAGACCGGGACCGGGTTGTAATCGCTGTCGGGGTCACAGGCCACATCGCCGATGGCGGTCAGGGCGCGCGGCGCATCCAGCGCCGAACGCGGCACAAACACCGGCGTGCCGGGGCGGGCGAAGATGCAATTGAGAAAGATGTCATGGGCCAGGATTTCCGGGAAGGGACCGCCTTGGGCCGTCTCGGCCATGTCCCATTTGGTGACTTCGACCCCCATCGCGGTGCAGAGATCGGCCGCCCCGGTGCCGACCCGGCCCAGCGCGCCGATCACGATGGCGCGCGGGCGGGGCGCGCCGGTGGCGTCCAGTTCGGTGGCCAGCGCGGCGTTCAGCGCATCCTTGCTGGCATAGACGCCCACGGGGCCGCAGATGCCGCCCTGCTGTTGCGCGGCCCAGGCCTTGAGCGTCACTGCGGCACCCGCGTAGCCCGCCCAATAACCGAAGGCCGCGACGCGGCGTCCGGTTTCGTCCACCAGGTATTCCAGATCGTAGAGTGTGCCGCCCCCGGCCTTGAACCGTTCCAGCAGGCGGCGGCCCGAATGCTGCCCCTTGAAGGCATGGCCGAACATGATGTGGCGGTGCGGCAGGGGGGTGCCGTCCTCGGGCAATTCCTTGAGGCCGAAGATGATGGCGTCTTGCGGCGCATCCGGCCAGCTGTTCTCGACCGCGATCTCGCAGCCCGCTTCGCGGTAGCCACCTATTGGGATGGCGCGGACCGAACTTTCCTCAACCGTGACCCGGATACCGGCGGCGATCAGGGCGGCGGCGCCTTCGGGGGTCAGGCCGACCCGTTCCTCGTTGGGGCGCTGTTCGGCCCGGACCCAGAGATGCGTCATGTCTTGTCCTTTGTTCAAAGCAGACCGGCGGCCTTGACCGCGTGGACCGAGGCGCGCGCTTCCGTCGCGGCGCGGAAGGCGCGGATTTTCGGGAATGGTTCCAGGTCGACCCCGTCGCCTTCGAGCCAGCCTGTCACCACGTAGAGATAGCAATCGGCGATGCAGAACGTTTCGCCCAGCACGAAGGGGCCGCGCAGACCGTTTGCCTCGATATAGGCGGCAGAGGCGGTCATCGTCTCGGGCACCTTGGCGCGCATGTCGGCCCAGCTGCTCGCCTGATCGGCCCAGCGGGCGCCGCGCATCTTGTGGGCGTGGTTCACATGCATGGTGGAGGCAAGGTAATACATCACCTCGCGCATCCGGGCGCGCAGCAGCGGGTCGGCGGGGATCAGCCCCTTGTCCGGCGCGGTGTCCGCGACGAACTCCAGAAGCGCCCCGGTCTCGGTCAGGATGCCGCCCGGCACCGCCAGCGCCGGAACCCGGCCCTTGGGGTTGATCTGGTGGTAAGCGGGTTTCGTCTGTTCTGCGGCGCGAAAGTCCAGTTGTACCTTCTCGTGTTCGATCCCCGCCTCTTCGAGAGCGATGGCGACGGCCACGGAAATGGTGCCGGGCGCACAATAAAGCTGCATCGGGTCCCCCTAGAGATGCGTCTGGGCAAACTGCCGCTCTGGGGCCTCCAGATGCGGGACGGCGTTGAACAGCACCGGGCTGAGATGCGTGCCGATCGGGTAGAGACGATGCATCGACGTGTTCATGATGGCAAGGGCCACCCGCGCCATGGCCGGGATGTCGAGCCCCATCGCCTGACGCATCACCATCGAAATGAGCGCGCCCGAGGTGACGACGATGGCCGGGCCCACACCCTGGGCGATCTCGGACAGGGCGGCCGAGACGCGGGTTTCGAACTGTTCGAAGGTTTCCGGCGCGTCCTGGATACGCCCCTCTGCCCAGGCGGTGAAGGTCATCGGCAGATGCTGCACGAACCCTTCGCGGTCCGCTGGGATGGTGACGCCATGCTGGGCCTCGAAAAGCTGCGCCAGGGTGAAATACTCGATCTCGTTCAGCCGCGGATCCTGTGCGACATCTGTCAGGCCCATGCTGCTGGCTGTTTCGACATGCCGGGTCAGCGTACCGCAAAAGACGCGGGGATGATGGGCGCGGGTGTCTGCCAGATGCGTCCCCAGCCAGCGCGCCTGCTGATGGCCAAGTTCGCTCAGCCGGTCATAGCTTGTCTCGTCGCGGGCGGCGGTATTGGCCTGCCCATGGCGGATCAGGGTGATGTGCGACATGTCTCTCTCCGGTTCGGGCAAACTCTTAGGCAAGGATCGGGCCGGGGACCAGAGGGGTTTGGCGCCGGGGCGCGAAATTTCCGGCGCCGGCGACCATGGCCGGTTGCGGATGCCTCCGGCGGGAGTATTTTCTGCGAAATGAAGGGACGGGAGGATATGTGATGACGGTGAACGCGGAGCGGTTTCTGGAGGATCTGCACACTCTGCGCAGCTTTGGCGCGGCGGGGGTCGGCAAGGGCGTGGTGCGGCCCGCCTATTCCGAGGCGGATATCGCCGCGCGCCGCTGGCTGGCGGGCCGGATGCAAGAGGCGGGGTTGAGGGTGCAGTTCGATCCGGTCGGCAATCTGTTCGGCCTGGCCGAGGGGCCTTCGCTTCTGATGGGATCGCATTCCGACAGCCAGCCCGAGGGCGGCTGGCTGGACGGTGCATTGGGGGTGATCGCGGCGCTCGAGATCGCGCGCAGCAGCGACCGCCCGGTTTCGGTCGTCAGCTTCCAGGACGAGGAAGGGCGGTTCGGCGTCACCACCGGTTCGGCGATCTGGTCGGGGCACCTGCCGCTGGCAGAGGCGGACAGGCTCACCGATCATGCTGGGGTTCCGTTTGCCGCCGCGCGGGCGGCAATGACCGATCTGGCGGGTGGGTTCGTCGATCCCGCGCGCTTCAGCGGCTTTGTCGAGATGCATATCGAACAGGGGCCGACGCTGGATACCGAGGGCGGGCAGATCGGTGTCGTGACCGATATCGTCGGCATCCGCGACATGGTGATCACCTTCGCCGGCCAGCAGAACCATGCGGGCACCACGCCGATGCATCTGCGCCGGGACGCCTTTCAGGCGCTGGCCGCGTTCAACGCGCAGATCAACGACCGGTTCCGCAACGTGGTCACGCCGCGCACCGTCTGGACCATAGGGCATGTCAGCCTGCATCCGAACGCCTCGTCCATCGTGCCCGGGCGGGTCAGCTTCTCGATGCAGTGGCGCGACGGAGATACCGAGCGGCTGGCGCGGATGGAGGAAATCATCCGCCAGACCGCCGCAGAGGTGGCCGAGGCGCGCGGGATGGCGCTGAGCTATGGCCCGATGCTGGGGTTGGAGCCGGTGGCGATGGACGGGCGGTTGCGCATGGCTCTTGAGCAGGGCGCTGAATCGGTCGCGCCGGGGCGCTGGCGGACCATGCCCTCGGGCGCACTGCACGACGCCACCAACGTGTCTCGCCTGATGCCGGTCGCCATGCTGTTCGTGCCGTCGATCGGCGGCATCAGCCACGATTTCGCCGAGGATACCGATGAAGCGGATCTGGTGGCGGGTCTGCGGGTGCTCGATCATGCTGTCGCGGCGCTGGGACGGGTCAACGAATAACCGGGCTCTTGCCATTTTTAGGCCGTGTTCCTCGGGAAAGCTGTGAGGGTCGACTATTCAGAGATTTGCGAGGGCCGGTCGCCGATGTTTCGGAAAACCATTGTTCTGTTGGGCCTCAGTGGCCTGCTTTTCGCCTGCCAGGACAGTGTCCGGCACAATCAGGAAGCCCGGATTCTGGCGATCGGCGATTCGCTTCTGTCATGGAATTCCACGTTTGGCAGTTCGATCCCCGATGTGATGGCCAAGGAGCTGGGGCAGCCGGTTGTCGACCGCTCCGTCAGTGGCGCCTGGATGCTGACGCGAGACGATGACCGGGATGGAAGGGGCATGAACGTGCCCTACCAGTATGAATCGGGTTCGTGGGACTGGGTTGTCGTCAATGGCGGCGGCAACGACCTGCTGTTCGGTTGCGGTTGCGGTCGCTGCGACAGCGTCATGGACCGGCTGATCTCGTCCGATGGATCGACAGGGCAGATTCCCGACCTGGTGCGTCGGATTCGCGCGGACGGGGCGCAAGTGCTTTATACCGGTTATCTGCGCAGCCCCGATCTGCTGACCCCGATCGAGCATTGCAAGAACGACGGTGACGAGCTCGAGGCCCGGATCGCCCGTCTCGCCGCGGCGGAAGAGGGGGTGTACTACGTCTCGATGCAGGACGTGGTGCCGCCGGGCGGGTTTACCTATTTCGCGCCCGATCGCATTCATCCGGCCCGCAAGACCAGCCGCAAGGTGGGCGAGCGGCTGGCCTCGGCAATTCGGCAACTGAACGCGCGGCCCTAGGTGCAGGTATGATCCGAAAGATCCCGACGCCAGGGCGACGGGATCCTGTCCCGGTCGGGTTGCCTGATTCTAGATCGTGCCCAGCAGCCGAAGTGCCAAGGCCACCGATGACAGGGCGGCGAGGGCAAAGGCAAGCGTCCGGAGCACCGGGATCCCGAGGCAATAGATGATGTAATGGGCGAAGATACCCACGAAGAAAGTCATCGCCAGCGTGCCGGCAAGGGCATCTTCGGGCCGTTTCATCATTGCCATCACCGCCAATGGGGCAAAGGCGGCAAAGGCCTGGATCGCCACGTTATGCGCGCGCATCGCGCGCTGCGCCCAGGCACTTTGCGGGGTGGCATTCGGGTCATAGTTCGCCATGGCGCCCATCAGGCCGCGGACCATGATCCGATCCAGGATATAGGGTAGCCAGGCGATTGCGATCCAAAGCCCGGTCAAGACAGTGTAGAATTCGAGTGTTGTCATGATATGCGTCCCTCCTGCCGAGAGCATACCACATTTTGTGCCGTTTGCGCCTGAAATCTGTGTGGTTTAGCCCAGTGTGATCAGCAGGATACGCCGCTCGGGCCGAATCCTGCGGCGCGCTTCGTGCAGCTTGGTCCGGGCGGCCGCCAGGCGCTGCAACGCCCGGTCGCGCTCATCGTACAGCCGGCGTACCCGGGACCCCGGATTGCCGATCATCACATGCCCCCGGCCCATCGCGCCGGGCACAAGCAGGGCCGCCTGTTCCAGTCCCCGTCGCCAGGCCGCATCGGCCAGGGCATAGCGGCGCAGCGCCTTGTCCAGCATGCGCCGGCGGATTTTCAGATAGGGGTGCATGGCAATCTCCCTCCCGAAAAGATTGCGGCAGGCGCTGGCCCGCCCTTGTTTCGGTCCGCGCGTTTCTTTCTCATCTTACGGTTTCAGGCCGGTCCGGGTCAACAGAGCCTTAGCGCCACTGAACGTCGCCCAGAAAGATGTAGCCCGCCCCGTAGATCGTCTTGATCAGGCGCGGGTTCTTTGGATCCTCGCGCAGCTTGGTACGCAGCCGCGAGATGCGCACATCCATCGCCCGGTCAAAGCTCTCGCCGGCACCCCCGCCGAGCGCCTCCTGCATCTGGGCCCGGCTGATCAGCCGCTTGGGACTTTCCAGGAACAGACGCAGTACCTCGCCCTCGGCGTGGGAAAACGGTGTTTCCAAGCCGCTTTCGTCCTCCAGCGCGTAGCGGTCGAAATGCGCGGTCCAGCCGTTGAAACTGGCTGTATCACCGCTCTGCACCTCGCTGCGCATCCCGTCGCGCAGGCGGGCGCGGATGCGCGCCACCACCTCTGCCGGGTCGAACGGTTTTGTGATATAGTCGTCGGCCCCCAGTTCCAGCCCGGTGACCCTGTCCTGCACCTGTGCCCGGCCCGAGATGATGATCACCGTCGCCCCCTGCTCCAGCGCCAGCCGATGTACCAGCGCCAGTCCGTCGGTATCGGGCAGCGACAGGTCCACAAGACAGACATCCGGCGTCACCCGCTTCAGCGAGGCTTCGAATTCCCGCGCGCGGGAAAAACTCTGGGTGCGGAACCCGGCCTCGGCCAGGGCTTCGGTCAGGATCAGGCGGATCTCCGGCTCATCGTCCAGGATGGTCACGAGAGGGGCGGTCATGGCGTCTCCTCGGTACGGATCAGCGCGGCCAGTTGCGCGCGGGAAAAGGGTTTGCGCAGCACGGGGCCACGGGCCAGTGCCTCGCGGTGCAGCGGATCGGACAGCGGCAGCGAGGTCATCAGGATACAGGGCAGGGCACGCGGCAGGCGCTGCAACAGGTCGATGCCGGTGGCAGTGCCTTCCAGCTTGATGTCGGACAGCACCAGCGCGATATCCTCGATATCAGCGGCCAGCGCGCTGGCCTCGTCGGCCGAGGTCGCTTCGATCACCGTGTGCCCCAGGTCGACCAGCATGTCGCGGAAGGTGGCGCGCAGGTCTTCGTTGTCCTCGACCAGCAGCGCCAGCCCGCCCTGTGCGGTTGGTGCCGCGCGATAGGGCAGGCGCAGGGTGACGACCGCGCCGGTGGGGGTGTTGCCCAACCGCATGTCGCCGCCTGCCAGTTTGACCATGTCATAGACCATCGGCAGACCCAGCCCCGACCCCTCGCTGCCCTTGGTGGTGAAGAACGGGTGCAGCCCGCGCTCCAGCGCCTCCTTGGAAAAACCCGGCCCTGTGTCGGTCACCGCGATCTCGATCCAGATCCGGCCGATGGCATGGGCGCTGACGGTGATCAGCCCGTTGGCGCCGCAGGCATCCCGCGCGTTCAGCACCAGGTTCAGCAGCGCATCCTGCAACATGCCGGCATCCAGCATTAGCGCTTCGTCGGGCGTGTGATCCAGTACGCTCAACCCGATGCCGCGCGGCAGTGTGGGGGTGGCCAGCAGCTTGAGGTCTTCGAGCAGACCGTGCATGTCGGTGGCGCGCGGCCGCAGGGTGCGGTTGCCGGTCATGTCCGCGATACGGTTGAGCAGTCGGCCGCCGCGCTGCGCGGTGGCCTGCGTTGCCGCGACCAGTTCTGCCGCCTCCTCGGGCAGGTCCATCTTCGCCATCTTCGACATCATGCCCAGGATGATGGTCAGCAGGTTCGAGAAATCATGCGCCAGCCCGCTGGTCATCTGCGCCGCCATCGCGCGGCGGCGGGATTGTTGCAGCGCGACGCGGGTCTGGGTCTCGGCGGTGACATCCATCGACAGGATATAGACCCCGCCCGTGCCATCGGGGGTAAAGGCCACCCGGATGCGCCGCCCGTCATGGGTCTCGTTGAACTCGAACACCGGGCTGTCGCCGGAATAGGCCGCCTGCAAGTGCGGCTCGATCTTGGCAAAGGCCTCGGGCCCCAGCGCCTCCGAGATATGCAGCCCCAGGATGTCCGAGGGCCGCCCCGGCATCACCGCGCTCAGCCGCCGGTTGGAGTAGGTGTAATGCCCGTCCCTATCCACATGGGCGATATGGGCCGGCATCATCTCGGTGGTCAGGCGGGTGCGCGCCTCGATCTCGGTCAACTGCCGCTGCGTCTCTTCCAGCGCGCCGATGGTGGCGGCCAGCTTGCGGTTGGAGGCGCTCAGTTCCTCGGCATGGGCCAGCAACTGGTCCGACAACTCCTCGGATCGGGCACGCAGCAGCTCCTCGACCCGCTTGGTGCGGGTGATGTCGGTATAGACGGTCACCCAGCCGCCCTGCGGCAGCGGCGCCCCTTCGATCGAGATCACCTGCCCGTTGGCGCGGGTGCGCTCGAAATAATGTGGCACAAAGGCGCAAGCCTGCTCCACCCGGCGCTGCACCAACGCGTCGATGTCGGCGACCTCGCCGTAATCGCCACGCTCGGCGAGATAGCGGATCGTGTCGTCGAACCGCGCGCCCGGTCGGATCAGCCGGTCCGGCAGATGAAACATTTCCTGGAACCGCCGGTTGCAGACCGCCAACCGCAGATCGTTGTCATAGATCGACAGGGCCTGGGCGATCAGGTTCAGCCCGGCCGTCGTCATCGTCTTGATCCACTGTTCGCTTCTGTCCACGGTGTCCGGCCTCCCCCTTTCTGACTAGCACCACAAGAATCGCCAGAACAGGGGGCGCCGTCGCGGGAGGTTACAGTGTCGCGGTCACCGGTGGCGCCCTGTTACAATTCGTAAGAATTGCGAAAACATCACGAAAAAATTGCACAGCACCAATGTCGCTGTTCCTGATCAGGGGCAGAATCGCAAGAACCCGCCGAAAGGGTTCGCGCGGTCATGTCCGGCCCGGAGGAGCGGGCCGGAATGGGGAGGAGAGATATATTGGCTCAGTCGCAGTCGGGCGCCGGAGGGTTTCAGTCCCTTCCGGCGCTGCTTCACCGCAATGCAACCCAGTTCGGGGATGCCCCGGCCTATCGGGAAAAGGAACTCGGCATCTGGCAATGCTGGACCTGGGCCGAAACAGCGGCCGAGGTCCGCGCCATGGCGCTCGGCTTTCTGGAACTGGGCGTCGAAAAGGGCGACCATATCGCGGTGATCGGGCGCAACCGCCCGGCGCATTACTGGTCGATGGTCGCCGCGCAGATGGTCGGCGCCGTTCCGGTGCCTCTCTACCAGGATTCAGTGGCCGAAGAGATGGCGTATGTGATGGAGCATTGCGGCGCCAAATACGTCGTCTGCGGCGACCAGGAACAGGTAGACAAGGTCATCGAGATCCAGGAGAAGGTGCACCAGGTCAAGCACATCCTCTACACCGACAAGCGCGGGATGCGGAAATACGACCATTCCCAGATGAACGCGCTGCACGACATCATGGCCGAGGGCCGGGCCGGGCATCAGAGACTTGACGCGGAACTGGATCGCCGCATCGCCGCGATCACCTATGAGGACACCTGCGTGATGCTCTATACCTCGGGCACCACGGGCAAGCCCAAGGGCGTGGTTCTGTCCAACCGCAACGTGATCGAAAGCGCCAAGAATTCGGCCGAATTCGATAAGCTGACCCGCAACGAGGACATCCTGTCCTACCTGCCGATGGCATGGGTGGGGGATTTCATCTTCTCCATCGGTCAGGCGTACTGGTGCGGCTTCTGCGTGAACTGCCCCGAAAGCGCAGACACCATGATGACCGACCTGCGCGAGATCGGCCCGACCTATTTCTTCGCCCCGCCGCGGGTGTTCGAGATGCAGCTCACCAACGTGATGATCCGCATGGAGGACGCCAGCAAGCTGAAGAAACGCATGTTCGACTACTTCATGGCCCATGCCAAGAAGGTCGGCGGCCGCATCCTCGATGGCAAACCGGTCGGCTTTGGTGACCGTCTGAAATATGCCCTGGGCAATATCCTGGTCTACGGCCCGCTCAAGGACACGCTGGGCTACAGCCGGTTCCGCGTCGGCTATACCGCGGGCGAGGCGATCGGGCCGGAGATCTTCGATTTCTACCGCTCGCTGGGTATCAACCTCAAGCAGCTCTACGGCCAGACCGAGGCCACCGTGTTCATCACCGTGCAGCCCGATGGCGAGGTGCGCGCCGACACCGTGGGCGTGCCCGCGCCCGATGTGGAAATCCGCATCGACGAAAAGGGGGAGATCCACTACCGCTCACCCGGCGTCTTTGTGGAATACTACAAGAACCCCGAAAGCACCGCGTCGACCAAGGATGCCGAAGGCTGGGTCGCCACCGGCGACGCGGGCTTCATCGAGGAAGGTTCGGGTCACCTGCGCATCATCGACCGCGCCAAGGACGTGGGCAAGATGGCCGATGGCAGCATGTTCGCGCCCAAGTATGTCGAGAACAAGCTCAAGTTCTATCCCGACATCCTCGAGGCGGTGCTGTTCGGCAATGGCAAGGACCGCTGCGTTGCCTTCATCAACATCGACCTGACCGCGATCGGCAACTGGGCCGAACGCAACAACATCGCCTATGCCTCGTATCAGGATCTGGCCAGTCATCCCCGCGTGCTGGAAAACATCACCAGACATGTGGAAGAGGTGAACAAGTCGGTGGCCGCCGACGCCATGCTGTCGGGCTGCCAGGTGCATCGTTTCGTTGTCCTGCACAAGGAGCTTGATGCCGACGACGGCGAGATCACCCGGACCCGCAAGGTGCGCCGCGGCTTCGTCGAGGACAAGTACGCTGACATCATAGCCGCCCTCTACGACGGTTCCGACAAGGTCTCGACCGTGACCGAGGTGACCTACGAGGACGGCCGCAAGGGCTCGATCAAGGCCACGCTCACCATCTGCGACGCCAAGGTCCAGCCCGTGACGCAGCACAAGGTTGCCGCCGAATAAGCGCCGGACGGGCGCGCGCCCTGCGCCCGCCGCACCGGACCCCGGTCCGACAGACAAGGGAGACACCGATGCTCGACGCATCTGAGGGATACATCACCGAGGACGGCCGCAAGATCGGCGGCGTGGTGATGGAAATGAAGAACATCACCCTGCGGTTTGGCGGCGTGGTGGCGATCAAGGACATCAGCTTTGACATCCGCGAAGGCGAGATCCGCGCGATCATCGGCCCGAACGGCGCCGGCAAGTCCTCGATGCTGAACGTGATCTCGGGCTTTTATGTCCCGCAGGAGGGCGAGGTCTGGTTTCACGGTCAGAAACGCCCGCCGATGCGCCCCTACGAGGTGGCCCGCCAGGGCATCGCCCGCACCTTCCAGAACATTGCGCTGTTCGAAGGCATGAGCGTTCTCGACAACGTGATGACCGGCAGGCTGAACTACATGCAAGCGGGGCTGTTCGCCCAGGCGATCTGGCGTGGCAAGGCCGAGCGCGAAGAGACCGAGAACCGCGAGGCGGTGGAAAAGATCATCGACTTCCTCGAAATCCAGCACATCCGCAAGACGCCGGTGTCGCGCCTGCCCTATGGCCTGAAAAAGCGGGTCGAACTGGCCCGCGCACTGGCCGCCGAGCCGAAGCTGTTGCTGCTGGACGAACCGATGGCCGGCATGAACGTCGAGGAAAAGGAGGACATGAGCCGCTTCATCCTCGACGTGAACGACGAGTTCGGCACCACCATCGCGCTGATCGAACACGACATGGGCGTCGTCATGGACCTGAGCGACCGGGTGGTGGTGATGGATTACGGCAAGAAGATCGGCGACGGCACACCCGACGAGGTGCGTAACAACCAGGAGGTCATCGACGCATACCTGGGGGTGGCCCATGATTGATCTTCATCTGAACGACACGACGAAAACCGGGGGCTCGGGACATGTCTGATCAACTGATTTATGCCACCGAGGTCATTCTCAACGGCCTCATGGCGGGGGTGCTCTATGCGCTGGTGGCGCTGGGCTTCGTGCTGATCTACAAGGCCTCCGGCATCTTCAACTATGCCCAGGGTGTCATGGCGTTGTTCGCGGCGATGACGCTGGTCGGCATCATGAACGGGCAGGTGCCCTTCGCGCATCTGATCAACGCGATCTTCGGGGCCCATATCACCCATTTCGGCTGGAACGTGCCGGCGCTGCTTGCAATTCTTATGACCATGGCGGTCATGGTGCTGATGGCCTGGTGCGTGCAGCATTTCGTGATGCGCCACCTGGTCGGGCAGGAACCGATCATCCTGTTCATGGCCACCATCGGCCTTGCCTATTTCCTCGAAGGCGTGGCCGACCTGATGTGGGGCTCCGAGATCAAGACGCTCGACGTCGGCCTGCCGCAGGGCCTGAACGTCTGGATCGACGACACCACCTACGGCATCTTCGGCTACGGTTTCTTCATCGACAATCTCGACATCGTGGCGACCGTGATCGCGGCGATTCTGGTGGCGGCGCTGGTGGCCTTCAGCCAATACACCAAGCAGGGCCGCGCCATGCGCGCGGTGGCCGATGACCACCAGGCGGCGCTGTCGGTTGGTATCTCGCTCAGCTTCATCTGGGTGCTGGTCTGGTCGGTCGCCGGGTTCGTGGCGCTGGTCGCGGGCATCATGTGGGGCACCAAGTCGGGCGTGCAGTTCTCGCTGTCGCTGATCGCGCTCAAGGCGCTGCCGGTGCTGATGCTGGGCGGTTTCACCTCGATCCCGGGCGCCATTGTCGGCGGGCTGATCATCGGGGTGGGCGAGAAACTCTTCGAATTCGCGATCGGCCCGCTGGTGGGCGGCGCGACCGAGAACTGGTTCGCTTATGTGCTGGCGCTGATCTTCCTCGTGTTCCGGCCGCAGGGCCTGTTCGGAGAGAAGATCATCGAAAGGGTCTGAGGCTCCGGTGGGCGACCCCGTTGCGCGTTCCGCGCAACGAGACCCGCCCGCCCGGAACCTTCGCAAGGAAGGGAGCAGAGGGATGACAAAGCTGATCGCCATCGTCAACGTCGTCGCCTGGTCGGGCTTCTGGGCCTTCGGCTACATCGCCCTGACTTCGGACGATCTCAGCGACCGGCAGCTGATCGTCGCCGGCCTTCTGGCCTTTGCCGGATTCATCATGGGGATCGTCGCATACCTGCGGCTGGTCCGGGCCGCCGAGGCGAGCGGCTATGCGAAAAAGACAAATCAACTCGATGCCGCGGCCCGCAACCGTGCGCAGTCCGAAGGGGGCATGTAAGCGATGTTCTACCGTGAAGCCGGAGATTTCAAAACCTCCTACGTGGCCGACAACCAGACCTTTCCGATCAAGTTCGACAGGTATCGGTACTATGCCGTCCTCGTGGTGGCCTTCGGGATCATCCCGTTCGTCATCAACGACTACTGGGCCAACGCGCTGCTGCTGCCCTTCCTGATCTATGCCATTGCTGCGATCGGGCTGAACATCCTGGTGGGCTACTGCGGCCAGGTCAGCCTGGGCACCGGCGGTTTCATGGCGGTGGGCGCCTATGCCTGCTACAAGCTGATGACCGCTTTCCCAGAGGTCAGCATGTTCATCCATGTGATCCTGGCCGGCGGCATCACCGCCGCCGTGGGGGTGCTGTTCGGCTTGCCCAGCCTGCGGATCAAGGGGTTCTATCTGGCGGTGGCCACGCTGGCGGCGCAATTCTTCCTCGTGTGGCTCTTCAACCGGGTGCCGTGGTTCTACAACTATTCGGCCTCGGGCCAGATCAACGCGCCCGAGCGGGACGTGTTCGGCATCATCATCACCGGCCCCAACGCGCCGGCCTGGGCCACCTACCTGTTCTGCCTGATCTTCCTGACCGCCTGCGCCGTGATTGCGCGCAACCTGACCCGCGGCACCATGGGCCGCACCTGGATGGCGATCCGGGACATGGACATCGCCGCCGAGATCATCGGGGTGAACCCGCTCAAGGCTAAGATGACCGCCTTTGCCGTCAGCTCTTTCTTCGTGGGAATCTCGGGGGCGCTGTTCTTCGCGCTCTACCTGGGTGCGGTCGAGGTTGGCGAGGCCTTCGGTATCCAGAAATCCTTTCTGGTGCTGTTCATGGTGATCATCGGCGGCCTGGGCTCGATCTTCGGCTCCTTCGCCGGGGCGGCCTTCCTGGTGTTGCTGCCGGTGGTGCTCAAGGTGGTTGGCGCCGACATGCTGGGCTGGCCCACCGATATCGTGGCGCATCTGCAGTTGGTGATTGTCGGCGCGCTGATCATCACGTTCCTGATCATGGAGCCCCACGGGCTGGCGCAGCTCTGGCGCGTGGCCAAGGAAAAACTCAGACTCTGGCCCTTCCCGCACTGACGCGGACAGGTCCAACCCGATACGGGGGCGGTTCCCTCCGTGCGAAACTATCGGTCTAACCAAGGGAGGAGACACCCGATGAAGATGAAACTGGCAACCGTGGCGCTGAGCGCCCTGATCGCCGCAGGCCCGGCGCTGGCTGACCTGACATTCCCGTCGCTCAGCTATCGCACCGGCCCCTATGCCGCGGGCGGAATTCCGTTCGCCGACGGCTATGCCGACTATTTCACCCTGCTCAACGAGCGTGACGGTGGCATCGGCGGCGTCAAGGCCAACGTGCTGGAATGCGAGACCGGCTACAACACCGAGAAGGGCGTGGAATGCTACGAGTCGACCAAGGGCCAGGGTGCCCTGGTGTACCAGCCGCTGTCGACCGGCATCACCTATCAGCTGATCCCCAAGGCCACCGCTGACGGTATCCCGATCCACTCGATGGGCTATGGCCGCACCTCGGCCAAGAACGGTGAAGTGTTCAGCCATGTCTTCAACTATCCCGCAAACTACTGGGATGGTGCTTCGGGCGCGGTGAACTACCTGCTGGAAATCAACGGCGGCGACATCAAGGGCAAGAAGATCGCCCTAGTCTATCACAACTCGGCCTATGGCAAGGAGCCGATCCGCACGCTGGAAGAGTTGAGCAAGAAGCACGGATTCGAGCTGAGCACCCTGCCGGTCGACCATCCCGGCCAGGAGCAGAAATCGCAGTGGCTGCAGATCCGCCGCGACAAGCCCGACTATGTGCTGATGTGGGGCTGGGGCGTGATGAACCAGGTCGCCATCCAGGAAGCCGCGAACATCCGCTTCCCGATGGAAAATTTCATCGGCATCTGGTGGTCCGGCGCCGAACATGACGTGATGCCCGCCGGCGACGGGGCCAATGGTTACAAGGCGCTGACCTTCCACAACGTGGGCTCCGACTACCCGCTCTATGACGATCTGAAGAAATACGTCATCGACGCAGGCAAGGCCGCCGGCGCCGGCGACCAGGTCGGTACGGTGCTCTACAACCGTGGTCTCTATGCCGCCATGCTGGCCGCCGAAGCCGCCAAGAAGGCACAGGAGATCTCGGGCAAGGCCGATATTACCGCCGCCGACATGCGCGACGGCATGGAAGCGCTGGAAATGACCCAGGAGAAGATGGCCGAACTGGGCCTGCCGAACTTTGGTCCGGCCTTCAAGGTCACTTGCGCCAACCACGGCGGCGACGCCCTGGTGGGCGTAACCCAGTGGGATGCGGGAGCCAAGACCTGGTCGCTGATCTCGGACTTCAAACCGACCGACGGTGACGTCATCGGCGCGCTGATCGAGGAAGACTCGGGCGCCTACGCGACCGAGAACAACATCGCGAAGCGCTGCAACTAAGCGCCAGGACCGGCCCGGTATCCGGGCCGGCATCGAACCCGGGACGGCGGCCCGCCGCCGTCCCGCCCCCGACCATCCCCGGCCGACCGGGGCCAATGAGGACAAGCGCGGATGCTGGATGCGGCGAATACCACGGACGTGCAGGTGGAAACCCTGCTGGAGGTCAACAATATCGAGGTGATCTACAACCACGTGATCCTCGTGCTCAAGGGCGTCAGCCTCTCCGTGCCCAAGGGCGGCATCACCGCGCTGCTGGGCGGCAACGGCGCCGGCAAGACCACGACGCTCAAGGCCATCTCGAACCTGCTGCATTCCGAACGCGGCGAGGTCACCAAGGGCTCGGTCAAGTATCGCGGCGAAACCATTCACGAACTGGACCCGGCCGCTCTGGTCAAGAAGGGCGTCATCCAGGTGATGGAAGGCCGCCACTGTTTTGAACACCTGACCGTCGAGGAAAACCTGCTCACCGGCTATTACACCCGCAGCAGCGGCAAGGCCGACATGATGAGGGACCTCGAAATGGTCTACAACTATTTCCCCCGCCTCAAGGAACGCCGCAAGAGCCAGGCTGGTTATACCTCGGGCGGTGAACAGCAGATGGTCGCCATCGGCCGCGCGCTGATGTCCAAGCCTGAAACCATCCTGCTCGACGAACCCTCTATGGGTCTTGCGCCGCAACTGGTGGAAGAGATCTTCGAGATCGTCCGCGACCTCAACGAGAAAGAGGGCGTGTCCTTCCTGCTGGCCGAGCAGAACACCAACGTCGCGCTGCGCTTTGCGCATTATGGCTACATTCTGGAATCGGGTCGCGTGGTGATGGACGGGCCGGCGGCGGACCTGCGCGAAAACCCTGACGTCAAGGAATTCTATCTCGGCATGTCCGACGAGGGCCGCAAGAGTTTCCGCGATGTGCGCTCCTACCGCCGCCGCAAGCGGTGGCTGAGCTGATGAGGGATCATCCCATGACACATTTTGATACGCTCGAAACCCGCTCGGCCGACCAGCGCGCCGCAGATCTGGCTGCGGCGCTGCCCCAGCAGATCGCTCGCGCGAAAACAGCGCCCGGCTTTGCCCGGCTGCTGGCCGATGTCGACCCGGCCGCGATCACCGACGCACAGGCGCTGGCCGCGCTGCCGGTGCTGCGCAAGTCCGAACTCAGCCGTGCCCAGGGCGAACACCCGCCCTTTGGCGGGTTCACGGTCAAGCCCGCGCATGGCTTTGCCCATGTTTTCCAGTCTCCCGGCCCGATCTATGAACCGGGCGGCACTGATCATGACTGGTGGCGCATGGGCCGCTTCCTGCATGCCGCCGGCATCGGGCAGGGCGATATCGTGCAGAACTGCTTCGGTTATCATCTGACACCCGCCGGCATGATCTTTGAAAACGGCGCGCGGGCGGTGGGCGCCGCGGTGCTGCCCGCAGGCACCGGCCAGACCGAGTTGCAGGTGACCGCCGCGCATGACGTGGGATGCACCGCCTACGCCGGCACGCCCGATTACCTCAAGGTGATCCTGGACAAGGCCGACGAGATGGGCGTTGCACTGCGCTTCACCAAGGCCGCTGTCGGCGGCGGCGCGTTGTTCCCCTCGCTGCGCAAGGAATATGCCGACCGCGGCATCTCGTGCCTGCAATGCTACGCCACCGCCGATCTGGGCAATATCGCCTATGAAAGCGCGGCGATGGAGGGGATGATCGTCGACGAACATGTGATCGTCGAGATTGTCACTCCCGGCACCGGCACGCCGGTGGCGCCGGGCGAGGTGGGCGAGGTCGTGGTGACCTCCCTCAACCCCGACTACCCGCTCATCCGTTTCGCCACCGGCGACATGTCGGCGGTGATGGAGGGCGCCTCGCCCTGCGGCCGCACCAACATGCGGATCAAGGGCTGGATGGGCCGCGCCGACCAGACCACCAAGATCAAGGGCATGTTTGTGCGCCCCGAACAGGTGGCGGCTCTGGTCGAAAAGCATTCCGAGATCGTCAAGGCGCGGGTCATCGCAACCCGCGTGGGCGAGATGGACGCGATGACGGTCCAGATCGAAAGCCCCGGCGGCGACAGCAACGCCTATGCCCGCTCGGTCGCCGAGGTGCTCAAGCTCAAGGGCGCAATCGAGGTGGTGGCCCCCGGAACCCTGCCCAAGGACGGGCTGGTGATCGAGGATCAGCGCCGCTACGATTGACCATGTATCGAACCGCCCCGCATCGGCGCGCCTTGTTGCGCGGCGGTGCCGCTTCAGCCGGAGGTTTCGGCGGCCTTTGACCTGGGTGTTCGCAACTCGTCCGGCAGGTGCAGTTCGTTCAAGTGCAGTGCCATGCGCCACAGGTGATAGGCCGACCTGTGCAGCCACCTCTGGGCGTCCATCTGCTCTTCCGCCAGATCGTATGAAAGGCGCCCGTCCGCGGCCCGGTCGATCACGTGCAGACGCCAGGCTTTGCGCTCCGCCCTCATCTCCCTGCGAAAGGCATTGATCTCTTCTTCGGGAAACTGCGCGCCCTCGGCAACCGCCATTTGGCGGGCAAGATCGGCAAATTCATGGGCATGCCGGCGCAGGTCCGGGTTGGACAGGATGGTGGCGATCCGGTCGGCCCGCATGCAGCGATAGTGCAGTCGACCCAGGTGGTCGAGCGTGTGCAATGCTGCTTCGAACATGTCATTGGCGTCTTCGGGAATGGCTGTCGTGTTGACCTCGCGAAGATAGGTGCGGGTTTCGTCCATAGCCTGCCGGAACGTCTCGTCACCGCAAACGGCTGTCTCGCTTCTCTCCGGATCGAGGAGATGGGCAATGTTCAGTGACAGCGCCCGACACAGGTCTTCGACCGTGGCCGCGACCGCTCTGACTGCGACGTCCGTTTCCTTCAGCAGCGCGCTGTCCAGACGATCGGTCAGACGGGGACCGGATCGGGGCACCAGGTACTCGATCAGTTGCGCGAAACGGGGCGTGAACGGCAGCACCAGCAAAACACCCAGGGCGTTGAACACCGAATGGAAACCGACCAGCGCCAGCTGAGGGTCGCCCGGAAGCAGCGCGTCATGGGCGGTTGCGGCAACCGGCAGCAACGCGAAGGCCATCGAGCCGGTCATCAGGTTGTAGACGACATGTGCCACCCCGGTGCGTCGGGCCATGGTCGAACCGCCGACCGAGGCCAGAACCGCGGTGAAGGTCGTGCCCACATCCATCCCGATCACCATCGCCGCAGCCTGCGGAAACGAGATCGCTCCGGCCCCGAGCGCGGCCAGCGCGGTCGCCACACCTGCACTTGACGATTGGGTGACGATGGTGATCGCGATGCCGATGCCGACAAGTTGAAGCCGACCCCAAAGGTCGTCCCCCGGAAAGTTGCTGGGCGTCACGATGCCCTGAAAGGCGTTCATCCCATCCTTCATCATGTCGATGCCGACAAACAGAAGGGCAAAGCCCGACACGGCCCGGCCAGCGGCCGCCGCGTTGCCCTTTGCCAGCACCTGCATCAGCGCGCCCACAAGAACCAGAGGCAGTACCACCTGGCCGAGGTCCAGCTTGAACCCCAGCAGCGCGACCAACCAGCCTGTCAAAGTGGTGCCGATGTTGGCGCCGAAGATGATGCCAAGCGCATGGGAAAAGGTCAAAAGCCCGGCACTGACAAACCCTATGGCAGTAACCGTTGTTGCACTCGACGATTGGATCAGGGCGGTCGTGAGCGCTCCGGTCAGGGCGCCGCTGGCCGGTGTGCGGGTAAACCGCGAAAGCGCCTGATGCAAACGGCGCCCGGCCAGCTGTCGCAGGCCCCCGGACAGCATGTACATGCCGATCAGAAACAGTCCGACCCCGCCAAGGGCCGTCAGGACATTCGCGGTCATGCGCGATTATGCGCCGGACCGGGCAGGTTTTCCAACGGCCCCGGCACGGTTTTTTGCGCCCGGCGGGCGGCTTCACCGCTCGGGAGCAAAGACTTCGACGGGAACCGCAACCCCCTTCACATCATAAGCGCCACGGCCGGTATAGGGGTGGCCGGACAGCCTCGCGACCTCGGCGGTGACCAGAACCGGCTCTCCCAACACTCCGCAAAGCCCCTCGACTCGCGCCACCAGGTTGACCGCGGCGCCGATCACCGTGAAATCCAGTCGCTCGCGCCCGCCGATATTGCCGTAGAACACTTCGCCCAGGTGCAGCGCCACGCCAATCTCCACCTCGCCGGGCCAATCCGGCGCCGCCCTCGACGCCCGAAGCTCTGCCACGGCGGCCTCGGCTCGGGCCACCGCGCCTTCGGCGTCCGTTTCGACAGGAAAGATGCCGAGAACCGCGTCGCCGATAAACTTCAGCACCTCGCCGCCGTTGTCCAGAATCGCGTTTGTCACCGCCTCGAACGACCGGTTCAGGAGACCTATCACCTCTTGCGGCGCCCGTTCGGCGGCCAATTGCGTGAACGCCCGTATGTCGCTCATCCAGATCACCGCCCGGATCGTGTCGCCGTCGCCGCGGTGAATCTGCCCTTCCAGCACGCGCCGTCCTGCACGCTGGCCCACGAACGTGTCCATCAGCGTCTGCGCCAGCCGCTTCTGAACATGATGCTCGACCACCGCCGCCAGCGGGGGAACCAGTTCCCGCAAGAGCGCGCGCTCGCTTTCGGAAAATCCGCCGCCCCGCTTGGTCTGGAGCGTCAGGCCCTTGAAACTGCCATCGGCAAACGGCAGCGCCAATCCCAGGTAGTGGGTAAATCCATCCGCCCGCAATTCCGCCCCGATCCCGTATTCACCCGGCTCGCCTTCGGTTCCCAGCCGCCAGTCGACATCCTCGCCCCGCCCATAGATCGGGTACATCGGGCTGTTGCGCAGCCGGTCCATGCCGACCTCGTCCCAAATCACCTCGTTCTCCCTGGCCGGCGCGAGCGGCGTCCATATCGAGAAGCTCGACCGCGCGATCGGATGCATCAGCGGCGCGCCGATCGTGGCCCGGTCGATACGCAAGCCCGCAGCCGTCAGCCGCGCGACCAGACCGTCCAGCACCGCCGCCAGGTTTGCCTTGGCGCGCGCGCCGGTCAGCAACCATCTGGTGATCTTGGTGGCGGTATCAGTGGTCGTCATGGTTGCATTCCGTTACATGCGGCAGGATTCTGTGCTCTAGGCACTGGTATTTCCGACTAATCTGGTCGATTAAGGGGCAAAAGCAAACCCGTACCAGACCGACCATGGCCGAGATCCAGTATTCCGAACACGGTTCGCGCCGCCGCACTGCGCTGGGGACCCGCGTGATGGGTGGTCTGGCCTATGCCATCGCGGCGGCTTGCCTGCTGCCGATGGTCGCCGTGGCGCTTGCGGCGCTCACTGGCGGGACTGACACGCTCGCTCATCTGATGTCCACCGTATTGCCCGGATATGCCGTGACCACGTTGCTGCTGGTCCTGCTGGTGGCCGGTGGCACCTTCTGCCTGGGCGTCGGCGCCGCCTGGCTGGTGACGATGACCCGTTTTCCCGGCGTCCGCCTGATGGAGATCGCGCTGGTCCTGCCGCTGGCCTTCCCGGCCTATGTGCTGGCCTATGCCTATACTTTCGTGCTCGATCACCCCGGCGTCGTGCAGACCACCCTTCGCCAGATCACCGGCTGGGGCCCGCGCGACTACTGGTTCCCCGAGATCCGCTCGACCGAGGGGGCTGCGGTCATGCTGATCCTGGTCCTCTACCCCTATGTCTACCTTCTGGCCCGCGCCGCCTTCTTGCAGCAAAGCGCCACCGCCTATCTGGCAGCCCGCGCGCTGGGATCCAGCCCCTGGGCGGCCTTCTGGCGGGTCTCCCTGCCGATGGCGCGCCCGGCCATTGCCGGAGGCGTGCTGCTGGCTGTGATGGAGACCATCGCCGATTTCGGTACCGTGGCCTATTTCGGCGTGCGTACCTTTGCCACCGGTATCTATACCAGCTGGTTCTCCATGGCCGACCGGGCAGCCGCGGCGCAGCTGGCCCTGTGCCTTCTTGGCTTCGCCCTGCTGTTGGCCGTGGCCGAACGCATCCAGCGCGGCAAGGCGCGATACTACCAGTCGGGCCGCCGGCACGCCGCCATGCCGGCAAGCCGACTGAAAGGATGGCAGGCGGCGGCGGCGTTGTTGCTCTGCGCCATTCCGGTTGTGCTTGGCTTCGTGCTGCCGGTGATCATTCTCGTGCTGATGGGGCTCGAATCCGAACAGAACCTGCTGTCGCGCCGCTATATCGGCTTCATCCGCAACTCGCTGACGCTGGCGGGCACAGCCGCCCTGGTCACGGTGCTCGCAGCGATCTGCGTCGGTTTCTTCCAGCGGCTCCGGCCCGGGCGATCAGCCCGGACGGCCTCCTACCTCGCGCGGCTCGGCTATGCGGTGCCCGGCGGGGTGATCGCCGTGGGTCTGTTGGTTCCCTTCGCGGCCTTCGACAATGCCTTCGACGCCTGGATGCGCGCCACGTTCGGGGTTTCTACCGGGTTGCTGGTCACCGGCTCGATCTGGCTTCTGGTCGCGGCCTACATGGTGCGATTCCTCGCCGCCGCGCTGAGTGCCTATGAGGGCGGCCAAAGCACGGTGCATGCCAATATGGACGCCGCGTCGCGGTCGCTGGGGCAAACGCCCCTGGGCACGCTTCGGCGCATCCATCTGCCAATCCTGACGCCCTCGCTGATGACCGCGCTGCTCATCGTCTTTGTCGATGTGATGAAGGAACTGCCCGCGACCCTGATCATGCGGCCCTTCAACTTCGACACGCTGGCGGTACAGGCTTACCGCCTGGCCAGCGACGAGCGGCTCGAAGGCGCCGCCGTTCCTTCGCTGGTGATCCTCGCCGTTGGCCTCTTGCCGGTAATCCTGATTTGCCGTCAGGTCGGGCGCGGACGATAGGGCCGCCGCCTCACTCGGGGATCAGGTCGTTGGTGGCATAGATCAGACGCGCGCCCGCGGCCTCCTGGTCTCCGGTTCCAAACAGCAGGACTCCGGTGCCCATCAAAGGAACGGCTCTGCGGTGGACATCGACCGCAGGTCCATCCTCGGGCAAGACCGCGCTGCCCGCGCTCGAGTGGTCGGCATACTCCAGAACCGCCCCCCGCAGTTCAAGTCTGCCATGCTGGCGCGAGACCCAGGGCTCGCTGAGACGGATATCGCAATCATCGGCGCGGCCGATTGTCAGGCTCTGGCCTTCGGTCAGGTGCCACACACCGTCTCCGGTGCGAAACTCGGCGCTTTCGGTACGCGCCCGCATCAACGCGGCGAACCCGCCTGCGATGGTTGTTCGCCCGGCCGAGGTGCCCTGGGTAATGGAGTAGACCCGAGTAGGCTCGGTCTTGCCTTTCAGCCGGATGCTGCCGATCAGCAGAAAGGCGGCCCGGGCCTCGCTGTCCAGTTGCTCGACCGCCGCATTCCCGGCCAGGATCTCGCCCGCCTTGGCGAGGCTGGCCAGCCGGGCCGCCACATTCACCGCGTCACCATAGAGATCGCCCGCCGTCTCATCGGCCTCGCCCCAGTACAGACCGGCATGCAGGTTCAGCCCATGTGGCCAGGGTTCGGCCAGCATCTGCCGCGCCGCGGCATAGCCCTGGTCCGGCGCGTCGAACCGGCAGAGGACGTCGTCGCCCTTCATCTTGATGCAACGGCCGTCATGGGCTTCGGCGATCTCGCGCAGGCGGGCGAGCATCGACGCCACGCGTTCCATGGCGACCTGCTGTCCCAGCTTGTCATAGAGTGCTGTGCTGCCGGTGATGTCGGCAAGCAGGACGGAAGTCATCGGCATGTTCTATCCCCGAAGGAACGAAAAAAGAACGTCAGAAAATATTGGTCGCAGGGTACGCGTCCGGTCCGGTCTGCGCAAACGAAAAGGAACGGGCACGAATGCCCGCTCCTTGATCTTATTTCAAATACTCCGGGGGAGTCGCGCTTGTGCGACGGGGGCAGAGCCCCCTTGCACCAACGGTCTTACTTCCAGCCGACCTCGTTGAAGATCTTCTGTGCCTCCGGGATGTTGGCGGCGACCTCCGACAGGTTTACCGCATCGGCCTTGAATGCACCCAGCGACGCCACGTTGGGCGCCAGGTCTACACCGGCGACCGCAGGATACTCGTCATTGCCGTTCGAGAAATAGACCTGCGCCTGGTCGCTGGCGAGATATTCGAGGAACCTGATGGCGTTCTCGCGGTTCGGGGCATGTGCGGCCACGCCGGCGCCCGACAGGTTCATGTGCGCGCCGTTGCCGTCCTGGTCGGGGAACGCCCAACCCAGCATTTCGCGGCTGTCGGACAGGCCCTTGACGTCGGTCCGGATCGCGCGGGCAAAGTAATAGGTGTTCGACACCGCGATTTCGCACTCGCCCGACACGATGCCGCGCAGCTGGTCGGTATCGCCGCCCTGCGGATCGCGCGCCATGTTGGCAACCACGCCCTCGGCCCAGGCCTTGGCCGCATCGCGCCCCTCGTGGGTGACGATCGCCGCCAGCAGCGTCTGGTTGTACTCGTTGGTCGACGACCGGATACAGACCTGACCCTTGTACTTCGGGTCGGCCAGATCGGCATAGGTCATCGGCGGCTCGGTCACGTCGGCCTTGTCGAAGAAGATGATCCGCCCGCGCTGGGAAAAGCCGAACCACTGGTTGTCGGCGTCTTGCAGGTTGGCGGGAATGCGCTCTTCCAGGACCGGGCTGTCGATCGCTTGCAGGATGCCTGCATCCTTTGCCCGCGACAGGCGCGAGGTATCGACGGTGATCAGCACATCGGCGGGCGAGTTCGCGCCCTCGGCCTGCATCCGGGCGACCAGTTCGTCGGCCTTGCCCTCGATCCGGTTGATGCGGATGCCGGTTGCCTCTTCGAAATCCGAATAGAGCCGCTCGTCGGTATCGTAATGGCGCGACGAATAGAGGTTCAGTTCGCCCTCGGCGACAGCCGATGTGGCGATCAGGGCGGCGGCGATTGCGGTGGTGGTCTTCATCATGGGGGCGGTCTCTCGCATTTCAGTTTATCCGACTGAAATAGTCAATTACCGGAATCCCGATCCGATGCAAGTAAAAACTGATTAATTCTGTCGGATAAGCGTGATCGGATCACCCCTCGGCATTGTCCATCTGCCAGGCCGCCAGCAGCCGGGGCAGGGCGATGTTCCAGTCCAGCACGCCCGTCTTGTCGGCCCAGTCCTGATATTGCGCGATCAATGTCCTGGCCTGGTCGGATTCTCCCCGGACCAGGTTGTTCAACTCGGTCCGGTCGGCCTCGATGTCGTAAAGCTCCCAGTCCTGCCCGTGCAGCCGCACCAGCTTGAACTGGCCCAGCCGGATGGCGCTGTTGCCTTCGTGCTCGAAAAAGATCGGCTGTTCGCGCGCCCAGTCCTTCCCGCGCAGCAGGTCCAGCAGGCTCTCTCCTTCCAGGGGCTGCATTCCATGCCCGCCCAGCTCGGAAATCGGCCGCGCGCCCGCGACCTCGAGAATCGTCGGCAGGATGTCGACCACATGACAGGCTGCGTGCAGCGGCACGGGTGCCGCGATCCGGCCCGGCCAATGGGCAATCAGCGGGGTCGAGATTCCGCCCTCGTGAACATAATGCTTGAACTTGCGGAACGGCGCGTTCGACACATTGGCCCAGGGCTTGTCATAGCTCTGGTAGGTCAGCGCGCTGCCGGGCATGATCTCGGGCCGGTTGCCCATCTCGATATGCCGCCCGTCATGGGTGGTATCGGGAAAGAACTTGGCCCAGCCATCCTCGGCCATGAACTCGGCGCAGCCGCCGTTGTCGCTGAGAAACAGGATCAGCGTGTTGTCGAACTGTCCCATCCGTTTCAGCGCCGCCAGCAGCGTGCCGATGGACTGGTCCATCCGGTCCACCATGGCGGCATAGGTGGCCATCTTGCGCGCTTCCCAATCCTTGTGCTGCGCGGCCTTCCATGGGCAGACATCCTCGTCGCGCGGGCTGATCTGCCAGTTGGTCTGAAACAGGCCCATCGCGTTCATCGTCTCGTGCCGGGCAGCGCGCAACGCATCCCAGCCGCGCCCATAGACCCCGTCATAGCGCGCGATATCCTCGGGATGCGCATGCAGCGGCCAATGCGGCGCGGTATGGGCGAGATACAGGAAGAAGGGCTGCTCCATCGCCACCGCCTCCTCGACCATGCCGATGGCCTTGTCGGTGATCGCGTCGGTGAAATAGAAATCGTCCGGCCAGGTTTCGACGCGGGTATCGTCCTCCAGCATGTAATGGGGCGAGAAGAAATGGGTGACCCCGTCAACGATGCCATAAAACCGGTCGAACCCGCGCTGGCGCGGGGTGGGATGGTCGACATCGCCCACCCGCCAACTGTCGACTTCGCGCGCCATGAAATCTCCGCCCACATGCCATTTGCCCGACATGCAGGTGCGATAGCCCGCCGCCCGCAGATGTTCGGCGATGGTTGCGCAGTCGTTGCGCAGGAAGCCGCGATAGGCGGGCGTGCCCAGGTCGGCCCCCATATGGCCGATCCCGGCGTTATGCGGGTAAAGCCCGGTCAACAGCGACGCCCGCGTTGGGCAGCAGCGCGCGCAATTGTACATTGCGGTCAGCAGCGCCCCGTCGCGGGCCAGGCTGTCGATATTGGGTGTTCGGATCTCGGACCCTGTACAGCCCAGATCGGCAAATCCCAGGTCGTCGGCGAGAATGAGAATGATGTTGGGCTTGCGGGACATGGCGGCCTCCTCCTGCACAAGAGAAGGGTATCGCGCCCCGGCCCGTTGCAGGAACCGGGAAATCGCCACCCCGCAACAACAAAACCGCGCCCAAAGGCGCGGTTTTGATTGAAGCTCGAATGTCTTGCGACAGTTCAGCCCTGGCGGGCTTTGAACTTGCGCTGCGTCTTGTTGATCACATAGACGCGGCCTTTGCGACGCACGACGCGGCAGTCCCGGTGGCGGGACTTGAGCGAGCGGAGCGAGTTCCTGACCTTCATGGCCGTCTCCAATTCCTGCGGCGCGGGCCAGCGCCTGGGTTACGCGGGTCCCCTGTATCAACAGAGGCATGAAATCATGGTGGGCGGTACAAGGTTCGAACTTGTGACCCCTACGATGTCAACGTAGTGCTCTACCACTGAGCTAACCGCCCATGATTGCCGTCGCGCGCCTGCCCCAGAACGTAATGGGGCGCGGTAGCCCGCGCCGGTAAGCGGGGTCTATAAAAGGAGTCGGCGGGGGGATCAAGGGCTTTTGATCGAACTATTTTCCGGTCTATGATTTTCTCGATCAAGGAGCGTTCATGGCCGAAACCGCATATAACCTGTCTTTGCCGCAAAATCGCACGTCCTGCGTGGTTTTTGCGTCGCCTCACAGCGGGGCGCATTATCCGGCGTCCTTTCTCGGCCAGACGATACTGGACGATCATACGATTCGCTCATCGGAAGATGCCTTTGTCGATCTGCTTTTCGACGTTGCGCCGGAATTCGGTGCCCCCTTGCTCAGCGCGGTCGCACCGCGTGCCTATCTCGACCTGAACCGCAGCGCCGATGAACTGGACCCGGCGCTGATCGAAGGAGTGCGCAAGGGTGGACACAATCCGCGTGTCGCCTCCGGACTCGGGGTCATTCCGCGCGTTGTCGCAGGTGGCCGCGCGATCTATCGTGGCAAGCTGCCCTTGTCCGAAGCCACCGGAAGACTGCACCGGGTCTGGCATCCCTATCACAATCGCTTGCAGCGGTTGCTGGACGAATCGCATGCCAGGTTTGGGCAAGCCATCCTGATCGACTGCCATTCGATGCCGCGCGAAGCGGTCGAAAGCACCGCGCGGCACACATCGAAACGCGCAGAAGTGGTGCTGGGTGATCGTTTCGGTGCTTCGGCGGCGAGCGATGTGGTGGACCGAGTCGAAGCCGCCTTTGCTGCTGCGGGCTTGCACGTAGTGCGCAATTCGCCCTTTGCCGGTGCCTATATCACGCAAGCTTACGGGCGCCCCTCGCGCCGCCAGCATGCCATCCAGATCGAGATCGACCGCGCGCTTTACATGGACGAGGCCAGGATCCGCCCGAACGCCAATTTCGACAGCCTGCGCGCGCTCCTGCGCGGGGTGGTGTCGGAAATCGCTTCGATCGGTCAGGATCGCCTGCCGCTGGCGGCGGAGTAGGGGCCAGCCCGGTTTCCGCGTCGGTCGCCCTTCAGGCTGCGGTTCTGCCAGTCAGCCACATGGCCGCCGATATCGCCTTGGCCGACCCTATCTTATCCCCCGGCCCTTGACGATCGCGTCCGATCCGAACCGTCGGCGAATCTCGTCGGTCGCCCGCTCTGCCTTGGCCCGCTGCTTCGCCTGCGGGTCCAGCAGGTCGCCCGAGACATCCGCCTCGGCCTCGGGGCACAGATGCGACAGGCCGCAGCCGATCAGCCGGTAAGGCCCTTGATCGCCCAACTGGTCGAACAGGGCGCGGGCGGTGCGATAGATGCGGTCGGCGATCTGGGTCGGATCGCGCAGCGCCTGCTGCCGCGACAGGATGCGGTGATTGGCGCGCTTCAGCTTCAGCGTCACCACCCGCCCCGCCAGCCCGCGCGCCTTGGCCCGGTCGGCCACCTTTTCCGCCATGCGCCAGATATGACCGTCCAGCACCTCGACATCGGCGGTATCCTCGAAAAACGTGGTCTCGTTGCTGATCGACTTGATCGGATCATGCGCCGAGACACGCCTGTGGTCCTCGCCGCGCGCCAGATGCCAAAGCCGCTGCCCCATCGCCCCGAACCGGGCGACCAGCGCCTCCTGATCCCAGCGCAACAGGTCGGTAAAGGTGCGGATGCCGGCGCGCTCCAGGCTCTCCTGCGCCGCCGGGCCGATTCCCCAGATCAGCCGCACCGGCTTGTCCCGCAGAAACTCCGCCGTCTCGGCCCGCCCGATCACCGAGAAGCCGCGCGGCTTGTCGAGGTCCGAGGCCACCTTGGCCAGGAACTTGTTGTGACTAAGCCCGATCGAGCCGGTCACGCCCAGTTCGTCCTTCATCCGCTTGACCAGCCGCGCCAGCATCACTGCCGGGGGGTGCCCATGCAGCCTCTGGGTGCCCGACAGGTCCATGAAGGCCTCGTCCAGCGACAAGGGCTCCACCACCGGCGTCAGCTCGTCCATCATCGCGCGGATCTGTTTCGACACCTCGGAATAGACCGACATGCGCGGCTTGATCACCACCGCGTCCGGGCAGAGCTTCAGCGCCTGAAACATCGGCATGGCCGAGCGCACACCGCGTATGCGCGCCACATAGCAGGCGGTCGACACCACCCCGCGTCGGCCGCCGCCGATGATCACCGGCTTGTCGGCAAGCTCGGGGTTGTCGCGCTTTTCCACACTGGCATAGAAGGCATCGCAATCCATATGCGCGATGGTCAGCATATCCAGTTCCGGATGCCGCAGCACCCGCGGGCTGCCGCAGGCCGGACAGCGCCGGGCCGTCCCGGTCCGGGTCAGACAGTCGCGGCAAAGACCGGATGCAAGGGTCATCGGGTGAATCCGGTTGCAAGGCAGGCTATAAGCTGGCCCTATCTAGCCCGACTCGCAACGGAGTGGAAAGCTGACAAAGGCCGAGACGGAATTTTCCGGCGCAAAGCTGGCCCTGTTCCTGGGACCGTCCCTGCTGGTGATCCGGCGCGACGACCGGGCCGATATTCCGTGGCCCGACCACTGGGACCTGCCCGGCGGCGGGCGCGAGGGTGACGAGACGCCGCTTGCCTGTGCCCTGCGCGAAACCCGCGAAGAGGTTGGCCTTGCCATTGCCGCTGCCAAGGTCACCTGGCGAACCAGTTACCTGCGGGCGCATGGCAGGATCTGGTTCTTTGCCGCGCACCTGCCCGCCGCCCATGCCGAGCTTGTGGTGCTGGGGGACGAGGGCCAGGAATGGCGGCTCATGCCGCCTGTCGATTACATCCGTCATCCGCGTGCCGTGCCGCATTTCGCCGAGCAATTGGGCAAGTACCTCGGCAGTCCTGCATTTGGCCTGAGGGACTGTGTTTAGCCTCTGTCAAGCGGCGTTTTCTTGCAAGAAAGGCCCCCCGCACGCCCGGCGGGGGGAGGTAACGAACCTCAGGAAGACATGGTTCGTTGGGGAGTGTCTCACCCCAAGGGTCGCTCGAATCCTGATATTTCGGTAGCATCGAATACCTCACCGCGAAAACTCACCTTTTTGATGTGTTTTTGGGGGCACACCGTCATTATGACGCGAAAACGGAGGAAAGACCGAGTTATCAGGCCGTTATTGACCAAGACGCGGGTGACGTAGGGTCATTTGAGGCGCTCGCGCAGGGAGTGTCAAATTTTTTTACCTGGCAAGTTTCGCCGGGAGCCCCGCCCTGGGCGCATGCTTCAGGCCCGCTTCGGCGTGATCACCCGGGACGATGCCATTTCATGCAGGATAGATTCGACTGCGGCGCGCGGGTCGGCCGCCTGCACCACCGGGCGCCCCACCACGATGTGATCGGCCCCGTCCGCGATGGCGCTTGCCGGGGTGGCGACCCGCTTCTGGTCGCCCAGAGCGGCGCCTGCCGGGCGCACGCCCGGGGTCACGATCAGTCGCCCGACAGCCTCGGGCAGGGCGCGGATCGCCGCGGCCTCCTGCGGGCTGGCGATGACACCGTCGGCACCGGCCGCAAAGGCACGGGCGGCGCGTTCGATCACCAGGTCGCCGACCGCGCCCGGCACCATCAGCCCGGCGTCCAGATCGGCCCGTTCCAGCGAGGTCAGGATCGTCACCGCGAGGATTTTCAGATCCTTGCCCGCGGCTCCCTCCTTGGCGGCGCGCACCACATGCGGGTCGCCGTGCACGGTCAGGAAATCCAGCTCGAACTGCGCCAGTCCGCGCACCGCCGCCTCGACCGTGTTGCCGATGTCGAAGAGCTTCATGTCGAGGAAGATGCGCTTGCCGTGTTCCTGTTTCAGCTCGTTGGCGAGCGCCAGCCCGCCGCCGGTGAGCATGCCCAGGCCGATCTTGTAGAAGGATACCGTGTCGCCCAGCTTCTCGGCCATGTTGAGCCCGGCCAGCGCGTTGGGCACATCGAGGGCGACGATCAGCCGGTCGTCGGCGCGGGGTGTATCGGTCATCAGGGGATCCTCCGGCTGGGGTCGCCCGTACATAAGGGGCAGGCCCGGCCGAGGCAAGCGCGGATCGGGGCGGGGCGGCTCCCGCGCCTGAACGCCACCCTTTCAGGGTGACATTACAGCCTTGGGCCCAGCGCCGCGCGTGCCGCGCGGCGCGGTGGCAAAAGCTGATATCAGGCGCTGCCCGGTGCCAGGCGCTTGTCGATCTGCAGGTGTTGCTTGCCGGTGCGGAACTCGGGCATCCGGCGCATCTGCCGCAGCGCGTCGCCGACAAAGGCCTGGGCGCGGGACACGGCGCTGGTTTCCCCCGGCAGATCCAGCGAGCAGAACAGGGTCACGATCCGGTCGGCCAGTGTCAGGCAGACGCTGGCCGAGTGGCGGGAGGTATCGGCGCAATAGGTGTAGCGCGAGATTTCGATATTGGTGATCAGCATCACGGGTCTCCATGTTTCTCGGCCCATTTGACGTTCCAAATATTGCCAAATCGCGGAAACAATGGGGTGAAATAGGGAAAATTGGATCGAACCGGGACTTCTTCCGGACAGGCTCTTGAAGCACGGGGATTTGTTCCCAGATTGATCGAGAGGCCCGAACCGCCGCGTGCTGCCAGGCAGGCGCAGGCAAGACAGGGCGCTTGGAAAAGGAGAGAATGATGGACTTGTCGAAGTTCACCGAGCGTGCACGCGGATTTGTGCAGGCATCGCAAACCATTGCACTGCGCGAAGGGCACCAGCGCCTGGCGCCCGAACACCTTCTCAAGGCATTGATGGATGACGATCAGGGGCTGGCCAGCAACCTGATCACTCGCGCCGGTGGCGCACCGGGCCGCGTGGTTGAAGCGCTGGAAGTGGCGCTGTCCAAGATCCCAAAGGTCAGCGGCGACGCGGGCCAGGTCTACCTCGATGGTCAGACCGCCAAGGTTCTGGACGAGGCCGAAAAGATCGCCAAGAAGGCTGGAGACAGCTTTGTTCCGGTCGAACGTATCCTGATGGCGCTTTGCATGGTAAAATCCAAGGCCAAGGACGCCTTGGATGCCGGCGCCGTCACCGCGCAGAAACTCAACGAGGCGATCAACGACATCCGCAAGGGCCGCACCGCCGACACGGCGAGTGCGGAAGAGGGCTATGACGCGCTCAAGAAATACGCCCGCGACCTGACCGAGGCCGCAGCCGAAGGCAAGATCGACCCGATCATTGGCCGCGACGAGGAAATCCGCCGCTCGATGCAGGTGCTCAGCCGCCGGACCAAGAACAACCCGGTGCTGATCGGTGAACCCGGCGTCGGCAAGACCGCCATCGCCGAGGGCATGGCGTTGCGCATCGTCAATGGCGATGTGCCCGAAAGCCTGCGCGACAAGAAGCTGCTGGCGCTCGACATGGGCGCGCTGATCGCAGGCGCGAAATATCGCGGCGAGTTCGAGGAACGGCTCAAGGCCGTGCTGAACGAGGTGACTGCGGCCTCGGGCGAGATCATCCTGTTCATCGACGAGATGCACACGCTGGTCGGCGCCGGCAAGTCCGAAGGTGCCATGGATGCGGCCAACCTGATCAAACCGGCGCTGGCGCGCGGCGAATTGCACTGCATCGGCGCCACCACCCTGGATGAATACCGCAAATACGTGGAGAAGGACGCGGCCCTGGCCCGCCGGTTCCAGCCGGTCATGGTCGAGGAACCGACCGTCGAGGACACGATCAGCATCCTGCGCGGCATCAAGGAGAAATACGAGCTGCACCATGGCGTGCGCATCTCGGACTCGGCGCTTGTCTCGGCGGCGACGCTCAGCCATCGCTACATCACCGACCGGTTCCTGCCGGACAAGGCGATCGACCTGATGGACGAGGCGGCCAGTCGCCTGCGGATGGAGGTCGACAGCAAGCCTGAAGAGCTTGACCAACTCGACCGCCAGATCCTGCAAATGCAGATCGAGGAAGAGGCGCTGAAACGCGAGGACGATGCCGCATCGAAAGACCGGCTCGCCACGCTGCAAAAGGACCTTGCCGACCTGCAGGAGAAATCCGCCGAGATGACCGCCCAATGGCAGGCAGCGCGCGATCAACTGGCTTCGGGGCGGGACCTCAAGGAACAGCTCGACCGCGCCCGCGCGGAACTGGAAATCGCCAAGCGCGAAGGCAACTTGGCCCGTGCCGGTGAGCTTAGCTATGGCATCATTCCAGGTCTGGAAAAGCAACTGGCCGAGTCCGAGAACCGCGAAGGTTCGGCCTTGATGGCCGAGGAAACCGTGCGCCCCGAACAGATCGCGGCGGTGGTCGAACGCTGGACCGGCATCCCGACCTCGAAGATGCTCGAAGGCGAGCGCGAAAAGCTCCTGCGCATGGAGGACGAGCTGCACAAGCGCGTCATCGGCCAGAACGCGGCCGTGACCGCCGTGGCAAACGCGGTGCGCCGGGCCCGCGCGGGGCTGAACGACGAGAACCGCCCGCTGGGCTCGTTCCTCTTCCTCGGACCGACCGGCGTCGGTAAGACCGAGCTGACCAAGGCCGTGGCCGAATACCTCTTTGACGATGACGCCGCGATGGTGCGCATTGACATGTCCGAGTTCATGGAGAAACACTCGGTCGCCCGCCTGATCGGTGCGCCTCCGGGCTATGTCGGCTATGACGAGGGCGGGGTGCTGACCGAGGCGGTCCGCCGCCGGCCCTATCAGGTGGTGCTGTTCGACGAGGTGGAAAAGGCCCACCCGGACGTGTTCAACGTGCTCTTGCAGGTGCTCGACGACGGTATGCTGACCGACGGTCAGGGCCACCATGTCGACTTCAAGCAGACGCTGATCGTGCTCACCTCGAATCTCGGGTCGCAGGCGCTCAGTCAACTGCCCGAAGGGTCGGACGCCAGCGCCGCCCGGCGCGACGTGATGGATGCGGTGCGGGCGCATTTCCGGCCCGAGTTCCTGAACCGGCTCGACGAGACGATCATCTTTGACCGGCTCAAGCGCGCCGACATGGACGGTATCGTGTCGATCCAGCTGGCACGGCTGGCCAAACGTCTGGCCACCCGCAAGATCGGGCTGGATCTTGACGACGCGGCGCGGACCTGGCTGGCCGATGCGGGTTACGACCCGGTCTATGGCGCACGCCCGCTGAAACGGGTGATCCAGCGCGACCTTCAGAACCCGTTGGCCGAGAAGCTGCTGGCCGGCGAGATCAGGGACGGCGAAACAGTGGCGATCACCGCCGGCCCCGAGGGGCTGATCATCGGCGACCGGGTGGTCAGTTCGAACCGCCCGCGCCCCGACGACGCCGTGGTGCACTGATCCGGGACGTCGCGATTACAAGGCCCGCCAGCAATGGCGGGCCTTTTCTTGTGCGGCGGCCCCCGCTGTGCCATCACCTGCACAACAACCGCAAACCCGAGGACCCGCGATGGACGAACTGGCCCTGCTGACCGACCTGCACCGCGACGCCGCGCGGCAGGGCCCCGGCAGCGATGCCGCAACCCGCCAGGCGCTGGCCCTCTCCGGCCTCACCGGGCGCAAGGGGCTCAGGATCGCCGATATCGGCTGCGGCACCGGCGCATCCACGCTGGTTCTGGCGGCCGACCTCGACGCCACGATCACCGCTGTCGATTTCCTGCCCGACTTCCTGTCCGAACTGACACTCCGGGCGCAGGCCGCCGGGCTGAGCGGGCGCATCACCTGCCAGGTCGCGGCAATGGAACAGCTTGATTTCCAGGATGCCTCGCTCGACGCGATCTGGTCCGAGGGCGCGATCTACAACATCGGCTTCCGGACCGGCCTGCGCGCATGGCGGCGTTTTCTCAGGCCGGGCGGTGTGCTGGCGGTCTCGGACCTCACATGGCTCACCGCCGAACGCCCGGCCGAGCTCGACGCCTATTGGACCGCCGTCTACCCCGAGGTCGCCACCGCCGGCACCAAGATCGCGCAGCTCGAGGCCGAGGGCTACACCCCCCTTGGATACCTCCCGCTGTCCGGCGCGTGTTGGCTCGAAAACTACTACCGGCCCATGCAGGCCAGGTTCGATGCCTTCCTCGCCCGCAACCCCGGCCCCGACGCGCAGGCGATCGTCGCGGCCGACCGGCAGGAGATCGCGCTTTACGAACGGTTCTCCGATTTCGTCAGCTACGGGTTCTATATCGCGCGCAAGACCGGCGATTGACCGGGCGGTTTGCCCGTTGCCCTGTTCTCTCCTAAGCTTGTGCCGAGGAGGCTCCCATGTGTTTTTCGGCAACGGCCAGCTTTGTCGCCGGCACCGTCCTGATCGCGGGCGGGGCCGTCGCGCTGCGCAAGACCCCCGATCTCGGGCCGCGATTCCTGGGCTTTGCCGCCTTCCCGATGTTCTTCGGTATCCAGCAGATATCCGAAGGCCTCCTGTGGCTGTCGCTCGACGGCCCGGACCCGGTGCCGCCCAACGCGGCGGCGCTGGTCTTCCTGTTCTTTGCCTACTGGTTCTGGCCGGTCTGGGTGCCGCTGTCCTCGACACTCGTCGAACCGGACGCCGCCCGCCGGCGCATTTTTGCGGGCCTGTCCGCCTTTGGGTTCTGCCTTGGTGCGGCGCTGTACCTGCCGTTGCTGCTGACTCCGCAGACGCTGGACATCTCCCTCGTGCGGCACTCGATCCAGTACAAAAATCCGGGCCTGTTTCCGGGCGAGGCTGCCAAGACGGCCGCCCGCCTAGTCTATGCGCTGGTGATCTGCTTGCCGCTGGCCGGGTCGTCACATGCTCAGGTGCGCATCTTCGGCGCGCTGATCGTGGCCTCGGTCGCGGCGGGGTTCGTGTTTGCCGCCTATGCCTTCACCTCGATCTGGTGTTTTCTTGCGGCAATGATTTCCGGCTACATCGTCTACATGGTGTTCGTGCTGGCGCGCGAGGACAGGTCCGGAGAGCCGGCTCGGCGCAACCTGTCCTGAGCGTCACCCGCTGGCGGTGCGTTCGTCACAGGTCTTCTTGGCCTGCGCGACGGACAGGGTGTTGCCGATGATCCCGACATCGTTGGTCAGGGCAGGGGCCGCCCCCTGCGGTGGGGGCGTGAATCCAAAGGTCACTGCCTGCTCGCCGGGGCGGGCAAGGCTGGGCGAGGGGCCTTTCCACACATAAAGCCGCTGATTGCCCGGCTTTCCCAACCGGGTCAGCGCGTGGTCGCCCGCCCCGCACCAGTAGATCGCGTTTTCCGAGAAATCGGCCACGACCTCGATCAGCCCATCCGTCAGCGGATAGGCGGCTGAGCGCGACTCGTTTCCAGCCATCGCCGCCGCCCCGTTCACAAGGACACCGATGGTGGCAACGGCAAGGGTAATATCTCTGGCCATGGCATACTCCTTTCTGTTGAAAGGATTACGCCTGACCGGCCCGGTCGGATCGAAATCCGCCGTTGGGTTTGTACAAAACGGTCGATCCCGCCTTGAAACGGCGTAGAAAAAGGTCAACCCGGCCTGTGTCTACTCGCCCACCGCCTCGCGCACGATCCCGTCCAGCAACTCCTGGACCTCCTGCATCGGCCCCTCCGGGAAGCTGCGGAACCCGACCAGAACCTCTTCCGACCCGGCCTTCTGCGCGACGAAGATGCCATAGGGGCAGAATACGATGTTCATCGGGTCCGCCTCCATCACCCGGCGCGAAACCGTGGCCGAGCAGAAGGTGTAGACTTCTGCTTTTTCAAAGAGAATCACGTCCGATCCCACGTCCATCCGGGTGCGCTCCAGCATGTCGCCCACATAGCTGACATGGTCCACGACCAACCCCCGGCCCACGATGGCGCTTTCCACGGCGAAGGCGATGTCGGAAAAACTCTCGTCAGCTGAATAGGTTATCATGTCCTGCGCGGATGCGGCCCCCGCAGCTGCCGCAAGCGCAAGGCCCATCATTAACTGTTTCATAGTGTTTCTCCCATTGTGATGTGACGTGGCTTGCGCGACACGCCGTTCGATTACACTCTCAAATCACTGATCGCGTTTGTCCTTGAGCCACATCAATATATCGGAGTTCTTGAATGGGGTTCGCATATAATTCCATCGAAGTCATGGCCATCATCTTCATAGGCGTCCTGGGAACCGGGGCGTTTCTTGGGGTGACCCTGTTCTTCATCGACCGGTTCCAGACCCAGGACGCGATCCGTCGAAACTATCCGGTGATTGGTAGATTTCGTAATATCTTTACGGAACTGGGTGAATTCTTCCGGCAATATTTCTTTGCCATGGACCGCGAGGAGATGCCCTTCAACCGGGCGCAGCGGAACTGGGTCTACAATGCGAGCGAGGCCAAGGGGAACACGGTCGCCTTCGGCTCGACCCGCAACCTGAACATTCCCGGCACACCGATTTTCATGAATGCGCCCTTCCCACCGCTCGACGATCAATACGCGACGACCGAACCGATGCTGATCGGCCCGACGTGCCGCCAGCCCTATCTTGCGCCGTCCTTCTTCAATATTTCCGGCATGTCCTATGGCGCGATTTCCAAACCGGCGATCAAGGCCCTGTCTCGCGGCGCCAAGGCGGCCGGGGTGTGGCTCAACACCGGCGAAGGGGGCCTTTCACCTTACCATCTGGAAGGGGATTGCGATATCGTCTTTCAGATCGGCACCGCCAAGTTCGGCGTCCGCGATGCCGAGGGAAATCTCAGTGACGACAAGTTGCGGGAAGTGGCGGCGATCCCTCAGGTCAGGATGTTCGAGATCAAGTTGAGCCAGGGTGCCAAGCCCGGCAAGGGTGGCATCCTGCCAGCCGCCAAGATCGATAAAGAGGTTTCGATAATCCGTGGAATTCCAATGGGAAAGGATGCGATTTCCCCCAATCGTCACCGCGAGGTGAACGATTTCGACGGTCTGCTCGACCTGATCAGCCACGTACGTGAAGTCACCGGAAAACCGGTTGGCATCAAGACCTGCATGGGCTCTGCCGACCCGTGGTTCGAGTTTTTCCGCAAGATACGCGAACGCGGCGAGGACAGCGCGCCGGATTTCATTTCCGTTGACGGGGGCGAAGGAGGGACGGGCGCCGCGCCGATGCCCTTGATCGACCTCGTTGGCCTGCCCCTGCGCGAGGCGCTAATCCGCATGGTGGACCTGCGCGATCTGGCCGGGCTGCACGACCGCATCCGAATTGTCGCCAGTGGCAAGCTGGTGGCCCCGGGTGACGTGGCCTGGGCCATCTGCCTGGGCGCTGATTTCATCGCCACAGCGCGCGGGTTCATGTTCTCGTTGGGGTGCATCCAGGCTCTGAAGTGCAACAGGAATACCTGCCCGAGCGGGATCACCACCCATATCCCGTCCTTGCAGAAGGGACTCGTGGTGCATGAGAAGGAAAAGCGTGTTGCCGCCTATGCCCGCTCGGTGATTGGCGAAGTCGAGACCATCGCCCATTCGGTCGGAGTAGCCGAACCTCGCCAGATGCGCCGGCGGCATGTGCGGATCGTCTGCGATGACGGAACCTCGGTACAGATGAACGATCTTTACCCCTCGGTTCTGCTCGGCGCCGAAGGTTTGGCCCGGGCGCGCGGCAACAAGCAGTTCGAGGACGGGTTAAAGCGCCTCGGCGTCGTCTGAGGTGTGCGATTGTTACAACCCGGCAACGCAGGTGTGAAGCGAATTGCGTTGGCCTGAGGACCCGTCGGGTCTAGGTTTCTGTCAATGCATGACACGGAGCGCTTAATGGCCCATCGCTGGACAAACGACCTGACCCTCGCCGACATTACGCCCGAGGCGGCTTTCCTGAATCGCAGGCAGGTGCTGGCTGGCTTGGGGGCAACCGGGCTGGCCATCGCGGGCAGGCAGGCGCAGGCGGAAACGCTGGAGCCCAACAGCTGGGACGAGATCACCAGCTACAACAACTTCTACGAATTCGGCACCGACAAGGACGATCCGAAGAAACATGCGCACCAGATGACCATCACGCCCTGGAGCGTGCGTATCGACGGCATGGTCGACCGACCCGGCGATTACCCGATCGAACAGATCATGGCGGCGATGACCATCGAAGATCGCATCTATCGCCTGCGCTGCGTCGAGCGCTGGTCGATGGTGGTACCCTGGAGCGGTTTCGAGCTGGCCGATCTTCTGGCCATGGCCGGGGTGCAGGCCGGGGCACAATACGTCGCCTTCGAGACCCTGCTCCGGCCTTCGGAAATGCCGGGTACCCGTTACAACGTGATCGAGTGGCCCTATGTCGAGGGACTGCGGCTGGACGAGGCCATGCACCCGCTGACGATCATGGCCACCGGTCTTTACGGCAAGCCGCTGCCGAAACAGAATGGTGCACCGCTGCGGCTCGTGGTGCCGTGGAAATATGGATACAAGTCGATCAAATCGGTGGTGCGGATCACCCTGACCGACCGCCAGCCGCCAACAGCCTGGAACAAGTACAGCGCTACCGAATACGGGTTCTACAGTAACGTGAACCCGAACGTGGACCATCCGCGCTGGAGCCAGAAATACGAACAGCGGGTCGGCGGCGGGCTTTTCGCGCGCAAGGTCGAGACGTTGATGTTCAATGGCTACGAGGCCGAGGTCGCGGAACTCTACGAGGGAATGGACCTGGTCAAGAACCACTGAGAGCCGAAGACAATGCTTCAGACCCGATCGGTGATCACCTGTCCACGATGCGGCGCCCGCCACGAGGCAGAGATGCCGACGGACGCCTGCCAGTGGTTTTTCGACTGCCCCTCCTGTCGGGCGGTGCTGAAACCCAGGCCGGGGGATTGCTGCGTGTTCTGTTCCTACGGGTCGGTGTCCTGTCCGCCGGTACAGCGGGGTGAGGGGTGCTGCGGGTGACGGCCGTGGCCCAGATCAACGCCTTGCTGCGACGGATCCCCGTAGGGGCCGTTTACATGATTTGCGGGATGCTGCCGGTCTGGTACCTCTACCTGGGCCTGACCGGCGGATTGGGGCCTGAACCGATCAAGGCGCTCGAACACGAGCTGGGCGAATTGGCCCTGAATTTCCTGGTTGCCGGGCTGGCGGTAACGCCGCTGCGCCGGTTCGCCGGGCTAAACCTGCTGCGGTTCCGCCGGGCGATCGGGCTTCTGTGCTTCTACTTCCTCTGTTGCCACCTTCTGGTCTGGCTGCTGCTCGACTTGCAGATCCTGTCCGAGATCTGGACCGATATCGTGAAGCGGCCCTATATCACCGTCGGCATGGCGGCGTTCCTGCTGCTGCTGCCGCTGGCCGCGACCTCGAACGACCAGTCGGTGCGCAAGCTTGGACCGCTGCGCTGGCGGCGCCTGCACCGGCTGGTCTATCCGGCAGCGCTTCTCGGCGGGCTGCACTACCTGCTTCTGGCAAAAGGCTTTCGAATTGAACCGCTGGTTTACCTCGGGCTGATCGGAGTGCTGATTGCGCTGCGGGTGCCGTCGCTGCGGTCGCGCATGGCGTGAGAGAGGAGGCGCCTGCGACTCGCCCGAGTCTGTAGGTGGTTTTTTTGATAACGCCGAAAAACCGGGTCCGACTCGGAAAACGAGCGGTTTTCTATCAAGGGCAGGTGGGTCCGAGCCGGGAACAAGGACGGCATTTTCCCGGTATACATTGATTTCTTTAAGGAAAATAAGAATTGCCGAAAAAACTTCGCCCAATTTGCTTTTTCTGCTTGCGGGATCTGAGAGCATTGCATAGATAGCCCCTCACCGGCGGCGCTGAGGTGCTGTTGGTGGTCTGAGAGAGGGCCGGACGCGCTGGAGAGACGGCGGCATTCGAGGGATGATCGGGGCGGGCGCGCTGAGGTATTGGCGCAACGGTCTTGTTTTTGGCCTTCGGGATGCAGTGTTGTTTGACATTGATGGATGACTGAAGAGATATGCGGGCGGTTTGGTTCGTTTCGACGAGCGAATGTCTGTATATCGCACTGGTAGGGTTTTGGCCCGATGATCCAGTGTCAGCTTCACTGTTTGAGCGTGCAACGTTTCT
>NZ_FMZV01000043.1:0-2500 GCF_900101475.1 Ruegeria marina | reverse complement strand
ACCTGTTGAAAAAGGTCGGGATGAGTTGTGCCTAGGGGTGAAAGGCCAATCAAACTCGGAGATAGCTGGTTCTCCGCGAAATCTATTTAGGTAGAGCGTCATCCGAATACCCCGGGGGGTAGAGCACTGGATGGGTAATGGGGCCCCACAGGCTTACTGATCCTAACCAAACTCCGAATACCCGGGAGTACTAGATGGCAGACACACTGCGGGTGCTAACGCCCGTAGTGGAGAGGGAAACAACCCTGACCTCCAGCTAAGGCCCCCAATTCATGGCTAAGTGGGAAAGCAGGTGGGATGTCCAAAACAACCAGGAGGTTGGCTTAGAAGCAGCCATCCTTTAAAGATAGCGTAACAGCTCACTGGTCTAATCAAGACGTCCTGCGGCGAAGATGTAACGGGGCTCAAGCCATGAGCCGAAGCTGAGGATGCCGCAAGGCATGGTAGCGGAGCGTAGTGTGACATAGGTTCTATCCTCTTTAGTGTCCTTCGGGGCACCTTGGAGGATCACGAACCTTTCGATGAAGCCGGGGCGTGAGCCATCCGGTGGAGAGATCACTAGCGAGAATGATGACATGAGTAGCGACAAAGAGTGTGAGAGACACTCTCGCCGAAAGTCCAAGGGTTCCTGCTTAAAGCTAATCTGAGCAGGGTAAGCCGGCCCCTAAGCCGAGGCCGAAAGGCGTAGGCGATGGGAACCACGTTAATATTCGTGGGCCAGGAGGATGTGACGGATCACGACTGTAGTTCAGCCTTATCGGATTGGCTGGGCTGCTGAAGGGTCCCTGGAAATAGCCCTCCATCAGACCGTACCCTAAACCGACACAGGTGGACTGGTAGAGAATACCAAGGCGCTTGAGAGAACGATGTTGAAGGAACTCGGCAAAATACCTCCGTAAGTTCGCGAGAAGGAGGCCCGGGTTCAAGGCAACTTGGATCCGGGGGCACAAACCAGGGGGTGGCGACTGTTTATTAAAAACACAGGGCTCTGCGAAGTCGCAAGACGACGTATAGGGTCTGACGCCTGCCCGGTGCCTGAAGGTTAAAAGGAGGGGTGCAAGCTCCGAATTGAAGCCCAGGTAAACGGCGGCCGTAACTATAACGGTCCTAAGGTAGCGAAATTCCTTGTCGGGTAAGTTCCGACCTGCACGAATGGCGTAACGACTTCCCCGCTGTCTCCAACATCGACTCAGCGAAATTGAATTGCCTGTCAAGATGCAGGCTTCCCGCGGTTAGACGGAAAGACCCCGTGCACCTTTACTACAGCTTCGCACTGGCATCAGGATTGTGATGTGCAGGATAGGTGGTAGGCTTTGAAGCAGGAACGCCAGTTCCCGTGGAGCCTCCCTTGAGATACCACCCTTCGCACTCTTGATGTCTAACCGCGGTCCGTCATCCGGATCCGGGACCCTGCGTGGCGGGTAGTTTGACTGGGGCGGTCGCCTCCTAAAGCGTAACGGAGGCGCGCGAAGGTTGGCTCAGAGCGGTCGGAAATCGCTCGTTGAGTGCAATGGCAGAAGCCAGCCTGACTGCAAGACTGACAAGTCGAGCAGAGACGAAAGTCGGTCATAGTGATCCGGTGGTCCCAAGTGGGAGGGCCATCGCTCAACGGATAAAAGGTACGCCGGGGATAACAGGCTGATACTGCCCAAGAGTCCATATCGACGGCAGTGTTTGGCACCTCGATGTCGGCTCATCTCATCCTGGGGCTGGAGCAGGTCCCAAGGGTACGGCTGTTCGCCGTTTAAAGAGGTACGTGAGCTGGGTTTAGAACGTCGTGAGACAGTTCGGTCCCTATCTGCCGTGGGTGTAGGATACTTGAGAGGAGTTGCCCCTAGTACGAGAGGACCGGGGTGAACGGACCACTGGTGGACCTGTTGTCGTGCCAACGGCAGTGCAGGGTAGCTATGTCCGGACAGGATAACCGCTGAAGGCATCTAAGCGGGAAGCCCCCCTCAAAACAAGGTATCCCTGAGGGCCGTGGAAGACCACCACGTCAATAGGCCGGAGATGTAAGCGCAGCAATGCGTTCAGTTGACCGGTACTAATCGCCCGATAGGCTTGATCCGATCCAGTAACAGAAAGACTGATCAAGAACCAAAAGCACCATAACAGGACTTGGACAACGCCCCCGCAATCCAGAACAGGATTGAAACCGATTGATACCCTTCCGCCCGGACAAATCGGGTGGCAACCCGCTTTCCGCCGGAAAGCCCCGCCACTCTCAATCTCCCCAGCGCGGACAGTGAGTGTTTATTCGGTTTGGTGGTCATAGCGAGCGCAATACACCCGGTCCCTTCCCGAACCCGGAAGTTAAGTGCCTCCGCGCCAATGGTACTCGGGCTCAAGCCCCGGGAGAGTAGGTCACCGCCAAACCTAATAAACACTCAAATCTCTCTAAAACGATCTCAAAAAAAAACCGGCGCGGGATGGAGCAGCCAGGTAGCTCGTCAGGCTCATAACCTGAAGGTCGCAGGTTCAAATCCTGCTCCCGCAACCA
>NZ_FMZV01000007.1 GCF_900101475.1 Ruegeria marina | reverse complement strand
TGAGCGACTACATCGGCGCGCGGGCGCTTCTCGGTAGCCTGCCAAACGTCAAATGGCTGCTCGGAGATCGCGGCTATGACGCCGACTGGTTCAGGGAAACGTTGAAAGACAAAGGCATACGCGCCTGCATTCCCGGCCGGAAGCAACGCAAGACGCCGATCAAGTACGACAAGCGCCGCTACAAGCGGAGAAATCGTATCGAGATCATGTTCGGCAGGCTCAAGGATTGGCGGCGTGTGGCGACCCGCTATGACCGATGCCCCGAGGTGTTCCTATCGGCCATCGCCCTCGCCGCGACCGTCATCTATTGGTTATGAATCCTGACCCTAACTTTGACGTTCGGGCAGCCGCACTTTGAGCCCGTTCAATTCCTTCGTGACAGTAATTTGACAGGAAAGTCTGGATGAGTTCGGTTCAGCCTGATATGCAAAGTCAAGCATATCAATTTCTAAATCAGTGGCGGCAGGAAGTCTCTCGAACCAATCGGCGCCAATAAGAACATGACAGGTTGAACAAGAACATGCGCCTCCGCATTCAGCATCGATTCCGCGCATTCCTTCATTCCGCGCAGCTTCCATCAGAGTCCCGCCGGTAGGCACTACGACGAACTTCTCAGTGCCATCATGCTCGACAAACGTAATACTTACGGTATTCATGGAATCCTTTCTCACTGCGCCCGCAATGCAATTGCTTCAATTTCCACAAGAAACTCCGGTCGCGAAAACCCGGATACAATCAACAAGGTTGAAGCCGGTTTCACAGTGAGTCCCTCAAGCACTCGATCCCGAACCTCCATATATGGCGCCATGTCTTCACGCCGGGTCACAAATGCGCTGAACCGAATGACGTTGGAGTAATCCAAACCGCATTCCGTCAGGATCGCATGAATATTTGCGAAGCAAATTTCTGCTTGTGCGCCAACTGAATTCGGAACTTCACCATTCTTCGAGAGGCCCAGTTGACCTGATGTCACCACAAAGTGCCCATCGGTGATACCATGCGAATAGTTTCCGAACGGCGGTGCAATACTCGTGGGATTGAGTGCCTTCATGACACCATTCCCTCCTCCGTTAGACCACACCGCAGTAAGAACAACGTCGTGGCCTCTTTGATAATCCTGCCGTCATCGAGGGGAGCATCTGCCGCTTTGTTCATCAATACCCGTACCTGCGCCTCGTATTCGGCGTAGTGTTGGGTCACCGCCCACATGTTTATCTGAAAAAGCAGGGGATCGACCGGTTTGATCTTTCCCCCTTCGATCCACCTGTTGATGACTCCGCTGGCTTCTTCTACGGCCTTCCGGAGACCGCACCAATGAGGTGACATTTCAGGAGCACCGCGTGCTATTTCGCGTGCGAAAAATCTGGATATGTCGGGATATTCCAACGCATGCTTCAATTTCTGCTCGATATATCTCGAAATCGCCGTGGCGGGATCTTCGGGCGACGCGGCCAGAAAAAAAATCTCTCGCCATTGCTCGACAATGTAGCGAAGCACTTCTTGATATAACTCTTCCTTCGAAGAAATATAGTAGTGCAACTGCGCCTTGGTGATCCCTGCGGCATCAGCGATCGCTTGCGTGGAAGTTCCAGCGAGACCGTTTCGGGCGAACTCGCGTATTGAGGCGTCGCGGATCGTTTCGCGCATTTCCCGCCGTTTCTTTTCTGCAGCTGTCATTCTTTCCCCTAAATCCGCCATCCTTAAATTTTCGCCATTGTGCGGCTGACTCGTTTTATAAATCTCGCCCGATCCGGACCGGAGCGATGGTTCATATCATGTAACTGCAGCCAGCGCATGCGACAGTGCGGATGAAACAGAACCCTGTATCCGCGCGCCAGAAGCGAACGGCCTGGGTCGCGGATCAGCCTCAACCACCACCACGGCGAGCCGGAAGTCGTGATCACGGTGAAGCTCTTGATGTTCTGGAGTTTCCCGCGGGCTCGTTTCTTCAGGCCATCTGGAATGTCGAACGCTACACCGGGTAACCACACTCGCTCCAGCCATCCTTTTAGAATGGCTGGAGGGCCATACATCCAAGTCGGGTAGACCAGGACCAGGGCTTCGGCCCATCTCATCGCCTCTACATGTGGGGAAACCTTTTCGATCAACCGGCCGGTATCGGAAATATAATCATTCCAGTCCTGAAGACTGAGTACAGGATCGAAATTCGTGCGATACAGATCGATCACCTGCACATCATGACCATTCTGAACCAACGCCTCATTCGCTGTGGCCAATAGGGCGGCGCCGTAGCTTTGCTCACTGGGATGAGCGAAAACAATCAGTACTCTCACGCCGCCGCCCTTCCGTCAGTTGCCGGTCAGGCGGGACTTGATATCAAGACCATGCCCTTTGTTGACAAAGCCAGTATTGGCGACTTTCGACAGGTCAACGGCGCTGGCTTCAATGATACCGCTTTCCACGGCAAGGTCATGGAAGGCCTTGATGCGCGCATCGGTCATCGCACCAATACCCATTTCCAGCGCGTCGCCAATGTCGATTATGCCCAATTTCTCGAACTGAGCGACTTCCTTGTCGAGCTTTTCAACGGTCATCTCGGGATTGGCCGCAATAATAGCCTCATAAGCAGCGGTACGGTCGCCGTAGAGAAAATTGTACCAGCCCTCGATCGACGCATCGATGAAACGCTGAACCAATTCGGGATTTTCATCAATCAGCTGTTGCCTGGTCTCGATCGTGGTGGCGTAGGTGTTCCAGCCATGGTCAGCGAGCAGAAATGTATCGACATTCGCGCCTTGGGCCGCAGCGTACAGGGGCTCGGCTGTACCATAGGCCTGTTGCACCATCTGCTTGTCCTCCAGAAACTGGGCCAGGTTAAACCCATAGGGCCGGATCTGTTCGTCTCGAAACCCATGCGCATCAACCATCCACTGCCAGAAGCTGAATTGGCCATCCTTCGACACGAGAATGGTGGGAGCCTCCGTTAGAGCTCCGAAGTTCGCATACTGCCCCTGGTGAGCCATCACCGATTGCGGATCCTTCTGAAAGAACGCCGCAACGACTGTGGTTGGAATTCCGTTTCGCACATTGTCGAAAGACAGCAGTAGGTTGCCGGCCATCAGAAAGTCCAAGCGGCCCGCAGCCAGCATCGGCCTGTTGTTCATTTGCGGTCCGCCCATACGGATCTCCACGTCCAGGCCATATTTCTGGTACGTACCGTCGGCCAGGGCCTGATAGAAGCCACCGTGACCACCTTGGGCCAGCCAGTTGGTCCCAAAGACCACCTTGTCCGATGCCCAAGACGCTCCTGCGACCACAGTAGCAGCCAGGGCTGCAAGTACAGTTCTAAAAGTTTTCATGTTGGTTTTCCCTGTTTGGTTTCAGTCAACGCGGGCCATGTCCGCGGTCCAGCCCCGGGTTTTTCCCGGATTCATCAAGCCATATGGATCGGCCAGTTTCTTGAACTCGATCTGTGCAGTATCAATTTCCTTCATACCGCCGTCTTCGATCGTCACTACGTGCGGGTCAAAAATCGTACACCCGTCCGTGTCCTCCAACTCGGCAATCAACCGGTAAATTTGGTCCTTGCCGCGATAGCGCACCAAGGGCAGCGCAAATATCTGAATCCGCCCTCCCATCCGCGCCATTTCGTGGTGCCAGAAGATTTCGTCCCCGTAACGCGCCATCTGGCGCTCCACCAATTCAGGGTCAAACGCTGGGGGATAGGCAACCTGCAGATAGGTCCAGCCTTTGTCCACCTTCAAGGCCTGCAGGGTCGTGTGGTTCCATCCGCATTCATACGCCGGCTGAAGCCCCGCCGCCCTTATCTCGGATTTGGTTTTGGCAAAGGAGATCCGCCCGCCCATTTCCTCCGCTTTTGCTTGAAACCGAAGCATTTCGTCGGGCGCGACCATCGCGAAAACCGCATCGCGGTCGGCAGGAAAGAGCTTGCCGAACTTGGTATAGTAGGGCGAAAACCGCCGCTCCACTGCGGTCAGGAGATAACAATCCAACCCGTCTTCCTGTGCTGAAGCAGCAAAGCGCAAAGCCTGCCCGTAACCGTCGAACAGAGCTGCGGTGTGGATCCAATCGGTTGCTTTTGTCAGGGCAAGCCCAACTTCGACCACAATTCCGTTTGTGCCATAGGCGTGTTGGACCTTTTGGATTTCGTCGCCCGTCAGTTCGATGAGCCGGGGAGTTGGCTCCACCGTAACCACTTTGAGATAGGTAACATTGCCAGGGTCACGCAACATTCCGTGGCGCAAGGAACCGATCCCGCCGGACCCGCCGGCAATGAAGCCTCCAATGGTCGCCATCTGGCGCGTGGACGGATACATGAGCAGTTCTTGCCCGGTCTCCCGAGCGGCATCATCAAGCCGCGATATACGCGCCCCGGCTTGAACCTTTACATGTCCGGCTGTGATCTCCAGCACCTTGTCCAGGCGCGTCAAGTCCATGATGACGCCGCCTTCCAATGGAACACATTGGCCGTAGTTGCCGGTCCCGCCTCCGCGCAGGGTAAGGGGAATCTTGTATCGCGCAACAGCGGCAGCGACTGCAATCACGTCTTCAACGCTCTGTGGGACCACCAGCAAATCACCGATAATTCCATCCAACTGCTCGTTCAGGATCGGGCTGTACCAGAAATAGTCGCGGGACCGCGCCGCCAGATAGTTGACTTCGTCATGGCAGCGGATTCCGCCAAGCGAAGCCTTGAAAGCCTCCCAGTCGTACGAAGTAGTCATGAAAAGTCTCCTTGATTTTCTGCCAGAATGTGACCGCCGCGCCAGACTTGGCGCGCCGCACGGGGGCGGCTGACCGCGTCGTCCAAATCATCTGCGGCGATTCTGATGAAGTCTGCTGGGCCGCCTTCCCGCAGGCGCATGCGCCGTCCTGTCCAATTGGCAGGGGCCTCGCTGATGGCATCAATCCAGTCATCTGGCGCAAGGTGAGCCGACAACACGGCGGTTCGGAAAACCTCGAAAAGATCGTAGTCGCCATAGGGGTAGAAGGCATCGCGCACGTTGTCGGACCCAAGCATGACCTCAATTCCAGCTGCGCGCGCTTCCTGAAGAGGCGCGAGCCCCCGCAGCCGAGGCGTTCTGCCCGGCTCCACGTCCTGTAGGTAGGCATTGCAGGTCGGCAGCACCGTCAACCCGATACCGGCTTCTCCACCGCGGGACAGAATATCCGCAACATCAGTTGGCCGGCGGATTGACAAGGCGCATCCATGCCCGCAAAGCACCCTGCCTTGCATGTTTCTCTTCCGGGTTTCCGCGATGATCGCATCAATGCCGCATGCTTCCGGATCAAGCCCCTCGTCGACATGGAAATCCAGGCGCAATTCGTTGCGTTCGGCCAGATCGAAGACTTGCTCCAATTTTCCTGCCAGACCCGTATTGCGGTACACGAAGGCACCAAGTACTCCACCGCTCGCCTTGACCGTATCGGCAATGGCTTCTCCATGGACAACCAGGTCGTCAAGTGGCGTCAGTGAAGCAAGCTCCACGTCGACCCGTCCGCGCCAGTCTTGCGCCAACTCGGTCAGCACATGCCAAGATTGCGGCGTTTGCGCGCCAGTCCAGTCCAGATGACTGCGGATAAATCCTGTACCATTGTAATAGGCCCGGGCCAGCGCCTTTTCGGCTCTTTCACGTAGGTCGGCATCGCTCCAATCCATAGCATCGGCGCCCATCATTTCGATTGCATGAAAAAGGGACTGAGCGCGTTGCGGCATCCGGTAAGATGTAAACGTCTTGTCCAAATGTGTATGAATATCCGCGAGCAAGGGCAGGATCACGCCGCCCCCGTTTGCATTCGATGCACGCAGGGCGGTTATCCGCCCTTCGGCAATGAACAGGTCCCAACGCCCGGCGCGCCCAACCAGCTGCGCGCCTTCGATGGTTTTGATCCCATAGTCCCGCATTGGCTTCACAGTTCACGCTTGATTTCGCTTTCGTGCCAGTGACCAAGCACAGCACGCGACAGCCAGGATGTCGTCAGGAAGATGATGATCCCCAACACCGATACCAGGAACAGCGCCGCAAACATCCGGGGAATTTCGTTCCGGAAACTGGACTCGAGTATGCGCGACGCCAAACCAGTGTTTTGACCTGCAGTACCTGCCACGAATTCGGCAACTACCGCGCCAATCAGTGCCAAGCCTCCGGCGATTTTCAGGGCTGCCATGAAATAGGGCAGCGCCGACGGTATCAGCAGATAGCGGAGCCTTTGCCAGGGCGTTGCCTGGTACAAACGGAACATGTCGCGCAGGTTGTGATCCGCGCTGCGCAGGCCAATCGCCGTATTCGACAGGATCGGGAAGAAGGCGACGATCCAGGCGCAGATCAGCAAGGCCCAGAACGTGCTCTCCACATAGATCAGGATAAGCGGCGCAATCGCGACGACCGGTGTAACCTGAAGAATTACGGCAAAGGGAAACAAGCTTATCTCGACTGTCCGGGAAAGCGCGAACAGCATGCCAAGCAACACGCCGCCGGCAATCGCGAGCGATAGGGACAGCAGGGTTAGCTTGACGGTGAACCAGGCGCTTTGCGCCAGCGTGGCCCAGTCCTGAATCAGCGTTTTCGCGATGAGGCTGGGTGCAGGTATCAGGTAATGCGGCACATCATTGTACCAGACCAGGAACTCCCACAGTCCTAGCGCCGCGAGAATGGAGGCAATCGGCATGATGATGCGAAGATTGCGTTCTCTCAGCATCGCCTGAAGAGCCGGATCCGCAGTCTTCACTTCTGTTTTGCCTCGGGCACTCCGCTCAATGGTTGATGTCGACATTGTCCATGGTCCCTTCCAAAGCGTTGCTTACCAGACGGCAGGTCTCTGCATATTCTGCCGTGGTCCTGTATTCTCCGGTCCGCGGATAGCCTCCGGGCAGGGGAATATCGTGAACAACACGCCCCGGACGTGCGGCCATCACAATCACCCGACTTGAGAGGTAGACGGACTCGAACACCGAATGGGTCACAAAGATCACTGTCAGCCCCTGCGACTTCCACAGATCCAGCACATCGTTGTTCAACTTGAACCGGGTCATCTCGTCCAGCGCCGCGAAAGGCTCATCCATGAGCAGAAGCTTCGGCTTCGTGACCATGGCCCGCGCAATCGACACCCGCATTTTCATGCCGCCCGACAATTGCCGCGGATAGGAAGCTGAAAACTTCGCCAACCCAACCATATCCAACGCTTCTCGGACCCGCGGCCCAGCCTCTTTGCGGCTGAGCCCTTGCAACTTCAAAGGAAGGTAAACATTGTCAAAAACCGTAGCCCAGGGCATCAAGGTGGCTTCCTGAAATACGTAGCCTACATCGCTGCCATCTATGCTCTGACCTGCGGGGTGGCCGTTGACCGAAATTGCTCCGGAGGACACCGACAGGAGACCCGAGATCATCTTCAACGCCGTGCTCTTGCCGCAACCCGACGGCCCGAGGAAACTCACGAATTCACCTTCCCGGATCTGCAGTGACATCCCCTGCACGGCCGTGACGTTGTTTCCAAACCGTTTGTCGACATTCGACATTTCAATTTGGACAGGAGCTTCCGGGAGAATTTTCTGTTCCATCATGGGTTACCACTCCGGCTTGCCATCAAGCCATGCCAGCGGCAGGCTATCGATTTCGGAAAAGGCCGAGACGAGACGCTCAACCGCATAGTTCAATGTCGCTTCACCCTTTTCGGCGGTCGCCAAATGAGCTTCGCCACATGCCCCGGATGTGTTGAGGTCCTGGGTTTTCCAGCCGGGTTTGACACCCTTCCCCAAACCCAAATGGCGAAATCGCTCGGCAAGATCCTGACCATTCGACCGGAAATCCCGTGCAGCGGACATGCTCACATTTGCCGGATCAAGGGCCAGCATCACCGACGTTTCCATGTCGCCTGCGTGGATCCCATGAGACCTTTCGACCTCTGAATAGAGACCATCTGGCATTCCGAACCCAAACCAATTTGCCGCGAAGGCCATCATGCCGTGATGGATCCTTAATTCGCGTGCGGCAATGTCCATGACCGGAATATTGCCGCCATGCCCGTTGAGGAACACGAGCTTGCGCACGCCGGACCTCGCCACGCTGGCACCGGTTTCAATCAGTACCTTGATAAATGTTTCCGGCGAAAGCGTCAGCGTTCCCGGAAAATCGATGTGCTCATCACTCTTGCATACCGCTTGGGGCGGCAAGAACAGTACGGGTACGCTGTCCGGCAGGCGCTCCGCCAAACGCGTCACGACCCCGTTGACGGTGCAGGTATCTACGGACATGGGAAGATGCGGCCCATGCTGTTCGATCGCGCCAATTGGCAAAACGGCAATCAGTCGCTCTCTTTCGAGTTCCGAAAACTCACGGCTGGTGTAGTCGGCCCAGAAACGCTTCATTCGCGCTCACTCTGCCAAACAAAGCCCGATTTCAGGCCAGAAGTCTCAATCATTTTGCGGTCCTCCCATTTTCAGTTGAACAAAATCATAGCAATCGGTCAAACTATTTGGTAAGTTTTTATAACATCTTTAAAACACTCATCTTTTCCATCCGAACCCCCTCGAAAAACGACGAATCACCGGTGTTTTGATGGCAAATAGGCAGAAGAAGCAGAGGAAAAAATCTCGATGCGGCCGCGACTGCTCATCACACGCCCCCTGCCAAGAGCCGTTCTTGAGCAAGCCAGAAGCTTGTTCGACACCGACGTTCGCGCAGACACAGGCCGAACGGAGGGTGGCTTCCTGCAAATGGCCTTGTCCGATTATGATGCCATCATCCCTTCGTTGGGGGATGATTTTTCGAGCGATGTGTTTGCAGCCGCTCCAAACATTCGGTGTCGGATCCTGGCCAACTTTGGCGCTGGAACCGACCACATCAACCTCGCTTCGGCACAAACCGCAGGGATAACCGTAACCAACACCCCGGATGCGGTGACCGAACCGACCGCAGATCTTGCCATGACTCTCCTTCTCATGAGTGCGCGCAGGGCAATTGAAGGCGATCGCATGGTCCGTTCCGGAAGCTGGAAAGGCTGGCACCCAATCGAGATGCTTGGTCAGCATGTAACCGAGAAAACGCTCGGCATCGTCGGTATGGGCCGGATTGGGCAAGCTGTCGCGCGCAGAGCGCATTTCGGCTTCGGGATGAATGTCATTTTCTTTAACCGTTCGTCACGAATGCTGGAGGGTTTGCCGGCAAAACAGGAGAGTTTGCCCACGGTTCTCGCAACGGCGGATTTTGTCGTGATCACAGTTCCCGGAGGTAGCCGTACCTATCACATGATCGACTCTGACAACTTGGCCCGCATGAAGTCGACCGCACATCTGATCAACGTCTCCAGAGGAGAAGTCGTTTGTGAGGAAGCGCTGATCCGGGCCTTGAAATATCGAAAGATCGCAGGCGCTGGACTGGATGTGTACGAACATGAGCCGGACGTGCCTGCAGAGCTTCGATCATTGGACAACACCATTCTGCTGCCCCACCTCGGCTCTGCCACGGAAGAAACGCGGACCCAAATGGGCATGGCCGCCCTTGAAAATCTCGTCGCGTTTTTCGAACAACGCGACCCACCTCATCGTGTGGTTTGAATACTAACTGGGAGGAAACTTACCTTGAAACACATCGCGATCGTCGGCGCGGGTCAGGCTGGTGCGTCTTTGGCTGCAAAGTTGCGCAGTCTTGATTTCTCTGGGAAAATTACCTTGATCGGCGATGAGACAGCGCTGCCCTACCAACGCCCACCGCTGTCCAAAAAGTATCTGTTGGGTGAAATGGACCTCGAAAGGCTCTATTTGCGCCCGGAACGTTTCTATCAAGAAAATGACATCCGATTGCTTCGAGGTGTGCACGTTTCGGCAATCGACCGAGAGAAACGTAGCCTCAAGCTGCGTGATGAGACAATTCAATATGACGAACTTGCGCTGACCACCGGCGCGTCTCCCAAAGCGCTTCCCGCTGCGATCGGAGGAAATTTGACCGGTGTCTACGTAATGAGAACGCTTGCAGATATCGATCACATCGCTCCGGAATTTCAGGCCGGTCGACGCGTTCTTGTCGTGGGTGGTGGTTACATCGGTCTGGAGGCCGCGGCAGTGGCTGCCAAGCTTGGCCTCAAAGTCACCCTGATCGAAATGGCTGACCGTATCCTGCAGCGCGTGGCAGCACCGGAAACGTCTAATTTTTTTCGCAAGCTGCATGAAGAGCACGGCGTTGAGATCTTGGAAAATACCGGTTTGGAGCGCCTTCTCGAAGGCGACCCGATAACGGCTCGCCTGTCCACCGGCGCCAGGCTGGAAGTCGATTTCGTCATCGCGGGAATTGGCGTTACGCCCAATGACAAATTGGCGTCAGCCGCCGGGGTGAAATGCAGCAACGGTATCATCGTCGACCGAATTGGTCGAACCAGTGATCCGCACATCTGGGCTGCAGGTGATTGCGCGAAGTTTGAGTTTCGAGGTAATTTGATCTGCCTCGAAAGCGTACAGAATGCAATAGATCAGGCCGAGGCTGTGGCAGCCAACATCCTCGGAGGACGTGAGTGCTACACTCCGAGACCGTGGTTCTGGTCGGACCAATACGATGTCAAACTTCAGATTGCCGGTCTCAATTCTGGCTACGACCAAGTTTTTGTCAGGTCGGGCTCTTCGTCGCGTACATGTTCTCATTGGTATTACAACGATGGAAAACTGCTGGCTGTGGATGCCATGAATGATCCGCGAAACTACATGATCGGAAAACGCTTGATCGATGCGAATTGCTCACCTGACCCGAAGCAAGTGGCGGATAGCGGATTTGAACTGAAAAGTTTACTATAAGAAAACCAGCGGCCCTCTTCGCCTGTGAAGAGGGCTGCTAAACTGGCCGGCCAGATGAACTTCCCCGCCTCCAGCCACTTCGTGTAGACACGATAGCTGGCAACAATGGCACTTTTTCATTGCTCGACAATTACAACAATCTGACCGGAGTTGCCGGCAGCGATGGCCTGGACGATGGGGTGCCCTATACGTTGGAATCCAGCGCCGACCACGGTAATGTGGACAACGGCCATGACGGCGGTGTTTTCGACGATCTGGACCTCGGTTTTACCGATGGCACGTTGAACGGTGACGCCAGCGACCTCTGGTACACGCTTGTCATTGACCCCGACGAACGTGTCGATCAAGCCGAGTTCGTTAATAAGCAACTGGCTGGAGCCGAAGCGATCGAAGTGCCGGTCGATCTGTCGCGTATCCTGGTTGGTGGACCGCAGGAAGTACTCACCGTCCCACACGGTGATACCGGCACGATCAGCTTTGACGGGTTCCTGTTCTCGTCGGGTGACGAGGCCGATTTCTCCAATAACGTCACGTTGTTCGATGCTACGGGCGAATACGACGCCACCCCGAACAATGCCGGCGGCATCGGGGTGGGCAACGGCAATTTCAGCCAATATGAAGGCATGATGGTCGATCTGACCAATGTGTCCGCTCCTGTATCGGGGACCACTTTCGACCTGACACGGGTCGGTGGCAATCCTCCGGACAGTGTCGACGTTCTCTGGCAGGTCGTCGGAAGCGACGGGTTGACTTATGACGGTGAGGATACCGTCAACTTCCCGGGGCAAGCCGAACGATGTGGATGAGGTCAGGATCGAGCCTATACCGCGGCCGGAGTGACCTCCTGCCGGGTGCTTTCAGGTCAATCACGCGGCATTTGGCAACACCTCATGTTCGATGCATTTCGCGTTGCCTATGAGCATTTCGCCCGGCATTTTGGGGAACTGTTTTTTCATCATAAGCGACAGCGCCACCCGTGCGTGCAGCCTGGGCAAACCCATCGTCGCCATCAGGCTCAGGAAGACGTCGCCGGGCTACGGGCCGCCGCATCTCGGGGACATTCGTGATGGCTGCGGGCGCGCCACCGGATCGATGCATCGGCCACGCGGGCATCCACGGCGACAGGCGAAAACGTCTACATCGGATGGGCGCCGTATGCCCCGTAAGGCGTAAAAGCCAGATGCGCATCGCTGCGTTCAAGATCTTCGATCTGCGTCAGTTCCGGGGACTGCTCGACCGTTTCCTTCGTGTCGTCGACGGCAATGCTCTGATCTGCCCAACTAACGGCGGAAATCCAGTCGGTCCTGATGACGACCTGGCGGCCCGGGAGCCATGTGCCGGTGTCCGCAGCGATGTACCGGATCTTCCAGCCGTCCGGATCCAACAGGAAGTCGACGATTGATCCGATCTGGCCGTCGCGCGCACGCACGGCATAGCCCATCATCTCGGCCATGCTGCGAAGGTGCGGATCTTCAGGGTTTTGCGGCGCATCGCCGAGGTTGCGTTCTGCCTCCGGTCCGCCGAAAAGCTGGTGCTCGGCTCTCGCCGGCGTGTAGGCGGCGCCCGGAACTCCGAGCATGAGCGCCGGCCAAAGTTCGAACTGCCGATGCCGAACGGCGTGCTCTTGCTGCACACTGACCGGAGGGTGCTTGTCCGGGCTTTGCGCTTCATCGAGCTGTTTCTTGTTCAGCGCAATGGGAACCGTCCGCCTCTCTACGTCAGGCGTGCCAAGGAGCGTGGATTTCACGAGGCCCTGTTGTCTGGTGAACAGGAACCCGGTTTCGGTCACGAGATAACGAACGCGCCAGCTTTCGTCGTCCAAATAGAAATCCTCGGCATGGCCTTTTCTTCCATCCGCCGCCTCGATCGCGAAGCGGCGCAGGTCGTTGTAAGATAGCAGCATTCCAGGCCTCCTCTCTCACCCTTTGAGGAACAACGCTTCTATGCTCCTCGTGCTGCGAATCCGGGCGCCATCGACAGCAAGGCCACCTGCGTTTCTCGCGGCACTCGTTTCCCGCTGCCCGAGTGGCCCACGCAACGGTCGGACGTTCCAGGCGTTGTACTCGTGAAATCCCTTCAGCGATGCAACGTCGCAAAGGGAAGAAGGAAAGGAGACAAACATGATGAAACGACAAACCTTGTTTGCGATTGCCGGCATGTCGTTCTCAGTGTTGCCCGCAACTGCGCAGAACGTCGTGGATGCCGGCAAAATCGTCCTCGACAGCTGGTCCGACGAAGCGCTCTATGCGTCGGATGCACTGAGTGTCGATGAGCTTTTCGGTCGGGATGTTACCGGCGAAGGTGGCGAACGCACTGGCGATGTCGAAGACCTTGTTCTGAACGATAGCGGCGAAATCATCGCCTTGATTGCAGAGGTCGGCGGGTTCTGGGATATCGGCGACACCCATGTCAGCGTTCCCTGGGACATGGTTCAGATCAGCGCCGACCGTTCCGTGGCCGTGCCGATGACCCAGGACCAAATCCCCGATTTCGATCTGTTCGCCAGTTCCGGTCTGCCAGAGGATGCAAACGTAGCTGGCGAGATCATCGAGGGTGTGGACGACCAGGCTCTCGGTTCGGAACTTTGGCGCGCCTCGGATTTGATGGGCGACTATGTCCGCGTCGTGGGAGACGGCGAACGCTGGGTCAATTTCGGTTATGTCTCGGACCTTATGATCAATGACGGTGCTATCACGGCCACGCTTGTCAGGACAACCGTAAGGTACGGTCCGGGCACCTATGCCTATCCCTATCATGGCGGTCCGGAGGAAGGCTTCGGCATGTGGGCGCCCGGGTCATCGACCTTGGACCTGCCAATCCTTGTTGGCGACGCAGTTTCGCGTCCCCAATTCGATGCCGAGCGCATGAAATCGAAATGACCGGCCTCTTCAGGGCAACCAGCGGGCAGCCAGCATGTGCTGCCCGCGCCCCGCTGATCATCCTGGGCCGCTTTACGGCCTGAGTTCAGCGCGGGTCCGCGATAGCCGGCTGCGGACTGTCCCTTCGGCTACCCCCAAACTGTTGGCGATTTCCTTGTGAGAAAGCGCGGAAAACACGCTCAGCAGAAGAAGCATGCGGTCGGCCGGTCGGGCCTGGCTCAGCTTGCGCTCACAATCCCGGATTTCCATCCAGTGTTCTTGCGAACCGGGCTGGCTCAGGCCCGAGGGATGGCAATCCTCGATCGGAATATGGGTTCCGCGACGGTGCTTCTTTCTCCATCCATCGAGGAAGCGGTTTCGAAGGATCCTGAACAGCCATCTTCGCATGTAGGTGCCTCGGCGAAACCGGTGACGGTTCTCCAATGCTTTCAGAATGCAATCCTGCACGAGATCGCTTGCTTCCGAAGAATCCTGAGTCAGCGACAGCGCATAGTTCCGCAAATGCGGAAGCTCCGGCAGCAGCTCGTTCTCGAATTCGTCCAGATGTCTTGTCTTTCGGCAAGACGCATCACTCGGCTCCGAGTGCTCGAAATCCTTGATTTTCCTTGTGTAGGTCATGCGGCATGATTGCACTGACCTCCATCAACTGTCTTTAGCATGGAGTCGGGCGCACGGAAGTGGACGCCAACCCGTCCAGGGGGGCTACGCGACCGGTTGCCAGGAAAACCGGTGCTTGGACATGGCATATGCGCGAAGAACGCTTTGCGGCTTTCCGAACGACATGGCGGCGAGGTCCGTGCTTCATCCGACTGTCATTGGTCTGCCCCTCCTTTCTTCTTGCACATTGAAGCAGCGATACCCGGAATGGGGCGTTATCCCTTGCCAGGACTGGTTTAGAGAGGGCACCGGACCTTACAGGATTCCAAAGGCCGTCATGGCCTCGGCCACCCTGATGAAGCTGGCTCGATTGGCCCCGCGTTCGTAGTCGGGCTGTTTATCGTCTCCCCCGTGCGCGACGCACAGCGTGTGGGCCTCTTCAATGATGCGGCGAAGGTCCTGGGCCAGATCTTCCTCGGACCAGTGTAGCCGAGCGGCGTTCTGGCTGAGTTCGAGACCCGACATCGCGACACCGCCGATATTGGCCACCTTTCCAGGACCATAGAGCAGCCCGGCTGCGCGCACGGCCTCGCGCGCTTCAGTTGTGAGGGGTAGGTTCGCCCCCTCGACCACGATTGTGCATCCGTTATCGACGAGCGAAGCCACGGCTGCCGCGTTAATTTCGTTCTCGGTCGCACAGGGCAGGGCAATATCGCAGGCAACCCTCCACGGGGTGTCCCCAGGATGCCAGCTGCCGCCGACCTTGGCGGCCATGGTTTCGAGGCGGAAGCCGGGGTCATCATGCGCGGCGACGATCTGGTCGATCCACTCCTCGGACAGGCCCTCGGGCACATGCAGGAAGCCTCGCGAATCCGACAGGGTGAGCACCTTGCCGCCGGTCTGGGCGAAGCGCTTGGCTGCATGGGTCGCGACATTGCCCGCGCCAGAGATCGCGGCCGAGCGCCCGTCAATCGCTTCTCCGCGATGTTTCAGCATCGCCTCGAGAAAGTAGATCACTCCGAAGCCAGTCGCCTCGCGGCGCAGGCAGCTGCCGCCGAACTCAAGTCCCTTGCCTGTCATCACCCCGCTGAAGGTCTCGGTGATCCGCTTGTATTGGCCGAACATATACCCGATCTCGCGTTCGCCGACGCCGATGTCGCCGGCAGGAATGTCGCGGTGCGGACCGATCTCCTTGTGAAGCTCCGTGATGAAGGCCTGACAGAAACGCATGATCTCGGCCTTGGACCGGTCCTTTGGGTCGAAATCCGCACCGCCCTTGGCGCCGCCCATTGGCAATCCGGTCAGAGCGTTCTTCAGGGTCTGCTCAAACGCAAGTCGACGCAGGATGCCTTCCTCGACCGAAGGTGCAAAGCGCAGACCTCCCTTGTAGGGTCCGATGGCGTTTGAATGTTGAACCCGGTAGCCTCGGTTCACCTGAACCTCGCCTGCATCGTCAAGCCAGACGATCCGGAAGCTGACCACCCGGTCGGGCTCGGCCAGTCGTTCGAGAATGCCTGACTCGACGTATTCGGTGCGCTGGTTGACGATGTCCACGACGGATTCGACGAGGTCGCTGAAGCCCCGAAGGAACATGCTGTCTGCCGCATGCCGCTTACCGCAGGCCGACTTGACAAGGTCTTCTTGCCTCAGTGCCTCGCTCATGTCCCTGGCCCAAGCTCAATGCGGCTCGACAGGCAGGCCGGCATCGCGCCAGTCATCCTTTCCCGCCTCGTAGTCGAACACCTTTGTGAACCCGAGCTTCTCCATTTTCTCGGCGGCGCGAGGAGAGGCATCACATTCCGTATTCTGACAATAGACGACGACCTCATCATCCTTGTTGGCGGCAGCCTGGATGCGTTCGGCGAAGTCATCGGATCCTACGGGGACATTGATCGCGCCGGGAATGTGGAACTTGTCGTAGCTTTTCTTGGGAAGCACCTCGACAACCGTCAAATCGTCGGCGCTGCGCATCTTGAGACGAAGCGATTCACGATCGATCGTTTGCATTTCCTCCTCCTGTTTTCTGGTTTTCCGGCTCTAGGTATCGATCTCTGCCGGTGGCGAGGTCGCCTCGATCGCCGTAAAGGGCTTTTCGACGTGGTAGAGGTGTTTTGCGCCGGCCGGCACCAGCCAACAGTCGCCGGGCTCTAGAGTGATTTCCTGACCTTCGAGTTCGAGACGCGCCTTGCCCTTGATGACATAGCCCACTGTCTCGTAGTTGCGGTGGGAATAGGGTTTCGACGCCTCGCCTTCCGGCACGGCTTCCCAAAGGCGCATCGAAACCCTTTTCCCGGCAACGAGGTACTTTTGGCCCATTGCGCCTACGGGTGAGAATTCCGATTTCACTTTCTTGATGGTGGTGTCTGTGGTCATGGCTTCTTCCCCTCTCTGTGGTTTCAGATTTCGAGTGTGAATGTCGCAGGGTCTCCAAGGAGCCTTGCAAGTTTGTCCGCGAATCTTGCTGCATCGGCCCCGTCAATCGCCCTGTGATCGAAGGACAGAGCGACCGGCAAAATCAGTCTCGCTTCCATCTCGGGTGACGCGATGTCGTTGAAACCGCTTGTCACCACGGGCTGCAGTGACGCCCGTGCAAGACCCAGGATCGCGGTCTGGGGCGGATTGATGATCGGCATCAGGTCGTGACCACCAAGCGACCCCACATTGGTGATCGTGAAGGTGCCGCCGGAAAGGTTGGCCTTCCTGAGACTCCGCTTGCGGGCCTTTTCGGCGAGATCGACGAGTTCTTCATGAATTTCGGACAGCGATTTCCGGTCTGCCTCTGCGATGACCGGCGTCACCAGCCCGTGCTCGGTCGCCACGGCGATGTTGATATTGTAGTAACCGCGTTCGACGATCTCGCGCGCCTCGGCATCGAAGCTGGCGTTGAACCTCGGTTCCTCCGGCAACAGGGTTGCCACCGCTTTCGTCATGATCGCGGTGAGTGAAACGCGTCCTGCGTCTTCTGACAGGTCTCTGCGCCATCGTTCGATTTCGGTAATGTCAATTCTGTCATGGTGAACTGCATGTGGAATGTTCTGCCAGGAGCGTGACATCGCTCGCGCCGTTGCGGCCCTGAGGGAACCGAGAGCCCGGCGTTTGATGGGTCCGAACCCGTCCCGTTCGGACGATGTTGCTTTCGCATCGGCCTTGCCGGATGCCGCCTGCACGTCCTTGACGGTGATTTGTCCGTCCGACCCGGTCGCCGATATGTCTGCGAGATCGAGGCCAGCATCCTTCGCGGCCTTGCGCGCCGCGGGCGATGCCTTGGGTACCGGTCGGCCGTCTTCGTGCTGTGTATCCTTTTCTTTTGCCTCCGGACTTTCGCTCGTAGCCGAGGTTTTCCTGTCGGGTGGTGCGCTCGGCTCTTGGGAAGTCGTGTCTTGGCGATCTTCTCCCGAGGTGGTTCTGGTGTCGGCTTCAGCCTCGGCGTCGTCCTGTGCGTCAGGGCCTGCGTCATCTTCCGAAGTCTTTTCATCTTCGGTGTCGCCGTCAGATGGTTCCGATGCGCCTGCGCCATCCTCGATGACCAGGAGAATCTTGCCGACCTCCACGGTATCTCCGACGGACACGCGAATTTCCTCGACGCGCCCGGCAAAAGGGGAAGGCAGTTCGACGGCGGCCTTGTCGGATTCGACGACAAGAATGTCCTGACCCTCGGATACCTCGTCCCCCTCGGCGATCATGATCTCCAGCACGTCGACTTCGTGGATGCCTTCGCCTGGGTCCTGCAATCGAAATTCCTGTTTCATCGCTCCTCGCTAGTCGGTGATCATGTCTCGTGCTGCGCGAACAATCCGGTCTACGGAGGGCAGGTAGGCCTGTTCCCGCGCGAAGAACGGCACATGGATATCCCATCCGCAAATGCGCCGGATCGGACAGTGCAGCGAATAAAAGCTCTCCTCCATGACCCGCATCGCGATCTCTCCGGCGGGTCCGAAGCTCGGCGGTGCCTCGTTCACGATCAGAAGGCGCCCGGTTTTCTCGACGGAGGCCGCAATAGGCGCGGCGTCGAGTGGCGAAATCGTTTCGACGTCAATGACATCCGTGTCGATTCCGTCTGCGGCAAGGGATTCAGCGGCCTCCAGGGCACGATGCAGCATCGCACCGTATGACACGATGGTAAGGTCCCCGCCCTCCCGCACGGTCCGCGAGACGCCGATCTCGGCGGGTTCGATGCCGTCAATATCCTCCCGGATGGTCCGGTAGACTGCCTTGGGTTCCATGACGATCACGGGGTCAGGGTCGCGAATTGCGGCATGGGTCAAAGCATAGGCCCGCGCCGGCGTTGCCGGGATGACGATCTTGAGGCCCGGAATATGCGCGAAGAATGCCTCGCGGCTCTCGGAATGATGTTCCAGCGCCCGCACTCCAGCACCGTAGGGCATGCGGATCACCATGGGCACGCTGTGCGCGCCCCGGGTCCGCCAGCGCATCCGTGCCGCGTGGTTCTCGATCTGGGCAAGGGCGTAGTAACTGAAACCCGAGAACTGCATCTCGGCGACGGGCTTGAGACCGTTCATCGCCATTCCGATCGAGAACCCGATGATCCCCGACTCGGCAAGCGGCGCGTCGATCACGCGATCCTTGCCGAATTGTTCCTTGAGCCCTGCGGTGACGCGAAAGACGCCGCCGTTCGTTCCCACATCCTCGCCGATCACCACAATGGTTTCGTCGCTGTCCATGGCTTCGTGAAGCGCGCGGTTGATGGCGTCCACCATCGTCGGAGCTCTGTCTTTCTTCTCAGCCATCGTTCGCTCCCCTGCCGGTTTTCAGGAAATCTTTGCGTTGACGTTTCAGCGGCGGCGTAAGGTCTTCGAAGATATGGTCGAATATGACTTCGTCGGACTGTTCTTCGAGCTCGGCGATACGCGTCTTTGTCGCGGCCCAGGCCCTGTCGATCTCGTCCTGGATCTGTTCTTCGAGCACCTCGACCATCGCGTCGTCGATTTGCGACCGTGAACGGAGAAATGTTTCAACCCGAGTGATGGGGTCGCGTGCCCGCCACGCCTCGATTTCGTCATCGTCACGGTATCGGCTCGGGTCATCGGCCGTGGTGTGCACCTCCATCCGGTAGGTCAGAGCCTCTACCATCGAGGGAAGCCCTTTCGTGCGCGCCCTTTCGACGGCTTCTTCGACAACCTGCCGGACCGCGAGCACGTCATTGCCATCCACCTGAGCTGACGGCATGCCGTAGGCATGGGCTTTCTGGGCAATCGTGGATGACGCCGTTTGCGCGGAACGCGGCGTAGAAATTGCCCAGCCGTTGTTCTGGCAAACAAAGACTACCGGCGCCTTGAGGACGCTTGCGAAGTTCATCGCTTCGTGAAAGTCGCCCGAGGAGGTCGCCCCGTCTCCGAAGAAGACCATGGCGACCGTGTCTTCGCCGCGCAATCGGGCGGCATAGGCAATCCCGGCTGCAATGGGCAGTTGCGACGAGACCGGCACGGTCTCCGGTAGCCTGCGATCCCCCTTCTTCCCCGCGAGCCCTTCGTTCCAGCCCGCTGCGGTCAGAAAGATATCGGCCATTTCCACTCCAAGGAGCAGCATCGCCGCCTTCTCGCGGAACGATGGTACGAACCAGTCGTCGTCGCGTAGCGTCGAGGCCGCTCCGACTTGTGCTGCTTCCTGCCCCTTGATCGGAGCAAATGTTCCGATTGCGCCCTGACGCTGGAGTTTCAGCAAACGCTCATCGAACCGCCGCGCCCGCAGCATCGCCTTGAACGCCTCTTCGAGGAAACCCACGTCGTCGTCGATCGAGGTTTGGTCATCAACCAGGTTACCGTTGGCGTCCAATACCCTGTGTGGCTTGGTAGACGGTTCGGGGTATTCAAGATGTCCTGTCAACTTGTGTTCTCCTTCGTCACATTTCGGTCGATGTCACGAACCGTGCCAGTTACTGAAAACAACGCCCCGAACGGCGTTTTGCTGCGACGGGCCGGGCGAAACCGGCATTCATTCATGGTCGGCACTCCGGAGCGGGTCGCCGGCCTCACCTTCATCCAAGAACCTGACCCGGCACTCGTGAGCAGGCCTGATGTCGTTGCACCAATCTTCTGCCCCCGGTTTCCGCCCGCGGCCGCAATGCGCGGAGGGACGGCGAAATACTGGTGGTAGAATTTGATATCCTTCCAGATGGCGCCCCGTTTGATCATTTATCTCTCCAACATGGACCGAGGCTGGTATCGTGCCGTTTTGGCGCTGTCCTTGCAGGATCAACGTCAAACTTCAGTCATTGCTGCTCTGAAAATCGATCGCGCTGCAGGTTCTGCGCCGGCAGGGGTTTTATCGGTCCTTCCACAAGTCCGGCGTGGCAAGTTCGACCAGGTTTCCAGCCGGATCGCGAAAGTAGAGACTCGTATCCCCTGATGGCCACCTCACGGTGCTTTCGATGGGGATATTGTTGTCTTGCAGTCGTTGTGCCCAGGCTTCCACCTCGTCGTGATCAATCGACAAGGCCACATGCATTCCGTGCCTGCCGTCATGAGCCGGGATCGTGCCTCCGGGCACGTTGATGGGCTGCCTGGTGTCGCCGGTCTTGAACAGCAAAAGAAAGTTCTGATCCGTCAGGCGAAACACCTTCATGCGCCGGTCCTCATGTGCGAGCGGAAGGTTCATGACCAACGCATAGAATTCCGATGCCGCGTCAAGGTCATCGACATACAACACGGTTTCGAGGACTGCCCTTGGACGGATGCTTTTCTTGTCGGCCAGTTCTTCCCCGGACGTTCCTTTTGAACTCATTTGGATTGGCCGTCCTCAACCACAGGTGCGGCGTCAGCATCCGGCTCCGGGACTACCGGCGTCTGAAGCAGGGCCAGACCTCCGATAACGAAGACTACGATGGCGAGCGCTATCAGATAGAATACGGGGCGATGTCTGCGCTCCTGCTTCTTCAGGTTTGCATCGGGGGGCGTCATGTCGTCACTCCATTTCTGTTGAAATCTTGCGCCTCAGCTGATCGAGGATCCGGCCATTCTCGGGTCATCGCCACCATACCCTGTGTCATGCACGACCACCGCAGCTGAACCCTTGGATTTTTCTGACCCGTCAAGGCGCGGGACCTACTGTCGAAAGCAACGGACGAGATGTCCGGTTGTTGCCTGAAACGTAGAATTCTGCGCAATCGGCAGGCGGGTATCCAATGGACAAAGGGCAAAACACGCGAACATCGGCGACAATCGCGATGTCCGGTGCAGACCCGGATCATCGAGAGACGAACATCTCCAACACGCTTCGTGCAACATGCGCCGCCACCCGCGCGTTGAAGACGTGTGATAGAAGTATTCTTGCAGGACATCTCCAGCGACTCTGCACTTGAATGGCAGATCGTCATCCTGCGCCTTTTCGGTGCCCTTGTCCTTACGGGACTTATCGGGATCGAACGCGAAGTTGTTGAAAAATCCGCAGGCCTGCGAACCCATATGCTGGTGGGAATCGCGGCATGCCTCTACAGCTTGGTCACCCTGTCCATACTGGAATTTACGGCGGAACAGGGTTCGCATATTCGTGTCGATCCGGTGCGTCTGGTCGAAGCCGTGACGCAGGGCGTTGCATTCCTGGCCGCCGGCTTGATCATTTTCGCGCGGGGCGAGGTGAGGGGGCTTACGACGGGCGCGGGGATGTGGCTGGCTGGAGCAGTCGGTCTGTCCTGCGGCTTGGGGCTCTGGATCCTTGCCAGTGCGGCGACGGTTCTCGCGTTAATCGTCATCCGGGTGCTCAAGGCGTTCGAAATGGCGATCGGCACCCGTGACCCGAATTCCAAGGACAAATCCGGCGAGCGGAATTGATTGATCGGCATGCCCGCGCTGGGGGGCCAGCGCTGCCGCTGTACGTCGGGGGATGTCACCCGTTGACGTTGTAGTGGATCGCAAACCCCTCCGGCCGGAAGCATTTGCGTCTCATGCGCATCGAGGCAGCCAGGCGCGGTAATTGCCGCCGCCGGCAACGCGAGGGGCCATTCCGCGTTCATTAACCAGGAGGATTGATGCCAAGCTTTCGTCAACGCGTTCTGACGCTGCCCCTCTATCGCATCGCGCGCAAGACGCTTCCCGGGCTGTCGGATACCGAGGCGGCGGCGATAGACGCGGGTGACATATGGTGGGAGGCCGAATTGTTCTCAGGCCAACCCGATTGGTCGCTGTTGCGGAAGGTAGGCAGGTCGGAACTGAGCACGGCTGAACGGGACTTCCTCGACGGCCCGTGCCGCGAGTTGTGCAGGATGCTCGACGATTGGGACATCAATCACTTGCGGAAAGACTTGCCCGAAGAGGTGTGGGATTTTCTGCGCGAACACCGATTTTTCGGCATGATCATTCCCGAAGACTACGGCGGGCTCGGGTTTTCCGCCTATGCCCACTCCGAAGTGATCCGGCTCATCGCCTCCCGGTCGATTGTGGCAGCAGTCACCGTGATGGTCCCGAATTCGCTTGGGCCGGGCGAACTGCTCCTTCAATTCGGTACCGAGGAACAACAGCGCAAATGGCTGCCACGGCTTGCGGATGGGCGCGAGTTGCCGGCCTTCGGATTGACGAGCGAGACGGCCGGATCCGACGCCGCCTCGATGACCGATACAGGGGTTGTCTGCCGGGACACGTTCGATGGCAAGGAGACGCTCGGCATCCGGCTGTCCTTTTCCAAGCGATACATCAGCCTCGCTCCGGTTTGCACGCTTCTCGGTCTTGCGTTTCGGTTGAAGGACCCCGATGGACTTCTCGGTGGTGCGGAAGACCTCGGGATCACCTGTGTGCTGGTTCCGGCGGATCTTCATGGAATCAGCCGCGGGGACCGGCACATTCCCTCCGGCACGATGTTCCAGAACGGGCCAATCTCGGGAGAGAACGTATTTGTCCCGGTCGACCATATTATCGGCGGGGCGGATCAGGCCGGGCACGGATGGGAAATGCTGATGTCCGCTCTTGCCGCCGGGAGGGGTATCTCGCTGCCTTCGCTTGCTTGTGCGGCGGCGGCACTTTGCGCGCACGCGACCGGTGCATATGCCCGGGTGCGCGAACAGTTTGGCATCCCGATCGGAAAATTCGGCGGCGTACAGGAACCCATGGCCCGGCTCGCCGGTGCGGCTTACCGGCTCGACGCCGCACGGCACCTGACCTGCGCGGGGATCGACGCGGGCCACAAGCCCGCGGTGATTTCGGCGATCATGAAGTCCAATGCGACCGAAGTCATGCGCCATGCGTTGAATGATGCGATGGACGTGCATGCGGGAAAGGCCGTCATCGATGGCCCCCGGAATTATCTGTCGCCACTCTATCGTGCAGTTCCTATCGGCATAACGGTCGAGGGCGCGAATATCCTGACGCGGTCTCTGATTATTTTTGGGCAGGGCGCGATCCGGGCGCATCCGCATCTTCTGGACGAATTGCGTGCATTGGATCTCGAGGATCAGGCGGCGTCTCTGGAAGCCTTCGATCGGCATTTCTGGGCTCATGTGGCGCATCTCGCGAAAACGGTGACGCGCGCGGCATTTCGCGCCTGGACCGCTGCCCGGTTCGCGCCAGCGCCACGCGCGGGACGGGCAACGCCTTTCTATAGGCAGGCGTCGCGGTGGTCGGCGTCATTTGCCCTCATCGTCGAGGCGGCCTTCCTGACTCTCGGCGGCAACCTCAAGCGGCGCGAGATGGTTTCGGGCCGTTTGGGGGACGTTCTGTCGGAACTCTACATCCTCACCTCGGTCCTGAACCGCTGGGAAGCAGAGGGTCGGCAGGAGGCCGATTTTCCTCTGGTCGAGTACAATGCGCATCTGGCTTTCGCGCGTATCGGCCGCAGCCTCGACGCGGTTCTGGCCAATCTGCCGGGCCGGGTCTTGCCCGTCATGGCGAGGCTCTTGTGCCGTCCGGCCGCGACGGGTCGTGGCCCCGATGATGAACTTACCGAGGCATGTGCAGAGTTGCTGTTCACACCCTCGGCGACCCGCGAGCGTATCACCGGGCGCATCTTCGAAGGGTGCGACCGCGATGGAGTCGCGCTTCTGAACCGGGCCTATGGTCTCGTCGCCGAGACCGAGCCTTTGCGCGCCAAGCTCCACGAGACCGGTCTGGGTGCCGAAGCGGCACTTGCCGCCGGTATCCTCTCGGAGACTGATCGCGACAAGCTCATCGAGGCCGAAGAGGCCGTGCGGGAGGTTGTTGCCGTGGATGCTTTTGCGCCCGAAGAGATTTCCAGAAACTCCCGCGCGGCTGACGACATGGAACCGGCTTCCAGGGGGGACGCAAAATGACCAGACCCGTCTATATCGTCGACGGGGCGCGTACGCCGTTCCTGAAGGCACGGGGCAGACCGGGCCCCTTCACGCCTGTTGATCTTGCGGTCCAGGCAGGGCGTCCGCTTCTGGTACGGCAGCCGTTCGGACCGGACGCCATCGATCTGGTGATCCTCGGCTGCGTGAACGTGATTGCGGACGAGATGAATCCCGCCCGGGTCGCTGCCCTGCGCCTCGGACTCGGGGCCGATCAGGTCGCCTTCACGGTGCAGATCAACTGCGGTTCGGGAATGCAGTCCATCGACACCGGATTTCGGTACATCGAGGCCGGGCAGTGTGACGTCGTGCTGGCTGGCGGCACCGAGGCGCTCAGCCACACACCGCTCGTGCTCAGGCAGGCGGCCGTCGAATGGTATTCCGACATGGCGCAGGCCGCGGGTCTTGCCGAACGCGCCCGACACCTCGCGCGGATCCGCGCCGATTTTCTCAAGCCTGTCATCGGGCTGGAGCGCGGCCTGACCGACCCGATCAGCGGTTTGAACATGGGGCAGACCGCCGAGTTGCTGGCCTATCGTTTCGGGATTTCCAGGGCCGCAGCCGACGCCTACGCGTTGGAAAGTCACCGGCGTCTCGAGCGCGCGCAGGATGAAGGTTGGCTGGAGATCGAGCCGGCCATCGACCTGGAGGGCACCGTCTACTCAAGGGATGACGGTCTGCGCTCCGACAGTGACATTGAGACATTGGCATCCCTGAGCCCCGCTTTCGAACAGCCGTACGGCAAGGTCACGCCCGGAAACGCCTCGCAGATCACCGACGGGGCAAGCTGGGTCGTGCTGGCCTCGGAGAAGGCCGTGGGAGCCCATGGGTTGACACCGATGGCTCGTATCATCGACAGCGAATGGTCCGCGCTCGCGCCCGAGTACATGGGTCTGGGCCCCGTGGTCAGCGCAACAAGGATGCTGCGGCGTCTGGATATCGCCTGCAACGACGTCGACCTTTGGGAGATCAACGAGGCCTTCGCCGCCCAGGTGCTCGCTTGCCTGGCCGCGTGGCAGGATGAGGAGTTTTGCCGCGATGTGCTCGACCTGGATGGGACCTTCGGCAGCATCGACCGCAATCGGCTCAATGTCGATGGCGGTGCGATTGCGCTCGGGCATCCGGTCGGCACCAGCGGCAACCGTATCGCCTTGCACCTTGCGAATGCCATGCAGAGGCTCGGCCACCGTCGTGGCGTGGCGACCGAATGCATCGGCGGTGGACAGGGTGGCGCGATGCTTCTGGAGGCCACCTGATGCGCAGCGTAGCCGATCATCTTGACGCGAACCGGCTCGAACTCGGGCGCGCTTGGGAAGCCGCACGCAAGGGTCACTGGCGCATGGCGCGCGATCCGGGGGGCATCGCATGGCTGGTGCTCGACAGGCCGGGCAGCGGAACCAATACCGTTTCCGCCGAGACTTTGGAGGGGCTTGATCGCCTGCTCGACGCGCTCGAGGCGGATCCGCCGCGGGGATGCGTCATCCGTTCGGCCAAACCAGGCGGCTTTGCGGCCGGAGCGGATATCAACGATCTCGCGGAGCTTGCGGGGGACGAGGCCGAGGCGCTTCTGCGCCGGGGTCACGCTGTGCTGGACCGGCTGGAAGCGCTCGGTTGCCCCACGGTCGCGGTCATCCATGGCGCCGCGCTCGGCGCCGGGCTGGAACTGGCGCTTGCCTGTGATTCACGCATCGCCATCAAGGGCGCGTCTGTTGGCTTTCCCGAGGTTCGGCTGGGTCTGCATCCTGGCCTGGGCGGAACATTCCGCCTGACTGCGCTGATTGCTCCAGACGAGGCCATGACGCTCATGCTGGCCGGAAATACGGCGCACACAGCCAAGGCGCTCAGCCTCGGTATCTTCGATGAGGTGACCGAGGAGCGCCACCTGGCGGCGGCCGTTCGGGCCGCAATCGACGCGCTGCCGGGGCGGGGTCTTGGCGCCGTCGAATGGGTGCTCGGGACAGCGCCCGGCCGCGCTGTCGCGGCGCGTCGCATGCGGTCGACGATCGCCGAAAAGGTCCGGGAGGACCATTATCCGGCGCCTTATCGCCTGATCGATCTCTGGGAAAACCACGGCGGTGACCCGGCCAAAATGCAGGAGGCGGAAATCGCCTCCTTCGCGAAACTGCTGAAAACGGATACCGCGAAGAATCTCGTTCGCGCGTTCTTTCTGCGACAGCAGCTGAAGCGTGGTCATGATGCAGAGAGCCGTATCAAGCATGTTCATGTCGTGGGCGCGGGTGAAATGGGGCGCGAGATCGCCGCCTGGGCGGCGATAAAGGGCTGCCGGGTCACGCTGAGCGACCTGTCGCTCGATGCCTTGGGCAGTGCGGTTCGGAAGGCCGCCGAGATTTGCGAAACCGAGCATCTGGATCCTCCCGAAAAGCGCGACGCTCTCGACCGCATGATGCCGGACCCGAACGGATATGGAGCGGCCTGCGCAGACCTCGTGATCGAGGCGGTGCCGGAGGACGCGGAACTCAAGCGGAAGATCTATGACAAGTTGGGACGCACCATGAAAAAAGGGGCGATCCTGGCATCCAACACCTCCAGCCTTCGTCTGGCGGTTCTGGCGGATGGACTCGCTGACCCTGCCAACTTCGCCGGGCTGCACTTTTTCAACCCGGCGTCCAGGATGCAACTGATCGAGGTCGGCGCCCAGGGCGCAACCGATGACGTGATCCTCGATCGACTGGCCGCCTTTTGCCGCGAGATCGACCGGTTGCCCGTTCGGGTCGCAGACGAACCGGGCTTTCTCGTCAATCGCGCGCTCATGCCATACCTGCTGGAAGCGCTGATCCTGGTGGAGGAGGGGGTGGACAGGGAGGCCATCGACGCGGCCATGCTCGACTTTGGCATGCCGATGGGACCGGTCACGCTCGCCGACCAGATCGGGCTGGACATATGTCTCGACGTCGCCAAGAGCCTTACAGATCAACTCGACAGACCGATGCCCGAAATTCCCCGGCGCCTGCGCGACATGGTGGAGAAGGGTAACACGGGCAAGAAGGCAGGACAGGGGTTCTACGACTGGTCAAGCGGAACGCCCGAACCGAAAGCGGGCGCTGACGCTGTCCTTTCGCGGGACCTGACCGACCGGTTGATCCTCGCGATGTGCGATGCCTGTGTCGAATGCCTTCGCAAGGGGGTTGTGCGCAATGCAGATGACATAGATGCCGCGATGATCTTCGCAACCGGCTTCGCCCCGTTCCGCGGCGGTCCGATCCGGTATGCGAGGTCTCGGGGACTTGCAGAGGTCCGCGCGCGACTCCTGAAATTGTCCGACAAGCATGGGCCGCGGTTCCGACCCGACGAGGGTTGGGCAGACCTCGACTGAGGTGAGCCATGAAGAAAAACTACGGTGCCGCAGAGATTGCAGAAGATATCGTAGGCCGGGTCGGGCCGGATATCCGGCTGGCCTTGCCGCTGGGGCTTGGCAAGCCCGTCACATTGGTCAACGCGCTGACAGGCTTGGTTGCCCGGCGGCCCGATCTGCATCTGTCGATCTTCACCGCTCTGACGCTCGAGCGTCCGGCCCCGTCCGATCCCTTGGGCAGTAGATTTCTGGAGCCGGCGCTCGACCGCCTTTTCGGCGCTTATCCGCAAGTCGATTACGCGACCTGGCTACGCGAGCACCGCATGCCGCCGAACATCGAGGTGCATGAATTCTTCTTGCTGGCGGGGCGCTGGCTTGGCATCGAAGACTCGCAGACGCGCTATGTGTCGGCGAATTATACGCACGCGCTCGACGTGCTGACGGGCGCGCGGCCGAACCTCGTGCTGCAACTGGTCGCCCCGATGGCGAACGGCTTCAGCCTTTCCTGCAACCCCGACATCACCTGCGATCTGCTCGACATGCGACGAGCAGGAACGCTAGATTTCATCCTGGCTGTCGAGACCAACGCCGAGCTTCCACCGATGGGCGGCAGCGCTCTGATCGAAACCGACGAGGCCGATTTCGCTCTCGCGCCAGACGAGCCTTTCGAGCTTTTCTCGGCCGTTCGTCAACCTGTAGGCGATGTGGAGCACGCCATCGGGCTTCACGTCTCGCGAACTATCCCGGATGGCGGCACTTTGCAGATCGGCATCGGCAGCCTGGGCGATGCCGTCGCGCATGCGCTTCTCCTGCGCGACGCGTGCGATTTGTCCGACATCTGGCGCGCTTGTCCCTTTTTCCTCGGCGAGCGGTTCCGGGAAACAGGATCCTTCGAGATCGGTCTCTACGCTGTGACGGAAATGCTGGTCGAGGGCATCCTGCGCCTCTTCGAGGCCGGTGTGATCCGGCGAAAGATTGGCGGTGCCTCCATACATGCGGCTTTCTTTGTCGAAACCCGGGATTTCTACCGTCGGCTTCGCGAGATGCCATCCGACCGGCGTTCAGGCATCGCGATGGAGCCGGTGTCATTCACCAACGCTCTCTACGGAGAAGAAGACGACAAGCGTAATGCCCGGACCGGAGCGCGCTTTGTCAATGCGGCGATGAAGGCCACGCTGCTGGGCGCGGTGGCCTCGGATGCGACCGAGGACGGCCAGGTCGTGAGCGGTGTCGGCGGGCAGTTCAATTTCGTCGAGCAGGCCTTTGCGCTGAAGGACGCGCGCTCGATTCTCACCCTGCCGGCCACCCGGACAAGGCGCGGCCGGGTGGAGAGCAACATTGTCTGGACCTACGGTCACACCACGGTGCCGCGCCACATGCGCGATATCGTGGTGACCGAATACGGTATCGCCGATCTGCGCGGCAAGAGCGATGCCGAAGTCATCGCCGCCATGGTCGAGATCGCCGACAGCCGGTTTCAGGAGGGACTGCTGGCGAAGGCACGGTCTGCCGGAAAGGTATCCGCCGACTACACCATACCTGAGCGCGCGCGTTCCAACACGCCAGACAGGCTGAAGCAATGGGTCGGCCCATATCGAAACGGGAAGCTGCCGGAATTTCCATTCGGCACCGATTTCACCGAGGCCGAGCAGCGGCTTCTGCCCGCGCTCGGTCGGCTGAAAGAGGCGCGAGGCTCGTTGCGGGCGCTTCTTCCCTATCTGGTGGCGGGTCTCCGCCGCGTTTCCGGGACCGAGGCCGCGTTGCTGGAACGGATGGGACTTTCCAGACCGTCCGGCATTCGCGATCTCGCAATGGCTGTCCTGGTTCGCGGCGCCCTCCGCAGGTGCCCGCGATGATCGAGATCGGCTTGCTGCCATTGCCCGGGAACATCGCGGCTTTCATCGTCGCCTCTGCAATCATCTGGTGGGCCGGTCAGGCGCTGGCCCAAGCCGCCGATGCGATCTCGGAGAAGACGGGACTGGGATCGCTTCTTTTGGGAACACTGGTTCTTGGTGGCATCACCTCGCTGCCCGAGGTTGCCGTGTCTGTCAGCGCCGGGTTCACAGGGGCCGCTAAACTCGGCGTCAACAACCTTTTGGGCTCGATCGCCCTTCAGATCGTCGTGCTGGCACTTGGCGATTGGATCCTCGGCAGGCGTGCCCTGTCTTTCGTGACGGGCAAACCAGTGGTGCTGTTGCAAGGTCTGTTCGGGGCGGTCCTGCTGGTCGCCGTGGCTGTGGCCGTGGTTGTGGGCGACCATGCCTTTGCCGGCGCCGGGCTATGGACGTTTGGCCTTTTCGGTGCAACCGTCCTGCTGCTTTGGATCGTCTTTCTTGAGGAGCGCAATGATCGGAGCGGTTGGCGACCCACCGATCTGCCAAGCAAGCGGGACATTCCCGGAAAGACCGCCATTCCGCTTTCGATCTCTGCCGCATCGCGGAGGATCGTGCTTTGCGCGGCGCTGATCCTTGCAGCGGGGTATGGAGTGGCGCGCATCGGAGACGCGATCGCACACCAATCGGGGCTTGGAGGTTCGTTCGTCGGCGCCACCTTCCTGGGCCTGACAACGTCGTTACCAGAGATTTCGTCCCTGGTCGCCGCGGTCCGGCTGCGGCGCTTCGCCATGGCGTTCGGCAATATTTTCGGCACGAACATCCTGACGGTCGCGATCCTTTTCCTTACCGATATCGCCTATCCGGATGAGCCGATCCTGAATCAAGTCGGCAGCTTCGCTTCTGTTGCGGCGCTTCTGGGCGCAACCGTCACCTTGTTATATGTCAGCGGGTTGGTGGAGCGACGGGACACGACCATAGGCCGGCTGGGAATCGACAGTTGGGCCGTGCTGGTCGTCTATGCTGCAGGAGTGGGCCTGCTCTACACCATTCGCTGACGTGGGCTTACCGGATGAACCGGTCCCAGTCTCCATAGCAGTTGTTTACCTTTCCGCGTGGAATGCTGATCAGGATCAGTGCGATGCCCAAAGCCGCGGAAAGCAGGAAGGAGGTCCAGGCGGCGGCAACCATGAACGGGATGAACAGCAAGGCTGCGCCGATCACCATGTTCAAGAGGCGTGCCAGCCGCGCAACCGGCGCGAGTGCGGTGACGGCCACGGTGATCGCCAGTGCACCCGCAACATGGAACGTGGCTGCCATCGGGTCGTCCCAGGAAATCCAAAGCGGCAGGAGCATCATGCCCGCGCCGAGGACGATGCTCGCTGCAAATGTCGGGGGCAGGGTCATTCCGCCTGTGAGCATATCCCGCAGGATTGCAAGCGGTGCCCTTTCGAAGTTCTCCGAGGGCCTTCTCGTCGCGCCCTCGTCCGTGTCGCCGGTGAAGAAGACCCTCAGCCAGGGCTGCCCGGCCTTGTGCCTGCGCCGCAGGAACTGGAATGTGGCGACAAGCTCGTCGACTGAGTAAGGGATCTGAATCAGCATCGCAGCCGCCGCAATCAGGCAGAGTGTGCAATACGTCCCGATCAGGATCGGCTGGATCACGATGAAGAAGACCGATACCGCTCCGAGCGGAACGATCATGATCCCGAATGCGATCGTCAACCATGGCATTGTCCGCCAGCGCGCGGCTGATCCTATGGCGCCGACGATGATTTCAAGCGCGTAGACCAATCCGCCGACGCCGGCATCGGGAACCGGCCAGGCCTTGGAGACGTGTGAGGTGATAATGTCCTCCGTGCCGTTCAAGCCAGGCCTTGTGCCCGGAAAGAAGGGCTCCCAGACACCATCGAGCGAACCGAGCTGATAGCCTGTCAGGTAGCGCGAGATCAGCAGCCCCACGACGGCCAGCATGATGACCGGCAGACGCTGAAACCAGTCGGAGGGGGAATAGTCCCAGCCCTTTGGGATCACCGGTCCGCTCTGCGCCGCGGTTGCCGAGACGCCGGGCGGCGGGCGGATTGCCGCGGCCAGGCCGGTGACCAGCATGCCGACGAGCGTGCCGTTGGCGTAGGCCACGGCCGTCGGCGCCCAGAACACCAGCGGTGCTGCCATGACCCAGACGCCGAGCGCCGCCGTGACCCATCGTGCCTGCCACAACCGCCAGGACATGGACAGGAAGGCGCAGATAACGATCGCCATCCCCGCCAGGATGTCGCTGGCCGCCATCATCGGATCGGAATAACCCAGAAGCGGTGGCGCCGTGACAAGCCAGAGGCCGAGACCCACATTGACCCAGTGCGCCCACAAACCCTGCCGGTGCGCTGCGCGATAGCGCCTTTCGTGCCTGACCCTCAGGGCTTCGGCATCCTCTCCCCGCGCATCCGCAGCGCGCACCCAGGGTGGCGGCTCGATCCCGTTTTCCGCATACCATCTTGCGGGGTCCGCCTTCAGGGAATCCGTCAACTGCCGCAGCCCTTCGCCGATCCTGTGCCTGGGTTCCCATCCCAGCAGATCCCGGGCGCGCGATATGTCGAGCGCGTAGTGATCCGATGCCATGTCGATCATGAAGGGGCGGATGAAAGGTGTTTCACCTTCGTCATAGGCATCGGGGACAACCGGCTCTGCCTCGACCTTGAGGCGCGCTCCGACACGGGCGACAATCTTCGGCACAGTTTGCGTATCCCAGTGCGCGTCACCGTGGATCAGTTCCGCAATGTGATCCTGCAATGCGCCGTAGTTCAGGACTTCCGGCTCACCGGCCAGCAGGACCTGATGCGGCTCCAGTTGCGCGCGCCGGTCCACGGCGCGCTCGAACAAATCGAGCATGTCTTCGTGATGAAGGAAAGCCTGTCCGGCGGACAGATTGCCGGGATAGAGGTGCGATTCCAGACGGCGTTCGTAGATGCGGGCAATCTGGTGCGACAGGGTCGGCACTGCCGAGCGCTCATCGTAGAGACCGGCCATGCGCAGGATAAGAAGCGGGATCTCGCCTGCTTCCTCACGGAGCACGGCCTCGGTTTCGGCTTTCGACCGCGGATAAGCCCATCGGGGTCCGATGGGCGAGGTTTCATCGATCAACTCGCCGGGGCTGACCGGGGCGTGCACCAGCATCGAGCTGGAAAAGATGAACTGTTCCACGTCGAACGCCTGAAGCGCCCTGAGGAGCCGTCGGGTGCCTTCGACATTGACCGCCGTATAGAGGGGGCTTTCGCGACCGGTGAAGTCGAAAAACGCCGCGAGATGTATCACTGAGGCGATATGGCGACCATGGGTCTCGGCGATCTCGGAAAAAGCCAATTCGACGGAAGCGTCATCCGTGATGTCACAGGGAGTGCAATGTCCGGCAGCAGAGCCCGGCAGGTCGAGGCCGACGATCTCGTAGCGCTTGCCAAGACGTCCGGCAAGACCGCGGCCGATGCGACCCATCGCGCCGGTGATAAGGACAATTCCCCCTCCCGGTTTCGTCGTGTCATTTTCATCCGTCATGTCTGGTCCATCCGTTGCTATCTAGTCAACGGGAGCAGGCCATTGTTGTTGCAAAGGAAAACCGAGCCTCGCCGTGCAGTTGCGCGCTGTTCAGGAGCCCCGTCCGTAAAGTCGACTGGTGCGCCGTCGCATCGGATCGCTTCGCGGTGCTTCTGCCGGATGCCACGGTTCGGCAATCTTGAAGACTTCGGGCCGGGATCATTCCCGCAGCTTGATCCCATGGCCCCTTTCGCCCGTCCCGCGATCCTCGCAGATTTCTCCAACGACCTGTCCCGCAAGGATTTCCGAAGCATTCACCGCGATGTCGCCGACCGTGATCACGCCGACAAGCCGGGCTTGCTGATCGACGACGAGCAGGCGTTCGACCTGTGCGTCGCCCATCATGGCGGCAGCCTCTGCAATCGACTGAGACTCCCTGCAGGAGATCGGGTCTGAAGACATCGCCTCGCTGACCGGCCGGTCGCCGGCGTTTCCCTGCCCGGCAAGAATACAGATCACCATGTCGCGATCCGTCACGATTCCGACAGCCTGCATCTGATCCAGTACCGGCAAGACACCGATGTCGTTTTCCCGCATGATAGCAGCGGCTTGACGGATCGGGGTTTCCGGAGTGACCGTTATCAGAGGGCTGGACATTACAGCATCTACGTTCATTCGCATCGTCCTCTTGTCAGTTGATCAGGCAATGCCATCACGCGGATCTATCCGAACCAGGCCTTGCGATCTCTCGGTTTCAATACAGCCGTCACGGGAAGTGCTTCTGCATCAACCGGCGACATTTCAGGTCTCCGGGAAGTCGGTCTGCTTGCCCCTTCGTTTCCCCCACGAACCGTTTCGCGTTGTCCATCCTTAGTCATTGCGCTTTTGTCAGGCGGGAAATGACGTAGGCCATGGCCACCAATCAGGACCGACCCGGTCATGAAACTCAGAACGATGCCGTGGTGGTCCATCAGTCTTCCTTCACGCACTCCGTGATAACCTGGACTAAGTCTGTACCGGCTTGCGGTGGCGCGCCTTAACACATGTTACCGCGCTCGATCGCATTTTGTGTTCTGATGGAAACATGAAGCGGTACTTGGGTAGTGGAAAAACTGCGGATGTGCATGTGAGGACAAGGCGTCGCGGTCTCCTCGTCGATGGCCTTCGATCCGAAGAGCGAAACACGCGCCGCGAAGATTCCATGATGCGCGAGCCTCATGCAGGGTTTGCAAGTCGCGGCAGAAAGGATCTGCCGCCGCCGGACGAGGGGCGGTACGAATATCGTTTCAGGCTGCGGCTGTCCTGCGCGGCGGCCGTGCTTCTGAACGACCAGTGGCGGCAAGTTGCGGCAACTCGGCGTACCGATATCTATTTGCTGCATCCCGATAGAGATCGGGTTCTGATCAAGCTGCGCCGGGACGCCGCCGTCCGTTTCTCGCCGAAGCCGGAACACGATTTGACAAGGGGGGCCTGTGACCAAGGATAGTTCAAAGACAACGGCAGATCTCTACCGCATGGTGATGCCCGATCATCTGTGCCCATTCGGCCTCAAGTCCAAGGCCCTTCTGGAGCGACAGGGCTTTGAGGTGATCGACCACCCGCTGCGCAGCCGCGAGGAAACCGATGCCTTCATGGAGGATCAGGGCGTCGAAACCACGCCGCAGACTTTCATAAACGGCGAACGCGTGGGCGGTTACGACGATCTGCGTGTCCATTTCGGGATCGACCCACCGAAGGAAGAGCGATCCGACACGAGCTATACGCCGGTCATCGCGATCTTCTCGGTGGCGGCGCTCTTGGCGTTGGCCCTGTCCTGGCACCAATATCAGACATTTCTGACCCTGCGGGCGGCCGAATGGTTCGTGTCGCTTTCCATGACCTTCCTCGCCATGCAGAAGTTACAGGATGTCGAAGGCTTTTCCCTGATGTTCCTGAACTACGACCTGCTTGCGCGCCGATGGGTGCGTTACAGCACTCTCTATCCCTTCGCCGAAGCTGCTGCCGGGATCCTGATGACGGCCGGCGCGCTCATCTGGCTCGCCTCGCCCATCGCGCTCTTCATTGGCAGCGTTGGCGCCGTGAGCATCGCGAAGGCGGTTTACCTGGAGGGGCGGAGCCTCAAATGCGCCTGTGTCGGCGGCGGATCATCCGTACCGCTCGGTTTCGTGTCGATGACCGAAAGCCTGATGATGGTGCTCATGGGGATCTGGATGCCGCTGAAAATGCTGCTGCTCTGATCCGCCCGAACCTGGTCCGGTGCGGTTCAAACAAGAAAGGGGCTTCCCATGGACGACCCCGTCTCGCGCCAATCTTTCGGGTCACATAGGTAGTGTCATGTCTAAAGATCTTTACACGGTGTTCGGTGGGACGGGGTTTCTCGGCCAAAGGATCGCAGGCCATCTGCTGGAAAACGGCCATCGGGTCCGAGTCGTGGCGCGCCGGCCGGAACGTGGGGGCGATCTACTGCAACATGCTCGGGCCGAAGCGGTCAGTGCGGACATCCTTCGACCCGAGTCCCTGTCCGCCGCGCTCCAGGGCGCTGCCGGGGCGATCAATGCGGTCAGTCTTTACCGCGAAACCCGAGACCTGACGTTCGAAAGGGTCCATTGCGAGGCGGCGTCGCAACTTGCTGCGGCGGCCATGCGGTCAGGGGTCGGCCGGTTCATCCAGATCTCGGGCATCGGTGCCGACCCCAGAGCAGCGGATGACTATATCCGCGCCCGAGGGCGGGGCGAGTCGGTGGTCCGAGACGCGTTTCCATCCGCCGTGATCGTGCGCCCGAGCGTGATGTTCGGGGAAGGGGACGCATTTCTCACCGCGATCGCGCAGACCATACGCCGACTGCCGATCTATCCGCTCTTCGGCCAGGGACTGACGCGCCTTCAGCCGGTGTATGTCGATGACGTCGCGATGGCCTGCGCGAAGCTACTTGCGGCGGCGCATGCAGAGCGCCTCTACGAATTCGGCGGGCCGAGAGTTCTGACTTATCGCCAACTCGTCGGCGAGGTTGCTCAGGCCCAAGGCCGCACAGTACACATGGTGCCCGTCCCGTTCGCGGTCTGGCGAGCGATTGCTGCAGCGGCAGATATCCTGCCTGCTGCTCCGATCACGCGATCCCAGATCGCGCTGATCGAGGAGGATAATGTCGCGTCCCGAACGGTGCCCGGTCTGTCTGCGCTGGGGATTGATGCGCGTGACATCGTGGCGGTCGCGGCGCGGCTGGGGGGGCAAAGGTAGTTCACAGATGGTCGCGCGGAATTGTGTCTTGCCAGCTTGACAAGAGGGCGGATCGTTTGCCGTGCCACCCAGAAAGCAGAGATGTGCTATGATCGCGAAGAGCAACAGAAACGGCTGAACAGAGGAGCTTGTCCAACTTGGCCCTACGTAATCTTGAACGCAATATCATAGTCAGCTCTCGCTATCTGACCGTTACTGCGGTTTTCGGTTCGCTTGCCGGCTCCGTGCTCATGTTCTTCCTGGGGGTCTACAACATCTACCTCGCCTTCTTGGGAGGCTTTCATTTTCCCTTCGAAGAGGGTGAGAGTTTCGGCGCGCAGGCCGTCATCCGAGTGATCGAGGCGCTGGACCGTTTCCTGATCGCGATCGTCCTTCTTTACTTCGCCTATGGCGTTTACACGCTATTTATTCATCCCGAGAAACCGGATTCGGACCTGGCTCTGCCGGAATGGCTCAAGGTCAGACAAATCGGACAGTTGAAACAGGTGGTCGCAGAGGTGATCATCGTGATCTTGATGGTGCTGTTTCTGCGGCTGTCGCTGCAAGTCTTCCACAAGCAAACCACGATATTGGAACCGAAACAGATCGCCACCTTGATGGTCCTGCCGGTGAGCGTCCTGTTTCTGGCCCTTGCTTTGCGGTTCGTGCAACTGCACCCCAAACCGGACATTGAAAATCATGCCGATGGCAAAGCGGGCCAGAAAGACGAGACCTGCGATCGGCGCTGAGAGGTATGACTATCGGCCAGTATGCAACCAGATCGACACAGGGCCGCCACGTGCGACGAGGATTGCGGCAAGCGCCCCGCCCGATCGCAGACAGCCGCCGATTGACATGAAGTGCAGGCGTTTCGCTTCGATGAAACACCCGGCTTGGACGGGGATACGGTGTGCGCAAGGAACTATGGCGACACGGCCCTGCGCAGCCGGAACACGCCGGCGGGACCGGTGCAAATCCGATGGATTGCCCAGAGCTTGTCAGTGATCACGGTTTGGGAGCAGTTTGCGCAGACCTGACGGCTGCCAGACCTTGGAAACAACTACTTTTCGTCGGGATCGGGAACCGGGTCGTAACCGTCTCCGCCCAGAGGATGGCATCGCCCGATGCGGCGGGCCGCAAGCCAACCGCCGCGAAGCGCGCCATGTTTTTCCAGCGCTTCCAGGGCATATGCCGAGCAGGTTGGCTGATACCGGCAGTTGAACCCGACCCAGGGGCTGAAAACCAGCCGATAGGCTCTCACCGGAAGCGCGACGATATGGGCAAGGGGGGACATGCGCGATAAATTTACCAGGTCAGCCGGAATGTTGCATCAAGATGGAGACAAGCCTGCGAAATTTAAAGGGCCAAGGGGATCCTTGCTTGAAGTCCAGGCCAGTCTCTTCGACCAGCGGGCAGTCGAGATCACTCCGATCTCGGCATCCCGACCGCCCTACAGTTCTACGAACCTGCGACGGCTCAGACGGTGTGCAGGTAGAGGTCGAAATCGAGCTTTGATACCGTGCGGCTGACTCGCGCGTATTCGGCGGCTTTGACGGCCACGAATGTCCGATGCATGTCCTCGCCAAGCGCGTCCTTGAGGAAGGCCGAGTTGCGCGCGGCATCAATGGCGGTACGCCAGTCGCGCGGCATGCGGTCGTCCTCGCCTTCTGCGTAGCCGTTGCCGGTGGTCTCGGGACCCGGATCGATCCGGTTCTTCATCCCGTGGCGGATGGCGGCAAGCACGGTTGTGGCGACCAGATAGGGGTTGGCATCCACGCCCGAAGGGCGGTGTTCGATCCGGCGCGCACGGATGTCGCCCGCCGGGATGCGCAGCGCGACCGAGCGGTTGTTCACGCCCCAGTTGGTCGAAACCGGTGCATAGCTCTGGTTGGCGAACCGTCGCCAGGAATTGGCGTGCGGGGCAAAGACCAGCATGGATTCGGCCATCGTGTCCCGCATCCCGCCAAGCGCGTGCAGGATGGTTTCGGTCCAGTTTCCCTCTTCCTCTTCGGCAAAGACATTGCGCCCGTCACGGTTCTGGAGCGAGACGTGGAAATGCATGCCCGAGCCGGCGTATTCCTCGACCGGCTTGGCCATGAAGCAGGCGGTCACGCCATGGGCGCGGGCCTGCGCGCGCACGATCCGCTTGAGCCGGATCAGGTCGTCGGCGGCCTGTAACACGTCCTCGCGGTAATGCAGCGTCAGTTCGTATTGTCCCGGCGCATATTCCGAGATCAGGGTCTCGGCCCTGATCCCGGCCAGTTCGGCGGCCTTGTAGACATCGGAGAACAGCGGCAGCATGCCGTGCAGGTGATCGACCGAATAGACCTCGGTCTTGTGCGAGCGGCGGCCATCCAGAACGTCGCGCGCGGGCTGCGCCTTGTCGTCGGCATCCAGTTCGTTGGCGAGCAGGAAGAACTCCAGCTCGAATGCGCCTGCTGGTTTCAGCCCTTCGGACGCGAGCAGTTCGACTTGACGGGCGAGCGCATGGCGCGGGTCGCTGGTCATCCTTGAGCCGTCCAGTTCGTAGAGCGACATGAACACCTCGGCCCGGGGCGGCGTGGTGTTGTGCAGCCGCTTGAGCGTGCCGGGAATGGGCCAGGCGCGCAGGTCGCCATCGCCCTGGTCCCAGATCAGACCGGTTTCGTGCACATCCTCGCCGCAGATGTCGAGCCCAAGGATCGAGATCGGCATGTGGCGGCCGGATTTGTACAGCGAGGCCAGTTCATGCCGGCGGATGATCTTGCCCCGCCCGATGCCGTTGGAATCGTGCAGGAGGATGTCGACCGCCTCGATATCCGGGTTGGCTTCGAGAAAGGCTTCGGCTTCGGCCAGGGTTGCGCCCGAGGGGCAGGGGGTGGTCATGGTCATTGTCCTCAGGCCAGAAGTTCGGTCAGGATATCGTCGAAGGCGGCGATCAGGCGGTCGATCTGTTCGTTCGAGGTGACCGGGCTGACCAGCATCATGTTGTGGAAGGGCGCAATCAGGCAGCCCCGGTTGAGCAGAGCGGTGTGGATCGCGGCTTCGAGTTCTGGTTTGTGGGCGGTCGCGGCCTCGGTTCCGTTTTTCAGGGGCCCGGGCGCGCAGATGAATTCCACCCGCGCACCGACACGCACCACATGCCAGGGCGCGCCATGCCGGGCGATACTGTCGGCCAGCCCGCTGGCAAGGCGTTCGGCGCCGGTCTCCATATGGGCATAGGCTTCGGCTGTCATCACCTGCGACAGCGTGGCGGCGAGGCAGGCGAATTGCATCGGGTTCGCCGACAGGGTGGTGCCCATGCCGGAATGTCCGCCGGGGCGGGTATCGTCATAGGTGCGCCAGGCCTTGGCCACGGCCGGGCGCAGGCCCCAGACCGCCGTCGGCATGCCGCCCGCGACGCATTTGCCGACAACGAAAATATCGGGGTCGAGCCCGTGCACGCCGGTGTACCCACCAAGGCCCGATGACAGCGTATGTGTCTCGTCGATGATCAGAAGCGCGCCATATTGCGTGGCCAGCGCGCGCAGCCCGTCGAGAAACCCAGGTTCGGGCAAGACCATGCAGCTGTTGGTCATGACCGGTTCGGTCAGGATGGCGGCAACTTCTCCTGTCTGCAACGCGGACTCGACCGAGTTCAGGTCGTTGAACTCGCAAGCAATCGCCAGTCCGGCAAGGTCGGTGACTTGTCCGGCAAGGCCGGGACGGGTCCGGGTCTGGCCTTGATGCAGTTCCACCATCGAGTCGTCGACCGCGCCATGATAGCAGCCGTGGAACACGATCACCTTGGCTTTTGCCGTGACCGCGCGGGCAATGCGCAGGGCGAACCGGTTGGCGTCTGATGCGGTGGTGGCGATCTGCCAGCGGAAGTCCCCGAATGTCTCGGTCAAGAGGGAGGCTGCCCGAAGCGCAGCCTCGGTCGGCAGCATGTAGGTCAGCCCGATGTCTGCCTGCGTGCGGATCGCTTGCGCCACCGGTTCGGGCGAATGGCCGAACATCGACCCGGTGTCGCCAAGGCAGAAATCATCGATCACATGTCCGTCGATGTCGGTCAGCCGGGCGCCGCGCGCCTCGGCCACCAGCATGGGAAAGGGCATCGGCCAGTCGCGCATCCAATGCATCGGGACGCCGTCGAGAAAGTGATCCGCGCCGGTGTCCAGCGCGGCGCGTGTCCGGGGGCGGGCGGCTGCAAAGCGTTCCTTTTCTTGCCGGGCGAGGGCGTCGATACGGTTGCTGCAAATGCCGGCAATGGTGCCTTGGATCTGTACCATGGGAGGCTCCGAAAGGATTCCCATGGTAGATGCCGCTTTTTGATCAAATTGGCAACTGGCTTGTTGCCGGTTGGTTTTCAGGCATCGACGCTGTCGACCACCTCGGCGAGTTTCTGAAAGAAGCTGGCGGCCAGTTTCTTTGCCGTGCCCTGGATCAGTCGGCTGCCGAGTTGCGCCAGTTTGCCGCCGATTTCGGCCTTGGCCTGATATGTGAGGACGGTTTTGCCATCGCTTTCAACGAGGGTGACATCGGCCCCGCCCCTGGCATGGCCTGCGGCGCCGCCATTGCCTTGTCCGGTCAGGGAAAACGCATCCGGCGCGCCGGAGGTGTCCAGTTCAACGGTCCCGCTGAACCGTGCCTTGACCGGGCCGATCTTGAGCAGGACCCTGGCTTCAAGCTCGGCATCGGATTTTTTGATCAATTCCTCACAACCGGGAATGCATTGGCGCAGGATTTCGGGGTCGTTCAAAGCGGCATAGACATGTTCCTTGGGCGCGTTGATCGTGACCTGATCGTACAGTTCCATTGGGATTCCTTCTCAGCAGCAGGGATACGTGATGCGGGCGAGGGTTTCTGCCTGTTCAGGCGTTGGTTCGGCATGGCGGACAAGCCGCTGCAACAGCGCGTGAAGGCGTCTCATGATCTTGCTTCGCGCGTCTTGTGGCGGCGTTGCTGGATCAGCCGGGCGAGGATCGAGAGAGCAATCTCTTCCGGCGTGACGGCGTCGATGGCCAGACCGGCCGGAGCGTTCACCCGGTCGAGCGTTTCGGGATCCGTACCGTCGGCTTCGAACTTGGTGCGCAGGGCGGCGAACTTGCGGCGGCTGCCGACAAAGCACAGGTGTTCGGCCGTCGCCGCCAGCGCGGCCTTGAGCGCCGGGGCGTCACCCTGGCCCTGGGTCGCGACGACGATCATGCGGCGCGCGCCTTCGGTCTTGTCGGGAAGGGCCGCCGCCGGGTCGGCCCGGGTCACGTTCCAGTCGAACTGTGGCGCCAGCCGGGCCAGCGCCTGCGCCACCGGCGAGGCGCCGTAGATCACCAGCTCGGGCAGGGGCAGGATGGGTTCGACGAAGATATCCATTGAACCGCGCGACGGGCATCCGTTGCGGGCGATCCGGGTGCCGTCGGCCTGTTCGCCCGCGGCAAGCCCTTTTTCGGCCAGCAGATCCTCGGGCATCAGGGATATGAGCTGGGGTATGCCTTCGGCAAGCGCCTGACGGGCGGCCCGCGCCAGGGCACCACGGACACAGCCGCCGCCGACCCAGCCATGCAGGATGTCGCCTTCGGCAGAAAGCAGGGCCTTGGCGCCGGGTTTCGCAGCGGTTTGGCCAAGCGTGCGGATCACGGTCGCAATCGCGAAAGGAGCGCCCGATGCACGCAGCGTTTCAGTGACGCTGGCCAGTTCGTGGTCAAGGATTTCCGCAGGGATCATAGGCGCGCAAACTCCGGTTCCAGGGCGGCGAGATCGGCAAGCCGGTTGGCGGGGTAGAAAAGGTCGAGATGGGGCAGGGCAGCCTGCATGCCGGCGGCGACCGGCGCATATCCCGTCCAGCCCTTGAGCGGGTTGAGCCAGACGATCCGGCAGCCGCGGTTGCGAAGTGCCGACAACGCGGACCCGATCCGCTTGGGCGCGTCGGTGTCGTATCCGTCAGACAGGATCAGGACGACGGTGCGACGGTTCACGAAGCGCCTGGCATAGGTCCGGGCGAACCGGTCCAGCGATGCGCCGATGCGCGAGCCGCCGCCGAAACCGTCGGCCATCAGCGACAACCGACCCAGGGCGCGCAGCGTGTCCTTGTCGCGCAGCGCCTCGGTGATCCGGACTAGCCGGGTGTGAAACAGGTAAGCATCCGCCGTGCTGTCGCTGCGCATTAGACCGGCAAGGAAGGCAAGAAAGACCTGTGCGTAAAGGGTCATCGAACCGGAAACATCGCAGAGGGCGACGATCTTCATCGGCCGGTCGGGGCGGTGCTTGCGGGGAAGGCGCAGCGGTTCGCCGCCGGTGGCCAGCGATTGCCGCATGAGACGCCGAAAATGGATGCGGTCACCCTTTTGGGCCGCGCGACGGCGCCGCGAAAGGCGGTCGCGCAGGGCGGCCCCCAGACGCCGCGCCAGGATTTCGGCCTGGGCAATCTCCTCGGGCTGCACGAGGTCGCGCAGATCGCGTTTCATCAGGCTGTTGGTCAGGCTGGCGACCAGCTTGCCGGTTCCGCCGTGCTCTGCCTCGTCCGTGCCCGCGTCGGGCGCGGTGGCCTTGCCTGCACCGGCGGCGCGGGTATTGCCATCGGCGGCGCGAGAGGAATGAACGCTGTCCTGGCCCTGTTCTTTGGGGTTGGGTATCGCCTTTTGCACCACCCGCCCGCCGTTCATCCAGTAGCTGTCGAAGAGATCGTCGAACCGATCTGACTCTTCAGCGCTGCCGGTGCAGACGGCGCGGAGCGCAAGCCGGGTCTGGCGGGGGTCGGCGGCCTGTACATGGGTGAGAGCCCTGAGGGCCAGTTCGGTCTCCATCACACCCAGCCGCAAACCGTTGGCCCGCAGATGCGCCATGAAACCCGAAAGCCGCGCCGCCGGGCCGGGGTCTCTGGCGGCGAAACGGGTGACCCGGCTCATGCGGCGCGGCCCGCCAGCCGCTGGGCCACCTCGGTCGTGATGTTTGCCCGGTCGGTTTCGGTTTTCAGCAAGGTCGCAAGGGCCGCCTGCAACGCGACGGGATCGCCGGTAATGTCGGACAGGCCGAGCCCCATCAGGGCAGCGGCAAATTCGAGCATCTCGGCGATGCCGGGGGTTTTCTCCAGCTCTTCCTTGCGCAAGGATTGCACGAACCCGACGATCTGGCCGGCCAGCACCGCCTCGATCCCCGGTTGTCGCGCGCGCAGGATGGCCAGTTCGGTTGCGCGATCGGGATAGTCCACATGCGCATAGAGGCACCGCCGTCGCAGTGCGTCCGACAGGTCGCGTGTGCCGTTGGCGGTCAGGATCACCACCGGGCGCGTGGTCGCTGATATTGTACCCATCTCGGGGATCGTGATCTGGTAGTCGGCCAGAATTTCGAGAAGATAGGCTTCGAACTCTTCATCCGCCCGGTCGATCTCGTCGATCAGGAGCACCGGCGGTTCCGTCTGGCGGATCGCTTTCAGCAGCGGACGTTCCAGCAGGAACTCGTCGGAGAACAGCCGATCCTCGACCGCGCGCCCGGTCTGGCCGTCCTCTGCCGCGGCGCGGATGGCCAGCAACTGTCGCTGATAGTTCCATTCATAGATGGCCTGCGCGGCATCCAGCCCTTCGTAACATTGCAGCCGGATCAATTGAGTCTGGCGCATGGCAGCCAGCACACGCGCGATCTCGGTCTTGCCGACGCCCGCCGCGCCTTCGATCAACAGGGGACGTCCCAGCATCAGCGCCAGATGCACGGCCATCGCGAGGTCGTCGGAGGCGACGTAGCCCTGTTTTGCCATATCGGATTGCAGATCGGTCCAGCTCATGTGCGATCTCGCGTTGGGAAACGGGTGGGCAGTGCTGCCCACCCTGTCAACTGTTCAGCCGTGCAGGCCCAGATCATCGGCGATTTTCCAGATCCGCCAATGATCATGTGGCATGTGGCTTTGCCGCAGGCCAAAGGCGCGGAACGCATCATGTACCGCGTTCGAGAAGGCCGGGACACCGCCCACGTTGGGGCTTTCGCCCACACCCTTGGCGCCGATCGGATGGTGCGGGCTGGGCGTGACCGTGTGATCGGTGGTGTAATGCGGCGTCTCCCATGCGGTCGGCAGGAAGAAGTCCATCAGTGTCCCGGTCTTGCAGTTGCCCATGTCGTCATAGGCGATTTCCTGACCCATCGCGATGGCCAGCGCCTCGGTCAGGCCACCGTGGACCTGGCCTTCGATGATCATCGGGTTGATCCGGGTGCCGCAGTCGTCCAGCGCATAGAACTGGCGGATCTGATGCTCGCCGGTATCCACATCGATCTCCATGACGCAGATATAGGCCCCGAACGGATAGGTCATGTTGGGCGGGTCGTAGTAGCTGACCGCCTCAAGACCCGGTTCGATGCCCGGAATCGCCTGGTTATAGGCGGCAAAGGCGATTTCCTTCATCGTCTTGAACCGCTCGGGCGCGCCCTTGACCACGAAGCGATCGACATCGAATTCGACGTCGTCGTCGTGAACCTCGAGCAGGTAGGCCGCGATCATCTGAGCCTTGGCGCGGATCTTGCGGCCTGCCATGGCGCTTGCAGCACCGGCAACCGGGGTCGAGCGGCTGCCATAGGTACCAAGACCGTAGGGCGCCGTGTCGGTGTCGCCTTCCTCGATGGTGATCGAATCCGCCGGGATGCCGATCTCGCTGGCGAGGATCTGGGCAAAGGTGGTCGCGTGGCCCTGGCCCTGGCTGATGGTTCCCAGCCGGGCGATGGCGCTGCCGGTCGGGTGAATGCGGATCTCGCAGCTGTCGAACATGCCGAGGCCCAGGATATCGCAGTTCTTGACCGGGCCGGCGCCGACGATCTCGGTGAAATGGGTCAGGCCGATACCCAGGAGCTTGCGGGTTTCGCCCCGTTTGAACGCCTCGACCCGTTCCGCCTGTTCCTTGCGCAGCGCGTCATAGCCGACGGCGGTCAGCGCCTTGTCCCAGGCGGTGTGATAGTCGCCCGAGTCGTATTCCCACCCCAGCGCGGACTGGTAGGGGAACTGGTCCTTGCGGATGAAATTGATGCGGCGCAACTCGGCTGCATCCATCTTCAGCTCGATCGCCAGAACCTCGATCATCCGCTCGATGAAATACGCCGCTTCGGTCACCCGGAAGGAACAGCGATAGGCCACGCCGCCGGGCGCCTTGTTGGTATAGACACCGTCAACGGCCAGATAGGCGGTGGGGATGTCGTAGGAGCCGGTGCAGATGTTCATGAACCCGGCCGGGAACTTGGTCGGGTCGGCGCAGGCGTCGAACCCGCCATGGTCGGCGGTGGTGTGGCACCACAGGCCGGTGATCTTGCCTTCCTTCGTGGCGGCGATCTTGCCCTGCATCCAGTAGTCACGGGCAAAGGCGGTGGTCATCAGGTTTTCCATCCGGTCCTCGACCCATTTCACCGGCTGGCCGGTGACGATCGAGGCGACGACAGAGCAGACGTAACCGGCATAAGCGCCGACCTTGTTGCCGAACCCGCCCCCTATATCGGGCGAGATCACGCGGATGTTGTGTTCCTCTATCCCCGAGATCAGCGAGACCACGGTGCGGATCGCATGGGGCGCCTGGAAGGTGCCCCACAGCGTCAGCTTGCCGTTCACCTTATCCATCGACGCGACGCAGCCGCAGGTTTCCAGTGGGCAGGGGTGGGTGCGATGGTAATAGATCATCTCCTCGGCCACCACGTCTGCCTCGGCGAATACCTGTTCGGTGGCGGTCTTGTCCCCGGCTTCCCAGGTGAAGATATGGTTGTGATGCTTGCGCGGGCCGTGGGCGCCGGGCGCGGCCGGATCGAGATCCTCGCGCAGGACGACATCGGATTTCAACGCCTCGAACGGGTCGGTCAGAACCGGCAGTTCCTCGTACTCGACCTCTACCAGTTCGACCGCGTCGGCGGCGACATAGCGGTCGCGCGCGATGACATAGGCGACCTCCTGCCCCTGGAAGAGCACCTTGCCGTCGGCCAGCACCATCTGCTTGTCGCCGGCCAGTGTTGGCATCCAGTGCAGGCCAAGCGGGGCCAGATCGGCGGCCGTCAGCACTGCCACGACACCGTCAAGCGCCATCGCGGCCTCGGTGTTGATGGATTTCACGCGGGCATGGGCATAGGGCGAGCGTACAAAGTCACCGTGCAGCATGCCGGGCAGTTTCAGGTCGTCGACATAGTTGCCCTTGCCCTGGGTGAACCGGGCATCCTCGACGCGCTTGCGCGAACAGCCAAGGCCCTTGAGGCCGGCGACGCGCTCTTCTCTTTCGGGGGTCATGTCGTTCATTCTGCGGCCTCCTTCGCGGCGTTCAGCTCGCTTGCAGCGGCAAGGATGGATTTCACGATGTTCTGATAGCCCGTGCAGCGGCAGAGATTGCCGGCCATGCCGAAACGGATCTCTTCTTCGGTCGGGTTGGGGTTCTCCTCCAGCAGCTTGCTGGCGCGGGTGATCATGCCCGGCGTGCAAAAGCCGCATTGCAGCCCGTGATGCTCGCGGAACGCGGTTTGCAGCACATGTGGCGCGTCCGGTGTGCCAAGCCCCTCGATCGTGGTCAGGTCCGCGCCGTTGGCCTGGGCCACGAACATGGTGCAGGATTTGACCGACTTGCCATTCACGATCACCGTGCAGGCGCCGCAATGCGAGGTTTCGCAGCCGATATGCGGGCCGGTCAGGTTCAACCTTTCGCGCAGAGTGTGGATCAGCAACTCGCGCGGTTCGGCGAGGAATTCATGGGACTTGCCGTTCACGGTCAGTTCGATATGCATCTTCTTGGGCATCTCATTCCTCCTTACGCGCGATCCCAGGCGCGGCGGATGGCGCGGGTCAGCACGGTTGCGGCGGCGTGGCGTTTGAAAGCGGCGGGGCCGCGATTGTCCTCGACCGGTTCGATGTCCGCCTGCATGGCGGCAACAGCGGCGGCGATGGCCGCGTCATCCACAGTGGTGCCGACCAGTGCGGCGCTGGCCGCCTTCGACCAGACTGGTGTATCGCTGAGGTTGGTCATCGCGATGGATGCGCTTGCGCAGACATCGCCGTTCTTCTCGATCTGCACCGCAGCGGCCGCGGTGGCATAGTCGCCGATCTTGCGCTTCTGCTTTTCGTAGGCATAGCCGCCCCTCGGTGCGGCGAAGCTGACTGAGGTCAAAACTTCGCTGTCGTCCCGATCGGTCATGTAAGCGGCGTGATAGAAGCTGCGGGCCGCGACCTCGCGGCTGCCATCTGGTCCGACCAGCGTGAATGTGGCGTCGAGGCATTGCATCAACCCCGGCATGTCGTTGCCCGGGTCGCCATTGGCGACATTGCCGCCGACCGTTCCCATGTAGCGCACCTGCGGATCGGCGATCTGCAAGGCCGCCTCGCGCAGGATCGGGGCCGCGGCAAGAAGTGCGGCACTGTCGATGATCTGATGCTGTGTGACCATGGCGCCCAGCGTGATCCGGCCGCCTTCAACGGTAATCCCGTCCAGGCCAGCGACATCCTGCAAGTCGATCAAATGCGCGATTTCGGCCATGCGCAGCTTCATCATCGGGATCAGGCTGTGCCCGCCCGCCATGACGCGCGCATCGTCGCCGTGTTCCTGTAGCAGGGCGATCACACCGCCCATGTCCTTTGGCCGATAATAGTCGAACGCCGCCGGTATCATCTTGCTTGTCCTCCCCTGCAAGGCCGAGTTCTGGCAGGGGAAGGCTGCTATGGGTCGCACAAGTCGGCGACAGGATTCACCCGAATACAGAGGGTTTGTGCACGAAATGCGAAAGGCGGCACACGAAATGCGAACCCTTTGCGGTCAGACGCCCAGCACTTCGCGCACCGCCTTGAGCCGCGCCCGGCTGACCGGCACGCGCGGCAGGCCGGGCAGGTTCATGTGGCAGATGCCATTGTCCTTGAGCCTTTCGAAACTCTCGACATAGGCGGGATTGACCAGGTAACTGCGGTGGGTCTTGGTAAAGGTGGCCGGATCGAGCCGGCGTTCCGCCTCGGTGATCGACCAGACGCAGAAATACCTTTTCCCTTGCGCGTAGATATGGGTGTAATGCCCTTCGGCGCGAATGGCGGCGACTGACCCGGCGTCGAAGAAATGCGTGCGGCCGTCCTGTTCGTAGGGGATCTGGCGGGCGAACTTGGGTGCGATCATGTCCTTGGCGGGCTGCTGCCGGATATCGGTGTCGGGCGCCAGAGCGGCCTGTATTGGCGTGACAAAGGATATTCCGGTCAGCAGGAAGGCGGCGCAAAGCACGAAGCTGGAAAGAACGACGCCTATCGCCAAGACTTCCTTGCCGATCATCGGGCCCACTTCGGTTTCGGTTCCGGTGGCGACGAAGGCGGTGCCCCAGATCGCTACGAAATGCACGACGAAGACAGCGGTTCCGAAACACACGGTTCCCAGCAGGATGTTGCGGTGGTTGCGTCGGCCATAGGCGATCCAGAAGGCTGCGATGTTGAGCGCGCAGGACCCGAGCACGGCCAGGGTGATGCCGCCGGGGGAATAGAGCGGCCGGCACAGCTGCAATCCGGCCATGCCGATGTAATGCATCGCGATGATGCCAAGTCCGACGATGATGCCTGCGCCCGCCAGGGTGGCCGGGGTTCGGCGGCGGAAATGCAGAAGCAGCAAGGCGACGCCCACCACCAGGATGGCGACCAGCGCCGAAATCAGCGTGACGGTTGCATCGAAATAGAACTCGATCGGCAATTGCAGGCCCAGCATGGCCACGAAATGCATCGACCAGATACCGCCGCCGAGCGCGATGGCGGCCATGGAGATCGCCAGCTTGCGCTGGTTCACGCTGCGCTTGGACAGGCCCTGCGTCAGCGAAAGCCCGGTAAAGCCTGCGATCATCGCAACGCACAGGGATGCGGCGACCAGCCAAAGGTTATGCGTGTAGTCGAGGATCGGCATGTCCGCGATTGATGATCCGGGTTCACTTGGATGTCATCCTAATTTGTAGTCGCGAAAGCGCGAACTGCAAATTTGCCGGGTGCCGGCCGATGCCATTGCGGATTGCCGGACCTCCTCCTAAGCTCTGCCGCGACCAGTCAGCAGGACGACAGATGACCACCGATCCCCATGCCGCCGGCAAGACGACCCATGACGCCGAGGAAGACATACGCAACCGCGATATCCTGATCTATGTGGACGGCGACCTGGTCCACAAGGACGACGCCAAGGTTTCGGTCTACGACAGCGGTTTTATGCTGGGCGATGGCATGTGGGAGGGGATGCGGCTTTATGACGGGGAATGGGCGTTCTTCGATGAGCACATGGACCGGCTGTTCAACTCGTGCAAGGCTGTGTCGCTGGACATCGGCAAGACGCCTGTGCAGATCCGAGAGATCCTTGACCGGACGGCAGCGGCGAACGGAATGACCGGTGACGCGCATTGCCGGCTGATGATCACCCGGGGGCGCAAGGCCAAGCCGTTCCAGCATCCGGGCCTGTCGAAATGGGGTCCCACCATCGTGGCGATCGTCGAGCATTCACGCCCTTCCGAGGACGTGCAGCGGCGAGGCATCCGGCTGGCCTCGGTTCCGCAGGTGCGCGGCCTGCCGCACAGCCAGGACCCCAAGTTCAACAGCCATTCCAAGCTGAACTGCGTGATCGCCTGCTTGCAGGCCGAACAGGCCGGTGCGGACGAGGCGCTGATGCTGGACCCGCACGGGTTCGTCAACACGACCAATGCCTGCAACTTCTTCATCGTGCGGCGGGGCGAGGTTTGGACCTCGACGGGGGATTACTGCATGAACGGGGTGACCCGGCAAAAGGTGATCGACCTGTGCCGCGACAACGGCATACCGGTGTTCGAGAAGAACTTCTCGCTTTACGAAGCCTATGGCGCGGACGAGGCGTTTCTGACCGGCACGTTCGGCGCGCAGACTCCGGTAGCCTCGATCGACGGCAAGCAGATCGGCGATGGCGCCGCTGGGCCGGTGATGATGCGCATCCGGGCGCTCTACAAGGAGTTGGTGGTCAGAAACGTGGCGGATCAGAAGGCAGCGCGCCTGTGAAGCGCGGTATCCCGGCCCCTGGTTCCGCGTTATGATGGCGGCATGAAACGGGACAAGGACGCACTATTCTCCGAACCTGGGCCGGATGGCCCTTATGACGCCGATCAGACGGCCGAAGACGACCTTTGGTTCCTGCCCGGTCCGGACGGGGAGGAGGCCGCCGATTTCCTGTCGCCCAGGCGCGCGGCGCCGCCCCGGCTGTTCGATCCCGGGGACTGGCGCGCGGCGCAGGCCGCGCTTGCACCGGACCTGGCTGATCTCGCTGTTCAGTTTGGTGCGCTGGATGAAAGGTTGCGGGCCGGGCATGGCGAGTGGGTTCACCGCCTTGCCTTGCTGGAAGTCGCCGATCTGGGCTGGTGGGCCGGTGACCGGATCAGTGCCGAGCGGCTGGCCTTGTGGACCGGGCTTCGACTAGGTGCGACCGGAGACGATACCCAGGCCCTTGCAAGGGCCGGGTGGGCGGTGCGGCGTCTGTGCGGAGGTCCGGCCCCCGCGGATGCCGGATGGCAGGAGGGTCTTGCGGATTTCCTGGGCCGCAGCAATACGGATGGCGACGAGCTTCCCGAGACGGTGGCCGATCTGGCCGAGGTGATGCAGGCCGCCGATGGGCTGCACCCCGCAACCGGCGCGGCGATGATGTTTCATGCGTGGATGGCGTTGGGGCAGGGGCCTTCGACAGCGGTCGAGGCAGCGGTGCTTGCCGCGCGCCATGGCGCGGCGATGGCGCGGGGATCCGCGGTGTTTCTGCCGCTTGCCCTCTCCGGTCCGGGAGCGTTGCGTGGTGCCGGCAGCCCGCAACAGAAACTGGCGGCGTGGTTGCGTGGATCGGCTCAGGCCGTGGTTGCCGCGCTGCTGCATCTGGAGCGGATCGCGGCCTGGCGTGCGCGCGCGATCGAGGCGACAGCAGATCTCAGCGGGCGCACCCCGCCCGCGCTGATCGACGTGATGACTGCTTGGCCGATCGTGACCGCGCCCCTCGCCGAGGCCAAGTCGGGCGCGTCGCGGGCGGCGGTGCAACGAAACCTGGACCTGTTCGCCCGGCGCGGTTTGATCCGTGAAATGACTGGACAGGGGCGTTACCGGGTCTGGACAGCGGCGGTCTGACCCCCGTTTCGCAAGCTGCGTGGCGGCTGCCCGAACTCGGCGCGAAAGGCGCGTGTCATCGCGCTGGCGTTCTCGTACCCGCAACGGCCGGCGATCTCGGATACCGGCTGGTCGGTTTCGGTGACGAGTTTTCTTGCGAGATTCAGCCGAAGCCGGCGATAGACGGCCTGCGGCGAGGCATCGAGTTCGGCCAGCATCCGTGCTTCCAGCGTTTTCTGGGTGCAGCCGGCGCGCCGCGCGATCTCGGCTATGGTCAACGGACGTTCGAGGTTGTCCTGCATGAGCATCACCGCCTTGTTGACCGACCGCTGCCCCACCGCGGCGGGAGTTCCGTGCGAACGGGCCGAGTCCCGGGTCATGAAGAGTTGAGCGACCTCCAGTGCCAGCAACTGTCCGTGATCCCGCCCGACCAGGTGCAGGACGAGGTCGAAGGCCGCCATCGCACCGGAACAGGTGATGCGCGGACCGTCGATCACGAAGCGTTCGCGGACCGTGTGTACCTGGGGGAAAGCCTCGGCAAAGCTCGTCAGCTCTTCCCAGTGAATCGTCGCCCGGTGCCCATCCAGAAGCCCGGCCCGCGCCAGCAGCCAGCTGCCCGTATCCAGCCCGGCGAGTGTCGGGTACCGTTTCGCCGCCGCCGTGAGCGCGCGCAGGGTGCGCCAGCCCTCGTAGGTGCGAAACCCGTAGGAGGGCATGACCACCAGCATCGACCCGCGCCCCCGGTCCAGCCGGTCATGCGGCGAAACCTGCAGTCCGGAGGAGCTGTGTACCGGCGCGCCATCTAGCGTGAGAAAGCGCCAAGCATACAAGGCGCGCCTTGACAGAGTATTCGCGGCGCGCAGCGGTTCAACGGTATTAGCCAGGCAATGGTTGGAGAATTCGTCGAACAGCAGGAAATCCATCGTCTGCGTCGGAATGCGAATTTTGGACGAACTTTGCATGGTCAACACCTAACTCTGCACGACAGAGCGATGCAAGCCGGGATTTCCTGTCTCGGAATTCGCATAAGGGAGCGCGCCATGCAATTTGGCCTGACCGAAGAACAGGAGATGATCGTCTCCACCGTCCGCAGCTTCGTGGAAAACGAGATTTACCCGCACGAGGCCGAAGTGGAGCGCACGGGCCAGGTGCCCTACGAGTTGGGGCAGGAGATCAAGCAGAAGGTGATCGACCTTGGCTTCTATGCCTGCAACTTTCCCGAGGAGGTCGGCGGCGCGGGCCTCAGCCATCTGGATTTTACACTGGTCGAGCGCGAGCTGGGGCGCGGGTCGATGGCGCTGACGCATTTCTTTGGAAGGCCGCAGAACATCCTGATGGCCTGCAATCCCGAGCAGCGCGAACGCTATCTGCTGCCGGCGGTGCGGGGCGAGCGGATGGACGCGCTGGCGATGACCGAGCCCGATGCGGGATCGGACGTGCGCGGCATGAAATGCCAGGCGGTGCGCAAGGGTGGCGACTGGGTGGTGAACGGGACGAAGCATTTCATCTCGGGCGCGGAACATGCCGATTTCTTTATCGTCTTTGTGGCGACCGGTGTGGACGAAACCCCGAAAGGGCCCAAGAAACGGATCACCGCGTTTCTGGTAGATCGAGGTACGCCAGGATTCACTGTGCGCAACGGGTACAACTCGGTCAGCCACAAGGGCTACAAGAACTGCATCCTGAGCTTCGACGACTGCCGCCTGCCGGATGCGCAGGTTCTGGGCGAGGTGGATGGCGGGTTCGCGGTGATGAACGAATGGCTTTATGCCACGCGCCTGACGGTTGGGGCCTTTTGCGTCGGTCGGGCGCGGCGCTGTTTCGACTATGCATTGAACTATGCGGCCGAGCGCAAGCAGTTCGGGCAGGAGATCGGCAAGTTCCAGGGCGTGGGGTTCCAGATCGCCGACATGATCACCGAGATCGACGCGGCCGACTGGCTGACGCTGGCCGGAGCCTGGCGTCTGGATCAGGGCTTGCCGTCGAACCGCGAGATCGCCAGCGCCAAGCTCTATGCCAGCGAGATGCTGGCGCGGGTCACCGATACGACCTTGCAAATCTATGGCGGCATGGGGCTGATGGACGATTTCCCGATCGAGCGGTTCTGGCGCGATGCGCGTGTCGAGCGGATCTGGGATGGCACCAGCGAGATCCAGCGCCACATCATCAGCCGCGACCTGTTGCGTCCGTTGGGGGCATGATGCCGCACGGGTGTATTCGCGCGGACGTGCGACGCCTCCGGCGGGAGTATTTGGGAAAAGATGAAATGGCAGGGAGCGTGTCATGACGAAAGGTTTGTCGCGCTTGTTCCGGCCGCGCTCGATCGCGGTGATCGGCGGCGGCGCCTGGTGCCGGCAGGTGATCGTGCAATGCCGGCGCATGGGGTTTGACGGGACGATCTGGCCGGTGCATCCCAAGGCGACAGAGGTCGAGGGGATTTCGGCCTTTGCCCGACTGGAGGATCTGCCCGAAGCGCCCGATGCAACCTTTGTCGGGATCAATCGTCACGCGACCATAGAGGCGTTGCGCGCGCTCTCGGCCATGGGGGCAGGGGGGGCGGTCTGTTTCGCCAGCGGGTTCTCCGAGGCTGTGGCCGAGGATGAAACGGGCGGCGATTTACAGGCCGAACTCGTGGCGGCGGCCGGGGGGATGCCATTCCTCGGCCCCAACTGCTACGGCTTTGTCAATGCGCTCGACGGTGCGCTCTTGTGGCCCGACCAGCATGGTTGCGCGCGGGTCGAGCGCGGGGTTGCGATCCTGACGCAAAGCTCGAACATTGCCATAAATCTGACCATGCAGCAGCGCGGCCTGCCCATCGCCTATGTGGTGACCTGCGGGAACATGGCGCAAACGAGCCAGGCGCAGATCGCCGCCGGGCTGCTGGATGATCCGCGCGTTACCGCGATCGGGCTGCATATCGAAGGGTTTGGCAACTTGCGCGACTGGGAGGCGCTGGCGGCCAAGGCCCATGCAAGGGGTGTGCCGCTGGTGGCGCTCAAGGTAGGCGCCTCGGAACAGGCGCAGCAGGCGACGATATCGCATACCGCGTCGCTGGCGGGCAGCGATGCGGGCGCGCAGGCCTTGCTGGACCGGTTGGGGATTCCGCGTCTGGGCGCCCTGCCGGATTTGCTGGAGACATTGAAGCTTCTGCATTGTCACGGTCCATTGTCGGGGGCGGATATTGCCTCGATAAGCTGTTCGGGCGGCGAAGCCAGCCTGATTGCCGACATGTGCGTTGGCATGCGCTTGCGATTCCCGAAGCTCACGATGCGGCAGCGAGGTGAATTGCGCGCGGCTCTCGGGCCGATGGTGGCACTCAACAACCCGCTGGATTATCACACCTATATCTGGCGCGACACCGATGCGATGGCGGCGGCCTGGGCGGGGATGACCGGAGACGGGATCGCCCTCACTTTTTCGATCGTCGATTACCCGGTCACAGATACGACCGATTGGACCTGCGCCACGCAAGCAGCGCTGAAGGTGCGCGCCGATACCGGGGCGCCCTTTGCCGTGGTGGCGACGCTGCCGGAACTGATGCCTGCCGAAACAGCCGCCGAATTGATGGCGGGTGGCGTGGTGCCCTTCACGGGGTTGCGCGAGGCGCTGGCGGCGGCCGAGGCGGCGGCATATATCCGCCCGCCCTGTCCCCAACCGCTGTGTCTGCCGGGCTCCGCCGAAGCAACGCAGACCGTAGGCGAAGCAGAGGCCAAGACAGCGCTTGCCGCGCATGGCCTGTCGGTGCCGCGCAACCGTCTAGCCGGTGGTGCGGCTGAAATCGAGCAGGTGGTCGCCGATCTGCGGGAACCTTTTGCCGTCAAGGGAACCGGACTTGCGCACAAGTCGGAACACGCGGCAGTGAGGCTGGGTATTCCGGCGGCGGATGTGGCTCGGGTCGCGTCCGAAATTGGCACCGCCGAGGTCCTGATCGAAGAGATGGTCAGCGATGCAGTGGCCGAACTGCTGGTCGGAGTGGTGCGCGACCCGGCACATGGGTTTGTACTGACCCTGGGCGCCGGAGGCATCCTCACCGAATTGATGCGGGACACGGTATCCTTGCTGGTTCCTGCCGCGCCCGCCGACGTGCGGGCCGGGTTGGAGAGCTTGCGCATCGCGCCGCTGCTGGCGGGGTATCGCGGCAAGCCCGGGGCGAACATGCAGGCGATCCTCGATGCGGTGCAGGCGGTGCAGGACTATGTGCTTGCTCATGCCGAGACGCTGGGCGAGGTTGAGATAAATCCGCTTCTGGCCACACCGGACCGGGCCGTGGCGGTGGATGCTTTGATAAGAAAGGGCTGACGGATGAACCCCATCAAGACACGCCGCGACGGCGCCATTCTCGAGGTCACGCTGGACCGGCCCAAGGCCAATGCGATCGATCTGGCCACCAGCCGGATCATGGGCGAGGTGTTTCGCGCCTTCCGCGACGATCCCGAGTTGCGGGTGGCGATCCTGACCGGGGGCGGGGAAAAGTTCTTTTGCCCCGGCTGGGATCTGAAGGCCGCAGCCGATGGCGATGCGGTGGATGGTGACTATGGTGTCGGCGGGTTCGGCGGCTTGCAGGAACTGCGCGACATGAACAAGCCGGTGATTGCTGCCGTCAACGGCATCGCCTGTGGGGGCGGGCTGGAACTGGCGCTGTCGGCGGACATGATCATCGCCGCCGATCATGCCACTTTCGCGCTGCCGGAAATCCGCTCTGGCACGGTGGCGGATGCTGCCAGCGTCAAGCTGCCCAAGCGCATCCCCTATCACATCGCGATGGAGCTCTTGCTGACCGGGCGCTGGTTCGATGCCGAGGAGGCGCATCGCTGGGGGCTGGTGAACGAGATCGTGCCGGGCGCGCAACTCCTTGATCGCGCTTGGGAATTGGCGCGTCTCCTCGCAAGCGGCCCGCCGCTGGTCTATGCCGCGATCAAGGAAATCGTGCGCGAGGCCGAGGACGAAAAGTTCCAGGACACGATGAACAAGATCACCAAACGGCAGCTGCGCACGGTGGATGTGCTCTACTCTTCCGAGGATCAGCTGGAGGGCGCCCGCGCCTTTGCCGAGAAACGCGACCCGGTCTGGAAAGGACGCTGAGGCCCCGAATTGACCGTTTTGTACCGGCTGAAACACCCCTTTCTGACCGTTTGTACAAATGGTCAGAAAGGGGAATAGGACGCAACCGCCTTGCCTCTCACCTTGGCTGGAACATGTCCTTGTACTGCTCGCGCAGGATGTTCTTTTGCACCTTGCCCATGGTGTTGCGGGGCAGTTCGTCCAGCACGAGCAGCTTGCGGGGATGTTTGAACCGGGCCAGCGCCGCGCCCACGGTCTGCATGATCGCGTCGGTGTCGGGCGTCTGGCCGGGACGGGGCACCAGGATGCCCAGCACGGTTTCGCCGAAATCGGGATGCGGCACGCCGATCACCGCGCTTTCCAGCACGCCGGGTTGGTCGTCGAGCAGCAGTTCGATCTCCTTGGGGTAGATGTTGTAGCCGCCCGAGATGATCAGGTCCTTGTTGCGGCCGACGATGGTGACATAGCCGTCGGCATCGACAAAGCCGACATCGCCGGTGATGAAGAACCCGTCTGCGCGCAGTTCGGCGGCGGTTTTCTCGGGCATCTGCCAATAGCCCTTGAACACGTTTGGTCCGCGCACCTCGATCTGACCGATCTCGCCTTGTGGCAGGGGTTCGCCGGTCTCGGGGTTTGTGATCTTCAGTTCGACGCCCGGCAGGGGAAAGCCCACCGTGCCCGCCCGGCGTTCGCCGTCATAGGGGTTCGAGGTGTTCATGTTGGTCTCGGTCATCCCGTAGCGTTCCAGGATGCGGTGACCGGTGCGCTCTTCGAACTGGATATGGGTTTCGGCCAGCAGGGGGGCGGAGCCCGATACGAAGAGGCGCATGTGCTGCGCCAGGTCGCGGGTGAACCGGGCATCGCCCAAAAGGCGGGTGTAAAAGGTCGGCACGCCCATCATCGCGGTGGCGCGAGGCAATAGCGCAATGATCTGGTCGAGGTCGAATTTAGGCAGGAAGATCATGCTGCCGCCGGTGATCAGAACGATGTTGGTGGCCACGAACAGCCCGTGCGTGTGAAAGATCGGCAGGGCGTGCAGCAGCACGTCCTCGGCGGTGAAGCGCCATTCCTGCGCCAGGGTTTCCGCGTTCGACAGCAGGTTGTCCTGGGTCAGCATGGCGCCCTTGGAGCGGCCGGTGGTGCCCGAGGTATAGAGAAAGGCCGCCAGATCCCCGCCTTCGCGGTCGACCGTTTCGAACGTCGCCGGCATGTTTACTGCGCGGTCGGTCAGGCTGCCGGAGCCGTCGGCATTCAAAGTCTCGATCCGCGCGCCAAGCTTGTCGGCGACGGGTGCCAAGATATCCAGGATGCGGCCATCACAGACAACCAGAGCCGCGCCGCTGTTTTCGATGAAATAGCTCAACTCGTCTGCCGTGTAGGCGGTGTTCAATGGCAGAAATATCAATCCGGCCTGCGCGCAGGCGGCGTAGAGCGCAAGCGCCTCGGGTGACTTTTCCACCTGGGCCGCGACGCGGTCGCCCGGTTTCAACCCAAGGTCCACGATGGCATTCGCCATCTGCGCGGCCTGTTCGAGGAACTGGGCATGCGTGATGGTCTGACCATCGGACAGATGAAGGAATGGCGTTTGTTTGCCGGCATAGGTGCCAAACAGGCGATCATAGAGGGGATTTGCCATCCGGCTACCTTTCCTGCGATTTGCTCAGATCCGCGCCTGCGGCCAGCGTCTTGACGGCGGCCGACGCGGCGACGGTCTTGGCGGTTGCGAATTTTTCGTGGTTCTGGGCGATCTTCTTGAGATCGTAAAGATAGTTCACCATCACGCCGCCCGATTGCTTGCGCCCCTTGTCGGACACATCTGCGTCGGAGTGGACCGCATGAACGATCGCGCCATTGCCGAGATGGAAGCGGGCCACGGGATCATAGGGCGCGCCATCCGTCGCCTTGGCATTCAGCAGGTAGTGCGCGGCGAGTGCGGACATCTGGTCCGGCTCCGGCTGTTCCAGACCTTCGGCAGCGAGCCAACTCCTCAGCCCCGGGATGGGCGACAGGGTCACGAAAGTCCTGAGCGATGGCAGATTCGCGGACAGATCGGCAGCCACCTGCTTGATCAGCGAGTTTCCGAAGGACACGCTGGCAAGCCCGGCCTGGCAGTTGGAAATCGAATAGAAGACGGCGGTGTCAGCCTCGTGGCTGGCAATCGCCTTGCGGTCTTCGACGAGCAGGTCCTGAACGGATCCGGGGATGCCGCGGGTCAGGGCGACTTCGACAAAGATCAGCGGTTCGTCCGGCATCGCCGGATGAAAGAAGGCAAAACAGCGCCTGTCGGCGGGTTCCAGCCTGCGCCGCAGGTCGTCCCAGCTGTCGATCGCGTGAACGGCCTCGTAGGCGATGATCTTTTCCAGGATATGCGCCGGGCTTTCCCAACTGATCGGCCGCAGCACCAGGAACCCGCGATTGAACCAGCTGGCAAAGAGATGGCGGAAGTCGAGATCGAAGGCTTCAAGTTCGGGATCTCCCCGGCTCAGGCGCAGCAGGTCCGCCCGCATCCTCACCAGAGCCCCGGTCGCGCCCGGCAAGGCGTTGAGGCGGCGGATCAGTTCCTGCCGCCTTGGTTCGGCCGCGGATGCGAAGGCGCGGTAGGTCGCCTTGGACGGGTCGCGTTCATAGGCGTCGAGCGTCGAGCGCACGGTTTCGGGGTCGATGTTCATTCCGCGTGCCACATCGCGGAAGAAATCGAGCTTTTGTGCGTCGTCCATTGCCGCGAACCCCGAAAGGATATCCTGCGACAGCGCCAGCCCCGAGGTTTCGCCGGCGGTCCCCATCAAAGCCTCGACCAGTTCCCGCAAGGGCCGGGCATCGGTCGGACGCGACGGATCCCGGCGGTAGCGCCGTTCGAAGACGGAGGAGAGAAGATCGGCTAGAAGAGTCACAACGATGGTCCCATTACAAGGTCAGGCAGCCACGTGGCTATCCCGGGAAACAAGCACAACAGAACGATACCAAGAACCATGCAGGCGACATAGGGCAGCGAGCCGGTCAGGATGGTTTTCAACGAGATGTCGGGGGCAATGCCGTTGATGACATAAAGGTTCAGGCCGACCGGGGGCGAGATCAGGCCGATTTCCATGTTGATGGTCAGAACCACGGCGAACCAGATCGGGTCGAAGCCTGCGGTGGTGATGATCGGCAAGAGGATCGGCGCGGTCATCAGGATGACCGCGACCGGCGGCAGGAAGAAGCCGGCGATCAGCAGAAAGACGTTCACCGCCCCCATCAGGACCCAGCGATTGACATCCAGGGTTCCGATCCACTCGGCGATGGCCTGGGTGATGAAGAGCGAACTGAGCATGTAGGAAAACACACCCGCCGCCGCGATGATGAACAGGATCATCACGCTTTCCCGGGTCGAATCCCGCAGCACCACCCAAAGGTCGCGCGGGTTCCACAGCCTGTAGATGATCATGGCGATCATCATGCACAGCAATGCCCCGACCGCTGCCGTTTCCGACGGCGTGGCGATGCCGCCATACATGGCGTAGAGCACGCCGAGGATGATCAGCAGGAAGGGCAGGACGCGCGGCAGGATCTCGAACTTTTGTGCCCAACTGTAGCTGCCCGCGCTGAGGACCGAGGTGTCGCCCGAGCGCCAGGTGGAATAGATCGACCAGGCCATGAACAGCATGACCAGCATCAGGCCCGGCACCACGCCGGCCAGGAACAGGCGGCCGATAGAGGTTTCGGTGGCGATGCCGTAGACGATCATCGTGACCGAGGGCGGGATCAGGATGCCCAGCGTGCCGCCCGCCGCGATGGAGCCTGCGGCCACCCCGTCCGGATAGCCGCGCTTGCGCATCTCGGGGATGCCCATCTTGCCGATGGCGGCGCAGGTGGCCGGGCTGGAGCCGGACATGGCGGCAAACAGTGCACAGGCGCCAAGGTTCGAGATCACCAGCCCGCCGGGCACGCGGGTCAGCCAGCGTTCGAGCGCCTCGTACAGGTCGGCGCCCGCGCGGGTCGAGGCGATGGAGGCCCCCATGATGATGAACATCGGGATCGAGAGCAGCGCGAAATTGTCGAGCTTGCCAAAGAGGATTTCCGGGATCAGCTCCAGCGACCGGGCGCCGTCGAAGACCAGCAGGAACCCGGCCGAGACGATCAGCAGACCGATGGCGACGGACACGCCCGAGAACAGGACGATGATGGTGGCGATGGCGACGATGGCGCCGAGCAGCAACGGGTCCATCCGCTCACTCCAATCCGAAAGGTTTTTCGATGCCCAGGACAAGGGCGATGAAATCGGCGACCAGTTGCAAGAGCAGCAAGCCGAAGCCGACGGGAATGGCCAGGTAGGGGATCCAGAGCTTCACCCCCCAGACGGTATCGGAGCGCCAGCCGCGCTCCCAGGCGAAATGCCAGTACTCGTACCCGTACCACAGGATGACGGCGACGATTGCGATGGTGAGAACCGAGGTAATAGTGGCCAGAACGAAGCGGACCCTGGCGGGCAGGGACAGCGGGATGAGATCGACGTTCACATGTCCCCGCAACCGTTGCACGTAGGACAGGCCAAGCAGGGTGGCGGCGATCATGAGGTAGATGACCGCTTCGGTCTGCCAGACCGTCGATCCGTTCAGGACGTACCGGATCACGATCATCTGGCAGGTGATCAGAACGGCGGCGACGATCATCGCGGCGGAACACCATCCTGCCACGGTCGAAATGGCGGCAACAGCGCGCAGAAAAGGGTTGCTTCCGGTCTGGGCGGCGGCGGCGGAACTGTGGCCGGACATCGGCTCCTCCAATGGTCGGGGTATTGTCTGTCGGATCGGGCGGCCCGCCGGGGCCGCCCGAAGGCCGGGTCACTCGACCGCGAGCGCCAGGTCAAGCAGGGCCTGGCCGTCGGCCACTTCTTCAAGGAATGCCTTGTACGAGGTTTCCTTGGCCAGTTCGCGCCAGGCGGCGAAATCCTCGGGCGTCATCTGTGCGATCTCGACACCGGCATCGGCAAAGACCTTGACCGATTCCGCGTCCTCTTTCTTGGCCTCTTCCAGGTAGTAGGCCTGCGCCTTTGCGGCGCCATCGCGAAGCGCCTGTTGCTGTGCTTCGGTCAACCCTTCGAAGGTCGATTTGTTCATCAGGAGCGGCTGGTACATGAACCACAGCGCCACGTCGCCTGCCGGGGTGTAGCATTTCGTCTGCTCGTAGATCCGGTAGGAGACAAAGGACGAGGACGAGGTGTTCACCGCCTGCAGCACGCCGGTCTGCATGGCGTTGTATATCTCGGACGAGGCCATCGACGCGATCGAGGCGCCGGCTCCGGCCAGCATCTGCTCGAACGCCTTGCCGGCGGCGCGGGTTTGCAGGCCCTGCACGTCCTCGGGTCTGGTGATGCACTTGTCCTTGCCGGCAAAGCCCCCCGCGAGATAGCCGTGCACCAGCACCATTACGTCGTCCTGCGCCATCTTTTCCTCGAGCGCGGCCATGAAGGGCGAGGCGCTGAGACGGGCTGCATGGTCATGGTTCTTTACCAGGCCGGGCATCAGGGTCAGGTTGTAGGCAGGCTGCTGGCCACCGGCATAGCTGAGCGGCAGGACCGTCATGTCCAGCTGGCCGCGGCTGAGCGGCTTGTATTGCTCGCGTGCCTTGAACAGCGACTGCGAGCCGAAAATCTTGATGTCCAGATCGACATTCGCCGCCGCAACCTCGTCGGCGACCATCTGGGCGACCTTGTGCCGGATGTCGTTGTTCGACCACTGGTGGGACAGGCGCAGTTCGGTGGCGCCGGCAACAGAGGCCGCTGCCGCGATTGCCAGAGCCGCCACGGCGGTCTTGAGCATGGATTTCATGTTTTCCTCCCTTTATCGACCCGGACGAACCGGGGACCGGTACAACCTAAGCCAGTTGTGTTTTTTAGGTCAATAGTTTTGTATACAAGAAGTACTGGATTGAATTTTCACCCGTTCAAAGCTAGAAGAACCTCATGGAACAGCGCCGTGCAGATCGAATTGCGGAACAGCTCGAGGAGCTGGTTTTCGACGGGACATTCTCGGACGGAGACCGGTTGGACGAGGTGCGGCTTGCCGAGCAGTTCGGCGTATCAAGGACACCGCTTCGTGAAGCGATCCAAAGGCTTGCGCTGTCAGGTCTGGTCGAGTTGATCCCCCGCAGGGGCGCCTTTGTCCGGCAGCCGGGCCCGGTGGAACTGATCGAGATGTTCGAGGTCATGGCCGAACTTGAGGCCGCTTGCGGTCGGCTGGCGGCCATGCGGATCACCGACACTGCGCTTGCGGCATTGCGCGATGCAAACACGCTGTGTCAACGCGCCGTCGACGACGGGGATACCGATACCTACTACGCCGAGAACGAGCGGTTTCACAAGATCGTCTACCGCAGTTCCGGCAATGCCTTTCTGGAACAGGAGGCAACCAGATTGCACAAGCGGCTGAAGCCGTTCCGCAGGGTGCAGTTGCGGTTTCGGGGCAGAATGGCGCAGTCCATGGCGGAACATGAGACGATCGTGACGGCACTGGCGGCCGCCGATTCCGAGGCCGCTGCCGCAGCATTGCGGACCCATGTTGCGGTTCAGGGTGAAAAATTCCACAACTTGATGGCCAGCCTGAGAGACGCGGCCGAATAAGTCGGTCTTTGCACTTTTCCGCAAGGCCTGGTCGGTTGATAGTGGCCCGGCATATCCAGCAAGACCGCATCGGAGTTTGACGTGGCATTCACCCTGCGCCAGCTACAGTTCTTTGTCGCCGCCGCCGAGCAGGGTTCGGTCAGCGGTGCCGCGCGGGTTCTGTCGATCTCGCAATCTTCGGTAACCGAGGCGATCCGGGCGCTGGAAGAGGATCTGGGCGTTTCGCTGTTCGAACGGCAGGCCCGGGGGTTGCAGATCACGCACAGGGGCTCGGCCTTTCTACGCCATGCCCGGCAGATCCTGGGCGATGTCGCCAGTGCGAGACAGGCATTTCGGGAGGAAGCCTCGCAGGTAACCGGCCGGTTGTCTCTTGGCGTGACTTCTCTGGTTGCGGGTTACGTCCTGTCTGACCTGCTGGCGCGGTTCCGGCGTGCATTTCCCCAGGTTGAACTGAATGTCATCGAGGATTCGGGCGAATACCTGCAACACCTGCTGATCGGGGGTGAACTGGATGTCGCGGTCCTGCTGACCTCGTCGGTCAAGGATCGTCTGGCCCTGCATGTCGAAACATTGCTGGTTTCCCAATACCGGTTGTGGCTGCCACTTGGACATGAACTGGCGCAACAGGAAGCGATCGAGTTGGAGCAACTTGTCGGTTTGCCGATGATCCAGTTGATGGTCGAAGAGATCGAAGAGAGCATGAAACAGCTGATGCAGAGCCTTTCGGTGCGGCCCGAGATCGCGTTTCGGACCCGCTCGGTCGAAGCGGTGCGCAGCCTGGTCGCTACCGGGGCCGGCATCGCCATCCTGCCGGGCATGGTCTATCGCCCCTGGTCGCTGGAAGGCGACCGGATCGAGATTCGCGATGTTTCGGGCGACCTGCCTTCGGTGCAGGTGGGGCTTGCCTGGCGCCGCGGAGCGCCTCTTTCGGATGCGGCGCGCAATTTCCTGCGGTCTGCCCAAAGCGCCATTTCGGACCGGTGATTCAAGCCTTTTGCCCGTTTCGGGTTGTGTTTGCGCTTACCTATCGGAAAAACCGATACATGTGTTCATTCTTTTGAATTTGCGATCATTCCTTCTGTTTCTATTCTATGCGCATCAAAAGGGGCGCGCGTCGAATATGCGTCCGAACACAGGGAGTGACAGCATGAAGATCCTCGGACTTCTCGGAACTACGGCGCTTGCCACGGCCATCGCGGTCGGCCCCGCTGGCGCACAGCTTGCCGCCTTGGGTACGCCCGAAGGGCAAGTCAACATCGTCGCCTGGCCCGGATATATCGAGCGTGGCGAGACGATGAAGGAATTCGACTGGGTGACCAAGTTCGAAGAGGCCACCAGCTGCAAGGTGGTGGTCAAGACGGCCAATACTTCGGACGAGATGGTTGCCCTGATGAACGAGGGCGGGTTCGACCTGGTGACGGCGTCCGGCGATGCCTCGCTGCGCCTGGTCGCGGGCAAGCGCGTGCAGCCGATCAACACCGACCTGATCCCCTCGTGGAACACGGTCGACGAACGTCTGCAGAACGCGCCCTGGCACACGGTTGATGGGGTGCATTACGGCACCCCCTACATGTGGGGGCCGAACGTGCTGATGTACAACACCGAGGCCTTCGGCGACCAACCGCCTACCTCGTGGAACGTGGTGTTCGAGGAAATGACCCTGCCCGACGGCAAGTCGAACAAGGGTCGGGTGCAGGCTTATGACGGGCCGATCCACGTGGCGGACGCGGCGCAATACCTGATGACGCACAAACCGGAACTGGGCATCACCTCGCCTTATGAGCTGACCGAGGACCAGTACAAGGCTGCGCTGGACCTTCTGCGCCAGCAGCGTGAACTGGTGGGCCGCTACTGGCATGACGCCTTCATCCAGATGGACGATTTCAAGAACGAAGGCGTGGTTGCGTCCGGCTCCTGGCCGTTCCAGGTGAACCTGCTGAAATCCGAAGGCTTCCCCGTAAGCTCGGTGATCCCGGCAGAAGGCGCGACCGGCTGGGCCGACACCACGATGATGCATGTCGATGCCGAGCATCCGACCTGCGCCTATCTGTGGATGGAGCATACGCTCAGCTCGAACCTGCAATCGGACCTGTCTGTCTGGTTCGGCGCGGTGCCGTCGGTTCCGGCGGCGTGCTCGGACGGGCGCGGCATGCAGACCCAGGAAGGCTGTGACGCCAACGGTCTGGCCGATTTCGAGCGGATCCGCTTCTGGACCACCCCGGTCAGCCGTTGCGAAAGCCAGGGCGAATGCGTGCCCTACTATCGCTGGGTGTCCGACTATATCGGTGTGATCGGCGGCCGCTGATTTCACCATTGGCCCCCGGTGTGATCCGGGGGCCGTTCCCTGCACCATGACAGAAACACGAAAAACGGCCCCGCTCTGGGCCGAATAGAGATGACATGACCGCTGCCGTATCCTTTCACCGTGTATCCCGCCATTTCGGCTCCGTCCGGGCCGTGGATCAGGTGAACCTGACCATCGAGGAAGGGTCGTTCTTTGCCATGCTGGGGCCCTCGGGTTCCGGCAAGACGACCTGCCTGCGCCTGATCTCGGGCTTTGAATCGCCGACATCGGGCGAGATCCGGATTTTCGGACAGGATGTCAGCCATGTGCCGCCCAACCGGCGCAGCGTGAACACGGTATTCCAGGATTATGCCCTGTTTCCGCATATGAACGTGCGCGACAACGTGGCTTATGGGCCGATGGTGGCCGGCGTCGGCAAGGCGCAACGCCATGCCAAGGCCGAGGAGATGCTGGCGCTCGTCAAACTCGACGGGTTCGGCGACCGCAAGCCGGGGCAGTTGTCGGGCGGTCAGCGCCAGCGCGTGGCGCTGGCGCGCGCGCTGGTGAACGAGCCGCGCGTGTTGCTGCTGGATGAGCCGCTGGGGGCGCTGGACCTGAAGCTGCGCGAGGCGATGCAGGACGAGTTGAAGGCGCTGCAACAGCGGTTGGGCATCACCTTTGTCTTTGTCACCCACGATCAGGGTGAGGCCCTTTCGATGGCCGATCATCTGGCGGTGTTCAACGAGGGCAAGATCGCCCAGATCGGCACCCCGGCCGAGATTTATGACAAACCCCGAACCCGGTTCGTCGCCGATTTCGTGGGCTCGTCGAACGTGTTGCCGCCTGAGGTGAGCGAACGTCTGGGGGGCGGAAAGCGCTGGTCCAGCCTGCGGCCCGAGGCCCTGCGCCTGGTCGCGCCCGAAGGCGCGCAGCTGTCCGGAACCGTGACCGGTTTGCGGTACCTCGGTGCCGGGACGCGCGTGGCCGTCGATGTTGCCGGAACCGAGATTGCCGCCCTTGCGCCGTCCGGGGCCGATATCCCGGCGGCTGGCGCGGCGGTTGGTCTGGCCTTTGACGCGGGTGCCCTGCACCTGATGGAGGAGGCATGACCGGAACCTCTGCCATCCTGCCGGAACGGGGCCTGGCTGACCGGCTGAGCACGCTGTTCTGGCGGCGGCCAAAGCTGCTCTTGCTGCTGCTGATCTCGCCACCGCTGTTGTGGCTCGGCATCGTTTATCTGGGCTCGCTCGCGGCGTTGTTGCTGCAAAGCTTCTATTCGATCGACGAGTTCTCGGGCGTGGTGAAGGAGGAATTCACCCTCAAGACCTATGGCGAACTGTTCCGCGCCGCCAACATGGACATCATCATCCGAACGCTGGTGATGTCTGCGACAGTCACAATTACCAGCGCCTTCGTCGCCTTCCCCATCGCCTATTACGCCGCCCGCTATGCGCGCGGCCGGTGGAAGGCGGTGTTTTACCTCGGCATCATGCTGCCCTTGTGGTCGTCCTATCTGGTCAAGGTCTATGCGTGGAAACTGATCCTCGCCAAGGAGGGCATCATCACCTGGGCCGCCGAAGGCATCGGCGCGGGGTTCCTGCTGGATGCGGTGCTGTCCCTGCCCTGGGTTGGCGGCAACTCGCTGTCAACCTCGTTCATCGGGACCTGGCTGGTCTTCGTCTACGTCTGGATGCCCTTCATGATCCTGCCGATGCAGGCGTCGCTCGAGCGGGTGCCGCTCTCGATGCTGGAAGCCTCGGCCGATCTGGGCGCCAGCCGCAGGCAGACGTTCCGCACCGTGGTTCTGCCGCTGGCGATGCCGGGGGTGATCGCGGGGTCGATCTTCACCTTTTCGCTGACCATGGGCGATTACATCATTCCGCAGATCGTGGGCACTTCGGCCCGGTTCATCGGGCAGGCAGTCTACCAGTTCCAGGGAACCGCCGGGAACATCCCGCTGGCGGCGGCGTTCGCCATGGTGCCGATCCTGATCATGCTGGTCTATCTGGCGCTGGCCAAACGGGGAGGGGCATTCGATGCACTCTGAAGCGCGCGCCTCGACCGGGCTGAAAATCGGGGCGGTTGCCGGGCTGTTGTTCCTGCACCTGCCGATCCTGCTGATCTTTCTCTATGCCTTCACCACCGAGGAGCGGACCTATCAGTTCCCGCCGCCGGGGCTGACCACCGAATGGTTTGCCGTGGCCTGGCACCGCGAGGATATCTGGCCGCCGCTCTACCTTTCGCTGAAGGTGGCCGCGGTCTCGACCGCGCTGGCGATGATCCTGGGCACGCTCATTGCGGCGGCCATGGCGCGCAGCCGGTTCTTTGGCCGCGAGCAGATCGCCCTGTTGATCATCCTGCCCATCGCGTTGCCGGGGGTGATCACCGGCATGTCGTTGCGCTCGGCCTTTGCGGTGATGGACATCCCGTTCTCCACCTTCACCATCGTTCTGGGGCACGCCACGTTCTGTATCGTGATCGTCTACAACAACGCGGTAGCCCGGTTCCGCCGCCTGTCGGGCGCGGTGTTCGAAGCCTCGGCCGATCTGGGCGCCAACGGGTTCCAGACGCTGCGCTATGTGCTGCTCCCGAACCTCGGCTCGGCCCTGCTGGCCGGTGGCATGCTCGCATTCGCGCTGTCCTTTGACGAGGTGATCGTGACCACCTTTACCGCGGGTCAGCAATCGACCCTGCCCATCTGGATGCTGAACGAGCTGGTTCGCCCGCGTCAGCGCCCGGTGACGAACGTGGTGGCCATCGTGGTCTTTGCCACAACCTTCGTTCCCATTCTTCTCGCCTATTACCTCACCCGTGGCGGTTCCGAGACCGCGGGTGGCGGCAAGTGACCAAAGGAGTCCGACACATGAAGATCGACACCAGTTTTTTGATCGGGACCGATTTCGAAACCGGCACCGAGGTGGCCGAACAGGTTCTGAACCCGCGCACCGGCGAGCTGATCATCGAGGTTCCCGAAGCCTCGGCCGCGCAGGTGGACCGCGCCGTTGCAGCCGCCCGCAAGGCGTTTCGCACCTGGTCGCGCACCACACCGGCCGAGCGGTCGGCGGCGCTGTTGCGCATCGCGGACCGGATCGAAGCGGAGGCGGATGGTTTTGCCGCGCTCGAGGCGCTGAACTGCGGCAAGCCGATCAACGCCGCGCGGGGTGACGAGATCCCGGCCATTGTCGATTGCTACCGCTTCTTTGCCGGGGCCGTGCGCTGCCAGCATGGCGCTGTCGCAGGCGAGTACCTGGAAGGGTTCACATCCATGGTGCGGCGTGACCCGATCGGTGTCGTCGCCTCGATCGCGCCGTGGAACTATCCGCTGATGATGATGGCGTGGAAACTGGCCCCGGCCATTGGGGGCGGCAACACGGTTGTCTTCAAACCGTCAGAGCAGACGCCCCTGACCGCGCTCAAAATGGCCCGCATCCTGGCCGAGGAACTGCCCGAAGGCGTGGTGAGCGTGGTCACGGGCCGGGGCCATTCGGTCGGCAACCAGATGATCAATCACCCGGATGTGGACATGATCTCGCTCACTGGCGACATCGCCACCGGCAAGAAGATCCTTGATGCCGCTGCCAAGTCGGTCAAGCGGACGCATCTGGAACTGGGCGGCAAGGCGCCCGTCATCGTGTTCGACGATGCCGATGTTGCCGAGGTGGTCGAAGGACTGCGCGCCTTCGGCTATTACAATGCCGGTCAGGACTGCACCGCTGCTTGCCGCATATATGCGGGCAAGAAGGTCTATGACAAACTGGTGGCGGACCTGACCTCGGCGGTTTCCACCATCTCTCTGGGTCTCGACGACGATACCCAGAACGAGATCGGTCCACTGATCTCGCTGCGCCAACGCGACCGGGTGGCAAGTTTTGTCAATCGCGCGCGAGAGTTGAACCATATCGAGGTCACCACCGGTGGCGATCCGATGGGGCAGGGGTTCTATTTCCAGCCCACCGTCATTGCGGGCGCCCAGCAAGAGGATGAGATCGTCCGGCGCGAGGTGTTCGGCCCGGTCGTGTCGGTCACGCCGTTCTCGGATGTGGATACCGCAGTGGCCTGGGCCAATGACAGCGACTATGGCCTGGCTTCTTCTGTCTGGACCAAGGACGTGGGCCGCGCGATGGAAACCGCGGCGCGCCTGCGCTATGGCTGTACCTGGATCAACACCCATTTCATGCTGACCAACGAGATGCCGCACGGCGGGCTGAAACAGTCCGGCTATGGCAAGGACATGAGTTCCTACGCGCTGGAGGACTATACCGTCGTCCGGCACGTGATGGTCAATCACGGCTGAAGCAAGAAACCACCACTCACACAGCAAACTGGAACCCGCCTGACGGCGGGTTTCCTTTTTGCCAGGGGTCAGGTTGCGGCCTCGTCCAGCAGGTGGCGCAGCCAGCGCCCGGCCAGCCAGGTCGCGGGAATGCCCAGGGGCACCGACCAGAGCAAGGCCGCGACCGGCGACAGTGGCATCCAGCCCAAGGCACGCAGCATCAGCGCCGCCATGTAGAGGTTGATCGCGACCGTGGTCGCGACGGCCGGATAGAGAAGCAGCGCCAGTTTCCACACCGGCCAGCGGCCCTCAGTGGCTGGTGCCTTCGGAGAAGGTGATCTTGTTCCAGACATTGTATTTCCCCGAAGGTTTCTTCATGGGCAGGCGGCGGACCTCTTCCAACGTGGCGGCGTCATAGACGATGACCGCCCCGTCCTCCTCCCAGACCGAGACCAGCGCATACCGGCCATCGCGGGTGAATTCGACATGTGCCACGGTCTTGCCCGGCGCCGGGCGCAGGGTGCGCACGATCTCCAGGCTCTGCTTGTCGATCACATGCATCGCGTCCTTGTTGGGACCAAAGAAGACATCCGCCCAGAAATAGGGCGTGTTCTCGTGGCTGCGCAGGAAGAACCCCGGCCCCTCGGTGGCGATGGTGGCGATGCGGGTCCAGCTTTCGGTGTCGATGACGCTCAGCTTGCCTTCCTTCAGGTGCGGTGTCGCCATCACCCGGTGCCCGTTCCGTTCCCAGCTGATGCCGGAACCCAGATGCGGCATGCCCTCCAGCGGCAGTTCGGCAATCTCGCGTCCGACGTTCAGGTTGACCACAACCCCCCGCACCCCGTCACGCGACGCGCCGATCAGGTTGCGGTAATCGTCGGAGAAAAAGAAATCGTCGAGCGGCTCGGCCGTCTCGATACGGCGCCGCGCAAACAGACCTTCGGAGGAGGCGATAGCCTCGACCATGCCCTTTTCGCGGGAGTGGATGAACCCCTCGTAAACCGGGTCGGCATTTGGGTCGGTCGCCACTTCCCAGATTTCGGGTGCGTCCTTGAGCGCAAGGATAAAGCTCTGCCGTTGCGGTGCCTGATAGACGGCCGAGACCCGGCTGGGCGTGCCATCCTTGGCGGTCACCTTCATGACCTTTGCCACCGACAGGTCCTCGGTGCTCAGAAGGGTCAGCGACATCGGCAGGTAATTGGCCACAGCCAGCCATTTGCCGTCATGGCTCATGGCGATGTTGCGGCTGTTGAGCCCGGCGCGCACCCGGCCCACCTGCTGCAAGGACCAAAGGTCGTATTTCTGCACCCAGCCGTCGCGCGACATGATGAAGACATAACGCCCGTCGGGGCTGAACTTGGGCCCGCCATGCACGGCGAACGGGGTCTCGAACCGGTCGAGCACCGCGAAAGTGTCACCGTCCAGGACGCTGACATGATGATCGCCGGTTTCCACCACCAGGGTGATGTTCATGGGATCGGCGTCCCAGACCGGCGCGGCGGCGGCGCTGTATTCGTCGTCCAGCGTCCGGCTTGCCATGATCTCGGCTTCGCCCCAGGCGGGGATATAGGCCAGCGGCTCTTTCACATACTCCGCCAGCGCGGCGATGGCCGCCTCGTCCAACGTGTCCAAGAACCCCGGCATCTGGGTCGCTGTGCGGCCTTCGCGGATCACGGCGGCCACTTTCGGCCCGCGCATCCGGCCCAGCGTCTCGGGGATCAGCGCAGGCCCAAGCCCCCCCAGCCGGTCCGTGCCATGGCAACTGGCGCAATGGTCGGCATAATCCTGTACCGGGTCTGCCAGCACCGGAGTTGACAGCAGCAGGGCGCAGATCGCGCCTGATTTCATCTTTTCCACAATGCTCCCGCCGGAGGTTCCGGCAGGGGCCAGGAGCGCAAGGCGAAGGGCCACGCGAAAGGCGTGGTCAGAAGAACTGGTGCGCGGGGTCATGGCGCTTTCCTCGGAACGGGGTGATGGTCAGTCGTTCTGCACTTTCGACGCCGATTTCTTCATCGGTCAGATAGCAGGCCGGGTCCTCTGCCCAGGGATCGCCGGTCAGTTGCAGGGCGCGGATACGGGTGTTGCCGCCGCATACGTCCCTGAGCATGCAAGCGCCGCAGCGGCCCTTGAGCGGGCGCGGGCGTGTGCGTAACATGGACAGCATGGGGTCGTCCCCTGTCCAGAGTTCGGAAAACGGCACTGTCTTGACATTGCCGATGGTGTAGTCCGACCAGTAGGTGTCCGGGTGCACCCGGCCGAGGTTGTCGATATTGGCCACGCCCAGCCCGCTGGAATTGCCGCCCCAGGCGGCCAGGTGCTGTCGCACATGATCGGCGTGTGCCGCGTCGAAATTACGCCGCACCCAATCCAGGAAATAGCCCGCGTCGGCATCGTTGTTACCGGTCACGATATCGAGCGGCATGTCCTCGGCCACGGCCACCCAGGCGCGGTCCAGCAGCAGGTCCATTGCGTGGCGGGTGCGCAGGTGGGCGGCATCCTCGCCCCGGTTCTTGTCGCCGCGCCCGGCATAGACGAGATGGCTGAGATAGAACTTGTCGACGCCCTCGTCATCGCAGAGCTGGAGCAGGTCGGGCAGATGGTGCTGGGTGTTCTCGGTCAGGCAGAACCGCAGGCCGACCTTGATGCCACGCTTCTTGCACGCGCGGACGCCGCGCAGCGCGTCGGCAAAGGCGCCCTCGACGCCGCGGAACCAGTCGTTGGTTGCGCCGATCCCATCAAGCGAGATGCCGACATAGCTGAAGCCCACATCGGCGATGCGGTCGGCGGTCTCGCCATGGATCTTGGTCCCGTTGGTCGACAGCGCCAGCATCGGCACCAATTGGCGGGCGCGGGTGGCGATATCGAAGAAATCGAACCGGTCCAGCGGCTCTCCACCCGACAGGATCAATGCGGGAACCCGGAACCGGCCGATATCCTCAAGCGTCTCCATCGCCTGTTCATGGCTCAGTTCGCCGGGAAAATTCACGTCCGCCGACACCGTGTAGCAATGACGGCATTTCAGGTTGCAGCGCCGGGTCAGGTTCCAGATCACCACCGGTTTCACCGTTCCCGGTCGACGCGGCCGCACCGGGGTGGGTTCGACCAGTTGATGCATGTATTCGGTCAGGCGGAACATGGGGCTTCAGCCTTTCTGCTTCAGGCGCAGTCCGGTCTTTTTCAGGATGCGCGTGGAAAAGAGGATGTCGTGCGCGCGGCAGGCGGACCCAAGGATCGCGGCAATCTCGCCGCGTTTGGCCTCGACCTCGTCGCGGGTTGCACCATGCACCATCGCAAACAGGTTGTAGGGCCAGTGGGGCAAGGCGCGGGGGCGTTCATAGCAATGGGTGACAAACGGCAGGGCGCCGACTTTCGCACCCAGTTCGGCGATCCGGGATACGTCCACATCCCAGACGGTCATGCCATTGGCGGTCATGCCCAGCTTGTAGTGGTTGGGCGCGGCGGCGATGCGTCGGATCACGCCGCGCGCCTTCAACTCGGCGATACGGTGCAGCAGGGCTTCCTCGGTCAGGCCGGTTTGCGCGGCGATTGCGGCGAAGGGGCGCGACGCCAGCGGCAGGCCCTCCTGCATGGCCGCAATGATCTGTCTGTCCCCGTCCGAAATGCTCATGCCGCCACCCGGAAGCCGATGAAGAACTCTTGCAGTTTCGGAAACCGCAATACTTCGATCCCGGTTTCCAGCTCGATGGCATCAGCTGCGACCTGAATTCCCTCGGGCGTTTCGGTCGCCAGAACGAACCACATGTTGAGCCGATGCGCCCTTTCATAGTTGTGCGCCACTTCGGGGTGGGCATTGACTTTGGTCAGGACGGTTTCGAAAATCGGCGCTGGCACCTCCATGGCGCAAAGGCAGAAGGCGCCGCCCATGGCGGCTGCGTCGAAGAACGGACCGAAGCGGGTGATTACCCGCTCCTCCTTCATCCGTGCCAGGCGGTCCAGCATGTCGGCCTCATCGAGGCCCAGTTCGGCGGCAACGGCGGCATAGGGTGCGGAGCAGAGCGGCAGATCCTCCTGCATGCGGTTCAGGATCACGCGATCGGTTTCATCCAGTGTCATGCGGCCTTCTCCCTTGGCTTGATCAGAGCGCCGGTCTGTTTGAAACAGCGGGTCGAAAACAGCACCTTGTGCGGCACCGACGCAAGTTGGGGCAGGGCGGTGGCCCGGTTCAGCACATCCATTGCTTCGCTGCGCGAGCGGGCATGAATCATGGAATAGAGCCGGTAGGGCCAGACGCCCGGCACCGGACGGCGCTCGTAGCAGAGCGTCACGCCGGGACAACCGGCCAATGCCGGACCGGCACTGGCGATGGCCTCGGACGGCAGGTCCCAGACGACCATGGCGTTCGCGGACCATCCCAGCGCCCGATGGCGCACGATCACTCCAAGCCGCGTGATGATACCGGCCCCGTGCAGCGCGTGGATGCGGGTCATGACCTCGCCGGTGTCCCGTTTCAGTTCGCTGGCAAGAGCGGCATAGGGGGCCCGAACCAGTTCCAACCCGGTAGTCAACGCCTGAAGCAGATCCTTGTCGCCGGGGCGCAGGGCGGAAATGTCGGCTTCCCGGCGGGCGGGCACGCGCGGCGTTGCGGCGCCCATGCGGAAGCCGAGATCGACATTGAAAGGGCGGACCAGCGGCAGGTCCAGCACGCGCAGGCCGGTGCGCGCGCCGATCCGCGCCAGCGTGGCGTCGACATGAGCCCGGTGAGGGCCGGTCGCCACGAACCAGAGGTTCCAGTCGTCCTCGCGCTGGTAATTGTGGTTTACCCCCGGCTCCGCCCCGATCTGTGCCGCGACCTGCTCGATCCGATCTTCGGGGGCGGCGACGGCGGCCAGGGTGCTGGCCGAGGCGGTGCCGGGCGCCACTGTCGCGCCAACCCGCGTGATCCGCCCTGCCGAGCGCATCCGCGTCAGGCGGGCGATCACGTTGCTTTCGGTCAACCCCAGTTGTTCGGCGATGCCAAGAAAGGGCCGGTCAGTGATTGGAAAGTCGCGCTGCCAGTCGTCAAGCAGGGCGCGGTCGACGGGATCGGTTACATGGCACATGGCGGTTACAACCCTGTTTTGTGCGCGCGGGCGGTAAAGAAGATGCCCGAGGGGCTATCCACCTCAATTTCGCGCAGTTTTTCAAACGTCCGGGTGTCATAGATCATCACGCGGTTGGCATCGCGGACGCTGATCCAGACCTCGTGCCCGCGCGGCGTGAACTCCATATGCAGGACCGCCGGGCCAGGCTTGAATTCGTGGATGACCTCTTTGGTCACGGTGTCGATCACCTGGATCGTGTCGTTCAGCGGATGGGCGAAGTTGACCCAGACTTGCCGCCCGTCGGGACGGGCCATGGCAAAGACCGGCTGGCCATGGGTCTGGGTGCGCCCGGTTTCGGTCAATGTGTCGGCGTCAATCCAGAGCACTTGGGGATGGCCGACGGCGGGCAGCACGAATTCGTGCCCGGTCAGCGCCCAGCCTTCGAGATGGGGCATCTTGTAGACCGGCATTTCCTGCTCGCCCCGGCCATAGCCAGGCAACACGCGGATCGGTTCGGGGGTTTCGGACCAGAGGTCCAGCGCGGTCAGCCCGTCCTCGCCAAAAAGGCCGGTGATATAGGTGCGGCCATTGCCGGTGATCAGCGCATCATATGGATTCTTGCCCATGCCGGGGATGGTGGTGATCTGCGGCGGCGTTTGGGTGAAGTCAGCAATCCAGCTTTCCCCGGTATCCCAGACGGTAAAGACGAACCGGCGCCCCGGCGCATCGACCAGACCGATGGTCTTGCCGCCGGTGGGGATGTCGGCAACCATGTCGAGCGTGTCGGCGTCAAAGACGCGCACGCCGCCCGGTTCATAGTTGGACACGGCAACCAGCCTGCCGTCATCGGATATGGCGCCGCCGATGGCGTTGCCCGATTGCACGACGCGGCCCACGATCTGGCGGGTGGTGATATCGAGTTTGGTCAGCCCGCCGTCGCGGCCAAAGACATAGGCAAAGCGTTCGTCCGGGGAATAGACCAGCGAGGCATGGGACAGATCGCCCAGGCCCTCGATCCGGGCGAGCGCGGCGCGGTCGGACTGATCGACCAGCAGGACCGATCCGGTCGCGCGCTCGATCACCAGCCCCAGATCTCCGGTGGCGATGGTTTCGGCTGTGGCGGTTCCGGTCAAGAGAGTAGCGACAAGGGCGAGTGCGAGAGGTTTCATTTGCCCTCCGGGTTTTGCAGATAGCGGGCGATCCATTCGGCCTCTTCCTCGGTCATCAACGGCCGCCAGGGCGGCATGGCCGTGTCAGGGATGCCGTCGAGGATCACCGAAGTCAGGACGCCCTGATCATAATGTTGCAGCGCCTCGGCGCGCAGGTCGGGGCCAAGCCCGCCCTTGAGGGTCAGGCCATGGCACGATCCGCAATCCTGCTGCACCAGACGTTTCAGGGCGGCGGGATCAATGGCATCGGCGGCAAAGGCGGTGGTGGCGAGGAACAGCATCGTCAGAGCCAGCGCGGCGGCTGACCTGTCCGGCTTTTGGGTGCGGATTAACGGGAAGTCATCCATGGGCTGCCACCTGATCCATCAGGTCGTGAAAGGAATGTTCGGCATAAAGCGAAACGACCTGGCCGATGATGAAAAGGGTGGGCGCGGCCAGATCTGCCGCACGTGCATCGGTGGCGATCTTGTCCAGCCGCGAAACCAGCCGGCGCTCCTGTGCCGTCGTCGCCTGGCTGACGGCCAGAACCGGTGTTGCTGCGGACAGGCCCTCGGTCATCAAACCCATGGCGATCTGGCCGATATTGGCCACACCCATATAGACGACAAGGGTACTGTCGGGATCGGCAAGACGCTTCCAGTCGAGGTCCAGCACCCGGTCCGCCTGCCGGTGACCGGTGACATACTGGACCGAGGTCGCAAGCCCACGATGGGTCAGCGGCACGCCGGTGGAACAGCTGGCGCCCTGCGCGGCGGTGATGCCGGGGGCGTAATCGACCGGCACGCCATGGGCCAGAAGATGCGCCGCCTCTTCCGAGCCGCGGCCAAAGATCATCGGATCGCCGCCCTTCAGGCGGGCGACCACATGGCCGGCCATCGCCTCTTCGAGCAGGATCTGGTTGATCCGGTCCTGTGGCACCGGATGGCATTTGGGGGATTTGCCCACCGGGATCATGCGGGCACCGGCGGGGGCCATCGCGACGATCTCGGGGCTGACCAGCCGGTCATAGACCACCACGTCGGCCTCTTGCAGCATCCGCAGGGCGCGCAGGGTCATCAGCTCTGGGTCTCCCGGACCCGCTCCGATCAGGTGAACTTTTCCGGCGATATGCATGGCTGGCTCCGTCAGGTTGGGGCGACTGGCTGGAGAAGGGAGAGAAAGGGCGGGCCCCAAGGGACGCAGTGGACCCGCCCGTGGACTGACGTCAGTAGACGTCGGCCCGAGTGTTATAGACGTTGAACTTGCCGGTCGGGGTGATCAGGCGCGGGTCCTTGATCACGGCCTTGAGTTCCAGCGTCTTGTCGTCAACCACGACGATGGCGCTTTCCAGATCCTTGGCGTTCCAGACCGAGAACCAGATCTCGTTGCCTTCCTGGTTGAATTCACCTTGCACGACGCGGGGCTGGCCCTCGCCGATCTCGGCCCATTCCACGATCGGAAGCACGGTGTATTCCGGCTCTTCCTGAGTAAGATCACCCAGTTTGAACACTGCGACCGAGCCCGAGATTTCCGCATCCGGGTTCAGCGGCGCATCGACATAGAGATGCTCCGAGGTCGGGTGCGATTTCACGAAGAGCGAGCCGCCGCCCTGGGCATAGAGGGTCTGCACGACCTTCCATGCGTTGTCGGGGTGACCCTCGGGGTCGGTGCCGATCAGCGCCACGGTCTCATCGCCGAGGTGCGAGGTTGCCCAGACCGGACCATAGGTCGGGTGCATCAGGTTGGCGCCCCGGCCCGGGTGTGGTGTCTGACCACCGGTCTCGACCAGCGCGGTCAGGGTGCTGTCCTTGGTATCGACCACGGCCACCTTGCCACGGGCGTTGGCCGCGACCAGGAAGTACCGCTTGGAACTGTCGAACCCACCATCATGCAGGAAGCGTTCGGCTTCGATCTCGGTCACCTTGAGGTTCTTGATGTCCGAATAGTCGATCATCAGGATCTTGCCGGTTTCCTTGACGTTGACGATGAACTCCGGATTGAAGTGGCTGGCCACGATGGAGGCCACGCGCGGTTCGGGGTGATAGCTCTGCTCGTCATAGACCATGCCGCGGGTCGACTTGATCTTGAGCGGCTCCAGCGTGTCGCCGTCCATGATCACGTATTGCGGCGGCCAGTAGCTGCCGGCGATGGCGTATTTGTCCTCGAACCCCTTGAACTTAGAAGTCTCGATCGAGCGAGCTTCGGAACCCACCTTGATCTGGGCCACAGTGGCGGGGGTTTCCATCCACAGGTCGATCATGTTCACAAGCGCGTCGCGCCCGATCACGAACAGATAGCGGCCCGAGGCCGAGATCCGGCTGATGTGGACGGCGTAGCCGGTGTTGATCACCGCGTGGATCTTGTAGTTCGCGCCGTCGATCAGTGCCACCTGACCCGAGTCGCGCAGTGTGACCGAGAACAGGTTATCGATGTCGATATCGTTCATCTTCTCGGTTGGCCGGTCTTCGGGCGCGACCAGAACTTTCCAGGTCTCGCGCATCTCGGCCATGCCGAATTCGGGCGGCGAGGCCGGATCGAGCAGGATATAGCGTGCCATGATGTCGATTTCAGCCTCGGTCATCTCGCCCGAGGTGCCCCAGTTGGGCATGCCGGCGGGAGAACCGTAGGTGATGAAATCGCGCAGATACTCATATCCGTTTGCGCGGGTGATGTCGGTGGTCAGCGGCTTGCCGGTGGCACCTTTGCGCAGCACGCCGTGACAGCCGGCGCAGCGCTCGAAATAGATCTTGTTGCCGATGTTGTACTCTTCCTGGGTCATCACAGGATCGCCTTCGCGGCGGCCGGGGATTTCCAGGTTCAGCTGACCAAGCGTCGTCATGCTGGGCTGATATGCAGCGCCTGCATCCGAACCGTGGCTGTCCTGTGCGGCAACCATGGGTGCGGTCAGACCGAGCGCCATCGCGGCGCTGGTCAGGAGCAGGGATCTGCGAATGGCTGTGGTTGGTCTCATAACGGTATCTCCGTCGAAGGCTGGTGAGGCAGGTCTGAACTTGGCACCGCACCCGCTACCAATCCTTGACTTTCGTTAAGGCGCCGGACGCGTGCCCAAGCAAATCTGGGCGGACGATCAGCGAGCAGTTTGCCAAACATCAGAAATGGCAAAGGAGACCGGTATGCGCGTATTTTCCTTGTTGTTTTCCGAGGGTTTCAGAGTGTTCTTCCTGAGCGCGGCGCTCTACGGGCTGTTCGCCGGCGCCGTCTGGACTCTCTATCTCTCTGGCCATGGCGCCGGCCTCGGGACCAATCCGAATCTGTGGCACGCGCACGAAATGATATTCGGATATGCCACGGCGGCGATAGGCGGGTTTTTCCTGACGGCGGTTCCGAACTGGACCGGCGTGCCGGGCGCCCGGCATGGCTTCATCGCTCTGGCCGCCGGATTGTGGTTTCTCGGGCGGCTTGCCGTCTGGTACGCCACGGCCTTTCCGCCGGTGCTGGTCGCGGTCGTTGACCTCGCCTTTTTGCCGGTGCTCGCGCTCAAGATCCTGTCGCAGCTGATCAAGCGGCCAAAGCCGCAGAATCTGATGTTCCTGATCTTCCTGGGCTATCTGTGGAGCGCGAATCTGTCGGTTCACCTTGAATGGATCGGTCTGGGCATCGGCGACGCCTTCTCCGGGCTGCGCGCGGGTCTGATCACATTATGCGCGCTGATCGCTGTCCTTGGCGGACGGATCACGCCTGCCTTTACCCGCAATGCCATGAAACGTGCCGGCGAGCCGGAGGCGAAATGGCCAGTGTCGCGGCCTGTGCTGGAGCGCGCGGGTTTGATCCTGGCGATTGTTCTTCCCGGTCTCGTCCTGAGCGACCTGTCACAGACGGTGACAAGTGTGGCGGCAATTGCATTCGGTGTCGTTCTGGCGCTGCGGCTTGCCGGGTGGGCGGGGTTGTGGTGCCGGAGCGAACCCATCCTTCTGTCGCTTCATGTGGCGCTGGCGATGCTGGCTCTTGGTATGGTGACCTGGGGGCTGTCGGGATTCGACCTGATGTCCGAGCTTGTCGGCGTTCATCTGCTTGGCATTGGCGGCGTGGGCGGCATGACCCTGGCGGTGATGAGCCGCGCGGCGCTTGGCCATTCCGGTCAGCCGCTGGTCGCGCCAAGGCTCATGGCCTGGGGCTACGGCCTGATCGCGATTGCGGCAATCGTGCGCTGGATCGGGACCGGTCTGGGTGAATACCACCTTCAGGCCATGCTGCTGGCCGGGGGACTCTGGGTGGCGGCGCTGGCCTTCTTTCTGATGTCGATGTGGCCCGCCCTGACCCGGCCGCGCCTTGGCGCTTCCGGATAGTTGCGCGGTTCAGAGCCATTTCAACGCGCGAAATACCAGGAAGATCCCGAGGCCAACCGCCACGGATCCTCCGGTCAGCAGCCAGAACGCGAGGGGTGACTGGGTGCCGGGCATTCCGGCGATATTGACGCCGAACAACCCTGTCAGAAAGCCAAGGGGGAGAAACACCGCAGCGACAATGGAGAGGATGAAGCTGTTCCGCCCCAGTATGCGTACCTGTTCCGAGGCGATCTGGTCCTGCACGGCGAGCAGACGGTCGCGGCTGGCGTCCAGTTCCTCGATGGTGCGGCGGGTGCGGTTTACCGCCTCGCGCAACTTGGTGATTTCCGATCCGCTCAGCAGGCGTGATTCGTTGCGCAGAAGCGTATCCAGCGCCTCGCGCTGCGGGTGCAGGAACCTGCGCATCTTGATCACCGTCAGACGCAGGGCGCTCAGGTCGTCGTGCAGCGATGAGGCCCCTTCGAGGGCGCGTTCTTCCAGCCCGTCGGTCTGATCGTCCAGTTCGAGGGAAACCAGTTCGATCCGGTGGGACAATCCGTGCAGAAGCTCTGCCAGAAAGTCACCCACCGATTCCGGCCCCGATCCTTCGCCGGCGCGGCGCTGAAGCTCGTCCGTGGCCCAGATGCGCCGTGTGCGGGACGAGATGACTGAATTGGGCAGAATCCACATGCGCAGCGATACCATGTCCTCGATGTCCGAGCCCGGGTTGAGGTTCACGCCGCGCAGGTTCAGAATCAATCCTCCGTCCAGCTGATCGCAGCGCGGGCGCGTTTCCGACTGCAACAGGGCGGACGCAGCGATAGACGGTACGTTTTCGCTGATCCATTCGTGCGTTTCCTGCCGGCCGAGATCCAGGTGCAGCCAGCGAAAGCTGGATTTTGCATCAGGTTGCGGGGCAGGCCAGTCCTCGGCCACCGGCTGTGCGCCGCCTTTTGCGAAATCAAATGCGCATATCGGTGCAAGCTTGTTTTCGACCATGGCTGTTCCGTTCCCGTTTCTGCCCAGAGTGGGCGGCGCGGACGGTCGGGTCCAGTGAAAACTCAACCGGCGAAGTGGTCCCGCAGTATGCCGCGCCCCCCAGCCGATCAGGGGCGTCACGACCTTGATGACATCGAAAACCACACCTGTAAGCAATGCCATCCCGATACTGGGGCCTGGGCGTGGGCATCCCGACCAGCCAAAGCCATAAAGGCGTCGATTGAAACGATATGGCCAGAAGGCCGACGGTACCTGTCATGTGATCCGACTCCGAGGCCGATCCGGGCAAAGCTCGGACTTGGCCCGTCGAGTCCTGTCGCCAAGGTTTTGCAAGACTCTGGCCGGACACCGGGGCAATCGCGCCACGCGCGGATGCGCGAGTTGGCCAAATTCCGCACCGTCGCGGCTGCTAATCTCCGATGACATGCAGATTGACGTGAACGCCATAAATATAAATGATTACAATAGTATATGCTTCTTTCAAGCAGTTGGAAGCGGCTGCCAAACCCATGACAAGCGTGTTACGGCAAGTTCACTTGACTTTCGTTAAGGAGTTTCGGTCCAGCCGGAACAATGATCCCTGCACCAGAAACGCGGCGCAAAGGAGAGCGCAATGCGCGAAGTCATGACAAAAAGCATGGCCCGTAACATATTCTATGGCGGGTCGTTGTTCTTCATTATCATCTTTCTGGCTCTGTCAGCCCATTCCCATAGGTATATCACGACCACTTCGACCAACGCGGAAACCCTGACCGCCGACGTCGCGGCCGGGAAACATGTTTGGGAAAAACACGCCTGCATCAACTGTCACTCGATCCTGGGCGAAGGCGCATACTTTGCGCCCGAGGTGGGGAACGTGATGACGCGCTGGGGTGTTCAGGACGACCCCGAGCTTGCCTTTGAAACGCTCAAGGGCTGGATGGAGTCGCAACCGACCGGGATCGAGGGCCGGAGACAGATGCCAAGGTTCAACCTCAGCGACGAGGAAATCCGCCAGCTTGCCGATTTCCTGCTCTGGACGAACACGATCGACACCCAGGGCTGGCCGCCCAACGAGGCGGGCTGAGAAGGGAGCGGAGACATGAAATACGAATCCCAGAAAATTGCCCTCGTCTACTTTGCTGTAGCGATGGGCCTGTTTGCGATCCAGGTGCTGGGCGGTCTGCTCGCCGGCTGGATCTACGTCGCGCCCAACACGCTGAGTGAACTTCTGCCGTTCAACATCGTTCGGATGCTGCACACCAACTCGTTGATCGTCTGGCTGATCCTCGGGTTCTTCGGAGCCGCCTATTTCCTGATCCCGGAAGAGGCGGAGCGTGAAATCCACTCCACCAAACTGGCCTATCTGCAACTGCTGATCCTGGTGGTCGGCACGCTGGGCGTGGTGGTGACCTATGTCTTCAACCTGTTCGAGGGCAACTTCCTGCTGGGCAAAGAGGGACGCGAGTTCCTTGAACAGCCCAAATGGGTCAAGGCAGGCATCGTGGTGGCGGCGCTCATCTTCCTCTACAACGTGTCGATGACCGTTCTGAAGGGCAAGAAGACCGCGATCACCAACATCCTGCTCCTGGGTCTTTGGGGTCTGGCGTTGCTGTTCCTGTTCAGCTTCTACAACCCGTCGAACCTGGCGCTGGACAAGCAGTACTGGTGGTACGTCGTTCACCTGTGGGTCGAAGGCGTGTGGGAACTGATCATGGCCTCGATCCTGGCCTATCTGATGCTCAAACTGACCGGCGTTGACCGCGAGGTGGTCGAGAAATGGCTCTATGTCATCGTCGCTGCCGCGCTGTTCTCGGGCATCCTGGGCACCGGCCACCACTACTACTGGATCGGTACCCCCGGGTACTGGCAGTGGATCGGGTCGATCTTCAGCTCGCTCGAGGTGATCCCCTTCTTCGCGATGATGGCATTCGCCTTTGTCATGGTCTGGAAGGGCCGCCGCGACCACCCGAACAAGGCCGCTCTGCTGTGGTCGCTGGGATGTGCCACGCTCGCCTTCTTTGGCGCCGGTGTATGGGGCTTCCTGCACACGCTGCACGGGGTGAACTATTACACACACGGCACCCAGATCACCGCGGCGCACGGGCACCTGGCGTTCTTCGGGGCCTATGTGGCACTGAACCTGGCGATCTTCAGCTATGCGATGCCGATCCTGCTGAACCGCGACCCCTACAATCAGGTGCTGAACATGGCATCGTTCTGGCTCATGACCGGCGGCATGGTCTTCATGACCTTCGTGCTGACATTCGCCGGGACAATCCAGACGCATATGCAACGTGTGGTGGGCGAGTATTTCATGGACGTGCAGGACCAGGTCGCCATCTTCTACTGGATGCGCTTCGGGTCAGGACTTGTGGTGGTTCTGGGGGCGCTTGTCTTCATCTACGCCATATGGGTGCCGCGCAAGGAGATCATCGAACGCGGTATGACTGAAACACCAGCCGAGTAATGGAAATGGATGGATCAATGAACATCGGAACGGGGGCGGCAGCCGCCCCCTTCTACCTCCCGCAGGGCGATGAATGCGATGTCTTCACCGCCGCGTATTCCAACAACCTGCCGGTCCTGTTGAAAGGCCCGACCGGCTGCGGCAAGACCCGTTTCGTGGCGCACATGGCCGCGCGGCTGGGCAGGCCGCTTTATACCGTGGCTTGCCACGACGACCTGGCCGCAGCCGACCTGATCGGGCGCTATCTGCTCAAGGGGGGCGAAACGGTCTGGGTCGACGGGCCGTTGACACGGGCGGTGCGCGAAGGCGCGATCTGCTACCTTGACGAAGTGGTCGAGGCGCGCAAGGACGTGACCGTAGTGCTGCACCCTTTGACAGACGATCGCCGCATCCTTCCCATCGACCGCACCGGCGAAGAACTGGAGGCCGCGCCCGGCTTCATGCTGGTGGCCTCTTACAACCCCGGTTACCAGAACATTCTCAAGACCCTGAAACCCTCGACCCGGCAACGCTTCATCTCGCTGGAGTTCGATTTCCCGACACCCGAACTGGAGGCGCGTGTCGTGTCCGAGGAAAGCGGGCTGGCGCCCGAGCGCTGCAAGCCGCTGATCCGGCTGGCGGGCAAGTTGCGCGGGCTCAAGGGTCAGGATCTGGAGGAGGGGGTCTCGACCCGTCTGGTCGTCTATGCCGCGACCCTGATCGCACAAGGCATGCCGACCGAACGCGCCATTCGCGCTGCAATGATCGAACCTCTGACCGACGACGAGGATACCAAACGCGGACTCCTCGATCTGACCACCGCCGTCTTTGGGTGAGGCCGGCGATGGTCAAGATCGACTTCGAGCCATGGGAACCCGAAGAGACAATCGGGAAACTGTGGCACAGCCTGGCCAGCCGCCTGGATGCACCCCTGGTGCACGAAGGAGCCGCGGTCGACCTGTCAGAGGTCGCAGGGCGGCTGGCCGTTCTTTTCCGGGGGCTGGGGGGCAAGGCGGGTGTCGAATTGCGCCCGGTCTCGCCCGAGCTTTCCCGCCACCGGCTGGGCTGGCGCCGCCGGCTGGCGACCGAAGCGGAACTGTTGCCGCGCACGTCCTTTGACGGTGAAGTTCTGCGCCTGCCCGACAGCCTCGCGGTTTTCCCAGCACGCGAAGCGAACGGGGCACTGTATGTCTGGCTGGCTGCGGCCGCCGCCCATGCAGGCAGCCGGGTTGAAGAAAATGATCATCTTCGGGCGGATCTGCGCGCGCTGATGGCAACGCAGGCGATGGTCGAGGCAACGCTGGAAGATGCCCCGGGGCTGCGCCCGCTCTACATGGAACTGTGCAAGGGAGTATTGCATCACCGCGATACTCCGAACCTGCCTCCTGCAGAGGCAGCGGTCGAAGAGATTGTACGTCACATGCTGGGAGATCCCGCTCCGCTGTCGCAGGCGGGCAGGCAGATGCTCGCCATGGATGGCGACCTTGCGGCCCCGCGCGGCTACCAGCATTTCCGCCCTGTTCCCCTGTGGCCGGAGTTGCGTGCGGTCGGGGTTTCCGAGCACCACGAGGTCGAAAATCCCGAAACCGAAGGTCCGCCTGAGGATTCCGATGAAAAGACCCGCCGTGCCCGCCGACGCAAGTCGGATCAGGCCGAACGCAATGACAGTTTCATCCTGCACAAATTCGAAGCGATCCTCAGCTGGGCCGAGTTCCTGAACATCAACCGACGCATTGACGACGACGATCCCGACAACGCCAGGAAAGCGGCTGACGATCAGGAAGAAATAGGTCTGGGCCAGATATCCAAAGCCCCGCCAACGCGGTTGAAACTGCATCTCGACCTTGCGCCGGAGGATGTCGACCGCGAGCGGCTGTCGGACCGGCTCCTGTACCCTGAATGGGACGTGCGTCTGGGCCAGTACCTGCCGGACCATGTGAGTGTCCTGCTGTCTGACGCCGAAATACGCGAGGACGCCGCCGGGTTCGGTGACGATCCGGCCGCCGCCCGCCGCATCCGTGCGGTCAAACGCCAGTTCGAAGCGCTGCGCCCGGGCCGCATCATGACCCGTGGCCATCTCGATGGCGACCAGCTGGATATCGAAGCCGCCGTGCGCGCCGAAACCGACCGTCTGGCGAGCGGTGAAGGAAATGAGCGCATCTGGATGCAGTCCCGTCCCGAAGCGCGCGATCTGGCGGTTTCGATCCTGCTGGATGTCAGTCGGTCCACCGAAAGCGCCGTGACAGGCCGCGCGGTCATCGACATAGAACGCGAAGCCCTGGCGGCGCTTGCCTGGGGTCTGAACGCCTGCGGCGATGATTTTGCCATTCACGCCTTCAGTTCGCTGAAGCGCCATCGCGTCTATTTGCAACGCTGCAAGCGTTTTGACGAACCAATGGGGCAACAGGTCGAAAAGCGCATCGCCTCGCTGCGACCGGGGCACTACACCCGGCTAGGCGCCGCGATCCGCCATGTTTCGACGGATCTGGCGTCGCAAACGCGCAAGCGACGCCTGCTTTTGGTCATCACTGACGGAAAGCCCAATGATCTCGACCATTACGAAGGCCGCCACGGGATCGAGGACACGCGGCAAGCCGTCCGAGAGGCGCGTCGTGCGGGGCAAGCCGTGTTTGGTGTGACTATCGACAAGACCGGCAAGAGCTGGTTTCCCCGCATGTTCGGGCGGGGCGGTTTCGCTGTTATCCCCGACCCGAACCGCCTGACCATGGCCTTGCCCGAGATCTATCGGCAATTGGTAGGCGCGTGACCTCGCTTGCCCGATGCCGAACCCGGACGATCCGGGTCGGAACGGGCAGGGCGGGTTCGGCGGCGGTCGGCGTGGCTCTGATCGGCACCGGCGCGTGACGGTTTCAGCCTTTCAATAATTTGATCATATCTGGCAGGAGCTGGTCTTTGCTGCTATGTCTGGCGGCAAAAGACAGGAAGACACTCATGGACCTGCTGACCATCAACGACCGTCCGGGACAGTACCCGCCCTCGTACTACGCCGCCAATGCAGAGCATCTGAAGCCGTTCCCGGAGGCGGCGGGCACGCTTGATTGCGATGTCTGCGTCATCGGTGGCGGGTTTACCGGCCTGTCTGCCGCGCTGCATCTGGCGCAGCGCGGCTATGACGTCATCCTTCTTGAAGCACAGCGTGTAGGGTTTGGCGCCTCGGGCCGCAATGGTGGACAGGTCGGGCAGGGGCAGCGGCTTGAGCAGGAAGAGCTGGAAAAGATAGTCGGGCACGAGCACGCGCGTGCGCTCTGGCAGATTGCAAGGCAATCCGTCGATCTGGTGCGGGAACTGTCAGCATCGGATCTTGTGCATGCCGATTTTCATTCCGGTATCATTCATGCCGATCACCGAGAACGGTTCGTGCGCCACAGCCACGATCATGCCCGGCACCTGCGGGAGACTTATGGCTACGAAGGCATCCGCGCCCTCGACCGCGACGAGATCCGGTACATGGTGGCCTCGGATGCCTATCATGGCGGATGCATCTACGAGGACGCAGGTCATATCGATCCGCTGCAATTCGCCCTTGGCCTTGCCCGGATGGCAGTCGCGGCAGGTGTCCGCATTTTTGAAGGTTCCAAGGTTCATGCGCTGACCGAAACCGACCCCGCCCAAGTACGGACGGAGAAGGCCGAGATCACCGCCCGCTTCGTGGTCATGGGATGCAACGGCTATCTTGGCCGCTTGAATGAGCGGGTGGCGGCACGTGTCATGCCCATAAACAACTATATCGTCGCAACCGAACCGTTGTCTCCGGACCGACAGGAGAGCCTGATCCGTGAAAATCGGGCGGTTGCCGACAGCAAGTTCGTCATAAATTATTTCCGGTTCTCCGACGACCATCGCCTGTTGTTCGGAGGGACCGAAAGCTACGGTTACCGCTTTCCGGCGGATATCGCGACCAAGGTCCGCAGACCGATGCTGGAAATATTTCCGCAGCTGGCGGATGTCCGGATCGACCATGCTTGGGGCGGAACACTGGGTATCACAATGAACCGGATGCCGCATTACGAGCGGTTGGCGGGAAACATCCTGAGTCTTTCCGGGTTTTCCGGGCACGGGGTAGCATTGGCAACCCTGTCGGGCCAGATCGCGGCCGAGACGATTGCCGGTCAGGCAGAACGTTTCGACGTGATGGCAAATGTGCCCACGACCCCCTTCCCAGGAGGTCCGGCGCTGCGCACACCGCTTCTGATCCTGGCCATGTTGTGGTTCAGTCTCCGCGACAAGCTTTGATCTCCTGAAAGACCAATTCCAAAATTCTGTCCCTTAATTGACGAGAAGGAAAACCGGAATGCAAAGCAACGCTCACTCGGGCGCCTGGCGCCGTTTCGACAACCAGGAAAAACATGCATTCGGGAATGATGGTGCAGTGCCGTTTAGCGCGAAAAATCAGTCCGGTGAGAAACTAGCGTTGATGACGGGGCCCTGACGGCCGCAACGATCCACATCGGAGCATGGGAACATCATCGGAACCGGTTTCATAGCCCTTCGAAGAGCTGTTCGATATCGAGAATTTCCAGCCGTCTGCGGCCGGTTTCGATAACGCCTGACGCGCTGAGCCGGGCCAAGACGCGGCTGACGGCCTCGCGCGTTGCACCGATATAATTCGCAATCTGGTCGTGGGTCGGGCTTGGATCCAGCGCGCCGCCCGGCTTGAGTTGCTGGGCTTCCTGCGCCTGCTGGATCAGCAGGGCGCGCACGCGTTTATCGACATCATGCACGACCAGGCCAAAAACCCGCTCGGTCAGTACCCGGTTGCGCTCGGCCAGATCAATGGCAAGGTTGCGCGACAATCGAGGCACCTCGGCCATCCATTCCAGCAGTTTGACCGCCGGCATGCGACCCAGTTCAGTGGTCTCGACAGCAGAAATCGTCAGAGAGCGCGGGCGGTTGTCCAGAGCCGACAACTCGCCGAAATACCGGCCCGCGGTTATTTCGGTAAAGGCCACTTCCTTGCCGTTCGGCGACAGCAGCAGGCCGACAAGCCGGCCTGACAGGACCACATACATCTCGTTCGATGTCTCCCCCTGTTCAACAACGGTTTGCCCTGTATGCACGGTCACCGGTTCCAGATCGTCTCCGAAACGTCGGATCTGTTCGCTTTCCAAGCCCGACAGCAGCGACACCTGGCTCAGGATGGTCTCGACCTGTCGGGCCGCTTTCAGTTTGGTCAAGCGCAAGGACAAGGTTCCTTTACTTCGTGGTCTTGCTGGGCCTTTCGACAAGCAACTGAGAACCCATACTATTGCGACGAGAACTATCGCCTGATCCTTTGATTGCCAAGTCTTTCGGCATTCTCGCCGGGATTGCCGACGTTTGGCTGAAGCTTTCCGGTTTTCAGCTCATGATGTTGCAGCGACACCAGATGCTCGCAATGGGCGCATCTCGGCGAGCTTTATGGTGAATAGCTGAGGGGTGAAATACATCAGTGTGCGCCGGCGGGCGATCCGCAGTCGCAGCCGTCACCTTTAACTCACTACGCTGCGGTCTGGATGATCGCGATGCGGTGGAGTCGGCCCGCCTTGCACCGTTCTGCCCGTACATGATTTCTGCCGGATGTCAGCGAGCCGGCTGGATGACTGGTTGGATCGACAGGATGAATTTACGCTGGCCGAAACAAGGGGCACCAAAGGCCGCGCGCAAATCGTTCCGTCACCCCGGGGCGCTGTATTCTGGGCGCAGGGCGAGGTTGGCACCCTGGATATCGCGGCTCTCTATCGGCACTTCCGTGAGGGCGATGACCGGCCGTGGTCGCCGAGATGTACAACGGCCTCTCAGACCGGTTCCTTCCATTCGCGCGCGAGTTGGCGGATTGGACCCTTCCCGGTCTGCCCCGGACCGCGTCAGTCGTTCAACCGTTCGAGCCGGGCCAGGACAGAAAGGCCGTGCGCCTCGAGGCTTTCCGACCGGGCCAGTTGCGCTGCCGCTGGTCCGATTGCGCGCAACGCTTTTGGGGTCATTTGCGAAAGCGTGGTCCGCTTGAGGAAATCCATCACGCTCAAGCCGGAGGAAAATCGCGCGGAGCGCGCCGTGGGCAGTACGTGGTTCGGGCCGCCGACATAATCGCCAATGGCCTCGGGCGTGTACTGACCCAGGAAGATCGCGCCTGCGTGCACCGTCTTTTGTGAAAGCGCGGCGGGGTCGGCCACGCACAGCTCCAGATGCTCGGGTGCAATCCGGTTCGACAAGGCGGCCGCCTCGTCCATGTCGCGCACGGTGATGATGGCGCCGAAGTCGCGCCAACTGGCCCCGGCGATGGCACGGCGTTCCAGTGTTTCCAGCCGCTTTGACACGGCATCGGCCACCGCGCGGCCAAATCCGACGTCATCGGTGATCAGGATCGACTGGGCGCTTTCATCGTGTTCCGCCTGGCTGAGCAGGTCCAGCGCGATCCAGTCCGGGTCATTGTCCCGATCGGCGATCACCAGGATTTCAGATGGTCCCGCGATCATGTCGATCCCGACCTTGCCGAACACGCGCCGCTTGGCAGCGGCAACGAAAGCATTGCCCGGGCCGGTGATCTTGTCCACCGGGGCAACGGACCGCGTACCATAGGCGAGCGCGGCAATCGCCTGTGCGCCACCGATCCGGTAAACCTCGTCAACGCCGGACAGGTGCGCCGCCATCAGCACCAAGGGATTGACCTGTCCATCAGGTGTCGGCACCGCGATGGCTAGGCGGCCGACGCCTGCGACCTTGGCCGGGATTGCATTCATCAGCACCGAGGACGGGTACGAGGCGAGCCCGCCCGGCACATAAAGTCCTGCCGCCGATACCGCTGACCACCGCCAGCCCAGCGTTGCGCCGGAGGCGTCGGTCCATTCTTCGTCCTGCGGCATCTGGCGGACATGATAGGCGCGAATGCGTTCCGCTGCGAGTTCCAGCGCGGTACGATCATCGGGAGTGACCTGCTCCATTGCCCGAGCGATCTCGTCGGGTGAAAACCGCAAACTGTCCGGCGTCAGCGTGACCCGGTCGAACCGTTGCGTCAGTTCGATCACCGCGTCATCGCCACGTGCGCGCACGTCGGCGATGATCTCGGCCACCACGGCATCGACATCCGGGCTGTCCTCGCGCTTGGCCGCCAGAAGCGCGACGAAATCTGTTTCGAAATCCGGGTCTGCGGTATCGAGAAACTGGGGCATCGGGTACTCCTTTGGCCGTGACATAGCCGGAGTATCCCCGCGCCTCAAGCACCGTAGGCTGCGGCGCTGCACCGCGTCGAGGCGAGGATCAGCCTGTCCCGGCCGGCAGCGTCTTTTCCAGCGGATGGCCCAGGATCCACCGACCCTGACGCGGCGGTCCTGCCATCTGCCAGCCTCGACGCAGATAAAAGTCGCGCGCCGTCGCCGTGCTGGTCAGCAACGCACGGGAAACACGACGTTCGGCCAGCAGTGCTTCGAGCCTGTCCAGCATGTTGCTGCTGACCCCCTGATTGCGAAAGGCCGGATCGACATAGTTGAGAACGATCCGGCCGGTCCCGGGTTCATCGCCGACATCGGACAGGGCGCCAACGGCCGCAATCCGTCCGGATAGGATCGATACCCAGTATTCGGTGTCTCCCGCTGCCATCCGGTCGCGCAGCGCCTGCGGCGACTTGTCGGCACACCACCTGGAAACGGCCTCGGGATCGTTCCGGTGATCGGTGGCACAAAGGCTGGAAATCGACCGGATCAGCACGCCTGACATTTCGAAAACGTCGAATGGCGTGGCCGGACGCAGCCTGTGTTCGGTTGAAGCGGGCGAGAATGCCTGAGAGATTCCCCGCTTGTTCTGCATCAGTCGGAATGTCGCGGTGCCTGGCGCGAAGGCGCCAGGTAAGGGCGTGTGACATCCTTGAGCGTAGCTTCGATCGCCTCGACCGACAGGCGTATCGCGCCATCGCCGGCAAGGGTCAGCAAAATCTGGCCGGCTCCTTCCTCGCCCGCCTCGAACGTCACGGAAAGCAGCGAGAGGACCGTGTCCCTGTCGGAGCGGTCGATTCCCTGGCTGGCCACGCCCAGCACATTGTCGATCACGAGGAGCGACTGTACCCGCTCATAGCCGCGCCCGCGCCGTTCGGCAGCCTCGCGATCTTCCCATCTGAACCTGTTGAGCAAAAGGGCAAAGCGTCGTTCGGCCGATCGCCAGGACATTTCGGTTATCGGGAAAACCGAATCCTGGATCAACGCGGAAAGAATTTCCAGGTCGTCCGCATCCTCGGCCCCGATGTTCAATGGCGCCTCGCGCCCGTCTTCGAATGTTGCGTCCATCACCTGCCCCTGAACTGATCGACCCATGCGGCCCCTGCGGCAATTGTGCCACCAAATGCTCACATTCCCGGCCCGGATGATAGCCCGCACGCAAGAAAGTTTCACCTCTCGTGGCGTGTTCGGTTTCCGACCATTGCGGTTGGTGTGCGCGAGGCTGTTGCTGGCCGTCCGGGAAAGCAATCGTGCAGAGCCGTTTCAGTCCTTGTCGGTCGCTTTTGCCTGTTCGCCAGACGACCGTGCCCGCGCTTGCGCCTTGCGGCGCGCCAGGTTGGCCTTGAGAGCGGTCTTCAGCCTGTCTTCGCGATTTTCGCGCGCTGGTTTTGGCTTTTGAGGGGTTTTTTGCACTGTCATGGCCTTTCTCTACAGCAGGTGAAAAAAACCGTCCAGATGCCCTTGCGCGCCGTTCCGTTTGAGTCTAATCACCCGCTCACCCTCGCTGCCGTAGCTCAGGGGTAGAGCACTCCCTTGGTAAGGGAGAGGTCGAGAGTTCAAATCTCTCCGGCAGCACCATATCCCTGCATCACCAAGTTTTCGCGCTCGAGCTCGGACCTTGTGGCCATTAGATGATGGTAGCCTCGAGAGCGATTGCGCACGGGAAGACCTTTGGACGTCTGTCGTTTCGGGTCATCACGCGCGGTCAGTCCTTTGGCCTGTAGTATGTCTTGCGCGAGGCAAATGCCTTGGTCGCGCCGCACCAAGGCAAGCCGTTGCGATTGATCAATATAATGCCGGTCAGAACACGCCGGTCCTCAAGGTCAGGCTCGCCGTGGGGCTTCGGCAAACAGGGTTGAAGCGGCGCCATGTGCACGTCGCTCTGCCAGAAAAGATCGGACAAGCCGCCGCGGTTGTCGAAGGATGAATCACGCTTCGGGACTGAAAGCACCGGCTCCCGACATTAAAAATGAATTGCAAGTGCCGCGATCAGCAGGGTGTTGCCCAATCCCCAGAGCAGCATATGGAAATGCGTGTTCTGCCCGCCTTCGTGGCCGAACCAATAGCAGAAGTAGTTCCCCGCGATCAGGAAACCCGCCCAGACCGAGCAGAACAGCAAGACGCCGACCAGGGCCAGCGACAGGGCGGTGGCAACGGCGACCAGGCTCAAGGCCGCCCCTGCGGCCGCGCCCGCCCCCAGCCACAGGACCAGGGTGGCGAGCAGTTCCCAGGCCACGATGAAGGCAAACAGGCCCTTGCGCAGCCTGGGGTTGGTGAGCCTGCGATACGAGACATGCGCGTAGGCCTCGGGGTAGTCTTCGCGCATGCGCAGCATGTCCATTACCTCGGCGGTGTAAGTTTCGTTCAGGAAGGAATGAAACAGGTTCTCGATTGCGCCCACGGTCAGCCAGGCCGCCATGAAGGCAAGGTTCACCGCACAGGTGACGAGAAGGATTTGATCGAGCATGGGTCATTTAGCGCTGTGAAACGCCCGTCCGGGAGTCCCGGACGGGCCGGGGATGTCAGGCTTCCCAGTACATGTACTGCGGGTACATCTCGTTCGAGATATGGATTTCGGCACCTTTCAGGTTGCTTTTGGAATGGTTGTAGAGCGCGCGCCAGTAGGGCTGGATGATCACCCCCTCGTCGACCATGATCCGTTCGAGCCTGGCCATGATCTCGCGGCGGGCATCGGCATCCGGCGTCGCCAGCGCCTGATCGACCAGCGCGTCGAAATCGGCGTTGGAAAATCCGGTCTCGCTCCAGACCGCGCCGGACTTGTAGGCCAGCGCATAGGTCTGGATGCCAAAGGGCCGGTGGTTCCAGTTGGTGACCGAGAACGGGTATTTCGCCCAGTCGTTCCAGAAGGTCGACGAGGGGTAGACCGTGCGCTTGACCTTGATCCCCGCATCACGCAACTGCCCGGCGATCGCGTCTCCGGTGGCCTTCCAGAAGGCGGCGTCGAGCGAGATCAACTCGAACTCGTAATCCTTCATCCCGGCCTCTTCGAGCAAGGCCAGGGCGGCGCCGGCATCGCGCACGGGCGATCCGATGTCGGCATATTCCGGGTGCTTGGGCGAGACATGATGGTTCTGCGCCACGCTGCCCTGGTCGTTGTAGGCAAGTTCGAGAATGGTGGCGTTGTCGACGGCGAGCGCCAGCGCGCGCCGGACGCGCACATCGGCATAGATCGCCTTGCCATTTTCCTCGGCCAGCTGGTTGCAGCGGGCAAGAACGGTTGCGGCGGTATCGACCGAATGTTTGGTCCAGCCGTCGAGAGCGTCGAAGGCTATGATGAAATCGCCCTCGGTATCATAGGTAACGTCGAACTCATCGGCTTCGGCCCCGGCAAAATGCGCGCCCGGGTCGGCGCCGAAATCGATGAACTCGATCCGGTCCATGAAAGCGCCGTTACCGGCGTTCCACCAATTATGGGTCTCGTTGCGGACCAGCGCCGCGCTTTCCCCGACCGAATAGCTTTCCGGCAGGTAGGGGCCGGTGCCGACCGGATTTTCAAGCATGTTGAGCTCGTCGAAGCTCGGGTGAACGATGGCGGCGGGATAGTCCGCCAGACCGGCGATCAGCGAGATATCGGGGCGCGGCAGGTTCAGCCGCACGGTGTGCGTGTCCACGATCTCGATCGTGCCGTCCATCGCCTTGCCTGTTGCCTCGTCGATGATCACGCCGAACTTGCCGGACATGGCGTTGCCTTCGACGCCGCTGTCGCAGAACCGGGCGATGTTGAAGGCCACGTCATCGGCGGTGAAATCGTCGCCATTGTTCCATTTCACCCCTTTGCGGAGGTTCAGTGTGTATTGGGTGGCATCGGCGTTGATCTCCCAGCTTTCCAGCAGGATCGGAGTGAAGGTGCCGTCCGAGTTGTACTGGACGAGGTATTCCAGCCAGCCCCGGGTAAAGGTGGCAAGGCTGTTGAAGTCGAACTTGCGCGGGTCGCGCATGGTCACCAGCTGCTGCTGGATGCGGACGGTGCCGCCCGCCTGCGCGTGGCTTGCGGCCTGCGCCGGGGAGGGCAGGCCCAGCATCGCATAGGCGGTTGCCGCCGAGGCGCCAAAGGAACAGGCGGTCGCCAGAAACTCGCGGCGGCTGATGGGATCGCGGGGCGTGTCAGGGGCCGCGTTCAAGAGGACATCGGGCAGGGGTTTGCCGGTTCGTGTCAGGTAGGTCATGGATACACTCTCTGTCGGTTGGGGCGAGGTGGCGGTTCTGTCCGCCGGATTTTCAGGCGGGCAGGCGCATCCGGCCGATGCCGTCGGCCTCGGTGACGGAACTGCAGATGCTGGACAGGGTCCGGGGCTGGTCATAGGGCCAGGGCGTGCCGCGATGCATCACGGCGCGCTGGTCCCAGATCAGCACGTCGCCGACATTCCAGTTATGGGAATAGACAAACGCCGACTGGGTGCAGAAGGCTGTCAGTTCTTCAAGCAGCGCCTCGCTTTCGGCCTCGTCATAGCCGTCGACCTTGCAGGCGTGCGAGGCGAGGTACAGCGCCTCGCGCCCGTTGACCGGGTTGGTCCAGATCGCTTTCCAATGGGTATCGGGCCATTTGTTGAACATTGGCAGGGCGGCCAGTTCCGGCGATATCTTGCGCCGCGAATGGCTGTAGCGGTGCCAGATGCCGCGCCCGCGAATGCGCGCCTTCAGCGGTTCGGGCATCATCGCCCAGGCGGCGCGGGTCGAGGCGAGTTCGGTCGCGCCGCCTGTCGTGGTGACGACGCGTCCGACAAGGATATTGACCAGCGCCGGCACCGGCAGAAAGGTGCTGTCCGAATGCCAGAGGAAGTTGGATTTCAGGTTCAGCGTCTTGAGATCCATCTCGCCACTGGTGGTTCCATCATCCATGACGTTGGACACCTTGGGAATCTGGAAGGTTTCACCGGGTTTGCGTTCGTCGGACTGGCGGTCCTCGATTGGGCCGAAAAGGCCGGCGATGCGCAGATGGGTTTCGTCGGTCATGTCCTGGGCGCGAAACAGCAGCGCGGAATGTTCCTCGAACAGGGCGCGCAGTTGCGGGAACAGGTGTTCGGCGGTGACGGTGTTCAGGTCGATGCCTGTCACGTCCACACCGAAATGGGGGTTCAGGGGTTTGGTGGCGATCGTCATCTGGTCAATCCTTGGCCATTGCTTCGATTTCAGGTGCAGAGAGGTGGCGGACCGCCTCCCAGGCCCGTGACTTGCCGGGGTTCAGCAGTCCCTTGGGGTCCATCCGCTTTTTCCACGCGAGGTGGCGATAGTCGGCGTTCTTCAGTCCACCCCCTTCGACATGGTAGGTATGGGCGTCAGCCACCGAGAAGCCGTGCGCGCGATAGGTGTCGTCGATCTCGCGCAGGCGCGCCTCGTCGGTGAACCAGATGATCGGCAGGTCGAAAGCGACGATCTTGCCGTCCAACCGCGCGAATTCATGGTGCTGCCAGACGTCATCACCCACCTCGGCCCCAAGTCGCGCCACGGCATCGACATCTGCCGGGTCGCTGACCCCGTATTGCTGGTAGGTGGCGGAACGGTCTGCCTTGAGCACCTGAAGCGTGGTGTGGTTGTAGGCGAATTCGAACACATGCGGGATGCCTCTGGCCTTGCGTTCTTCCTCGCTCAACGCAAGGTCCACCGTGCCGCCCTGCGCCTCCATCAGGGCGCGATAGGCGTCCATGTCCTCGCGTGGGACCAGCGAAACCAAAAGGTGCCGCCCCGCCGGCAAGTGGCCTTCGAGCCGTGGAAAATAGGAGACGATCCGCGCCTCGACCGCCGAGCAGAGCTTGCGCCCGATCGTCTCGCTGGTGGCAAGGGCGTAACCCGCGGCGTAACAGTCGCGATAGCTGTCGAAGGTTGCCATGCAGCCGATCCAGTCGCGGGTCGGCACGGTGCGCAACGTGACTTCGGTGATCGCGCCGTTCAGACCCCAGGCATGGTGCAGTTGCAGCGCCTGTTCGGCGTCAAAAACATGCTCTTGCGGCTCTGCTTCGACCGAAAGCGCTTTCAGACTGATGATATTGCCCTTTTCGCGCAGCGCCCCGTTGGCGATCGAGCCGATGCCGGCGCTGCCCCCGGCGACAAAGCCGCCGATGGTGGCGATGTCCTGGGTCGAGGGGAACATGGCCATTTCCCAGCCATGCGGTTTCAGCGCCGCGTTGATGTCGGCCATCAGCGCACCCGCCTCGACCCGCACGAACCCCTCGCCGATTTCGAGGATGCGGTTCATGCCCGTCGTCTCGACGATCAGCCCGCCATGCAGCGGGACCGCCTGGCCGTAGTTGCCGGTGCCGCCGCCGCGCAGCACGACCGGCAGGTCATGGGCATGCGCCACCGACAGGCAATGGGCCAGTTCCGCGCGGGTTTCCGGTTGCGCGACGAGATCGCCGAAACATCCCTTGAGCTGGGCGTTCAGTATGGGGGAATACCAGAAGAAGTCGCGAGAGCGTTTCTTGACCAGCACCGGTTCGTCGATGATGGCAACGGGGGAAAGCTCCTGCGCGATCCGGGTCCAGTCGGTTTTGGTCTTATTGTGCAGGGCAGTCATGGGCACATCCTGTGTGTTCGGACAACGGGCGCGGGCGGGCGGGACCGCACAGCAGCTCGGATGTCGACGTCACGTCGAACAGAAGAAGATCCCCGGTGGCGGCCCCGTCGACGGTTTGGGGCGCCAGTCCCAGCGCCTGCCGGGCGCCGGTGGTGATCATGGGCAGATGCCTGTCGAAGGGCGGGTCGAGGTGCGCCGCCAGCACCGCCAGCGCCAGCGTGTGCAGCGGGTCGTGACGGCCGATCGGGCAGAACCCGTCGCGCACGTTGTCGGCCCCGAGAACCACGTTCACCCCGGCGGCGCGAAGCTCGTGCAGCCGGGTGAGGCCGCGGCGGTCGGGTGTGCCCGTCGTGCGGCCTTGCAGGTAGAGATTGGTTTGCGGCAAGGCGGCGACCGAGATACCGGCTCGGGCCAGCTTGTCGGCGATGCGGGCCGTGTCTGCCTGGCCGAGGTTGGCGAGGCTACAGGCATGGCCACAGAGAACCGGCCCCTGAAACCGCGCCGCAAGCGCGGCATCGGCGATCCGTTCCAGACCGTCGAGCGTTGCGCTCAACCCCTCGTCTACGTGAAAATCAAGCGCCAGACCGTAGCGGTCGGCGGCGCGAAACGCGTTCGCGAGGCCCGAATCCCGTTCTGCCTGGTCGAACACGAAGGCACCCAGCACGCCCTTGTCGCGGGCGATACGGGCGGCGCAGCTTTCGGCATACGGGGCATCGGCAAGCCGGACGATATCGGTAAGGGCGGCGCGTTGCAGGGTGAAGCCTTGCGGCGCCGTCGCGATCAACTCGCCCAGCACCTCCCAGGCCAGGGGAACCCTGTCGGGGTCGCGATCGTCGCCCCAGTCGACATGGCTGCGCACGGTGGCGCAGCCGGCCTCGGACAGTTCGCGCAGGCCGCGCGAGGCCCGGTGGCGAATGTCGGCCGTGTCCCATCGCGCCTTGTCGGCCAGTTGCGCCCGGATGGCGGTGTCGAGATCACCGCCAACTCCTGCCAGCCGGTCCATGCTGTGGCATTTGTCGAGATGCACGTGAGGATCGGTGAGGCGGGGCATCACCAGGCAGTCAGGTGCCTGCCCGGAGGGGGAGAGCGCCACCGCGCGGCCGTTCCGCAGCACGAGGTCGCCGGACAGGCAATCGCCAATGGGGGCGCCGCCGAACCGGCCCGGCTGCGCGATCATGGCGCGCGGCACCAGCACGCCGGGAATGCGCCCTGTTTTGCCTCCGGCCAGGGTCATTGCGCATCCTTCCGGTGATCGAACCGGGCGAAATCGGCAAGGAACCGGGCAAAGTTGCGCCCGGCGCTGTCCAGCAGCTGCGCACCCTTTTCCGCGGTCGCCGCGGCGGCGTTGCCGCAGGCGCCCTGCGGATGTAAATCCTGCGCCATCCAGCCGGGATTGGCAGGTTTCCCGCCCAGCCCGATCTGCGGAAACGCGTCCTGCCAATCCGCCATCGCCGGGCGAAAATCGCGCGCGTTTTCCATGATCACCCGATCCGGCCGAATGGCCAGCATCGCCGATGTCTCGCTGTCGCCCGCGTGGATGTCATTGGCATAGTCGACCGGATCAAAGAGCCCGTGCCACTCGGCAAAGCCGCTCCAGGAGCAGACAATGGCGACCAGGTCATGGTCGATACGCAGATCGCGTGCGGCGACCTGCAACATCGCGCTGTTGCCGCCATGCCCGTTGAACAGCACCAGCCGTTCGACCCCCGCACGCGCCACCGAGGCGCCGATGTCGCGCAGCACCGCCAGCAGCGTTTCGGCCCCGAGTGTCAGGGTGCCGGGAAAGGCAATATGTTCGTCGCTCTTGGTGACGCGCAGGGTGGGCAGCACCAGCACCGACTGCTCCGGGGTGAGCGCGCCCAGCATGCCGGCGGTCACCGCCTCGATCAGGTCGCTGTCAACCGCCAGCGGCAGGTGCGGGCCGTGCTGCTCGGTTGCGCCCAGCGGCAGGACGGCGATGGTGTCTGCGGGCAGATCGCGGAATGCGGGGGACGGAAGGTCGGCCCAGAAGCCCCGAACACTCATCGGACGTCCCCCATGAAACTTGCCAGAAAGCCGTGAAACCACGCCTCTTGCGCGGCATCGTGCTGCTCCATCAGGCGGTCCTGTTCCTGTCTGGTCTGCACGCCGGGGCGGGTGTAGGCGTCGCGCTTCTGCTCCTGCCAGCGGCGGAAACCGGTCTTGGTCACCTCGGCGTGGAACTGGAGTCCAAAGGTGCGGTCGCCGTAGCGGAAGGCCTGGTTCTCGTAGTTGGAATTGCCGGCCAACCGGACCGCGCCCTGCGGCAGGTCGAAAGTGTGGTAATGCGCCTGGGTCACGACCAGGGGGGCGTCGAGGAAGCCGGCGGCCTCGGGCGTGGGCGTGATCGGGTAATAGCCGAATTCGAAGATCTCGACATCGCGCGGGCCGGCCCAGGCGCCGAGGTGGTGCGCGATCATCTGGCAGCCCTGGCAAATGCCGAGGACCGGGATGCCCGCAGTCAGGCAGGCGTCGATCCAGCGGTACTCCTCGTTCAGGAACGGGTGGCGGTCCGTCTCGTACACGTTAAAGGGGCCGCCGTAGATGATGGTCGCGGCAATACCCTCGTCGGGTTCGCCCAGCAGGTCGCCACGAAACGGACGAAGAGTTTGTACATCGTAACCGGCCTGTCCAAGCCAGGCCGTTGCACGATCATCCAGAGGCTCGTCGCCATGGCGCACCGAAAGCACACGCGATGCCATGTTTTCCCCCATGAGAAACTGGTTTGCGTGGCCCTGAGAATGATCCGTGCCAGAGATGTGAGAAAAATGTTTCCAGAATGTGCCCCTTCTGGCAAGGCTTTTTATCAGGCAGAGAAAGTGAAGAGAAATGAGAGCGTTAAATCCTGAAATCCTGCGAAAGCCCTTTGCCGCCTATTCTCACGGCACCGAGATTCCGGGCGGATCCCGGCTGGTCCGTACCTCTGGTCAGCTGGGGATTCGGGCCGATGATTCGATCCCGGACAGCGCCTTCGATCAGGCCGCGATCTGCTTCGAGAATATCCGCGCGATCCTGGCCGAGGCGGGCATGACCCCTGCGGATGTGGCCCATGTCACCGGTTATGTCACGGCGCGTGAACACATGGCCGGCTACATGCAGGCGCGGGACAGGTTCATCGGCCAAACGGATCGCCTGCCCGGTTCGACCCTGCTGATCGTATCGGGGTTCACCCGCGAAGAGTTCAAGGTCGAGGTCGAGGTCTGGGCAGCAAAGCCTGAATGAGACCCAGTACTGAAAGATGCTCTCAGCCTGGCTCACAGGCGGCGGCGCAAAAGACTTTGGACCGATAGCGGAATTGCAGGGAGTGCCGTAAAACGGCACTCCCGCATCTGTCAGGCTTTCAGATGAATGTCGTGCAGGGCCAGTTCGTAGAACGGATGCACATCGACATTTGCGAACTTGCCGTTCGAGTGGTTGAACACGGAACGCCAGTAGGACTGGATCAGCACGCCTTCGTCCTGCATGATCTTTTCCATCTTGGCCATGATCTCCCGACGCGCGTCTGCATCAGCGACGGAAAGACCCTGTTCCAGCAGGCTGTCGAATTCGGCGTTCGAGAATGCGCTTTCGTTCCACGCCGCGCCACTCTTGTAGGCAAGGGACATGATCTGGATGCCCAGCGGTCTCGGACCCCATTCGGTTGCCGAAAACGGGTATTTGGTCCAGTCGTTCCAGAAGGTGGCGCCGGGCAGGATCGTGCGCTTGACGTTCATTCCGGCATCTCTGATCTGTGAGGCGACCGCGTCACAGGTATTCCGCTGCCAGCCGGTATCGAGCGAAATCAACTCGATTTCGGTATCGGAATGCCCGGCAGCCGCAATCATCTCTGCGCCTTTTGCGGGATCGACTTCCAGGGGCGGCAATTTCGCATATTCGGGATGAATGGGGCAGACATGGTGGTTTTCACCGGGCAGTCCCAGACCGCCGATGCCCAGTTCGAGCACTTTTGCGTTGTCTACCATAAGCTGAATGCCCCGCCGAACCTCGCGGTTGTCATAAGGGGCGGAAAGCTGGTTGAACCGGACAGCCAGGGTATTGGCGGTGACAACCTCGCTCGATTGCCAGCCGATCCCGTCAAAGAGCGCCACGAAATCGCCATCCGTCCGGTAGGTCAGATCGATCTCGTCACCTTCTGCGGCGGCCGCAAGCGACGCCTGGTCCGTGCCGAGGTCGATGAACTCGATCCGGTCCAGCCAGCCACCCTCGCGCCAATAGTTGTGGTCGGGGTTGCGAACGAGAACCGCCTTGACACCGACCTCGTAGCTTTCCGGCAGATAGACGCCGGTGCCGATCGGGCTGGCAACGGGGTCTTCTCCAGCGTAGCTGCGGTGTACGACCGCGGCGGGGTAATCCGACAGCGCGGCCATGACGCTGATGTCGGATGTATTCAGGTTGAGTTGCACCGTGTGATCGTCGATGGCGACAACGGATCCTTCGCGCAGCTTTTTCGTGTCCGGGTCCTGCAAAGCCGCGACGCGCGAGGCCATCGAGTTACCTTCGACGGTACCATCGGCCCAGCGGTCGAAATTGTGCAGCACGTCAACCGCCGTGAAGTCATCACCGTTGTTCCACTTGACGCCCCGACGCAGGTTCAGCGTGTATTGCGTGGCGTCGTCGTTCGCCTCCCATGACTCGATTAGGCTTCCGGTGACGCTGCCGTCACGGTTGAATTGCGTCATATAGTCGAGCCACCCCCGGCAGAAGTTGGCATATTCCGTCCAGTCCCAAAGGCGAGGGTCTTTCATCGCCTTGGTTTCCATATTGACACGCAGAGTGCCGCCTTTGGCGGCCGCGGCATTCACCTTTGACGGCGCAATGGCGCCGATCAGCGCATAGGCAGCCGTAGCCGAAACCCCAAGCATGGTGGCGCGGCTCAGGAATTCTCGGCGGCTCAACTCTCCTGCGTGGTATTCGGCAGCGTACATCTCTGCGGCCGGATGCAGTCTTTTCTCTGTCATTTTCCTCTCCCTGACGAAGTTTCGCGCTTTCAAAGCGATTCGTGGACAGAACTGTCTAGACATGAGTGTCCACATCTTCTCATGCCTGCGTCAACTGAATTGATGGGTCAGGCCACGCGGGTCGTGCCGCAGCAGATTCGAAAGCCAAGGCCGCAGCGAAAACCGTGTCATCATCATAGGAGCGCCCGACGATCTGCATCCCGATCGGCACTCCATTCGCAGCTTGTCCGAAAGGGATTGAGATGGCTGGCCGGGTTGACAGCATGTTGAAGGGAACGGTCATGACCCAGCCTAGCAATGCAGGCACGCTGGTTCCCCCGATCTCGACCGTGCCGTTTGAAACATCCAGATCGGCCGGGACAGAGGGCAAGGCGTTGGTGGGACAGATCAGCAGGTCGTATCCTGCCATCGCGGCATTCAGTTCGACACCCATGCGGCCAGCGCGGGTCAACGCAGCGAGAAATTCTCTTGGTGTGATCCTTAGACCAGCGGCTGCGAAATCGCGGGCATAGGGACTCATCAACTCCCAATCCGTTGAATTCTCCGGCGCGATCGAAGTTCCGAAAATTGTATGCAGGTGAGCCATGGCGGCGTCGATCACGTCCCAGCCCCACGGCAGGTCGATTTCCTCGACGATTGCGCCAAGGTCGCGAAACCTGCGTGCTGCATCTTCCATCGCCCGCTCGACTTCGGCATCCACGGCGTAGAACCCGAGGTTTCGCGACATGGCTATTCGCAGCCCTTGGGCATCCGGTTCGGCAGAAATCCGATGGCGTGGCAGGCCTGTCGGGTCCGCCGGATGCAGCCCGCATAATACATTCTGAAACAGCAGTGTGTCTGCCACCGTCCGGGCCATCGGTCCTGTGTGGCAATAGAAGTCCAGGTTGAATGGAGGGTCCACCGGGTTGCGCCCGCGCGGCGGCTTGTATCCGACAATGCCGCAGCATGCGGCAGGAATGCGGATTGACCCCGCGATGTCGGACCCCGTGGCCAGCGTTGCCGTTCCCGCCGCCAGCGAGGCGGCAGCACCACCCGAAGACCCGCCCGGTGTCATTTTGATGTTCCAGGGATTGCGCGTCACACCCCAGCGGCGTGACCAGGTGACGGATGAACAGGAGAATTCAGGGGTGGCGCTGCGCGCATGTACGATACCGCCTGCCTCGAGGATCCGAGTATTGATCGGCGATGTCACCGGCTGTGGGTCAACATTCGTCAGGAGAGAACCTGCCGAGGTTGGTTGGCCCGCAACGTGACCTGCATCCTTGATCGCTACGAACAGACCGTCAAGAGCGCGGGATTCACCGCCCTGTCCCGAATAGCGTGCTTCGGCGTCTCGGGCCGCGTCGAGTGCGGTTTCGAAATACCTGTAGGTGAAAGCGCCGATGACCGGTTCCACGGCTTCTGCCCGGTCGATGATAGCCCTTGCAAGATCCACGGGAGAAATCTCCCGGCTGCGGAATTTCGCAAGTACCTCTGTCGCGGAGAGATAACAAAGTTTCAGGGCATTGCGGCGTCTGTGGCATCCGCGAGAACCGCCATGATCTTTGCTATGTCCGCCTCGGTGCAGATGTAGGGCGGCGCGATCGCAACGACCGGGCCAATTATCCGGAAGAACACGCCCCGTCGAACGGCCTCGTCTCCAACAGCCCTTGCCTATGCTTCTGTCTCGAACTCCACGGCGGCGAGCATGCCAACGCGACGGCACTTCAGCACCTCGGGACGGTCACGGAACGGTTCGAAGCCTTTTTCGATTTCTTTCCCAAGCCGGCCCACAAGCAGCGGCAAGTTCATCTCTTCGTAGATATCGAGGCATTCCAGCGCCACGGCAGCGCCCACGGGGTGCCCGCCATAGGTGACACCATGGCCGAAAATCCCTTTCTCATGCGCGAGGCTCTTCATCGTTTCATAGACCTCGGCCGTCATCGCGACGGCGGACATCGGGAAGACCGATGCGGTCAACTGTTTGGCCAGGGTCATCATGTGCGGCCGAATGCCGTAGGTTTCGCAGGCGAACCATTCGCCGGTTCGTCCGAAACCGGATATGATTTCGTCCGCGATCAGCAGGATACCGTGTTTCGACAGCACGTCCTGGACCGCGTCCCAATACCCGTCCGGTGGCAGAATGACCCCGCCCGCACCCATGGCAGGCTCGCCGATGAATGCGCCGATGGTGCCAGGGTCTTCCCGTTGGATCAGGTCGTCCAACTCGCGCGCCCGGCGCCTGGAAAATGCGGCTTCGCTTTCTCCGGGTTCGGCATCGCGCAGATAATGTGGGCGACCGGCACGCGGAACCGCGGACAGCGGCAAGTTGAACCCGTCGTGACAATAGCCCAGTCCGGTGAGCGCCGCACTCATCTGCTCGGAGCCATGATAAGCGCCTTCACGCGCGATGATCCTGTGCCGACCGGGATTTCCCCTGGCCGACCAGTAGTAGCGCACGAATTTGGCGGTTGTTTCGACCGCCTCGGATCCCGAAGTGCCATAGAACACCCGCGCCATGCCGGGAAGTCTTGCGACCAGCCGGTCGGCAAGCCTGTCGGACTGCGAAGGGGTACGTCCCATGAAGGAATGGTAATAGGCCAACCGCTGCATCTGCTCGGCCGCGGCGCGGGTCAGTCGTTGCGGAGAGAACCCCAGATTCGAGCACCAAAGCGCGGAAACCGCGTCGATATAGGTGTTTCCTTGCGTATCGGAAACCCGGATGCCATCGCCGCGTTCAAAGCGAACCGGCGGCTCGGACTCAACTGTCACCGGATCATTGAATGGATAGAGCTGCGCCATATGAGACTGCCCAATAAATCTGGTTCAGCTTTACGGATGCGAAAAAGTCAGTCAAATTCGAATAAATCCGGCATAGAACTCGAAAAACTCACGACAAATCGCCTTCCCAATCTGAATGGCTTGAGGGTTCTCGTCGCCGTCGCGCGGAATAACAGCTTTACCCTGGCGGCTGATGCCTTGGGTGTGACCCAATCGGCTGTAAGCAAACAGATTTCGGCGCTTGAAGTCGAGTTTGGGCAAGCTCTGTTCCGTCGATATCACCGGAGGATCGAAATCACGTCGTTCGGGCAGCGTGTGGCGGATCTGGCCGGATCCGCATTCGCGCAGATCGAAACCGGTTTGCGCGAGATGGACGTTCCCGCACCAGACCAGATCAGGTTGTTCGGGGATGCCGATTTCCTGGAACAATGGCTGTTTCCCCGGCTGCCCGAGTTCGAGGCGCTCCATCCGACGATCCGGATTTCGATCACAGCGAATATCGGAATGAACAACCCGCCCGAGGGCGAATGGGACTGTGCCGTGATCTGGGGGCGCGGGGGCTGGAACGGCTGCCGGTTCGAGGCGCTGATGACAAACCGGGTGTTCCCGGTCGCCGCGCCCAGCTATTTCTAGTCTCTTGGCCGCCCACCCCGGCTGTCCGACATCCCGGAACGGCACCTGATCCATGACCAGACACGGTTCTGGTGGCGCGCATTTCAGGAAGCGACCGGCGATCGTGTCATGGATCCGGGTTCCGGTCGGATCTACAACAGGACTGTCCTTTGTCTTGTCGCCGCCGCGCGCGGAGATGGCGTAACCATAGGCGACGAAGTGACGACCCGGTCACACCTGCAAAGCGGCACACTGGTATGCCCGTTCGATACTGTGCTGCCGTCCCCGGATGCGTATTTTCTGGTCTATCCCGAAGGCGCGGGTCGCCAGCCACCTGTAACGCTGTTTACGGATTGGCTTCGGCACGAGGCCGAGGAACATGCCGCCTTCTTTCGCCGATTCTGGGCAGGTCATGGGGCATGACATGCGGTTCCGCCATATCGCCACCGCCCTCAGCTGTCGAACGCAGGGCCCGCGTTCCGACCAATACGGGCAATGAAACCCGTGAGATAAGTCAGGTGGGCCTGGTCAACCCAGAGCTTCAGGCCCGTTCTCGTTCCGGTTACCAGCACAGGCAACCCGACGAAATACAGGGCGGCTGACGGGGAACCGACCGGAGCAGCAGAGGCCAACCCATGCGCCAAAACGTCCATTGCACCGTGTCCGGCAAGGTCGAGACAGGCGAACCGGTTGCCCGCATCGCTCAGCGCAAAGCCGGCGCTGTGCCAGCCCGGGTCCTCTTGAACGGGATTTGACGTGACCAACAGGGCGTGATCGCGTGCTATCCGGATCGCTTGCTCGGGTGTATCGGACACCTCGGCAAACCCGAGCAACGGGGCATCCGGCGCCAACATGGAAATTGCCGCCGTCAGGTCACCGGAAACAAGAGTTTGATGACCGGTCCCGGAACGCGAAATCCGGCATCCTGCGGCCGCAATGGCTTCTCCATCGGCCAGTGCCCGGTCTGTCCAAAGACGCTCATCCATCGAGATACTCCCCCTTGGGATCAAAGGCGCAAGCCATGGTGACTTCGGCTGAGCGTACCTCTCCGTCGTTGAACACCTGCACGGAACCGCCGATCCTGTCGCGTCCGTTTTCCAGCAAGGCAAGGGCAATCGGACGCTTCAGCGTGGGGCTGAAACAGCTTGACGTGACAAAGCCCAAGGACCGGCGCGCGCCCTGATCCTCGATCAGGTGCGAACCGGTTGCGATGACGGCATCGCCGTCACGCACACGCAGGCCAACCAGTTGCCGGCGCTTGTCGCCTTGAGCTTCCGGAGTGAACAGCGAACGTTTGCCAATATACTCGTCCTCGCGTCTGGTCCGAGGTCCTCCCCAGCCCAGATCATGGGGCATCGTCGCGCCATCGGTGTCCTTGCCGATGAGAATAAATCCTTTTTCGGCTCGCAGGATCAGCACGGCTTCAAGACCTATCCAGCATCCACCGACCTCCGGCAGGGCGGTATCCAGTCGGTCATGCAGAGCATGCGCCAGATTTGCCGGGACGCTGAGTTCATAGCTCAGGTCGCCGGTAAAGCTGATCCGGGCCACGCGCATTGGCGAACCTTCAAAGCTGGTCTGGCCGACGCCCATGTGCGGCAGGTCCGGCAGTTCGATCCCCGCCTTCCGGCACATTTCACGGGCCTTGGGTCCTGTTACCGTAAGTGTTGTGAAGCCTTGCGTAATGTCGTGAATGAACACCCGGCCGCGTCCAATCCTGTCCTGCCGTGCATCTTCCAGGCGATAGCGGACTCCTTCGACATGGCTGGATGACGTGGAAACCAAAAAATGATCCTCCGCCAGCCGAAGGACGACCCCGTCGTCATAGACGATGCCGGTCTCGGACAGCATGAAACCATATCGGGCACGGCCCGGTTTCAGCGTCGACATGCGGACATAACCGGTAAAATCCAGCAGGTCCGCAGCACCCGGCCCGATCACGTCCAGCTTGCCCAACGGAGAGGCGTCGAAAACCCCGACAGACTGGCGGGCTGTCTGTGCCTCGATCCGAGCCACCGTCGTTTCATCGCCCGCGCCATAGGTTGCAGGACGCAGCCATCCGCCATATTCGCGGAACCGCGCCCCGGCAGCACGATGCATGTCCTCCAGTGTCAAGCGCTTTGGCGCATGGTAAAGTGCGCCGCGGGCCGGTCCGGCTATTGCACGCAGCGGAACAGGCTGGAAGGGGGGACGATAGGTGGTTGTTCCCGTGGCCGGGATCGTGCGGTCGGTTACCGCGGCCATGGCGGTAAGGCCCGCAAAATTCGATGTGCGGCCCTGATCGGTTGCCATGCCCAGGGTCGTGTAGCGCTTGAGGTGCTCGACCGAGGAAAAGCCCTCGCGCGCGGCCAGCGTTACATCCTTGAGCGTGACATCGTTTTGCAGGTCGATCCATTGCCGTCCGGGCAGAGATGGATCGGGACGGAAAACGTGGTCCGGGGGCGATTTCGGGGCAGGGCGGTTCGTCGCCTCGATCTCCGATCCGGCGGCCCACCCATCCTCAACGGCGGTTTCCAGATCGAGTACGCCGGCCGCCGCGCCGACCACGGTCATCGGCGCAGTACCTGGGCGCGGCACCAGCATATCGCGGGAGGCGTCCCAATCCAGCTTGCCGCCCGCCTGACACCAGATATGCAGGGTCGGGGTGGTGCCGCCGGCGCAAAGGATCGTATCACAGGCAATGCGTTTTCCATTGACCGTGGCGCTGTCGACGCCCCGCCGTCCGTGGGCTGCCTCGATGCGGCCCGTCACCCTGGGCACGCCGCAATCCACCGGGGTCTTTCTGGCATCCACCAGGGTCACCTCGACACCGGCGTCGGTCAGTGCACGGGCGACCGGAACGCCGCGGTCGCTGGCCATCGCCAAAAGAACCCGTCGCCCGGGTGCGGCACCGTAGAGGATTAAATGGTGAAACGCGGCTTCGGCCGACATCACGCCCGGCAGGTCATTGTTCGCAAACCAGACGGGCCGTTCGATTCCGCCCGAAGCCAGGATCGTCCTGGTCGATCGGATACGCCAATGCCTTTCAGGGACCCCACGCTCCCACGCGGCGAAACTGCCATGATCGAAAGCGCCCCAGAGCGTCGTTTCGGTCAGGATGCGCCCGCCGGCCGCCAACACGATTTCGCGCGTTGCAGCTGCGAATTCCTGCCAGGGGGTACCGCCGATTTCACCGCCGCGCCAGCGCAACGTGCCGCCAAGCTGGCTTGACTCTTCGACCAGCCAGACCCTCTTGCCGGTTTCCGCCGCCGCTTTGGCCGCAGCAATCCCGGCAGGGCCGGCTCCGATCACCAGCACGTCGCATTCCGCCGACACCTGAGCCACATCGGCCCGCGGCGCGCAAGAGGGATCGACCCGCCCAAGCCCGGCCATGCGGCGGATCATCGGTTCATAGAACCGCCAGGGAAGGGCCATGAACGTCTTGTAGTAGAACCCTGCCGGCAGAAAGCGATGCGCAAGGTCCATCAGCCGGAACATGTCGCCGCGCGCCGTTGGCCATGCATTGACCGATGTCACGGTCATCCCGTCCTGCGCCCTTGCCAGCGTTGCCCTGGTGTTGGGCCAATGTTCCGATCCATGCCGCACGTCGAGAACGGCATTGGGTTCTTCCGCACCCATCCCCCATAGTCCGCGGGGCCGGTGGTACTTGAAACTGCGACCCAGGATACGTTGCCCGGATGCGATCAGCGCCGAGGCCAGGGTGTCGCCTGCAAAACCGTCGACGTCTTGTCCGTCAAAGGAAAACCGCAAGGGTTTCGACCGATCTATGTTTCTACCCAGGGTCTGGTGCCGCCAGCCAGTCATCGGGTCACCCCCGGTAATGTCACCGATCCAAGAACCGCGCGGGTGACGGTATCGCGCGACAGGATGAAGTACTCGCCGCAACTGAGGTGCAACCAGACTTCCCGGGACTCACCCTTGGGCGACTTGTTTGCATAAAGATAGGCCGCCCATTCGGCGTCTGACACGCGTTCGGCGGGTTCGGGGCGGCTGTGACCGGCCTCGACCGCGAAATGAAACTCTGTCTCGTTACGCAAACCGCAGAAGGGGCAGGGAAAATGTTGCATCTTGAACCTCCTAATGCGCGATCCCGGAACCCGCTGCCTCGTCGATCAGGCGGCCGCGCGCGAAACGGTCCAGATCGAATGGGCGGCTGATCTCGTGATGTTCGCCTTTCGCCATGAGATGCGAGAGGAGCCAGCCGCCGGCTGGAATTGCCTTGAACCCGCCGGTCCCCCAGCCGCAGTTGATATGCAGTCCGGACGGACCGACAGGCCCGATCAGAGGCGAACTGTCCGGCACGACATCCACAACGCCTGCCCACTGGCGCAGGAGTCTCAATTGGCCGAAGGCGGGGAACATTTCGAGCAAGCCTGCCGTTACGGCCTCCTGCACCGGCAGGTTGCCGCGCTGTCCATGCGTGGGCACACGGTCCAACCCGCCGCCAAACACCAGTTCGCCCTTGTCGGACTGGCTGACATAGGTGCCAGTGCCGAGATACAGCAGAACCGTGTCCAGACAGGGTTTGACGGGTTCCGAAACGAAGGCCTGAAGCGCGTAGTCATGGATCGGCAGGTCCACACCCACATGCGCGGTCAGTCCGGGGGTGGCACCAGCCGCCGCCAGCCCCAGCCTTTCGGTGCGGATCGGGCCAAACGTCGTCTCGACACCGGCGACCGCACCGTTTTGGACATCTATACCCGCCACCTCGCAGCCTTCGATGATATCGACGCCGAGGGCGCTGGCAGCACGGGCATATGCCCAGGCTACGGCGTCATGTCGTGCGGTCCCGGCCCGTCCTTGCCAGATGCCGCCCATCAACTTGTAGCGCGCATCCGGGCCGGTGTTGATCAACGGTACACGTGCGGCCGCTTCCTCCGGCCCCATCAGTTTGCCGTCGACATTGTTGAGTTGCATCGCGTTTGCGATGCGGTTGCAAATCTCCATCTGCGCCGGCGTGTGGGCGGCGATCAGCATGCCACGTTGCGACAGCATGATGTTGTAGTTCAATTCTCGGCTCAGCCCTTCGTAGAGGCGCAGGGCAAGGTCATAGAGGGCTACGCTTTCGGGGTAGAAATAATTCGACCGGCAGACGGTCGTGTTTCGCCCCGTGTTGCCGCCGCCGATCCAACCCTTTTCCAGCACGGCGACCCGATTGATCCCATGGATCCTGGCCAGGTAGTATGCCGTGGCCAGCCCATGACCGCCGCCGCCCACCACAACCGCGTCATAGGCGGGTTTCGGACGCGCCTTTGTCCATGCGGGCTGCCAGCCCCGATGAGCGCGCAAGCCTTCGCGGAAAAGGGAAAGTGCCGAATACCGTTTCATTGGGAAGCAACCTGCCGGGCAAAGACCTTGAAATCCTCAACCTCTTCCGGCAAAGGATGAACGCCTGTGAACGCGTAAAGATACAGCGCCGCGCGCGAAAGCCGCTCTTCAAGGGTCTCCTTCAGATCCAGCGCATAATACCCGATCTGCTGATAATAGAGAACACGGGCGCGAATGTCGGCCTCGGAAGGGTCGTAACCGTGTGCTTCGAACATTTTCATCAACGCCGAGGTGCGTATTTCGTCGGATCTGTCGATAACCCGACGTACCCCGCCATCCCGGCGCGCCCATTCGCGAACGGCAAAGTCCAACGGATGATTGAACCCGTTGGGATCCACAATGCATCGGAAAAAGTTGTTCAACGCCGCAGTTATGGTTGGCGCCGGTGTCTGGGCGGCTCGGACCAGGATCCCGGTGTTGGTCCGCTCCCATTCATGCAGAAGCTGGTCGAGCAGGTCTTTGTGGCTCTTGAAATACCAATAAAACGATGACCTCGAAACCCCGAGACGGTTGCCGATGGTCAGCACCTTGACCTCGGAGACACCATCGGACACCAGCAGGTCCATGGCGACGCGAAGCCAGTCATCACGCGTGACCTTGACATAGCCGGGCAAATCCTCCCGGTCGATGCCATCCTTGATCTGATTTGCCGTGCGTTCTGTCGCCATATGTCAGCTTTCCGGAGGGGCGCCACCCTCCATGGTGCGTTTGTCGATGAATGCCCGCAATGCATCCAGCCGGTCCGACGAAATGGCGGATTTGCGCGGGCTCGCCAGTATGGCTTCCCATACATCGGTTGCACGGATGGTGGCATCTTTTCCACCACGTTCCGTCCAGGTTCCGAAATTGGCATAGTCATGTACGATCGGTTCATAGAATTCGGTCGAATATCGCTCCATGGTTTGCGGCGCGGAAAAGAAGTGACCCGATGGCGCGACATGTGCCAGGGCATTGGCAAACCCGATCTCGTTGACTCCGGCCTTTCTTCCGGCACAAAGCTCGGCCACCATGTTGAGCACCTCGACATCGGTAACGATCTTTTCGTAGCTGACCGAAAGCCCGCCTTCGAGCCAACCGGCCGAATGGATGATGATGGTGGCCCCCGACAGCAGGCAACCCCAAAGTCCCAATTGGTTCTCGTTCGCCGCTTGTACGTCGTTGAGATTCGCGGCCGATCCGGCGGCGGACCGCCAGGGCAGACCCAGAAGGCGCGCCATCTGCCCGGCTGCCAGCGAAGCCTGGAAATGTTCCGGTGTGCCGAAAGCGGGCGCGCCGGATTTCATGTCGACATTCGAGGTGAATGTGCCGTAGCAGACCGGGGCGCCCGGTCTGGTGAGTTGTGCAAGTGTGATCGCGGCAAGGCACTCGGCATGGCTCAGTGTAATTGCGCCGGCCACCGTGATCGGCGCCATGGCTCCCATCAACGTGAACGGTGTCACAATGGACAATTGTCCCTGTCGGGCAAAGTCTATGAGACCTTGCGCCATGGGGATGTCCAGCGTTCGCGGTGAATTCGTGTTGATGATGGTAAAGGCATACACGCCAGCCTGAAACATGTCATCGTCCAGGCCACGCGCGATCTTGAGCATTTCGAAGTTGTCGCGAGTCTGCGGTGTGCCCCGCGCAAACAGAAATGGCAGCTTGTCGGTCAGGTCCAGCTGGGTCAGCGTGGTGAAATAGTGCCGCAAATGGACGGGTACGTCCTGCGGTTCAACCGAGGGGGACATCATCTGGAACACGTCGAAATGGTGCCCGATCCGTGTGTATTCCTCGTAATCCCGCGCACTGCCCGGTCGACGCCCACGCTTCAGGTCCGTGGCATGCGGCGCACCGGCCCCGGGCTGGAAGGCGAGCGCGCCAAGCTCCAGCACGATGTCGCGTTCCGCATTGCCGCCACGGCAATGAATGGACCTGGGCGCACTGGCCAGCGCGGCCTGCACGATCTCGCGCCCGAGATAGACCATGTCCCCTTCCACGCGCGCGCCAGCGGCGCGATAGATCTGTACGGCCTCGGGCAAAAGCACCTTCATGCCCAGCTCTTCCAACATCCGCAATGCGGTCTCGTGCATGTTCACCGCTTCGTCGTCGGAAAAGACCGACATGACGGGGAACGGGTTGCGTAACTGCCGATAGTTGGTTTTGCGCTGGCTGACCGGGGCCGTGCCCGAGCGTCGGTTTTTCGAACGCCGCTGAAGGGCGGCTTCGGACTCATTCCCCGTCATGCGCGCATCGCCTTTCCTTCGGGGTCATAGGGTGAGACAGGAATGACCTTTGCCTTGCGTTCCTGGCCCACGATATGCACGGACAATTCCGTTCCCGGGCTGGCCATATCCCTGTCGACCATGGCCAGCGCCAGCGACTTGCCTACCGTGTGCCCGTATCCGCCCGAGGTCACGAACCCGACCCGCCGGCCGTTTTGCCAAATCGGTTCAAAGCCGCTGGCGTCGGCGCCGGCATCCTCGACCTCCAGCATCGCAACAACCTGAGCCGGACCTGCGCCATCGCGTTCGGCCAAGGCTGCCTGACGGCCCACGAAATCGCCCTTGTCCCAATCTATCCAGCGATCCATGCCTGTCTGGGCGGGCGTGTAGCCCTGGGTAAACTCCGCCGACCATATTCCAAACGATTTTTCCAGCCGCAGGCTGAGCAGCGCGTTGAACCCGTATTCGCAGATGCCAAGATCGGCGCCAGCCTCGAGCAGCGCGCACCGCAAGCCGATGTGCTCGGCTGCCGCGCAATGAATCTCGTATCCCAGTTCTCCTGAAACCGACAGACGGCCGACCTTGCATCGGTAGAGCCCGATATCGAAGGACCCGCAGCCCATGAAGGGCAACGTGCCCACCGGGCCATCGGTCAGCCTTTCGATCACCTTGCGCGCGTTCGGCCCGGAAAGAGCGAAGCCGACGGTCGCATCCGAGATGTCGCGCAGGATCACATCCGGGTCCATATGGTCATGGAACCAGCGCATGTGCCATTCCCGAAGGTAGTAGCTGCCCATGATCCACCAGGTGCCATCGCCCCAGTTGAACAGGGTCAGATCGCCCTTGAGCTTGCCGGTTTCGGACAGCATGGGTGCCAGGCGGGCGCGGCCGGGTGCGGGCAGTTTCGATGCCATGACCCGGTCCAGCCAGGCCTCGGCCCCGTCGCCGGATACTTCGAACCGGGAAAAGCCCGAGATGTCCAGCAGGCCGACACCGCCACGCACCGCCTTGCATTCGCCCGCGACGATGTCGAAGGCGTTGGATCGTTTCAGCGTGGGCTTTTCGGCGAAATCCTCGGAAGGCGCAAAATACAGCGGTACTTCGAGGCCATAACTCGCGCCCCAGCGGCAGCCCGCGGCGGTCATCTCGGAATGCGCCGGCGCCATCTTCAACGGGCGCCCGGCAGGTAGCTGTTCGTTCGGATAGGTCATCACGAAACGGCGAGTGTAGAACTGTCCCGTGGTTTCCTTGATGAACCGCTTGTTGCCTGCGAAGTCACCATAACGCGCCACGTCCATGCCGAAGACATCCGCCTCGGGCTCGCCACGGATCATCCATTCAGCCAAAGACTTGCCGACACCGCCACCTTGCAGGAACCCCGCCATCACGGCGCAGGCGCACCAATAGCCGCGCTTGCCGCGTACCGGCCCCATAAGGGGATTGCCATCGGGTGAGAACGTAAAGGCGCCGTTGACCCATGTCTTGACGCCCACCTCTTGCAGTGCCGGGTATCGCTGAAAGCCGAGAGTAAGCTCGCGTTCGATGCGGTCCGGATCCTCCTTCTGAAGTTCAAAGCCATATTCCCAAGGGGCCCCGTCCATCATCCAGTGGTCACGGTCGATCTCGTAGATGCCCAGCAGGATACCCTTCTGATCCTGCCGCATGTAGGTAAACCCCTCCAGGTCCACGACCAGCGGCAATTCGCGGTCAAGCGCGGCCACCTCGGGGATCGTGTCCGAAATAAGGTAGTGGTGGTTGAGCGGAGAAACCGGCAGTTCGATCCCGGCCATGCGCCCCACCTGCTTGGCCCAGAGACCCGCGGCATTGACGACATGTTCGCAGGTGACGGTGCCCTTTTCCGTCACCACTTTCCAGCCGTCTGCGGTCTGGTGCAGTTCCAGAACGCGGTTGTTCTCGACAATATCGGCCCCGCGTTTCTTCGCCGCTCCGGCATAGGCATGCACGGTGCCGGTGGTGTCGATATAGCCTTCGCGGTCGGCCCACATGCCGCCCAGAATGTCATGCGGCGACATGATCGGGCAGAGCGCGGCGGCTTCTTCGGGGGTGACAAGCCGCACATCCTCGATCCCGATGGACTGGAAGGTGCGATAGGCCGATTGCAACCATTCCCAGCGGTCGGGTGTCCCGGCCAGAGACAGGCCCCCCGTCATGTGCATCCCGACAGATTGACCGGATTCCTTCTCTATCTCGGATAGCAGGTCGATCGTGTAGGCCTGTAGACTGGCGATATTCGGGTCGGCATTGAGCGCATGGAAACCGCCTGCGGCATGCCAGCTGGATCCGGCGGTCAGTATCTTGCGTTCGATCAGGCAGACATCGGTCCAACCGAATTTCGCCAGGTGGTAGAGAACCGAAGCTCCAACAACGCCCCCGCCTATGACCACTGCCCGATAATGACTTTTCATTGCAGCCTCCCTGCCGTGCATTGCAAGAGGCTAGCGTGGCCTTTCGCTCATGTCTAGACACAAGTGTCCATAGTGTTGCGAACACGCTTTTTCATGCGGGCACCCCCCCGGTACTCGACCGTGCAGGCTTTCGTTGAACCAGTTCATCCCGGTCACCAAGGATCGTTGATCTGCGATCCTTCAAGGATAGATTGTCGGTATTGTTGCTGACGCGCAATTTGCCTCCTCTGGGCGGGGCGCGCGATTTCGGAGGATTGGATTATGCAGAGAACATTCTCGATAATTGGGCTTTGCATCGCAGCGTTTTCATGGTCCGCGACTGCATGGGCGCAGGATGTTGCCGACACGATCTATCAGGGCGGTCCGATCATCACGGTCGATGATGCACACCCCATCGTCGAAGCGGTCGCGGTCAAGGACGGTCGCATCCTGTCGGTCGGTCCATTGTCCGAGATCATCTCTTACAAGGGGGAGAAAACCCGAATCTTCGATCTTGCCGGCCGCACGATGCTGCCCGGTTTCGTCGACAGCCATGGACATGTGGTCCTGGGCGGGTTGCAGGCCTTGTCCGCCAACCTGCTGGCGCCACCCGATGGCGAGGTTCGCGACATTGCCAGCCTGCAGCAGGTTCTCAGGGACTGGACCGCTGCCAACCAGGAAGCGGTCGACAAGGTCGGGCTGATCATGGGTTTCGGATACGACAATGCGCAACTGGCAGAGTTGCGCCATCCCACCCGAGCCGATCTGGATGCAGTATCGCGGGATATTCCGATCATCATCGTGCATCAGTCGGGCCATCTTGGCGTCGCCAATTCCAAGGCGCTCGAAGAGGCCGGGATTGCTGCCGGTACGCCGAACCCGCCCGGCGGCGTCATTCAGCGCGATGCGACCGGCGTGCCGAACGGTGTGCTCGAGGAATATGCGTTCTTTACCGCCTTGATACCGATGCTGTCGAAGATCGGTCCCGAAGGCATGCTGACCTTTGCCCAAGCGGGTAGCGAGCTTTGGGCGCGTTTCGGTTATACGACCGGGCAGGATGGCCGTTCCTCGGGCCCGGTGGTTGAGGCGCTCAAGGCGCTCGACGCGCAAGGGAAACTGCCGATAGACGTGGTCGCCTTTCCCGACGTTCTGGAAAGCAGGGACTATATCGCGGCCAATACCTCGCAAGACTATGCCGGGAGGGTGCGGGTTGGCGGCTGCAAACTGACCATCGACGGCTCGCCCCAGGGGTTCACCGCCTTGCGCGACCGGCCCTATTACGACCCGGTGGGAAATTATCCGCCCGGCTACAAGGGCTATTCCGCGATCACCATGGAACAGACCCAGGAGGCCGTGGACTGGTGTTATCAACACGGCTTCCAGATTCTCACGCATTCGAACGGCGAGGGGGCCTCGGACATGCTGATCGCCGCCCTGGGCGCGGCACAGCGGAAGTTTGGCGATCCGGGCAACCGCCCGGTGCTTATTCACGGCCAGTTCCTGCGCGAGGATCAGGTGGACAGCTTTCAGCGCCTGGGGGTGTTTCCTTCACTCTTTCCCATGCACACGTTCTATTGGGGGGATTGGCACCGCGACCACACGGTCGGTCCGGTCAACGGAGAGAATATCTCGCCCACCGGTTGGGTCCATCAGCGTGGCATGATGTTCGGAAGCCATCATGACGCGCCAGTGGCGTTCCCCGACAGCATGCGCATCCTGTCGGCCACGGTAACGCGCCGAACCCGGTCGGGCGATATTCTGGGCCCGTCGCAGCGCGTGGATGTCATGACCGCGCTAAAAGCGATGACGATCTGGCCCGCCTGGCAGCATTTCGAAGAAAGCAGCAAGGGTTCGATCGAACCCGGAAAGCGAGCCGATTTCGTTGTCCTCTCCGACAATCCGCTGGCCGTGGACCCGAAAACGCTGGCGGATCTTCGTGTCAAGGTCACGATCAAGGACGATCAGGTGATCTACGAGGCTGACAAGACGGAAAGGGAGGGCCGCTTGCGGATCCTTCCCTTCCTCGGCGATCCCGCCGCCGCCCACGAGTTCCTGCACGCGGTGCAGGAAGCGGTCGGCAAGATCTAGGGAGCAGGGCCTGCCCCGATGCGTCAGAATCGAAGCGACAGGCAGGACATGCCGCCGTCCAGCTTGGCGCATTCTCCGTTATTGATCTCGACGACCTCGAATCCGGCCTTGCCCAGGATATCGGCGGTCTTCGGGAATCCGGCAGGCATCAGCACCAGATTGTTGAACCGTATCGTGTTGGCGCATGCCTCTTCGCCGGGTGCCGTGTGGATCACCCGGTAGCCCTCGAAACAGCCCGAGGCGTCCAGACGCTCGGTGGACAGGATGGTTTCGCCATCGAGCAGCGAACAGTCGGTCTTGAAATGCAGAACGCCTTCGGGGGTGAACACCTCGCGCAGCCTGTAACCCCAGTCGCTGACAATTGCCGTCAGTTCCCGCACACCTTCGGCATCGGTCCGGGCCGATCGTCCGACCAGGATTTCGCGCCCGGTGACCAGGATATCGCCGCCCTCTATATGACCCGGGCCGGTGATTTCGCGAACCTCGGAATATGTGCTGCGCAGGGTAGGGGCCATTTGCGCCACTTCGCCCATGCGGCTAGGCGCGCCGGGTCGCATCAGGACAGCGCCCTTGGGCAGACAGAGGGCCGTGTCCTCGACGAACAGGGCGTCGGGAAAGCCGTCGAGCGGTGGCAATTCGATCACATCGGCACCGGTGCTTTTCAGCGTCGCTACATAGTGTGCATGATCCTTCAGCATCTGTTCCAGGTCCGGCGTTCCGATGTCCTCGGCACGCAGCCCGTTTACGACACTGGCCGCAGGGCGGCGGGTGATGGCACGGGTGAATTGATAGGTGGAATCGGTCATTTTCGTTCTCGGGGTTTATCGGGGAAATAGGGCGCGGCCACTTCGATGATCGAAGGACCGCCACGGGCAGTGGCCGTGGTCAGAAGGGCGGCCAGGCTTTTCGGGTCATCCTCGGCGCAGCTTGCATAGGCCATTCCGAATGCGGCCGCGATTGCATGAAAATCAGGGGGCGACGGATCGCAGCCCACCACTTCGATATCCGCGTCCCGCATTGCCATGTCTATTTCGCGGTAGCCGTTGCTGTTCCAGATCACGAATGTCACCGACAGATTCTCGTCTCGGGCAACCATCATCTCGGCCAGGCTGAATTGTGCACCGCCGTCACCGGCAATGCAGATCACTTGCGCATCCGGTGCCGCGATGGCGGCACCTACGGCCGCCGGAATACCATAGCCCAACGCGCCAAAGCCGGTGGCCGCGTTGAACCAGCCGCCGGGCCGGTCATGATCGTAATACAGGTTGCCCGCATAAACCGGTTGGGTGGAGTCTCCCACCATGATCGCATCGGGTACCGCATCTCGTGCGGCGTCGAGCATCCGAACCATGCCCTGCATATAGGGACCGATCTCTGCCCAGGCGTCTTGCCGCGCCCGTCCGGCCCGTGCGGCGCCATCGCCGGTCCGGTTGGCTCCTGTGAGCTGCGCAAGCAGGGACGCCATGCAGCGTGTCGACTCGCCGTGTATCCCGAGTTCCGCCGGGTGACGGGACAACTGGTCGGAACAGACGTCGATGCGAATCAAACCGGGCATGCGTGCCATCCGGCCGGTCGCGTACATGTCGTAGTCGGTCGGGCCAAGTTCTGTGCCGACCGCCAGAACGACATCGGCATCTTCGATCAACTTGCGAACCGCCGTCAGGCTTGGGCTGGCGGCAACGCCCAGAGGATGACCGTGCATCAGGCCACGGGCATTGGTGGTCTGCACGACCGGCGCGTCAAGCCGTTCGGCCAGGAGCCGCAGCGGGTCGCCTGCTCGGCGCGCGCCGCCCCCGGCGAGGATCACCGGGCGTTCGGCCGCCACCAATCTGCGGGCCGCTTCGGCCAGCAGCGTGGGATCCGGCTCCGGCGCAACCACATGGGATTGGCCGCCCGATGTCCCTTTGGCTCCGGCGACATCCAGCGGGATCTCGATATGGCAGGGGCCTTTCCGGCCCGTGGTCAACCGGGCGAAGACCGCGTCCAGTGCCGGCGCAAGTTGGCTGGCGGTCACTACCTGCCGCGCCTCCAGCGCCACCTTCGACACCATTCCCAACTGGTCCGGCAATTCGTGCAAGTGCCCCTGTCCCCTGCCAAGGCTCGCCCTTGCATTGACACCTGATACGGTCAGGATGGGCACACTGTCGGCGCGCGCCTGTCCCATCGCCGTCAGCGTATTGGTCACCCCCGGCCCGGTGATCACGAAGGCCACGCCCGGCTTGCCGGAGACCCGTGCATAGCCATCCGCCATGAACCCCGCACCCTGTTCGTGGCGCGGCGTGACATGCCGGATCCCAGATGCGGCGAGTCCGCGGTAGAGTTCGATCGTGTGCACCCCCGGAATGCCGAAAACGCATTCGACCCCACGCGTCGCCAGCCCGGACACCAGGGCTTCGCCAATCGTCGGCATCAGACCGCCTCTTTCTGGAACTGCGCGGAATGGGCGACGATACGGTCGCACGCCGCATCGAAAGCCGCATCATCGGCTGTCAACGCCACCCGCACCCAACCCGAGATGGTGTCTCCGAACGAGGCGCCCGGCATAACCGCAACCCCGGCGTGTTCCAGCAGATGTGCGGCATAGGCTTCCCCGTCCATGCCTGTGGCCGAAACCTCGACCATGGCGAACATCCCGGCCTGGGGTTCGAGCACCCGCAGGCAGGTTCTGCCGTTCAGCCGGCCGGCCATGCGCGCGGCCCTTGCCGCAAACCGCGCCCGCATGCCCGGCGCGACCGTGGAGCCGTCGCGCACCGCGGCCTCGGTCATGTCGGCAATGAACGGCTGGTTGCCGAACAGCATCGTTTCGGACAGCGGCAGCAAGGCGGCGGTGAATGCCTCGGGCCCGACGCACCAACCGCTGCGAAAGCCTGGCGCGGCATGTGACTTGGATATCGACGAGACAACGATCACGCGATCCGCCAACTCCTCTTGCGCCAGCGGGGACGCGAATTGGTGACCGTCGAACACAAGGTCCTCATAAACTTCGTCCGAGATGATCCACAGATCATGTTTCAGCGCCAGATCGCCGATCGCGGCAATATCCCCGTCCCCGAGAACCGCGCCGGTCGGGTTATGAGGCGTGGTCAGCAGTACCGCCCGCGTTCGCGGCGTGATACGGGCCGCGATATCCTCGGCCGAAATGCGAAACCCGTTTTCGGGGCGCAGGGGAACCGGAACAACATCGGCGTCCGTGGCGCGGATGACCCCGGCATAGGTGGCGTACATCGGGTCGCCGACCAGCACTTCGTCGCCCGCTTCGGCCACCCCCATCATCACGGCATAGAGCGCGGTCTGGGTTCCCGGAAAGCACATGACCTGGGCGGGAGTGATCGTACGGCCGGTGCGGTGACTGTACCTGCCGGCCAATGCCTGGCGCAGCCCGGCCTCTCCGGCACCATCGGAATATCCGGTCCGCCCGGCGCGCATCGCCTGTTCCGCCAGGTCCATCAGGTCGGACGGCGGCGGAACGTCGGGTTCTCCGATGGTGAGGCTGATCACATCCTTGCCGGCTGCGATCATCGCCTTGGCCCGCAGGTAAATGCCCCATTTTGCGCCGCCAAGGTTGGCCAGCCGGTGGGTAAGGGCGGTTGTCTTCATATCTGTTCTCCCGGATCACTCAATTCCAGCCCAAGGATCGCGCCGACCGATACCAACCCGATCCGCACCAGTTCGTCAGGTTCGAAGGCATCGGGCAAAGCGCCGCCTTCCAGCCAAAGCCCGTCGATCACCGCATTGCAGGCGATGGCGAGTTCGCGCAGATCCTTTGGCGTTGGCGTCCTGCCCGCTTCGTGCAGCGCCACATCGATAAGTGCCTGCAAGCGGTCGCGAAATTCGAAGTAGGTGCGCCTGTGCACTTCTGCCATGCTGGCGTCCTGGCGCACCATGGTTACGAATCCGGCCCAGAGGCCGACCGCCTCGGGTTCGCTCACGGGCGGGGTAAGGCTGGCCCGGACAATTCGCGCCAGTTGTACCGAGGCCGGCTCGGTCCGGTTGAACGGCAGGTCCATCGTTTCGGTCGTCAGCCGGTTCATGTGAAACTGGTAGGCTGAGTTGATCAGCGCATCCTTGCCGTCGAAATAATGCCGGATCAGCCCCAGTGTCACGCCGGCCTCTTCGGCGATGCCGCGCACGGTCGCTGCCTGAACGCCCTTCTTGCCGATCAGGGACAGCGTCGCCAGAATCAGCGCCTCGCGACGATTCTCGGCCGACTCGCGGGTGAAACTGCGGCGCGCGTTGTCCAAGATTTCCTTGCCTCCCGGGCCGTGTGAATGCAGGCTTGATTTGCGAATTTCGCGTTGTTATACGTTTGTATAAATAATCGGAACCTGAAGCCACGGCAACCGAAAAACAGGGAGAGACGCGTGACCACAGCGCAGCAAGCGACGCCTCAAGCGGGCGCGGCGACGGATGCCAGCGGCTCTCTGGTAATCGAGGATCTGCACAAGTCCTTCGGTGATCTCGAGGTTCTCAAGGGTGTTTCGCTGACCGCGAAGCGGGGCGACGTGATCGCGATCATCGGCGGCTCGGGGTCCGGCAAGTCCACCATGCTGCGCTGCATCAACTTTCTGGAAACACCGACATCGGGCCGCATCGTCATCGGGGGCGAGGAAATCCGGATGCGTCCGGACGGGTCCGCCGCCGACCGCAAGCAGCTGGAACGTGTCCGCACCCGGCTGGCCATGGTGTTCCAGTCGTTCAACCTGTGGACCCATCGCACCCTGCTGGAAAACGTGATCGAGGTCCCGGTCCACGTGCTCAGGGTGCCGCGTGCGCAAGCCATCGAGAAGGCGCGGAGCCTGTTGAAACGTGTGGGCCTGGAGGAAAAGGAGAACACCTATCCGCTGTTCCTGTCGGGCGGACAACAGCAACGCGCCGCCATTGCCCGCGCTCTGGCCGTAGACCCGGCGGTGATGCTGTTCGACGAACCGACCTCGGCGCTCGATCCTGAACTGGTGGGCGAGGTGCTGAACGTCATGCGTGACCTGGCGGCCGAGGGCCGTACCATGCTGGTCGTCACGCATGAGATGAACTTTGCCCGAGAGGTCGCCGACCATGTCGTCTATCTCTACCAGGGCCGGATCGAGGAGCAGGGCCCGCCCTCACAGATCTTTGGGAATCCGCAATCGGAACGCCTGAAACAGTTTCTGAAATCCATCAACTGACCAACAAAGAACCATGAAAACAGGGAGACCAAAAATGAACTTCAAGACATCTCTTCTGGCCGGTCTGGCCACTTTTGCGCTGATGGCAGGTGCGGCCGTTGCCGAGCAGGTCAAGATCGGCATCGCCGCCGAACCCTATCCGCCGTTTGCATCGCCCGATTCCTCGGGCAACTGGGTCGGCTGGGAGATCGAGGTTATCGACGCCGTCTGCAAGGCCGCCGAACTGGATTGCGTGCTGACACCCGTTGCTTGGGACGGCATCATCCCGTCGCTGACCGGCAAGCAGATCGACGCCATCATGGCCTCGATGTCGATTACCGAAGAGCGGATGCAGTCCATCGACTTCTCGAACCCCTATTACAACACGCCCGCCGTGATCGTGGCCGACAAGTCGCTCGATCTTGATGCAACGCCCGAGTCGCTGGCCGGCAAGATCATCGGTGTGCAGGCGTCGACCATCCATCAGGCATATGCCAACCAGTATTTCGGCAACTCTGAAATCCGTGTCTACCAGACTCAGGACGAGGCCAATCAGGACCTTTATGCCGGTCGCATCGACGCAACCCAGGCCGACAGCATCGCGATGGCCGATTTTGTTGCGACCGACTCTGGCCAGTGCTGTGAGATCAAGGGCGCCGTCGCCAATGACGAGGCGATCCTGGGCAAGGGCGTCGGTGCGGGTGTCCGCAAGGGCGATGACGCGCTGCGCGAGGCGCTGAACAAGGGCATCGCCGCGATCCTCGCCGACGGGACCCATGCCGCGATCACCGCGCGGTACTTCAGCGCGCCCATCTACAGCGAATAAGCGCTGACGGATGGAATGGGTCCTGAACGCGCTGGGTCTGGCTAAAAGCGCGGAACTCCTGTCGCTGTCACCGCCGGGCTGGGGCATGAACCTGCTGCGCGGTCTGAGCAAATCGCTCCAGATCGCGATCGGGGCGTTCGGGTTCGGTCTCGTGATCGGACTGTTCGGGGCCTATGGCAAACTCTATGGCGGGCCGGTGATCCGTGACCTGCTCGCCATTTACACAACCGTGGTTCGCGCGGTGCCGGAACTGGTGCTGATCCTGATCCTCTATTTCGTGGGCACCGACCTGATCAACCAGGCGGCCGAGGCACTGGGATACGGACGGGTCGAAATCAGCGGCGTCGCGGCCGGCATCTGGGTGCTGGGCGTGGTGCAGGGTGCCTATTCGACGGAGATCCTGCGCGGCGCCATCCTGGCCGTGCCACAAGGACAGATCGAGGCGGCCCGCGCCTTTGGCATGCCGCCGGTCATGCTGATGCGGCGGGTGACCATTCCGGCGATGATGTCCTTTGCCATTCCCGGCCTCGCCAACCTGTGGCTGATCGCAACCAAGGACACCGCCCTTCTGGCCGTGGTCGGGTTCAGCGAACTGACGTTGGAAACCCGGCAGGCGGCCTCCAGCACGCGGGCCTATTTCACCTTCTTCCTGGCCGCGGGCGCGCTCTATCTGATCGTCACGCTGCTGTCTGGCGTGTTTTTCCAGCGACTGGAAAGATGGGCGCGGCGCGGCCAGCCGTCGATCAGGGGAGCGAGCCGATGATGAAGCTGATCCGCCCCTTTCTGCTGCCGCATCGGCTGGTGCTGCTGGGCCTGTTCGTCGCGCTGGTCATCTGGTGCATCTTTTCGCTGCGGTGGGACTGGCTGCCCAAGTATTTGCCGCTTGCGATGCAGGGCTTGTGGCGCACGATCTGGCTGCTGGTCGTGAGTTCGGTGCTCGGTTTCCTGCTGGCGGTTCCTCTCGGCCTCGCCCAGGCTGTGGGACCATGGTACCTCTCGGCACCGGCACGGGTGTTCTGCACGCTGATCCGGGGCACGCCACTCCTGTTGCAGATCTGGCTGCTCTACTACGGTCTCGGGTCGGTCTTTCCACAGATCGACGGCATACGAGACAGTGCGCTGTGGCCCTATTTGCGGCAGGCCTGGCCCTATGCGCTGCTGGCGCTGACGCTGTCCTTTGCCGGATATGAGGGTGAGGTGATGCGCGGCGCATTCTCCGGTGTGAACCGAGGCCAGCTGGAGGCGGCGCAATCCTTTGGCATGCCGCGGTTCACGATCTTCCGGCGGGTCTGGTTGCCTCAGGCCGTTCGCAACGTGTTGCCCACGCTGGGTGGAGAAACCATTCTTCAACTGAAGGCGACGCCGCTGGTCGCCACGATCACTGTGGTCGAAATCTTCGCGGTCTCGTCACGGGTGCGTCAGGACACTTTCGTCATTTACGAGCCGCTCCTTCTTCTGGCGCTGGTCTACATGGTGATTGCCGGGATCATCGCGCTGGGGTTCCGCTGGCTGGAAAGCCGGGTTCCGACCCATCGTCCAGGGGCCTGACTCTCCTGGGCCGCGATGCGTTGCCGTCCGGAAATTCCTAGTGTACGTCTCGGGCAACCTTTTCAACAAGAACCGAGCCGATGAGCCGCATCTCGCATATTGAACTGGATGACAGCAATCTGCCAGCGCCCACGCCCGAGATCGAGCAAGAGCGCCGGGTGGCGATCTATGACCTTCTCGAAGACAACAGCTTTGCCCTGCCCGAGCGCGACGGCCGTGCGGTTCCCGAAGGCCCCTATCGCCTGAACCTTTCGATCCGGGACAAGAGGCTGGTCTTTGATATCCAGACCGAAGACGAACAGAAGGCGGCGGAATTCCACCTGTCGCTCGGACCGTTCCGGCAGGTGGTCAAAGACTATTTCCACATTTGCGAAAGCTATTTCAACGCGGTAAAGACGTTGCCGCCCAGCCAGATCGAGACCATCGACATGGCCCGCCGCGGCATCCACAACGAGGGAAGCCGGGTCTTGCAGGAGCGGCTGGACGGCAAGGCCGAAATCGACACCGATACCGCACGGCGCCTGTTCACCCTGATCTGCGTTCTGCATTTCGGGGGCTGAATGGACAAGCCGCTTCCGCAGTCGGTCCTGTTTTGCTGCGACCATAACGCGGTCCGCTCGCCCATGGCGGAAGGCATCATGAAGAAATTCTATGGCACGGGCACCTATGTGCAGTCGGTCGGTGTTCACAACGACATGGAAATCGACGGGTTCTGCATCGCCGTGTGCAAGGAGATCAACGTCGAACTGGCGCGCCACCGCTCGCGTTCGTTCGACATGATGCAGGATTGGGGCGACGATCTCAGTTCGTTCGACCTGGTGGTGGCGCTGTCGCCCGCCAGCCAGCGCCGGGCGCTGGAACTGACCCGCTTTTTCCACCTCGATGTCGAATATTGGCCAATAATGGACCCTACCGGACTGGGCGAGACGCGGGAAGAGAAGCTACATCACTACCGTCAGACCCGCGACCAGATCATCAAGCATCTGAAGGAACGCTGGGGAGAACCAACGGAGATATGATGAACGAGACCGTAAGACGCTATTTCGATGCCTTCAACGCAGGCGATGTCGAGGGTATGCTGGACTGCCTGACTGACGATGTGGCGCATCATGTGAACGAAGGGCAAATTCGCGTCGGCAAGGAAAAATTCGCCGCGTTCTGTGCCCACATGAACCGCTGCTACAAGGAACTCTTGACCGACATCGTCGTGTTCAACGCCGAAGGCGGCACCCGCGCAGCGGCTGAATTCATCGTCAACGGCACCTATCTGCAAACCGACGAGGGTCTTCCCGAGGCGCATGGACAGACCTACCGTCTGCCGGCCGGGTCGTTCTTTACGCTCACCGACGGCAAGATCTCGCGGGTGACCACCTTCTACAACCTGGCCGATTGGGTGAAACAGGTCTCGAATGGCTGAAGTGACAGAGGTCCGGGCGCTGACCGGCGCGGCGCTGGACGCCGCGCTGGACAACGTGGCCCGGCTGCGGATCGCTGTGTTCCGGGCCTGGCCTTACCTATACGACGGCGACCTTGAATACGAGCACAGCTATCTGCAATCCTATCGCGACAGCGACCGGGCCATCGTGATCGGCGCATTTGACGGCGAACGGCTGATCGGCGCTTCGACCGGCATGCCGCTGTCCGACCATGCCGATGATTTCGCCGCGGCTTTTGCAGGAACCGGGCTGGAACTGGATCGGATATTCTATTGTGCCGAATCCGTGTTGTTGCCCGACTATCGCGGCCATGGCGTCGGGCACCGGTTCTTTGACCTGCGCGAGGCACATGCCCGCATGCTGGGGTTCGACAAATGCGCCTTCTGTGGTGTTCAGCGCCCCGAGGATCACCCGATGCGCCCCCCCGCCTACCGACCGCTCGACGATTTCTGGCGCGCTCGCGGCTACGAAAAGGTGCCCGGTGCGATTGCCCAGTTTTCGTGGAAGGATCTGGATCAGGACAGGGAAACCCGCAAACCGCTTCAATTCTGGATTCGTGACCTCTGAGATGTCTTGCCTGGGAGACGGAAAATGAAAATCGCCACCGCCGCCTATCCGCTCGACTGGCTCGACAGCTGGGCGCAATACGAGGACAAGCTGGCCAGATGGGTGTGCGAAGCAGCAGGGCAGGGGGCCGATCTGCTCGTCTTTCCCGAATATGGCGCCATGGAGCTTTGCACCCTGGCAGGGGCGGCAACGGCCGCGAATCTCGAGAGTTCTCTTTACGCGGTCAGCGAGCGGATGGAGGACGCGGCGGCGCTGCATCTCAGGCTTGCGGCAGAATACAGGGTTCACATCCTTGGCGCATCCGGACCCGCCAACCTGGGCGAGGGGCGTCCGGTCAACCGCGCCGAGTTCTATGCGCCGACAGGCGAACGCGACCATCAGGACAAACAGATCATGACCCGTTTCGAACGCGAGGATTGGGACGTCGCCCCGGGCGGCCCCCTGAAACTCTTCGACACGGCGCTTGGAAAGATCGGTGTACTGATCTGTTATGACAGCGAATTCCCGCTCCTGGGACGCGCGCTGTCCGAGGCAGAGATTCTTCTGGTGCCCTCCTGCACCGAGAAACTCTCTGGCTACAGCCGTGTGCGGATCGGTGCGATGGCGCGCGCGTTGGAGAACCAGTGCGTAACGGCCATGTCCTCGGTCGTCGGGTGCAACGACTGGTCCGAGGCCGTGGATAGCAATACCGGCATGGGCGGGGTATTCGGCCCTCCGGACCGGGGTTTTCCCCAGACCGGTGTCATCGCCGAAGGCGTGCTGAACCAGCCCGGCTGGACCTATGCCGAGGTGGATCTTGACGCGATCGCGGATGTCCGTGCCGACGGTGTCGTGCTGAACCGGCGCCACTGGGCCGAGCAGGACAGCCGGGTCGGATCGGTCACAATGTGTTGCATGAAGGCAAAAGAAGCCTTGAACTGAGTGGGAAATGAGCGCATTTAGTCGCATGAGCCTGCGGTTTCCGCGGGCTAAACGCAATAGTGGAGAGAACATGGCCAAGGAAGATACGCTCGAATTTCCCGGTGTCGTGAAGGAACTGCTGCCCAATGCGACGTTTCGGGTCGAGCTTGAAAACGGCCATGAGATCATCGCACATACGGCAGGCAAGATGCGCAAGAACCGCATCCGCGTTCTGGCAGGCGACCGCGTTCAGGTCGAGATGACACCCTATGATCTGACCAAGGGTCGGATCAACTATCGCTTCAAGTAACGCCGCAGTCATGGCGTTCATTCTCGGATCGGGCAGCCCGCGACGGCTGGACCTGTTGACACAGCTTGGCATTACGCCCGATGCAGTGCGCCCGCCCGAGATCGACGAAGACCCAAAGCCGGGTGAACTGCCGCGATCCTATTGTGCCCGCATCGCGCGCGAGAAGGTTGCTGCGGTCGAAGCCGCGCCCGACGATATCGTGCTTTGCGCCGATACCACGGTCGCGCTTGGTCGCCGCATTCTGGGCAAGCCTGCCGACGCGGGCGAGGCCGCAGATTTCCTCTATGCCCTGTCTGGACGCCGCCATCGGGTGATCACCGCTGTCGCGGTACGACGCGGTGACCAGGTGTGGGAGCGCGACGTGGTGAGCCAGGTCAAGGTCAAGCGGCTCTCTGACGCCGAGGTGAACGCCTATCTTGCCACCGAGGACTGGCGCGGCAAGGCCGGCGGCTATGCGATCCAGGGTCCGGCAGGTGCCTTGATCCCTTGGATTTCCGGGTCCTTCACGGGCATCGTCGGCTTGCCGCTAGCCGAAACCGCAACCCTGCTGGCTGCGGCGGGCCATCCCAAGTTCAGAGGTGACGCATGAAGGGCCGGACCATCGTTCTGGATCACATTCAGGGACGCGAAGCCGCGGCCCTTATGGTTGATGGCCAGCTGGACGATTTCCTGATCGCGGGCGATGCGCCGCCGCCCGGCACCATCTACCGCGCCCGCGCCGATCGGCCGGTCAAGGGACAGGGCGGGATGTTTCTGACAACACCCGACGGCCCGGCCTTTCTGCGGCAGGTGTCCGGTCTTGCACAGGGTGCGCGGCTTCTGGTGCAGGTCACCGGCTATGCCGAACCGGGCAAGGCGATCCCGGTCACGTCCAAGCTGCTGTTCAAAAGCCGCTATGCCATCGTCACGCCGGATGCGCCCGGGTTGAACCTGTCACGCAACATCCGTGACGAGGCCGAGCGCGACCGGCTTTTGGAAATTGCGCATGAGGCGATGGAAGGCTGCGCCTTTGGCCTGATCCTGCGCTCGTCCTGCGCGGGCACGGAGGCCGATGAGATTGCCGAGGATATCGTGGCGATCGTCGATCAGGCCCGACAGGTTCTTGATGACACGGGGCAGGAAGCCGAGACCTTGACCGAAGGCGACGGTCCCCATGTTCTGGCCTGGCGCGACTGGACCGACCCGGCCGAGGTGGTGACCGAACCGGGCGGATTTGCCGAACATGGCGTGCTGGATGCGCTGGACCGGGCCCGCGGCATTGCCGAACCACTGCCGGGGGGCGGGCATCTCTACATACAACCGACCCGCGCACTTGTCGCAGTCGATGTAAATACAGGCGCCGATACATCGCTCGCGGCAGGGCAAAAGGCGAATTTCGCCTGCGCCAAACTGCTGGCCCGGGCCTTGCGCGTACGCGGGTTGGGCGGGCAGATCACGCTCGACCTGGCGCCGATGGCCAAGAAGGACAGGCGCGGGTTTGAATCCGCGTTGCGTGCCGGTTTCCGTGGCGATTCCGAAGAAACCACTCTTGCGGGCTGGACACCGCTTGGCCATTTCGAGTTGCAGCGAAAACGTGGCCGCGTGCCGCTGGCAGAGGTGCTGAAATGACTTGTCCAATCTGTGGAGCTGAAACCGTCGTCAAGTACCGACCGTTTTGTTCAAAGCGGTGTTCGGACCTGGATCTTGCACGATGGTTGAACGGCTCCTACGCGATCCCCTCGACGGGTGACGAAGATCAATCCGCCGAGGAGGAGCAAGGCCTTGCGCCGGACCGGCGCCATTGATCGAGCAATACATGTGACATAATCATAGTTATGTTAATTTATGCCGGTCTTCCTACGCCGCAGCCTGGGCCGAGTTGTCTTCCATGACCATTTTTGCCGCTCTGGCCGCCAGCATCATGGTCGGAGCGTTGGTGTTGCCGGAGGTGACATTCGGAAATGCCGAGGCATCGATAACACGAAGCCGCCCGATCCCGTGAACGCGTAAACGGCTGTCTGTTACAGAAACATCCTGGCTATCCCCCATGCGGCAGGTGCAGCTGGGGTGATAAACGGTCCCGGACCGCTGGCGAAAATTATCGAGCAGTTCCGGATCGTTCATCTCCAGAATATCCGGCGCGCGCCGGGCCCGTGTCACGTTGCGCAGACTTGACGTTTGCGCCAGCTGTTGAAGCAGGCGGCTGGCAGCGACAGCGATCTGCTGATCTTCGGGAGTGGAAAGCGAATTAGGCTGGATACGCGGCTGCGCCGAGGGATCGGCGGAGCTAAGGGCGATCCACCCCCGGCTGGTTGGCCGGCAGGGTTGCACGCACAGGAGAAAACCGTTGTCCCGATCGACTTTCGGCGTCCCTTCGGGCAGGATCGCATAGCTTGCAGGGTTGCAGTAAACCTGAACATCCGGAACAGGCGCGCCGGCTGTCCGAAGATAGCCGCTTACCTGGTTGACCGGGACAGACAGCGGCCCGCTGCGGTTCAGCAGATAGGCCACTCCAGCCCGCACTTGTCCAGTCCTTCGCCCAAGCAGGCTGTTCAGCGTCGGTTCGGTCGCCCAGTAGAAATGGGAAACCGCCAGATGGTCCTGCAATCCCTTTCCAACCTGCTGATGGTTCAGGACGACATCGATACCGTGTTTCCCGAGATCCGACGCAGGGCCGATCCCGGACAGCATCAGCAACTTGGGCGAATCCACTGCACCCGCACTCAGGATGACCTCTCGCCGCGCCCGTGCTTCCTGAACCGAACCGTTCAACCGGTATCTCACGCCGGTGGCCTGCCTGTCGCGCATCAGGACCCGCTCGACCAGAGCGCCGCTGATGATCGACAGGTTGCGACGCTTCTGCGCCGGTCGCAGGAAAGCGTCGGCGGCGGACCATCTTTGCCCGTTCCGCACGGTCGCGCGCATATAGCCCATCCCTTCATTGGGGTGATGGTTCATGCCTTGCTGCCCGGCATCGTTCAGATCGTCCAGGACAGGCCAGTTCAGCTCCCGGGCCGCTTCCAGGAAATGGCGGCTGAAGGGCGACATGGCGTTCTTGAGGTCGCTGACGATAACGGGCCCCGACCCGCGGACCGTTCCATCCGCTTCAACGACGGTTTCGAGCTCCTCGTATGTCGCGCGCACGGCTTCCCAGTCCCACCCGGTGGCCCCGGCTTTTTCCCAATCGTCAAAGTCGTGCGGCAAACCGCGCATGTAGGCCATCGCGTTGATCGAAGAAGAACCGCCGATGACCTTGCCGCGCGGCCAGTATCCGGACTTGCCGCCAAGCCCCGCATCCGGCTCGGTCTGGTATTTCCAGTTCACCCGTCCATCCGAAAAGGTCAGACCATAGCCCATCGGCATCTTGATGGAAAACTTGCGATCGCTGCCGCCGGCTTCGATTACCAATACGGTGAACCGCCCGTTTTCAGACAGTTTATCGGCAAGAACACACCCTGCCGAGCCCGCGCCGACGACGATGAAATCAAATTCTGGCGCTTCAGTCATGATCGATCTTTCGGAAAATCTGCTGGCACTTTCCAAAGGAAAATTGGACAAATCAAACGATGCGTTTTAAGCCTATGACCAAACTGAGATTGAAGGTCGACCATGCCCACCCTGCCCCATGTGACCTGGCTCAAGGCATTCGAAGCGGCCGCACGACACAACAGTTTTTCCTCTGCGGCGGCTGAACTGAACCTGACGCCGGCCGCCGTCAGCCAGCAAATCCGTCTGCTGGAACAGCACCTCAAGGCGCAACTGTTCCAGCGTTTGCCGCGCGGGGTCAAGTTGACGGATATCGGGTTGGCCTATGCGCAAACGATCCGCAAAAGCTTTGACGAGATGGCGGCCGCCACCGATGGCCTGTTCGGCAAACAGCGCAAGAGAGAGGTGCGGGTGCGCGCGGCGATTTCCAGCGCGACCCTGGTGATCGCGCCGCGTCTGGCAGAGTTCCAGAACGCACATCCGGACGTGATTGTCCGTTTTGTAACCTCGATCTGGGCCGATCGGTTCGATTTGTACAATCTCGATCTGGATATCCGCTGGGGTCTGGGGACCTGGGACGAACCATTGGTTCAGCATCTGGGCCACGAATCTGCGGTGCCGGTCTGCCATCCTGACTTCGCCGCGGCCCTGGGTAATGCGCCCGATGTTGCGGCCCTGGCGCAGTCGCAGGTCGTGCAGATCATCGGGTCGGAAACCGACTGGCGCAAACTTTCGGACCTGCATGGGCTCAACATCGGACCGACAGCCGACTGGATGTTTGCCGACAGTTCGCTGAGCGCCTTGCAGATCGTCAGCGCCGGTACCGGCGTAACCATGGTGCTGGAAAGCTTTGCCCGCCCCTATCTGGAACGGGGCGAGCTGATCGTGCCGGTCGAGTGCAAACTGCCCAAACGCCGGGCGCATTACCTGGTGACCCGCGACGAGGCGGCCCAGCGTGACGAGGTGCGCCAGTTCGCGGCGTGGATCACCGGGCTTTATCGCGACCTGTTGTCGGACTAGGCCAGGGTTCAGGCGATCGTGGCGCGCGCCTGCATCGCAAGTGCTCCGTCGTGCCGCCGGGCCCAGAGCCGGAAGGTCCGGCCATCCGGTTCGGCGGCGCCATGCACCGAGAAATCGGTGGTGTCGAACACGGTCGAGACTGCGCGGAACTCGAAGCTTTGCACGGTGGCTTGCGGTTTCTCGCGGCGCAGCAGGTCAAGCAGCAGCGTGGCCAGCAGGGGGCCATGCACGACCAGCCCCTCATACCCTTCGGTGGTGACACAGAACGGCTGGTCATAGTGGATGCGGTGGCCGTTGAAAGTAAGCGCTGAATAGCGGAACAGCATGACCGGGTCAGGGTGTATATCGCGGGCGAAATCCCAGCTATCGGGGGCTTTGGGCGGCGGCGGCACCGGATCGCCCGGTTTGGCAGCCTCGCGGTAGACGATGTCGTGTTCTTCCTCCACGCACAGTGTCTCGCCGTCGAACACCTGATGCCCGACGGTGACAAAGACAAGCTGGCCTGTTCGCCCCTCTTTCGGAACGACCGAGCGGACGGTGGAAACCTTGCGCAGCGCGCGTCCGATCCTGAGCGGTTCGAGGAACCGCAACCGACTGCCCGCCCACATCCGGCGCGGCAAGGGCACCGGCGGCAGGAAACCGCCAAGCGCCGCATGCCCGTCATAGCCTGCGTCGGACAGTTTGTAGACCGGCAGGAAGTGCATCCAGTGCCAGAGCGGCGGCAATTCCGAGCCATCTGCATATTCGGGATCATCACGATCCAGCGTTGCTGCCAGGGCATTGGCAGGGAAAGGCGCAATGCGCTCGCTGCGCGTCTCGCTCCGCCCGATCCAGGCAGTCAGGTCGAGGTCATTTGTCATGCCGCAAGGTTGTGGTGCGCCACCTGCCCGCTGTCAATTGTTTGCGGCCGCGCCGGTTCGATACAGCGCGGCCGCCTTGTCGGTAGTCGCCTTATTCGGCGGCTTCCTCATAGGCGCTCATCGGCGGACAGGTGCAGACCAGGTGACGGTCGCCGTAAGCGTTGTCCACCCGGTTGACCGCCGGCCAGTACTTGTCGACGCCCAGATTGCCCGGCGGGAAGCAGGCCTGTTCGCGGCTATAGGGCCGGTCCCACTCGCCCACCAGGTCACGCACCGTATGGGGGGCGTGTTTCAGCGGGTTGTTCTGCGGGTCGATCTTGCCGTCGATGATGTCCTGCGCCTCGGCCCGGATCGACAGCATCGCCTCGCAGAAGCGGTCGAGTTCTTCCTTTGGTTCCGATTCGGTTGGTTCCACCATAAGCGTGCCCGCCACCGGCCAGCTCATCGTCGGGGCGTGGAAGCCACTGTCGATCAGGCGCTTGGCCACGTCATCCACCGTCACGCCGCCCTCGTCGTTCAGCGGGCGGGTGTCGAGGATGCATTCATGCGCGACCCGCCCGGTTTCCGAGGTGTAGAGGATCGGGTAGGCGTCCTTGAGCCGGGCGGCGATGTAGTTGGCGTTGAGGATCGCAACCTTGGTGGCTTGCGTCAGTCCTGCGCCGCCCATCAGCAGCACATAGGCCCAGCTGACCGGCAGGATCGAGGGCGAGCCGAAGGGCGCGGCCGAGACCGGGCCGACGGCGGTGCCATATTCCGGATGGCCCGGCAGGTGTTCGGCCAGATGCGCCTTGACCCCGATCGGTCCCATGCCGGGGCCGCCGCCGCCATGCGGGATGCAGAAGGTCTTGTGCAGGTTCAGGTGGCTGACGTCGCCGCCAATGTCACCCGGCCGCGATAGGCCGACCATGGCGTTCATGTTGGCCCCGTCGATATAGACCTGGCCGCCATGTTCATGGGTGATGTCGCAGACCTCCTGCACGGTGGTCTCGAACACGCCGTGGGTCGAGGGGTAGGTGATCATGCAGGCCGCGAGATTGTCGGAATGCTCGGTCGCGCGGGCGCGGAAATCCTCGACGTCGATGTTGCCCTTGTCATCGGACTTGATCGGCACGACCTTCCAGCCGACCATCTGCGCCGAGGCAGGATTGGTACCATGGGCCGAAGTCGGGATGAGACAGACGTTGCGATGTCCCTGCCCGTTGGCGAGGTGATAGTTGCGGATGGTCAGCAGACCCGCATATTCGCCCTGCGCGCCCGAATTGGGCTGCTGGCTGATCGCATCGTAACCGGTGATCTGGCAGAGTTTCGCGTTCAGGTCCGCGATCATCTCGTGATAGCCCCTCGCCTGATCCACGGGGACAAACGGGTGCAGATTGCCGAATTCGGGCCAGGTGACCGGGATCATCTCGATGGTGGCGTTCAGCTTCATCGTGCACGAACCCAGCGGGATCATCGCCCGGTCGAGCGCGAGGTCGCGGTCGGCCAGGCGGCGCATGTAGCGCGTCATCTCGGCTTCGGCCCGGTTCTTGTGGAAGATCGGGTGGGTCAGATAGGGCGTCTCGCGCAGCGCATAGTCCGGCAGGCGGTAGTGCTTGATCGAACTGTCGTCCTTCTTGTCTATGCCGAAGGCGCCCCAGACCGCTTCGATGGTTTCCGAACGGGTCTGTTCGTCCAGACTGATGCCGATGCGGTCGTTACCGACCTTACGCAGGTTGACGCCGTGGGCGACGGCGGCTTCCATCACGGTCTTCTGGAGCGGGCCCACCTCGACGGTGATGGTATCGAAAAAGACCTCCGGTTCCACCTTGAAGCCGTGCTCCTCGAGCCCTGCGGCAAGCCGCGATGTCTTGCGATGCACCGATTGCGCGATGGCCTTGATCCCGTCGGGGCCGTGATACACGGCGTACATCGACGCGATCACGGCCAGCAGCGCCTGCGCGGTGCAGACGTTCGAGTTGGCCTTTTCCCGGCGGATGTGCTGTTCGCGGGTCTGCAAGGCAAGGCGGTACGCCTTGTTGCCGCGCGCGTCGATCGACACGCCGATGATCCGGCCCGGCATCGCGCGCTTGAGCTTGTCGGTTGTGGCCATATAGGCGGCGTGGGGTCCGCCATACCCCATCGGCACGCCGAACCGCTGGGTCGAGCCGATGGCGATGTCGGCGCCCATTTCGCCCGGGCTTTTGAGCAGCGCCAGCGACAGGATATCGGCGGCGACGATGGCGATGGCATTGTGTTCGTGCAGCGCCGCGATTTCCCTGGTGAAGTCGCGCACATGTCCATAGGTGCCCGGATACTGGAAGATCGCGCCAAAGACGGCGCCGGCTTCTAATTCGTCAGGATCGGCGACCTTCACGTCGATGCCCAAAGGTTCGGCGCGGGTCTTGATCACGGCGATGGTCTGCGGGTGGCAGTTCCTGTCGACGAAGAAGGCGGCATTGTTGGCCTTGGACCGCCCGCCGCGCTGTGCCATGGTCATGGCTTCGGCGGCGGCGGTGGCCTCGTCCAGCAGCGAGGCGTTGGCAATGTCCAGCCCGGTCAGGTCGCTGACCATGGTCTGGTAATTGAGCAGCGCCTCGAGCCGGCCCTGGCTGATTTCCGGCTGATAGGGCGTATAGGCAGTGTACCACGCCGGGTTTTCCAGGATGTTGCGCAGGATCGGCGCCGGGGTGGTGGTGCCGTAGTATCCCTGCCCGATCAGCGAGGTGAGAACCCTGTTCTTCGATGCAACCTGTTTCATGTGGTAGAGCACATCGCGCTCGGTCATGGCCGGACCCCAGTCCAGCGGTTCCTTCTGCCGGATCGACGGCGGCACGGTGGCGTCGATCAGTTGATCCAGCGTCTTGAATCCGATCACCTGCAACATGTCGGCCATCTCGCGAGGGCTTGGGCCGATGTGGCGGCGATTGGCGAAATCATAGGCTTCGTAATCGGTGAGCTTGAAGGCCATGGGTCCGGGTCCTTGTCAACGGAAGGTGTCCGCCGGCGGGTCCGGCGGGAAACAGGTTTAGCCGATCAGGTTCTTATAGGCAGCCAGATCCATCAGCCCGTCAAGCTGCGAGGGGTCGCTGAGCTTGATCTTGTAGATCCAGGCGTCGCCTTCGGGGCTTTCGTTCAGCGCGCCGGGGTTGTCGGCCAGGGTCTCGTTGACCTCGACGATTTCTCCATCAACGGGGGCATAGATTTCCGACGCGGCCTTGACCGATTCGATCACGCCGATTTCGTCGCCTTGCGCGAACTCGTCGCCTTCTTCTTTCTGTTCGATGAACACGACCTCGCCCAGTTGTTCGGCGGCGTGCTTTGTGATGCCAAGGATGGCGATGTCGCCTTCGACGGTGATCCACTCGTGCTCTTCGGCGTAATAGGTGCTCATGGGAGAGGGCCTTCTGTTGGACTGGGCTTGAATGCCAGGTCAGCGTTTGTAGTTCTGGGGTACAAAGGGCAGCGCCACGATCTCGGCCGGTTGCGCCTTGCCGCGGATGATCAGGTTGACCTTTTCGCCGGGCGTGCCGTGGCCGGCCGAGACATAGCCCATGGCGACCGGTCCGCCGACGGTGGGGCCGAAACCGCCCGAGGTGATCTCGCCGATCGTATTGCCTTCGAAACTCTGGATCTCGACATGTTGGCGGGCGGGCGCGCGGCCTTCGGGCTGAATGCCGACCAGCTTGCGCGGGGCGCCTTCGGCGATTTCCTTCAGGATGCGGTCCGCGCCGGGAAATCCGCCCTCTTCGCGGCGGCGTTTCTGGATCGCCCAGAGCAGGCTGGCCTCGACGGGCGAGGTGGACTGGTCGATGTCGTTGCCATACAGGCAAAGCCCCGCCTCCAGCCGCAGGCTGTCACGTGCGCCGAGACCGGCCGGTTCGCAATCGGGATGCGCGAGGAACAGTTTCGAGAGGCGGATGGCCTCGGTCTCGGGGATCGAGATTTCGTAGCCGTCCTCACCCGTGTAACCCAGCCGCGAGATACGGCATTCGACGCCGTCGATCTCTCCCAGCGTGGTTTCCATGAATTTCAGGTCGCGTGCGGCGGGGCAGAGGCTACCCACCACATCCTCGGCGCTGGGGCCCTGCACGGCAACAAGCGCACGGTCGAATATCTCGGTCACCTCTACACCATCCAGATGTGCGGCCATGTGCGGGATGTCCTGATGGCGCAGCGCGGCGTTGACCACGACAAAGAAATAGTCGCCCGCGTTCGACACGATCAGGTCGTCCATGATGCCGCCGGCCTCGTTTGTGAAGAAGGCGTAACGCGCCTTGCCGACGGGCAGGGTCGTGAACACCTGCGGGCACAACTTTTCGAGTTTCGCCCCGATATCTTCGCCGCGCAGGATCACCTGTCCCATGTGCGACACGTCAAAAAGTGCGGCTTTTTCCCGGCAGTGCCTGTGTTCGGTCATGATGCCGGCGGGATACTGGACGGGCATTTCCCATCCGGCGAAATCCACCATCTTGCCGCCAAGTTCGACATGCAGGTCATAAAGCGGTGTGCGTTTGGGCGTGTCTGACATGATCTGGTTCGTCCTTGATCTTAGGTCATGACCATGCGCTGGCTGGACAGCAGGTCGGTGTCGAGGTCAGCCCGGCGTGCGGGTCACAGGATGGGTCCTGGTGACCATTTCTGCCGATCGGAGCCGTAACTGACGCTTCCACAGCTTACCCCTTGAATGTCGCGGCGCGCACGGACTGTATTCCATGGCGCACAATCATTTTTCTCCTATAGGAAACTTTTCCCTTATTGGCAACAAAAGAATTGATCAGGAAAATGGGAACACGCTATGATCAAACCCGGACTTTCCGACAAAACCAAGGGATGCGCGCATGGAACCGGTTCTGACAGAAGACGAGGGGATGAGCGCCGAAGGGTTGGAAGCACCCGATGGCGAAACGCTTGGCCGGATGATTCGCGATGCCCGTAAGGACAAGGGCATGACGCTGGAAGAGGTGGCGCGGGCCGCCGCAATCGGCCGATCGACCCTCTCGAAGATCGAAAACAACCAGACACGGGCCAGTTTCGACATCATCCGCCGCCTGATGCAGGCGCTGGACCTGGAAACGCCGCAGCTCTTCGTGCAATCGGGCAAGAGCGACATTTCCGGCCGCCGCGATTTCACCCGCAAGGGCCAGGGCGAACACCAGGAAACCCGCACCTACGATCACGAGCTGCTGTGCACCGAACTGACCAGCAAGCGCATGCTGCCCTATATCAGTACGATCAAGGCCCGCGACGTCAGCGAGTTCGACACCTGGGTGCGCCACCGGGGCGAGGAGTTCATGTTCGTGCTCAGCGGCGAGGTGACGCTTTATACCGAACACTACCGCCCCTTGCAGATGAAGGCAGGCGACAGCGTCTATTACGACAGCGGCATGGGCCACGGGTGCGTCTCGACCAGCGCCGAAGACGCTCGGGTGCTGTGGGTTTCGCTGGATGGCTGACGCGCGCGGCAGGTTTCCCTGCCGCGCCGTCGGCAGATCAGAACCCTTGCAGATAGGAAATCACGTTCTCGATCTCGTCTTCCTTCCGGAGACCGGCAAAGGTCATCTTGGTGCCCTTCATGAAATCCTTGGGCTTGGCGAGAAAGGCGGCCAGGTTCTCCTCATCCCAGACCAGCCCGCCGGCGGCGGCTTCGGTCAGGGCGTCTGAATACTTGAACCCGTCGACCTGGCCTGCGGGGGCGCCGACGATGCCATTCAGCTGCGGCCCTACCTTGTTTGCGGCACCCTCGCCCACCGCGTGGCAGGCCTTGCACTTGTTGAACACCTTTTCGCCCTTGGCTGCATCGCCATCGGCCAGCGCAGGCACGGCCAGCGCGGCGGCAAGCGCGGTCAGGATCAGTCCGGCTTTCATTATCTCTGTCTCCTTCTTGGTTGAGGTTGGTCTTTGCTTGCTCATGCCGGGTTTTGCAGCGGCTGGTTCAGGTCGACCGGTCCCAGAACCTCGGCATCGGGAATGGCGTCGAGCTGCAAGGCCCGCCCGCCATAACGCGTAATGAAGCGGTCAGCCGCCGACGGATCGCCAAAGGGGACGACTTCGGGCGCGCCCATGCCGCCGGCCACGCCTGCACCGACCACGAAAACCGCCTTGTCCGCAGCGATCCAGTTCGTTGTGCCGGGTTCTGCCCAGCTGACCGCCGCGCCCATGTCGCTGACATAGACGGCAGTGATCTCGGCTTCGCGTTCGGGGCTTTTCAGATAAGTCACCAGATCACGCACCTGGGCGAAAAAGATCGGGGCCGGGTACCCCTGGAGATGGATCTGGCCCTTGGGACCACCATGCTCGGCGACGTTCATCTGGCAGAAATAGCTCAGGGCGGCCTCGGTCAACGCGACCGGTTCCGGCGCGATGGCCGCCTTTTCTTCCTTGCAGGCGGCAAGGGCCACAAGGGCAATGAGGGCAAGACGTTTCATGGTTCGACCCTCCGGAACGCGGCGCGGGCCAGGATCAAGCCCAGAACGGGCCAGACCAGCAGCGATGCGGGCGCCGCCCAGACCGGCAGGGCCTGCGCCGCGCCGGTCATGCCCGAGGCCATGGCGACCCCTTCGGTGGCGGCGATGTTCCACAGACGGAATGCGTCGGCCGGGTTGGCCACCATCACCCAAGGGAAGACGGATCGGGTGAAGGTGCCGCCCTGATCCATGACCACGGCCCCCAACAGCCCCAGGTCATAGAGGACGACAAAGACGAGCCAGAGCCCGGCCGACAAACCCGCTGCCGCCGTGGCGCCCCGTGCCAGGGCCGACAACAGGTATCCAAGCGCCAGGAACACGGCGCCCAGCAGGATCGAGGTCAGGATGAGACGCAGCAGCGCCATCAGGCTTTCGGCGCCTGCCCCGCCGAACCAGGCGGCCACCGCGCCGGCGGTCCCGAACCCGACAGTCATGGCAAAGGCAAGCGCGGCCAGATGCGCAGTGAATTTGCCCAACAGGATCTCGCCCCGCCCCGAGGGATAGGACAGGAGCAACGCAAGGCTGCCCCGGTCGACTTCGCCCGCGATGGCGTCAAAAGCGATCATCAGGGCCAGCAGAGGCGCCAGATAGACGCTGAGCGTCGTCATCGAGGCAACCGAGATGGTCAGCATGTCGACGCCCAGCGTACCCGTGGGCGCGCTGCCGGCGAAGGTCAGCGCCAGCGCGAAGAGCACCATGATCAGCGTCGCGACCAGAAGCCAGCGGTTGCGGCGCAGGACCAGCATTTCGGCGCGGGTGATGGCAAGAAAACGGGTCATTGCACGGTCTCCCTTGCATAGTGGCGATAGAGGTCTTCCAGCTTGGGCGGGGTCATTTCCAGATCGGCCACCGCCTCGCCCATGGCGGCGATGCGGCGCAGCGCCTCCATCTTGTCGGTCGGTGAACAGAGCAGTTCGACGGAGGCGCCGTTGACGCGGTTGCCACCCAGCCGGGCCGCGAGCGCATCGGCGTTTTCGGTCGCGCGCACCCGCATGCGGATCGGCAGGCCGGCCAGCGCAGACAGATTGGCCAGCGTGTCATCGGCCACCTTCACCCCCTTGCGCAGGATGGCGATGCGGTCGGTGCGGGCTTCGACCTCGGTCAGGGCGTGACTGGCGATCAGCACCGCCACCCCCTGCCCCGCCAGCTCGTCGATGATGGCATAGAGATCCTGCCGCGAGATCGGGTCGAGGCCCGAGGTGGGCTCGTCCAGCAGGGCGACGCGGGGTTTGCCCAGCAGCACCTGCGCAAGGCCAAGCCGCTGGCGCATCCCCTTGGAATAGGTGCCAATGCGACGGTCCAGGGCGTCGGCCAGGCCGACACGATCGAGCAGCGCCGGGATGTCGGGGCGTTCACCGGACAGGCGGGCAAAGAGCGTCAGTTGTTCGCGCCCGGTCAGGGCCGGATGGAACGAGACTGCTTCGGGCAGATAGGCGGTATCGCGGCGGGCCCGGGCGCTGCCGGGGGCCGCATCGCCGATGCGGATCGTGCCGCTGTCGACCCGGGTCAGGCCGAGAATGGCCTTGATCAGGGTCGACTTGCCGGCGCCGTTGTGGCCGAGAAGCGCCACACGCTCGCCAGGGGCAAGATGCAGCGAGACATCGTTGAGAACGCGGGTCAACCCGCGGTCCTTGCTGAGGGTTTCGATGGTCAGGGCCTTATCCGTCATGAGGCACCTTTTTCATTGCTGGGGGTTTGGGGGCTTTGATCAGGGGGTGGCTGTCGATCACGCCGCCCGGCAGCAGTGCCGGGAAGGCGGATTGCGACCAGCGCACCAGCTGCACGGCGGGGGAGCCGAGCAACAGCTTGGCTGCGGGTTGGGTCCACAGCACATGGTCCATACTGTCGTTGGGGCGATAGGGGGCGTCGGCGATGCCGTCGCCGTTGACATCATAGGCGGCAAAATCGGACCAGTAGTTGCCGCGCCCGTCCTCGGACCATTCGACCCAGCGGGTCGACACGTATTTCACCTGGGTCCGGTTGCCGACAAAGGCGTTGCCGACGATCCGGTTGCGTTCGGACCCGGCGGTGAAATGGATGCCGATGCCGCAGCCTTCGAACCAGTTGTCGGTGAAGTCGTTCTTGTTGGCATTGTAGAGGAAGGTGCATTTCTCCTTTGCCCCCTTCACCACATTGCCCGAGATCACGCTGTCATTGGCATAGTTCAGCATGACCCCGTGTTCGCGGTCGCCGACCGAGACATTGTTCAGCACCTTGACCCGGCTGGTGAACATCACCGCATAACCCAGGTCGTTGCCGATCGAGACATTGCCCGAAACCTCGGAATTGTCGGCGTACATGTAGTGGACCGCAAAGCGCAGGTCTCGGAACAGGTTGTCGCGGAAAACATTGCGGCGCGAGGAATTCACGAAGATCCCGTCGCGGCCGTACTGGATATCGTTGCCCTCGACCACCGAACCTGGCGCGTTCCAGACATAGACACCGTTGCCGCGCGCATTCATGTGGCGGTCCGTGCGGCCCTCGATCCGGTTGCCCTTGACAAGGGCATCCCTGGCGCCATGAATATCGACCCCGTAAAGGTTGCCGATCAGCACGTTGTCTTCGACTACAGGCGCACGGGCGGTCTTGGTCAGCTTGATGCCGCTGTCGATCCCGTCATGGTCCGAGCCCGAGCCGATCACGGTGAGCCCGCGCAGGATGACATCCGGGCCGGTCACGGTGATCACGCTGCCCGCACCCTGCCCGTCGATTGTGGCCTGTCCCAGCCCGTCGATCGTGACGGGCCGGTCCAGCACCAGTGTCTCGGCATAGCTGCCGGGCGCCAAGCGGAGGGTGTCGCCATCCGCCGCCCGGGCCAGGGTCGCGGCGATGGCCCCCGCCCGGTTGGGCACGTCCCAATCCGCCGCCCACAGGGGCGTCGCGAACAGGAGCGGTATCAGCAGGGGCCAGCGCATGGGTCATGCTCCTCTGGGTTCTACAAGCATCCGGCCGCGCATTTCCATGTGCAACGCGTGGCAGAACCACTGGCAATAGTACCAGTGCACGCCCGGACGGTCGGCAATGAAGGTGACCGAGGCGGTGGCCTGCGGCCCCACTTCCATGGCGATGCCGAAATTCGCCATGCAGAGGCCGTGGGTCACATCGTCCACGTCGTCCAGGTTGGTGACAAAGATCGTCACCTCGTCGCCCTGTTTCACCGTGAACTTCTCGATGCTGAACTGCGGCGCCTGGCTGGACATGTAGACCCGCACCTTGTTGCCGTCACGGATGATCGTGTCCTGCCAGTCGTCCAGATCGACGCCATCGGCCTCGGCCTGCTTGCGGGCCTCGGCCCACATCGGATCCTGCCGGTTCCAGACGCTGAGCGGGTTCACCTTGGACCTGTGCACGATGATCGAATCGTGCGGCTCGGCAAAGGTCGGCCCGTCGTGCACCACTTTCATCTTGTCGCCGGAAATGTCGATCAGCTGCTCGTTCTCGGGCTTCAAGGGGCCAACGTTCAGGAACCTGTCCTTCGAGAACTTGTTCATCGAGATCAGCCACTTGCCGTCGGCCTCGGCGGTTTCACCCATCGAGGTCGAGTTGTGGCCCGGCTGGTACTGCACATCGACCTTGTCGAGGATCGGGTCGACATCGGCGCCGGCATAGGCCTCGATCGCCTTTGCGATGTTCCACTTCACCACCTGGCTGTCGAGGAACAGCGTGGTATAGGCGTTGCCCTTGTTGTCGAAGGCGGTGTGGAGCGGCCCGAGGCCCAGCTGCGGTTCGGCCACGATGGCCGAGCGCGGATCGGCGTTGTCGGAAAACAGCGCGTCCACCTTCTCGACGTCGATCACCGACACGGTCGGGCTGAGCTTGCCGTTGATCATGATGTGCCGCCTGTCGGGTGCGGCGTTGCAGCCATGCGGGCTGTTGGGGATCGGGATGTAGCGGGTGTAGTTCTTGCCCGAGCCCTTGCGCCCGTCCACGACCTTGACGCCGTTCAGCTCCTGGTAGTCGCCCGCGGCGATGCCGGCCTCGATTTCCTTGAGGTTGAAGACGACCACGTGGTCCAGCTCGTTCTCGGTCATCTCGGCCAGGTTCATGCCCATTTCGGAGTTGTACGAGGTCGAGAAGGCGTATTTGCCCTGATAGTCGCAATCAGTGTTGTCGAGGTTGCCCGACACGATCACCTGCCAGGCGATTTCCATGCTGTCACCGTCGATGGCGGTGAAGATGTTCACGTATTGCGACGGATCGTCGAGGATCTGGCCATCGTTGACCAGAGGCGCCTCGTGCTCGCCGTTGGCAAAGACATAGCCGGTGCGCGGGTATTTCTGCGGGCGCAGGCCGTGGATGTCATGCGCGTTGGGGATCTCGATGATCTTGTCGCATTTCATCACGTCGCAGCGCACGCGAGCGACGCGGGTGTTGGCCTTGTCGTTCATGAACAGGTAGCGGCCGTCATAGGTGCCGTCGGTGAACGACATGTGCGGGTGGTGCAGGTCGCCGTTGTCATAGGTGACCTTGCCGTTGGCGGCGAGGTAGCGTTTGGTGTCCTCGGTCAGGCCCTCGGTCAGGATCTTGAGGCTTTCGTTGGTCTGGCCCCAGCCGGTGGCCGAGCAGCGGTTGAACACCGGCACCCGCATCAGCTCGCGCATGGACGGGATGCCCAGGATGCGCAGCTCGCCGGTCTGGCCCGAGGACCAGAAGCCGTAATATTCATCCAGCTCGCCGGGTTCGAGGTTGACCTTGGCGGCGGCGGATGCCTCGCGCGCGGTCATCAGCGTGGCACCCAGGCCGGTGCTGGCGAGAACGGCCCCGGTGGCAGTCGCGCCCAACAGGCCGCGGCGGGTAACGCTCAGGTTCTTATCGTGGTCCGACATGATCGTTCCTCCTTTCAGGAAACTTCTTGCGGTTTGGCGTTTGGATGGTTCGCCGGTGGGTGTCCGAGATTGAGTTTCGGGTCGACCGACCCGGTCCGCGCCCGCCGCTTCAACTGGCGGATGACGACGGGGCATTTGGTCTCGGACTGGTAGAGCACCTGGCAATGCAGGCAGGTGATGCATTCGTTCGGGTTGATCTCGCCCGTGGGGTGGATCGCCTGAACCGGGCATTCGTTGGCGCAGGTCTGGCAGGGGTTGCCGCAGTCCTTGTAGCGGCGCAGCCAGTCGAACATGCGGATGCGGGCCGGGATCGCCAATGCCGCGCCCAGCGGGCAGAGGTAGCGGCAATAGAACCGTTCGATGAAGAGGCCGATCAGCAGCAGAAGCAGCGCAAACACCACGAAAGGCCAGTCGCGCATGAATTTCAGGATGATCGCGGTCTTGAAGGGCTCGATCTCGGCATAGGTTTCGGCCAGCGGGATCGAGACAAAGCTGATCCCGAAAAGACCGAGGAAGATCATGTATTTCACCGGCCAGAGGCGTTCGTTCAGCCCCCAGGGCAGGCTCCATTGCGGCAGGCGCAGGGCTCGGGCGATTTTGTTGGTCAGTTCCTGAAGCGCACCGAACGGGCAGAGCCAGCCGCAATAGGCGCCCCGGCCCCAGAAGATCAGCGCGGCGGCCACCGCGAACCACTGGATGAACACCAGCGGGTCGAGCAGAAAGGCATCCCAGGTGAAGCCCGTGCGCAGGCTGCCGGCAAGCGCCATCAGGTTGACGACACTCAGCTGTGCATTGGCGTACCAGCCGATGAAGAACAGCGTGGCGGACAGATAGGCGACGCGGAACCAGTAGAACACGCGGGCGTTCATCGTGGCCTGGAACTGGAAGAAGAAAGTCGCGGTCAGGATCAGTAGCATTGCGCAGAGGATGGCGATTTCCGTGGTGCGATCCTTCCAGATCCGCTGCCACAGCGCGGCCTTGGCGGCAGCCTCGCCGGTGGCGTCCTCGACAACGGCAGGGGCAACGGCAGGCAGCAGGAAGCGTTCCGGCAGGCGGTAGCCCAGATCGAAGGTGAGGAAGCTCTTTTCCACCGCGCCCACCGCCCGCTGTACCAACAGTTGCAGGCGGAAGGGGGCGGCCGGGTCGAATTCGGCATCGGCGGGGATCTTGAAGATGTCGAGCTCGGTAAAGGCGGGGGCGTCGGGCGCCGCAACCGCACCCAGCCGGCGTTGCTGGCGGTCGAAGAAGCGGACCGAGCGGTCGCCCTGGATCAGCTGGATCCGGTCGAAGATTCCGCCGCGCACATAGCCCGATCCCTTGAAGCTGTAGGTCCCGCGCCCAAGCACGAGGATGGCGTGTTCGCCCGGCTCCAACCAATTGACAAGATTTTCATATTCCGCCTCGCCCAGCAGGGTCCGGCCGATCTCGGGAACTGACACGAGGGCCAGGTTCATGTCGATGAACGTGTCTTCGGGCGCGCCGGTTTCGGGGCGTTTGATGGCGCGGGCATCGCCAGTTGCCTCGAAGGCGGCGTTGATCTGGCCCACGTCCAGCGTCATCCGGCGGATCGAGCCGTCGCCCGACAGCGTGGTCCAGTCGCTGCTGCCGGTCTGGGTCATGTCGATCTCGCGGCGGGGGCCTACGGGGGCGGCGGGCGACAAACCGCCCAGACCCAGCGCACGCGCCACCTTGAGACCCGCGCGCACGAGGCTGTCGTCGATCACCATGATGGTGACCGTGGCGCCCGAGATGATGTCGAGATCATGCCCCTCGCCGCCGGTCTCGGCCTCGCGCTTGAGGTCGAGCCCCTTGTAGCCTTCGGTGAGTGCGACCATTTTCGAATTGGGGATGCCAATCAGAACAATGGGTTCCGAGTGCGCCACCAGCTTGACGCCGGTCAGGACGGCATCCGCGTCGATGGCGGCGACCACGTGAATGGGCTTGCCCGAATAGCCGGTCGTGCCGACAAAATCAGAGGTCAGAAAGGCCCAGGCGACGGGTTCGCCGGCCTTGAGCACGGGGGCCACCATCACATCTTCGCGGACCGGACCGAAAGCATCGGCGCCGGGGGCGAGATCGGCCGGGGAAATTTCGGGAAGGAAACTGGCCAGGCTGTCGGCGCGGGCGGTGACAGCCAGCAAGCAGGACAGTGTAAGGACCAACAGGAATTCAGCTGCGCGTTTCAGGAGCATGGCGCTTCTCCGATATTTTGGATGGACGCCGGATACGCGCACGGGGGACCGCGGGTTTCTGGCCTTAGACGGGGTGAATTGACCGTTTTGTACTGGCGTCGCAGGGGCGATTGACCGTTTTGTAGCGCTACGAACGGGACCCATCCGGACAGGTCGGGCACCGGGGCTTCAGCGGTCAAGGCGCAGAGCGCGCAGTCAGCGCACCGGGGACAGGGCGCGTTCGGGTCGGGGGTTTCGCCCTCGGTGACCTGCACCCAGACCGCGCCGCCGTCGGAACAGATCTCGATCCAGTTGCCCTGCCCGGCCTGCGCCAGTTGCGGTGCCACCATTTGCAGCAGCAGGAGCAGGATCGCGGCGCAACCAGCCAGCGCGCGCAAGGCGCGGTGGGGCAGGTTTTCTATTTTGCGCCGACAGGACATGGGGGCTCCGACTCGGGGTTTATGGTTGTTCCGAGTTCTAGAAGCCGGGGCGGCACATAGACTTGACTTAGGTCATGTGTGACGATTTTCCTGCCAAAACGTTGGTCACCGCCAGCGCAAAGAGTTGCCGGACCGGGGTTTCGGGATGGTCGGGCCGGGTCATCAACCCGACCGGCCCCTGGGTGAGTTCGGTGCGAAACGGTAGCGCGACCAGGCGGCCCTCGGCGATCTCGTTGGCGACCACGCCGCGCGATATGATCCAGACGCAATCGGATTGCCGCGTATGCACCCGGCCGAAGGCACCCGAGACGGTTTCGAGACGGTTGGGAAACTCCCCCACCCCGTTGGCGATCAGGAACTGTTCGACCAGCGGCCGGATCGCCGCGCCTTCGGGCGGGTAGATCACCGGCCAGTCTGCGACGCGGCGCAGATCGGGGGCGGACAACAGCGGATGACCCGGACGCACCACGAACACCACCTGTTCGTCGTAGAGCTGGGTAAAGGAAATGCCCTGCATGGTGTCCGAAGGGCCAAGCCGGCCGATCACCAGATCAAGCTCTCCGAGCCGCAAGCGTTCGGTCAGATAACCGTGCGGGCCGTCGAGGATGCGCAGCAGAGCATTGGGGGCGAGGCGCGCGAATTCGGCCACCACAAGCGGCATCAGATGGGCCGCCACGCTGGGCAGAGCGCCGACCGACAGCTTGTCCTTTTGCCGCCGGCCTTCCAGTTCGATCCCGTCGAGCCCCTGTTGCAGGCTGGCGATCGACATCTGCGCGAAATGCAGGAACACCTCGCCCGGTCGCGTCAGGTCTACGCCCGAACGGCTACGCCGCATCAGGGTGGCGCCGACGATCTCTTCCAGCTCTTTCAAAGTCTTGGACATCGCCGGTTGGGTCAGGAACAGTTTCTCGGCGGCGGTTTTGAGGCTGCGTTCGCGAGCGATTTCGACAAAACACTGGATGTGCCGGAACTTGATACGCCTGTCGATCATTTACTTTCCAGTTTCGATAATCAAATGGCAGCATAACTCATTTTACATGCCGGCTCCAATCATTCACTTTGACATCAGGGAGGATCGGACATGCGGACTCAGGTTGTCATTATTGGCGGAGGACCATCAGGGTTGCTTTTGGGGCAGCTGTTGCACCGCAAGGGCATCGACACCGTGGTGCTGGAGCGCAAGACCCGCGAATACGTGCTGGGCCGCATTCGGGCCGGGGTGCTGGAGGTGGGCTTTGTCAACCTGATGCGCGAGGCGGGCGTGGCCGAGCGGATGGATCGCGAAAGCTATATCCATGACGGCACAGTGATTTCCTATGGCGACATGCAGTTCGGTGTCAATTTCCAGAAGCTGACCGGCAATCATGTGGTTGTCTATGGCCAGACCGAGGTGACGCGCGATCTGTATGATGCGCGCGCGGCGTCCGGGGCCAAGATCGTGTTCAACACCGAACATGTCGAAATTCATGGGGCCGACAGCACCGCGCCCTATGTCACCTATCAGTTGGACGGCACCGAGCACCGGATCGACTGCGACTATGTGGCGGGCTGCGACGGGTTCCACGGGATCAGCCGCCAGACGATCCCGCTGACGGTGCGGCGGGAATACGAAAAGGTCTATCCGTTTGGCTGGCTGGGCATCCTGTCGGAGACCCCGCCGGTGAATGACGAGTTGATCTATGCCGGGTCGGATCGCGGGTTTGCTCTGTGTTCGATGCGCAACGCCAACCTGAGCCGGTACTACATCCAGTGTTCGTTGTCCGACCATGCCGAGGACTGGACCGATGCGGCGTTCTGGCAGGAGCTGAAACGGCGCATTCCGGCCGAGGCGGCGGAGCGGCTGGTAACTGGCCCGTCGATCGAGAAATCCATCGCACCGCTCAGGTCGTTCGTCTGCGAGCCGATGCGCTGGGGGCGACTGTTTCTGTGCGGGGATGCGGCCCATATCGTGCCGCCGACCGGGGCCAAGGGGCTGAACACGGCGGCGAGCGACATCCATTACCTGTATCACGCGCTGGTGCAGGTCTACGAGACCGGCGAGACCGAGGGCATCGACCGCTATTCGGAAAAGGCGCTGGCGCGGGTGTGGAAGACGCAGCGGTTCAGCTGGTGGATGACCACATTGCTGCACCGGTTCCCGCATCAGTCGGAGTTCGACCTGAAGATCCAGCATGCCGAAGTGGAATTCCTGCGCGACAGCCGGGATGCGCAGACGGTGCTTGCACAGAACTATGTCGGTCTGCCCTACTAGGCCACAGCGGAAAGGAAGACGGATGTCCGAACGCTATGACAACGGAATGAAGGTGCGCCGCAAGGTGCTGGGCGATGCCTATGTCGACCGGGCCGAGGCGGCCAAGACCGAGTTCGACGTGCCGTTCCAGACGCTGATCACCGAGGGCGCCTGGGGCACGGTTTGGGCCTCGGGCGGGATCAGCGACCGGGAACGGTCGATGCTGACGCTGGCGCTGTTGGCGGCGATGGGGAATTTCGAGGAGATCCCCATGCATATCCGCGCCACCGCCCGCACCGGTGCCAGCAAGCAGGACGTGCTGGAGGCGTTCCAGCATGTGGCGATCTATGCCGGTGTGCCGCGCGCCAACCAGGCGCTGAAGCTGGCCAAGCAGACTTATGCCGAGATGGAACAGGAATAGTCCGGGAAACGCGCGAAACGTCCCGCCCGAGAGAGGAGACCACAAAGATGCTCAAACCCGGTGAATTCTACCAAAGGGACAGGGAGTGGCACCCGCCTGCCTATGTTCCCGACTACAAGACCTCGGTGGCGCGCTCGCCCCGGCAGGCGCTGATCAGCCTGGAGAACACGGTGAGCGAGATCACCGGCCCGGTGTTCGGTCACAATGACATCGACGGGGGCGACAACGACCTGATCTACAACTATGCCAAGCCGGGCGAGAGCGCGATCGGCGAGCGGATCATCCTGCATGGCAGGGTTCTGGACGAGAACGGCCGCCCCCTGCCCCATACTCTGGTCGAGATCTGGCAGGCCAATGCGGGCGGGCGGTACCGGCACAAGAAGGACACCTATCTGGCGCCCATCGACCCGAATTTCGGCGGCTGCGGCCGGACCCTGACTGACGAGAACGGGTATTACTATTTCCGCACGGTGAAGCCCGGCGCCTACCCCTGGCGCAACTGGGTCAACAACTGGCGGCCGGCGCATATCCACATGTCGATCTTCGGCACGGCCTTCGCGCAGCGGCTGATCACGCAATGCTATTTCGAGGGCGATCCGCTGATCGCGAAATGCCCGATCGTGAACACCATTCCCGATCCCGCGGCGATCGACCGGCTGATCGCGCCCCTGGACCTGAACGCAACGATCCCGCTGGATACCATCGCCTACAAGTTCGACGTGGTGCTGCGCGGGCGCCGGTCGACCCTGTTCGAAAACCGTCTGGAGGGGAACTGATGCCGCAGTCTCTTGAATACCTCAAGGAAACCCCGTCGCAGACCGCCGGGCCCTATGTGCATATCGGGCTGGCACCGGGAGCCGCCGGGTTCGACATCTACAAGCAGGAACTGGGCTGGGACATCGCCGGGCCAAATGCGCGCGGCGAACGAATCCGGGTCGAGGGGTTGGTGATCGACGGCACCGGCAGCCCGGTCAAGGACGTGCTGCTGGAAGCCTGGCAGGCCAATGCCGACGGCATTTACGCCCATCCCGAACACGCGGGCGCGGTCGAGGAGGGGTTTCGCGGCTGGGGCCGGGTGATAACCGATTTTACCACCGGCGAGTGGGGCTTCGACACCGTCAAGCCGGGGGCAGTCCCGGGCAGGAACGGAGCGGTGCAGGCACCGCATATCAACCTGTGGATCGTGGCGCGCGGCATCAATGTCGGCCTCAACACAAGGCTCTATTTCGAAGACGAGACCGAGGCCAATGCCGCCGACCCGGTGATCAACATGATCGAGTGGGAGAACCGCCGCCAGACGCTGATCGCCAAGCGCAACGAGAAGGACGGCAAGGTGGTCTACCGGTTCGTCATCCGATTGCAGGGTGAGAACGAGACGGTGTTCTTCGACATCTGAACCGGGAGAAAGCCATGACCAAACCCTGTATCATCTGCGTCGCCATCACCGGGTCGCTGCCCACCAAGGCCAACAACCCGGCGGTGCCGATCACGGTCGAAGAACAGGTCGAAAGCACGCAAGAGGCGTTCGAGGCGGGCGCAAGCATCGCCCATTGCCATGTGCGCAACGACGACCAGACGCCCACCAGCGACCCCGAGCGGTTCGGTCGGCTGCTGGAGGGGCTGCGGCAGCACTGCCCCGGCATGATCGTGCAATTCTCGACCGGCGGCCGGTCAGGGGCGGGACAGGCGCGGGGCGGCATGCTGCCGCTCGCGCCTGACATGGCCTCGCTGTCGGTGGGGTCAAACAACTTTCCGACGCGGGTCTATGAAAACCCGCCCGATCTGGTCGACTGGCTGGCCTCCGAGATGCGGACCTATCACGTGACGCCGGAGATCGAGGCCTTTGACCTGAGCCATATCCTGCGCGCCATCGACATGCATGGGAAAGGGCAGCTGTACGGCAAGCTCTACGTGCAGTTCGTGCTGGGGGTGAAGAACGCCATGCCCGCCGACCGCGAGGTGTTCGATTTCTACGTTCACATGATGCAGAGCCGCGCGCCGCAGGCGGAATGGTGCGCCGCAGGAATCGGCCCGAACCAGATCGTGGTCAACGAATGGGCCATCGCGGCGGGGGGTCACACGCGCACGGGGCTTGAGGATAACGTGCGGCTGGACCGCGACCGGCTGGCGCCATCGAACGCGGCGCTGGTGCGGCGGGCAGCGGAGCTTTGCGAGAAATACGAACGCCCGGTAGCCAGTTGGCAAGAGGCGCGCGAGATCCTCGCGCTGGCCTGACGGACCGGGCGGAATTGAAAACCGACCCTTCGCCCGCTATGCCGGTGGCACGGGCAAACGGGGGCACAGGTGACACGGGCAGGCATGTATCTGGCGGTATTCGCGGGCGGCGCGGCGGGCTCGCTGCTGCGCGAGGCGCTTGCGCTGGAGATCCCCGGACTGCCGCTGGTGACGGCGACATTTGGCATCAACACCGTGTCCTGCCTGATCCTGGGCTGGCTTTTTGCCGTGCGGAACCGGGTCCATGCGCATGTGCTGCACCTGGGCGCGGTGGGGTTCTGCGGCGGGCTTTCGACCTTTTCCTCGTTCATCTTCGAGCTTGACCGGATGGTCCGGCTGGAGGGCTGGACCACGGGACTTGGCGCCATGGCGCTGGAGATCGCCGCCGGTCTTGCCGCGGCGGTTCTGGGCGAGGCGGTTGGACGCCGCCGAGAGGCGCGATGAGCGGCCTTTACCTGCATCTCCTCTTTGCCCTTGGCGGCGGTTTGGGCGCGGTGCTCAGGCACTGGACCGCGCGCCGCATCACCCATGACCTGCCGCTGGCGACGCTTGCCGTGAACGTCGCGGGTACGCTGCTGCTGGGCCTTTGGCTGGGGCATCTGGACGCCGTCGGCGCAGCCGTCAGCGAAGACGCGCGCCGGCTTGTGTTCGGCTTTTGCGGGGGGCTGACCACATTTTCCAGCTTTGCCTACCAGACGCTGGACCTGCATCGCTCGCGCACGATCCTGACCGCGGCGGGCAACATCCTTGCCAGCGTCGCGCTCTGCGTCGCGGCCTTCCTGTTGGGACAAAAACTGGCCGGATGAACGAGTGAACCGCGCCGGGGGGCCAGCCCCCCGGACCCCCTGGAGTATTTCCGACCAGAAAGAAGCAGCACCCTTCGGGCTTCTTTCTGGTTCGAAATACTCCCGCCGGAGGCTCCCGCACTCTCAACCCAGCGCAAGGGTCGGGACGGATCACAGGGGTTACAGGCACTCCTGCACGGCGCGGGCGCGGCAAGTGAAGGGGATGCAGTTGGTGAACGTGCCGACATCGGAACGCGTGTCATCGTGGTCGCCATCGGGCTGGTTGTATCGGTGGGATCCATCTGACTGTGGCACTCGGCGCAGCTTCCACCATCGACCCGGCGGGTAAACACCTCGCGCGCCCTGGCGGATATGGCCCTGCGCATCCTGCCTTGCATGGCCGTAGCGCATCCTGGCGGCCGCGTTCTTGTCGGCCAGCGTCGGCGCACCTTCAATCCGAAAGCGATGGCGCTGGTCGGTGATCTCGTTGGTTCGGCAGACCGAGCATGTCAGCCCGACCCAGGTTTTGCGCACGCTTGGCGCAGACCCTGGATCTTGCGGCACCACCAGCGCTGTTGGGCGTCGTTCCAGCCCTGGTCGAGGCATTCGAGGCCCCGGCAGACGCTGTGTCTCGAAATCATGACTCACCTCTGATCCGGTGCCAACCGCGCCGCCCGTCGCAACGGGGGCGGCGGTGTCATTGTGCCGCCAGAACATGTTTTTCAAATTACTTTTTCAATTTTGACATGTCTTTGCGTCTTCCAGTTCGCATATTTCCAACGTGCTGACCGGTGTCCGCTTTGCGCATGTCCCGATCAGGGTCGGCTCCCTGAATATCGTCGATCTTCCGGATCAGTTTTGATGAATGGCACGTGACAGACACCAGCCTGGCACGATAATTCTCTTTTCCTCGAGTCACTCACTTTCAGGCTTGAATGAAACGCAGGGTAATGAACCGGCGATTTACAATAATCACCGGAATTGGCGAAACCCGCTATATTCATTTCAACAATCCGAATCACCAAGACCCATGTCCACAACTGACCGGCACGACCAGATAGTAGTTTCCATTTACGACGCTGCGTTGGATCCGGGAAAGTGGCCCGCTCTGTTGACCGAGATCGCGCATTATGTCGGCGCGATGGGTGCCATGATCTTCGAGGTGGGAACACCCGATGACAAGCCGCATCTGCTGGCCTCTCATTTCAGCGACACCTACGATGCCGACCTGGTGCGTGGCTACCTGTTGCTGCACAAAGATCTGGAAATCGCCAACCAGGCGATATTTGCCCGCCATTCCAAGGCGACGGACGAGATCCAGCTGATCCCGGATTCCGTTCTGGCCGCGACGGAAGCCGAATTGCTGGCACGCCCCAATCAGAAAACCATGATGCAATATGGCATTCGCTACCGGTGCGGCGCGCTGCTCAACAAGGATCAGCTGTTTCATGACCGGTTTTCCATGCAGTTCGGAGCGGATGCCGCCAATGACCTGCCGATGCGTCTGGCCAAGGCATCCCGGCTGCTGCCGCATATAGCCAAGGCCCTGAGCATCGGACGGCCCATTCAGGCCATGCAGCGGCGGCACGGTACAATCGTTGAAGCGCTCGACAAGCTGGACGTGGGGTTCTGTGTTCTCGACGACCGTATGAACGTGATTATGGGCAACGAGGAGTTCCGGCGACAAACCGAAGAGGCAGGCGTGTTCCGCAAGGATCCGCGCGGGCGGCTTTCGTTCCGTCAGGACAGCGATCTGGGCCGGGCACGGGCGCTGATGACCGGGGTCGAAGGACACGGGCGGTTTGGGGCGCGTCCCCGAAAGGAGGCATTGGAGGTCGATCATTCAGGCGGCCCTGCGGCCACCGGTGCCCTGTGCATCGACATATCTCCCTTGCACAAGAACCGCGAACTGGGAGAGGGGCCGGTGGCCGGGTATCTGTTGATGAGCACGGATACCAGCCGCCGCTATCGGCTTGAGTTGCCCACGATAGCCTCGCTCTTCGACCTGAGCAACGCGGAATGCGCCGTGCTGGAACTTATGGCCGAAGGCAAGACCAACAAGCAGATCGCCCAAGAGCGTGGCCGTTCACTGGATACGGTCAACGCTCAGGTGAAATCCATCTTGCTGAAGTCGAACTGCGCCAACCGCACCCAGGCGATCCGGATGGTCACGAATATTTCGTCGGGATTTCTGGTCCGGGACTGAGACGTTACCCGGAGCGTTCCATGTCGGCCGCCACCTTGCGGGCACGCGGGCATTGCAGACGATCGCGCAGCGGGCTGTCGGGGTCGATCTCCTTGGAGCAGACAACGCAACGGTCGGCCCCGGATATGGCGTTCAGGCCACCGCAGCTCCCCTTGATCCGCTTGCCCATCAGGATGACGCCAAGGGACATGCCCAGCATCACGATCATCAGCACGAAAAAGGCCAGCAGAAATGTTGTCATCTCGGGTGTCCTGTCCAGGGTCAGTCAGCGTTGAGCAGGTCGGCAAAAGCGCTGCTCTGTGCCGTCATATAGGCATCTTCGCCGCCTTGCACATCCCTTTCGATGAAATACACGGCGAGTTCATTGGCTTCAGCAATCTTCAAACCCTCGTCGAGGCCCAGCACCAGCATGGCGGTGGCCCAGGCATCGGCCATCATGGCAGTGTCGGCGATCACGGTGACCGAAGTGGTGCGGTGGGTTACCGGGCGGCCGGTGACCGGGTCGAGGATATGCGAATAACGGCGACCTTCGTGTTCGAAGTAATTGCGGTAATCGCCCGAGGTCGCCATGCCGTGATCGCTGACAGGCACCACCAGCTGAACGCTCTGGGCGCCCTGATCGGGGCGTTCGATGCCGATGCGCCAGGCCTCGCCCTTGTCGTTCTGCCCTTTGGTGACGAGATCGCCGCCGATTTCGACCAGGTAGCTTTCCGCACCCAGATCCGCGAGCGTGCGCGCCACGGCGTCGACGCCGAAGCCCTTGGCGATGGCGCTGAGGTTGATCCCCGTCTCCGGACGGGTCTTTGTGATGGTCCCGGCCCCGGCATCCAGCGTCAGCCGACGGGTCTGCCCGACGCCTTGCAGGGCGGTGGCGATCGCATCGTCAGCGGGAATCGGATCTTCGGGTTTGCGCGGGCCAAAGCCCCAGAGCTCGATCAGCGGGCCGAGTGTCACGTCGAACTTGCCACCCGATTTCTCGTGCACCTCGTTGGCGGCGGTCATCACGGTGACGAAATCCCCCGACACCGGCATCGGCGCGGTCTGCTTACTCGCCGAAAAGGTCGAGACCTCGGAATTGGGATCCCAGTTCGACATCTTGCCATTCACGGCAGTCAGCGTCTCGGTGACCGCAGCCGCAAGCATCGCCTCGTCCAGGCCGGGGCCGATGGCTGTGACGTGATAGGTGGTACCCATCGTGTCGCCCGAGAGTTTCACGACGACCGGTTCTTCGTCGAAGAGACAGGCGGAGAGCAGGAGAGTGGCAGAGAGGGCAAGCCAGCGGAGCATCGGTAAACCTCGGCGATTTCGCAGCTGCGGCATAGGCCAGCGGCGGAGCGGTGTCAAACGCCTCAGGGTCGCAGCGGCAGGAAGGCGAGCAGCAACAGGCCGATACCCGCCGGAACCCCGTAGAGCCAGAGCCGCAGGCGGGGCGCGGGGGGGTCAGCCTTCCATGTCTTGCGATAGCCGTGGCCGCAAACCACCACCACAAAGAAGATCAGCGCGGCGGAAAACGGGGTCAGGTACAGGGTGTCGATCATCGCGGTCTTGCCGATTTTCGGGCCAGAGCATTTGGGGCCTTCCCGGATCGGTCTGCCGGGGTAAGATGGAGGTGAACCCGCAGCAGGACAGGAGGAGACCCGCGCATGGCACCCACCTCATATCAGCCGCCGACCCGGGGCGACAAGACCGACACGACAACCTACAGCCAGACGGTCGACTCGAACCTGGCGCATTCGCAATCAACTGTGGCCAAGCTGCTGGAGGGCAAGGGCGACGCGATATTCTCGGTCCGGCCCAGCGACACCATCGGGCATGTCGTGGGCGTGCTGAAGGAACGGCGCATCGGCGCCGTGGTGGTGACGGACCAGAACGGCGCGCTGCAAGGCATCCTGTCCGAGCGTGACATCGTGCGGCGCATGGCGGAAACACCGGGTCAGACCCTGCCGCAGCAGGTTGAGGCGCTGATGACGAAAACCGTGCACACCTGTACGCCGGAACAAACGCTGACAGATGTGCTGACGAGAATGAACGAGGGCCGGTTCCGCCACATGCCGGTGATTCAGGACGGCAACCTGTGTGGCATGATCACCATTGGCGACGTGGTGAATTTCCGCCTGCGCGAGCTGGAATACGAGGCCCTGCGGATGAAGCAGATGATCGTCGGGTAAGTCGCGTGGGCGAAAATTCGTCGAATTTTCGGACCCGAGATTATTCGACGAATAATCTCGGGTTTCTCTTTATCCGCCGAAATCGTCCAGCATGATATCTTCGCGGTCGACGCCGAGGTCGAGCAGCATCTTGATTACCGACTGGTTCATGATCGGCGGGCCGCACATGTAGAACTCGCAATCTTCAGGCGCGGGGTGGTTCTTGAGATATTCCTCGAACAGGACGTTGTGGATGAAGCCGGTATAGCCGGTCCAGTCGTCGCCGGGCTGCGGATCGCTGAGCGCGACGTGCCATTCGAAATTCTCGTTCTCGGCTGCCAGTTCGTCGAAATCCTCGACAAAGAACATCTCCTTGCGCGAGCGTGCGCCGTACCAGAAGCTGATCTTGCGCTTGGATTTCAAGCGCTTGAGCTGGTCGAAGATATGGCTGCGCATCGGCGCCATGCCAGCGCCGCCCCCGATGAACACCATCTCCTTGTCGGTGTCGCGGGCGAAGAATTCGCCGAACGGACCCGAGATGGTGACCTTGTCGCCCGGTTTCAGGTTGAAGATGTAGGACGACATCTGTCCGGCCGGGATGCCTTCAGAGCCCGGCGGCGGCGAGGCCACGCGGACGTTGAGCATGATGATGCCCCTTTCTTCGGGGTAGTTGGCCATCGAATAGGCGCGTTCGATCGGGGCGGTCACGGTGGACTTGTATTGCCACAGGTTGAACTTGTCCCAGTCCTCGCGGTATTCCTCCTGAATGTCGAAATCGGTATAGGCCAGCTGATGCGCGGGGGCCTCGATCTGGATGTAGCCGCCGGCGCGGAAGTTGACGTTCTCGCCCTCGGGCAGTTCCAGCACCAGCGCCTTGATGAAGGTGGCTACGTTATCGTTGGAACGCACGGTACATTCCCACTTCTTCACGCCAAATACCTCTTCGGGCACCTCGATTTCCATGTCCTGCTTGACCGCGACCTGGCAGGAGAGCCGGTCGCCGCAGGCGGCTTCGCGCTTGGTGATGTGGCTTTCCTCGGTCGGCAGGATCGAGCCACCGCCCGAGTGCACCTTGACCCGGCATTGGGCGCAAGTGCCGCCGCCGCCGCAGGCCGACGGCACGAACAGCTTCTCGGCCGCCAGCGTCTGCAACAGCTTGCCGCCGGCGGGGACCGAGATTGTCTTTTCCCCGTTGATGGTGATGTTCACGTTGCCACTCGATACCAGCCGCGAGCGGGCCATCAGGATGATGCTGACCAGCGCGATGACGATCAGGGTAAAGAGGACGACGCCCAGCGAAAAGGTTTCCATCGGTTCCGCCCCCTTACAGCTTGACGCCCGAGAAGGACATGAAGGCCATGGCCATCAGCCCCGCGGTGATGAAGGTGATGCCAAGACCCTGAAGCCCGTCGGGCACGTCGGAATATTTCAGCTTTTCGCGCACACCGGCCATGGCGGTGATCGCCAGCGCCCAGCCGAAGCCCGAAGAGAGGCCATAGGTCGCCGCCTCGGCAAAGTTGTAGTCGCGCTCGACCATGAACAGCGATCCGCCCAGGATCGCGCAGTTCACCGTGATCAGCGGCAGGAAGATGCCAAGCGCGTTGTAAAGCGGCGGGAAATACTTATCGAGGATCATCTCGAGGATCTGAACCATCGCCGCGATGACTCCGATGTAGGAGATCAGGCCAAGGAAGGTCAGATCGACATCGGGGAACCCCGCCCAGGCCAGCGCGCCGGGTTTCAGCAGCGTGTTCAGCAGCAGGTTGTTGGCGGGCACGGTGATGGCCTGCACCACCATGACCGAGATGCCGAGGCCAAGCGCGGTCGAGATCTTTTTCGAGACCGCGATGAAGGTACACATGCCAAGAAAGAAGCTGAGCGCCAGGTTCTCGACGAATACGGCCTTGACCGCGAGGGAAATCAGCCCTTCCATCAGTGCGCCTCCACCGACTGGATCTTGAATTCACGTTCCTCGACCTGCTTGGGCTTCCAGGTACGGAAGGCCCAGATGATCAGACCGATCACGAAGAAGGCCGAGGGCGGCAGCAGCAGCAACCCGTTGGGCACGTACCAGCCGCCGTTGTTGACGGTTTGCAGGATGGTGACGCCAAAGAGCGAACCCGAACCGAACAGTTCGCGGATCACGCCGACCAGCATCAGGATCAGCCCGTAGCCCGCGCCGTTGCCCACCCCGTCGATGAACGAGGCGACCGGCGGGTTCTTCATGGCGAACGCCTCGGCCCGGCCCATCACGATGCAGTTGGTGATGATGAGACCCACGAAGACCGACAGGGTCTTGGAGATCTCGAAGGCATAGGCCTTGAGGATCTGGTCGACCAGGATCACAAGGCTGGCGATGATCACCATCTGCACGATGATCCGGATTGAGCTGGGGATCTGGTTACGCAGCATCGAGATGAAGAAGGAGGAGAACGCCGTCACGAAAGTTACCGCCAGCGCCATGACAAAGGCCACTTGCAGCGACGTGGTGACCGCCAGCGCCGAGCAGATGCCCAGAACCTGAAGCGTGATCGGGTTGTTGTCGACCAGCGGATCGACGAGCAGCGATTTGCGTGTCTGGGCCATCAGATCTCTCCTGCCTTCAGCCGTTCGAGGAAGGGGCCATAGCCCTGTTCACCCATCCAGAAACGGACCAGGTTGTCGACGCCGACGCTGGTCAGGGTCGCCCCGGCCAGCGCATCGACATGGAACTCGGGGCCCGCCGGCGGCACGGTCTTGGCGACCGTGATCTTCAGATCGCCCGCCTCGTCGAACAGCTTCTTGCCCTTCCACAGAGCCTTCCAGCGCGGGTTGTCCACCTCGGCGCCAAGGCCGGGCGTTTCGCCATGCTGGTAGAATTGCAGGCCGAAGATATCGTTGCCGTTCTCTTCGAGCGCGACGAAGCCGTAGAGGGTGGACCACAGGCCATAGCCCTCGACCGGCAGGATCACCTTGTCGATGGCGCCGCTTTCGTCGCGCAGCAGATAGACCATCTGGAAATAGACCTGGTCGCCGAGACCGGCGGGATCCTCATCGAGCGCCCGCACGATGGCGGGGTCACGGGAGGAGGCCAGCGCGTCATAGTCGTCGAGCGGGATCGAGTCGGTGAAAGCGCCGGTCGAAAGGTCGAGCACATGCGGCTCGAAGGCGGCGAACGCCTCTTGCACGTCGATGCCGGGTTCGTAGATGCCCGCGACCTGCAACACGTTCACCTGCTTGTCGCGCTGGCGGTTGACCTCCTGCACGGGGCGCAGGACGACAGCCGCCGAAGACACGATCATCGAGGCGACCAGGCAAACGGCCACCGCCACGAATATGGTCTTGCCCACCGAATCCGGCGGCGCGGCGAGGAAACGGGCAATCAGGCCCTGGTTCCGGGTCTCAGACATGGCGGCGCGCCCTCCGTTTGATGTTGGCCTGCACGACGAAATAGTCGATCAGCGGCGCGAAGACGTTGCCGAAGAGGATGGCAAGCATCATGCCTTCGGGGAAGGCGGGGTTGACCACGCGGATCAGCACGACCATGACACCGATCAGCGCGCCATAGATGTAGCGGCCGATGTTGGTGTGGCTGGCCGAGACCGGCTCGGTCACCATGAAGACCATGCCGAAGGCATATCCGCCCAGCACAAGGTGCCAGTACCAGGGCATGGCGAACATCGGGTTGCTGTCCGATCCGATCAGGTTGAGCAGCAGCGAGAAGCCGATCATGCCCGCCATGCACCCGACGATCAGGCGCCAGTTGGCAATCTTAGTCAGCAAGAGGAAGGCAAGGCCAATCAGGCAGGCAAGCGTCGAGGTCTCGCCGAAACTGCCCTGGATGGTGCCATAGAAGGCGTCCATCCACGTGATGCCGTTCGCCGCCAACTGCTGGTAGCCATCCGCCGCCGATACCGCCAGCGCGGTGGCGCCGGAAAACCCGTCGACCGGGGTCCAGATGCTGTCGCCGGACATGTCGGCCGGATAGGCAAAATAGAGGAAGGCACGGCCCACCAGCGCGGGGTTGAGGAAGTTCTTGCCGGTTCCGCCAAAGACCTCCTTGCCGATCACCACGCCAAAGGAGATGCCAAGCGCCACCTGCCACAACGGCGCACTGGCCGGCAGGATCAGGGTGTAGAGCATCGAGGTCACGAGGAAGCCCTCGTTCACCTCGTGACCCCGCACGGTGGCAAAAATCACCTCCCAGATGCCGCCGACGATCAGTGTCGTCAGGTAGATCGGCAGGAAATAGAGGAACCCGTGCGCCACGTTGGCCAGCGGGTTGGCCGCATCCAGCGAAATGCCAAGCGCCTGCAGGATAGCGATCCGCCAGCCGGTGGCCGCCTCGGCGCCCAGCATGGCGATGGCGGAATTGGCCTGGTAGCCGGTGTTCCACATACCCCACAGGATGCAGGGGATGGTGGCGATCACGACATATGTCATGATCCGCTTCATATCGACATAGGACCGGGCATGCGGGGCGACGGTGGTCACCGTCTTGGGGGTGTAGAGAAAGCTTTCCACCATCTCGTAGACGGGGAAGAGTTTCTCGTACTTGCCGCCCTTGGTGAAGTTCGGCTCGATCCGGTCAAAGAAGTTGCGCAACCCCATGGGCTCAGCCCTCCTTCTCGATCTTGGACAGGCAGTCGCGCAGCGCCAGCCCGTATTCGTATTTGGCCGGGCAGGCGAAGCCCACGAGCCCGAGGTCTTCCTCGTCCAGTTCCAGCGCGCCGAGCGCCTGCGCGGTGTCGGTGTCCATCACCAGAAGGGCGCGCAGGAGTTGGGTGGGCAGGTAATCCTGCGGCATCAGTTGCTCGAACGTGCCGATGGGCACCATGGCGCGGCGGCCGCCGTTCAGGTTCGAGGTGAACTTGAAAAGCTTGCGCGAAAAGGCGGAACCCAGCACCGGCTGCACCGCGTATTTCGTCGGCATCGGAAGTATCCAGCCAAGGGTGTGCTGCTTGCGGTCCTCTTCGATCAACGCGACCTGACGGGCGAAGCGGCCGAGATAGGCAAACGGCCCGGTGGCGTGGCGGCCGGTCAGAATCGAGCCCGAGATCACGCGCACGGGGGCGTCGATCGAAATCTCGCCTGCGGTCATCGTATCGGTCGACGCCCCCATGACGGTGCGGATCAGGCGCGGCTGGCGGGCGGCGGGACCGGCCAGCGCGATCACGACCGAGGGGTCGATATGGCCGGTGTCCAAGAGCCGCCCGATGGCGATCACATCCTGGTAGCCGATGGTCCAGACCGTTTTTGCGGCGCTGGAGGGGTCGAGGAAATGGATATGCGTCCCGGCCAGACCTGCGGGGTGCGGGCCGTCGAAGATGGCGGTCTCGACGCCGGCGGCGTCGCCGCCGGGGATCGCATCGCCCGGCTTGTGGCAGAGCCAGGTTTTGCCCTCTGTCAGCAGCGCGACCGCCGCCAGTCCGGTGGCAAAGGCGCTGCCCGCGTCATTGATGACGGTGGCGGCGTCAGCGGCCAGCGGCTCGGTATCCATCGCGGTGACAAAGATCGCGTCCGGCTTGCTGCCAGGTGCAGGCATCTTGGAATAGGGCCGGGTACGGAACGCGGTCCAGAGACCGGCGGCGCAGAGCTTCTCGGTCAGGCCCTCGGGCGTCTTGCCATTGCCGATGGAGGCAAAGTCCAACCCCGGATCGGCGGCATCCGTCACCTCGATCACGACGCTTTGCAGCACCCGGCGCGCACCCCGGTTGATCGCGGCGACGCGGCCGGTCATCGGAGCGACGATCATCGCCTCGGGCACGTCCTTGTGACAGAAGAGCGGCGTGCCACGGCGGACCTCGTCCCCCTCCTGCACCAGCATCCGGGGTTTCAGCCCGATGTAATCGGGCCCGAGAACCGCGACCGTGCCGACGGTGGGGCCGGAGTGGATGATCTGTTCCGGCGCACCGGAGACAGGCAGGTCCAATCCCTTTTTCAATCTGAAATTCTGCATGTGATCGCTACGTTCTTCTCGTGTCCGATTCCCGTGGCGGGCCCTGGTTAGTGCATGGGACCCCTCAGGCAAATACCCGGAAACGCTGAATGTCTCCGGTGCCGCGCAGGCGACATTTTTGTGAACCGTCCCTTATCGCGCGCACCTTTAAGGGAGAGGCCCACCGAAAGCAAATGCCCTTAGGTCTTTAATGGTGTGAAAAGCGTCCGTTTTGGGCGCTAACGGCGATTTTTTCTGCAATGCAGCGACGAGTTTGCAACATGATGTCGCAGCCATCGGGGCCTGTTTGCCCGCTTGCCCGGCATCCGGGGGCGTCGCAGAAATGACTGCGGCCCGGCTTTAATTAACATGATAATTAAAGATTGCTCTGAAGCATTCGCGGTGAGTGATCTTTCGACATGGCTTGCCGCACTGGACAGCCATCTTGCGCGGTTTCGCGAGGCAGGCATTGCAAATCGCACCGGCGAGCAGGACAGGTCCACCGGGGCCGATCCGGTTCATGAGCCGGGAACACGAGATGAAGGTGGTATCGGTCGCGGTCTGGCGCACTGTGCGCGACCATGACGAGAGCCGTATCGTGGAAGAGGCGAACCGGGTTTCGGTCGAGGCCAGCGACAGCAAGATGCTGATGGTCGCCTCGGGCTCTCTGAACCACAAGATCTGGGCCATCAAGAATTATGCCGCCCACAACGGCGCCTTTACCAGCAGTTCCGAGTTCAACCGGCAGATGGACCTGCATGTGCAGGAGTTGTGGAAGCGCGGCGATCATGCGACCTTTCTGAAGATGCTGGGCGATTATGCGCGGTTCTGCTGCGGCGAGGGGTCGATGCACGATACCGCCATGCTGTACGGGGCGCTTGGCTGGGACAGCTACGACAAGCCCTGCGAGGTGGTGACCGAGTATTTCCCCTCGTCCGGGACCGGTCAGACCAACGTGATATTCCCGGTCTGATATCCGGGACAGACAAGAGGAACGCCATGAAATTCGCCACCATCTCGTCCGAGGGACAGGAGTATTACGGTATCGTCCGCGATGACGGGTTCCTGGCGCTGTCGCCCGATTTCCCGCACTGGCCCGACTTGCGCGCGGTGATCGCGGCGGGCGGCCTGCGCGACCTGGCGCATGCCGCGATGGGCCGGGGGGTGACGCATACCGATTTCACCTATCTGCCGCCGGTTCCCAACCCCGGCAAGATCATCTGCGTCGGCGTCAACTTCCCCGAGCGCAACGCCGAGTATCTCGATGGCAGCGAGCAGCCGAAATACATGTCGCTTTTCGTGCGGTTTCCCGAAAGCTTCGTCGGACATGGCCAGCCGCTGATCCGTCCGCCGGAAAACCACACGCTGGATTACGAGGGCGAGATGGCCGTGGTCATCGGCAAGGGCGGGCGGCGCATCCGGGCCGAGGATGCCTATGACCATATCGCCGGACTCAGCATCTGCAACGAAGGCACCATTCGCGACTGGGTGCGGCATGCCAAGTTCAACGTCACCCAGGGCAAGAACTGGGACCGTTCGGGCGCGATCGGGCCGTGGATGGTGCCCTTTACCCATCCCGCGCAGATCGACGCGGCGCGGATCACCACCCGGGTCAATGGCGAGGTGCGGCAGGACGATGCGCTGGCCAACATGATCTTTCCGGTGCGCGAGGAGATCGCCTATATCTCGACCTTCACCACGCTCAATCCGGGCGACATCATCGTCACCGGCACCCCCACCGGCGCAGGCGCGCGGTTCGATCCGCCGCGCTACCTGAAACCCGGCGACATGGTCGAGGTCGAGGTGACCGGTATCGGCACGCTGGTCAACGGGGTGGAGGACGAGGCATGACGCCCGAAGAGCATGCGAACGCCGCCGGGCAGCTCAGAGGTCTTTGCCCTATTCAGAAACTCGTCGATTAGCCGGCGTTGCAAACAGATGCTGGCGCCGCCTCCGATTTACTCAACGCCTGAAAGGATCAGCCTTTCGCGGACATCCTGGCTTCGATGACCGCGATGGCGGCGGCCAGCGCGGCGTCGATATCCAGCGCGCTGGTGTCGAACATGACCGCATCCTTCGCAGGTTTCATTGGGGCTGCGGCGCGTTCGGCGTCGCGCGCGTCGCGCTCCTTCACGTCGGCCAGCACCTCTTCGCGCGTCATCCGGCTGCCCTTGGCCGCCAGTTCCAGGTAACGCCGTTCGGCGCGCACCTCGGCGCTGGCGGTCACGAACAGCTTCACCTCGGCCTCGGGACAGATCACGGTGCCGATGTCGCGACCATCCAGCACCGCGCCACCCGCGCGACGGGCAAAGGCGCGCTGGAAATCGACCAGCGCGGCGCGCACTGCCGGAATGGCGGCCACCTTGCTGGCGGCCTGCGCCACTTCGGCAGTCCTCAGATCGGGCCGGTCCAGATCCTCGGCCGTCAGGGCAAGCGCCGCGGCCTCGGGCGTTTCGCCGTCAAGCATCCGACGGCCCACCGCCCGATACAGCAACCCGGTATCGAGATGCGCGAACCCGAAGCGGGCCGCGACCCCCTTCGAGATCGTGCCTTTACCTGCCGCTGCCGGACCGTCGATTGCAACGGTAAAGCTCATGTCCGCTCCAGCCTGGCCCCCAGGCCGCCCATCAGCGGCTCGAAGATCGGGAAGGATGTGGCGATCGGGCTGCCATCGTCGACCGAGACGGGGGCCTGCGCGCCCATGCCCATCACCATGAAGGACATGGCGATCCGGTGATCCAGGAAGCTCTCGCAGGTGCCACCGCCGGGCACATTGCCGATGCCGAGCCCATGCACGGCCCACCAGTCCTCGCCCTCTTCGACCGTCACGCCATTGGCGCGCAACCCGCGGGCCATCGCGTCGATGCGGTCGCTTTCCTTGACCCGCAGCTCCTTGACGCCGCCCATCATGGTCACACCTTCGGCGTTGGCGGCGACCACCGACAGGACCGGGTATTCGTCGATCATGCTGGCGGCGCGCTCGGACGGGACGGTGATCCCTTTCATGTCGGGCGAATAGCGCGCGCGCAGGTCGGCGACCGGTTCGCCCCCCTCAGTACGCTCGTTCTCGTAGGTCAGGTCGGCGCCCATCTCGCGCAGCGTGGTGAAGAGACCGGCGCGCGTCGGGTTCAACCCGATGCCCGGCACCAGCACGTCCGAACCGGGCGTGATCAGCGCGGCGCAGACCGGAAAGGCAGCGCTCGAGGGGTCACGCGGCACCGCGATGACCTGCGGTTTCAGCTCGGGCCGGCCGGTCAGGGTGATGACGCGGCCTTCGTCGGTATCCTCGACCGTCACCTCGGCGCCGAAGCCCGCCAGCATCCGTTCGGAATGGTCGCGGGTGGCCTCCTTCTCGATCACCACGGTCTTGCCGGGCGCGTTGAGCCCGGCCAGCAGCACCGCCGATTTCACCTGCGCCGACGGCACCGGCACCACATAGCGCACCGGAACCGGATCGGCGGCGCCGACGATGGTCATCGGCAACCGGCCGCCCTTGCGGCCCACCGATTGCGCGCCGAACAGCGCCAGCGGATCGGTCACCCGCGCCATCGGGCGCTTGTTGAGGCTGGCGTCGCCGGTAAAGGTCGCGGTGATCGGCGATGTCGCCATTGCCCCCATGATCAGCCGCACGCCGGTGCCGGAATTGCCGCAATCGATCACCTGTTCGGGCTCGGCAAAACCGCCGACCCCGACGCCCTGCACCGTCCAGGTGCCGTCGGCGTGCCGCGTGACCTCGGCCCCGAAGGCGCGCATCGCCTTGGCGGTGTCCAGCACGTCTTCACCTTCGAGCAGGCCGGTAATGCGCGTTTCACCCACGGCCATGGCGCCGAGGATCAGCGAGCGGTGCGAGATCGACTTGTCTCCCGGCACATCGGCGACACCGCTCAGCGGGCCGCAGGGATGCGAGGTCATGGGGATGGGGGTGCCGTGTCCGGACATGCGGGAAACCTCTTTCTTGCTTCGCCCAAGCCCTAAACAATCGGCCGGAAACGGTCCAGAGCGTTTTGCACGCTGCATTCCGGCGGTTCGTCGACGCCGCGGGATGTGATAGCATTGGTGGCCACGGGCATAATCAACCAAAGACAGGGAACGGACTATGCCGGAAAACACCAACATCCTGACCACCGGGCCGACCAGGTGGATCCAGCCCAGGCAGCCCGAAAAGGACCCGATGCAGGCGCAAGACCTGCGCACACAAAACAGGCTGGCCTTTCTCGTTGGCCTCGTCGCGCTCTGCCTGCCGATCATCATGTTCCTTGGGGCGCGTCTGGATGGCGACTGCTATCGCGACAGCATCAGCCACTACTATTACGCGCAGATCCTGGGCTCGATCTTCGTGGGGCTTCTGAGCTTTATCGGCGGTTTCATGATCGCTTATTCCGGCGAACACTGGATCGAGGATACCGGATCCTTCATAGCCGGGATGGGTGCGTTTTTCGTCGCCATCTTTCCGACCGTCGGCAACGGGTGTGAAGATCATCCGGGGTTCCTGTCGAGAGTGTTCGTCCAGTATCACGCGGGGCCGCCCGACCGTGTGGTGCCAATGCCGGATGGCAGTTTCTTCATGCTGTTCCCGGATGTGGGGGATATTCACACAATGGCGGCGTCGGTCCTGTTCATCTACCTGGGCATCTACTGTCTGGTGGTGATGCGGCGGATCGTGCCCGAGCGCCATGTCCGCGACAATCGTCTGATCGAGAGCAAACGCCGGCGCAATCTGCTCTACGGGGTATGCGGCTATACAATCCTTGGCTGTGTGACGTTCCTGGCCTGCATCGGGTTCCTTACGGGTCCGGCATTCAAGGTGTGGTGGAACGCCTGGAACCTGACCTTTGCCTTCGAAACCACGATGCTGTGGGCCTTTGCCCTGGCCTGGTTCAGCAAGGGTCGGCGGTTCAGCGCGCTGAACGATCCGATACCGGGTTGATCGCGTCAGTCGCGGGCGCGGCGAAAGGTCAGATAATGCGGCACCCGGCCTTCGCGCAGCGCCTTCTGCTCGTAGCGGGTCGAGATCCAGTCCTCCCAGGGCTGGCGCCAGTCGGCGGGAGTTTCGGCCAACCATTCGAATCCGGCGCGCGGCACTTCCTCCAGCGTCTGGCGGACATAATCGGGAATGTCGGTGGCAACCCGGAAGATGGCGCCGGGTTTGAGCACGCGCGCCAGCGGGTCCAGATGTTCGGGCGTGACAAAGCGGCGGCGATGGTGGCGCTTCTTGGGCCAGGGATCTGGATAAAGCAGGAAGGCGCGCGAAATGCTCTGTTCCGGCAGCACGTCGAACAGGTCGCGCACGTCGCCGGGGTGGACGCGGATGTTTTCCGCCTCGGCCGCCCGGATCTTGCCCAGGAGCATCGCCACGCCGTTGATGAAAGGTTCCGCCCCGATGATGCCGATGTCACGGTTCCGCGCCGCCTGGTGCACCAGATGCTCGCCACCGCCAAAGCCGATTTCCAGCCAGACGTCGCGCCCGCCGAACATCGCCCCCAGATCGAGCGGCGCGCGGTCGGGGTTGTCCTCCCAGCTCACCGCGCCCGGCGACAGGGGCGTCAGGTCTTCGTCCAGATAGGTCCGCTGGTTCGGTTTAAGGGTCTTGCCCTTGATGCGGCCATAGAAGTTGCGGCGCGGGCGGTCGGGGGTGGTTTTGCTCATGGCCGCCGGGTTACTGCGAGCGCGCGCCGGGCGCAAGACGCGAACCCGTTCCTGACAACGCGAAAGGGGCGCAGTGTCCTGCGCCCCTTGTCGGTTTCCGGGTCAGACCGCCTTCTTGAGCGCTTCGACCAGATCCGTCCGTTCCCAGCTGAAACCGCCGTCGGCCTCGGGGTCACGGCCGAAATGGCCATAGGCCGCCGTGCGCTGGTAGATCGGCTTGTTCAGGCTCAGATGCGTACGGATACCGCGCGGGGTCAGGTTCATGACCTTGGGGATGGCCGCCTCGATCTCGGCATCGGAGACCGTGCCCGTGCCGTGGGTGTCGGCATAGATCGACAGCGGGGCCGACACGCCGATGGCATAGCTGAGCTGGATGGTGCAGCGTTCTGCCATGCCGGCGGCGACCACGTTCTTGGCAAGGTAGCGCGCGGCATAGGCGGCCGAGCGGTCCACCTTGGTCGGATCCTTGCCCGAGAAGGCGCCGCCGCCATGCGGGGCGGCTCCGCCGTAGGTATCGACAATGATCTTGCGACCGGTCAGGCCGGCGTCGCCGTCCGGGCCGCCGATGACGAACTTGCCGGTCGGGTTCACGTGCCAGACGGTGTCGCCGGTGATCCAGCCCTCGGGCAGAACCTCGTGAATATAGGGCTCGACGATGGCGCGGATATCAGCGCTGGTCAGCGCTTCGTCCAGATGCTGGGTCGAGAGCACGATCGACGACACACCGACCGGTTTGCCATCGCGATAGATCACCGACAGCTGCGATTTCGCATCCGGGCCAAGCGCCGGTTCGGTGCCGTTCTTGCGCACCTCGGCCAGCCGGCGCAGGATCGCGTGGCTGTACTGGATCGGCGCCGGCATCAGCGCCGGGGTCTCGGTGCTGGCGTAGCCGAACATGATGCCCTGGTCGCCGGCGCCTTCGTCCTTGTCGCCGGACGCGTTCACGCCCTGGGCGATATGCGCCGACTGTTCGTGCAGCAGGTTGGTGATCTCCACCGTCTGATGGTGGAACTTGTCCTGCTCGTAGCCGATATCCTTGATGCAGGCGCGCGCGATTTCGTCGATGCGGCCCATATACTCACGCAGCTTGTCCTTGTTCGACAGGCCGACTTCGCCGCCGATCACGACGCGATTGGTGGTGGCAAAGGTTTCACAGGCAACCCGCGCTTCGGGTTCCTCGGTCAGAAAGGCGTCGAGAACGGCGTCGGAGATCCGGTCGCAAACCTTGTCCGGGTGCCCTTCGGAAACGGATTCCGAAGTGAAGATGTAGTTCTGTCGGGACATGCAAAGTGCTCCATTAATGATTACCCATGCCACGCCAGGAAGCCGTTGTGGCAGGTCTGAGCCGGGATACGCCCCGCATTTGTTGAGGTCAATCGCTATTTATCGCGGCAGGTCGAACCGGAATCCGGGCAACACCGATCAACAGGACGAGCATCGCCAGAACCACAGGCAGGTCGCCGGTCTGGCTGTAGGCCGTGGGGGCCAGCGGCAACGGCAGTTCGGCATCCGCGTAGCCTGCCTGATTCAGGGGAATGGCTGTCGTGATCCGGCCCAGCGGGTCGATCATCGCCGAAACGCCAGTATTCGCTACCCGCACCATGGGCAGGCCCTGTTCGATTGCACGCATGCGCGCCTGTGCAAGGTGCTGATACGGTCCGGACCAGGTTCCGAACCATGCGTCATTGGTGAGTTGCAACAGAAAATCGGGCCGATCCGGTGCGCCGTTGACGTCCTGCGGAAACACGGCCTCGTAACAGATCAGGGGCAAGGCTGCACCGATACCCGCAATCCGGATCACGGCCGGTCCCGGACCAGAACTGAACCCCTGCCCATCCCGGCTTGCAAAACCCGAGATCCCGATACGCTCCAGCAGATCGCCAAAAGGAACATATTCGCCGAACGGCACCAGGTGGTGCTTGTCATAGACTTGGTCCACATCGCCACCTGGCCCCAGAACCGCCATCGAGTTGAAGATGCGCGGGCCGCTCGCACGGTTGGCCCCGATCACGACCGGAGCGCCGCGCGCGGCATCAGCGATCTCCTGAAGGACCGGCCCGGCTCTTTCGAGCCAGTAAGGCAAGGCGGATTCCGGCCAGACAACCATATCTGGCCGAGGCCCGGCGCCGGTAAACTCGATCTTCCTTTCCAGAAAAACAGGATACCAGTCGGGATCCCATTTCTGGTGTTGCGGGGCATTCGGCTGCACCAGACGCACGGTCTTGCCTGACATCGCAATATCGGGCCGTCCGGAATCAGCGGCGGCGATCGCCAGTCCGAAGGCGACAGCCGGCAGACACCGGAGCAGAAGAGCGGCCCCCCCGCGTCCAAGCGCCAGTGCAGCGCCGGGCAACAGCGCAACCAGCAGCGTGATCAATGCCAGACCATTCGGCCCGGACCAGGCCAGCAGCAGCGACGCATCGGTGCCGACCCAGATCTGCGCCAGACCGGCCCATGGAAAACCGGAAAAGACATAGCCGCGGGCGCATTCCGCCACCCCGAGCGCCAGGGCCAGGAGCAAGATCCGCTGTTCGGCTCCACGCCAGGGCATTGCTGCCAGGGCAAAGGCGGCAGCCCAGAACAGCGCCAGGCCACCGGCGATCAAGCCAAGGGCAAATGGCGCCATCCAGCCATGGCGGGCCACGTCGACCATGAAGGGTTCCACGATCCAGACAAGCGCATGGCCGAAATATCCGGTGGCAAAAGCCCAGCCGGTCCAGGCCGCCTGCCCGCGCGACCGCGCCGCCTGAAAAAGGGCGGGCACCGTAAGCAGTGCGGCAATCGTCGCCACCCAGATCGAAGTCGGGGCCAAACCCAAAGCTGCTATGACGCCCAGAGCGGCGGCCAGTGCCATGCGCTGCCACAGCCGCCAACCGGACAGAAAGGTCATGCCGCGGCTTCGGGGATCATGACACGCAGCCGCTTGATGCGGCGTGGATCGGCATCCATGACTTCGAACTCAACGCCTTCCGGATGCAGAACGACTTCGCCACGGGCCGGTATACGGCCTGACAGCATGAAGACGAGACCGCCCAGCGTGTCGATCTCCTCTTCGTCCACGTCCTCGTGGCTGGTCAGGGATCGACCGATTTCCGCCTCGAACTCGTCCAGCGGCGTCTTCGCCTGCGCGATATAGCAGCCGGGACGTTCCTTGACCCAGGTCTGCGCCTCGTCAGTATCGTGTTCGTCCTCGATCTCGCCCACGACCTGTTCGATCAGGTCCTCGATCGTCAGCAGGCCGTCGACCCCGCCATATTCGTCGATCACAAGCGCCATATGACGGCGTTCCGTCTGCATCTTGGTCAGGAGCACTCCGATCGACATCGAAGGCGGCACGAACAGCAGCGGCCGCAGCATCGACGCAAGATCGAAGGCGGCGGAATTGCCGTTGAACCCGTGGGTCAGCGCCAGATCCTTGAGGTGAACGAATCCCAGCGGTGTATCCAACGTGTTCTCGTAGACGGGAATTCGGGTCAGACCGCTATCGCGGAACACCTGAACCAATTCATCCTTGGATATGGTCACGGGCACCGCGATGATCTCTGCGGTCGGGATGGCCACGTCTTCCACCCGCATGCGCCGCAGGTTCAGAAGGCCAGGCATGGCCACAGGCGCCGCAGAGGTGCCTTCGGGCTCGGTCTTTTCTTCGCCTTCGCCCGTCGAGAACGCATCCATGATGCGTGTGAAAAATCCAGATCTGTCTGCGTTCGTTTCGCCGGTAACATCCGGTTGCGCGCTATGCGCTGCGCTAGAACTGCCTTCTATGTCGCCCATTATTCCGAATCCAATCCAGAGCCCCTTGGCCCGTCATCCCGCATAATATGGGTCATCTATGCCCAGATTGCCAAGTATCTCGGTCTCCAAACCTTCCATCAACGTGGCGTCTTCGTCACGGATATGGTCATAACCCATCAGATGTAACACCCCATGAACGATCAAATGCGTCACATGATCGCCCATCGGTTTGCCCGCCGCCTCGGCCTCTTGCCGGCAGGTCTCAAAGGCAATTGCGATGTCCCCAAGCTCGGGGTCAGGGCCTGACGGCAGATCCGGGGGCGAACCAGCCGTTTCCGCTGCCCGCTCCTCGGAAGGCCAGGACAACACGTTGGTCGCAGCCGGCTTGCCCCGGAAGTCCCGGTTCAGATCGGCGATCCGGGCGTCATCGCACCCCATCACGCAGACTTCCCATTCATCGGGGTCCAGTCCCAGATGCGCCAGAGTGGCACGCACCGCCTTCTCGGACAAAGGCTCGAGTCCGGCGGCTTCCCATCGTGGGTCTTCAATTATCACATCGGCAACCATGCCGCCCTCTTATCCGAGGCGGAAAGCCTGGGAAACAGCAATCTTTGGGGTGCAACGCGCGCGCCCGGCTTTCACCGTGACCCGGCTCCCGCAGGGCAGTCTCAGGTCGGGATGTCCTTTTCATAGGCTTCGATGATCGCTGCGACCAATGGATGCCGGACAACGTCTTTCGAGGTGAAATAGTTGAAACTGATCCCCGGGACCGGCTTCAACAGCCGTTCGGCATCGGCCAGTCCCGACATCACGCCGCGCGGCAGGTCCACCTGGCTGATGTCGCCGGTGATCACCATGCGGCTGCCCTCGCCCAGACGGGTCAGGAACATCTTCATCTGCATGGTGGTGGCGTTCTGCGCCTCGTCGAGCACCACAAAGGCATTGGCCAGGGTACGGCCGCGCATGAAGGCCAGCGGCGCGATCTCGATCTTCTTTTCCTCGATCAGCTTGGCCACCTGCTTGCCCGGCAGGAAATCGTTCAGCGCGTCATAGAGCGGCTGCATGTAAGGATCGACCTTGTCCTTCATGTCGCCGGGCAGGTAACCCAGCTTTTCGCCGGCCTCGACCGCCGGGCGGCTGAGGATGATGCGGTCGACCAGCCCGTTGATGAACATTGTGACGCCGACCGCCACCGCCAGATAGGTCTTGCCGGTGCCCGCAGGCCCGATGCCGAAGGCCAGTTCATTCTCGAACAGCGACTTGACGTAGGCCTTTTGCGCCTCGGTGCGCGGTTCGACCGGTTTCTTGCGGGTCTTTATCTCGAATCTTCCGCCCAGGAACATTTCCAGCTGGTCACCGTCGCGCGGGTCAGCGTCTTCGGTAGCTCGGACCATGCGAAGTTCCCGATCCACATCGGCGCCTTCGACAGGGCGGCCCGATTGCAGACGTTCGTAAAGCGCTTCAAGGATCTCGCCCGCTCGGGCGCGCGCCTCGGGGTCGTCGCCGAGAATCGACAGGTGATTGCCACGCCGCACGATCTGCACGCCGAGGACCTGTTCTATAAGCACCAGGTGACGGTCGTGTTCGCCGCACAAGTCAATCAACAGCCGGTTGTCGGGGAATTCCAGGTGCAGGTCCGTCTGGACGCTGCCATCTTGCGGTTTGATCAGGGCGCCGAGGGCCATCCGCTCTCCTGTTGTCGAAGTCCTGGATTCAGCGTAGCCAAGATATTGTAGCCGGTGCAAGCGTGGCCGCAAAGTTTTCACCAACCTGAAACAAAAAAGACCGCCCCAAGGGCGGTCTTTTCACAAGATTTCGGCACATCAGATCGGATCGGAGAAGGTCGACCCGGACTTGAAGGGCCCCGTGGCCATATTGCGCGGCAGTTCGCTGTTGCAGACCGGCTTGCCGTCCGGAGTCCGCCGCAGGTCGGCATAGCCTTCAAGACCATCGTCGATGATCCAGTGTTCACACCCGGCCGGATCGACCCAGATACCTGCGGTCAACAGCGACAGGTCGCCGCTTTTTCCATCCAGGATGTTGCGGTCGCGCGTCTTGTCGACGGCCGTATCACAAGCCGAAATCGCGAACGCCAGAACCAGAGCGGCAGCCCCCTTGATAATGGTCATCTCCAGCTCTCCCCTAACGCACACAATAGATTTCGACACGGCGGTTCTGCGCCATGTTGGCGGCGCTGGTGTTCGGCACACGAGGGTCACGCTCTCCATATGCGCGGATGTCGCCGATACGCGCGCCGACGGAACGGGCGACTTGAGCAACCGCGTTTGCGCGCCGCTCGGAGAGGCGGATGTTGTATTCGTCCGAGGCACGGCTATCCGTATGCCCGGCAATCACGAAATACCGCGTGTTCGGCATTGTCTTGCGGAAGAACTCTTGCAGCCGCGCCTTGCCCGCCGAATTGATGGAGTGCTTGTCGGTGGCAAAGAACTGATCCGTGGGCATCATTCCGCAGAGCATTCCACGGCGGCACACTGGTTTCCCATCAGGGTAGACATGCGGTGTCATGTAGCCTTCGGCGCCGTCGTCCATCACCCAGTGTTCGCAGCCATCAGGATCCACCCAGATCGTCGGAACATAGCGTTCACCGACGATGGTCCGCTGCGTCCCCGAGGTTTCGGACTGCGCCGCAACCGGGACGGCAGCGCCCCCGCAAACCGCAAGGGCAACCGCAACCGCGACCACCGCTCTCTTGAGATTGAAATCAGTCACCTTGGAAAATCCTCACCTTGCCCCCCGGGTTCCGCGACCGGCTCCAAGAGCCGGAACACCGAATGCGAAACTCGTACAACCATATGAAAATTCGGTATATCTGGGAAGAGAAATCCACCACATATTGTGTTCCTTTTGGCCACAGTCCCAAAGAAGTGTTGGAATTGTGTTCAGGAACGCCCGCAACTCAGCCTGCCGGCCGCAGGTGAGTCGCAGCCCATCCGGGGAACGCAGCTATCGGCACCCAAGCCTGCGGATTGTGCCGCAGTACGCGACAAAACACCATGCTCCCCGGGGATTTCCGGTCCTGCCCGCAACAATTGACCGGCCAAACCCCAATTTGGGCAGCTATCGCAATGGGTTGCAATTCGATAGAATGGTTCTGCCTGTCCGGATATCCGGAACAGGTCGGCGTCGGGCTGTACGGCGCTGTTACATATTTTCTGTCAGACGTGGGGGTATTGACATGAAAGCCTATCTGGTCGCCGGGTTGATCCTGGCGAGTACTGTCGTTGCATCCGGCTCGGCCCTGGCGCAGCAGCGTCCGACCAAACCCGGAACGGACGCCTACAACATCACCATCAGCTGCTTCCGCGGACCGACCCGGGACGTGATCTGGGACCGCCCCAACGCGGTCTTCGTCGAGGACCTGGTCAAGGTCGGCTATTCCTATCCGCAGGCGCATGCGATCGGTGAACGCATCTGCCGTGACGAATGGGGCGTCGGCCAGCATGACTACATGCGGACCTCGCTGCTGGAGATCATGGCGAAAACACCGCCATCGCACTGACCGGGTACGACCTCAGACCGGTTCGCCTGCCAGCGAATTCGCTCTCGAGGCCACGATCCGGACCCGCGCGATCTGACCGGCGGCCAAGCCGGGTGCCTGCACGTGGACCGCGTGCAGGTATTCGCTCTTGCCGACCATCTGTCCGGCAAGACGGCCGGGCTTCTCGAACAGGACGCTGACCTCGCGGCCAACCATGCTGTCCTGAATCTCGCGCTGATGACGTGTGATCACCGCTTGCAACCGTTGCAGCCGGTCATCGGCCTCGACCGGGTCGACCTGTGGCCGCTCTGCCGCCGGGGTGCCGGGGCGGGTCGAATATTTGAACGAATAGGCATAGCCATAGCGGACCTGCTCCACCAGGTCGAGCGTGGCCTGGAAATCGGCCTCGGTCTCTTCGGGGAAACCGACGATGAAATCGCCCGACATCAGGATATCGGGCCGCGCGGCGCGAATGCGCTCGACCAGCCTCAGGTAGCTGTCGGCGGTATGGCTGCGGTTCATCCGCTTCAGTATCCTGTCCGAGCCCGCCTGCACCGGCAAATGCAGGTACGGCATCAGCTTGGCACAGTTGGCATGCGCCTCGATCAGGTCGTCGGTCATGTCATTGGGGTGGCTGGTGGTGAAGCGGATACGCTCGAGCCCGTCGATCTTGTCCAGCTCCCAGATCAGCCCGGCCAGCGACATGTCGCCGTTGGGCCCCGCGCCGTGATAGGCGTTGACGTTCTGGCCCAGAAGCGTGATCTCGCGCACGCCACGCTCGACCAGATCGCGCGCCTCGGTCAGGATGCGGTCAACCGGGCGGCTCACCTCGGCCCCGCGGGTGTAGGGCACAACGCAAAAGGCGCAGAACTTGTCGCAGCCCTCCTGCACCGTCAGGAACGCGGTCGGGCCGCGTTTCGCCTTGGGCCGGCCTTTCAGTTTCTCGAACTTGTCCTCTTCGGGGAAATCGGTGTCGAGCGCCTTTTCGCCGGCGCGCGCCTTGGCCTCCAACTCGGGCAGGCGGTGATAGCTTTGCGGCCCGACCACCAGATCGACCAGCGGCTGGCGGCGCATGATCTCCTCGCCCTCGGCCTGGGCGACACAGCCCGCCACGCCGATCTTGAGATCGGGTTTGGCGGCCTTCAGCCCCTTGAACCGGCCCAGTTCGGAATAAACCTTTTCCGCCGCCTTCTCTCGGATATGGCAGGTGTTGAGCAGGATCATGTCGGCTTCTTCGGCGCTTTGCGTCTCGACATAACCTTGCCCACCAAGCGCCTCGGCCATGCGCTCGCTGTCATAGACGTTCATCTGGCAACCATAGGTCTTGATGAAGAGCTTCTTGGGTTCGGACATCGGACGGGCCTTTGTTTTCGCGGGATCAGCGGCGGCCTCTACAGGGTTCGGGCCTCGCTTGCAATGCACGCGCAATTAACCGAAGTTGTCCCAGAATGCCAGACAGGCAAGGATCAAGTGCGGCATGGAATACGCATCTCTCGACCATTTCCTGAGAACCGGGACCGAAGCGCTGGCCCAGGGTCCGGTGGCGATGATCTTTGTCGAGGACGATGTGGAACTGGCCACCACGATGCGCCATCACTTCCAATGCGGCTTCAATTCGGTATTGGCCTTCATGCCGGACGCTTTCCCGCTGCCTGCGGATGTCGAAAACCGAATTCACCGCATTCCCTTCGACTGCGGCACGCCTCAGATGGTTTTCGACGCGATCAACCGCGTCATCGAGGCCGCGCCCGGCATCTGGATGTATTACTGCTACAATGCCGAGTACCTTTTCTATCCGTTCTGCGAAACCCGCAGCGTTGGCGAGATGCTGACCTTTCACGGCGAAGAGCGGCGCGATGCCATGCTGACCTATGTCATCGACCTCTATGCCGACGACCTGAGCGCGTTTCCGATCGGAGTTTCCCTTGACCGCGCCTTTCTGGATCGGTCCGGCTATTACGCTCAGGCCCGCAAGGATCCCGAAACGGGCTATCCGCGCGAACGGCAGCTGGATTTCTTCGGGGGCATACGCTGGCGACACGAGGAACACATTCCCAAGGACAGCCGCAAGATAGACCGCATATCGCTGTTCAAGGCCAAAGCGGGGCTGAAGATTCTGCCCAATCACACGTTCGAGGACCAGGAATACAATACCTATGCCTGTCCCTGGCATCACAACCTGACAGCCGCGATCTGTTCGTTCCGGACCGCCAAGGCATTGAAACGCAACCCCGGATCCACATTCGAGATCCAGAGTTTTCGCTGGCACAACTCCACTCCTTTCGAATGGCATTCGCGCCAGTTGCTCGACCTAGGGCTGATGGAACCGGGGCAGTGGTTCTGACCGCGCCCGCTGCTTCGTCTTTGCGAAAACACTCCGGGGGAGCCGCAGCCCTGGCCGCGGCCGGGGGCAGAGCCCCCTATCGCCTGAACAGGACGGGGAACCAGTCCTCGCGCAGGCGCTGGCCCGGCACCATGTCGTGACCCGGATAGGGCGGCGAGGTGCGACCCGGACGCTCGACATAGCGGGCATCGTCACCCACCAGCCGCAGGGAAAACGCGCGCCGCCGTGACGCGCTGGTATTGCCGCGCGCGCCGTGCAGCACCCGGTAGTTGAAGGCCACGGCGTCGCCCGGCTCCATCTCGAACTCCACGATGCGCATGCCTTCGGCCTCGGGGTCGGGGATCGGCATGTACTGGCCTTCGTCGGGAAAGAACTCCTCTTCGCTGACCCAGCGGGTCGGCAGCACTTCCTTTTCCCACAGGTGCGAACCGGCGACGCACCGCAGCGTCGCTTCTTTCACCGCGTCGAGGGGCGACCAGAAGCTGATGGTCTGCCGTCCGTCGACGAAGTAATACGGTCCGTCCTGGTGCCAGGGTGTCGGCATCGAGGTGCCCGGCTCCTTGACCAGCACGTGATCGTGAAACATCTGAGCGGATTGCGATTGCATCAGATCGGCGGCGACCTCGGCGGCAGGCGAGGCCTCGGCCACTTCGCGGAACTCGGGGATCCGTTCCCAATTGCAATAGTCATCGAAGAACAGGCCGGTATGGCCTTCTTTCCGGTTTTCCGAAGCATAGGGTCCCGGCGCGGCCATGTTCGCCGCGATTCCGGCACGAAGAGTTTCGACGTGATCGGCAAACAGGCCCTTCACAAGCACGACGCCATCGCGCTGGAAGGTCTCGATCATCTCTGGCGTGACAAGCGGGTGCGGCATTGGGGTCTCCGGCGGCTGAGGTTCGCCCAGGGTTTTTGCTCAAATTACCCCTCTGTTCAAATCATATCTGCGAAACTAAAGAATAACCTCATGTTATATCTTACCCTGCGCCAGTATGAATATGTCTGCGCCGTGGGCCGGCACGGCAGCCTGTCGGCGGCGGCGGGGGCGTTGCATGTCTCGCAACCGGCGCTGTCGGCGGCGCTGGCGCGGATCGAAGGGCATCTGGGCCACCCGCTGTTCATCCGCAGGCGCGGGTCGTCCATGGCCGTCACGCCCGAAGGGCGACGGTTCATCGCCGAGGCCGAGGCGCTGTTGGCCGACGCCGCCCGGATCGAGGACCCCGCGCATCCGCGGCCCGCAAGGCAAAGGCTGCACCTGGGATGTTTTTCCGATCTCGCGCCGTTCCTGCTGGCGCCCGCCCTGCGCGCCCTGCGAGAGGCGATGCCGGATGTTGCGGTCAGTTTTCGCGCCGAGGGGTTCGAAGCGATCATATCCGGCCTGCTCAAGGGGCAGGTGGATCTGGCCCTGACCTATGACCTGGGACTGGATGCGGGGTTTCACCGCGAGTCGCTGTTCGACAGTCGGCCCCACGCGGTGATGTCGACCGATCATCCCCTGAGCCGGGGAGCGCCGCCTGATCTGGCCGCGCTGACCGGCTATCCGCTGATCCTGTCCGACGAAGGTTTGTCAGCGCAGCACATGCTGGGGCTGTTTCGCACACGGGGTCTGAACCCGGTCGTTGCGCATCGCGCCGCAACGCTCGAATTGCTGCGCAGCCTGGCGGCCCATGGCGAAGGGGTCGGGATCAGCTATGCACGACCCTTTCACGAAACCAGCTATGACGGAATGCCGCTTTTGTGCCGCGAGATTGCAGACCCGGATCTGGGCGAATCCGTCATCCTTGTCCGCCATGGGGCTGGACCTGTCGACGGCACAACGGAGCGCGCGGGGCAGGTGCTGGCCGGTCTTTTTCGGCCTCGTTGATCAGGACTTGCGGCGCAGCCGGATAACCACGTCGACCGAGGCGATCTCGACCCCCTCGGGCGCTTGCGGAAGGCGCTGGATGACCAGCTGATCCGACGGCGCATCCGACAGGCGCCCCTCGTCCTCCCAGAAGAAATGCGGGTGATCGTGGGTGTTGGTGTCGAAATAGCTTTTCGATCCGTCCACCGTGATTTCCTGAAGAATGCCCGCCTCGCAGAAGGCGCGCAGCGTATTGTAGACGGTGGCCAGCGATACCGCGGCGCCGCGGGATTTCGCCGAATCGAACAGGCTTTCGGCGGTCACGTGTCGGTGCTTGCCATCGCCCACCAGCAACTCGGCCAACGCCACCCGTTGCCGCGTCGGGCGTAAGCCTGCGGCAGCCAGCCAGTCAGAGGCGATTTCCTGAGATTTGGGCGTCATATTGCAGTCCTGTTTGCGGCTGAATGCATATATAAGGTCGCCACAGCAGGAATTTCAAATGAAATTCATTTGCATCTTGCCCGAGGCGTGCCGTCACACCTTTTACCACTGCCCTTGCAGGACAAGCTGGGGCGATGCTAGACGGGGCCAACAAGGCACGAAATTTTCCATGCAGGAGACCCAAACACATGGCGCAATTTCCAAGCAGCTTTGACAAGGACGATCTGCTTAAATGCGCCCGTGGTGAATTGTTCGGCCCCGGCAATGCGCAACTGCCTGCGCCGCCGATGCTGATGATGGACCGGATCACCGAGGTCTCTGCCGATGGCGGCGCCCATGGCAAGGGGCATATCCGGGCCGAGTTCGACATCACCCCGGACCTGTGGTTCTTCGAATGCCATTTCCCCGGCAACCCGATCATGCCCGGCTGTCTGGGGCTGGACGGTCTGTGGCAATTGACCGGGTTCAACCTGGGCTGGCGCGGCTGGCAGGGGCGCGGCTACGCACTTGGCGTGGGCGAAGTGAAACTGACCGGCATGGTCCGGCCCGACCGCAAGATGCTGACCTACAAGGTGGATTTCACCAAGGCGATCCAGACCCGCCGCCTGACCATGGGCGTGGCCGACGGCATCGTCGAGGCCGATGGCGAAGTGATCTACCAGGTCAAGGACATGAAGGTAGCGCTCAGCGAAAGCTGAGCCGCTACACGGCCGTTGCCTGCGCGGATCGTCGAGGATATCCGCTTCGGACCGGCTCTGATGGCTTCCCTCCACTTGCGCCTCGCCGGCGCACTGGCCTAGATAGGCTGAAGCAGAGGATAAGGAGAACACGCATGCGCCGTGTCGTCGTCACCGGATTGGGCATCGTTTCGTCCATCGGGAACAATGCCGAGGAAGTCACCGCCTCGCTCAGAGCCGGGCGCTCGGGGATCGAGGCTTGCCCCGAAATGGCGGAACACGGCTTTCGCAGCCAGATCGCCGGAACGTTGAAGATCGACGTCAAGGAGCACGTGGACAAGCGCACCCTGCGGTTCATGGGGCCGGGCGCGGCTTATGCCCATATCGCCATGAGCCAGGCAATTGCCGATTCCGGCCTGACCGAAGATGATATCGTGAACCCGCGCACCGGCCTGGTTGCGGGCTCTGGCGGGCCGTCGACCAGCGCCATGCTGGCGGCGCATCAGGCGGTGTTGAGCAGCGGCGCGACCAAGCGGATCGGGCCCTTTGCCGTGCCCAAGTGCATGTGCTCGACGATCTCGGCCAACCTGGCCACCGCGTTCCGGATCAAGGGCCTGAACTATTCGATCACTTCAGCCTGCTCGACCTCGCTGCATTGCATCGGCAATGCCGCTGAACAGATCATGATGGGCAAGCAGGACGTGATGTTCGCCGGCGGCGGCGAGGAGCTGGACTGGACGCTCAGCTGCCTGTTCGACGCAATGGGCGCGATGTCCTCGAAATACAACGACACGCCCGAGAAGGCCTCGCGCGCATTCGATCAGGACCGTGACGGTTTCGTGATCTCGGGCGGCGGCGGCATCGTGGTGCTGGAAGAGCTGGAACATGCTCTGGCGCGGGGTGCCAAGATCTATGCCGAGGTGACCGGATACGCCGCCACTTCGGACGGGCATGACATGGTGGCGCCCTCGGGCGAGGGCGGCGAACGGGCGATGCGGCTGGCAGTGTCCACCCTGCCCGAGGATCGCAAGATCAGCTATATCAACGCGCATGGCACCTCGACCCCGGTCGGCGACCTGGGCGAGGTCGAGGCGGTGCGCCGAGTCTTTGGCGAAGGCAACGTACCCCCGATCAGCTCGACCAAATCGATGACAGGCCACGCCCAGGGCGCGGCTGGGGCGCTCGAAGCGATCTTCTGCCTGCTGATGCTGAAGCATGACTTCATCACGCCGTCGATCAATGTCGACACCCTGGCCGAAGGAATCCGGCCCGGCGAGGTCGCGACCAGCTACGTGGAAAATGCGGGACTGGATTCGGTGATGACGAACAGTTTCGGCTTTGGCGGCACCAACGGTTCGATGGTGCTGAGCAAGTTCAGGGGGTAAGGGCGCATGTCGAGAATTCTAAAGGGCAAACGCGGCCTGATCATGGGCGTCGCCAACGATCACTCGATCGCCTGGGGCATCGCCCGCGCCATGCACGCGGCCGGCGCGGAAATGGCCTTCACCTACCAGGGCGAGGCGTTCGGCAAACGGCTGGAACCGCTGGCGGCAAGCATCGGCAGCGACTTCATGGTCGACGCCGACGTCACCAACGATGAGTCGCTCGACCGGGCCTTTGCCCAGCTTTCGGAGCGTTGGCCGACGATCGACTTTGTCGTTCACGCCATCGCCTATTCGGACAAGTCCGAACTGACGGGGCGGTTCCTGAACACGACACGGGCGAATTTCAAGCATTCGATGGATGTGTCGGCCTACAGCTTCATCGAGGTTGCGCGCCGTGCCTACCCGCTGATGCAGGAGAATGGCGGCACGCTGCTGACCCTGACCTATCAGGGGTCGAACCGGGTGGTGCCGAACTACAACGTCATGGGCGTGGCCAAGGCGGCGCTGGAATCCGCGACACGCTATCTGGCCAACGACCTGGGCCCCGATGGTATCCGCGTGAACGCGATCTCGCCCGGCCCGATGAAGACGCTGGCGGGCGCGGCGATCGGCGGGGCGCGCAAGACCTTCAAGTTCTGCGACCAGAACGCGCCACTCCGGTCGAATGCGACACTCGAAGCCGTCGGCGGCACCGCCGTCTACCTGGTCTCGGATGCCGGCGCCTGCACCACGGGCGAGATCATCCGGGTTGACGGCGGGTTCCACGTTCTGGGCATGCCGCAGCCCGAATCCATGTAGCGCCCCAGATTTTTCGACGAAAAATCTTGGCCGGCGCACCCGGTTTTTGAGCAATGCCCCGCTCCATCGGACCGGGGCATTTTCATCAGTTGATCGACACGATCTCGATATCGAAGATCAGATCCTGACCTGCCAGCGGATGATTGGCGTCCAGCGTCACTGTGGCTTCGGTCACCTCGACGACGGTGACCGGCACGACCCGCCCGTCAGGCGCCTGCATCTGCAACTGGGTTCCCAGATCCAGCGGGATGTCATCCGGGATGCCTTCACGCGGGAGCGCCTGACGCGCGTCGGGATTGAGCGGCCCGTAGGCTTCGCGACAGGGTACTTCCACCCTTTTGGTGTCGCCAACCTCCATGCCGGGAAGGGCCTTGTCCAGACCGGGAATGATCTGGCCCGACCCAACTTCGAACTGCAACGGATCGCGCCCCTCGGAACTGTCGAAGGTCTTACCGTCGAGCAGCGTTCCGGTGTAGTGGATGCGTACCGTGTCGCCTTGTTTGATCTGGGTCATGCCGTCCTTACCTTGTTTCCAATCAAAGAACCGCCCAACCTAAGGCCTGGAGCGCCAATGTAAACCCCGGCCCCTTTCGCACCGGGCGAGCCTGTGCAAACCTTCGCCGCAACGAGGAGGACCCCGAATGCCAATTAACACCTGCGTCTTCGACGCTTACGGCACGCTGTTCGACGTGGCGGCCGCCGCTCGGCAGGCAGCGTCGGAACCCGCTTGCGCCGCGATCAAGGACTGCTGGCCGCAACTGGCGAATCACTGGCGTCTGAAGCAGTTGCAGTACAGCTGGCTGCGCGCGATCACCGGGGCGCATACGGATTTCTGGGAGGTTACCCGGGACGGGCTCGACTGGGCGCTGGATGCGGCCGGCCTGACCGGCGACCCGGCCCTGCGCCAGCGGTTGCTGGATCTCTACTGGGAGCTTCAGGCCTATCCCGAGGTGCCGGCCATGCTCAAGGCGCTGAAGGCTTCAGGAAAACAGACGGCAATCCTGTCGAACGGATCGCCCGACATGCTGGATGGCGCGGTGCAGTCGGCAGGGCTGGGCGCGGTTCTGGATGACGTCCTGTCGGTGGAAAGCGTGGGCATATTCAAGCCGGACCGGCGGGTTTACGACCTGGTGGGCCAACGGTTCGGTTGCGCGCCCGACGAGGTTCTGTTCGTCTCCTCCAACGGCTGGGACGCCGCTGCCGCCGCAGGCTACGGGTTCCGCACCGCGTGGGTGAACCGTGCGGGCGAACCGGTGGACCGTCTTCCCTGGACCCCGGACATCATCCTGTCGGACCTGACCGGCATTCCGGACCTGGCGGAGGCATGATGCCCGATTTTGTCACCACCGACGGGCTGCGGCTCCATTTCGAGGACGAAGGCAGCGGTGCGCCACTCCTGTGCCTGGCCGGTCTGACCCGGTGCAGCCGCGATTTCGAGTTCCTTCGCCCGCATGTGCGCGACCTGCGCCTGATCCGGCTCGACTATCGAGGCCGGGGGCGTTCCGACCATGATCCGGACTACATGAAATACAACGTCCTGCGCGAGGGCCAGGATGCGCTGGAATTGCTGGATCATCTGGGGCTGGAAAAGGTCACGATTCTGGGGACGTCGCGCGGCGGGATGATCGCCATGACCTTGGCCGCCAGCCACCCCGAACGCCTGTCCGGGGTCATCCTGAACGATGTTGGGCCGGTGATCGAGGCAGCCGGGATCGCCCGCATCATGGACTATGTCGGCCGCAAGCCGGTCTCCAGAACTCATGAACAGGCCGCTCTCGTGCTGAAACAGGCGATGGAACCGCAGTTTCCCGGCGTTCCGCTCGAGATCTGGCGCAGGCAGGCCGAGATCCAGTACGAGGCGACCCCGGACGGGCTTGCGCTGCGCTATGACGACCGGTTGCACAAGGCCTTGCTGGAGCAGGCCGCGACAGGTGCCATTCCCGATCTCTGGTTGTTCTTCGAGGCCTTGCGCGATATTCCGACCGGCGTGTTGCGGGGCGCCAATTCCGACATCCTGAGCGGGGCGACGGTGGCCGAGATGCACCGCCGACATCCCGGACTGATTTCGGCCGAGGTGCCCGACCGGGGACACGTTCCATTCCTGGACGAACCGCAATCGCTCGACATCATACGCCGCATTCTGGAGACCACATGAGTTCCGTTGAAATGATCGAGGCGGCCGCAGCCCGGCTGGCAGGTCACGCCCGCCGCACGCCGCTGTTGTCGTCACCCTTTCTGGACGATATTGCCGGGCGGCGACTGCTGGTCAAGCCGGAGTGCCTGCAGCATACCGGCAGCTTCAAGTTCCGCGGCGCATGGTCGGCGATTTCAGCGCTGGATCCCGAGATTCGCGCGCGGGGCGTGATCGCCTTTTCCTCTGGCAACCACGCGCAGGGCGTGGCCCATGCCGCGACCTTGCATGGCATATCGTCGGTCATCGTGATGCCGTCGGATGCACCGAGGCTGAAGATCGAGAACACACGCGCATTGGGGGCCGAGGTGGTCCTGTACGACCGGGGCCGTGAAAGCCGCGAAGAGATCGGCGCCGCGATCGCCCGCGAACGCGGGCTGACCCTGATCAAGCCCTATGACGAGCCGCAGGTGATCGCCGGACAGGGCACCGTGGGGCTGGAGATTGCGCAGGAGGCCGCGGACATGGGTGTGGAACGCGCCGAGGTGCTGGTCTGCTGCGGCGGCGGCGGGCTGACCTCGGGCATCGCGCTGGCGCTGGAGAGCCGCGCGCCGGGCATGCGTGTTCGCCCCGCCGAGCCCGAAGGGTTCGACGACACTCGGCGCTCGCTTGCCGGCGGATCAATCATCCGCAATGCCAGCGAGACCGGCAATATCTGCGATGCGATCCTGACGCCGCAACCGGGGCAGATCACCTTTCCGATCCTTCAGCGCCTGTGCGGACCCGGTCTGGCCGTGACCGAGGACGAGGCCCTGCACGCCATGGCATTGGCCTTTTTGCGGCTCAAGATCGTGCTCGAACCGGGGGGCGCGGTGGCGCTCGCTTCGGCGCTCTTCCGCCGCGACGCATTGCAGGAGGATACGGTGATCGCGGTCGCCTCGGGCGGCAATGTCGATGCAGGCCTTTTCCGGGTCGCGCTCGACCGGTTCGCGTGAACCGCGACATTCGGCGCATTGACGCCAGGTCGCGTCAGAGCGCTTTACCTGACCAAGGGTCAATTCGTACTGTAAGAACGAGATAGACGGGGAGAAAGAGACATGCGGTTTGCCGATCTGGGGGATATCCGGCTTCACTACAGGATCGATGGCGATCCGGGCGGGGCACCGGTGGTATTCGCCAATTCGCTCGGCACCGATCTGCGGCTCTGGGATCCGATCCTGCCCCATCTGCCTGCCGGACTGAAACTGATCCGCTATGACAAGCGCGGCCATGGATTGAGCGACGCACCAGACGCGCCCTATACGATGGGCGCACTGGTGCGCGATGTCGAACGGCTGCTCGACATGCTCGAGGTGCGCGAGGCGCTGTTCGTGGGGCTCTCCATCGGGGGCATGATCGGCCAGGGGCTGGCCGTCAAGCGGCTCGACCAAGTGCGCGCGCTGGTGCTGTCGAACACCGGGGCCAAGATCGGCACCAAGGAGATGTGGGAACAGCGGATTGCGGCGGTGCGGGCGGGCGGGATCGAATCGCTGGCCGATGCCGTCATGGAACGCTGGTTCTCGCGCGGGTTCCGGGCCACGCCGGAACTGGGACTCTGGCGCAACATGCTGGTGCGACAGCCGGCACAGGGGTATGCCGGATGCAGCGCGGCAATATCGGGCACGGATTTCTACACGCCGACCAGCGGGCTGCGCCTGCCCTGCCTGGGCATCGCCGGGGACGAGGATGGCGCCACCCCGCCCGATCTGGTCCGCGAAACCGTGGATCTGATCCCGGGTTCGCAGTTCCATCTGATCCGCAAAGCGGGCCACCTGCCCTGCGTGGAACAACCAGAGGCCTATGCCGCCCGGCTGGTTCAGTTCATCCGCGAAACGGGTCATATCTGAAGAAAGGAGACGCAGGCATGGCCGATTTCCTGTTGGTGCATGGATCCTGCCATGGGGCATGGTGCTGGCGCGACCTGATCCCCGCGCTGCAAGAGCGCGGCCATACGGTGCGCGCGATCAACATGCCAAGCCACGGGTCCGATGTGACGCCAATCGCCGAAGTCACTCTGGAGAGCTGCCGCGACGCAGTGCTGGCGGCCAGCACACCCGATACGTTGATCGTGGGGCACAGCTGGGGCGGCTATCCGATCAGCGCGGCGGCGGAACATGATCCCAAGGCGATGCGCGGCCTGATCTACCTGTGCGCCTATGTGCCGATCTCGGGCCTTTCCATGGTCGAGATGCGCAAGCGGGCCAAGCGGCAACCTCTGTTGCAGGCGGTGGTGAAATCCGACGACGGGCTGTCCTTTACCATCGACCCCGAGCACGTACCGGCACTGTTCTATCACGATTGCCCGGCAGACCGGGTTCTTTACGCCCAGCCGCGCCTCTGCCCGCAAGCGATCAAACCGCAGAGCACACCGCTCATCATGACAGAACGCTACCAGAGCGTGCCCAAATCCTATATCCGCTGCGCCGACGACCGGACCATTCCCCCCGAGTACCAGGAAGAGATGACCGCGGACTGGCCACCCGAACGGGTTCATGTCATGAACAGTTCTCACTCGCCTTTCTTTGCCGACCCGCAAGGTCTGGCGCGCCTGCTGACCCGGATCGAAGGACAGTTCTGATGGCCGCATCGGTCTTTGACAGCGCGCATCTGGCGCGGCTTTTCCAGACCGCCGAGGTCGGGCGTCTATTCACCGATGGTGCCGAGATCCGCGCCATGCTGCTGACCGAGGGCATGCTGGCAAAGGCACAGGGCGAACTGGGCGTGATTCCACAGGATAGCGCCGGGGCGATCCAGCGCGCGGCGATGGAAATACATCTCGACCCCGGCGCGCTGGCGCAGGCAACGGGCGCCAACGGGGTCTCGGTCCCGGCGCTGGTCGCGGCGTTCCGAACCGAGATGCAGGCCCCCGAACATGCGCAATACGTGCATTGGGGCGCGACCTCGCAGGATATTCTCGACACCGGGCTGATGCTGCGGCTGCGGCAGGCAGTGTCGGTGGTCGAGCGTGATCTGGGCCAGCTCCTGACCGCGCTTGCGGGTCTGGCCGAGGCGCATGCCGACCTGCCGATGGCCGCGCGCACCTATGGGCAGCACGCGACGCCCACCAGTTTCGGTGCGCTGGTCGCCGCCTGGGGCGCGCCGCTGGTCGACCTGCTGGGGGAATTGCCGGAGCTGCGCCGGGCCTGTCTGGTGGTGTCGCTGGCGGGTGCGGCGGGCACCGCCTCGGCGCTTGGCCCGAAAGCCGCGGAAACCCGGGCGGCGCTGGCGAGGCTGCTCAATCTCGGCGATCCGGGGCGCAGCTGGCACACCGACCGCACGCCGGTCCTGCGGCTGGCGGACTGGTTTGCCCGCGTCGGTCTTGCGCTTGGCAAGATGGGCGAGGACCTGACCGAACTGACCCAGACAGGGATCGGAGAGATCTCTCTGGGCGGCGCCGGTTCATCCTCGACCATGCCGCAGAAACAGAACCCCGTCGGCCCGGCGGTGATGGTGGCGCTGGCCCGGCAGGGTGCCGGGCTGCTGTCGGTCCTGCATGGGGCGGCGATGCACCGGCACCAGCGCGACGGGGCGGCCTGGTTCACCGAATGGATGTGCCTGCCGCAGATCGTTCTTGGCGCGGCGGCGGCCGCGCAGACGGCGGTCGCGCTGGTCAGGGGGCTGGAACCCGACGCGCAGGCGATGAACACGGCGCTGACCGGCGGACTGGGCCTGATCCATGCCGAAGGCTTGAGCTTTGCGCTGGCCGGGCTGATGCCGCGCCCCGAGGCGCAGGCCGCGACCAAGGCCCTGTGCAGGGAGGCCACGGACAGCGGAACGCCTCTGGATGTGCTGGTCGCCCGGGACTGGCCACAACTGGACGCCGCCGCGCTGACCGACCCCGCGCGCCAGATGGGCAGCGCGCCGGGTGACGCCCGCGCCTTTGCCGCCCGTGTCCGTACCCTGTCCCTCGAATAGAGGGTTTGCAACGCCCGGCCGCATGGATAGTGTCCGGGAAACTAAACCGGACGGTTCAGAGTGCGCCTGCCTTTTCTCTTCATCCTGATCACCGTGATGATCGACGCGATGGGGATCGGCCTGATCATGCCGATCATGCCCGACCTGATCGTCGAGGTGCAGGGCGGCACGCTGGCCGATGCCGCGTTCTGGGGCGGTATCCTCAGCACGGCCTTCGCGGCGATGCAGTTTCTCTTTGCCCCGGCGGTTGGCAGTCTCAGCGATGCGGTCGGGCGGCGGCCGGTGCTGCTGGTGTCGCTTTTCGTGATGGCGCTCGACTATGTGGTGATGGCGCTGGCCGGATCGATCTGGCTCTTGCTGCTGGGGCGACTGGCGGGTGGGATCACCGCCGCCACCCATTCCACCGCCGCCGCCTATATGGCCGATGTCTCGTCACCGGAGCAAAAGGCGGCGCGGTTCGGCCTGCTGGGCGCGGCCTTTGGCCTGGGTTTTGTGCTGGGGCCACTGGTCGGCGGGTTGCTGGGCGAATTCGGCACCCGCGCCCCGTTCTGGGCGGCGGCAGTCTTGGCCGGATTGAACTTTATCCTCGGCCTGTTCGTGATGAACGAGACGGTGAACGACACCAACCGGCGGCCATTCAACTGGTCAATCGCCAATCCGCTTGGCGCGTTCCGGATGCTGGGCAGGGTGCCGGGCCTCAAGGGGCTCTTGTGGGCCTATTTCCTCTATTCCGTGGCGATCTACGTCTATCCGGCGATCTGGTCCTATTTCTCGCAGGAACGGTTCGGCTGGTCGCCACGCATGATCGGCCTGTCGCTGGCAATTTTCGGTTTCCTGATGGCCGTCGTACAAGGCGGGCTGCTCCCGCGCATCACCCGCCGCATCGGCGAGCGGCGCACGGTGATCTGGGGCCAGGTGTTCGACTTCGCCGGGTTCGGCGCGCTGGCCTTCATCACCAGCGGCACGCTGGCGCTGATCCTGATCCCGATCACCGCAATGGGTGCGATCGTGCCGCCCGCCTTGCAGGCGATCATGTCGCGCAGCGTGGCCGATGACCGGCAGGGCGCGTTGCAGGGCGTGATGACGGCGGTGCATGCCCTGTCGATGATCGTCTCGCCCCTGCTGATGGCCAGCGTCTTTGCCCGGTTCACCGGCCCCAATGCGCCGGTCTATCTGCCAGGCGCGCCGTTTCTGGTCGCGCTTGTCCTGATGGCCGCCGGGCTGGCGATCTTTCTGCGCACCAGAACTGCCGCCGCGTAACACAGGCGTATCTGCCGGTTTCCGCCTTGCGGCACCGGGCCCGAACATTCACCCTGTGGTAAATTATGATCGGGGAGGAGACCGGAATGCAGACCATCCGTGCAGCCGTATGCCACACGTTCAACGCGCCGCTGGTGATCGAGGACATCCTGCTGGCCCCGCCCGGCACCGGCGAGGTCGAGGTGACGCTGGATGCCGTAGCGATCTGCCATTCCGACATCTCTTATGCCGAGGGCGCGTGGGGCGGGCATCTGCCCGCGGTCTACGGGCACGAGGCGGCGGGAACCATCAGCGCGGTCGGAACCGATGTGCAGGGGTTCGAGATTGGGGATCCGGTGGTGGTGACCCTGATCCGGTCCTGCGGCACCTGCCCCAACTGTGCCGGTGGCAAGCCCACGATCTGTGAAAGCCCGTATGATGGCGTCAAGGGGCCGCTCAGAACCGCCGACGACAAGCCACTGCTCCAGGCCATGGCCTGCGGCGCATTCGCCGAAAAGGTCGTGGTCAGCCAGCGCCAGATCGTGAAGATCCCGACCGACATGGGAAGGGACGTGGCCTGCCTGTTGTCATGTGGTGTGATCACCGGCGTCGGGGCGGCGGTCAACGCCGCCCGGCTGCGCGCCGGGCAGGACGTGGTGGTGATCGGCGCAGGCGGCGTCGGGCTCAACGCCATCCAGGGGGCGCGGATCGCGGGCGCGCGCCGGATCGTCGCCGTGGACATGACCGAGGAGAAGCTGGAGATCGCCCGCGATTTCGGCGCCACCCATGGCGTGTTGGCGACCGGTCCGAAACCCTGGCGTGCAGCCTACAAGGCGCTTGGCGGGCGTGGCGCCGATGCGGTGCTGGTCACCGTGGGCGCGGTGCGCGCCTATGACGAGGCACCCAAATACCTGGGCTGGGGCGGCAGGGTGGTGATGATCGGCATGCCGCATTCTGGCGGCATGGCGCAATACGAACCGATGGGTGCCTCGTACCAGGGCCATGGCTTCATCGGCTCCAAGATGGGCGACGTGGTGATCCAGCGCGATATTCCCTGGATGATCGACCTCTACCAGCAAGGCCGGCTGAAACTGGACGAACTGATCTCGGGCCGCTGGTCGCTGGACCAGATCAACGAGGCGATCGCCGACACCAAGACCGGTTCGGCCAAACGCAACGTGATCCTGTTCGATCGCTGACCGGCGCCATTGCTTGCCGGTCGGCGGCAGATCGGTGGCGGACTCCCGGCATTGCAGAACGATGCCATCGGCTCCGGCAGGGTGCGCTTCATGGAGTGGCGCACGACCGTGCCTGCCTGCCACATGCCGGACAACCCGTCACCACCCGCCGCCGGCGTGGCCTTGACGAATTTGTTCCACAAAACCGGGCACAAGCGACATTCAGTGCCGCTTTGGGCATTGCGAAGCCGCCGCGCCGGCGGCACCCTCTCGCCAAAAGGGAGACACGCATGCGCCTGCAAGACCTCGATATCATCGTTACAGCGCCCCCGGCACCGGGCTGGGGCGGGCGCTACTGGATCCTCGTAAAAGTGACCACAGACACCGGGATCACCGGCTGGGGCGAATGCTACGCCTCCTCCGTGGGTCCGCAGGCGATGAGCCATGTCATCCGCGACGTGTTCGAACGCCACATGGCAGGCGAGAATCCCGAAAACATCGAGCTGATGTTCCGCCGGGCCTATTCCAGCGGCTTCACCCAGCGGCCCGACCTGACCGTGATGGGTGCCTTCTCGGGGCTGGAAATCGCCTGTTGGGACATTCTGGGCAAGGACCGGAACCGGCCCGTCCACGCCCTGATCGGCGGGCGGATGAACGAGCGCATCCGCGCCTATACATACCTCTACCCCCTGCCCCATCACAGCATGGCGGAATTCTGGACCTCGCCCGAACAGGCCGGCGAATGCGCCGCCGAGATGGTCCGGCAGGGATACACGGCGGTCAAGTTCGACCCGGCCGGCCCCTACACGATGCGCGGCGGGCACATGCCTGCGATGACCGACATCTCGCTTTCGGTCGCCTTCTGCAAGGCGATCCGCGAGGCTGTCGGCGACAAGGCGGACCTGCTGTTCGGCACCCATGGCCAGTTCAACACCGCCGGTGCGATCCGGCTGGGTCAGGCTCTGGAGCCCTATTCGCCGCTCTGGTTCGAGGAGCCGACCCCGCCCGACAATATCGAGGACATGGCCCGCGTCGCCCGCAATGTGCGCATCCCCGTGGCCACGGGCGAGCGGATGACCACCAAGGCCGAGTTCGGCGCGGTGCTGCGCGCGGGCGCCGCCGAGATCCTGCAACCGGCGCTGGGGCGCGCCGGCGGCATCTGGGAGATGAAGAAGGTCGCCGCCATCGCCGAACTGTTCAACGCCCAGATGGCCCCGCACCTGTACGCGGGGCCGGTGGAATGGGCGGCGAACATCCAGCTTGCGGCGTCGATCCCGAATATCCTGCTGCTCGAAAGCATCGAAACGCCCTTCCACGACAAGCTGATCAAGGGTTCGATCCGGGTCGACAACGGGTTTGTGATACCTTCGGATGCCCCGGGTCTTGGAATAGACGTCGACGAAGAACTTGCCCGGGCGCACCCGTTCACCGGCCATGACCTGCACCTGAACATGCAGGAAGCGCCCTGCGACTATCAGAACGGCAATGCTTTCCAGGGAGGGGCGCCCGCAAAGGAGGGGTGACATCGCACAGGTGCTTGATGCATATTACCGCCGTTAAAGTTCAAGGACCGTTGGCGTGACGCTGAGCAACCCGCAACCCATCAAACCCGAAATTCCACATGACATGGAAAGCCGTGCGGCACATGCCGCAGCCTTTCTCAAGACGCTTGCCCACGAAGGGCGATTAATGATCCTCTGCCACCTGGGGGCAGGCGAGAAATCGGTCGGTCAACTGGAAGAGTTGCTGGACATCCGGCAGGCGGCGGTCAGCCAGATGCTTGCGCGTCTGCGCGAAGAAGGTCTTGTCTCGACCCGACGCGAAGGCAAGACCGTTTTCTATTCGCTGTCGGACAACAATACCGAACAACTGATCGGCCTGCTTTACTCGCTGTTTTGTAGCTCGGAATAGATTGTGCGGGTTGGCCGGATTCAGAATTCGGAAATGCGGTATGCGCGCGGTGTCAGGCCGGTCCAGCTGCGGAAGGCCCTTATGAACGCGCTTGCCTCGCTGAACCCGGTACGGGCGGCGATGTCTTCGACGGTTGCGTCTGTGGTCGTAAGAAGCCGGACCGCCAGGTCGCGCCGAACCTGCTTGCGGATATCCGAGTAGTCGACCCCGTCCCGTTTCAGGCGGCGACGCAAGGTATGCGCCGCAATGCCCAGTGTCGCCGCGATCTTGGGCATGTCCGGCAACTGACCGTCTGCGCCAAGCAGGCTTTCGACGGCGACTGCCACCTCCAGCGGCAGTCCGGTCGTGCCATCCTGCGGCAGGAATGCATCGAGCGGCGTGCGGCGGGCATAAGCGGCTGCTTGATCCTCGCTGCGCAAGACCGGCAGGCGGGACAAGGACAGCGGAATGGCCAGGCCATTGCTGACCTGCCCGAATTGCATCGGCGCGCGGTGAAACATGGCGCGATAAGCCCCCGCATGGCCGGGCGCGGGGTAATCGAACCAGGCTCCGTTGATCGCGCCACGGTTGCCCGCCATCCATGCCAGCATCCGGCTGATCAGCACCAGAACCAACTCGACCGCCGTGCTGTTCAGCACCTCGCGCCCCGGAATGCGGGTCATTTCGAACAGCAGGTTGGCGCCGTTCTGCCGCAATGAAAAGCGAAAGGAATTGTCCATCAGGTCCATGAACCCGACCGCCCGCGCATAGGCCGCGCCCAGCGTGTCGGCATGGCTGACATGGGCCGCCATGATCGCATGGGTCCCAACCCGCTGCGCGCGGTGATGTAAGCCCCCCAGTTCGTCATCCAGCGCCAGCGTCACCGCCCGGACAAGGCGCACGAAATCGGGCGCCTCCAGCGCACCGACAACGCCGGACAGACCCGCCCGCGCCAGGATGCCCACCGGATCGGCACCACGCGAAACCGCGCCTTCGAGAATGTTGGCGACAATCGCCGCCGGGATCGTGACCGCCATGATTGTCACTTAATGTCTATTTTTCTGCACCGCCAGATCATTGTGTTCCTCGCCTCAGCGCCCCTAGGCTGTCGCCCAAACCCTCAGGAGGAATGGTCATGGCAACATCCGCCTATATCTATGACGCCCTGCGCACGCCCCGGTCGCGCGGCAAGAACACCGGCGCGCTTTACGAAGTGAAACCCATCCAGCTGGCCGCCGGTCTCTTGCGCGAGATGCAGGCCCGGCACGATCTGGACACCGCGCGCGTGGGTGACGTGATCCTGGGGTGCACGGCTCCTGTCGGCGATCAGGGCGCCTGCGTCGCCAAAGCCGCCGTGCAGGCCGCCCATTGGGACGAGGCGGTGCCGGGCGTACAGCTCGACCGGTTCTGCGCCTCGGGGCTCGAGGCCGTGAACATGGCGGCCGCCAAGGTGGGATCGGATCAGGAGGAACTGGTGGTCGCGGGTGGCATCGAATCGATGAGCCGCATTCCGATGCTCAGCCAGGGCGGCGCGATGTTCACCGACCCCGATTTCGTGATCGACCAGAACTCGGCCCCGCAAGGCATCGGCGCTGACCTGATCGCCACCATCGACGGCTACAGCCGCGAGGATGTGGACGCCTTCGCGATGGAAAGCCAGCGCCGCGCGGCGCACGCCCGCGACAGCGGCTGGTTCGACCGCTCGGTGGTGCCGGTGCGCGACGAAAACGGCATCACCATCCTGGAGCGGGACGATTTCATCAAACCCGAGACCGACATGCAGAAACTGGGGGCGCTCAACCCTTCGTTCGCGCAGATGGGTGTATTTGGCTATGACGAGATGGCGCTGGCCAAATACCCGCAAGTGGCGCGTATCAACCATGTGCATACGCCCGGCAACAGCTCGGGCATCGTCGACGGGTCGTCCGCCGTACTGATCGGGTCAGAAAAGGCGGGCCGCGATCTGGGGCTCGAGCCGCGCGCGCGCATCGTCTCGGCCACGGTCATCGCCACCGATCCGGTGATCATGCTGGCCGGTCCGGGTCCCGCGGCCAAGAAATGCCTCGCCAAGGCGGGGCTGAAGGTGTCCGACATCGACATCTGGGAAATCAACGAGGCCTTTGCCTCGGTCGCGCTGCGCTACATGAAGGATCTCGAAATCGACCACGAGATCACCAATGTGAACGGCGGCGCCATCGCCATGGGCCACCCGCTGGGTGCCACCGGGGGGATGCTGGTTTCAACGGTGCTCGACGAGCTGGAGCGCCGCAACGCCAAACGCGCGATGATCTCGCTCTGTGTCGGTGGCGGCATGGGCATCTCGACCCTGATCGAACGTCTGTGAGGGAGCGGCAGAATGGGTGAGTTTCACTACGACAAGGATGCCGACGGCATCGTCACCGTGACCATGGACATGGACGGGCCGGTCAACGCGATGAATGCCGAGTTCTGGCCGCTCTTTGCCGGAACCATGGACCGGATCGAGGCCGAACCGGACCTGAAAGGCGTGATCTGGACCTCGGCCAAGGACACGTTCTTTGCCGGCGGCGATCTGAAGATGCTGAAAAGCATCGAGCCTGACGGGGTCGAGGCGTTGTTTGAATCGGTCGAGGCGACCAAGGCCGTGATGCGCCGGATGGAGAAACAGCCCGTGCCCCATGTCGCCGCGATCAACGGCGCCGCACTTGGGGGCGGGTTCGAGATCTGTCTGGCCTGCAACCACCGCATCGCCGCCGACAACCCAAAAACCAGGATCGGCCTGCCCGAGGTCACACTGGGCCTGTTGCCCGGTGGGGGCGGCGTCGTCCGCCTGACCTGGATGCTGGGGCTGGAAGGTGCGATGCCCTTTCTGCTCGAAGGACGGCAGGTCTCGCCCGAAAAGGCACTCAAGGCCGGACTGATCCATCAGGTGGTCCCCGCCGACCAGTTGTTGACACGCGCCCGCGATTATATCCTTTCGGTGCAGGGGGATGCGGCGGCGGCGACCCAGCCCTGGGATACCAAGGGCTACAAGATCCCCGGCGGCCCCTCGACCGCACCGCATAACATGACCCGCATCGCGGGCGCTGCCGCGATGCTCTACAAGAAGACGCGCGGGCTGATGCCTGCGCCCGCGCGCATCCTCGACATCATGACCGAGGCGGCGGGCAAGGTCGATTTCGACACCGCCACCCGATACGAAAGCCGCCGGTTCGTGTCGCTGATCCCTCTGGCCAGCACCAAGAACATGATCGAGACGCTGTTCTTCGGCATGAACAAGGTCAACGGCGGGGCCAGCCGGCCCAAGGGTGTTCCGCCCTCCAGGGTACAGCGTCTGGGCATACTGGGCGCGGGCATGATGGGCCAGGGCATCGCGTTTTCCGCCGCCATGTCCGGGTTGCCCGTGGTGCTCAAGGACCGGACGATGGAGGCGGCGGAACGCGGCAAGGCCTATACCGCCGGTCTCTTGGACAAGCGAGGCAAGCAGGGCCGGATGAGCGCCGAGGAGCGTGAGGCGGTGCTGGCGCTGATCACCCCCACCGACCAGACCGAGGCCCTGAAAGGCTGTGACCTGATCATCGAGGCGGTGTTCGAAAAGATCGACATAAAGGATGCGGTGCTGGCCGAGCACGAGGCGCTGCTCGCTGAAAACGGCATCTGGGGTTCCAACACATCGACCCTGCCGATCACCCGGCTGGCCAGTGGCGCGGCGCGGCCGGAAAACTTCGTGGGCCTGCATTTCTTCTCGCCCGTGGACAAGATGCCGCTGCTGGAAATCATCGCCGGTGAAAAGACCTCCGACGAGACGCTGGCGCGCGCCTTCGACTTTGCCCGCCAGATCGGCAAGACTCCGATCATCGTCGGTGACAGCACCGGCTTCTATACATCGCGCACCATCGGCACCAAGATCATCGAAGCGGTGGAACTGGTGACCGAGGGCCATGACCCGGTGCGCATCGACAACCTGTCGCGCCTGACCGGCATGCCCACCGGCATGTTGACGCTGCTGGACGAGGTGCAGATCAAGCTGGTGACCGACATCTACGACACCCAGGTCGAAATGGGCCTCTTGGACCCCGAGAAGGAACAGAACCCCGCCGCCCGCGCCATGCTGGCCGAGATGATCAGCCAGCACGGCCGCCACGGCCGCGCCACCGGCAAGGGGTTCTACGACTACGACACGCAGGGCAAGACGATCTGGCCCGGCCTTGCCGCCTGGCGCAGGGAGGGGGCCGATATCCCGGACGAGGATATCAAGGACCGCATCCTGTTCCGGGCCGTGCTGGAAAGCCTGCGCTGCCTGGAGGAAGGCGTTCTCCGCACGGTCGAGGACGGCAATGTCGGTTCGATCCTTGGGATCGGAGCCCCGGTCCATACTGGTGGCTACATCCAGTACGTCAACACCTATGGCCCGGCCCGGTTCCTGGCCCGGTGCGAGGAACTGGCAGGCAAGTATGGAGCACGCTTTGCCCCGCCGAATATCCTCAAGACGCATGTGGCCGCAGGCCGGGCCTTCGCCTGAGACCAGGGGGCGCGGGAGGCTGGCCTGCGCTCGCCCAGCCCCGCAGGTCAGATGTTCGCGGGTCCGGGCTTCCGCCTTAGCCCATCCAGCGGCGGACGGGGGCGTTGCTTTCCTCAAGCGGCTGGGTGATCACGTCAACCAGCGTCGGCCCGTCGTGGGCGATGGCCTCGGCCAGCACCCGTTCCAGATCGGCGGGATCCTCGACCCGCCAGGATTTCACCCCAAAGGCCGCCGCAATGGCTGCGTTGTCGGTGCGGTTGAAATCGACATTGTAATAGCGCGACTCCTTGTCGGCGAACTGGCTGGCCTTGATCCAGCCGAATGTCGCGTTCGAGAAAACCACATAGGTGATCGGCGCTCGCGATCTGCAGACGGTCTCCAGTTCGCCCATGGTGAACCCGAACGATCCGTCGCCCATCAGCGCCACCGTCTTGGAGGAGGGCCGCCCGTACCAGGCCCCCAGGGCCGCCGACAGCGAATATCCCAGCGCCCCATGCGCCCGGTTGGTGATGAAATACCGCCCCGGCCGCGGCAACTGGTAATAGGCTGAGAAATAGGGGCAGCTGGTGCCGGGATCGGACACGACCGTCGCATCTTCGGGCAGGGTGTTCATCAATGCGCGGATCACCCGCTCGGGCCGGATCGGCGCCTGATCGGAGCGTGCCAGTGTCTCGAACGCTTCGAACTTGCGCCGTTTCCTGTCGGCAATCGCCGCCGCGCCGCCAAAGGTTTCTGCCCCCTGCCCACGCGCGTCCAGCACCGCGTTCACCTGGGCCAGCGCCAACCGCAGATCGCCCACCACCGCGACCTCGGTGCGGTAATTGGCGTTCATCACCATCGGGTCATTGTCGAAATGCACGATGCGGGTGCCGGGCCCCGGCGCCTCCCAACGGGCGGTTGTCGTCGATCCTGCCCGGCAGCCCATGAACACCACCAGATCGGCGGCTTCCATCATCTCCCATGTCTCGTCGGTGCCGCCGTTCGACCCGACCACGCCCAGACAGTTGGGATGGGTCTCGGCCAGCGACCCCTGCCCCGAGATCGAGGTGGCCACCGGAATATCGAGCCGGGTGGCGAACTGTTCCAGCTCCTCCCAGGCCTGCGCGATCACCACGCCGCCGCCGCAGACGATGAGCGGGTTTTTCGCCGACAGGATCGCCTCGACCGCGGCCTCGGCTGCGCCCGGCGCGGGGGCCTGCGGATAGGCCGGATAGCTGGCGGTCGCCGGATCGGCCCAGATATCGGCCACATCCACCGGGTCGTATTGCACGTCATAGGGCAAGCCGATATGCGCCGCCCCCGACCGGCCCGTGGTCATCGCGCGGAACGCCGCCCGCACCATGCGCGGGATGTGGTCGGCCCGGCTGATCACCGTGTTCCACTTGGTCAAGGGGGCCATCAGCGCCTTCTGGTCCACCTCGGTCAGCGGGTACTTGCCGTAGGAGGCGACCGAGATATCGGTGGTAATCCCCAGCACGGCATAGGAGCTTTCCGAGGCCTCGATCAGACCTGGCAGGATATAGGTGGCGCCGCCGCCCGATGGCCCCTCGGCCACGCCGACACGGCCGGTGACGCGCGCATAGCCATCCGCCATATAGGTCGCGCAACGCTCGTCGCGGGTCAGCACATGCATGATCTGATGATCGAGCCGTAGCATCGCATCGTAGAACGGCAGCGTGGTATCGCCGCAAAGGCCAAAGATATGCCGCACGCCCTGCGCCTCCAACATCCGCACCATCGCCTCGGCGCCGTTCATCCGGTTGCTCATCGAATCCTCCACACAATACTGCGTTCATAACTGTATACAGATTTGCATCACATCTTGCGCACAAGTCAATCCCGCAATATCCTGCGCCAAAATCAGGGGCAGAGATGGCCAGAACCGAAAGCAACGTTGACCGGCTTTATGATGCGCTTCGGCGCATGGCGACGGATTTTTCCTTCAAACCGGACGCGCGCATCAACGAAAGCGCGCTGGCCAGCCAGCTCGACGCCTCGCGCACCCCGATCCGCGAGGCATTGAACCGGCTGGTAGCCGAAGGGTTCCTGACCTTCCACTCGGGTCGCGGTTTCTTCTGCCGCTCGCTCTCGCCGGAACTGGTGATGGATCTTTACGAGGCCCGAGTCGCGGTCGAGGTCGAGGCGGTGCGGCTGGCGGCCTGCCGCGGCGATGAACGTGACATCGCGATCCTGATGCAGGAACTTGAGGAAATCGCACCCGACTACACCTCCGGGGCGGATACCGAGGCGCTGCTGGCGATGGACGAGCGGTTTCATACCCGGCTCTGCGCGCTCTCCGGCAATGCCGAGCTGGCACGCATGCTGGCCAATCTCAACGACCGTATCCGCTATCTGCGCCTGATCGACCTGCGCCGGCTGCAGGCCATCGGACTGCACGGTCAGACCATGGTGTCAGCCCATCAGCGCATCCTGGATGCGGTGGCCCGGCGCGATGCCGACCAAGCCATGGCCGAGATGCGCGCCCATATCGAACGCCGCCGCGAAGGCGCCACTCAGGCGGTGCGCGACGCCTACGCACAGTTGTACGTTCCAGAACGTTGAGGGCATTATGTCAGTACAAAACGGAGGAAAGACGGTCTTCGGGGCCGCGGTCGGCATCCTGATGCTGGAAACCCGCTTTCCACGAATCCACGGCGACATGGGTAACGCGATGACATGGCCCTTCCCGGTCCATTACCGTGTGGTGCGCGGCGCCTCGCCGGACCGTGTGGTGCGCGGCGACCCGCGCGCGCTGCTCGACGCGTTCATCGAGGCCGGGCGCGATCTGGTGGCGACCGGGGCCGACGGGATCACCACCAATTGCGGCTTCCTGGCCCTGGTGCAGGACGAATTGCGCAGCGCGCTCGGGGTACCGGTCGCGACCTCGTCGCTCATGCAAGTGCCCATGGTGCAAGCTCTTTTGCCGCCGGGCAAGAAGACCGTGATCCTGACCATTTCCAAGGCGACGCTGACACCGGCGCATCTCGCTGCGGCCGGCGCGCCCCTCGATACCCCTGTCTTCGGCACCGATGCCGGCCGCGTGTTCACCCGCGACATCCTGGGCGACGCGCCCTCGATCGATTTCGCCGCCTGCCGCCAGGATCTGCTGGATGCAGCGGACGAGATCCTGGCTCAGGAGCCTGATACCGGGGCCATCGTCCTGGAATGTACAAACATGGTTCCCTACGCCGCCGACATCCGCAAACGCACCGGCCTTCCGGTCTATTCGATCCATTCGATGATCCAATGGTTCCAGGCGGGACTCATGCCCCGCAAATTCACCCTCGACCTGGACGACCCGCGCGCCTGAGACCACAAATCCGGCAACCCTGTTGCAGCTTCTTTCTGGTGCCCAAATACTCCGGAGCGCGAGGCAGAGCCTCGCATGGAAACCGCCGCGCAGCGGCGCACGGCCCAACGCCCGCAGGTGCCCCGGCAGGGGCGGCGAGGGGGGCGGGAGCCTATCCGCCCCGGATCCGTTGCATCAGATAGACTTCGGCGCCGTCCGGGATCGGTTCCGTCAGGCCCGAAGCGATGACACGACCATTGATCGTGACCGACACGCCCGCGTCGATGGGCGCTTGCAGCTGCGGATACGCGCGCACCAGCGCGTGCAGCATCTCGCCGGTGTCAGTGGCTTCCACCTCCACCACCTCCAGCCCGCCGGTCAGCGCCCTGAGGCCGGACCAGAGATGAACCTCAACCATGGGCCTTGAGCGCGGACAGGATGCGCGGCGGCGACATCGGCAGGTTGCGCATGCGCACACCGGCGGCAGCCGAAACTGCGTTGGCGATAGCCGCCAGCGGCGGGCAGATCGAGGTTTCACCCACCCCGCGCACACCGAAGGGATGTCCCGGATTGGGCACCTCGACAATCACCGTATCGATCATCGGCAGGTCCGAGGCGACCGGAATACGGTAGTCAAGGAAGACGCTGTTCTGCAGCCGACCGTCCTCTCCATAGATGTATTCCTCGTTCAGCGCCCAGCCGATGCCCTGCGCAGCGCCACCCTGGAACTGGCCTTCGACATAGGTCGGATGGATCGCCTTGCCCGCGTCCTGGATCACGGTATAGCGCACAACCCGTGTCTTGCCGGTCTCCGGATCGACCTCGGCATCGACGATATGGGTGGCAAAGCTGACACCGGCCCCTTCGGGCGTCGCTTCGAAATGGCCCGAGATCGGCCCGCCGGTGCGGCCCATATCGGCAGTGATATCGGCCAGCGGCAGCGGGTCGAAGTCTCCGGCGTTGGGGCCCGAGGGCACCGCGCAGCCGTTTTCCCATTTCACCGCGTCCACCGGGATGCCCCATTTCTTGGCCGCGCGCTCGCACAGTTTCTCGACCGCGTGACGCGCGGCCTTGATGGTGGCCAGCCCGCTAGCATAGGTCACCCGGCTACCGTGGCTGACATCGTTGTAGCCAAGCGTTGCCGTATCGGCGATGGTCACGCGGATGTTGTCATAGGGAATGCCCAGTACCTCGGCCGCCATCAGCGCCATCGAGGCGCGGCTACCGCCGATATCGGGTGTGCCCACCATGACCTGCGCAGAGCCATCCTCGCTCAGCGCCAGCGAAACCGAGGTTTCGCCGCCGTGGTTGAACCAGAAACCGCAGGAGATCCCCCGCCCCTGTCCCGGTTTTAGCGGTGCCGAGAGATGCGGATGCGCCTTGGCGGCTTCCAGCGTCTCCACCAGCCCGATCCGTTGAAAGCGCGGACCATAGCTCGCCTTGGTGCCCTCGCGCGATGCGTTCTTGAGCCGCACCTCGATCGGATCAAGACCAAGCTGGTTGCACAGCTCGTCGATCACCGATTCCACGGCAAAGGCAGCCATCGGCGAACCCGGCGCGCGATAGGCCGCCTGTTTCGGGCGGTTGGTCATCACGTCATAGCCGACCTGCCGCACATTTGTCAGGTTGTAGGGGGCAAAGGCGCACATGGCGGTGTATTCCGCCGGACCGCCGGGAAAGGCACCGCCCTGCAGGCGGAAAATGCCCTCGGCCGCGGTGATGGTGCCATCCTTTTTCATCCCGATCTTGATGTCCATCGAGGCAGAAGCGGTCGGCCCGGTGGCGCGGAACACCTCGGACCGGCTCATCACCAGTTTCACCGGCTTGTTTGCCTTGCGCGACAGGGCCAGCGCCACCGGCTCGATGAACACGGTCGTCTTGCCGCCGAACCCGCCACCGATCTCGGAGGCGGTGACCCGCAGGTTCGCGGTTTCGATCCCCAGAAGCGCGGCGCAGGTTTTCTGAACGATCCAGTGGCCCTGGGTGCAGCACCACAGCTCGCCCTTGCCATCCATGCCCAGCGTGGCAAGGCAGGCATGCGGTTCGATGTAGCCCTGGTGGGTCGCCTCGGTGGTGAAATGATCCTCGATCACCAGATCAGCCTCGGCAAATCCCGCCGCCACATCGCCATGACCGCTTTCGTGCATGCGGACCACGTTCGGGTGCATTCCCTCGGGCACCGAATAATCCGTCGCGCCTTCGCGGATCACCGGCGCGTCGGCCTGCATCGCCTTGTCCACGTCGGTGACATGGGGCAGCACCTCGTATTCCACCTCGATCAGCTTCAGCGCATCACGCGCCGCAAGCGCCGAGGTGGCGGCAACAGCGGCCACCGCATGTCCATCGTAGAGGGCCTTGTCACCGGCCATGACGTTTTCCAGCACGTTCCAGAACTCGCCTTCCAGACCCGGTGCAAAGGGTACTTGGTCCGAGAAATCGGCGCGGGTGACTACCGCCTTCACATCCTTCAGCGCCTCGGCACGTGACGTGTCGATGCGCAGGATGCGCGCATGGGCGTGCGGGCTGCGCAGGATTGCGCCATGCAGCATGCCGGGCGCGTGGGCATCGGCGCCAAATTTCGCGCGGCCGGTCACCTTGTCCAGCCCGTCGGGCCGGTTCGGGCGGGTGCCCACAAAGGCGAAATCCTTGGTCTTGAGATCGTCGAGCGCCATTATACCGCCTCCCTCATGTCCCTGGCCGTGTCCATCACGGCGCGGATGATCTTGTCATACCCGGTGCAGCGGCACAGGTTCCCGGCCAGCCAGAAGCGAACCTCTTCCTCGGTCGGGTCGGGATTCTGTTCCAGCAGCGCCTTTGCCGCGACCAGGATGCCGGGTGTGCAGATGCCGCATTGCAGGGCCGCATAATCGATGAATTTCTGTTGCAACGGGTGCAGGACATCGCCGTCGGCAATGCCCTCGACGGTACCGATCTCCTTGCCCTCGGCCTCGACCCCCAGCACAAGACAGGAGCAGACCAGCCGCCCGTCAAGCGTCACCGAACAGGCGCCACAATCGCCGGTGCCGCAGCCTTCCTTGGCGCCGGTCAGACTGAGCTTGTCACGCAGGCAATCGAGCAGGGTTTCGCGCGGGTCGCAGAGATATTCGACCGCATCGCCATTGACGGTGGTGGATACGTGAATCTTGCTCATCCGTGATGTCCCTTGATGATTTCGCCCTTGGCCCGGGCATAGGCGATGCGCGCCACGCGCCTGGCCAACACGCCGGCCACCTGGGTGCGGAATTCGATCGTCCCGCGCTTGTCGTTGATCGGCTTGCAGGCGGCCGATGCGGCGGCGGCCAGCCGATCCAGAGCGGCGTCATCCAGCGTGGAGCCGACAATCGCGGCGGCGGCGTCCTCGACCAGCAGAACGGTCGGCGCGACCGCGCCGAGCGATACGCGCGCCTCGGAGATCGTATCGCCATCCAGGCGCAGATTCACGGCACATCCGACCACCGCAATATCCATCTCGCTGCGCGGAATGAACCGCAGATAGGCATCGCCCGCATGCTCGCCCCGCGCCGGTATATGCAGGGCCGAAACAACCTCGCCCTTGGCCAGAGAGGTCCGGCCGGGTCCGGTCGGAATGGAGCCGACCGGCACCTTGCGCTCTCCGTTCGGGCCAGTGACGGTTGCCGTGACACCCGCGGCCACCATGGCCGGCACGGAATCGGCGGCGGGCGAGCCGTTGCAAAGGTTTCCCGTCAGCGTGGCGCGGCCCTGCACCTGGGTCGAGCCCACAAGGTTCATCGCCTCGACCACGCCGGGCCAGTCGGCAACCAGGGCCGCATGTTCGCCCATCTCTGCGCCGGATACTGCGACACCCAGGGTCCAGCTGCCATCCGCGTTTCGCGTTATGTCGCGGGTCCCCGGAATTTTCTTGATGTCGATCAGCGTATCGGGAGTGACGATATCGGCCCGCAACTGCACCAGAACATCCGTTCCCCCCGCCAGAAACCGGGTGGTCCCAGTGGCGGCGGCGGCCAATTGCGACGCCTCGGCGAAACTGGCCGGGCTATGATACTGCATGTTTCTACCTCTTGCCTGTTGGGCCTGAGCCATTGGCTCGTGGCGACGTTAGACCACCAAATCGGCCTCGTCCATGTCTGGATCGACCAGAAAGTTACCCCTTCCGTGTCGCCTTTGAACAAGTCGAAGCGCCAATTTCTGCCAGACGAAGAAGATTCGTCGAGTTTTCTCGTGGCTATTCGTTCAGAGTTCGGTCCGGAGATGCCAGAGTTCGGGGAAGAGTTCGACTTCGAGCATCCGGCGCAAATACTGCACACCCGAGGTTCCGCCGGTTCCCCTCTTGAAGCCGATGACACGTTCAACCGTTGTCACGTGGTTGAAGCGCCAGCGGCGGAAGTAATCTTCGAGATCGACCAGTTTTTCGGCCAACTCGTAAAGGTCCCAGAACCTGGCCGGGTTCTCGTAAACCATTTTCCATGCGCGCTGGATGTCGGCATCGGCGCTGTGCGGGTTGTCCATCCGAAAAGCCTGGGATGGAAACGATACGCCTGTGGCTGCCGACAGAGCACCCAGAGAAACGTGATAAAGCGAAGGCCGCTGCAACTCGTCCGCCAGCATCGCATGCAGTTCGGGCCTGTGTTCGTGAACCTTCATCAAGGAAACGTTCCGGTTGCCAAGAACATATTCGATCAACCGGTACTGATGCGACTGGAACCCCGACGAATTTCCGAGGGCATTGCGGAACGTGGTATAGTCGCTGGGCGTCATCGTCCGCAGCACGTCCCATGCTGAATTGAGCTGATCAAAGATCCGCGCGACCCTTGCAAGCATCTTGAAGGCAGGGCGAAAATCGCCACCCGCGCTCAAAACTTTGCGCGCGGCGCCAAGTTCGTGCAGCACCAGCCGCATCCACAATTCGCTGGTCTGGTGCTGGATGATGAACAGCAATTCGTCATGCGCATCGGATTGCGGGTGATGCGTCGCCAGCAGCTCGTCCATGTGCAGATAGTCGCCATAGCTCATGTCACTGGCATAGGACATCTTTGCGCCGTCCCGGCTGGGATCATAGGCTTTGGACATGGATCAATCCCTAAGAAGTTCACACAGCAGCGCCGAGCCGGGGCGTCCCAGTTCCTCGACGACCGAGAAATGCTCGTGACCCGGCGCGAAGACATTGGGCACATTCCAGGTCTCGGCCAGCAGGCGCGTCTGGCGCAGCAGTTCCGGGCGTTCGTTGGCGCCCACCCAGCATGTCACCGATAAGCCAGGGCGGCGCGGCAGCCGAGCCGGACTTTGCGCCTCTGCCTCTGCCGCATCCAGGCACAGAACCTCGTTCATCCGGGTCTCAAGCAAGGGACGCAGATCGTGAATGCCGCTGATCGACACCACGCGATCAAGGCGACCGGGCAGCGGTCCGTCCGCGCACGCCATACGCGCAACCAGATGCCCGCCGGCGGAATGGCCCGCCAGTCGCACCGGACCAGCAACGTGGCGCGCAGCCTCTTGCGTCGCTGCGCGAACTTCCTCGACCATGCGGGTCAATCGCGCTTCGGGCGCCAAAGTGTACGAGGGGATCGCCAGCGCCCAGCCGTCCGCCACAGTCCCGGCGGCGAGATGCGACCAGTAGCTCTTGTCGAATTTCTGCCAATACCCGCCGTGCACGAAGACGACGAGACCCTTTGCAGTCTCGCCCGGACGGAAGAGATCGAAACTGTTCCGCGGATTGTCTCCATAGGGGATGTCGAGTTCACCCCCAAACTCCGCCCGCCAGTCGGCCGCCCGCGCGGCCCAGAGCGATGCAAGCCTGCCCGAGCCCGGGACATAGCTGGAGTTGTCGAATGCATCGTCCCAGTCAATCATCGCAGGCCCTCTTCGATCCGCTGCCAGCCTAGGATGTGTTCCGATGTATTTCAAGTCTGAAAGTTTATGCTTGAAATACTTGTGCCACCGCATATCCTGACCGCACCGTGCGCGGCCCTCGGTCACGCTCGGGTGGAAAAATATGACAGTGTCGCCCGGAGGCATTGGATCTGACGAAGGGAAGCGGCGTCGGCGAGCTTCTTGGAGCGCTGGGGCGTGAGGAGGCTGCGGCGATGACGGATCATTTGACACGCATTCTGAAGGAGGGTCGCGATGCGGTTTGAGCCCGAACATTTTCTGTGCCGGATCGAGGAGGGGGTGGCGACGGTTTCGCTGGACCGGCCCGAGCGCAAGAACCCGCTGACCTTCGCCAGCTATGCCGAGTTGCGCGACTGGTTCCGGGCGCTGCAGTACGAGGATGATGTCCGGGCGGTGATCTTTGCGCCCAACGGGGGCAATTTCAGCTCGGGCGGGGATGTGCATGACATCATCGGGCCGCTGACGCGGATGAACATGAAGGAGCTGCTGGCCTTTACCCGGATGACGGGGGACCTGGTCAAGGCGATGGTGGGCTGCGGCAAGCCGGTGATCGCGGCGGTTGACGGGGTCTGCGCGGGGGCCGGGGCGATCATCGCGATGGCCTCGGACCTGCGGATCGCGACGCCGGAGGCGAAGGTGGCCTTCCTGTTCAACCGGGTGGGGCTGGCGGGCTGCGACATGGGCGCCTGCGCGATGCTGCCGCGGATCGTCGGTCAGGGGCGGGCGGCGGAACTGCTCTATCTGGGCCGGTCGCTGGGCGCCGAGGAGGGGCTGTCCTGGGGGTTCTTCAACCGGGTGGTGCCGCAGGCGGAACTGCTGGCGCAGGCCGGGGAGATGGCGGGCCGGATCGCGGCGGGGCCGGCCTTTGCCAACATGATGACCAAGACGATGCTGGCGCAGGAATGGTCGATGTCGCTTGAGCAGGCGATCGAGGCCGAGGCGCAGGCACAGGCGATCTGCATGCAGGGCCAGGATTTCCACCGGGCCTATCATGCGTTCGTGGCGCGCGAGACGCCGGTGTTCATGGGCGACTGAGGCCGGGCCGGGGCGCTGCCCGTCGCCATTGTCGCTCGGACCGATGGCGCACCGATGGCAGCCCGGAGTATTTGGGACCAGAAAGAAGCAGGGGCGGGGAGGAGAGAGATGGCGGACCGGAGTTTCCTGAGCTGGCCGTTTTTCGAGGAGGGCCATCGCGCCCGCGCCGCCGGGCTGGAGGCCTGGTGCGCCGGGCTGCGGGTGGATCACGGCGATGTGGACGCGGCCTGCCGCAGGCTGGTGGCGGAGCTGGGCGCGGGCGGCTGGTTGCAGGCCACGGGCGCGGCGGCGGGCGAGCGGCTGGATGTGCGCAGCCTGTGCCTGAGCCGCGAGATCCTGGCGCGCCATGACGGGCTGGCGGATTTCGCCTTTGCCATGCAGGGGCTGGGGACCGGGGCGATCTCGCTTTTCGGGACGCCGGCGCAGCAGGCCGAGTGGCTGCCGCTGACGCGCAGCGGCCGGGCGATTGCCGCCTTTGCGCTGACCGAGCCGCAATCGGGCTCGGACGTGGCCAATTCCACCATGACCGCCACGGTCGATGGCGACGGGTATGTGCTGAACGGCGAGAAGACCTGGATCTCGAACGGGGGGATCGCCGATGTCTACACGCTGTTTGCGCGCACCGGCGAGGGGCCGGGGGCGAAAGGGCTGAGCGCTTTCGTGCTGCCGGCGGGGCTGCCGGGGTTCGAGGTGGCCGAGCGGCTGGAGGTGATGGCGCCGCATCCGCTGGCGCGGCTGAGGTTTTCGGATGTGCGGGTGCCGCGCGCGGCGCTGCTGGGCGCGCCAGGGGCGGGGTT
>NZ_FMZV01000015.1 GCF_900101475.1 Ruegeria marina | reverse complement strand
GCAGTTCCGCCGGAATTATTCCGACCCGAAACGAGGGCCGACCAGCACGGGACGAGCCAAGTACCGGGCCTTGAAATTGACCTGTCAGGCTTGCCCGTCCAAAGCAAAATGCTGCCCGAACGCGGATGCCAGATCGATCACCCGCGAAGAGCATGAAAACGCCCGTCAGGTCGCCCGCGACATCTCCAAGACCAAGCAATACGAAATCTCGATGAAGCTGCGAAAGAAGGTCGAGATGCTGTTTGCGCACCTCAAACGCATACTTGGCCTCGGACGCCTCCGATTACGTGGCCCATGCGGCGCAAATGACGAATTCCTCCTCGCCGCCACCGCCCAAAACCTCCGCAAACTGGCGAAGATCTTTCCTGCACCGCAGAAACCGAGAACAGCCTAACAATAAAGGCACTCGCGCCTTGAACCAGCGCCCACTTATTGCAATCGCAACACGATGTTTTTCCACAGAATCGGCTCGTAATGGCCATTCGCTGCTCGGCAGCCAGGAAACTGAGTGCGAACGGCTGCTCCGGGCTCGACTGAGACATCTGAGCGATTCAGTCAGATGTCCGAAGTGCCGACCTTTGCGGACGCGACGCCGATCAGCGTCACTGGCTGCCTTTCGGACAAAGCTTCCAATTGCCGATACTGAACGAGTGTCCGCTTGAGACCTTTCAATAAGACCAATGTTTCCCGCCTATTACGGAAATACCTCTCAAAAGCGCGGCAAAAGTAAAACAGGCTCAGGCCTGAAGCACCGCTTCGATTTCCGTAGCAGCGTTTTCTGCACCGTCATAGGGGGATATCATCTGTCCCAGCCGTTTTGCCTCTTCACTGAATGACGCCGTGTTCAGGAGGCTTTGTGCGGCAATGCTGATCTCGGTCGGAGTTGCATCACCGGCCAGGGCTTTGCCGACCCCCCATTCGTCGACCGCTTTGCTGTTAGGGAGCTGATCATGTCCTGTGCCGGGAAGAACCAACATTGGCACTCCGTGAATGAGAGAGCGCATAAGGGTGCCGTGCCCGCCATGGGTCACGCAGAGGGCCGCCCGCCGCAGGATCGGATTGTGGGCAGCGTATTTGAGCGCAACGGCATTCCCCGGAATCCGCAAGTCTTCGAGAACGGCATGCACGCCTGTTGTCGCGACAACGTGAATTGGAACAGCCGCAAGCCCATCAAGGACACGCTGAATCTTATCTTGCGAGAATTGTCCTTTGGCAGTTGCGAAACTCACCAACGCCATTGGCGTCGGATCGGAAGCATCCCAAGGCAGGTCTGCCGTCTGGGCGATACTTTCGTCTTCTATGATCGGCCCTACGTGCCGTACTTTCTCCCAACCAGGCAATGCGGGGGCTTCCAACTCCTTGACCGATGTTACGATCATGCGAGTTTGCGATAGCCACAACGCGTCGGCATCTGGCAGCGGATCGAATCCCGCATCCACGCGCATCGCTCCAAGTTGTGCGATGACATTTCGCCAGGTCTCCATTTGCCGGAACAGAAAAGTGTGACTGAAGACAACAGTCGGCAACCCAAATGTCGGACTTATGGCCAGTGCGGCAGGGAACATTGCATCCACCAAAAGCACACCGGGCTGTTGCGCTTTGATGATGCGTTTCAGCTCGTCTGAAACATTGGGAGAGGTGAGATAGCAGGCCAGCGGAGGTACGGGAGGGCCGCCCGAATAGCGGGGCAAATCGCTGTCACTAGAGGACACACCGATGCTACGAAACCCGGCGCGGTCGATGCGGTCCGTCATGTCAGACTTTACCGCGAAGACAACTTCGTGCCCACGCCGCTTGAGTGCCCGGGCGACCCCCAAACTCGGTGGTAGGTTTCCGCCGCCCGCGTGGCACAACCAGAGTAATTTAGTCATTCAGGATCCCAAGTATTCATCAGTGAAACTGTAGTCATCAGTATCACAGGCGTTCGTTCATGAGCATCGTTTTCACTGCTTGTATCTTGCAAGACCCGGAAACCCTAACTTCGCTGAATCTTTGGCAATGAGCAATTTGGGCTCTGAGCCCGTATTCGCGGCGTTTGACATGAACGTCGCCTGCCGAAGCGCGAATGTCTCGGGTGCGACGAGCAAGGCGAAAGATCAATGGCTTGGCGTTTGTGGCGAACGGCCGGTTTCCTGCGGTCTGAGCCAAGGTGCGTGCCGCGGTCGCATTGGGCCGCTTCGAGCGCAAAGCGGTCTTTGTCTCTTTGCGGACAGTGCGCAAATCAGCGAACGCTTTGGGGGCTTGAAGTCCCGTTGGCTGCCCTTTTACTGTGGCGCTTTTAGGTCAAGGAAATACAGGTCTTCTCAAAGCCTGTAGAGAGTTTGTCGTTCCTAACTTGACGCCCGAAAATCAATGGAATAGTACCGGTGAGCGCAGAGCGGGCGTTGTGTAATGGTAAGACCCTTGCCTTCCAAGCAAGAGATACGGGTTCGATTCCCGTCGCCCGCTCCAGAAATCGCCGCCAACATCCATTTTCCTGACCTGCGTCTGTTGCGTCATTTGCGTCCTGTGGCGCGTTGATCGCTTGACCCCGGGCCGCGACAGCGCCAAGAAACTGGGCCTAGGTCCGCGGGCGCGGGTCAGGATGGATGCAGAGGCAGGACAGCGAAACGCATGGCACGATCAAATCCGGCACCCGGCGCAAGCGAACAGCGCGCAACATCGCGCAAGTTGGGGGTACTGGCCTCGCTCTGGCCCTTTGTTGCGCCCTACAAGGCGTTGATGTTCGGCGCGTTGGCGGCATTGGTGCTGACGGCGACGACCTCTCTGGTTCTGCCGCTGGCCGTGCGCCGGGTTGTCGACAACTTCCGTATCGAAAACGGCGATATGCTGGATGTCTACTTCATGGCGGCGCTGGGTATCGCGGGCGTGCTCGCAGTCGGCACCGGTATCCGATACACGCTTGTCACCCGGCTGGGTGAACGCGTGGTGGCCGATATCCGCAAGGCGGTGTTCGACCGGATCATCGGCATGAGCCCCGAGTTCTTCGAACGCATCATGACCGGCGAGGTTCTGAGCCGGATCACCACCGACACCACGCTGATCCAGTCGGTGCTGGGGTCTTCGGCCTCGATCGCGCTGCGCAACATGCTGATGTTCCTGGGCGGCCTTGTTCTGATGCTGCTGACCTCGGCCAAGCTGACGGCGATGGTGCTGCTGATCGTGCCGCTGGTGCTGGTACCGATCCTGGTGCTGGGCCGCCGTCTGCGCGCCATCAGCCGCGAGAACCAGGACTGGATCGCCGCCAGCTCGGGCAATGCGGGCGAGGCGTTGAGCGCGGTGCAGACGGTGCAATCCTACACCAACGAGGGGGCCAGCCGGACGGCTTTTGCCGAAGTGACCGAAACCGCCTATGACGTGTCGCGCCGCCGCATCGCCACGCGGGCGGTGCTGACCGTGATCGTGATCTTCCTCGTGTTCTCGGGCATCGTCGGTGTGCTGTGGATGGGGGCCAACGACGTGCGCGCGGGGCTGATGACCGAAGGCATGCTGATCCAGTTCGTGATCTATTCGGTGATCATGGCGGGCGCCGTCGCGGCACTGTCCGAAATCTGGAGCGAGTTGCAGCGCGCCGCAGGGGCAACCGAACGGCTGGTCGAACTCCTGAATGCCATCGACACGGTCAATGACCCTGCGGTCCCCGCGGCGCTGACGCTGCCGGTACGGGGCGAGATCACATTCGACAACGTGACATTCCGCTATCCGGCGCGTCCCGATCAGGTGGCTCTCGACGGGATGAGCCTGACCGTGCAGCCGGGTGAAACGGTGGCCTTTGTCGGACCCTCGGGGGCGGGCAAAACCACGGTGATCCAGCTGATCCAGCGGTTCTATGACCCGCAGTCGGGCCGGGTGCTGCTGGACGGGCAGGACCTGACCACGCTGGCGCGCAACGATTTCCGCCGTCACATCGCCCTGGTGCCGCAGGACCCGGTGATCTTTGCCGCCTCCGCGCGCGAGAACATCCGCTTCGGCCGGCCCGGTGCTACCGATGCCGAGGTCGAAGAGGCCGCCCGCGCCGCCGCCGCGCATGATTTCATCGCGGCCCTGCCCGAAGGCTATGACAGTTTCGTGGGCGAGCGTGGCGTGATGCTGTCGGGCGGTCAGAAACAGCGCATCGCCATCGCCCGCGCGATCCTTCGGGACGCGCCGGTGCTGCTGCTGGACGAGGCGACCTCGGCGCTCGATGCGGAAAGCGAGCGCGCGGTGCAGCAGGCGGTCGAACGGCTCAGTGCCGATCGTACCACGCTGATCGTGGCGCACAGGCTGGCGACGGTGAAAAAGGCTGACCGCATCGTGGTCATGGACGCGGGCCGCATTGTCGCCCAGGGCACCCATGACGAATTGGTCGCGGGCGGCGGGCTCTATGCCCGGCTTGCGCGGCTTCAGTTCACCGATGGACTTGCCGCTGAGTAACCTTGCCGCGTCGCAGCGTCACTTGAACATCGGCCGTCACGTCACGGGGGTTTTACACTTCCGATACCTCTAAGCGCCTGCTTGCACAGGGAAGCGTTTCTACGCATCTTGGGCACAAGGATGGAATGGCCCGGGAAACGGGCTTCAGGGGAGGATCGCATATGCCGTTTGCCGGGCTCGAAGACCGCGCGCGTATTGAAAATGAAATGCCGTGGGAAGACCGGGATGTCCCGGTGACTCTGCACCAGCTTCTGTCACGGACAGCCGGAAAGTTCCCGAACCGGAGTGCGATAAGCTACCAGCTGTTGTCCGGCCCGACCGACAAGGCCGAAACCTTGACCTGGTCGGAGCTTCTGGCCAAGACCAACCAGGCGGCCAACCTGTTCCGCAAGCTGGGCGTTGGTGAAAAGGACGTGGTGGCCTATGTCCTGCCCAACACCAATGAAACGCTGATCACCCTGTTGGGTGGCGCGATCGCCGGTATTGCGAACCCGATCAACCCGCTCTTGGAGCCCGAGCAGATCGCCGCGATCCTGCGCGAGACCAATGCCAAGGTGGTGGTCACGCTCAGACCCTTTCCCAAGACCGACATTGCACAAAAGGTGGCCGAGGCGGTGCGCCACGCGCCGCATGTCACGACGGTGCTCGAGGTCGATCTGAACCGCTACCTGACGCCGCCGAAATCGTGGATCGTGCCGCTGGTGCGGCCCAGGATGAAGGACAAGGAACATCTGGCCCATGCCGACTACCTGAACTTCAACAAGGAGTTGAAGAAGCAACCGACCGAGTTGCAGTTCGCCGATTCAACTCATGACCGCGTGGCCTGCTATTTCCACACCGGCGGTACCACCGGCATGCCCAAGGTTGCCCAGCACAGGTATTCGGGCCTGATTTACAACGGCTGGCTGGGGCACTCGCTGCTCTTTACCGAACAGGACACCATCATGTGTCCGCTGCCGCTGTTCCATGTGTTCGCCTGCCACGTCATCGTGATGGCGGCAATCTCGTCGGGCGCGCATGTGGTGTTCCCGACACCCGCCGGATATCGCGGCGACGGGGTGTTCGACAATTTCTGGAAGCTGATCGAACGCTGGAAGGTCACGTTCATCATCACAGTGCCGACCGCGATCTCGGCCAAGATGCAGCGCCCGGTCGATGCCGATATCTCCAGCGTCAAGACCGCCTTCTCGGGTTCTGCACCTTTGCCGGTGGAACTGTTCAAGCGCTTCGAACAAGCAACCGGCGTCACCATCGTCGAGGGCTACGGTCTGACCGAGGCGACCTGCCTCGTCTCCTGCAACCCGGTCGATGGCGAAAAGAAGATCGGCTCGATCGGCATTCCTTTCCCCTATACCGATGTGAAGATCGTCAAGGGCACGCCCGAAGGGCCGGTGGAATGCGCCGTGGACGAGATCGGGGAGATCTGCATCTCGAACCCCGGGGTCTATGCCGGTCATACCTACACCGAAGAGGACAAGAACAAGGACCTCTTCTATTACGGCACCCATCTGCGCACCGGCGATCTGGGCCGGTTTGATGCGGATGGCTATCTCTGGATCACCGGCCGCGCCAAGGACCTGATCATTCGCGGCGGCCACAATATCGACCCCGCCGAGATCGAAGAGGCGCTTTTGGGCCATCCGGCGGTGGCCTTTGCCGGCGCCATCGGCCAGCCCGACGCCCATGCAGGCGAGGTGCCTTGCGCCTTTGTCGAACTGGTGGGCGGTGCCACCGCGACCGAAGCCGAGCTGCTGGAATACTGCAAGGTGCACGTGCACGAGCGTGCCGCGCATCCCAAGCATATGACCATTCTGCCGGAACTGCCCAAGACGGCGGTGGGCAAGGTGTTCAAGCCCGACCTGCGCAAGGATGCGATCACCCGCGTTTACAACGGCGCCCTGGCCGAGGCCGGGGTCGCGGCCCGCGTGGTGTCGGTCATCGACGACAAGAAACGCGGCCTTGTCGCGCAGCTTGACGCCAGGGGAAGCTCGGAACAGGATGTGGCCAAAGTCCTGGGCGCCTACACGCGACCCTGGGAATGGGCAGCCTGAACGGGGAACACATGGATTACAGCCGGCTGATCGACGCGGAAACCTGGGCGTTCATCCGGCGCGTGTCCGAAAGCTATCCCGACGATGCCGTCACGCTCGACATCGAAGAGCAGCGGCAGGTCTATGACGCCATGTGTCGCGTGTTCAGCCAGGGACGACCCGAAGGTGTGAAGACAGAGGACCGGGATGCGAACGGCGTGCCGGTTCGCCTTTATTGGGCCGGGCGTCCGACACGGACGGTCATCTATGCCCATGGCGGCGGTTTCATCCTGGGCGGGCTCGAGAGTCATGACGACGTTTGTGCCGAGATCTGCGCCCAGACCGGCTATCGCGTGGTGGCGGTAGATTACCGGTTGTGTCCCGAACATCGCCATCCGGCCCAGTTTCACGATTGCCGGACGGCACTGGAATGGGCCGAGGCCGAGTTCGGCGACCCCGTCGTCCTGACCGGCGACAGCGCTGGCGGCAATCTGGTGGCGGCAGTTGCGCATGCGGCGCGCGGGCGGTCGAAATCCATCCTGGGGCAGGTGCTGATCTATCCGGTCCTGGCGGCCAGAGGCGATGCGCCGTCCTATTCCGAACATGCCGAGGCGCCGATGCTGACCGCGGCGGATGTCGACTTTTACCAGGACATCCGTTTCGACGGTCCGCGCCCGGCCGGCGACCCGACCTGGGCGCCGCTGTCGGACAGCGATTTCGAGGATCTGCCGCCCACTGTGGTGATCACCGCCGATTGCGATCCGCTGCGCGACGACGGGCGGATGTATTGCGAGGCGATCGCCACCGCCGGCGGCCGGGCCGCCTGGATCAACGAAGAAGGGTTGATCCACGGCTACCTGCGCGCCCGCGGTTCGGTCACGCGCGCCCAGGACAGTTTCGAGCGCATCACCGTCGCCATCGAAGCATTGGGGCAGGGGCTCTGGCCCTACGACTGAACCGGGTCATCCGGCAAGATCCGGGCAGGCTTGCGGGGTCGGCCAGGCCACTGTGGGGATGGATGGGGACTCTGCCTTCGTCGCTTTGTCGCGCGACTCCCCCCGGAGTAATTCAGAAAAGTTGAAGTCATGCCGGGCGCGCGGCGCGGTCAGCGCAGAAAACTGGCCGCCTTCATGGTCTCGGCCACCGGAGCGCCCAGACGCCCGAGGATGGTCGGGGCCAGCTGCAACTGGTCAATCACATGGTCCGCGTCCGGGCCCTCGGCCTCGCCGAAGTAATAGAGCGCGGTTTCCTGTTGCAGCGGGCCACGGCCTCCATGGTGACCGCGCTCGTCCTGGCCGTGGTCTGCGGTCACGATCACCTCGTAGCCGAGAGCGCGCCAGCGCGGGATGAAAGGCGCGAGCATCTCGTCCATCACGAAACAGGCGTGGTCCATTTCGTCGCATTCGTGGTAAAACCGGTGCCCCATGCTGTCCAGCGTGCAGGTGTGCAGGATGCCATAGTTCAGCCCGAAGCGCAGGCAGAGGTTGGTCAGCGTCGCGAACAGGTCAACGTCCGAGGGCGTCATCTGGTTGTCATGACCGTAGCCGGTCATGGTGTGGAACCGGCCATGGTTGATCGTATCGCTCTCGGGTTCATCATACTCGATGTCACGCACGTAATCGAACGGGTGGCGATTGAAGAACTGCGACCAGAAGCTGTGAGTGACCGCGCCGGTCACGCCGCCGCCGGCGCGTACCTGGCTGAAGATATCCTTGTGCGAGAGGCGGAACACGTTGCCGTTGCCGGTACAGCCGTGCTCTTGCGGGCTGACGCCGGTGTGGATCGAGGCATAGCAACTGGCCGAGATCGAGGGCAGCACCGCGCGATGTTTCCAGACCCGCGCCTCGCCGCTGTCCACCCAGCCTTCGAGATTGCCGAACAGGCGGCGGAAGTTCCGATAGGGGACGCCGTCGAGAATGATGAGGAGCAGTTTTCGGTCCATTTCAGTGGACTCCATCAGAGAGAAGACACATTTTCTGGCCCATAAAATGCATCAGATTTTGTACAGAAATCTGGAAACAGACCCTGGATCAGGGTCTGTTCCGTCAGTGTCCCGCGCTTTCCATCTTGCGATGGGCGACCACCTCTTCCAGCCAGCCCAGGCGCATTTCCGGCACCGAACTGAGCAGCAGGTCGGTATAATCGTCGAAGGGCGGGCTCAGCACCTGGCTTTTCGAGCCGTAGCGCACCACCCGGCCCTGATACATCACGGCAATCGAATCGCTGATTGCCTTCACCGTCGCCAGGTCATGGGTGATGAACAGGTAGGCCACGTTCTCGATCTTTTGCAGGTCCAGAAGCAGTTTCAGGATGCCGTCCGCCACCAGCGGGTCGAGCGCGCTGGTGACCTCGTCGCAGATGATCATCTTCGGCTTCGCCGCCAGCGACCGCGCGATGCACACCCGCTGTTTCTGACCGCCAGAAAGCTCTGCCGGATATCGGTCGATGAACTTTTCGCCCATCTCGATCTCGTCCAGCAGTTCGATGATGCGCTTGCGCTTTTCCGCGCCACGCATGCCGAAATAGAACTCCAGCGGCCGCCCGATGATGGTACCCACGGTCTGGCGCGGGTTCATCGCCACATCCGCCATCTGGTAGATCATCTGCAATTCGCGCAGATCCTCGCGCGACCTTCCGGCCAGATCGCGGCTGAGTTTCCGCCCGGCAAAGGCGATCTCGCCCTCGCGCGGCGGCAAGAGGCCGGTGATCACTCGCGCCAGCGTCGACTTGCCCGAGCCGCTCTCGCCCACCACCGCCAGGGTCTGGCCGGGGTGCAGATCGACCGTCACGTTGTGCAGCACGTCAAAGGCCAGCCCCTTGTAGCGGGCCGAGATGCCGGTCACCGACAGTACCGGCTCGGGGGTCGGTTTCTTCTCTTCGTGTTCGATCGAGCGGACCGACACCAGCGCCTGGGTGTACTCTTTCTGCGGGCGGTTGATGATCTGGTCGGTCTCGCCGTACTCGACCATGTCGCCCATTCGCAGCACCATGATGTCGTCGCTCACCTGCGCCACCACCGCCAGGTCGTGGGTGATGTAGAGCGCGGCGACGCCGGTGTCCTGGATCGCTTCCTTGATCGCCATCAGAACGTCGATCTGCGTTGTCACGTCCAGTGCGGTGGTGGGCTCGTCGAATACCACGAGATCGGGCTCGGGACACAGGGCCAGCGCCGTCATGCAGCGCTGCAACTGGCCGCCCGACACCTGGTGCGGATACCGCTCACCGATCTTGTCGGGATCGGGCAGGCCCAGCTTGGCGAACAGCGCGCGGGCGCGTTCCTCGGCCTGCCTGCGCGAGAATTTCTTCTGCTCCACCGCCGCCTCGACAACCTGGTCCATGATCTTCTTGGCCGGGTTGAACGAGGCCGCCGCCGACTGGCTGACATAGGTGACCTCGCCGCCGCGCAGGCCGCGAATGTCCTTCAGCGAGGTCTTGAGGATATCGCGGCCGTTGACCCAGACTTCGCCGCCGGTGATTTTCACCCCGCCGCGGCCATAGGCCATCGAGGCCAGACCGATGGTGGACTTACCGGCCCCGGATTCGCCGATCAGCCCCAGCACCTTGCCGCGCTCGAGGTCGAAATCGACCCCGTGCACGATCTCGATGTTATGCGGTTTCTCGCCCGGCGGATAGACGGTCGCGCCGATCTTGAGGCCACGGACCTTGAGAAGCGGTTCGCTCATCCGCGGCCTCCTTTCAGCGATGTGGTGCGGTTCAGCACCCAGTCGGCCACCAGGTTGACCGAGATCGCCAGCGTGGCGATGGCGACGGCCGGGTAAAGCGCCGCGCCGATGCCGTAGACGATGCCGTCCTTGTTCTCCTTCACGATGCCGCCCCAGTCTGCCAGCGGCGGCTGCACGCCCAGGCCCAGGAACGACAGGGTCGAGATGAAGAGCACCATGAAGATGAAGCGCAGGCCCAGTTCCGCCACCAGCGGTGACAGCGCGTTGGGCAGGATCTCGCGGAAGATCACCCAGGCGCGGCCTTCGCCCCGCAGCTTGGCGGCCTCGACATAGTCCATCACGTTGATGTCCACCGCCACGGCGCGTGCCAGGCGATAGACGCGGGTGGCGTCGAGAAAGCCCATCACCAGGATCAGCACCGGAATGGTCACCGGCACCATGGCCAGCACCACCAGCGCGGTGATCAGCGAGGGGATCGACATGATCAGGTCCACGGTTCGCGACATCACCTGGTCCGCCCAGCCGCCCAGCACGGCGGCCAGAAAGCCCAGGATCGAGCCGGTGGTGAAGCTGAGGATGGTGGCCATGGTCGCGACGAAGATCGTCGTGCGCCCGCCATAGATCATCCGGCTCAGCAGGTCGCGGCCGATGTTGTCGGTTCCCAGCAGATACTCGCTGCTCGACGGCTCCCACACATCGCCGACCACCTCGGCCATGCCATAGGGGGCCAGCAGCGGGGCAAAGATCGCCCCGACGAAATACATCGCCGTCAGGAACAGGCCGATGGCGGCGGAAATTGGAATGTTCTTCATTTCGGATGCCTCAGTCTGGGGTTGGCCAGAATGGCAACGATGTCGGCCAGCATGTTCAGTCCGATATAGATGGCCGCAAAGATCACCCCGCAGGCCAGCACCACCGGCACGTCTCGCTTGGTCACGTGATCGACCAGATACTGCCCCATGCCGGGATAGACAAACACCACCTCGACGACCACGACGCCGACCACCAGATAAGCCAGGTTCAACATCACGACGTTCACGATGGGCGCGATCGCATTGGGAAGGGCATGGCGATAGATGATGGTGAAATTGGTCAGGCCCTTCAACTCGGCCGTTTCGATATAGGCCGATTGCATGACGTTCAGAATGGCCGCGCGGGTCATCCGCATCATATGCGCCAGCACCACCATGGTCAGCACGATCACGGGCAGCGCGATGGCGTTCAGCTTCTGGCCCAGCGACATGCTGTCGTTGATCATCGCCAGCGGCGAGAACATGCCCAGCTTAACCGCCACGAAATAGACCAGCACATAGCCGATCAGGAATTCCGGGATCGAGATCGTGGTCAGCGTCACCGCCGAGATCAGCTTGTCCGGCCAGCGGTTACGGTAACGTACGGCCAAGAGGCCCAGAAAGATCGCCAGCGGAACCGACACGATGGCGGCCCAGAAGGCGAGGAAAAGCGTGTTGCCCAGACGGTTGCCGATGGATTCGGCGATGTCGAGCTTGTTGGTCAGCGACTGGCCCAGGTCACCTTGCAGGATGCCGCCCAGCCATTCGAAATATCGGGTCAGAGCCGGGCGATCCAGGCCCATTTCCTCGCGCAGGTTGGCAAGGGACTCGGGGGTTGCGGACTGGCCCAGGACGGCTTGCGCGGCGTCTCCGGGCAGCGCTTCGGTCAGGCCGAAAATCATGGCCGACGCGCCGAAGAGGAGCAGGAGTCCCAGCGCAAAGCGCTGGGAAACCAGTTTCACGATCGGGTGCATGCTGCCGGACCCGGATCAGGCGAACCACATCTTGCGGGTGACGTGACCGCTCATCAACTCGCCGTTCGGGTCGGTTTCCCAACCGGTCAGCAGGTTGCTGGTCGCATCGACGAAGTCGTTGAACATCGGGCAGATCAGGCCACCGGTATCGCGCACGATCTGACCCATCTGGGAATAGATCTCCTTGCGCTTGGCCGGGTCCAGTTCGGCGCGCGCCTCGAGCAGCATCGCATCGAAATCGGCGTTCTTGAACTTGGTGTCGTTCCAGTCGGCCGTGGACAGATACGCGGTCGAGTACATCTGGTCCTGCACCGGACGGCCGCCCCAGTACGAGGCGCAGAACGGTTGCACGTTCCAGACTTCGGACCAGTAGCCATCACCGGGCTCGCGCTTGATTTCCAGCGGAATGCCGGCGGCAGCCGCGGTCTGCTGGAACAGGGCGGCCGCGTCGACGGCGCCGGGGAAGGCCACGTCCGAAGTCCGCAGTTCGATGGGCGAACCGTCATGGCCGGACGCCTTGTAATATTCCATCGCCTTGGCCGCGTCATAGGTGCGCTGCGGGATGGTCTCGTCGAACAGCGGATAGGCTGCGTTGATCGGCATGTCGTTACCGACCGAGCCGTAGCCGCGCAGGATCTTCTCGACCATGTCTTCGCGGTTGATCGCATGCTTCAGGGCCATGCGCAGGTCGTTGTTGTCGAACGGCGCCTTGTCCACATGCATGATGAACACGTAATGGCCACGGCCCGGGGTCGAATGCACGGTCACGTTCGGCGCGCGGCTCAGCAGGCCGGCGACCTTGGGCTCGACACGGTTGATGATATGCACCTGGCCCGACTGAAGCGCCGCGGTCCGGGCGGTGGCATCGTTGATGGCCAGGATTTCCACGCCGTCGAAATAGCCGTCATCGCCCCAATAGTTGGCGAATTTCGAATAGACATGGCGCACGCCCGGCTCGTTCACTTCCATCTTGTAGGGGCCGGTGCCGATGCCCGCGCCCGGATCGTCCATGCCGCCATCGGGCTGGATGATCAGGTGATAGTCCGCCATCAGATAGGGCAGGTCGGCGTTGGCGTCGGTCAGGGTGACCTGGAAATACTCGCCATCGGTCTTCATCGACTCGATGCCCTTCATGATGCCCAGCGCACCCGACTTCGACTCCTCGTTCGAATGGCGTTGCATGGTCTTCAGCACGTCTTCCGGGGTCATCGTCTTGCCGTTATGGAACTCGACGCCCTGACGGATCTTGAAGGTCCACACCTTGGCGTCGGCGCTGGCCTCAACGCTCTCGGCCAGGCGGTTCTCTATCGTGCCGTCCGGCGCCACGTTCACCAGCGTGTCGCCGAACTGGTTGCCGTTGTGATAGGGGACCTGGCTGGCATAGGTGGCCGGATCGAGCGAGTTGGTCGATTCACCGCCGACCGAGCCCAGCTTGACCACGCCGCCACGCTTGGGCTCCGACGCCCGCGCCGCCTGGGCGAAGATCGAGCTTGCGACCGCGGCCGATACGCCAAGTGCGGCCGCCTTGCCCATGAATTCGCGGCGGGTCATCTTGCCTGCCGTCACGCGGCGGGCCATGAAATCTAGTTGTTCGTTCATCGAAGTCTCCCGGTTGAGTGGTTGCGCGCTTGGCACGCCGTTTTTTTTGACTGGTGAATCAAGGTTTGCGTATTTCGCCGTACTGGGCAAGCGTGAATGTCCGGACGTTTTCCCCTTCGTTGTCAGACCATGTTACGCGCGATTCGCGACGCCCTGTCGTTTTGATACAATAGCGTGTCGTTTTCATATGCGGAAATGGCCGCCTTGAGGTGGAAATACTCGGCATCCGACCACATTTCGCACGTCGTTTCCGTTCTTAGAACCATATCGCCGCGTCCGGTTTCGCTGGTCCAGTGGCAGACCCCGCGGGCGGACAGCGGATCGTCGGGGTGGATCACCCAGGTTTCCCGCGCGATGGTGCCCGAACGCGCGCCATGGCTGGTGTCCTCGACCAGGCCGCTGTCGTCAACGATGATCAATCGCACCTCGCCGTTGGCCTTGTCGATTTCGGTCCGGCGTGTGTTCGATTCCGGGCGCAGGGTACGGATTTCCCAGGGCGCGTCCCCGTCCTCGGGCGGGAACACCCATTCGTCCGTCTCGCCCGCCGGGCGCTGCGGCAGGTCGATTGACGCCTCGTGCAGCGTCAGGCAGGCGCGTTCCGGCGAGGGCCAGATCATCGGCCAGTACGAGGACGAGACCGCCACCCTGAGCCGGTGTCCGGCAGGCACGCGATACCCGATATGGTCGAGGTCAAAGGCGATGTCATAGATACGTCCCTGCTCCAGCGGCTCGGGCGCGGCATGGCTGTCGCGATGGGTCAGGTTCAGCACGCCATAAGTGATCCGGGCCGAGGTGCCGTCGGGCAGCACATGGTTCAGTCGCACCGCGATCTGCGCCTGCGGCTTGTCGGAACTCAGCCGCAGCCGGATGCGCGGGGCGCCGACGATATCCATCCTTTCGGGCAGGGGGACGCTGTCGAAACAGACGGACAGCGCGTCGTCCAGCCGCTGGTCGCCGGGCAGTTCCGGCCCGGCAAAGAACGACCCGTATTCACCGCAATCCATGCCTGCGTGCAAGGGCGTACTGACCTGCGCGGTCAGTGGCCCCTCTGGCCCAAGCCCGGTGTCTGTCAGGTGCAGGGTCTCCACCGGCAGGTGGCGGGTAGAACCTGCCTGTTCCGCGATCCAGCGGCCGGGGCGGTAGAGGCTCTTTGTCTCGGGCGCGATCCCGTCCATCACATAAGCGCGGTAATCGGGCTCATCCTCGACGCCGTTCTCGACACCCTTGAGCCAGCGGTCCCACCAGCGCAGCGCCTCTTGCAGGAACCCTATGCGGGGGCCGGGGATGGCGAAATGCGGGTATTTGTGGATCCAGGGCCCGTTGATCCCCTTGACCACCGTCTCAAGGTTGTCGACCAACTGCGGCACCGTGTTCATGTAACTGTCGCCCCAGCCGCTGATCGCCAGCGTGGGCGTCCTGATCGCGCTGAAATCCTCGCAGATCGAGCCATGCCGCCAATAGGCGTCGCGGGTCTGGTGCTGCAACCAGATCTCGGGCAGGAAGGGTTGCGCCTTGAGCCGCTCCAGCCACATCTCGCGCCAGGCCTCGCCCACCAGCGCCGGATCGGGCGCGCGGGACGAGAAACACCACATGGTGGCGCCCCAGCCCAGGTTCTCGTTCAACAGGCAACCGCCCTTGAAATGGATGTCCTCGGCATAGCGATCCACGGTCGAGCAGAGCGTGATGATCGCCTTCAGCGGTTCGGGCTGCATCGCCGCCACCTGAAGCGAGTTGAACCCGCCCCAACTGATTCCCATCATGCCAATTGCGCCGCTGCACCAGGGCTGCACCGCAAGCCAGTGGATTACCTCGACCGCGTCGTCGAGTTCCTGCTGGGTGTATTCGTCCTCCATCACCCCCTGGCTGTCGCCATTGCCGCGAATGTCGACGCGGATGCAGGCATAGCCGCGCTTGGCCATCCAGGGATGGGTCAGAGCATCACGGGCACAGGTGCCGTCGCGCTTGCGATAGGGCAGGTATTCCAGGATCGCCGGCACCGGGTCGGTACAGCTGTCAACCGGGCGCCAGACCCGGGCCGAAAGCCGGGTGCCGTCCGACAGGGTGATGCCCATGTCGGCCAGTTCCTCGATCTCGCGCAGCGCATTCGTCGTGGTCATGGACGGACTCTTTCAGAGCGATTGTGGGAATCTGAGTAGAATTGCGACGGTTCAGGCGCGAACTGCGACCAGCAGGTCCATCACATTGGTACCGGTTGGGCCGGTTGTCAGCAAGGCGCCGTGCCGCTCCAGCCAACTGCCGCTGTCGGCGGCGGCCAGCGCCTCGGCCGCACCCGGCCCCCAGGTCTGGCCGGTCACGATACCGCCCGCTGCCTCGGTCGGGCCGTCGGTGCCGTCGGTGCCGCCAATCACCACGCACAGCCCCTCCTGCCCGGCGATCTCGCGCGCCAGCGCCAGTGCCAGGCCCTGGTTGCGCCCGCCCCGGCCCGGATTGGGGGGCAGCACCACGGTGGGTTCTCCGCCCAGCACCAGAACACCGGCGGGCAGGGCGCAGAGGCGTGCGCCGATCCGGTCCGCCAGCGCAAAAAGATCGTCATGCAGCGCCTCTTCCTCGCCCTGTATAGCCAGACCCAGCTCACGCGCCTTGGTCACCGCTGCCTGCCGCGCGATGGCGTTCGAGGCGATGATCCTCGCCGCGCCCCGGAATGTCGGGTCTGTGGGCAAGGCCCCGATCCCCGAGCCAATCACCATCAGGTCGTCGCCCGGCACATCCGAGATCGCCAGCACATCGGCGCGCGCGCCCTTGAAACCCGCCAGCAGGCCACCGCCCTTGATGCGCGAGATCTGCCGCCGCCGGGCGTTCATCGCGGTGATGTCCAGCCCCTCGGCCAGCATCGCCCGGTTCAGCGCCGCCAGATCGTCCAGCGTCTTGCCCTCCACCAGGTCCTCGGCCAGTGCCGAGGCGCCGCCCGAGACCAGCAGCAGCAGGCGACTGCCCTCGGGCATCGCCCCGACCGCCTGTCGCAGGGCCCGGCCGCCGGCCAGGCTGCGCGCATCCGGCACCGGATGCGCGGCCTCGATCAGTTCGACCGTCGCGGGCAGCTCCGCCGCGTGGCCGTCCTTGGTCACCACCAGGCAGGGCACCGGGCCGAACCGGTCGAGCGCCGCCCGCGCCATGCTGGCCGCTGCCTTGCCGACGGCCAGGATGCGGTCCGGGCGGGGCATGTCCGCCAGCGCGGCGGTGGTGGCGGCACGGCCTCCGACCGCGTCCACCCCGGCCTGCCAGATCGCGCGCGCCATGTCCTCGGGGGTCATCATGCCTCCATCCATATGGTTACGGGTCCATCGTTGAGCAGCTCGACCTTCATGTCGGCCCCGAAACGCCCGGTCTCTACCGGCACGCCCTGCGCGGCAAGCCGCGCGGCGAAATATTCGTAGAGCCGCGCGCCCTCGGCGGGGGCGGCGGCAGCCGAAAACCCCGGCCGGTTGCCCCGCGAGGTGTCGGCGGCCAGGGTGAACTGGCTCACCACCAGCGCCCCGCCGCCGATATCCAGAACCGAGCGGTTCATCTTGCCCGCCTCGTCCTTGAAGATGCGCAGCCGCGCGATCTTCGCCGCCAGCTGGTCGGCCTGCGCCTCGCCATCCCCCGCCATGGCGCAGATCAGGATCAGGAGGCCCGGCCCGGTCTGGCCAATCCGCTCGCCATCGACCGTGACCGAGGCATGGGCCACACGCTGGATCAGGGCGCGCATCGGGCACCTCGGGTCCTGGCGCTGCTCATCCGCGCCACTCCACGATTTCGGCCACCGGGGCGCGATCGGTCCGGAACCCGTTGGCCGGATGCCCGGTGTCGGAATAGCCGAAGGAAATGGCGCAGAGGATCAGCCGGTCCTCGCCAATTCCGAAATGGCGGTGCAGGAAAGGCGCGTAGGAAGCGACGGCGGCCTGCGGGATGGTCGCAACCTCCAATGCCTGCGCCGCCAGCGTGAAAGCCGCGACGAACCCGCCGCAATCCATGGCGCCATACCCGCCCAGTTCGGCCGGGCTCGAGACGATGGCGCAATGGGGCGCGCCGAACAGCGAGAAATTCTTCATCATCTGCGCCGCAGACCCCTGCCGGTCGCCCTTTTCCACACCCACCGCCTCGTAAAGCGCCCAGCCGCAGCTGCGGCGGCGGTCTTGGTAGACACCGGAATAGCCTGTGGGAAAGGCAAGGTCGGGTTTTGCCACGCCGCTCTGCACCTCTGCCGTCAGGGCGGCGCGGAAGGCCTCGGTTTCCGGACCGCTGGTGATCACCAGCTGCCAGGGTTGCGCGTTGCACCAGCTCGGCACCCGCCGTGCGGTCGCCACGATCCGTTCGATATCGGCGCGCGGCACCGCGTCGGGGCGGAAGGCGCGGCAGGAATGGCGCGCGGCCAGCAGATCATCGAGGTCGCTCAGGGTCATCGGGTCTTTCTCCTTCTTGCCGCGCACCATGGCGGCAGGGCCGACAAGGTGCAAGACAGGCGCGCGAATTTGCGCCGGATCAAGGCGCGCCGCGCGCAAGTGTGAAAGACTCAGGCCGAACAGCAAAGGAGGGCTGACCATGGTTGAAAAATCTGATCACGCCGGCCTCTGGCCGTCGCTCTACGATCCGTTCCGCAGCTTCGGGGCGAAGCTTGCAGATTGGCTGACCCCGGCGACCGAGGCTTCGGGCAACGACAACGCCTATGACATCTCGATGGAACTGCCCGGCGTTTCGGAAAACGATATCGAACTGACAGTCGAGAACGGGGTTGTCACGATCCGGGGCGAGAAGAAGACCCATGAGGAGAAGAAGGGCGACACCTGGTACTTCTCCGAGCGCCAGTATGGCGCGTTCCGCCGATCGTTCCGGCTGCCCGAGGATGCCGAAGGCTCCAAGGCCGAGGCCAGGATGAAGGATGGCGTGCTGCACGTCCGCGTGCCCAAACGGGCCCAGAAGGCTCCGGCCGCGGCGCAGAAGATCTCGATCTCGCGCGGCTGACGCCATGCGCCCCGGCCCGAGGAGGAGAGCGGGCCGGGGCCGTCATCCGCGAAGGGGCTCCGCCCCCGCCGCGCGTGCCGCGCGGCTCCCCCGGAGTATTTGCGACCAGAAAGAAGCAGGTTCAGATTCCCTGGTACATGTAGCTTTCGCGGTTGGCCTTGGCGCGTTCGTAGCGGTCCGGCGAGGCACCGGCAGGTATGCCTTCGTCGGTCGGCAGGCAACCTGCCAGCAGGGCGAGGACGAGGAGGGGCGCTGCGAAATGGGCGGGGCGGGCCATGGCGGGCTCCTTCTGGCGCGAGGGGTACGATTGTCAGATAGCGGGGTGGGGTGCCGCGTCAATTACTGGTTCGCAGCCATCAGGTAGCCGATCCCGGCTGCTGCCAGCAGCCCGATCACAATGGCGCCGATGATCTTGATGGCAGACCAGGGCCGTTCGCCCTGCACCCGGCCGGTGCGGCCGTTGACGACGAACCGGTAGGTGGTGCCCCGGTATTTATAGGCGGCCAGCCAGACGGGCAGCAGGATATGCTTGAAGGTCACGTCCGACACGGCGGTGTCGATGGCATGGATGCGCTGCTGGTCGCCGCCGATATCGAAGCGCACGTCGCGTTCGATGACGCGGGCCATGTGGGCGCGGGCTTGCGTCTGACCCTCGGCGAGATCGACGGTGTAGCCCTCGGCCCGGAAACCGGCCAGATACTCGGGCCGGTAGGGTTCGAGCGCCGCCAGGTCCCAGGGTTCCAGCCCGTCGGTGTGGGATTTCGGCAGCGAGCGCGAGGCCAGCACCAGCACATCGTCAAAGAAACGCGCGACCCGGCCCGATTTCGGGGTCCAGCGGATCTTTGGCACCTGTTCTGTGACCCGCTTGCCGTCGCGCACCACGGTGCGGGTCTCGTAATAGATGGTGCCGCGCTCGCCCCGATAGCTGGATTTCGTGTCGGCGTCGAAGGTCCAGTAGGGCACGTAGATGCCCTGCATCCTGCGGCCCTTGCGGGCGTATTCCTTCAATCCGTTCGGCGCGAACCAGAGCCGGCCCAGCCAGTCGGTCATCGCCTTGTGGGCGCTGCGTTCATCCAGCGCAAAGGGCAGCACGCCGCGTGGCTTGATATGACGGTGGATGCCGGTGTCGGTCACCACCGGGGTGGCGCAGAACGGGCATTCGGCGGCGTGGGTGTCGGGGTCGAATTCCACCTGCGCGGCGCAGTTGGGGCAGGTGAGGACGCGGGTTTCCTCGATCTCGGCCTCGGGCAGGGATTGCGCCATGGCGGCGTCGAAATCCAGTTCGCGCAGGCTGGCACCCTTCCACGGGTCGGCACGCATGGGTTCGGTATGGCCGCAATGGTCGCAGACCAGCGTGCCCGCAGCCGGGTTGAACCGGTAGTCGGCGCCGCATTGGGCGCAGGGAAAGCGGTGCTCCTGCACCGGTGCCGGGGCGGCACCGGGCGGGGGCGGGGGAGTATCGGTCATGCCTTAGCCTTGCGGTCGGGTGATCCGGGTCAAACTGCCATCCTTTTTGACATATTGATGCCAGAGCGCAACCAGCGCATGCGCCTGCGCCAGCAGTATCAGGGCGCTGCCCACCATTCACCCACCTTTCGGGAATGGGCCTTCCAGGCCAGTGCCCCCAGGGCGGGGGGTGAGTAGCATCAGCAGATAGAGCAGCCGGTGGCCCTAGGTCGCGGCCTGCTCCATCAGCGGGGTGGCGCCGGGCAGCGGGCCGGGGGCACCCTGTAGACGGCGCACGACGATGCGGATCAGGACCGCCGCAAACACTGCCATCCCCAGCCAGACATGCAGGGTTTGCCCGCGAACCCGCTGGCGCCGGTCTCGATCCAGGTCTTGAGCGCGCGGCCCATGCCCTCGTGAATGAGTCAAGCGGCGCCGATCAGGAGCGCGATGCGCCAGCGCAGCGCGATCAGGAGGCGGGAATAGGCGGCGCGGGCGGACATGTCGGGGGCTCCTTGGACAAGCTATATCTGGCGCAAACTGCGCGCGCCCCGGTTTCCGTCGCGGCGGTGTGGTTCAGGTGCCGGGGGGCGGCGGGGGCGGCGGCAGGATGGTGAAGAGCTGCGCCAGTTCGCGCACGTCCTCGGCGCGTTTCCATCCGTCCTGCCCGGCGGTCCAGACATAGGTGTCGCGGGTCAGGCTGCCCTCGGCCGCCATGCGACCCATCTTGGCCTTGGAAAACGGGCCCGAGGTCTGTCCGTCGACCGCGATGTGCCAGACATGTTCGACGGGCGGCGGCGGCGGGGCGGCAGGCGCCGCCGCCGGGGCCGCGCCCCATGGGCCGGGCTGCGCCATTTGCTGGGCCATGGCCATGCCCATGCCCGCGCCCAGTCCGGCGGCCATGCCGCCGCCGGCGGGGTTCGCGGCTGCCGCCGTCATTGCCTCGGCCGCCGAATACTGGGTGAACTTGCCCAGATCGCCCGCCAGCCCCATCGAGGTGCGCTTGTCGAGCGCCGCCTCGACCGCGGGCGGCAGGCTGATGTTCTCGATGTAGAATTCGGGCATCTCGAGCCCATAGTCGGCCAGCGGTTTGGACACTTGCGCGGCAATCAGCTTGCCCAGGTCGCGGGTATTGGCGGCCATGTCCAGCACCGGGATGCCGGACCCGGCGATCATGCGGGAAAATTCCTGCACGATGATGTTGCGGATCTGAAAGCTGATCTCGTCCATGGTGAACTCGCCGTCGGTGCCGACGATCTCGGTCATGAAGCGGGCCGGGTCGATGACCCGGATCGAATAGGTGCCGAAGGCGCGGATGCGGGTCGGCCCGAATTCCGGGTCGCGCAGCATGATCGGGTTCTTTGTGCCCCATTTGAGGTCGTTGAACCGGGTGGTGTTGACGAAATAGATCTCGGACTTGAACGGCGAGCGGAACCCGTGGTCCCAGTGCTGCAAGGTCGTCATGACCGGCATGTTGTTGGTCTCGAGCATGTAGAGACCGGGGGTGAACACGTCGGCGATCTGGCCTTCGTGGACGAATACCGCCGCCTGCCCCTCGCGCACCGTCAGCTTGGCGCCGTACTTGATCTCGTGGCCCTCGCGTTCGAACCGCCAGACCATCGTGTCGCGGCGGTCATCGGTCCAGTGGATGACGTCGATGAACTGGCCGGACAGAAAATCGAATATACCCATGTCGTGTTGGTCCTCTTCCTCGCGCTGGCGTTACAGCGACAACCCCATCTTTTCCCGCGCGATGAGACGGATCACCGGGCGGGCTTCTTCGGCGCTCATGCCTTGAATGAGCCTTTCGTCATAGAGCATGGCAAGCAGTTTCTCGTCCTGGCTGGTGAGCAGGGCGAATTCGTCGTCGTCGTTGAAGATCGAGGGCCGCGCGCCGGGGCTGTCGTTGGACAGGCCCAGCCCCTGGGCGATTTCCTCGTGGACGCAGCTGAGCCGCACCAGGTCGGGATGCTCGGCCCGGATCAGCGCCACCGCGCGCACATAGGTATAGGGCGCATCGGGCGCGGTGGCGGCAAAGACGAAACAGTAGAAATCGCGCGGCAGGTTGACGAAGAGGTCCAGCTGCCTCTCGCTGATGCCGGGCACCAGGCGGCGCAGGCGGTCCTGCACGAAGGGGCCGTCGTCGAGCCCGGCGACAAACACGTGGAAATTGGCGTTGCGCTCGGTGGTCGAGACCGGGTGGCCGGTGAGGCGGCCCAGTCGCGCGGCATAGGACTGGATGTTGGTGCGATCTGCATCGCGCCGGTCGAGCGGTACGGTCGGGCCGAATTCGACACCGATACGCACGGGCGCGGCCCAACGGCTGAGCCGGCCGCTGGAGCGGCCGCCGGTCGGCACCGGGGCGTTGCCGGAATACTCGTTGAAAAAGGCGATGTTGATGAAATTCCGCTCCAGATCCTCGGCGTCATAGGGCGTGTCGGGGCCGCCGCCATCGGTGCGCAAGAGCCCCCGGGTGAGCAGGTCGTTCTGCACCGCGCTGTAATAGCGGGCGAGGTCCTGGCTGCCGGCCGAGGCGGGCACAACCGCATCGCCCGCAGGGGCCAGACCCACGGGCCGGGCCTGCGGCACAGGTGATGTGCGCGGGGGCATGTCGCAGGCGGCCAGCGTCAAAAGCGCAAGGAGCGTGCAAGCCGCGCGTATCGGGCGGAAGACCGGCAAGGGATCAGCCCGGTACCGCGGTGCCGGCATTGTCGCCGGTACCATCGGCGCGGGCGCGGGCGGCGGCCAGCGTGTCGCGCAATTCGGCTTCCATCTTCTTGAGCTCTGCCTCGGCGGCGGCGCGCTTGGCCTTGCCTTCGTCGGCGATCTGGAGACTTTCCTGAATGGTGCCGATCAGGTCGGCATTGGCCTTTTTCACGGCTTCGATGTCGAACACACCGCGCTCCATCTCCTGCCGGATCAGCTTGTTGCTTTCGCGCAGGTTGGCGGCATTGGCGGTCAGCAGTTCGTTGGTCAGGTCGTTGGCGTCGCGCACGGCGGCGGCGGCCTCGGCGCTGCGCTGGATGGTGACTGCCTGCGCCAGCTGGGTTTCCCACAGCGGAACGGTGTTGACCAGGGTCGAGTTGATCTTGGTCACGAGGCTCTTGTCGTTTTCCTGTACCAGCCGGATAGAGGGCAGCGACTGCATCGTGACCTGGCGGGTCAGCTTGAGGTCGTGCACCCGGCGTTCCAGATCGTCGCGAGCGGCGCGCAGGTCGCGCAGTTCCTGCGCCTTCATCACCTGGTCGCTTTCGGGGGCGGCATCGACGGCAGCGGCCAGTGCGGGGATGTCGTGATTGTCCAGTTCGTCCAGCTTTTCCTCGCCCGCCGCGATATAGAGCGCCAGTTCGTCGTAGAATGCGAGCGTCTTTTCATAGAGCAGGTCAAGCGACTTGATGTCTTTCAGAAGCCCGTGTTCGTGCCGCAGCAGGTCGTCGGTGATCTTGTCGATCTGGCCCTGCACCTGTTCGTAGCGGGCGGTGAACTTGGCGAAGGGCGCGGTGCGGCCGATCAGTTTTTCCCACCAGCTGCGTTCACGGCGCACGTCCAGTTCGCTGACCGAGAAGCCGCGGATCGTGGTGACAATGTTGCGCAGGCTGTCGCCGGCGGGGCCCACGTCCTTGTTGCGGACATCGGCCAGCATGGCCTGGCTGATTTCCTGCAACTCGGCCTGCGCGCCCGAGCCGAAGCGCACGATGGAATTCGTGTCGCCCATGTCGATCTCCCCCATCCGCCTGCGGATCTCGGCGCCTACCGGCGCGTCGGCGTCGGCCAGTGGCACGATCTCCGAGCTGGGTTCGGGCAGGGTGACGGCGGTCACCTCCTCGACCAGGCTGACGGTTTCTGCGGCTTTCTTCTGAATGCTTTCGGACATTGAAAATTCCTTTGTTCTCGGGGCTGGTCAGTCCGGCCGGACGCCTTCGCGCTTCAATCTTTCGCGCAGGACGTCGATTTCGATGGTCAGATCGCTGCGGTCATCCAGCAGCATCTTGCGTGTGCGGGCGGCGAAGTTCTGCTCCAGGTCGTCGAGCAGCGCGACATAATCGAGCATGGTTTTCTGATCGCGGGTGCGCGGGTAGATTTCGGCAAACTTCACGGTCGCATCGCGCGCGCCCTGAAGATAGACCGTAAGAAACTTGCGGGCGCCGGTCAGATCTCGCGGATCCTCTTCGACAGTGCGGAACAGCTCGCGCGCGGTAACCTGGAACCGTTCGACCCGGGCTTCGAGCTGGCGGTTGCCGGCCCGGCGGATGGCGCCGGACATTTCATCCAGCAGCGTTTCCGCCTCGCTCACAGCGCGCGCGACCCGGTTTTGCTGGAATGTGTCGATCCCTTCCATCCCCTTGTCGCGCATCGGATCGGGACCAAAGGCCACAAGGTGCAGGGCACCCGACGCGAGGCCGAAAAGACCAGCCGCAAGAACCGAGGCGTCGCCATCCATGAGGCCGGACTTGTAGACAGCGACCCCGGTGCCCAGCGTGGTCAGGACCGTGGCGGCCAGTTTGCGCGGAAAGGCGGGGCGGCGCGCCACGCGGCGGGCGTGATAGGCGGCCTCGGCCCGAAGCCCCTCGCGCAACAGCAGCGCCGCGCCGGTCCAGAGCCCCGCCGCGACCAGACCGAGCGTCAAGCCGATGGCGCCGTCATTCAGCGAGGTGAAGACGAGGGGAATGGCGGGTACAAACATCGCGTTCGCCCGTGCGCCTGCGGGATCGACCCGCGCGCCGTCGAACTGGCCGCGCCTGGGAACGGTCTCCTCGGGCTTGTCCGCCTCGGGGCTGTATTTACCGCCATAGCGTTGCGCCATCGGCTCAGAGCCCCCCCAGCCAACCGGTGGCCACACCGAACAGCAGCACCAGAAGCGCGGTATAGGCCAGTTTCTGTATGCCGGTTTGTGACATAGCCAATCCCTTGCCGGTTGTCCTGCAGGAAATCTAGGCGATGCGGCGCAGCCTTGCTAGGGGGAAGGTTCCGGCAAACGGCTCAGCGCCGCGGTTTGCCGCCAGAGGGGCGAGAGCCGGGCCTGTTGCCCGGTTTTGCGCCCTTGCCGGGCCGTGGCCCCTTGGCACCTCCGGGCTTGGCGGCTGTCGCCGGGCGGGACGGGGCCGGTTTGGCAGCCGGTTTCGGGCCCGGTTTGCGGGCGTCGGTACGCGCGGCGGGCGTTTTCGGCGCACCGGCCTTGGCCGCCCCCGGCGCGGGCCTGCGCTTGCGTTCGGGGCGGGCGGGGCGTTCGTCGGTGGGCTGGTCTTCGGCATCCAGCCCCAACTGGTCGCGCAGCACCCGGCGGCGCACTTCCTCGACCTTGCCGGGCGCAAGGGTGCCCAGTTGGAACGGACCATAGGAGATCCGGATCAGCCGGTTCACCACAAGGCCGATATCCTCCATCGCGCGGCGGATCTCGCGGTTCTTGCCCTCGCGCAGGCCCACGGTCAGCCAGGCGTTGGCGCCCTGCTGGCGGTCCAGCGTCACGATCATCGGCTGGAACCGCTCGCCCTCGATCACCAGCCCCTGGCGCAGCGGCGCGAAATCCTCGTCCTTGGGCGTGCCCTTGATCCGCACCCGGTACTTGCGCAGCCAGCCGGTCGAGGGCAGTTCCAGCTGCCGCTTGATCGCGCCGTCATTGGTCAGCAGCAACAGCCCCTCGGAGTTGAGGTCGAGGCGGCCCACGCTCATCACTCTTGGCATCTCTTCGGGCAGGTCGTCGAAGATGGTCTTGCGGCCCTTTTCGTCGCGCGCCGTGGTCACCAGGCCGCTGGGTTTGTGATAGAGCCACAGCCGCGCCGGTTCGGCGGCGGCCAGCGGCGCGCCGTCGACCGTCACCCTGTCACGGTCGGTCACGTTCAGCGCCGGGCTGTCGATCACCTTGCCATTGACCGCGACGCGGCCGGCCTCGATCATGCGTTCGGCCTCGCGGCGCGAGGCGACGCCCGCGCGCGACAGGATCTTGGCGATGCGCTCGCCGGGGGGAGGGGTGTTGCTCATGCCCGCGCAATAGACCATTTGCCGCGCTTGCGGAAGATGGATGATCGGGGCAGGGTCGGGCATGGTTTTCAGATCGCATATGGATCAGGCGCTGGAGGAGGCGCGCGCGGCGGGCGCGCGTGGCGAGGTGCCAGTGGGCGCGGTGATCGTGGCCCCCGACGGGCGCGTGGTGGCCGCCGCCGGCAACCGCACGCGCGAGACCTGCGATCCGACGGCGCATGCCGAGATCGTGGCGCTGCGCGCGGCCTGTGCCGCCGCCGGGTCCGAACGGCTGCCGGGGCATGACCTGTATGTGACGCTGGAACCCTGCGCCATGTGCGCCGCGGCTCTGGCGGCGGCGCGCATCCGGCGGGTGTATTATGGCGCTGCGGACCCGAAATCGGGCGGGGTGGCGCATGGGGCGCGGGTGTTTTCGCACAGCCAGGCGCATCACGCGCCCGAGGTCTATGACGGGATCGGCGGCGAGGCGGCGGCGGAACTGCTGCGGGTTTTTTTTGCCGAAAGGCGGGACAAGGGGGACGGCTGAGATGGAATTCAGGTTTCGCGAAGGCGAAGAGGTGGTGGACCTGCCCGAAGGCACGGATGCCGGGGTTTATTTCATTGGCCGCGTCCGCACCCCCTGGAGCGAGCGCAAGGACTGCCCGCGCCAGGGGCGCGAGGACGGTCCCGAATGCCGGATCGAACTCGACCCGCGCTGGGCGCCGGCGCTGCGCGGGGTGGCGGACTATACTTATCTTGACGTTCTCTACTGGCTCGACAAGGGACGGCGCGATCTTTCGGTGCAGAACCCGAAAAGCGACGGCAAGCTCTATGGCACCTTCGCTCTGCGCTCGCCCCAGCGGCCCAACCCGATCGGCCTGTCGCGGGTGCGGCTGGAGCGGGTGGAGGGCACCACGCTGGTGGTGCGCGGGCTCGATTGCCTCGACGGCACGCCGCTGATCGACATCAAGCCCAACCGGTGTGAGTTCACCCCCAAGGCCGCGCCGAAACCGGGCGGCTGACACCTTTCCCTCTTTTCAACCTGTGGTTTATCGGGTTCACTTCCGGTCCGGTTGGACAGGAGGGCGCGATGGTACAGGTGTTTCTGGATGCGGTGGCGATCCGGTTCTATCGCGGCATCGGCGGCGAGATGCAGCGCATCGGCCCGTTTTCCGCGATCAACTTCTTTGTCGGCGCCAATAACGCCGGCCTTCATCGACACGCCCGCCCCCGCGATCTTTTATGTCGAGAATGACGGGCAGCAGACGCGGGTGCGCCCGGCGCTGGTCCGTCAGGAAAAGTGGCATCTGCTTGACGATCTGAGGCTGCGGGCCTCGGACCTGCGCGAAGGGATCCATTATTCGATCCTGTTCTAAGGCGACCGATCAAGGGGGGCGCCTATGACCACGCCTTCCATTTCCTGCGCAAGGATGGTGCGGAATATGAAAAGGCCGACAAGGTCGGTGCGGCGCGGCTGGTCTGTGAAAGCCCCGCCAATCTCGACGTTCTCGACCTGCGGGAACAGATCACCGAACTGATCGCCCATATCCGAAGCGCCAACGGCATCCAGGCGGCGTGAGCCGCGCGGATGCCCGGCCCAACCGCAGGCGGCGCATCCGCGAGGCGTCGCCCTGCGGGCGGGAGCGGCCCGTCAGCCCCGCGCCACGATTCCGCGCGGGATCTCGGCCAGAACCTGTCCGCCCTCGGGCGTTATGACAAAGCTTTCGGTGATCGCCAGGCCCCAGTCCGGGGTCCAGAGGCCCGGCATCAGGTGAAAGGTCATGTTGGCCGCCAGCGGCGTGGTGTCGCCGGGGCGCAGGCTCATGGTGCGCTCGCCCCAGTCGGGCGGGTAGCTGAGCCCGATGGGATAGCCGGTGCGGTTGCCCTTTACGTACCCCGCCCGCGCGACACTCTCGTAGACGCAGGTGGCGACCTCTTCGCAGGTCACGCCGGGGCGAGCGCGGGCCAGCGTTTCCTCGATGGCGGTCAGGATCGCCTCTTCGGCGCGGCGGATGTCGGGTGGCACCTCGCCCAGGTAAAGCGTGCGGCTGACCGGGCAATGATAACGGTGATAGCAGCCGGAGATCTCGAAATAGGTGGCCTCGCCCCGGACCAGCGGCCGGTCGTTCCAGGTGATGTGCGAGGCCGAGGCCTCGAGCCCCGAGGGCGCGATGGGGGCAATCGCGGGATAATCGCCGGCCAGTCCGCCAGGACCGGCGACGCCGGCGGCCTGCACCTCGGCCACCAGTTCGTGTTTCAGGCGGCCTTCGCGAAAGCCTGCGCGCAGGACGTCATGCATATGCGCCGTCAGCACGCCCGCCTTGCGCATCAGCGCCAGTTCGGCCGGGCTCTTGACCGCGCGCTGCCAGTTCACCAGCCCGGTCGCATCCGTCAGCGCATCGCGTCCGAACGCGGCGTCGAGCACCGCATGGGACCTGGCGGAATAATAGTAATTGTCCATCTCGACCCCCAGCGCCCGGGTCCAGCCACGGTCGCGCAGCAGGCTGACCAGCGAATCGACGGGATGGTGATCGGGGTGCTGGACATGCTCCTCGGGCCAATCGAAGAGATCCTCGGGGGTCAGCCATGAGGTCTGCGACGCGCCCGGCTTGTCCTGCGTGCGCCCCCACCAGAGCGGGTTGCCGGTGGCGTGCAGGATCACCATCTGCGGCACGTAGAAGCTCCAGCCGTCATAGCCGGTGAGCCAGGCCATGTTCGACGGGTCGGCGACCAGCAGGGTCTCGATACCCTGCCTGTCCATCGCGGCGCGGGTGCGTTTGAGGCGGTCGGCATATTCGTCGGTCGAGAAATCGCTGGCTGGCATGGAGAGGGTCTTTCCTACAGAGGGTCCTAGCGTCGGGTCAGGCAATGGAGAACATGATCGCCCTCCAGTCCCTTTAGCGCGGTGACGATGGCGTCGGAATAGTCGAAATCGCGCTGCGCCCCTGTCATGGTGCGGGTCGCGTCCGAGGCCAGGATCTCTCCGGCGCCGGCGGTGGCGGCGATACGGGCGGCCTTGTTGACCACGGTGCCGAAGAAATCGCCGCGGTTCTCGACCACCTCGCCGGTATGCAGACCGATGCGGAGGGCAATATCGGGGGTCAGCGCCATTGTCTCGGCACGGATGGCCAGCCCCGCACGGACCGCCCCGGTGGCGGACCGGAACGAGGACATGGTGCCATCGCCCAGCGATTTCACCAGCGTGCCGCCATGTTCCGTCACGATGGTTCCGACGCGTTCGAAATGGTCATCGACAAGGCGCGCCCATTCCAGGTCGCCCAGGGTTGCGGCAAGGGCGGAACTGTCGACGATATCGGTGAACATGATCGTGGCCAGCCCGCCGGTTCCGAACCGGTGCGACCCGGCCTCGGCGGCGGCGATCAACCGCTGAAAGGCGGTGTGTTCTATCCCGAGTTTTTCCTTGTTCGAGGTGGCCTCCGAAATGTGGTGCTGCACCATCTTCCAACCGCCGCGTTCCAGCACGAAGACAAAGGTCGCCCTGTGGGTGCCCTGGCTGCCGGTGCCGGGAAAGGTATAGCGGCACCGATAGGTGGCCCAGCCGGTCTCGCCATGCTCGAATGCCTCGATCTCGATGTCGTCCTCGATGAAATCGGGCACTTCGGCCAGGTGATCGGCAATGCCGTCGCGCACCAGCTGGCCGCGCCAGAATTCGCCATCCGCCGTGCCGATGTAGACCAGCGCGTCGGAATGCGACAGGTAATGCGGCAGGTCGGCCACCTTGTGGTTGCGGATCAGGATCGTCCAGCGTCGGACGATGGCTTCGATCTCGGGCGAGGGCCGGATCATTCGCGCCACTCCAGCCGGTGAACCAGATGTTCGCCGTCGAGCCCCTTGAGCGGCACCGAGACCGTGTCGGTGAACGCAAGGCCGGCTGTTTCGCCCAGCATCTTGCGGGTCGCATCGGAGACGCGAATTTCGCCGGGGTGCGCAAGGGTCGCGATACGCGCGGCCTTGTTGACGACAGTGCCGAAGAAATCGTTTTCGGATTGCACCACGTCGCCGGTGTGAATGCCTATGCGCAGGACGATGGCAGGGCCGTCCGATTGCCTGCTCGCGGCCATGATCCCGCGCGCGGCCTCCAGGGCGTCGCCGGGGGAGGGAAAGCTCGACATGGTGCCGTCGCCCAGAGATTTCACGAACTGTCCGCCGCCTTTCTCGATGATCCGTCGAAGGGCGGCAAAGTGCCGGGCGACCTCGGCAGACCACAGCCGGTCGCCCATGACCTCGGCCAGACGCGAGGAATTGACGATATCGGTGAACATGATCGAGGCAAAGCCGCTGCGCTGATCGAGCGAGAATCCGTTCTGCGCGGCAGCGACAAGATCGGCGATGGCGGTCTGCTCGCTGCCCACGAACTCCAAATTGGAGAATGGCAGCGACCCGTGGCGGTGGACGATCTTCCATGCCCCGTCCTCGAGCGTGAAGATCAGCGTCGAACGAATGGTGAATGACCGGTCGGGTTGGTGCGCAAGAACCAGTTCGTGACACATGCAGGCCCAACCGGTGCCGTCATTCTCATAGGCTTCGGCAAAGGTTTCTTCGTGTTTGAGCAGTTCGGGTATGGCGCCAAAGAAATCTCCGATCCCTTCACGTATGGCCGCACCTGCCCAGAGTTCGTTCTCTCCCGTACCGACAAAGCGCAGGTACGGATGTTCGGTCAACAGGTTGCGAAGCTCGTTCGGCCGCCTGTTGGGGACCGCATCGATCCAGCGGCGCGCGACCGCAAGGAGTTCAGGAGAGGGTTTGACCCCGCTCATTCCCGCCACTCCAGCCGATGGATCACATGCCGTCCCTCAAGCCCCTTGAGGGTGACCTCGACCGGTGGCGAGAACCGGAACTGGCGTCCGGCGCCGACCATGATGCGGGTGGCATCAGACAGGCAGATATCGTCCGGAGCGGCCAGCGCCGCGACCCGCGCGGCCTTGTTGACCACGGTGCCGAACATGTCGCCCTCCTGTTCGACCAGATCGCCGGTATGCAGGCCGATGCGGATTCGCAAGCGCGGTTCCACGTCGGTATCGACCATGGCCTGTTGCAGCCTGGCCGCCGCGGTCAGTGCCGCCGTGGCCGAGGGGAAGGCTGACATGGTGCCGTCCCCCAGCGTCTTGATCAGCGTGCCGCCATGCTCGGTGACAATGGCCTCGACCTGTTTCAGATGGGCGCGGACCGCGATGGACCAGCGGGCGTCGCCCAGGGTCTCGGCCAGAACCGAACTGTCGGCGATATCGGTGAACATGATCGTGGCGATGCCGGTCCGCCCCAATTGGTCAGGGGTGGCAAGCGCGGCCTCCAGAAGGTCTTCGAAGCCGCGCGATTCGTATCCCAGCGCCTCCATGTTCGAGACCGGGTTGGAATTGTGGACATGCACGATGCGCCACACAGCCTGTTCGAGATGCAGGACAAAGGTCGAGCGGAAGGTGATGACCTTGCCGTTGTCCAGCGACACCCGTTCACCGAACCACTCGACCCAGCCCAGGTCACCGCATTCGAAGCCGCGGAACTCGTCCCTGTCCCATGCGAACCGGGGGATGTCATCCATGTATCCCGCCATGCCCCGGCGCAACGTGTCGCCGCGCCAGATCTCGTCATGCGAAGAGCCGATGTACCCCAGCGAGGGATCCGCGGAAAACAGGTTGACCACGGCCGCCTTGTCCCCCGACGCGTAGGATCGGAGCCATCGGCGGATGATGGCGCCAAGTTCGGGCGAGGGGGTGATGGCGGCCACGGACTCAGACCTCGATCGGTATCATCACCTCGGCTTCGATCACATCGACGCCCGGCAGGCCGTCGACCAGCGCCCTGGCCGATTGTTCGAGAATCGGAAAGGTCTTGTAATGGCCGGGAATCACCGTCTTGAAGTCGAAATAGCGTTTGGCGGCCCAGGCCGCGGCCTTCATGTCCATGGTGAAATGGCCGCCCGCGCTGAGGATGCCGATATCGGGTTTGTAGTATTCGCCCATCCAGTCCATGTCGGCCATGATGGCGGTGTCGCCGGAATGATAGATCGTGTGCCCCTCGGCGCTGATCATGTAACCCACTTCCGAGCCGCCGGTGCGCAGCCCTTCGGGCGTGGAAAAGGTCGAACTGTGCGAGGCGGGCACCATCGACACCCGGACGCCGCTCAGGTTGACCGTGCCGCCCTTGTTGAAACCGATGGTCTCGATCCCTTCGGCCTCGCCCCAATAGCCCATCAGGTCGTACTGGCCGGCGACCGGGATCTTGAGCCTTTTCGCCAGTGGCAGCACGTCGATCACATGGTCGAAATGGGTATGGGTCAGCAGGATATGGGTGGCGCCTGCGATGGCGGCGTCGTGCTGGTCCTCGGGCAGGGCGGGATTGCCGCTGAGCCAGGGGTCGATCAGCAGCACGGCCTCGCCGCTTTCGATGCGGAAGCTGCCATGTCCCAGCCAGATGATCTTCATTGGTCTTTCTCCCTGAAATGCGTTTGGAATCACCCTAACACCCGCTAGATGAAAATCCATGGACTGGATGCGCGAAATCGACGGCTATTGCGAAAGGCTGGGACCGGGGTACTGGGCCGAGCCGGTCAACGCAGTAACCAACCTGGCCTTTGTGCTGGCCGCCGGTGCGATGTGGTCGCGCACCCGAGGCGGGCGCGACCGGGTCGAAACGGCGCTGATCGCCGTGCTGGCGGCGATCGGCCTGGGCAGTTTCCTGTTTCATACCCATGCCCAGGTCTGGGCGGCGCTGGCGGACACGGCGCCGATCGCCGCCTTTGTCCTGATCTTTATCTACGCGATCAATCGCAGCGGATGGGGGCTGCGGCGCTGGCCCGCGCTCTTGCTGACAGCCGGTTTCTTTCCCTATGCCGCCGCCACGGTGCCGCTGTTCGGGCTGGTTCCGGGGCTTGGCGGCTCGGCCGGTTATGCGCCGATACCGCTCCTGATCCTGATCTATGCCCTCCTGTTGCGCCGTCGGGCACCCGCATTGGCGCGCGGGCTGGCGGCGGGGGCGGGCATCCTTATTCTCTCGATCACCTTCCGCGCGCTGGACGTGCCGCTCTGCGACAGCTGGCCGCTGGGGACCCATTTCCTGTGGCATCTGCTGAACGCGTTGATGCTGGGCTGGATGATCGAGGTCTATCATCGTCATCGCACCAGGGTCTGAACCTGTCGTGAACGGGACAGAAGCCGCTGCGGCTTGTGCGGGACAAACGGACGAGGTCAACCGGAGGGCGGGGATGCAGGAAATATCGGCGGATGTTCTGGTGATCGGCGGCGGCACTGCCGGTTTCGGTGCAGCGGTGGCGGCGGGTCGACTGGGGCTCGATGTGGTGCTGCTCGAAGCCGGGACCAAGGTCGGCGGCGTTATGGCATTCTGCCCCGGCATGCCCTGGGGCGCGGCCTATCCGCAGGGCGAAAGCATTGGCGGGCTGATGCAGGAGCTCACCGGCCGGCTGATGGCGATGGACCCGCCGATGGCTGAAAAGCGCCCCTGCACGCTGGAAAATTTTGGCCCCGAGATCCAGTACGACCACGACGCCGCCACCACGATGATGTTCGAGATGCTGGAAGAGGCGGGCGTGCGCGTCTTCCTGGGCGCGGTGGCTTTTGCCCCGGTAATGGAAGGTGACCGCATCGCGGCCGTCGACATGTTCGACCGGCGCGGACCGCAGCGGATCGCCGCGCAGATCGTGATCGACTGTTCCGGCGATGGCGACATCTCGGCCAAGGCGGGGGTGCCGTTCACGCTGGGCGACGGGCAGGGCAACATGATGGCGGTGACACTGTCCTTTTTTATGGAAGGCGCCGACTGGGACCGGGTGTTTGCCGAGAACGATCCTTACTTCCGCCGTAATGCCGCCAAGGGCATCGCCGAGGGGCGGCTGCATCCGCATCTGGCGCAGCTCTACCTGATGAAGGGGTTTCACCTCGGCACGGTGTTCTGCAACTCGGTGGCCATTCGCGGGGTGGACGGCACCGACCCTGCCGATGTGACCCGCGCCACGCAGGAGGGACGGCGGCGCTGCCTGCAACTGGCGCAGTTCCTGCGCGTGGATGTGCCCGGTTTCGAGAAGGCGCACGTGTCCCAGCTAGGCCCGACCGTGGGCGTGCGCGAGACCCGCAAGCTGGAGGGCGTGTACCGGGTCACCGGTGCCGATCTGGCGGCGGGCACCAGGTTCGCCGACGGGATCGTCGCCTGTGACAACCCGATCGACGACGTGATGCGCAATTCGGACCAGATGACCCATGACGCCATGGTCGAACGCGGTGGCTATTACACCATCCCGTTCCGCTCGCTGCTGCCGAAAAGGGTCCGCAACCTGATGTTCGCGGGCCGCATCCTGTCGGCCGATCTGGTGGCCTTCGCCTCGGTCCGGCGTATGCCGCAATGCATGGCGATGGGACAGGCCACCGGCACGGCGGCGCATCTGTCGATCCGCGACGGTGTGCCGGTGCAGGCTGTGGATACCGCCGAGCTGGTGAGGATGCTGAGAATGCAGGGGGTGTCGCGGCTGGGTGCTTGACCTTTGGGTCCGGGAGCAGTCATCTGCCCGGATGCAGAGGGAGTGAGCGATGACGGCGGCCGAAATGACCGACAGGGCGCGGCACGCCGGGATCGCCGGGGCGATCGCCTGCACCACCATTTTTGCACTGACAGTGGGGCTCAGTTTTCCGCTGCTCTCGCTGGTCCTGGAACAGCAGGGGACCAGCGAGGCCGCCATTGGCATCAACGCCGCGATGACCCCTCTGGGGATAATGCTGGCCTCGCCCTTCTATCCCCGCCTGATCGAACGGTTCGGCACCTGGCAGGTGGCCACAGGCTCGCTGATCCTGTCGGCGCTGCTGATCCTGTCGCTGGGGCTGACCCGGTCCTTTGGCGCCTTCCTCGTGCTGCGGCTGGCGCTGGGCATGGCCGATGTCGGTATCTTCATCGTCTCCGAGACCTGGATCAACCAGCTTGCGCGCCCCGAGAGCCGGGGCCGGGTGGTGGGCATCTATGCCACTGCGCTGTCGGTGGGGTTCGGGGCCGGGCCGTTCACGCTGGCACTGATCGGGTTTCAGGGCTTTGCCCCTTTCGCCGTTGGGGCAGCGTGCTGCGCGCTGGCCATGGTCGTGGTGCTGGCGGTGCGCGCGCATGCGCCGGATGTCAGGGGCGAGACGCTGGTTTCGCCGCTGGGATTCCTGCGCCGCGCGCCGACCCTGCTGGCGGCGATCTGCATCTACGCCTTCTGGGAAGGCGCCATGCTGTCGCTGTTCCCGGTCTTTGGCCTGGCGGCTGGGCTGACGGTGGCGGTCGCGACCTCGGCCCTGTCGGTGGCGTTCCTCGGCAACACAGTGTTGCAGATCCCCATCGGATGGCTGTCGGATCGCAGCTCGCGCCGGCAGGTGATGGTGTTGTGTGCCCTGTTGACCGCAGCGGGGGCGGTGCTGCTGCCGGGCCTGCCCGACCGGCTGCCGCTGTTCCTGGCGGTCCTCTTCGTCTTTGGCGCCACGGCGGGCGGCATCTACACCATGGCGATGGCGGAACTGGGCGACCGGTTCAGCGGCAGCGACCTGGTGGCGGGCAATGCCGCCTTTGCGGTGGCCTTCGGGCTGGGCGGGCTGCTGGGCGGCCCGATTACGGGGGCCGCGATGCAACTGGCCGGAAATGGCGGCTTTGCCGGCGCGCTGGCGCTGGTTTTTGCGGCAATGGCGGCCCTGGCGAATCTGCGCAGGCATCGTGGCTGAACGCTGCCTGTCCGTTGCCCTTGCGACCGCGCCCGTGGGGCGGTAAATGCGGGCCTGACGCAGATGAGGGAAACCGATGTCGATTGACCAAAACACCGCCGCCAAGGTGGCCAAGCTGGCCCGGATCAAGGTGGAAGAAGAGGCGCTGCCGGCGCTGGCCTCGGAGTTCAACACCATCCTCGGCTTCATCGAACAACTGGCCGAGGTGGATGTCGAGGGCGTCGAGCCCATGGTCTCGGTCACGCCGATGCGGCTGAAGCGCCGCACTGACGTGGTCACCGACGGCAACATGCAGGCCAAGGTCCTGGCCAACGCGCCCGACGCGCGCGAAGGGTTTTTCGCGGTTCCCAAGGTGGTGGAGTAAGACATGAGCGAGTTGAACACGCTGACGCTGGCCCAAGCGCGCGATGCGCTGCGCAAGGGCGAAACCACCTCGGTCGCGCTGACCGAAGCCTGCCTTGCCGCCATCGAGGGGGCAGGGGCGTTGAACGCCTTTGTCCACAAGACCCCCGAGATCGCGCTGGAGCGTGCCCGCGCCGCTGATGCCCGGCTGCAATCGGGTGACGCGCCCAAGATGTGCGGCCTGCCCATCGGCATCAAGGACCTGTTCTGCACCAGGGGTGTACCGAGCCAGGCGGCCAGCCGCATCCTGGAAGGCTTCAAACCCGAATACGAATCCACCGTCAGCCAGCAGCTGGCCGATGCCGGCGCCGTCATGCTGGGCAAGCTCAACATGGACGAGTTCGCCATGGGGAGCAGCAACGAGACGTCGTGCTATGGCAACGCGGTCAACCCCTGGCGGCGCGGCAACGAGGATACGCCGCTGACGCCGGGCGGCTCGTCCGGCGGGTCCGCGGCAGCGGTGGCCGCCGACCTGTGTCTGGCCGCGACCGGCACCGATACCGGCGGTTCGATCCGCCAGCCCGCCGCCTTTACCGGCATCACCGGGATCAAGCCGACCTACGGGCGCTGTTCGCGTTGGGGCATTGTGGCCTTTGCCAGCTCGCTCGACCAGGCCGGGCCGATGACCAAGGATGTGCGCGACGCCGCCATCATGCTCGAGGCGATGTGCGGCCATGACCCCAAGGATTCGACCAGCGCCGATCTGGCTGTGCCCGATTTCGAGGCGATGCTGACCGGCGACATTCGCGGCAAGAAGATCGGTATCCCGAGGGAGTACCGGATGGACGGCATGCCCGCCGAGATCGAGAAGCTCTGGACCGATGGCGCGGCGATGCTGAAGGAAGCGGGCGCTCAGATCGTCGACATCAGCCTGCCGCACACGAAATACGCGCTGCCCACCTATTACGTGATCGCCCCGGCCGAAGCCTCGTCGAACCTCGCCCGCTATGACGGGGTCCGCTATGGCCACCGCGCTAAACTGGCCAAGGGCGACGGCATCACCGAGATGTATGAAAAGACCCGCGCCGAAGGCTTCGGACATGAAGTCCAGCGTCGTGTCATGGTCGGCACCTATGTGTTGTCGGCCGGCTTCTACGACGCCTACTACAACCGCGCCCGCAAGGTGCGAACGCTGATCAAGAAGGATTTCGAGGATGTCTTTGCCGCCGGCATCGACGCGATCCTGACGCCCGCCACCCCCTCGGCCGCTTTCGGCCTCGGCGAGATGACCGATGCCGATCCGGTGCAGATGTATCTCAACGACGTGTTCACCGTCACCGTGAACCTTGCCGGCCTGCCCGGCGTTGCGGTCCCCGCCGGGCTCGACCAGCAGGGCCTGCCGCTGGGCTTGCAGCTGATCGGCCGCCCCTGGGAGGAAGGCGATCTGCTCAACACCGCCTATGCGCTGGAACAGGCGGCCGGGTTTCTGGCCAAACCGGGCAAATGGTGGTAAAAGGCCGCGCAAAGTATAAGCAAGAGAGCAGGACAGCAGCGATGCGCGCATTCTATCTGGTTCCCGTGATAGGGGTGCTGGCAGCCTGTAATCCGGCGATCCCGGATTCGGCGGCCGGCGTCGGTTTCAACACGCCCGAGTATCAGGCTCAGCGCGATGCAATTCTGCAAGGGCAGACCATCAACGGCGACCCGCTGATCCCGCCCTCGGCGGTCTCGACCGAGGGGCTGGCGCCCGCCCAGACGGGCGGGCTGATCCAGCCCAACCCGATCGAGGATCCACTGACAGCGACCGCCACGGCCTACGCGCCGCAGCCAACCGATACCGCCGAGGACATCGCCCGCGAAACTGCGGCGGCGCTGGCGGCGGCAAATGCCAATTCGGGGGTCGCGCCGGTTGAAGCCAACCCGTCGAATCCGGCGCCGGAAATGGTGAACAATCCTTCCATCTCCGATGAACAGGATTTCCAGGCCGTCGCCAGCCGCCAGACCATCCAGAGCGACGCCGAGCGGATTGCCCAGAACCGCGCCAGCTACCAGGTGATCGCGCCCACCGCGCTGCCCGAACGCAGCAGCGACGGCACGCCCAACGTGGTGCAATACGCGCTCAGCACCAGTCATCCCAAGGGCACGCAGATGTACAGCCGCGCGGGGTTCAACCTTGCCGCCAAGGCACAGCGTAACTGCGCGGGCTATGCCTCGCCCGACCAGGCGCAGGTGGACTTCCTGGCCAGCGGCGGCCCGCAGCGCGACCGCAAGGGGCTGGATCCCGACGGCGACGGCTATGCCTGTTCCTGGGATCCGGCGCCGTTCCGCCGCGCGGTGCAGAACTAGGGCCGCGTGACGCCGCTCTGGCATCCCTCGCCAAATTTCGGCCCCCGCCGCGACGGGCTTTCCCCGTCGCTGGTGGTGCTCCACTATACCGCCATGGACGGCGCCGAGGCGGCGCTCGACCGGCTCTGCGATCCGGCGGCCGAGGTCTCGGCCCATTACCTGATCGGCGCGGATGGCAGGCTCTGGCAGATGGTGGACGAGGCCGACCGCGCCTGGCATGCCGGGGCGGGGGAGTGGCAGGGGTTGGACGACATCAACTCCCGCTCCATCGGCATCGAACTCGACAATCGCGGCGATCACCCGTTTTCGGCACCGCTGATGACCGGTCTGGAAATCCTGCTGGCAGATATACTGCGCCGCTGGGCGATTCCGCCCGCCGGTGTGATCGGCCATTCCGATATGGCGCCCGGACGCAAATGCGATCCCGGACCGCGATTCGACTGGGCGCGGCTGGCCCGTGCCGGTCTGGCCGCGGCAACCCTCTGTGATCCCGGGGCCGAAAGCCCCTCGCCGGAAGCGTTCCGCGCCCGCGCCTGTGCCGCTGGCTTCACCGCGCAGGTCGATGACGACACTCTTTTGGCCGCCGTGCGCCTGCGTCACAGGCCCTGGGCGCGCGGGCCGCTCGCGCCCGAGGATTTCGCGCCCTTCGGGCAGGTCGCGCCATGAGTCCGCGCCATGAGAGGCTTCGTCTGGCGTTCTTGAGTATTTGCGGCGGAATGAAGTGTGAGAGGCCATGTCTCTTCATTTCGCTAAAAAATACTCCGGGGTGAATTGGCCGCAGGCCAAGAGGGGCAGCGCCCCTGGCTGTCTCGCCTCTTGACGTCCCCTTCGGCACCGCCTAACTGCATGGCGCGCGGAAGGCCGGATGGCCGCGTGGGGGGCAACCCCCGCGAGGAAAGTCCGGACTCCATGAAGCAGCGGTGCCGGGTAACGCCCGGGCGGGGAAACCCGACGGAAAGCGCCACAGAGAACAGTCCGCCGCGCAGGTCGCGGCAAGGGTGAAACGGTGGGGTAAGAGCCCACCGCGCCCCTGGCAACAGGGGCGGCACGGCAAGCCCCACCGGGAGCAATGCCAAATAGGACCCCCGCGCGGGACGCGTCGGTTTCGGCCGATACCTCCGCTAGGCCGCTTCAGCCGAGAGGGGTCGGGTTGGCAGCTAGAGGCGCCTGGCAACAGGCGCCGCAGAGGAATGGTCATCCAAGGGGGCGACCCCTGGACAGAATCCGGCTTACAGGCCCTCCGCGCGCTTTGCTCCACTTATCCCGGCGGCGTGTAGGCGCCCGTCAGGGTACCGGCCTTCTTGGCGATGGCCACGAAGTCCGCCCCGGTCCAGGCCCGGACCGTCTCGACCTTCGAGACCGAGCCCGAGGCCGCCACCGCCATGCCTACCGCCACGGTATCGGCGCCGTCCGGGGCCTCGCTGACCAGCACGACATCGTTGGTCCCCGTCGTCATGTAGAGCGCGACGACACGCCCGCCGACCTTGTCCAGTAGCGCCTGTATGGCGCCGGTGCGGTCCTCGGGCTTTTTCATCAGCCCCTGGATGCCGGATTGGGAATAGGAGGCGTAGGTGATGAAAAGGGCCATGGTTTTCTCCTTTGACCTGTCTGGCTGCGGACCCATCGGCTTGGACCGGGTCCGGGGGTCCCTGTTGGTTCACCCGGCCGGGACCCGCAGTCCGGCCAGCACGAGACCGCCGGCCACGATCAGGATGACGCCGAGCGCGGGCGCAAACCAGCGGCGGCCCGGCAGGAGCTTTTCGGCGGCCACATAGGCCGCGATCCCGATGATCCAGTAGAGGTTCATGATGCCGCCGACAAAGAGCAGCGTCATCAGCGCCCAGCAGCAGCCAAGGCAATAGAGGCCGTGATGCGCCCCCAGGACGAACGCGCCCCTTTGCCCCGCCCGGTTGTGCTGCACCAGGAATCGCGCCGGGCTGGAACACTGTTTCAGGCAGGCCTGCTTGAGGTTCGAGAATTGGTAGAGACCCGCCGCGACCAGCAGCGCGCCGGACAGCCAGCCCGCGGCCAGGGCCATCATCGGCCCGTTCATCAGGCCGAAACCGTCCAGTCCCCATTGCAGCCCCGTGGCGGCCAGGCCGAACCCGGCCCAGACCAGCAGGTAGCCGGACAGGAACAGGCCGCTCAGTCGGCCGGAGATGGCGCGATCCGGGCCCATCGCCTTGATTCGCGAGAACAGCAGCACCGCGGGTGTGGCGCTGGGCGTCATCATGGCGATCATCATCACCCACCACATCAGGAACAAGAGCAAAGCGCGGCCGGGCGTCCAGTCGGCGCCCGGCCCCATCTGCATCGGCTCGCCGATCGGACGGGCCATGCGGGTCATCTCGACTGCGCTCATCGGCATGCCGATTCCCGCGACCGTGTACCAGGCCGCGAGACCGACGACGACCGCCAGGCCGGCAAGAACGATCCGGGCATCATGCCGAAAAAGGCGTTCAACCGTGGGCGCACCCGGGGGGCGGGTTTGACCTGCCATCCCTCTGGCCGCCTATGCGCCGATGACGCCGTGACCCGAGATGTTCAGATGCGCAAGATGGGCATGGGTCGCGTCGAACGCCAGGCTGATCGCCCCGCCGGTGGTCCTGGCGGTGCCGGACGCGGCTTCGGCGCTGCGATATTCGAAGCCGTTGGGCAACTGGATCATCGCGCGGTGCGGCAGCCCGGAAACGATGTTGGGGATCGGCCCGACCTCGACGTCGAAGACTCCCTTGACCCTGGCGTGACCCGTGCGCTCTTCGCGGTCCCAGTCAAGCTCGATGGGCACGAACAGCGTTTCGAACTTCTTCGGGGCCATCGCGCTGTAGACATACCACATGGTGGCCATCTCGTCGGTGTCCTCGCCCTTCATGATCGCTTCGAGTGCTGCGCGCTGTTCCGCGTCGGCCCGTTCGTCGATGATGATCTGCATCTGGCCGTTGCCCTCGTGAATCGGGCCGGGCCAGTAATAGACGCCGGCAGCACGCAGGCCATCCAGTCTGGTGTTCCCGTAGTGGCCCTTTTCGATGTCGTAAACGACAACCGCCTCGCAATTGCCGGTGGTTGGCAGAACGCTGAACTGGCACGGGCAACCGAAGTTGCAATTGCAATTGGCAAGCTCTTCGCCTTCGATCTTCCATTCTGTCATGATGCCCCCCAATGGACTGACCCGCAAACGAAACCCGCTCGGGGTCCCTTGCCGGTCTGCTGCCTCGTGCCGATATGATCCGGCTTGGCATTTCAGGGCGTTAATCACCGACAATATCACGAATCGGCGAAGCTTCCAAACGGCGGCGCGGGGCGCTTTCTTTCCGCGTGGGTTGGAATATTGAAAAATACCGCAAGGAATCCGGTTGACTTGGCCCGCCAGCCGGGTAAAAGCGCAGCCTCAAGACAGAATTCAACCGAAAGGCCCCTGCCTTTTCGGACGCAGGAGATAACCATGGCGAAGCCGACGACCATCAAGATCCGTCTGAACTCGACCGCGGGCACGGGCCACTTCTATGTGACCAAGAAGAACGCACGCACCATGACCGAAAAGATGACCGTGCGTAAATACGATCCGGTCGTCCGCAAGCATGTCGAGTACAAGGAAGGCAAGATCAAGTAATCTTGCAACTGAACACCTCGTAGAAGGGCCGTGCCGCAGGGCGCGGCCTTTTCTGTCGTGTTCCGACGATGCGGGAAAGGTCCTGCTTGCCATAGCGGCCCTTGCGGGGCTAGGTTGGGGGAACCGCCAACAACGCACCTGCAAGCTCAAGCCCGCCATGAAAAATTTTCTGCTGCCCGTCGCCGCCCTGATGTCCTTGTCCGCCTGCGCCAGCTGGTTCCAGCGTGAAGGCGTTGGCTTTACCGGCATCGACGGCGAACCCAAGTCAGTTACTGCCGAGAAAGGCTCGGCGGATTTCGTCGCCCGCCGCCTGAGCCTGCCTGCCGAACTGGCCGGCAAACCGACGCCGCGCCTGCAAAGCGACAAGGGGGATCTCGACAGTCTTGCGGGGGTCGCCATCTCCAATGGCGGGCGCAACCCGACCACCGCGGTCGAGGTGGGCGCTGGCAGCACGGATGCGTATCTCAGTACGGTAGAGGTGAACGGGGTCCTGTTTGCGGTTCTGCGCACACCCGAGGACGGTATCGACAGGCTGCCGGAAGGGGCAGGGGCCGGTTTCGCCCGGTCGGTGCCGCGCCTGACCGGCTGTCTTGCCGGCGGGCAGGTCTACCAGGCCGGAACGGCCAAACGTCCTACGGGGCTGGCGGTGCCGCTCAACTGCAGCTGAGACCTTCGGTCATGTCACAACAGAAAAGGGCGGGGAATTCCCCGCCCTTGGATTTTTTGGGCTGTCACCCGATTTATTCCCGGTTGCCCAGGAACTGCAGAAGGAACATGAACAGGTTGATGAAGTCCAGGTACAGGCTCAGCGCGCCCATGATGGCGGCTTTGCCCAGCCATTCCTGGTCGCCCGAATGGGCCATCTCCAGATAGGTGTTCTTGATGTTCTGCGTGTCATAGGCGGTGAGGCCCGAAAAGATCAGCACGCCGATCGCCGAGATCGCAAATGCCATGGCCGAGGACGCCAGGAAGATGTTGATGACCGAGGCGACGATCAGGCCGATCAGACCCATCACCAGGAAGGTGCCCATCGCGCTCAGGTCTTTCTTGGTGGTATAACCATAGAGCGACAGACCGGCAAAGGCGATGGCGGTAATCAGGAACACCTGAACGATCGACTCACCGGTGAAAACCAGGAAAATCGAGCTGATCGACAGGCCCATCACCAGGGCGAAAGTATAGAACACCAACTGTGCGGCTGATGCCGACAGGCGGTTGATCGCGGCGCTGAAACCGAAGACAAAGGCCAGCGGGGCGAACATGATCACCCATTTCAGCGGCGAGGCGTAGATCGAATAGCCGAACTGCGTCAGGTACTTGTCCGCGCTCAACTGAGCGGCTGCGGCAGCGGGATCGGTCGTCACCGCCAGGCCCGAAATAGCCCAGGCGGCGGCGAACGTGATCAGCATGCCGACGGACATGGTGCCATAGACTTTGTTCATATGGGCGCGCAGGCCTTCGTCGATCTGGACGGCGCGCGAACCGGCTGCGGACCGGATCGTGTCGAATTGAGCCATTTGGGTCTCCCTAAGAAACATTTTCCGGCCGCCGGGTTCACCCCGACGGCGGTCAGATCGAATATCGGAAAGCTCGCCCATCAATTCAAGATGTTCCACCGGATTTACCCGGTTTTTCGAGTCAAAAATTGTATTCGAAATGCATGAAAATGGCGGCCCGCCCTCAAGGCGGGCCGAGTCAGGGGAGGCGGGCGTCTCATCGCGATCGGTCAGCAACGCCAGAAATCGGGTGCATCCCAGAACGGCCGGCGCGCTTCGGCATCGGCTTGCGCGCGGCTCAGACCGATATCCTCAAGTGCGCGGTCATCGAGATTTGCCAATGCCCGGCGCTGCCGCCAGAGTGCGGCAAGACGCCTTGGATAGCCCCGCCAGGAAGCGCGGACGGGGTGGCAGGGGCGAGTGGCGGTGAAAGCGGTCATGACCTGTTCCTTTCCACATTGTGATGATTGGTCACTCGTTGATCAATTTTCTTGATGTATATGGCGAGATTTGTCATTATGAAAACGAATGTTTTTGAACCAATCCATCAAGGTTTGTCATGATTCGAAATCTCGACATCACCACCCTGCGCAGTTTCGTCGCCGTCGCCGACAGCGGCGGAGTCACCCGGGCGGCCGGTTTCCTGCACCTGACCCAATCGGCGGTCTCGATGCAGCTCAAACGGCTGGAGGACTTGCTGGGGCTTGAACTGCTGGACCGGTCCGGCCGCGGAATTGCCCTGACAGCGTCGGGGGAACAGTTGCTCGCCCATGCCCGGCGCATGGTGGCCCTGAACGACGAGGTGATCGCCCGGCTGACCGACCAGGCCTTCGAGGGCGAGGTGGTTCTGGGGGTGCCGCATGACATCGTCTATCCGGCGATCCCAAGGGTGTTGCAACAGTTCAACGCCGCCTTTCCGCGGGTCCGGGTGCAGCTTCTGTCTTCTTACACATCCCGGTTGAAGGAACTCTATGGCCGGGGAGAATGCGACGTGATCCTGACCACCGAGGCCGGCGGCGGCGACCATTGCGAAACCATTGCGGAATTGCCCCTGCGCTGGGTCGGCGCGACCGGCGGCTCGGCCTGGCGGCAACGTCCGCTGCGGCTGGCTCTGGGACGGCGGTGCCTGTTCCGCCCCAAGGTTATCGCCGCGCTGGATGCTGCCGGCATCCCCTGGGACCTTGCGGTCGAGACCGAGAACGACCGCACCATAGAGGCGACCGTATCGGCCGACCTCGCGGTTCATGCCATGCTGGACGGTACTGAAGCCAAGCATCTCGTGCAGATCGAGCCGGGCGCACTGCCGGATCTGCCGGTGCACAAGATCAATCTTTACGGCAGCGCCGATGGCAAGGGACAGATCGTCGAGGAACTGGCTGCGCTTGTCCGCGAGAATTTCAAGACCGTCGGCAGCGGGCACCTGCGCGCCGTCGGTTAACGGAACCGGCTGCGCCGGCCGCCTCCGGCGGGAGTATTTTTGACCAGAAAGAAGCCGGATCGCGGGTTCTTGCTTCTTTCTGGTTCCAATTGCTCCGGGGGCGCCATTGTTGCGCCATTGGTCCGAGCGGCAATGGCGGCCGGGCTGGCCCTCGGCCTGGATTGTTTCAGGGGGTGATCACCACCTTGCCGGTCGAGGCGCGACTGCGCAGCAATTCCATCCCCTCTTCCACGCGCTCCAGCGGCAGGACATGGCTGACATGCGGTTTCAGCCTGCCCTGTTCGTACCAATAGAACAAGGTGGCAAAGCTGTCCCGCACGACTTCGGGCCGAAACCTCAGGTACCCGCCGATATAGAAGCCGATCACCGTCAGGTTCTTGACCAGCAGGTGATTGGCCGGGATCTGCGGCACCTCGCCACCGGCAAAGCCGATCGGCAGCAGTCGGCCTTCGGGCTTGGCGGCGCGAAAAGCCGCCTTGAAGACATCGCCGCCGATTGCGTCATAGACGACATCGACGCCGCCGAGGGCGAGCAGGCGCGCCCGCAGATCCTCGCCCGCATCGATCAGGACATCGGCCCCGGCCTGCCGGGCGATCTCGAGTTTTTCGGCGCCGCGGGCATGGGCTATCACGCGGGCTCCCATCAGCTTGCCGATCTCGACGGCGGTCAGGCCGACGCCGCCTGCCGCTCCGGTGACCAGCAAGGTCTCGCCGGGCAGCAACCGGGCCCGGTGATCCAGCGCCATATGCGCGGTTCCATAGGCGATCTGGAACGCCGCCGCATGTTCGAAGCTCATGCAATCGGGAATCCTTACCGCACGGTTTGCCGGGAATACGCCCTGTTCAGCCAAGCCGCCCTGACCCGAGTAGATGGCGATTCGGTCTCCTATCCCGAAATCCGTGACGCCGGGCCCCACCGCGTTGACCACGCCGGACACTTCCAGGCCCGGAGTGAAGGGGGCAGGCGGCGTATCCTGGTAGGTACCCTTCTGCATCAGAAGATCGGCGAAATTCAGCCCGCAGGCGCGAATATCGAGCCGCAATTCGCCGGGCCCGGGCACGGGTACTGGCACCTCGGTCAGCACTGCGGGTGTCGCGTCTTTCAGAACGCGGAATGAACGCATATCCACTTCCTCATTATTTTTCAGCCATTAAGGCCAGCGGCCGCGATACTGTCAAACGGTCCTCGGGTTCGATTTCCGAGCGCATCGCTTGCCTTGGGACCTTGCCTCGGGACCATGTGCGGCCTGGCTACTCCATGGCAGTTGTGCAAATGAAAGCAGCTCACAACCACAGGTTTTTCCATGAGCAGGTAGATTCAACCAACTTGAATTCAACCGAAAATTTTGTCATATTCCAAAGTGGCGAGGTTCGGGCGACCCGATGTCGTTAGGGAAAGTCGATAAGGAAACCCTGGGCGACCATGTCGGAAGATGTCGGTCACCGCATTGCCGCAGGACTTTGCCCAGGCCGTTGTCCGTGTATCAAGGGAGAAAATCAATGACACATCCTGTTGACGTCCACGTGGGCAAGCGCGTGCGGCATCGCCGATGGCTGATTGGAATGACCCAGCAGCAACTGGCCGAACAGGTCGGCATCAAGTTCCAGCAGATACAGAAGTACGAAACCGGCGCCAACCGGATCAGCGCCTCGCGCCTTTGGGATATCGCGGAAGCTCTGGATGTGCCGGTCAGCTTCTTTTTCGAAGGGCTCGACGAGTCCCAGAAAAACAGCCCCGAAAAGCCTGGCGTGCCCGCCGATCTGATGGGCGACAAGGAAGCGCTGGATCTGGTCCGCTCCTATTACGCGATTCCGGAGAACCAGCGCCGCCGCCTGTTCGAACTTGCCCGTGTTCTAAGCGACGTCGCCTGACGCTAAAGGCAGGTTGCTTTTCCCCGCACGGGATGGCAATTCAGCGGCATGAAGCCCGCCGACATGACTGATATCCAGGTCGCCGAATTGCTCGCCGATGCGGCGAGAAAGGTTATTCTGCCTTTTTTTCGCCGTACGGATCTTGATGCGGAAAACAAGTTCGCCTCCGGGTTCGATCCGGTGACCGAGGCGGATCGCGCCGCGGAATTGGCAATGCGCGCGATTCTGGCCGATCTGCGCCCCAGGGACGGCATACATGGGGAAGAATTCGATGCGGTACAGGGCCGGTCCGGCCGGACCTGGGTTCTCGACCCCATCGACGGAACCCGCGGGTTCATTTCGGGCACCCCGACCTGGGGGGTGCTGATTGCGCTGTCGGATGAAAACGGCCCTTTCCTCGGCATCGTCGACCAGCCCTATATCGGCGAACGTTTCATCGGCACGCCCGACGGCGCGTACATGGTCGGGCCGATGGGGCAGCGCGAGCTGGCCACTCGGCGCGACGCCGCGCTGGGCGATGCGATACTGTTCACCACCTTTCCGGAACTGGGCCACCCTGACGAGGCAGCGGCCTTTCGCGCGGTTTCGCAACGGGTGAAACTCACCCGGTATGGCATGGATTGCTACGCCTATGCGCTGCTGGCAGCCGGGCTTGTCGACCTGGTGATCGAGGCGGGGCTCAAGGAGGTCGACATTCACGCGCCCATCGCCCTGATCCGCGCCGCAGGCGGCATCGTCACCGATTGGCGGGGCGGTCCCGCGCATGGCGGCGGCCGTGCCCTGGCGGCTGCAAACCCGCAGGTGCATGCCGCGGCGCTGGACATACTGGGCAGGATCTGAACCGGTTGAACCCGGCAACCCGTCGGGGTACTGTCCCACTGTCGGTTCTTGCCCCCGTTTTCCGCCGACGCATCACACACCTCCCTGAAACGGGTGAACCAGGAGAAGTGTGAAACCATGTCCGAAATCCTCATCCGTAATGCCGATTGCATCCTGACCATGGATGCCGGGCGCCGCGAATTGTCGGGCGCCGATATCCTGCTCCGCGACGGGGTCGTGGCCGGTATCGGCCGCAACCTGTCCACCGCCGGCGAGGTGCATGACGCGCGCGGCTGTGTTGTCACCCCGGGGCTGGTGAACACGCATCACCATCTCTACCAGAGCCTGACCCGCGCTGTACCGGGTGGGCAGGATGCGCTGCTCTTCGGCTGGCTCAAGACGCTCTATCCGATCTGGGCGCGCTTCGGGCCCGAGGAGATGTTTGTCTCGGCCCAGATCGGCCTGGCGGAACTGGCGCTGTCTGGCTGCACTCTCAGTTCCGACCAACTCTACCTCTATCCCAACGGGGCGCGGCTCGACGACACCATCGCCGCCGCCGCCGAATTGGGCCTGCGGTTCCACCCCACCCGCGGCGCCATGAGCATCGGCGAAAGCGCGGGCGGACTGCCGCCCGATGCCCTGGTCGAAGGTGAGGCCGCCATCCTGGACGACATGATCCGCGTAGTCGATGCCTTCCACGACACGGGCGAAGGCAGCATGTGTCGGGTGGGTCTCGCCCCCTGTTCGCCCTTTTCGGTCAGCCGCGAACTGATGCGCGACGCGGCGCTGCTGGCGCGCGACAAGGGCGTGATGCTGCACACCCATCTGGCCGAGAATGACGAGGATATCGCCTACAGCCTGGCGCAGTTCGGTTGCCGCCCCGGCCAATATGCCGAGGATCTGGGCTGGACCGGCCCGGATGTCTGGCATGCCCATTGCGTCAAGCTCGACGGGCCCGAGATCGACCTCTTTTCCCGCTCGCGCACCGGCGTGGCCCATTGCCCCTGTTCCAACTGCCGGCTCGGCAGCGGTATCGCCCCGGTCCGCGCGATGCGCGACGCGGGCGTGCCGGTGGGCCTGGGCGTCGACGGCTCGGCCAGCAACGACAGCGGCAACCTGATGGCCGAGGCGCGTCAGGCGATGCTGCTGCAACGGGTGGCGCGCGGCGCCGACGCCATGTCCGCCCGCGAGGCGCTGGAGATCGCCACGCGTGGCGGCGCCGATGTGCTTGGCCGTCCCGATTGCGGCCGGCTGGAGCTGGGCAAACGCGCCGATGTCGCGGTCTGGGATGTCTCGGGCATCGACAGCGCCGGCAGTTGGGATCCGGCCGCGCTGCTGCTGGCCGGACCGACCCGGGTCAAACATCTCTTTGTCGAAGGCCGCCAGATCGTGCGCAACGGCCAGATCACCACCATCGACCTGCCGCGCATGGTCGAACGGCAAAACAGCTTGGCCCGTGCCCTGATGGGCTGAGCCCCTTCATTTCGCTGAAAATACTCCCGCCGGAGGCAAAGATTTTTCGTCGAAAAATCTTTCGCCCGCTCGCGGACGATCAGACCCGCCTGCCGCCGATCCATACCTCGGCAATGGCGCGGTCGTCGCCCATCATGATGGTCGGGAACAGGGCCTCCCACAGGTCTTCGGCCATGGCGCTGCGCTGCGCGATGGCCGGGGTCGAGGCGAGGTCGAGCACCACCAGGTCCGCTTCCATCCCCGCCGCGATATTGCCGATCAGATGATCCATCCGCAGCGCCCGGGCCGAGCCCTGGGTGGCCAGCCAGATGAGCTGCGCCGCGTGCAGCGGCACGCCGCGCAACTGGCCGATCTCATAGGCCGCCGCCATGGTGCGCAGCATCGAGAAACTCGACCCGCCGCCGGTGTCGGTGGCCAGCCCGATCCGCTGCCCTTCGGCCATCAGCCCCGCCATATCAAACAGGCCCGATCCGATGAACGTGTTCGAGGTCGGGCAATGGATCAGCCCCGCCCCGTGTTCGCGCAGCCGGTCGCGCTCGCGCTCCTCCAGGTGGATGGCATGGCCATAAAGCCCGCGCCCGCCCAACAGCCCGTGCTGCTCGTAGGTGTCCAGATAATCCCGCGCCTCGGGGAAGAGGCCCTTTACCCATGCGATCTCGTCGGTCTGTTCGCTTAGATGGGTCTGCATCAGGCAGTCGGGATGCTCGGCCCAGAGCGCGCCCATCGCCTCCAGCTGTTCCGGCGTCGAGGTGGGCGAGAACCGCGGCGTGATCGCATAGGAGATCCGGCCCACCCCGTGCCATTTTTCCAAGAGCGCCCTGGACTGGTCATAGGCGCTCTGCGCCGTGTCGCGCAGGAACTCGGGCGCGTTGCGGTCCATACAGGTCTTGCCCGCGACCACCCGCTGCCCGCGCGCCTGCGCTTGCGTGAAAAACGCCTCCACGCTCTCGGGATGGATGGTGCAGAAACTGCACATGGTGGTGGTGCCATGCGCCGCCGTCAGGTCCAGATACCGCGAAGCGATTTCGGCGGCATAGGCCGGATCGGCAAACTTGCGCTCCTCGGGAAAGGTATAGGTGTTCAGCCAGTCGATCAGCCGCTTGCCCCAGCTCGCGATCATCGCGGTCTGCGGATAATGCACATGCGCATCGACGAATCCAGCCAGGATGACATGCGCTCCATGGTCGATCTCGACCGCGCCCGGAACTGCCGCGCGCAACTCGGCCAGCGGTCCGACCGCGGCGATATGCGAACCGTCGATCAACACCGCCTCGTCAATCCGTGCCGCGTCCTCTGGCGCGCCATCGAACGGGGTACGGACAAAGGACAGCACCTGTCCCCTGAGGATTGTCTTGCCGGTCATCGTCCGGTTCTCCTTCGCGCATTTCAAAACGGACGCTACCCTAGAACATCCGCGGCACGGCGGTAAATTCCGCCATTGCCATTGTTTTCTGATAGCTGCTTCTTCTATTTTGCGGCCAATTCGCATAGGGGGCTACCATGGATACAGGTACCGACACACCCGATCAGGAAAAGCCCCGCGACGAGGACGCCTACGAGCTGGACCGGCGCCAGGTCGCCGCGATTCTCGAGGCGGTCGAGATCGCGGACCAGCAGAAGCTGGTCGAACTCATGGAGCCGCTGCACGCGGCGGATATCGCGGACCTTCTGGAGCAGATCGACAGCGAGGATCGTTCCCGCCTGATCCATCTCTATGGGCGCGAGTTCGACGGCGAAATCCTGTCAGAGCTCGACGAGGGCATCCGCGAGGAGGTCATTCGTCAACTCAATCCCGAGGTTCTGGCCGAGGCGGTGCGCGAACTTGACAGCGACGATGTGGTCGATCTGATCGAGTACCTGGAGGAGACCGAGCAGGAAGCGATCCTTGAGGCGCTCGACGATGCCGATCGGGTGGCGGTCGAACAGTCGCTGACCTATCCCGAAGGCTCCGCCGGCCGCCTGATGCAGCGCGAGGTGGTGATGGCCCCCGAGCACTGGACGGTGGGCGAGGTGATCGACTTCATGCGCAACTCGGACGAGTTGCCTGACCAGTTCTATCACGTGGTTCTGGTCGACCCGCGCCTGCATCCGGTCGGCAACGTGACCCTTGGCCGGATCATGGCGGCGCGGCGCGACGTCCGGCTCGCCGATCTGGCCGAGGACACCTTTCAGGTCATCCCCGCCGATCAGGACGAAGAGGACGTGGCCTATGCCTTCAACCAGTATCACCTGATCTCGGCCCCCGTGGTCGATGCCGAAGGGCGGCTGGTCGGCGTGATCACCATCGACGATGCGATGATCGTGCTGGACGAGGGGCATGAAGAGGACATCCTGCGCCTCGCCGGCGTGGGCGAGGAAAGCAGCCTGTCGGACACGGTTGCCGAGACGACGCGCCAGCGCCTGCCCTGGCTGGCGGTCAATCTGGCGACCGCGATCCTGGCCTCGCTGGTGATCTCGATCTTCGAGGACACCATCGCCAGCGTCGTGGCGCTGGCGGTCTTGATGCCGATCGTCGCCTCGATGGGCGGCAACGCAGGCACCCAGAGCCTGACGGTGGCGGTGCGGGCGCTGGCCACCCGCGACCTGACTGGCTCGAACCTCGGCCGGGTGATCCGTCGCGAGGTGGTCGTGGGCCTGGCCAACGGGCTGGTCTTTGCCGTGGTGATGGGGCTGGTGGGGTATGTCTGGTTCGGGCTGCCGATGCTGGGTCTGGTGATCGCTGCCGCAATGGTGGTCAATCTGGTCGTGGCCGGGCTGGCAGGAACCGGGATTCCGGTGCTTCTTGAAAAGGCCGGGGTCGACCCGGCGCTGGCCTCGGGCACCTTCGTCACAACGGTCACCGACGTGGTGGGGTTCTTCGCTTTCCTTGGGCTGGCTTCCGTCTTTCTGTTGTGAAAGGTGCCGCATGGACGACCTGACCGAGATCAAGGCTGCCGCCCGCAAGGCCGCCTTTGCCCGCCGCAAGGCGGCTTTCGACACGCGGCCCGCCGGCGCGGCGGGGCGGTTGTCGGAAATCCTGGCCGGATATCGCGGGGTGCCGCTGTCGGGCTACATGTCGATCCGTACCGAGATCGACCCGCTGCCCGCCATGGCCGAAGCGGCGGCGCATGGCCCTGTCGGTGTGCCGGTGATCCAGGGCGCGGGCCTTCCGCTGCGGTTCTCGCGCTGGGATCCCGATGGTCCGCTGCGCGAAGGGCCGTTCGGGGCGATGGTGCCGGAAATCGACGACTGGATGGAGCCCGAGATCCTGATCGTGCCACTGGTGGCCTTCGACGCACGCGGCGGCCGGCTGGGTTATGGGGGCGGCTTCTACGATCGCACGCTGGAACTGCTGCGGGCAAAACGCGCCACGCTCGCCATCGGCTTTGCCTTCGACGCGCAAGAGGCCGAGGTGCTGCCGCTCGAACCCACCGATCAACCGCTTGACATGGTGGTCACCGAAAGCCGGGTGCTGAGTTTTTGAGCATTTTGCGAGGCTCTGCCTCGAGCTCCGGAGTATTTTTCACCAGAAAGAAGCCCAATTCCGCTTCTGCTTCTTTCTGGTTGAAAATACTCCGGGGGAGGCGCCGAAGGCGACGGGGGCAGCGCCCCCTGCATTTCCCGCTTGCCCGAAGGCGCGCCGCCGCCTAGGACCGGGACCATGAAGATACTGTTTCTTGGCGATGTGATGGGCCGCGCCGGGCGCGCGGCCGTGGTTGAGCACCTGCCGCGGCTGCGGGCGGAGTGGAAGCTCGATTTTGTGGTGGTCAATGGCGAGAATGCCTCGAACGGCATGGGCCTGTCGGGCGAGCATGCCAAGGTGCTGCTCGATGCCGGGGCCGATTGCCTGACGCTGGGCGATCATGCCTTCGACCAGAAGGACATGCTGCAATACATCGAAGGCGAGAGCCGCATCGTCCGGCCGATCAACTTTGCCAAGGGCGCGCCGGGGCGGGGGCATCGGCTGTTCAACGCGCCGGGCGGGCGCAAGGTGCTGGTGGCGCAGGTGCTGGGACAGGTTTTCATGAAACGTCCCTATGACGATCCGTTCTCGGCGATCGAGCCGGTGCTCAAGACGCATCCGCGCGGCAGGCTGGCCAATGCGGTGATCGTCGACATGCATTGCGAGGCGACATCGGAGAAGATGGCGATGGGTCATTTCTGCGACGGGCGCGCCAGCTTGGTGGTGGGCACCCATACCCATGTGCCCACGGCGGATGCCATGGTGATGCCGGGCGGCACCGGGTACCTGAGCGATGCCGGCATGTGCGGCGATTACCACTCGGTCATCGGGATGGACAAGGCCGAGCCGATGCGCCGCTTCATCACCGGCATGGCCAGGACCCGCTTTACCCCGGCGCTGGGCGCTGCGACCGTCTCGGGCGTCTATATCGAGACTGATGACCGCACCGGTGCGGCGACCCGCATCGCGATGGTGCGCGTGGGTGGCCGGCTGGAGCAGGCCGGTCCATGACCCGACAGGCGCTGGCCCTGAATGTCGGTCTCTTGCTGCTCTTCGGGGCGGGCTGGGGGCTGACCCAGCCGCTGACCAAGATCGCGGTCAGCACCGGGCATCAGCCGCTGGGCCTGATCTTCTGGCAACTGGTGATCGGGGCGGGCGTCATGGCTGGCGTGTCCGTCATGCGCGGGCGCGGCCTGCCTGTGACCCGGCGGACCCTGGCGGTTTGCCTGATCATCGCGCTGGTGGGCACGCTGGTGCCGAACGCGGCCTCTTACCGGGCCATTACGCACCTGCCCGCCGGGTTGATGTCGATCCTGATGTCGCTCATCCCGATGATGGCCTTTCCCATCGCCCTGGGCCTGGGGTTGGAGCCGTTCAGTTCGCGCCGTTTCGGCGGCCTGGCTGCCGGGCTGGCCGGCGTCCTGCTGCTGGTGCTGCCCGAAGCGAGCCTGCCCGACCGGTCGATGCTGGCCTGGCTGCCGCTGGCGCTGGTGGCGCCGCTCTGCTACGCGGTCGAGGGCAATTATGTCGCGCGCTGGGGCACGGCGGGGCTAGACGCGATCCAGGTGCTGTTCGGCGCCTCACTCGTGGGCGCTGCGATTGCCCTGCCGTTGGCGCTGACCTCGGGCCAGTTCATCTCGCCGCTGGCGCCCTGGGGCGCGCCCGAATGGGCGCTGATCGCCTCGTCGTTGATCCATGTCTTTGCCTATGCGGGCTATGTCTGGCTGGTGGGGCAGGCCGGCGCCGTCTTTGCGGTTCAGGTCAGCTATGTCGTCACCGCGACCGGGGTGCTCTGGGCGATGGCGCTGCTGGGCGAGAGCTATTCGCCTTATATCTGGGCGGCCATGGGCCTGATTCTGCTGGGCGTGTTCCTGGTACAGCCACGGCCCAAGGATGGGCTTGCCCAGACGGGAACGATACGGGAAACTTGACGCCGGCACTGATGCCAGGCCCGATTGGATCATAACAGTTCGAAATGCAATTCCTGACATTGAGTGAAACCGGCAGCGCCATCCTGACCCTGGGGATTGTGGTGGCCATGTTCGTGCTGTTCCTGCGCGAGGTGTTCCCGACCGAGGTGGTGGCCATTCTGGGCGTCTCGGTAATGCTGGTGACCGGGGTTCTGCCCTATGACGCAGCGCTGCCGGTGCTGTCGAACCCGGCGCCCTGGACCATCGCGGCCATGTTCATCATCATGGGGGCGCTTGTGCGCACCGGCGCGCTCGATGCCTTCACCTCGATCGCACAGCGGCAGGCACAGACCAATGCCCGCTTTGCCATCGGTCTGTTGATGGCCTTTGTCGTGGTCGCCTCGGCCTTCGTCTCGAACACGCCGGTCGTGGTGGTGATGATCCCGGTCTTCGTGCAGATCGCCCGCACGCTGGATGTCGCCGCCTCCAAGCTGCTGATCCCGCTCAGCTATGGCGCGATCATGGGCGGCACGCTGACGCTGATCGGAACCTCGACCAACCTGCTGGTCGATGGCGTGGCGCGGGTGCAGGGGTTGGAGGCGTTCTCGATCTTCGAGGTCACGCCGCTGGGCATCGCGGTGGTGGCCTGGGGCATGATCTATCTGCGCTTCGTTGCCCCCCGCCTGTTGCCCGTGCGCGACAGCATGGCCATGCTGCTCTCGGACAAGTCCAAGATGAAATTCTTCACCGAGGCGGTGATCCCCCCCGAAAGCAACCTGATCGGGCGCGAGGTGACGGGTGTACAGCTGTTCAAGCGCCCCGGCGTCCGGCTGATCGACGTGATCCGGGGCGATCTGTCGCTCAGGCGCAATCTCAAGGGGGTCGAGTTGCAGGTGGGCGACCGGGTCGTGCTGCGCACCCAGATGACCGAGCTGCTGAGCCTGCAACGCAACAAGGAACTGAAGCGTGTCGATCAGGTCTCGGCGGTCGAGACGACGACGGTCGAGGTGCTGATCACCCCAGGCTGCCGCATGGTGGGTCGCTCGCTGGGCGAGATGCGCCTGCGTCGGCGTTACGGCGTCTATGTGCTGGCGGTACACCGCCGCAACCAGAACATCGGCCGCCAGCTGGAACAGCTGATCGTCAAGGTGGGCGATACGCTCCTGCTCGAAGGCGCACCCGCCGATATCCAGCGGCTGGCGGCGGACATGGAGATGGTCGATGTCTCGCATCCCTCGGCGCGCGCCTATCGGCGCGGTCATGCGCCGATAGCGGTGGCCTCGCTGGTGGGGATCGTGGCGCTGGCGGGGCTGGGGGTTGCGCCGATCCTGATGCTGTCCATCGTGGCCGTGGCGCTGGTTCTGGCCACCCGCTGCATCGACGCGGACGAGGCGTTCTCCTTTGTCGACGGGCGGCTGCTGGCGCTGATCTTTTCCATGCTGGCCATCGGCGCGGCGCTGGAAAGCTCGGGTGCGGTTCGGTTGATCGTCGAGGCCATCGCGCCGGGGCTGAGCAACCTGCCGCCCTTCTTGATAATCTGGGCGATTTACTTGCTCACATCGGTGTTGACAGAGTTGGTTTCGAACAACGCGGTGGCCGTCGTCGTGACCCCGATTGCCATCGGTCTGGCACAGGCGACCGGGCTCGATCCGCGCCCGTTGGTGGTGGCGGTCATGATCGCGGCCTCAGCCTCTTTCGCCACGCCGATCGGGTATCAGACAAACATGCTGGTCTACGGGCCGGGCGGCTATCGCTTTACCGATTTCATGAAGGTCGGAATTCCGCTGAACCTGACCATGGGCCTGTTGGTCTCGGCGCTGATCCCGTTCATCTGGCCGCTGTAGGACTGTGAACGCAGCGTTTTGTAGCGCTTGACTTGAATGTGCGATCTTTGCTCCGATCTGTCTGACACGATCGCATTCATTTTCGAAAGGTCTTGGCATGATGAAACGGTTTGCTGGGTGGGTGGCGCTTTGCATGGCCGCCACAATTGGAGGCAGCGCAATGGCTGGAACCGTGACCGGAACCGCCGGGTATCGCGAACGGATCGCCCTGCCGCCCGAGGCGGTGCTTGAGGTCCAGTTGCTCGACGTCTCGCGGATGGATGTGGCCGCCACCGTCCTGTCGGCGCGCCGCTTCGCGATGACCGGCGTGCCGCAGGCGTTCGAACTGGCCTATGACGATGCGCTGATCGAACCGGCGATGAGCTATTCGGTCTCGGCCCGGATCCTGCTGGGCGACAAGCTGCTTTTCATCACCGACACGAAGAATGCGGTGCTGACCCGCGGCGCGGGCGATCGCGTGGACCTGATGCTGGTCCGGGTCCCGCAGGCGGACCCGAATTCTCTTGAAAACACCAGCTGGCGCGTGTCGCATCTCGACGGCGCTGCGGTCGAGGCGGAACGGATGCCCGAAATCGCCTTTGCCGCCGGTGGCGGTTTTGGCCTGCGCGGGGCCTGCAACAGTTTCCGGGGCACGGCCGAGGTTGCCGGCGACAAGCTGACGCTGCCTGCCAACATGGCCGGCACCCTTATGGCCTGTTCCGAACAGGCCGAGACGCTGGACCGGGCGCTTCTTGCGGCCTTCCCGCGTGTTGCGGGCTTCACCATCGACGGTGAAACACTGGTCATGAACGACGCGCAAGGCGGCGAGGTCCTGCGTCTGACGCGGCTGCCGTAACCCCTTGGCCGCAGGCCCGGCTTGTGCCTATGCTGCCGCAAACGCAGGAGGGCAGGCATGACCAGACAGGACATCCGCGTGGCGCTGACCATCGCCGGCGTGGTGCTGTTTCTGGGCTGGGCCATCGGTTATGGCGTTGGATTGCTGACCCGGCCCGTCTCGGTGGTGCCGCTCAATCCCCCCGCCGAAGCCGTGAAGATCGAAGACGAAAAGTCACCGCGTACCGTCACCGGGACGGATGGGCTTGCCTATCCCGGCTATGAAGATGTCTATGTAAACGACTATGCCGACCTGCTCGATGACGCGGCCGAAGACCGCATTCGCGCCACGCTGATCGACCTTTACGATTTCTCCGGCATCGAGATGACCGTGCTGACCATCGACAGCATGGGGCAGTACGGCCACCAAGGCGAGATCGAGCCCTTCGCCACCGGCCTTTTCAACGCATGGGGCATTGGCAACGCGACCCGCAACGACGGGTTGCTGGTGCTGATCGCCCGCTTTGACCGGCGGATGCGGATCGAGATCGGCGCCGGTTACGACAGCAGCTGGGACGCCCGGATGCAGCGGGTGATCGACGTGGGCTTCCTGCCGTATTTCCGCCGCGACGCATACCAGCAGGGGATCGAGGCCGGGGTGGACGAAACCGTGCGTGAACTGACCGGCAGCTATCCCGGAGACTGGGACATGGGCACAGCACAGCGCGGCTGGTCCTGGATCGCGCGCGCGGTCGACCGGATCGGCGAATGGGTGCTGGCGCTGGTGCTGGTGCCGCTGGGCGGGTTGGCCCTGTGGGTGCGCCGTTATCTGCGCAACCGCCCGCGCCCTTGCCCGCAATGCCGCGCGATGATGGTCCGGGCCGGGGAAGAGGCCGATGACGAGCATCTCGACGGCGGCCAGCGGCTGGAAGAGTTCCTCAAATCCGTCGACTACGACGTCTGGCACTGCCCCGGTTGCGGCCATATCGACATTCACCGCTATAAAAGCTGGATGTCCGGCTATGGCGCCTGCCCTCAGTGCAACTATCGCACGCTTTCAACCACTTCGACCGTGCTGACCTCGGCCACCAAGTCCCGTGAGGGACGCAAACGAGTGGACTACGATTGCAGGCACTGCGCCTATCATGACAGCGAAATACGCACGATCCCCAAGGTCAGCGACAGCAGCAGCGGTGGCTCTGGCAGGTCATCCTTTGGCGGTGGCTCCTCCTCGGGCGGCGGCGCCTCGGGCAGCTGGTAGGAGCGGCGCCGCCCCTCTGCGGCTGCGCCGCATTCACCCCGGAGTATTTCGGAAAAGATGAAGCCCGGAGCCTGTTCGGCAAGGTGGGATCGTGCGCGTTCCCGAACGCGGAGCGGCCGTGATTGCCGATGGGTGCGATTTCGGGGATGTGGCGCGCGGCGTTTCCCGATAGGGAGTGCAAGGTGGAGGACGTGATCGTCAGTCGATGCGGCGAATGGGCGACCATCGAATTCCCCAGCAGCGGAACTCATACAAGTGTTCTGCGGTTGCGCTTTGGCGATGCGGGGTATTCCCTGAAGGTCAGGCAATCGCCCGCGAGCGTCCGGCATTGCGGCCCGAGAAGATGCAGCCGCCCAGGAAGGTACCTTCGAGCGCGTTGTAGCCATGATAGCCGCCGCCGCCGAATCCCGAGACCTCGCCCGCAGCAAAAAGGCCCGGCACCACCTGGCCGCCCGTGCCCAGCATCTGGCCATCGAGATTGGTGTGCAGCCCGCCCAGCGTCTTGCGCGTCAGCACATGCAGCCTGACCGCGATCAGCGGGCCGTTGGCCGGGTCAAGGAACTTGTGCGGCTTGGCGGTGCGGATCAGCCGGTCGCCGCGATAGTTGCGCGCGGCATGGATCGCCATGATCTGCGCATCCTTGGTAAAGGGGTTGTCCATCTGCGCATCGCGCGCCTCGATCTGGGCGCGCAGATGGGCCTCGTCGATCGGCACCTCGCCCAGCTGGTTCATGCCGCGCACCAGTTCGCTCAGGCTGTGGGCGACGACAAAATCCTCGCCATGCTGTTTGAAGGCCTCGACCGGGGCGGTGGCGGATTTGCCCGACAGGATGCGCTGGCGGATCACCTCGGACCATTTGGCCGAGGTGAAATCGGGGTTCTGCTCGGATCCCGACAGCGCGAATTCCTTCTTGATCACCGTCTGGGTCAGCACGAACCAGCTGTATTCAAATCCGGTCTTCAGGATCTCGCGCAGGGTCGACAGCGTGTCGAACCCCGGCAGGCAGGGCGGCGGCAACCGGTTGCCGCGCGCGTCGAACCACATCGACGATGGGCCGGGCAGGATGCGGATGCCATGGTCGGGCCAGATCGGATCCCAGTTGCGCACGCCTTCGGTGTAATGCCACATCCGGTCGCCGTTGATGACATGGCCGCCCGCCCGTTCCGAGATCCCGATCATCCGGCCGTCCACGTGAAAGGGCACGCCCGCCACCATATGCTGCGGCGGCTCACCCAGCCGGTCGCGCGGCCAGGCCTTGCGCACCAGGTCGAAATTGCCGCCGATCCCGCCCGAGGTGACCAGGATCGAGGGTGCATAGACCTCGAACTCGCCCACCTCGTCGCGGTTGGTCTTTTGCCCGCGTTGGGCGGTGTCGGCGGCCAGAACCTCGCCCGACACCCCGGTCGCGGCACCGTGCTGCATGATGATATGGCTGACCTGGTGGCGAAACCGCATCTCGATCCGGCCCGCCGTCACATGCTCCTGCACCCGGCGCAGGAACTGCGCCAGCACCCCCGGCCCGGTGCCCCAGGTGATGTGAAAGCGAGGCACCGAATTGCCGTGCCCGTCGGCATAGGACCCGCCGCGCTCGGCCCAGCCCACCACCGGGAACCACCTGAGGCCCATAGCATGCAGCCAGGGCCGCATCTCGCCAGCGGCGAATTCCACATAGGCCTCGGCCCATTTGCGCGGCCAGGCATCCTCGGGCCGGTCGAACCGGGCGCTGCCCAGCCAGTCGCGCAGGGCCAGGTCGGCGCTGTCGCGGATGCCCATGCGGCGCTGTTCAGGGGTGTCGACCATGAAGAGCCCGCCCAGCGACCAGAACGCCTGACCGCCCAGGAAACTCTCGGGCTCCTGGTCCAGCAGGATCACCCGCTTGCCCCGGTCGCCCAGTTCGGCGGCGGCGACCAGCCCGGCCAGCCCGCTGCCCACGATGATCGCATCGGCAGTATTCGCGCCCATATCCATCCTCCCTTGTCCCGGCGTCAGCCTAGGACGGGGGCAGGGCAACAGGCAACGGCGCCGTTGGGTCAGCCGTAGCGCCGGGCGAACCGGCGCAGGATCTCGCCGGGAGCCGTGACCTCCGCCGAATGGCAGAGGGCGATCAATCGCTCGGCATCCTCGGGCGGAAAATAGCCGTGATCCTTGTAGATATGGATGCGCTGCTCGAAGTCATGCGCATCCGCCTCCGGGTGGAACTGGGTGGCATAGACATTGTCGCCCCAGCGGATCATCTGATAGGGGCAAGCCCCGGAGGCGACCAGATGGGTGCAGCCCGGCGGCAGATCCTGCACTGCCTCCTTATGGCCCACATAGGCGTCAAAGACAGGCGGCAGGTCGGCGGTCAGCGGATCGGCGCGCCCGGCCTCGGTCAGCGTGCAGGTGCTGGGGCCGACCGGCTCGCCATAGCGCGCCTTGCTGACCGCGCCGCCCAGATGCGCCGCCAGCACGCCCAGCCCATAGCAACAGCCCATGAAGGGATGATCGGCACCGGTGATCTGCGGCATCAGGCCCAGGATCGCCGCCTCGACCCGCGCCTCGGCGGCGGGCTTGGTGGCGGGATCGTCGCTGACACAGCCGGGGCCGCCACCGACGATGACGCCCGCGTAATCGGTGACAGTCAGCCCCTCGGGCAGGTCTTCGCAATCCAGCCGGATTCTGTGTGCCCGCTCCGACCCGATTCCGCATTTGTCGAGGATCGAGGCGAACTCGGCGTCAGCAGCGTCGGTTTCGGGCCGCAGTTGCAGGATCAGAAAGCGTTTCATGGCGCTTCGTCTAACGTGCCGCGCCCGACCGGGCAAGCGCGCCTGCCGCAAGCGGCGAAGCGAGGCTCTGCCAAGCACTCCGGAGTATTTTCGACGAAAGGGAGAGAGCAGGCCCTCCTGCTTCTTTCTGGTCCAAAATACTCCGGGGGAGTCGCCCGGAACGGGCGGCGGGGGCAGCGCCCCCAGCCGCGGCCGGGCTCAGAGCGCCGCCATCACCTCGTCGGAGGCTTCGAAATTGGTGGTCACGCGCTGCACGTCGTCGTCGTCCTCCAGCGCATCGACCAGCTTCATCAGCTTCTGCATCGACTCGAGGTTTAGCTCGGTCGTCGTGGTGGGTTTCCACACCAGCTTGGTCGAGTCGGATTCGCCCAGTTCCGCTTCCAGCGCCGTCGACACCTCGTTCAGGTCGGTATCGGCACACCAGATCACGTGGCCGTCCTCGGAGCTTTCGACGTCCTCAGCGCCGGCCTCGATCGCGGCCATCATCACCGTGTCCGCATCGCCCACCGAGGCGGGATAGATCACCTCGCCCTTGCGTTCGAACATGAAGCCCACAGACCCGGTCTCGCCCAGGTTGCCGCCATGCTTGGTAAAGGTCGAGCGCACGTTCGACGCGGTGCGGTTGCGGTTGTCGGTCATCGCCTCGACGATCACTGCCACGCCGTTGGGGCCATAGCCCTCGTAGCGGATTTCCTCATAGGCGTCGCCATCGCCGCCGATCGCCTTCTTGATCGCGCGCTCGATATTGTCCTTGGGCATCGACTGCGACTTGGCTTCCTTGATCGCCAGGCGCAGGCGCGGGTTCTTGTCCGGGTCCGGGTCGCCCATCTTGGCTGCAACCGTGATCTCCTTGGAGAACTTCGAGAACAGCTTCGACCGCGCGGCGTCCTGACGGCCCTTGCGGTGCTGGATGTTTGCCCATTTGGAATGGCCGGCCATGTGGAACTCCCGACGTGTTTGGCTTGACCGCGCTTCTATAAACGAAGGGTCGGGGGGGCTTCAATCCCCGTTGCGCACCCCGCTGCGGTCGGGAAAATTTGTGGGCTTGTTAAGTAATCCATGCTTTACTCGGGGCAGAGCCTACGACGATGCGACGCGGGCGCTCCCGTGGACGCAGGCCATGTTCAGGGAGGAACAGAACCATGACATTGCGCAGGACACTCGCCGCAATCGCGGCTGCGGCCGGTCTATTCGTGGCCGGGGTCGCCCAGGCCGAATGGGCGCCCAAGGGCAACCTGACACTTCAGATCGGGTTCGGTGCCGGTGGCTCGACCGACACCATCGGCCGGGTCGTGGCCAAGGTGATGAAGGAACAGACCGGTTGGAACGTGATTGCCGAGAACAAGCCGGGCGGCGGCGGCGTCGCCATGTTCGCCGGTATCGCCAACCGCCCCGCCGATGGCTCGGTGGTTGGGCTTGGGGTCAACATGCCGATCCTGGTCAACCTGGTGAACAAGCCCGGCGATCTGGGCTTCGATCTGGACAGTTTCGACTATCTCGGCACCGCGGCGCGGGCGCAGCTGGGCCTCTTTGCCCGGGCCGACGCGCCGTTTGACGACGTGGCGGGGCTGATCGAATATGCCAAGACCAGTGGCGCAGCACCGCTCGCCTTCGACGCCAAGCCGCAGGAACTGGCGATGCGCCAGGTGATGGCGAAATCGGGGGCCGAGTTCCAGTTCCTTTCCACCAAGGGCGGGGCCGAGAACCTGAAACTGGTGCTGGGCGGCCAGGCCATCGCCGGGTTCGAGGCGGGCGAGCACCTGCCGTTCCTGGAAAGCGGCGAGATCAAGATGATCGCCAGCATGAACAACACCCGCCACAACTATGCCCCCGACACGCCGACACTGCCGGAACAGGGTTATGACATCTATGTCGATCCGGTGTTCTTCTTTGCCGCCGCCAAGGGCACGCCCGAGGATGCCCGCATGGCGATCACCGAGGCGCTGGCCACAGCGCTCGACAGCGAAGAGGTCAAGACGGTGGTGATGAATTCGCTGAAATCCCCGATCGAGAACATGGGCCCCGAGGGCACCGAAAAGATGCTGCGCGACGGGCTTGTGAACGTGGGCGCGCTGTTCGGCAAGTGATGCGCTGGTGATGTCCGCCAAGACAAGCGACCGGCTGCTGGGCCTGTTCCTGATCCTGCTGGGGGTGGCGTTTTTCGCCGCCATCATCCCCTGGCAGGCGCAGGCGGCCGATTATGGCTGGCTCAAGCCCCGGACCTTGCCCCGCATTCTGGCGGTGATGCTGGGCCTGTGTGGCCTGGCGCTGCTCATCCGCCCACCGGGCGATGTGCGCCCGGGGCGGTTTCACTGGGCACGGGCCATGCTCTTTGCCGGGGTTCTGGTCCTGGGGCTGGCGGCGATGTCGTGGCTGGGCTTTGCCCTGATCGCGCCGCCCATGGCGCTGGTGCTGATGTGGCTTGCGCATGAACGGCGGCCGCTCTGGCTGGTGCTGGGGGCCGCCGGAATGCCCGCCGTGATCTGGTTCACGGTGGCGGTGCTGCTCGACCGCCCGCTGCCGTAACCCCTCCCTCATGACGAAAGGCCAAAGATGCCCGAACTGAGCGTCATCCTCGCCGGGTTCGGCGATGCCCTTGCTCCGATCAACCTGCTCTTCATCCTGTTCGGCGTGGCGCTGGGGCAGTTCGTCGGCGCGGTGCCGGGGATCGGGCCGGTGATGGCGACAGCCATCGCTATCCCCTTTACCTTTGGCATGGACCCGCTGACCGGCATCGCCTTTTTGGTGGGCGTGAACAAGGGCGGGCTGGTGGGCGGTGCGATCCCGGCGGTTCTGCTTAATACCCCCGGTACGCCCGACGCGGCGGCAACCGCGCTTGACGGCTATCCGCTGGCCAAGCAGGGCAAGCCGCTCAAGGCGACCAAGATGGCGCTCTTCGCCTCGATCACCGGCGACACGTTCAGCGACATCGTGCTGATCACCGTCTCGGCGCCGATGGCGATCCTGGCGCTGCGCATGGGCCCGGCCGAGGTTCTGGGTCTGATGCTGCTCGCCTTTGCCGTCATCGCCGGGCTGATGGGCCAATCGTTGGTCAAGGGCCTGGTGGCGATTGCGTTGGGCCTGATGGCGGCGATGGTGGGCACCGATCCCGAACATGGCTCGCCCCGGCTGATCTTTGGCAATTACGAGCTTTACGACGGCCTGCCGCTGGCCTCGGTCGCCATCGGCATGCTGGCGATCTCGGAACTCCTCAAACGGCTGAGCGAGACCCGGGGCACCGTGCGCGCGGCAATCATCCTGCCACGCCACCAGCCGCGCGCCGACCGAAGCGTCAGTTGGATCGAATACTGGGGCTGCCGCTTCACCATGCTGCGCGGAGCGGTGATTGGCACCATACTGGGCGCGCTTCCCGGCATCGGCTCGACGGCGGCGGCCTTCATGTCCTATGCCTCGGCCCGGCAGGCGTCCAAGGAGCCCGAGAGCTTCGGCAAGGGAAGCCTGCACGGCATCGCCGCCTCGGAATCGGCCAATTCCTCGGTCATGGGCGCCAACATGATCCCGATGCTGACGCTCGGCATCCCCGGCAGCGTCAGCGCCGCGCTGATCATCAGCGCCTTCATGATCCACGGCATCCAGCCCGGCCCCTTCCTGTTCTCGCAGCAGGGACAGCTGGTCTATGGCTTGTTCGGCGCGATGATCATCGCCAACCTGATCAACCTCTGGGTCGGGCAGCTTGGCTTGCGGTTCTGGGTGCGGGTGGTCTCGGCGCCCGAGCCCTTCATCTTCGCCTCGGCGCTCCTGATGTGCTTCGTGGGCGTGGCGCTGGCCTCGGGCGGGCTTTTCGGCATTGGCGTCATGCTGGTCTTCGCGCTGCTGGCCTATGTGATGTCGGCCTTCGGCATCTCGGTCGTGGTGTTCATCATTGCCTTCTTCCTCGGCCCCCGGCTCGAGGTCTCTTTGTCTCAGACGCTGGCGCTGCTGAACGGCCAGCCGCAAAAGCTGTTCGACTATCCGTTCGCGCTGGCCCTGATGGCGCTGGCGGCGGTCACCGCAGTGGCGCTGGCACGACGCCGCGACACCGAAAGCGAAACGCGCTGAGCCTGTGGCCCTTCTCTCCGGCGCGGGTTAAGCTGCTTTGAATGCCGGAGTTTTCGCCCATGACCCTCGACCAGATCCTGCTCTTTGCCCTCTTCGTGGCGGTCTTTGCCCTGCTGCTCTGGGGGCGTTTCCGCTACGATCTGGTGGCCTTCTCGGCGCTGATGCTGGGCATTGTGCTGGGCCTGGTTCCGGTCAAGGACGCGTTCTCCGGTTTCGGCCATCCCGCCACCATCGTGGTGGCGCTGGTGCTGGTGGTGTCGGCCGGGCTGGTGCGCTCGGGCGCGGTGTTCCTGATCACCCGCACGCTGGTCGATGCCTCACGCGGACTGGGCGCGCATATCGCGCTGATGGGCGGCATTGGCGCGGTGCTCTCGGCCTTCATGAACAACGTGGCGGCGCTGGCCCTGCTCATGCCGGTCGATATCCAGACCGCGCGCAAGGCGGGGCGGGCGGCGGCGCTGACGCTGATGCCGCTGTCCTTTGCCACCATCCTCGGCGGCATGGCCACCCTGATCGGCACGCCGCCCAACATCATCATCGCCTCGATCCGGGCCGAGGCGCTGGGCGAGCCCTATCACATGTTCGATTTCGCCCCCGTGGGGGGCGCGGCGGCGCTGGCGGGGCTGGTGTTCGTGGCGCTGATCGGCTGGCGGCTGATCCCGGCGCGCGGCGGCGGCGCCGCCGAGGCGGCCGAGGCGCTGGCCGAATATATCGCCGAACTGACCATACCCGAAGAGTCCCCCCATATCGGCAAGCGCCTGGCCGAACTGGATGCCGACGCGGAAAAGGCCGACGTCGCGCTCCTGGGCCTGATCCGCGACGGCAAACGCCGCTATGGCCGTGCCGCGAATAGCATTCTTGCGGCCGGCGATACGCTGGTGATCGAGGCCACGCCCGAGGCCCTGGACGAGTTCCGCGCCGCGCTCAATCTCAATTTCTCGGACAAGGATCGCCAGCAGTCGCTGACCGCCGCCGGCGAAGGATTCGACGTGATCGAGGTGGTGGCAACCGAAGGCGCCCGCATTGCCGGGCGCACCGCGCAGGGGCTGGGGCTCAGCTGGCGGCAGAACACGGTGCTGATGGGCATCTCGCGCCAGGGCAAGCGGATCACCGAGCAAGTGCGCCGGACCGTGGTGCAGCCGGGCGATATCCTGCTCCTGCTCTGCCCGCGCGACCGGGGGCCGGACGTGACAGACTGGCTGGGTTGCCTGCCGCTGGCCACGCGCGGCTTGAGCGTGACCGCCAATGACAAGACCTGGCTGGCCATCGGCCTTTTTGGCGCGGCGGTGCTGGCGGCTTCGGTGGGGCTTCTCTACCTGCCGGTCGCCTTGGGGCTGGTGGTGGTGGCCTATGTGCTGACCGGCATCCTGCCGATCGCCGAGCTTTACGACCATATCGAGTGGCCGGTGGTGGTGCTCCTGGGCTCGATGATCCCGCTGGGCGCGGCGCTCGAGGCGTCGGGCGGCACCCAGCTGATCGCGGGCGGATTGGTCACGCTGACTGAAGGCTGGCCCGCCTGGGCCATCCTGACGGTGCTGATGGTGGTGACGATGACGCTGTCGGACGTGCTCAACAACACCGCGACCACCATCGTCGCCGCTCCGGTCGGCATCCAGATGGCCACCACGCTGGGCGTCTCTCCCGACCCGTTCCTGATGGCGGTGGCTGTGGCGGCCTCGGCGGCGTTCCTCACCCCCATCGGGCACAAGAACAACACGCTGATTCTCGGCCCGGGCGGCTATCAATTCGGTGACTACTGGCGCATGGGCCTGCCGCTCGAGGTGCTGATCGTCGCCGTCACCATCCCCGCGATCCTGCTGTTCTGGCCGATGTAACGGTCAATCGGCGAAACTCGCGATCTCACTCAGCGGCTTCTTGATCTTGGCCACCTCCGGCACGGTGGCATCCGCCGCCGGATGCCCCGCCGCGATGATCATCGTGGGCTTTTCCGAGGCAGGACGCCCCAGCGCATCGTTCAAGAACCGCATCGGGTTGGGCGTATGGGTCAGCGCGCACAGCCCCGCGTGATGCAGCGCCGCCAGCAGGAACCCGGTGGCGATATTGACGCTCTCGGGCACGTAATAGTTCTTGTAGCGGGTGCCGTCGTCGAACTGGCCCCAGCGCTGGGCAAAGACCACGATCAGCCAGGGTGCAACGGTCAGATGCTCTTTCACCGCATTGGTGCCGATGGGTTCCAGCGCCTTGATCCACTCGTCGCCCGCGCCACCGGCATAGAACCGCCGCTCCTCCTCCTCGGCCTCCTGCCGGATCCGCGCCTTCAGCGCCGGATCGGCCACCGCCACAAAATGCCAGGGCTGGTGATTGGCGCCCGAGGGCGCAGTGCCCGCCGTGCCGATGCACGCCTCGATGACCGCGCGCGGCACCGGGCGCTCCGAGTAGTCACGCACCGTGTGGCGTCGGCGCATGGTTTCGTGGAACGCCTCTGCCGCTGCCAGCATCTCGGCATCGGTCATCTCGGCCCGGTCGGGCAGGGGCAGGGCGGTATAGCTCAGTGTGTCGCGGGCGAACATGGCGGATCCTCCAAGGCTATACCGATCTTATCCGGCAGTCTCACAGCGGGTTCAAGCCCAGCACAGCGGCCTGCTTCACGGCGCGCGTCAGCGGGGTCAGCGCCGGGGTCAGCACCCGGCTCACCTGCCAGGTCAGCGGCACGTCCAGCGGCCGGTGCGGGATCAACGGCACCAGCTCGCCCCGGTCGAACTGCCCGCTTACCAGGGCGCGCGGGTTCATGCCCCAACCGATCCCGGCCAGCGCGGCATCGACAAACCCCTGCGAGGACGGCAGGTAATGGCAGGGCGGGGTCAGCCGCGCGCCGGTCTGCGCCTCGATCCAGCGCTGTTGCAGCCGATCCTTGGCGTTGAAGGTCAGGCAGGGCGCGCGCGCCAGTGCCTCGGCCGTGACTCCCTCGGCAAACCAGCGTTGCATAAAGGCGGGGCTGGCGGTCGCGATATAGCGCAGCGCGCCCAGTGAATGCGCGTCACAGCCCGGCACCGGCTTGTCATGGGCGGTGATGGCGGCCGCCACCTCGCCACGCCGCAGCCAGTCGGCGGAATGATCCTGATCGTCGATCACCAGATCGAACAGCACATCCTCTGCCCCGGTCATTGCCTCCAGAAACCAGGTGGCCAGACTGTCGGCATTGACCGCGATCCGCACCCGCACCGGTCCAGGCCCCTGGTCCAGCGCAAGATCCCGGCTCACCTGCGCCTCCAAGAGGCCCACGTCCTCGGCATGCCGGGCCAGCCGCAACCCGGCGGCGGTGCCGGTGCAGGGCGTACCGCGATGGATCAGCGGCAGGCCCGTGCGCTCCTCCAGCGCGCGGATCCGTTGCGAAATGGCCGAAGGCGTCACCGACAGGGCGCTCGCGGCGGCCTCGAAACTGCCAAGCCGCAGGATGGTGGTCAGCGCTGCCAGATGCTGGGGATCGAACTGCATTAGAAAAACTGAACCATCCTTAAAACCTTTAACTGGATTAAGGTGCGGGGGCCGTCTAGTCAAATCCCGACACAATCAAGGATCGCCACTAATGTCGCCTGCTTTCTTCGCCGGATACGCGCTCAGCCTTGGGCTGATCCTCGCCATCGGTGCGCAGAACGCCTTTGTCCTGCGGCAGGGGATCCGGCGCGAGCATGTGTTTGTCGTCTGCCTGACTTGCGCCCTCTCCGATGCGCTGCTGATCACACTGGGCGTGGCAGGCTTCGGCAGCCTGACACAGGCGGCGGACTGGTTCGAGCCGCTGATGCGCTATGGCGGCGCGGCGTTCCTGATCTGGTACGGCGCGCGCAGCCTGCATGCGGCCTTCACCAAGGTCGAGGCGCTGGACGCAGGCCCCGCAAACGGCAAAAGCATGCCGCTGCGCCCGGTCCTGCTGACCGTGCTGGCCTTTACCTGGCTCAACCCGCATGTCTATCTCGACACCGTGGTGCTGATCGGCTCGATCTCGGCACAATATCCCGATCGGCTGGGGTTTGGCATCGGCGCGGCGCTGGCCAGCCTGACCTTCTTCTTCGCGTTGGGCTATGGCGCGCGGCTCTTGGCACCGCTCTTTGCCCGGCCTCGCGCCTGGCAGGCGCTCGACACTTTGGTGGGTCTGACCATGTGGACCATCGCCGCGAAACTGCTGTTGATGTAACCCGCGCCGGAACTTGTTGCGATGTGAAGGGTTGCCCCCGCCCGTGATTGGGTGTTCAACCTCTGGCATGACCCCGGATCTGACACTCGACTCCCGCCCTGTTGCCGGCATCCTCTGGATGCTTGCGGCGGGGCTCTGCTTCGTGGTGATGACCGCGCTGGTCAAGTCGATGGGGCAGGGCATGCACCCGATCCAGTCGGCCTTTCTGCGCTATCTCTTCGGCATCGTCTTCCTGCTGCCGGCGCTGCGCCAGATCCTCTCGGCCCGGCTGACCCGCCGCCACTGGACCATCTTCGGCGTGCGCGGCGCCATCCATTCGGTGGGCGTGATGCTGTGGTTCTTCGCCATGACCCAGATCCCGCTGGCCGAGGTCACCGCGATGAACTACCTCACCCCGGTCTATGTCAGCCTGGGCGCCGCCTTGTTTCTGGGCGAGAAGCTGGCCGCGCGCCGGATCACCGCCATCTTTGTGGCGCTGGTGGGCGCCGCCATCATCCTGCGCCCCGGCTTTCGCGAGGTCTCGCCCGGCCATCTGGCGATGCTCGGCACAACGCTGACGCTGGGTGGCTCCTACCTGCTGGCCAAGGTCGCGGTCGACGATCTCAGCCCGGCGGTGGTCGTCGCGCATCTGTCGGTCTGGGTCACGGTGGCGATGATCCCCTTTGCCGTGGCGGTCTGGCAGACGCCCACCTGGCATCAGGTGGCGGTGCTGTTCACCATCGCCTGTTTCGCCACAGCCGGGCACTACTTCATGACCCTCGCCCTCAAGGCCGCGCCGGTGGCGGTAACCCAGCCGGTGACCTTCCTGCAACTGATCTGGGCCACATTGCTGGGCGCGCTGGTCTTTGGCGAGGGGATCGATCCCTGGGTGATCGCGGGCGGCACGCTGATCCTCGCTTCGGTCAGTTTCATCACCTGGCGCGAGGCGGTGCTCAAGCGCCGCCAGATCACCCCGCCCAGCATCGCGCCAAAGCTCTGAGCGCTTGCCAGCGGCCCATCGCGAGACTTAGATTTGCGAGATGAGAACGAGACGCATTTTTTCGCGACTTGCCCTTTCGATCCTGCTGGCAGGCGCCCCCGTCGCGGCGCTGGCCGGGCTTGAGATCTGCAATGACACCGCGGCCACGCAATCGGTGGCGCTGGGCTACAAGAAGGATGGCCAATGGGTCAGCGAGGGCTGGTACGTCTTCGACCCGGGCCAATGCCTCACGGTGCTCAGCGGCGACCTGAAGAACCGCTACTACTATGTCAACGCCATCGCCGACGGCTGGGAGTTCGATCACCAAGACATTGCGTTCTGTGTCGCGCCAGAGGCATTTGACATTGCCGGCGACAAGAATTGCCAGGCGCGCGGCTATGTCACCCACCTGTTCCGCAAGATCGACACCGGCGAGACCGCCAGGGAGTTCCGCTATCACCTCGGCGCTTACACCCGGCCCATCGCGCCTTTGGACTGATGCCGACGCTCCGCACGGTGACGACCGGATCAGACTGCTTTGGCTGACGCGCGTCAGGTCGTAATGCCCTGCTGCGCGCGGAACTCCTTGCTGCTGTTGGTGTTCGGATAGGGCTCTTCCGGCGCCGGCACACCCAGGAAAGCACAGAGCGGCTCCCAGCCGCTGCCGGTCTCGTAAACCAGCAGCCGGTCGGCGGGAATGGTGTCGCGCACCTCGTCCACATGCGACGCGAAAACGCCGGTCGCATGGGCGCGATCGTCCAGCCGGTTGTCGAAGATGTCGCGCGCGATGAAATCGGCGCACATCTCGGATATCGCGTTCATGTGATCATTTGGGTGCTTGCCGCGCATCACCGTCATGAACGGACCGACCGTCGCCTGCACGCTGTCGAACCATGCGTCGGGATCGCGTACGCTCAGGATCACCTTAGCTTCGGGGTAATGCGCCGCCAGTTGCCGCCAATAGGCCGCGCCGGGCCAGTCGACCTGTGACCGGTAGCCCTGAAACATCGCGTCCCAGTCGACGTTTTCGCCTCGCGCGGCGGCTTCCCACGCCGGCAGTTGTTCGGGATTGTCCCGCACCTCGAACATGTGGTGACAGGGGCCAAAGCCCAGTTTCTCCAGCGCCAGCCGCAACGAATTGGTCCCCGTGCGGCCGAACCCGGCCCCGATGATTTCCAGCGTCATATATCTTCCCCCTCGAGACATGCAGACAACGGATAAGCGAGGGTACCGCAAAATCGCGTTCCTGTCGCGTGTTGTCCGGCAGGGCGCGCCGGGCGGGGCTCAGCCCTTGGGCCTGACGATCTCCTGCCAGGGTTTCGCGCTGCGGCCCCGGTATTTCACCGTCAGTTCCGGGGCGGTGTCGTTCTCGTCATAGACGCCGAGGACAATACCGCGCCGTCCGGACTTGCCGCGCATCCCGATCAGCTGCGCCTCGGAGCGCGTGGTGCGCTGCGACGGCCGCCGCGCCCATTGGAACAGCTTGTCGTACATCTGCGCGATCACCTCCGCGTGCGCGGCGCTCTCGCCCAGGTCCACCAATTCCTGCGGATCGTTCTCCAGGTCGAACAGCAGCGGCCGGAACCCGCCTTCGCAATGGATCAGTTTCCAGCGCTTGTCGGCGATCATGAACATCACCGCGTCGCGGACCGAGACATTCAGCAGCTTCGCCAGCGGCGAGGCGGAATAGTCGTATTCGCAGATCACATAGTCGCGCCGCGTTTCCGCCCGCTCGCCGCGCAGGATCGGCATCAGGCTTTCGCCCTCCAGGATGTGGTCCGCCACCGCGCCGCCGGCGATCTCGACAAAGGTTGGCGCCAGGTCGATCGATTCTACCAGCGCGTCACAGACCGTGCCGCGCGTCGCGTCCGCCTCCGGGCTGGGGTCGTAGATGATCAGCGGCACCCGGGTCGAGGTGTCGTGAAAGAACGTCTTTTCCCCCATCCAGTGATCGCCCAGAAAATCGCCGTGGTCGCTGGTCAGCACGATCACCGTATCCTTGTCGCGCCCGGTCTCCTCAAGCCACGCAAACAGCCGCCCCATCTGGTCGTCGGCCTGCTTGATCAGCCCCATATAGGCCGGGATCACCGCCTCGCGCACATCCTGCCGCGAGAAGGTCTGGCCGATCTTCGTGTCCATGAACCCCTTCAGCACCGGATGCGCGTTCTGCCGTTCCGCGTCCGAGCGCACCACCGGCAGCACATGCTCCGGCCCGTACATGCTGGCATAGGGTTCGGGCACGATATAGGGCCAGTGCGGCTTGATATAGCTCAGATGACAGCACCATGGCCCTTCGGCCTGCTGCATGAACTCGATGCCGCGCCCGGTCAGATAGGGGGTCTCGCTGTCCTCTTCGGCGATATTGGCCGCCTCGGGAGAGTTCTTCAGGAACCAGCCCGACAGCACGTTGCCCTCGGCATCCAGCCCCGAGTTGGCAAAATCGTGCCAGGGGTTGTCGGTGTCATAGCCCTTGTCGCGCAGCCATTCGTTATAGGTCTTGGCGCCGTCCGGGTCATAGGCGCCATCCGGCCCCTCGGGAAACATGCCGTCGTCGCGCTCGAACACGTCGAACCCGCATTCCGCCACGCGTGCCCCGATCAGGCTGTCGGGTTCCAGCCCCAGCCGGGCCATGCCCTCGGCATCGGCGCGCATATGTGTCTTGCCCACCAGCCAGCAGCCCATGCCGGCCTTGCGCAGGTGATCGCCCAGGGTGATCTCGCCCACCTTCAGCGGGATGCCGTTCCCGGTGGCCCCGTGGGAATGCACGTAGCGCCCCGTATAGGTCGACATCCGGGACGAGCCGCAGATCGGCGACTGGATATAGGCGCGGTCAAACCGCACCCCGCGCGCCGCCAGCCGGTCGATATGAGGCGTGTGCAGATGCGGGTGTCCATAACAGCTCAGGTAATCCCACCTCAGCTGGTCGAACATGATGAAAAGGATGTTCCGGGTCATCTGCCTGCTCCTGTCCGTGCCGGTCTGCGTGGAATGTACTTTAACATGTTAATATATTCCACCAAAAGACGCATCGGCACCGATCGATCGCCGAACCGGAAAGCCAGGGATCATGCTACAGTTCCTGCGAGATCGTATAAGGAGAGCGCCAATGTCCTTCAAACGTCAACTCATCTCGAATGGTAACCCGATGGAAGAGATCGTTGGCTTCAGCCGCGCGGTCAGGGTGGGGCCCTATATCTCGGTCGGAGGCACGGCGCCTGTAGGGCCGGACGGCAAGACCGTCGGCATAGGCGATGTCTACGCCCAGACGCGGCAGTGTTTCGAAATCATCAAGGCCGCGCTGGAACAGGCCGGATCCGGCCTGCACGACATCGTCAGGACGCGCGTCATCCTGACCGATATCGACAACTGGAAACAGGCAATCGAGGCGCGCAAGGAATATTGCCGAGACACCCGTCCGGTGGACACGATCATGGCGATAAACCGGTTCGTGAACCCCGAATGGTTGGTCGAGATCGAGGTCGATGCGGTGGTCGCCGATTGACCTCGATTGACCGGTGGGTGGGGGCGGGTCGCCTCAGATCTGTTCGACCTTGACCGTGTCCCCGACCACGAAAGCCAGATAGCCCTTGATCCGCTCCATTGCCGGCAGCGGATCCTCATAGCTCCAGGCCGCGTCCCTGGTCACCGACGAGCGGTTGACGATCGAGTAATAGCTCGCGTCGCCCTTGTGCGGGCAACGGGTGGTCTTGTCCGAGCGGTCGAGGAACGCCATGGCGATATCCTCGCGCGGGAAATAGATCACCGGATCGTAATCGCCTTCACTCAGCTCCAGCGCATTGGCGCTTTCTCCCAGCACCGCGCCGCCCGAGCGTACGCTCCATTTGCCCGGCGCCTTGCGGATGGTGATATGGTCGCTCATCTTCGGTTCCTTCCTGTCCATCTTTCGTGCGGGGTTCTGTTGCCCCCGTGGTGTAACATCTTTGTGTCGGTCAAATCGGTGCGGTTGCGGCATCCAGCCACTTGCGTGCGTCCCCACCCACTCGGGGTCCGATCCTGGCCGCAACCTCGGCATGATAGGCGTTCAGCCAGCGGCGTTCCTCTGCCGTCAGCATCTCCGCGACGATCAGCCGCCGGTCGATCGGGGCATAGGTCAGTGTGCGCCAGCACAACATGGCGCGTTCGCCGTCGCCGCCGGGCAGGGTGGGGGCCTCTTCCACCACAACCAGGTTCTCTATGCGGATGCCGAATGCACCCTCGCGGTAATAGCCCGGCTCGTTCGACAGGATCATCCCCGGCTCCAGCGGCACATGGCTGACGCGAGCCAGCCGCTGCGGCCCTTCATGCACGCTCAGATAGGCACCGACTCCGTGGCCGACCCCGTGGTTGAAATCCTGCCCCGCAGCCCAGAGCGGCAGGCGCGCAACGCATTCAATGTCGCGCCCGGCCAGCCCCACCGGCCAGCGCAGCATGGACATGGCGATCATGCCCTTCAGCACCCGGGTGAAACAGGACCGCTCCTCCTGCCCCACGGTGCCGATGGCGATGGTGCGGGTAATGTCGGTGGTCCCGTCCAGGTATTGCCCACCACTGTCGAGCACCAGGAGATGCCCATCCTCCAGCCGGCTGTCGGTCTCCTCGGTGACCCGGTAATGCATGATCGCCCCGTTCGGCCCGGTGCCCGCGATGGTCTCGAAACTGATGTCCTGCAGCGCGTTGTCGCGGCGGCGGCATTCCTCCAGCCGGGTCACCACCTGCGTCTCGGTCAGGCTGCCGGGCGTCTGCGCGTCGAGCCAGGCCAGAAGTTCCACCATCGCCGCCCCGTCGCGCAGATGCGCCTCGGCCGCACCCGCGATCTCGGCCGCGTTCTTGCGCGCCTTGGGCAGGGCGCAGGGATCGCCCCCCTCGGCCAGCCGGTCGCCCAGCCGGTCGGCCACGATCTGCGGCACGGTGTTCAGGTCGACCCGCACCGGGCCGCTGAGCGCCGCCACAGCATCAAGGAACCCGTCCGGCTCATGCTGCGCCACCATTGGGCCCAGATGGTCACCAAGGCCCGAGAGCTTGGCCGCCGCCATGAAAAGATCGACCCGTCCGTCGTCATGCAGGATGGCAAAGCCATGCGCCACCGGGTTGCGCGGAATGTCCGCGCCCCGGATGTTCAAGAGCCACATGATCGAATCGGGCAGGGTGATCACCGCCGCCTTCTGTCCCGCCTTGCGCAGTTCCCCGGCCAGCCGCGCCGCCTTGTCGGCGGCACTTTCGCCCGCGAACTCCAGCGGATGCGCCTTGACCGGCTCCATCGGCGGCGGCGGCTGATCCTGCCAGATCCGGTCCACCAGGTTGTCGCAACGTATCAGTTCGACGCCGCTGCCCTGCAACTCGGCTTCTGCCGAACGGATCTGGCCCGCCGCATGCAGCCAGGGATCGAAACCCACGCGCCCGCCCTGGGGTAGCTTCTCCTTCAGCCAGGCGGTCAGGGTCACATCGGGCCAGGGCACAGGCGTATAGACATCGGCCACCTGCGCCTTGACCTGGGTGCGATAGCGCCCGTCGATGAACACCCCCGCCACATCCGTCAGCGCGGCGCAGAACCCGGCCGAGCCGGTGAACCCGGTCAGCCAGGCCAGCCGCTCGTCATGGGCGGCGACATATTCGCCCTGATGCGCATCCGCCCGCGGCACCAGGAACCCGCTCAGCCCCTCGGCCTGCATCTCGGCGCGCAACCGCGCCAGCCGCGGCGGACCCTGATCCGGGCGGGCAGTCACCTCGAAGCTCTGGTACATGCGGCGGACTCCTTCTGTGTTCGTGGCGAAAGGTGCGGCGCGGCGGCGGAAATGTCCAGCGCCTGCGAGACTGCACTTGTCGCGCGCTCCCCATCGCCTATCATGCCCCCATGATCCGTTACGCCGCATCCCTGTTGCTCGTCTGCCTCGCCCTGCCGCTTGCCGCGCAGGAAGAGGAGCGCCCGACCGCAGAAACAGCCCGGCGCAGCGCCGCCGAGGCGATCGGCAAACACCTCGCCGACCCGACAAACCCCGGACAGGCGCGGATATCGCCGATGGCCCGCGAAGGCGAGACGATAAAATTCTGCGCCACCTCCGACGCCCGCAATTCCAGCGGTACCTATATCGGCCGTGACTATTGGGAGGTCACGCTCAGCGCCGACGGCAAGACCGTGCTGGAGACCCGCAATGTGACGGGCCTCCTGTCGCCCTGCTACGGGGCGGCCTACAAACCCTTCAAGGAAATGCTGGGCGAGTAGCGGGCCTCAGGACGATGCAGCCTCGTCGCCCAGGAAATCCAGCAGGAGTCGTTGGTATTCGCCCCAGACCGCGTTGCCCGGAATGGGGATGTGATTGGCGGTTTCCAGCACCATCAGCTCGGCCCCGGGAATGCCCGCCGCCAGTTTCTGCGCCTCGGACAGCGGGTGCACGTTGTCATGCCGGGCATGGATGATCAGCGTCGGGCATTGCACCCGGGGCAACAACGGCACAAGCGACACATCGTGGATCGCCGCCCGCACTTTCAGCATGTTCTCGCGCGACGACGCGTTGATCATGTTGCGCGCCATGTCGTGGATCGCTTCCAGCGGGCCTTCGGGGAAATAGCTCAGCATCATCGCCGAGACGAAACTGATCTCCTGCGCGGTCCAGCCCTCGCTCACCAGCGACTGCATGACATCGGCCTTCAGCTCGGGATTGCGCCGCCCGCGCCCCTCGGCATAGCCGCCGACAATGGCCAGACGGCTGACCCGCTCGGGGTATTTCACCGCAAAGCGCAGCGCTGACAGCACGCCGCCGGATTCGCTGTAGAGCGCGAACCGCTCGAACCCGGCCGCGTCCGCCGCCAGCTTCAGGTTCTCGGCCAGGGTATCGAACGAGAACTCCTCCAGCGCCCGATCCGACCGCCCGAAGCCGATCGGATCGAAGCGCAACAGGCTGTGGCGCGCGGCGATGGCGTCGAACATCACCCGTTCCGAGGGCGTGTTCCACTCCGCCTCCAGATCGGTCGTGTTGTACCCGCCGCGCACCACCGGCGGGCCGGAGCCGGTCACCGCATAGGCAAGCGATTTCCCCTCCGCGGTCCGCGTGTACCGGATGCGCTGGGCGATGGGGGCGGGCCGGGACGAGGCAGGCGGCCTGTCCGTCGCCACCTCGGCCACGAATTTCAGCCCCCGCCGGGTCACCGTCTGAATGATCCGCTGCGCCTTGCCGTCGTCGCCCACCGCCTTGCGCGCCGCCGCGATGCGGGCGCCGATCGCGCTTTCCGACACGATCCGCCCGTTCCAGACCTCGGCCAGGATCTCGTCGCGGCTGACCAGCCGCCCCGGGTTGCGCACCAGCAGGTGCAGCAGGTCGAACACCTGCGGTTCGACGGCGACAGGCTGCCCGGCCCGCACCAGCGTCAGGTCTTCGCTATCCAGAAGGCAATTGGCGAAAACATACCGCATGGAGACCTACTGCGCCTCCGCTGCAAGGAACCGGGTCAGCGTTTCCAGGTAGGTGTCATAGGCCGCATTGCCCTGCCAGGGAACGTGATTGGCGCATTCCAGCACCACCATCTCGGCGCCCGCGATGCCGGCGGCCAGCTTGCGGGCCTCCGAAAGCGGATGCACCGCATCGTGGCGGGAATGCAGGATCAGCGTCGGGCATGTGATCCGCGGCAGGAATTGCAGACTGGAATGATGATTGATCACGTCGCGGTGGCGCAGGTCATGCTCCCTGGACGCCGCGTCCAGCATCATCCGGGCATAGGCCCGGACGGAGTCGAGCGGTCCCTCCGGCTGATACGCCAGCAGGAAGGCTTCGAAAAAGGTACTGTCCGGACGCGACCGCGCGGTTTGCAGCATGGCGCGCAGGGGTTCGGCCTCCTTGCCCTGCGCGCCGTCGCGCACCGCGCGGCCCTCGGCATAGGCGCCCATCATTGCCAGGCGGGTCACGCGCTCCGGGTATTGCGCTGCAATGCAAAGGGCCTGGGCACAACCACCGGACTGGGAATAGAGCGCGAACCGGTCCAGCCCCAGCGCGTCGGCAAGGCGAAGGGTGTCGTCGGCCTGTTCACTGATTGCCGAACGATCGGGTCGGGGATCCGATTGTCCCGCTCCGATGGTGTCGAACCGGATCAGCGTGTTCCGGCGCGACAAGGCTTCGAACCGGTGGCGTTCGAAAGGCAGGCGCCACTCGGCCGCAATATCCGAGCGGGTCTGGCCGATCAGGATCACCGGGGCTCCGGCACCCGACACCGAATAGGCCCTGGAATGTCCCGTGGGCAGAGTGAGGTACCGAATGCGCGGCGCGTCGGTGCTTTCCGCAGGTGCCGAGAGGGGGGCGCCGTCCGGTTGTACTGCGACCTCGGTCACAATCTGCAACCCGCGCCGGGCGACGGTGCGGATAATCGCTTGGCGTTTGCCATCGTCGCCCACCGCCTTGCGCGCCGCCGCGATGCGGGCGCCGATCGCGCTTTCCGACACGATCCGCCCGTTCCAGACCTCGGCCAGGATTTCGTCGCGGCTGACCAGCCGCCCCGGGTTGCGCACCAGCAGGTGCAGCAGGTCGAACACCTGCGGCTCAGTCGCAACCGGCGCGCCGCCCCGCATCAGAACGTGCCGCCCGGCATCCAGAACGCAATCGGAAAACGCGTAACGCATGCTGAATTAACACCCCGCTTTCCGCCTCTCGGCAAGCCCCGAGTGGAAAATAGGGCGTTTCCCAAGGGTTTCTCAACACCGTCTGAAAGCGCGGCGCGCCCGGCCCTGCCATGCTGGGGACACATCAAGGAGGCCCGACATGATCCTGCATACCGATACCGCGCTGCTGAACCATCGCCCCGCCCATCTGCGGCCCCAATCGAAGGAAGAACGGATCGCAGCCCGGCTGCCCGCGCGGCAGTGCGCCCCGAAATCTCGATTAGCAGACCGCGTCGCCCGCCTGTTCGCCTTCCGGCCTTGGGCAAGGGTTTCCTGAGGTGAAAGTCGAAGGGCGCCCCTCATCACCATCGTCTCGCGGGTCAAATGGTTCCGCCATGAGTATTTGTGACCAGAAAGAAGCAGAAACCCTCGCGCTTCTTTCTGGTCACAAATACTCCCGCCGGAGGCGTCCGAACCCGCGGCCGGCGCCATCGCCCGAGGTCAGCTCGCGCGCCTGATCCCCATCACCCGGGCGCGGGCGCGCGGGTCGCTGTCGAACAGCGCCGCCAGCTGTTCGGTCATGGCGCCCGCCAGCTGCTCGACATCGGTGATCGTCACCGCGCGCTGGTAATAGCGGGTCACGTCATGGCCGATGCCGATGGCCAGCAACTCGACCTGCTTGCGCTTCTCCACCATGGCGATCACGTCGCGCAGGTGTTTTTCCAGGTAATTGGCCGGGTTCACGCTGAGGGTGGAATCGTCCACCGGCGCCCCGTCCGAGATCACCATCAGGATCTTGCGCTGCTCGCGCCGCGCGCACATCCGCCGGTGCGCCCATTCCAGCGCCTCGCCGTCGATGTTTTCCTTCAGCAGCCCCTCCTTCATCATCAGGCCCAGGTTCTGCCTCGTGCGCCGCATCGGCGCGTCGGCGGCCTTGTAGATGATGTGGCGCAGGTCGTTCAGGCGGCCGGGCTGCTGCGGCCGGCCCTCGTTCAGCCAGGCCTCGCGCGCCTGCCCGCCCTTCCAGGCGCGGGTGGTGAAGCCCAGGATCTCGACCTTGACGTTGCAGCGTTCCAGCGTGCGCGCCAGCACGTCGGCGCAGATCGCCGCGATCGAGATCGGGCGGCCCCGCATCGAGCCGGAATTGTCCAGCAGCAGCGTCACCACCGTGTCGCGGAACTCGGTATCCTTTTCCACCTTGAAGCTCAGCGGCGTGGTCGGGTTGGCCACAACCCGCGCCAGCCGACCAGCATCCAGGATGCCTTCCTCGCGGTCGAACTCCCAGCTGCGGTTCTGCTGTGCCTGCAACCGGCGTTGCAGCTTGTTGGCCAGCCGGCTGACCGCGCCCTTCAGCGGTTCCAGTTGCTGGTCGAGATAGGCGCGCAGCCGCTCCAGCTCGGCCGGTTCGGCCAGTTCCTCGGCAGCAATCTCCTCGTCATAGGTGTCGAGATAGACCTTGTAATTCGGATCGGCCTCCGAGGCGGGCGGCGGCGGCGGCGGCTCCAGCGGCGCCTCGCCATCGGGCATCTCGGTTTCTTCGGCCAGTTCCTCGTCTGCCAGCTCGTCCATCGAGACCTGGGCCTGGCTTTCGTCCTGCTGCTGTTCCTGGCTCTGCTCTGGATCGGCGTCGGCGTCCTGCTCGTCCTGGTCGTCCTGGCCGGTGCTGTCGGGATCGGGCTGCTCGTCGGCATCGTCCTCGGCCTGATCCTCCTGATCCTCGTCCATTTCGTCCGGGTCATCGCCCAGCTGGTCGCCGTATCCAAGGTCCTTGATCACCTGGCGGGCGAATTTGGCGAATTCGGTCTGGTTGGACAGGATATCGTTCAGGTTCTCCAGCGTGCCGCCAGCCTGTTCCTCGATAAATCCGCGCCACAGGTTCATCACATTGGCCGCCGCCGCGGGCAGGTCGCGCCCGGTCGCCAGGTGCCGCACCAGATAGCCCGCCGCCACCGCAAGCGGCGCTTCCGAGGGCTGCTTGCACTGGTCGTAACCGCGCCGCAGCGCTTCATGGGTGATCTTGACGTTGATGTTCGATGCGGTGCCGGGCATGTCGCGGGCGCCCATCGCCTCGCAGCGGGCGGTCTCCATCGCCTCGTAAAGATCGCGTGCCATGTCGCCCGGCGGCGCATAGCGGCTGTGGGTCGCGTCGTCGTGATAGCGGCGATACAGCGCCAGCGCATCCGCCGTGCCGCGCGCCAGCAGCACCTCGTCGCGGGTCAGCCGGCGGCTGACCTGCGGCAGGCGCATGGTGTCGCCCGAAACGCCCGAGGGATCGACCGAATAGCTGACCGTCAGCTCCGGGTCATGCGCCATGACCTTGGTCGCCTCGGCCAACGCCTTCTTGAACGGATCGGCGGGGTTGTCGGTGGGTTTGCTCATGGCGCCCTGCATCTCTTCGGTTCCGAGGTGGCAACCTAGAACCAAACCTCGGGCTTGGCCATAGGGCGCGGGGGATTTTCCGGGACCGCCCCGCCGGTCAGAGCAGGACCTTGCGGCAATCCGATATCTGGAGGGTCATGTCGTGCCAGGCCCAGGCAGCCTTGGTCCGGTCGGGGTTGTAATCCGCCGTGGCCATCAGATATGCGACCTCGCGCCAGCCACGGTGGCGCCAGCTCCGCGCCTGCACCTCGACCACTCCGGCCTCTTGAGCCATCGGCATCACCGCGTCCAGCAGCATCTCGAATTCGGCCCGCAGGCGGTCGCTGTCCCCGGCATCCGGTTCCAACCGCGCCCGCTGCCGGGTGGCCAGCGCATCCAGCCGGCCGGAACAGGTTGCAAACAGCTCGGCCCGTTCATCGGGGCGGTCGGGCAGGGCAAGGGCGGCCGCGCTCATGGCGAACAGAACCGCGCCGCATACCGAAAGGGGGCCTGATCCAGTCATGTAACGATTCTATGACGGAATCGCCTTTCGAAATAGTGTATATACAAATGATAGCAATTTGCTGTCACCAGAAGGTCACGGTTCCCGTCCCGCGCCCCGGAAAATCAAAAGGGCGCCGGATGGCGCCCCTTTCACATTGTGATGCAGGACTTAGCCGAGGCTGGCGCTCGCCGCGCTTTCGGGCAGTTCCTCGTCGAAACAGCGCTGGTAGAACTCGGCCACCGTCTGGCGCTCCAGTTCGTCGCACTTGTTCAGGAACGACAGCCGGAAGGCATAGCCCACGTTGCGGAAGATCTCGGCATTCTGCGCCCAGTTGATCACGGTCCGGGGCGACATCACGGTCGAGAGATCCCCGTTCATGAACGCGGTCCGGGTCAGGTCGGCCACGGTCACCATCTGGCTGATGGTCTTGCGGCCCTTCTCGGTGTTGTAATGCGGCGCCTTCGACAGCACGATCGCGGTTTCCGCGTCGTGGGACAGGTAGTTCAGCGTCGCCACCAGCGACCAGCGGTCCATCTGTGCCTGGTTGATCTGCTGGGTGCCATGATAAAGACCGGTGGTATCGCCCAGACCCACGGTGTTCGAGGTGGCGAACAGGCGGAAATACTTGTTCGGCGTGATGATCTCGTTCTGGTCCAGCAGGGTCAGCTTGCCGTCATGCTCCAGCACCCGCTGGATCACGAACATAACATCGGCGCGGCCAGCGTCGTATTCGTCGAACACGATGGCCACCGGGTTGCGCAGCGCCCAGGGCAGGATGCCCTCGTGGAACTCGGTCACCTGCTTGCCGTCGCGCAGCTTGATAGCGTCCTTGCCGATCAGGTCGATCCGGCTGATGTGGCTGTCGAGGTTGACGCGCACACAGGGCCAGTTCAGCCGGGCCGCGACCTGTTCGATATGTGTCGACTTGCCGGTGCCGTGATAGCCCTGGATCATGACGCGGCGATTGTGGGTGAAACCTGCCAGGATCGCCAGGGTGGTGTCGGGGTCGAACTTGTAGGTCGGGTCGACCTCGGGCACCCGGTCGCTGCGTTCGGCAAACCCCTTGACCACCATCGGCGTGTCGATGCCAAAGACTTCGCGGACGGAAATCTCTTCGGTGGGTTTCGCGTTCGTCAGGGTGTTTCCGTCAGCCATACCTGTGGTCCTTGTCGCCTGCCCGCGCCGCGCGCGGGGCCAATCAGATCGTCGTGCAACATATCGTTCCCAGCCGCAAGGGAAAGGCGAAAAGCGGCCGGAATGGCGGTTTTTGCACCGAAACGCTGCGGCGTTCCCGGAACCGCGACCCGGGTTCGGCCCGGCCTATCCGCGCAACCGCCTGTATTCCTGCGGCGTGCAGCCCATGCGCCCCTTGAAGAACCGGGTGAAATCGCCGGGATTGGCATAACCCAACTCGAAAGCCACCGCGGTGATGTTGGCCGAGCGCCCTGCCAGCATCCTGCGCGCCATATCGAGGCGGGTATTCGACAGAAGGCTGGCATGGCTTGTTCCGATCGTGGCCAGTTTCCGCCGATAGCTGCGTTCGCTCAGACCGAAGGCCGCGGCGACCCGCCGGGCCGAGCAGTCGCCCGGCGTCGAGGTCACGAATTCCCTCATGCAGAGTTCAAGCGTCTCCAGAAACCGGTCGGATATCGGGTTTGCCGCCGCTGACCGGTCCTGACCTCCGGGCGTATGCGCGCCGCTGTCCGCGCAAAGAACCTCGCCAAGATCGAAGGCGATGCCGAAATGCGCGCGGTCCAGAACCACCGGCAGATCGCGCATATCCTCGGGCAGATCCAGCGCAGCCAGGGCGAGGGGCAGCCGCAGGGCGACAGGCAGCAGCGCCGCGCCCATGCTCCGCCGTGCCCCTGACAGCATGATGGCCAGATTGTACTGCAGGACCGACCAGAAGTCCGACCACTCGGTCGCCGCGGCGGTCCGCAGCACCCAGACATGTTTCCCCTTGATCACGCAACTGTACCGTGCGCCCGAAATGAAACCGTTGAACGACTGCACCATGGCCGACAGCGCCTCGGTGCCCGTGATGCCCGAAGGCAGGGGAACACCGACCACCGATTGCGTCTGGCTGCGTTCCGCCGGGTCCAAGGCGAGGCTCTGAAAAAGGAAGTTTCCCTCGCCCGTCTCGCGCAGGACCAGTTCCAGGAAGAATTCGGTCGCGTACAGCGGCACAAAACCCTTGGGCGCCTCAGCGATGCTGCCCGGCAGCCCGGCCCGCTCGGCCAGTCGCTCCAGAATACCGCTGTCCAGACCCGTTGCGCCGAAAACCGGGCTCAGCGCGGGTGCATAAACAAGATCGAGCCGGTTCATCCCGCCGTCCCCTGAACATCCGCCGCAGGTCTTAACCCCTGCGTAAAAATATGCTTCGTAAACTTGTCTTGGCCGGAAATGCTAAGCATCATTCTGCAAAAAACCTACCATCGCAACTCATATTTCCACCAAAGACAAAGGAGATTGCGATGTTGCCTTCCAAGATTTTGAAGAGACTGCGAGGGCCGGTTTCCGCCCTTCTATTGTCCGCCGGCATGGCGATGACGGGACAGGTCGCCGACGCCCAGGACAAGCCTATGAATTTCCTAATCATCTGGGGCGATGATGTCGGTTACTGGAACATCAGCGCCTACAACCAGGGCATGATGGGATACGAGACGCCCAACATCGACCGCATCGCCAACGAGGGCATGCTGTTCACCCATGGCTATGGCGAACAATCCTGCACCGCAGGCCGCGCATCCTTCGTCACCGGCCAGTCGGGCTTCCGCACCGGCCTGCTCAAGGTCGGCCTGCCCGGCGCCAAGGAGGGGATGAGCGAAAAGGATCCCACCATCGCCGAATACATGCGCTCCAAGGGTTACATGACCGGCCAGTACGGCAAGAACCACCTGGGCGACCTGGACGAGCACCTGCCCACCAACCACGGGTTCGACGAATTCTTCGGCAATCTCTACCACCTCAACGCCGAGGAGGAGCCCGAGAATGCCGACTATCCCAAGAACCCCGAGTTCAAGGAGAGATTTGGCCCGCGCGGCGTGATCCGGTCGAATGTCGACGGAACCATCGAGGATACCGGCCCGCTGACCCGCAAGCGGATGGAGACCATCGACGAGGAGGTCACAGCCGGCGCGCTCGACTTCATGCAGCGCGCGCATGACGCCGAAAAGCCCTTCTTCCTGTGGTACAACACCACCCGTATGCACATCTTCACGCATCTCAAGGAAGAGAGTCAGGGCGTTACCGGTCTGGGCGTCTACCCCGACGGCATGGTCGAACATGACAAGATGGTCGGCCAGATGCTCGACAAGCTCGAGGAACTCGGCATCGCCGACAATACCGTGGTGATGTATTCCACCGACAACGGGGCCGAAGTGTTCAGCTGGCCCGATGGCGGCACCACCCCGTTCCGCAACGAGAAGAACTCGAACTGGGACGGCGGCTTCCGCGTTCCGATGATGATCAAGTGGCCCGGCGTGATCGAGCCGGGGCGCAAGTCGAACACCATCATCAGCCATCTCGACTGGTTTCCGACCTTCATGTCGGCGCTGGGTGACGCGGACATGAAAGAGCGGATGCTGACCGAGGCGCCCTTCGGCGAGGGCAACGAGCCCGTGCATCTCGACGGTTACGACTTCATGCCGTATTTCCGGGGCGAGGTCGACAAGGGACCGCGACGCGAGTTCTTCTATTTCTCCGACGGCGGCGACCTGATGAACCTGCGCTATGATCAGTGGAAAGTGGTCTTTGCCGAACAGCGCGCCCACGGGTTCGACGTCTGGCAGGATCCGCTGGTCCCCCTGCGTCTGCCCAAGGTGTTCAACATGTTCTCGGACCCGTTCGAGAAGGCCGATCACGAATCCATCAACTATCCGCAATGGCGTCTGGAACGGGCCTATCTTCTGGTGCCCGCACAGGCTTTCGTGGCGCAGTTTCTCGGCACGTTCGAAAAATACCCGCCGCGTCAGAAGCCGGGCAGTTTCTCGATCGACTCGGTTTTGGAAACGTTGCAAACCAATCAGGGCGGCTAAGTCGTTTCGCCTGATAATCGAAGGGCGCGGCCGTCAGGTCGCGCCCTTTCTACATCCGCCCGGGCGCTCAATCCAGAATGGCCTCGCGCATCCGGTGCAGGCTGCGCTCGTCGAGAAAACGGGGCGTGCTGGCCATGTATTCGCGGAAGGCTGCGCCATAGCCGGCGCTCAGCCAGCGCTCCTCATTCAGCACGAACAGGAAATAAAGCGCGAACAGCACCCCGGCCAGAACCAGCGTCAGAACCGACCCGCTGGCAATGCCCAGCCCCACCGTGGCCAGCACCGAGGTCACGTATTGCGGGTTGCGCGAATAGGCATAAATGCCCCCCGTAACCAGCCCGCCGCTCTCGCAATAGGTATTGTCGATCCCGAGGAACCGGTAACCCCACAGCGTTACGCCAAAGGCCGCCAGCATCAGCGGAACGCCGATTGCGTAGCGCAGACAATGGCCCCAGCCATTTATCCAGACCTCGGACAGGGCGAACACCACCGTCGCCCCGCAGAACAGCCGGAACAGGCCAAAGGCCGTGTGATGCCGCCAGCCTTGCGCGGCGGGCCAAAGGCCCCATTCCGGGCGGAGCAGGCCCAGCGCCAGATAGGCCGCCAACACCAGCGCTCCCGCCAGGGCCAGGGACAGGGAAATGTCAGGAAGCATCGTGGCAAATTCGGGGATCATCGAACTGGTCCATCTTGAGTTTGAACAAGGGCCGCGCATATGCCGACGCGAACCGGGTAACACGCGGATGTAACAGATTTGCCTGCGGCCGGTTCAGACCCGGATCGCCTTCCGGACGCGTCCGCCGTTCCCTGTTTACAGGCCTGCGCGCCGCTTCTAGCCTTGCCGCATTCCCCAGGCCCAGGACATCCCGCCATGCCACAGCGCCATCCCAATATACTGCTGGTCATGGCCGACCAGATGACCCCCTTCATGCTCGAGGCCTGCGGTCACCCGATAGCCCGCACCAGACACATGAAGACGCTTGCCGACCGGGCGGTGAATTTCACCACCGCCTACACACCCAGCCCGATCTGCGTGCCCGCGCGCTCCTGTTTCATGACCGGGCTGCACACCTCGACCACCGGCTGCTACGACAACGGCGACCCCTATCACAGCTTCATCCCCACCTTCGCCCATTACCTGACCAACGCGGGCTACGACACCGTGCTCTCGGGCAAGATGCATTTCATCGGCGCCGACCAGTTGCACGGCTTCCGCCGTCGCCTCAACACCGACATCTACCCCTCGGGCTTTCTCTGGTCCTATCCGCTGCTCGATGAAAACGACCCCACGGCGATGGCCTTCGACTTCGCCCCCCAGTACCAGGCCCGCAACATCGGCGCGGGCTGGAGCCCGGAGCTGCAATATGACGAGGAAACCCATTTCCGCGCGCTCGAATATCTGCGCCACGTGCCCGACCGCCCGTTCATGCTGACGGTCTCCTACACCAACCCGCACCCGCCCTATATCGTGCCCCGCAAATACTGGGAGATGTACAAGGACGCCGACCTGCCGCTGCCGCACTACCCGGCGGATATGGACGCGCGCTATTCCGATTTCGACCGCGCCTTCCTGCGCTGGTACGGGCTCGACCGCAAAAGCATCCGCAACGAGGCCGACCTGCTGGCGATGCGCCGCGGCTTTGCCGCGCTCGCCCATTACATCGACGACAAGCTGGGCGAGTTGCTCGACGTGCTTGACGAGCAGGGCCTGCGCGACAACACGATGGTGATCCTGACCTCGGACCATGGCGAGATGCTGGGCGAAAAAGGGCTGATCCAGAAACGCAGCCACTACGAATGGTCCGCCCGCATCCCGCTGATCATTGACCATCCCGGCGCCGGGCACCGCCGCGTGGACACGCCGGTGTCGCTGATAGACCTGCCCGCCACCTTCCTCGATCTGGTCGGCGCCACCCCGGCCCGCCCGATGGACGGCCGCTCGCTCATGCCCGCCCTGCGCGGCGAGGCGCTTGACGTGGTGCCGGTGATCTCGGAATACCACGGCGAGGGGATCATGCGCCCCAGCTTCATGATCCGCCAGGGCGCGTGGAAATACCTCTATTGCCACCGCTCCAGCCCGCAGCTCTTCAACCTCGAAATCGACCCCGGTGAATGGAACAACCTGGCGGGAACCCCAAAGGCCGCCGATATCGAACGCGGCTTCGCGGCACTGATCGCCGAACGCTTCGATCTCGACGCGATCGAAGCCGAGGTCTGGACCCGGCTGGCGCAGAAACAGGTGGTCAACGCCGCAATGGCTGCAAACGGCACGAAATGGGACTACCGACCCGATCCCGAAGGAACCACCGCCTACATCCGCAGCTGATCGGGGTCCTGCCGCTGCTTCTTTCTGGTCGAAAATATTCTCGGGGGAGCGCGAGGGGGCAGACAGCCCCCTCGCTCCGCCCGAAGCCCGCCCCGCGGTGAGGTCTGGACCAAAGAAGACAACGGTGGCGTTGGATGCACCGGCGGGATATGAGTATTTGTGACCAGAAAGAAGCCGGAAGCCGGCGCGCGGCCGGGACTGCCGGGGCGTGTGTCAGGTACAGGCGGTCACTTGAAGTTGCGGCTGTCCTTGATCTGGTCCCAGGCCCAGACAACTTCCTGCAACTGCTCTTCCTGGCTGCGGTCCCCGCCGTTTATGTCAGGGTGCAGCACCTTGATCAGCTTCTTGTAGGCCGCGCGCACCTCGGCCTTGGTCCAGCTGTCCTTGGCCTCAAGGATCTCGATGGCGCGCCTTTCGGTTGGCGGCAGCTTCCGCCCCCCTGCCGCCGAACGGCCCGGGTTCTGCGTCGCATTCGCCCCCAGCACCTGGTGCGGATCCTCGATCCCCAGCCGCGCCCAGGCCCGCGCCTCGGGGTCGCCCATCGGCCGAGTCTTGCGCTCCCAGACCTTGTCCTTGGACATTTGCGCGTTCATTTCTGCCTCGGTGGTGCCGTCGAAGAAGTTCCACTTCTGGTTGTATTCACGCACATGCTGCTGGCAGAACCAGAAATAGTCGTCCAGCACGTCGGGGGCCTTGGGGGCGCGGAACTTGCCTGCCTCGGTGCAGCCCTCGTGCTCGCAGACCCGGACCGAGGTTTCGGATGCACCCGACATACCACGCCGCCCGCGCGGGTTCTTCTTCTTTGCGGAAGAGACGGACATATCGAATCCGAAGGGGTCTGGCTTGCTCATTTCGGGCCCTTTCGCTTGGCGCTTCTCGACTCGGAGGCAGGAGTTTAGTCTATGTGCTGACAGATAGAAGAGGGCGGCGGCAAAAAAACCGCGGCCGGGCGGAAAAACAGCAAAAATCCGCAATCCAGAGGAGTATCGCCGGACATGCCCATCGCCGAGGAAATGCGCGCGCGCCTTCAGGCTGCCTTTGCCCCGACCGAACTGGAAATCACCGACGACAGCGAACGCCACCGTGGCCATGCGGGGTACCGGGAAGGCGGGGAAAGCCATTTTACGGTGCGCATCCGCGCCGCCGGATTTGCCGGCATGGGGCGGGTCGCGCGGCATCGCGCGGTGCATGCGGCGCTTGGCGATATCGTGCCGCGCATCCACGCGCTGGCGCTCGATATCGGTGACTGAGGCGCGCGGTCAGTCCGTGCCGGGCTCCGGCTTGACCACCCGCAAGGGCGGGTCGTTCACCGGGGACGAGATCGGCGCAGGCGCACGCAACTGGTTCTTCATCGTATCCGGGCCGGGGATCGGGCGCGCTTGCGGGGTGCCGTCATCCGCCTCTTCCTGCCCGGCGGTTGCGGGTTCGGCCATCGCTTCCGGCCGGGCTTGGGGGACGGCGACCGGTGCAACGGCCCCTTCGGCCCGAGCGCGGCGGAACACCAGTACATTGCGCCAGTTGGTCACAGACCCGGTCAGCCCGGTACGCTCCTCGCTGGGCAAGAGTTCGGCCCGCTGGTATTCCCAGCCCTCTGCGCCCATTTCGTTGAGCAGGCTTTCCACCGACAGCGCGAACCGTCCCTCGGGCGTCTTGACCCCCTTGGCCTTGGTGCCGCGGGCGGGGGCGGGAACGACCTTGTATTCGTAGCGGATCATGCAGGGGCCTCTTGGATGACTTGGCCCGCATATAACCAAGGAGATGACGCATTGGCCAGAGGGTCAGGGCTCCGGTTTCATCCTGCGCAATCGGATCGGAAGGGACCGTCTCAACCCGCGCTTTGTGTCCCGCTTGCGGGGAGGCCCGCCAGAGGCAAAGATTTTTCGACGAAAAATCTGGGCCCGGCCCGGGCGTGGCGCGGGATATCCCGCAAGGAACCTCCGCAGGCAGCGTTTTGCCACCTGTGAAGGGGCTCCTGAACACCGCTACAAATCGGTCAATCCGGGTCCGGGGCCGCGTACAAAACGGTCAAAACCCGGTACAGGTCACAGCCCCAGCTTGGCCGCGACCAGGTCGTTGACCGCCTTGGGATTGGCCTTGCCGCCGGTCGCCTTCATCACCTGGCCCACGAACCAGCCCGCCAGTTTCGGGTTCACCCTGGCCTTTTCCACCTGGGCCGGGTTGGCGGAGATGATCTCGTCAAGCGCCGCTTCGATGGCGCCCGTGTCGGTGACCTGTTTCATGCCGCGCGCCTCGACGATCTCGGCCGGGTCGCCGCCTTCGGTATAGACGATCTCGAACAGGTCCTTGGCGATCTTGCCCGAGATCGCATCCGAGGCGATCAGGTCGATGATGCCGCCCAACTGGGCCGGGCTGACCGGGCTTTCGGTGATGTCGTGGTCTTCCTTCTTGAGCCGCCCGAACAGTTCGTTGATGACCCAGTTCGCCGCCAGTTTGCCATTGCGCCCCCTGGCCACGTCCTCGAAATAGGCGGCCGATTCCACTTCGGCGGTCAGCACCGAGGCGTCATAGTCTGTCAGGCCGAACTCGTTGATGAAGCGCGCCTTCTTTTCATCGGGCAGTTCCGGAAGGCTGGCCTTGATGCCGTCCACCCAGGCCTGTTCGATCTCCAGCGGCAAGAGGTCGGGATCGGGGAAATAGCGGTAGTCATGCGCCTCTTCCTTGGAGCGCATCGAGCGGGTCTCGCCCTTGTCCGGGTCATAGAGCCGGGTTTCCTGATCGACCTTGCCGCCCGCCTCGACGATGGCGATCTGGCGGCGCGCCTCGTATTCGATAGCCTGTTGAATGAACCGCATCGAGTTCATGTTCTTGATCTCGCAGCGCGTGCCCAGGTGCGAAAAGTCCTGTGTCTCCTGATACTTCTCATAGGCGCCGGGACGGCAGATCGACACGTTCACATCGGCCCGCAGGTTGCCGTTCTGCATGTTGCCGTCGCAGGTGCCGAGATAGCGCAGGATCTGGCGCAGCTTGGCGATATAGGCGGCGGCCTCTTCGGGGCCGCGGATGTCGGGGCGGCTGACGATCTCCATCAGGCAGACGCCGGTGCGGTTGAGATCGACAAAGGACATGTTCGGATCCATGTCATGGATTGACTTGCCCGCGTCCTGTTCCATGTGGATACGCTCGATCCGGACCCGGCGCGCGGTGCCGTCGCCCATCTCGACCAGCACTTCGCCTTCACCAACGATCGGGTGATAGAGCTGCGAGATCTGATAGCCCTGCGGCAGGTCGGGGTAGAAATAGTTCTTGCGGTCGAAGGCGGATTTCAGGTTGATCTCGGCCTTCAGCCCCAGACCGGTGCGCACCGCCTGCTCGACGCAGAACTCGTTGATGACCGGCAGCATTCCCGGCATCGCCGCATCCACGAAGGCCACGTTCGAATTCGGCTCGGCGCCGAAAGCGGTCGAGGCGCCCGAGAAGAGCTTGGCGTTCGAACTGACCTGGGCATGCACCTCCATCCCGATCACCAGCTCCCAGTCGTGCTTGGCGCCGGCGATGATTTTGGGTTTGGGGGTGTCGAAGGTCAAATCCAGCATGGGTGCGCCTCTTATCCGCTTTGTACAAACCGCCTTCTAGGCCCGCACGCGCCCATGAGCAAGGGGGAGCAGGCCAGCCAGCGCTCGGGCGCAGTCAGATTTGGGCAAGCAGGGCGCCCTTCGCGGCTGTGCAAATCAGGTTACGCGGTGTGCACTTGCGGCCCGTCGGGCGTGAAAACCACGCGATTGCCACGCCGGATCTCGTCCCGGAACAGATGGGCGATGGCCTGAAGCGCATTGGCGCGCCCGCGCGCGGCAAACCGGCTTGGAGAGGATATGCGCATGTTGTTTGCAAACCCGTCCGCCGCATGTGCCCAGATCAGCGGGTGAATCTCGGTCAGATGGTCACGGATCAGCCAATCGGCCGCGTTACAGATCTGAACCCGCGCCATATCCGCCTTTTCATTGATGCCAAAGCCGGACAACAAGGTGACCGTGCAATAGGCGGCCAGAAGGTTGATCGTTTCCTGCCCCGGACAGACGCGCACGATATCGCGCAGTCCGTCGACGAAGAATTCGATGTCGACCCCTGCACAGGCCTCTTCGTCCAGAGCGATCGCGTCGAAACAGACCCAGGTGTAACCGCCAGCGCCCCAGATATCATGTGTCCGTGCGGCGGTGCGGCGGGCTTCGAGTTCCAGTGCCTGATAGGTTCCGAACCATCGCGGCAGCAGGTGGTTTCCAAGTGCACGCATGTGCCTCGGGTTACGGGGGTCCAGGTCAATCAGGTCTTCGTATGTATCGGCGACATTGCGCGAGGCAGCCGGAACGCCGGCGAGCATGGCGCAACAGGTCGATTGCAGCAACGGGCTGTCCAGCTCTATGCCGCACCACGGATGCAACAGATCCCGAGCCCGGTCGAAATGGGCTGCGCATTTTTCACGGTTCATCCGGGGAATGATGGTTTCGCGCACCGTGCCACGCCAGGTCCAGGCCATGTCGATATGGGCCAAGGCCACGACCATGTTGACATAGGGGTCGTGGGGTTGCTCCTGCCGGACGAATTCCAGCCCCCGGATCCCGTCGGACAGAAATGTTTCGGATCCGCAACGACCGTCATTCAAGGCGTCTTCGAAGGCGGCAACCACGTCGCAACGCGCGCCATAGGCCAGAAGGTCGGCGACCGCGGTGCCGCCGATGGTGCGATGGCGTCCGTTGTCGGCGGTTCGTATCTCGTCGCTCAACTCGCTCCACCGGTCCTGACGCGCGAGAAACTGCCCCCTCTCACGGGCGGCGCGGCATTCCTCCTCGTCGCGGCTGCATTCCGCGACCGGAATCGTCAGGGCATCCTCGAGTTTCAGAGGTGAAACCGGTGTCTTGCACTTGGGGAAATCGACTGCGCGGCCGGAAAACCGCGCAGTCAGTCCAGGCAGTGAACTCATGAAGGTGCGGGTAAAGTGCAGCATACTTGGAAACGACCGGCCTGTAAGTTGTTGATTGGTCGAAATCTGCCGTTGGTTTGAGGCACAAACATGGCTGGCTGAGGGTGTTTCGTGACAGGTTTTGCGGCCAAGGCGGGGATTGCCTTCAAATCGGCATCAAACTGCTACCTTCCGGCAAAATGGTGCCGAACCACGGTCAATTCACGGTCTTTCAACACAGTTTCAAAGTCGCGGTGCGGCGGTGTGCACTCCTGCGGAAGGCGCAGTTGCCTGTCCGATTTCAGGCAGAGCGTGGCACGTACCGAGAAATCCCAGCGCGTGTCCAGCCGGACATGGTCGATCTCTCCCAGTTCGGCCACGCCGGTCATGCGGCCCGAAAACCAGCTGATGCGGCTGTCGTCCAGATCCAGCCCCGCCTGGCGGTCGGCGACGATATCCCAAAGCAGCGGCAGTGTGGGCAAAGCGCCAAGTGCAATAATCCACCAGGCGGCGCCGAAAAAGACAGCCAGTGCCGACAGTCCGGCCCACACCGCGATCAGAATGGCGATGTTGCGGGGGCTGCGGGCATGGCGCACATATCGGACGGGGCTGCTCACCGCCCGCCGGTCACGTCAAGCGTGGTCGAGGTGATATAGGATGCGGCATCCGACAGCAGATAGAGGATGGCCTCGGCCACTTCCTCCGCCGATCCGGTGCGTTTCATCGGCACCATATGGGCCAGCCGCTGCGCCCGGTCCGGTTCGCCGCCCTTGCCGTGAATATCGGTCTCGATCAGCCCCGGACGGATGGCGTTGACGCGGATATTCTGCGCTGCCACCTCATCGCCCAGTCCCTTGGTAAAGGTGTCGATCGCGGCTTTGGATGCCGCGTAGTCGACATATTGGTTGGCCGAGCCCAGCCGCGCCGCTGCCGAAGAGACATTGACGATGGCGCCGCCATGTCCATGCGCCTGCATGCGCAGCACCGCCTCTCTGGCGACCAGGATGGCGCCGATCACGTTGACGTCGAACATGCGCCGCAGGCGGGCGTGCGTCAGGTCGGTGACCTTGGCGGTCATGTCGACGATACCGGCATTGTTGACCAGCGCGTCGAGCCGGGGAAAAGCCGCGTCGACAGCGGCAAAGATATTGGTGATCTGGTCCGGCTCGGCCACGTCGCCGGGGCACAGGATCACCTGCGCGCCGGCGGTGCGGGCGGCTTCGGCCACGGCCTCGGCTCCGGCATGGTCGCTGCGGTAATTGAGTGCCAGATTATAGCCGCGGGCGGCGGCCATGCGGGCGGTCGCAGCACCAATGCCGGCGCTGGCACCGGTGATGAGAAGGGTCTTGCGCATGGCTCAGGCTCCTTTGATACGGGTCAGCATTTCGGTCGTGTCGCGGCTCAGGCCAGGCTGGGCAAGGATTCGGTCCAGCTGTGCGCCGATCAGCGCCTGACGTTCGCCGTCATAGCGCCGCCAGGTCTGGAAGGCAGAGCACATGCGCGCCGTGGTCTGCGGATTTACCGGGTCGAGCCGGATCAGCCAGTCGGCAAGCAGTTCATAGGCCGCGCCCCCGGCAAAATGGAACCCGGCGTGATGCATGGCGAGGGGGCCGAACAGGGCCCGGAACCGGTTGGGATTCTTCCAGTTGAAATCTGGGTGTCCGGTAAGCGCCCGGGCGGTGTCCGCCGCCTTTTCGGGGGCAGCAAGACCCACCTGCAAGCCGAACCACTTGTCGATCACCAGCCGGTCATGCCGCCACTGGTCGTAGAAAGCGGCAAGCTCCGTCTGTCCCTTGCCCGCCTTGAGCAGGCAGGACAGGGCCGAAAGTTGCAGGGTCATGTTGTCGGCCCGGCCATAGTCGCTTGTTGCCTGTGCGCCGCCGTCGAGGCGCGTGAGCAGCGCCAGCGCCGCGCCACCAAGCGCGCGCTTGCCCGATTGCTCGGCATCCGGGGCAAAGGGCTGGTCCACCTGCGTTTCCGCGCGCAGGCGCGGCAGCAGGTCTTGCAGGTACTGGGCGGTGGACTGGCGCAGCGTTTCGGTCGCGTCCCAGATCGCCTGCGGGTCCGGGGTCACGCCGCACCGGTGCAGGGTTGCGGCCATTTCCGACTGGCTGGGCAGGCCGAGCATGAGCGCGCGATAGGCCGGGTCCAACGTGTCGTCCCGCACCACCGCCAGCAGACCGTTCAGGTAGTCGGCGTCCGGCGCCGCCCCTTTGGTGATCATTGCCAGCAGGCATTCCTCGGCCAGGGTGCGGCCCGCCTCCCAGCGGTTGAACGGATCGGTGTCATGGGCCAGCAGAAAGGCGCGTTGAGCAGGGGTGGTTTCCTGCTCCAGCACCACGGGGGCGGAAAACTCGCGCAGGATCGACGGGACCGGGCGCGCGGCCAGCCCGTCGAAGGTGAAGCTTTGCCGGTCTTGCGTGAGTTCCAGCACCTGCGTCGGCCGCACCTCGTCGCCGTTCGGCCCCAGGAGGCCCACCGCGACCGGGATCACCTGCGGCAGTTTCTCGGGCTGGCCGGGGGTGGGGGGTGTGGTTTGTGACAGGGTGAGCGTATAGGTGCCGTCCTGCCAGTCTTCCTCGACCGTGATGCGCGGTGTGCCGGCCTGGCTGTACCATCGCTTGAACTGAGACAGGTCGCGGTCGGTCACGTCCTCGAAAACCTTGAGCCAGTCCTCGATGGTGCAGGCCTGTCCGTCGTGGCGGGCGAAATAAAGGTCCAGCGCCTCGGCATAGGCGCGATCCCCCACCAGCCGTTTCAGCATGCCGATCACCTCGGCGCCCTTTTCATAGACGGTGGCGGTGTAGAAGTTGTTGATCTCCTGAAAGCTCTCGGGCCGGACCGGGTGGCTGAGTGGCCCCTGATCCTCGGGGAATTGGCGGCCACGCAGGTCGATCACGTCGCGGATGCGTTTGACCGGCGCGCTGCGCAGGTCGGCCGTGAACTGCGCATCGCGGAACACGGTCAGCCCCTCTTTCAGGCAGAGCTGGAACCAGTCGCGGCAGGTGATGCGGTTGCCGGTCCAGTTGTGGAAATACTCATGCGCAATGATTGCCTCGATCCGTTCGAAATTGTCGTCGGTCGAAGTCTCGGGGCTGGCCAGCACGGCGGCCGAGTTGAAGATGTTCAGCCCCTTGTTCTCCATCGCGCCCATGTTGAAATCGTCGACCGCCACGATGTTGAAAACGTCGAGATCGTACTCGCGGCCATAGACCTCTTCATCCCAGCGCATGGATTTCTTCAGCGCCTCCATGCCGAAGGCGCATTTGCCTTCGTCGCCGGGGCGGACCCAGAGGTTCAGGTCCACTTCGCGGCCCGAGACGGTGGTGAACCTGTCGGAATGGGCTACTAGGTCGCCTGCCACCAGCGCAAAGAGATAGGCGGGTTTGGGCCACGGATCATGCCATTCGGCAAAGCCTTCGCCGCTGGCGACCGGGTTGCCATTGGACAGCAGCAGGGGGTGTGGGCCGTTGATGCGTACGGTAAAGGTGCTCATCACGTCCGGTCTGTCCGGGTAATAGGTGATCTTGCGAAATCCCTCGGCCTCGCATTGGGTGCAATACATCCCGTTGGACAGGTAGAGCCCTTCGAGAGCGGTATTCGCGGCCGGGTCGATCTCGACCTCGGCCTCCCAGACAAAGGGTGCGTCGGGGACCGGGCAAGTCAGGCCGGTATCGGTGAGCTGTGGCGCGATCTCGATACCGTCGATGGCCGCTCGGATCAGGCTCAGTTTTTCACCATGCAGGAAAAAGCTACGATCGTCGGTCTCGGGGTTGGGGCGGAAGTCGATGCGCGCGTGAACTCGGGTAGCCTTCGGATCGAGATCGAAGGTCAGGTGGACCGCGTCGGCCACATAGCCGAATGGGGCGTAGTCCTTGAGATAGATCGTGGCGGGGGCGGCGTCGCGCATGGGAACCTCGGGCTGTGGCGGATTGTTCGCGACGTTAGGAAGAACCGGGCGAGGGTGCAAGGCGGCGCGCGGGGCGCTGGCGGGTGGCTTTCCGAAAAGGCAAAAAACAGTATTCGAAAAAATTGGTAAAAGAAACTTACCGAAAAGTTGCGTATCGGAAACTTTCGTTCTAACTGGAAGCGGCATACGGTTGTACACGAATTATCAGGCGGGAGACTCGGATGACGGGCAGGGTTGATCGAAACGGGTTGCAGGTGGCGGATGAACTGGCCGCCTTCATCGAAGAGCGGGCCTTGCCCGGAACCGGGGTCGAGGCGGAAAGCTTCTGGGCGGGTCTCTTCCGGATGGTGGCCGAACTGGGGCCGAAGAACCGGGCGCTGCTGGCCCGGCGCGAAGAGCTTCAGGCCCGGATCGACGACTGGCACATAGCGCATCGCGACCAGCCGCATGATCACGAAGCCTACAAGACGTTCCTGAGCGAAATCGGTTATCTTCTGCCCGAAGGCGAGGCATTCGAGATCGAAACGGCGAATGTCGATCCGGAGATCGCGACCGTTCCGGGACCGCAACTCGTGGTTCCGATCACCAACGCGCGCTATGCGCTGAACGCTGCCAATGCGCGTTGGGGCAGCCTGTATGACGCTTTCTACGGTACGGACGCGATGGGTGGTCCGGCCCCGGCGGGTGGTTACGACCGTGGCCGCGGCGCACGGGTCGTGGCGCGGGCACGGGTGTTCCTGGACGAGGCCTTTCCGATCAAGGGCACCAGCCATGCGGATGCGCGCCGCTATTACGTGCATGAAGGGGCTCTGCTGGTCGACGACCAGCCGCTGGTCAGCCCCGAGAAATTCGTGGGCTTCCGCGGCCATCCCAAGGCACCTTCCGCAGTACTGTTGCGCAACAACGGCCTGCATGTGGAACTGGTGTTCGACCGGACGCATCCGGTGGGCAGCCGCGACCAGGCCGGACTGGCCGATGTCGTGTTGGAAAGTGCCGTTTCAGCCATCATGGATTGCGAGGACTCGGTCGCCTGTGTCGATGCCGAGGACAAGGTCCTGGCCTATTCCAACTGGCTGGGCCTGATGCGCGGCGACCTGACCGAGGAGGTCAGCAAGGGCGGCGGAACCTTTACCCGCGCCCTCAATGCCGACCGCAGCTATACCGCGCCGGACGGCTCTGACCTGACGGTCAAGGGCCGGGCGCTGATGCTGGTGCGCAATGTCGGTCACCTGATGACCAACCCGGCGGTGCTGGACGGCGAAGGTGGCGAGATCGGTGAGGGTCTGATGGACGCGCTCTGCACCACGCTGATTGCCATGCATGACCTGAAACGCGACGGCGGCAACTCGGTCAAGGGCTCGGTCTATGTGGTCAAGCCCAAGATGCACGGGCCGGAAGAGGTGGCCTTTGCCGTCGAGATCTTCGACATGGTCGAGGATATTCTCGGGCTGCCGCGCAATACGGTGAAGATCGGCATCATGGACGAGGAGCGGCGCACCAGCGTCAACCTCAAGGAATGCATCCGCGCGGCGAAGTCGCGTGTCTGTTTCATCAACACCGGCTTCCTTGACCGCACCGGCGACGAGATCCACACGTCCATGGAGGCGGGGCCGTTCAGCCGCAAGGATTTCATCAAGCGCAAGTCCTGGATCACCGCCTACGAGAACCTCAATGTCGATATTGGCCTGGAATGCGGCCTGTCGGGCAAGGCGCAGATCGGCAAGGGCATGTGGGCGATGCCGGACAAGATGGCGGCGATGATCGAGACCAAGATCGAACATCCCAAGGCCGGGGCAAACTGCGCCTGGGTGCCGAGCCCCACGGCAGCCACCCTGCATGCACTGCACTATCACAAGGTCGATGTCTTTGCGGTACAAAAGGCGCTCAAAGCCGGCGGGCGGCGGGCGCATGTGGATGGCATCCTGGAAATCCCGCTGGCCAGTTTCCGCAAGTGGTCGCCCGAGCAGATCCGCCGCGAGGTCGAGAACAATGCGCAGGGCATCCTGGGCTATGTCGTGCGCTGGGTCGACCAGGGTGTGGGCTGTTCCAAGGTGCCCGACATCAACAACGTCGGCCTGATGGAGGACCGCGCCACCTGCCGCATCTCGGCCCAGCATGTCGCCAACTGGCTGCATCATGGCGTGGTCGACGCGCAGGAGGTCATGGCCGCGATGCGCAAGATGGCCGAGGTGGTGGATGGCCAGAACGCGGACGACCCGGCCTATCGCCCGATGGCGCCGGGGTTCGACGGCATCGCCTTTCAGGCGGCCTGCGATCTGGTGTTCAAGGGGCGGGTGCAGCCTTCGGGCTATACCGAGCCGGTGTTGCATGCGCGGCGGTTGGAGCTGAAGGCCAGCCTCGGAGCGTGATCGAGGATGCGGGAGCGAGGGGGCTGTCTGCCCCCTCGCGCTCCCCCGAGAGTATTTTTGACCAGAAAGAAACAGGGAGCGAAAAGATGGCAATCAGTTTGCGACGCGCGCGGGTGATCATTCGCAAGGCACTCGAAAAAGGGCGCGAGATGCAGCTCAAGCCGCTGTCGGTGGTGGTGCTGGATGCCGGAGGCCATGTGATCGCATTCGAGCGCGAGGACGGGGCATCGCCGGGCCGTTTCGGCATCGCGCAGGGCAAGGCCTATGGCTCCGTCATGCTGGGCATGGCCGGCACGGCGCAGATGGCGCGGGCCGAGGCGCAGGCCTATTTCATGGCGGCGGTCAATGGCGTCTACGGCGGCAAGGTGATCCCGGTGCCGGGCGGTGTGCTGGTCCGCGACAAGAAGGGTGCCGTGATCGGAGCCGTGGGCGTGACCGGCGATACCTCGGACAATGACGCCATCGCGGCGATGGCTGGGATCGAGGCTGCCGGGCTTACCGGTGAAATCTGAGGCATTGCAGCGAATGTGCGCATTTGAACAGGGGCTTGCGCCCCTGTAGTTCCGCCATTGATGTTGCGGGTCGACAGGCGGCGGGATAACCTGTGTGTCACGCATGTGACAAGAGGGGAAACATGGCGCGGCCTGTCGTCGGGATCATCGGAAACTCCTATCTCATCAACGATCAGTATCCGACCCATGCGGGCGGGACGATGAATTCCGACGCCGTGGCGAATGTGGCGGGTTGCCTGCCGCTGCTGATCCCTGCCGATCCCCGGTTTGTCTCGGTCGAGGAGCTTCTGGAAACCTGTGACGGATTTCTGCTGACCGGTGGCCGGCCCAATGTGCATCCGGCTGAATATGGCGAGGACGCAACCGAGGCGCATGGCCAGTTCGACCGGGCGCGCGATGCGATCACGCTGCCGCTGGTACGGGCCTGCGTTGCGCGGGGGCAGCCGTTTCTGGGCATCTGCCGCGGTTTCCAGGAGGTCAATGTCGCCTTGGGCGGCACGTTGCATCCCGAGATCCGCGACTTGCCGGGGCGAATGAACCACCGGATGCCGCCGGACGGGACGCTCGAGGAGAAATTTGCCCTGCGCCACGTGGTTACGGTGACTGAAGGCGGGGTGTTCAATCGTCTGTTCGGCGCGACGGAAGTGATGACCAACACCCTGCACGGACAGGGGATCAAGTGCCCGGGATGTCGCGTGGTCGTCGATGGCGTGGCACCCGATGGTACGCCCGAGGCGATCTATGTGAAGGATGCTCCGGGCTTTACCCTGTCGGTTCAGTGGCACCCGGAATGGGATGCGGCGAACGACCCGGTTTCGCGCCCCCTTTTCACGGCATTTGGCGAGGCGGTGCGCGCATGGGCGGCCGGGCGGGCCGTGCCGTTGGTGCAGAGGTCGGCCTGACAGCGGCGTATCAGGCGGCCAGGAGTCTGGCTTCGTGCGCCTTCAGGCACAATCGTGCGGTGTCGCCGAATCCGCCCTGATGGCTGCGCAGTTCCGGAAAGAGCTGGAACATCTCGTCCCGGGCGCGGTCGCAAAGCGCGGCGAGGGCTTCGTCGCCGGGAAAGAAGCTCTCGGTCGCGGCATCGTTGGCATAGATGATCTCGTGGCGGTCCAGCATCAGGTGGATGTAAGTGACCTGCCCGCCCTCGACCCGCCGGGCGGCGGGATTTTCCAGCAGGTGGCTGGCCGCGATCAGGACTTCGGGTTCGCCGAAATACATCTGGGCGCGCGATCCCGTCCACAGCATCCGGTGTTGCGGGGACACCAGCAGCGGCGCGCTTGCGCCCTGCAACAGGGCCGGGTCAAGTTGAACCGGTGCGTGCCTGCCCTGGGCCGCCACGGTTCGGCTGCCGATCCAGCGTAGCGGCTGCAAACCGTTGTCGCGGGTCACGATCAGTTCGCCCGGGCTCAGCGTTTCGATGCGGCGCTGCCCGTGCGCGGTCGCGATCAGCGTGCCGGGCGTGAAGCAGATGATGCTTTCGATGTTTGAAAACGTGACCAGCGTGCCGTCAAGAAGTTCGACTGTGCCCGCCTTTTCACCAAGTAGATTTGTCGTCAGGTTGATGGTGCCAAGGTTGACGACCCCGCCAAGGTCGAGAGTGTCACCACCAGTTTCGTCGCTTTCACCGCCAACGATCTCGATACTGCCGCCACCGGCTTCCCCCAGATCGGTCAAAACGAACAAATCGTCGTTATCGCCACCATGGACAGTGTCGCCGTGGGACACTGAAATCGTATCCTGACCGCCGTCGCCGAAGATCAGGTCTGGCCCTTCGCCGCCAGACAGCAGGTCATTACCCGCGCCGCCCGAGAGAGTGTCGGATCCGTCATTGCCGCTGAGTTCGTCGTCGCCTTCGCCACCCAGAAGCGAGTCGTCGCCACCCTGGCCGTCGATCGTGTCATTGCCAAGGCCGCCATCGATCGTGTCGTTCCCGTCCGGCAGAGTGCGGGTGTCAAAGTAGACATCGCTGATCCAGACGGCCTGGGTGCCGCTGAGCGCGTTTGAGTAGATGATTTCAATGGACTGTACCGGCCCGGCAATCTCGACCAGAACCGACCCGGATTCATCCAGTGCACTGTCGGACTGGTCGCCGGCTGTGATCGTGTTGCCGGATACCGTGTCGGGATTTGTGCCGGCTCCCGTGGGGGTCAGGGTGACGGCGACCGGGTTGCCGTTGGCGTCATAGGCATTGATCTCGAGTATGTCGCGATGGTTGCGGCTGGCCCAGTCGATGTCGTTGATGCGGAACATGACGTTCTCGACTTCGCCTGCGACATCGAAGTCGGAGCGGGCCGAGAACTCTATCCGGGTTGTCGAGGTTGCTCCCCGACCCTGGCCCGCGAGGTAGAGGGATGAGAATTCCGATTGTATGTCACCGCTGTCAACATAGGTTTCCTGAGCCGTATCCACCTCGAAAACGGGTCTGTTGTTGCCGTCGTCAGTAAAGCTGACGCTTACATTCATGCTGCCGGTCGTCTGGGTAAAGCCGCCGGAAAGGTCGGTGCCGTCAGTGCCTTCGGCGAACCAGTTCAGGGATTCGGTGCTGCTGCCCTGACCGTCGCCATACAGGAGATCATCTCCGTCGCCGCCCTGGATGTCATCATTCCCTGAGCCACCATAGACCAGATCATCGCCCAACCCGGCGTCGACGGTGTCGTTTCCCTGGCCGGCAAAGACCTGATCGCCGTTGCCGTCGGGGCCGGATCCTTGCCCGCTGTCGACCGAGTTGCCGTTGTTGTCGGCATAGGTATCGTCGATCAGGTCGTCGTTGCTGGTGCCCTGAACCTTGTTGAAAGGTGAAAAGTAGGGGGCGGACACGGCTTGGGCTTCGGACAAGGTGCTGACCGGTCCCAGGTCCGGCACGAAGTACAGGTTCCCATCCGTCGCCTGAAAGTATTGGCCGGTTTCCAGTTGGTTGTTGTAGGTTGTCCCGCCGAAGGTTCCCGACCACGCCCATTCGCCGGAGCCGATCAGTTCCGCAGTAGTGAAATTGACCAGGGCGCCGCCGATACTGGCTGCGAGCGACAGGTCCTGATCGACCCCGAGGGTTACAAGATAACCACTGGGCATGTGTTCCACCTTCCGCGCGTTTCTGCGCTGAAATCTCATTGCTTCTGGGGCGGGAGGGGGACATGCCTGTTCCGCCAGTGTCGTCCCTAGATGACGACAGTGGCAACACAGCGGTTGGATTGGGGCCGATCGGGAAACATTTGTGTCGTTTTTGTGAACGGCAGGCCCGCGCCGGTTGGCGCGGGTTGCCGATACGGTTGAGGCCGGTTCACGTCAGAAGATCGAAGTGCTCGGACAGCGGCAGGCTGCGGGCCCGTCTGCCGGTAAGATCGAACAGGGCATTGCCGAGGGCCGGCATCGAAGGCGGTGTTCCGGGCTCGCCGATGCCACTGAGCCGATGCTTCGTTTCGAGAACGCGAACGTCGAATTCTGGTGTGTTGTGGATGCGCAAGGCGTCGTAGTCGGGAAAGTTCATCTGTTCGACTTCGCCGCCCGAAAAGGTGATCTTGCCGAAACAGGCCGCCGACAGGCCATAGATCATGCCGCCGACCAGTTGCGCCTCGACCGTGCCCGGATCCAGCGCCAGGCCGACGTCGGCCGCGATCCAGGCCTTTGCAATGCGGATGCCGTCATTCTGCTGGTGGACTTCGACCACCTGGGCGACCGGTGTACCGAAGGAATAGGTAAAGGCCACACCGCGGCCGATGCCATCCGGCGTCTTTCCTGTCCAGCCCGACATGTCGCGCACGGCCTCCAGCACGGCGGCGGCGGGCGCCCATTCGGCCTGCGCGAGTTCCAGTCGGAAATCGAGCGGATCACGCCCGGCGGCATGGGCCAATTCATCCATGAACGTGTCGAACACGAACCCGTTGATCGACGCTCCGACCGAACGCCAGAATCCGACGGGCACCTGGAGATCGGCCAGATAACCGCGAATGCGGAAGTTGGGTATGGCATACGGGGCGTTGAACGCGCCATCGACAGTGGCCTTGTCGGGTCCGCCCATCGCCATCCCCAGCCAGCGGCCCATGGCCTGCTGTGCGCAGGATTGTGCGGCAATCGAACCGTCCACCAGCACCGGCTTGCCGTCCTGAACGGCGCCGCGCAGGCGTGCAACAGCGCCGGGGCGGTAGAAGTCGTGCCGCATGTCCTCTTCGCGCGACCAGGTAAGCTGAACCGGCGTTCCCTGCATCTCGCGGGCAACCCGCGCAGCCAGGACCGCGAAATCCACCTCGCCGCGGCGACCGAACCCGCCACCCAAATAAGGTGTGTGAACCTCGACCTGTTCGGGATCCAGGCCGACGGCCTCGGCGCTGTGCTTCTGTACCAGGAGCGGCGCCTGGTTGCCGGACCAGAGTTCCAGCCGGTCTCCGGTATGGAGCGCGGTCGTGTTCATCGGTTCCATCGTTGCGTGGGCAAGGTAGGGTACGGTGTACTCCGCCTCGACTAGGGTCGCACCTGCGGGCAGGCTCTCCACGTCGCCATCATCGCGCATGGTCGAGTTCGGCTCACCATCCAGGGCGGCAGCGATCGCGGCAAAAATCTGATCCGTTTCGGGGGGATAGGGCGCGTCTTCCCAGTCGATCTCGATGGCGTCCAGTGCCTGCATGGCGAGCCAGGTGTTGTTGGCCACCACGGCAACGCCAGTGCCGAGGTCGATGACCCGTTCGACGCCCGGCATTGTCCTGGCCGCGCTGTCGTCAAAGGATTTCATGCCGGCCCCAAGTCGCGGGGACATGCGCAGGCTGGCGAATTTCATGCCCGGCAGGCGAATGTCGATCCCGAATTCTGCTGTGCCGGTGGCTTTGGCCACCATGTCGACACGCGGCAGGTTGCGGCCCAGCAACCGCCAGTCGGAGGGGCTGCGCAGTGCGCCTTCGACCGGGTCGATCCGGGCCGCCTCTTCGGCGAGTTCCGTGTAGCCGATCTCGGTTCCGTCGGGTGCGATGACCTTGCCGCCTTTCGTGCTCAGCCGGTCACGCGGCACGCCGAGCCTTTGGGCCGCCGCCTCTTTCAAGGTTTCGCGGGCGGCAGCGCCTGCTTCACGCATCCGCTCGAACCCGTCCACCATCGACGTCGAACCGCCGGTGACCTGCATGCCGAGGACTTTTCCAACCACGCCGGCGGCTTCGGCCAGGCTGTGCATGAAGTTCGACTGGTCGTAGCCCTTGCCCGGCAGGGCCTCGCCCAACAAGGCCGTGTTGTAATATGCCGCGGCCGCCGGCCCGTGCAGGACCCTGACCTGGTCGAGTTCGACATCCAGTTCTTCCGCGATCAGCGCTGCCCAGGTCGTATGCACGCCCTGGCCCATTTCGGCACGCGGGGCAAAAAGCGTTATGCCTTCGGCGTCGATCAGCACGAAGGGATTCAGGGCGGCTTGCCCCGGTCCGGGCGTCAGGGGGTTGGGCGCCGGACGGGACAGGTAGTAGGCGCCGAAGGCGACCCCGCCGACAATGGCGGCGGACCCGACAAGGAAGGTGCGGCGGACGATCTTTCCGATATTGGCCATCCTCTTATGCCTCCTTCATCTTGTCTGCTGCCGTACGGATCGCGGCCCGAATACGGGGATAGGTGCCGCACCGGCACAGGTTCCCCTGCATCGCTTCATCGATCTCGGCGTCGGTTGGTTCGGGATTGGCGCTCAGCAGGGCGGCCGCCTGCATGATCTGACCGGACTGGCAATAGCCGCATTGCGCAACCTGATGGTCAGCCCAGGCTTGCTGTACTGCGGACATCGCCTTTGGAGAACCAAGGCCCTCGACCGTGGTTACTTCGCCCCAGACATCGCTGAGCGCCACCTGGCAACTGCGCACCGCCTCGCCGTCGATATGAACCGTGCAGGCGCCACAGGCGGCGACTCCACAGCCGAATTTGGTTCCGGTCAGCCCGATCTCGTCGCGAAGTACCCAGAGAAGGGGCACGTTGTCAGGCAGATCGACCCGATGCGTCTTGCCGTTGATGGTCAGGGAAGTTGGCATGATGACCTCATTGCTTTAGTCGATCCTGACAAAATATGGCTATAATGTCAATTTTGTCAATTGACATTTTTTGTCGATATTGTCTAATGAGTATCATGAAAGATGCGGGCATTGATCCAAGGGTGAAGGCGATACTGGAGTCGGCGTGGCATGCTTTTGCCACCTATGGATTTCGCAAGACATCCATGGATGACATAGCGCGCGGCGCGAAAATGTCCCGCGCGGCCATCTATCTCCACTACAAGAACAAGGAAGCGATCTTCAGAAGCCTGGTCGAGATGCACTATGCCGACAAGATCCAGACACTGACGGAAGCGTTGAATGCTGATGCACCGGTGGAAGTTCGTCTGGGCAGGGCCATTGCAGCGCAAGGCGACGAAGTCGCGGCGCTGCTGAATTCACCGCATGGCATGGAATTGCTGGATGCGGGGACGTCCACCGCGCCGGATATCGTGGAGGCTGGAGAGGCCGGATTGCAAAAGGTCTATTCCGACTGGTTGCGGCGGGAAGCCGAGGCGGGCCGCGTTCGATTGTCAGGCGATCCCGCAGCGGTCGCGGCGACGATTGCCGCCGCCCTCAAGGGCATCAAGATGACAGCGCCCGATTACGATACCTACACCGCGCACGCCGCCCAGCTTGCGGCACTGCTTGCGGCAGGTTTGAAAATTTAGGTGACGCGCGCGCGGACCTTGTACTCGTTACGGTCCCACAGGCGATTGTTCATCACATCCGCCAGGATATCGACGGCGGCGCGGACATCGCCCTCGTCTATATAGAGAGGGGTGAATCCGAAACGCATTATGTCGGGCGCGCGGAAATCTCCGATCACACCGCGGGCGATCAGGGCCTGCATCGCGGCATAGCCGTCGGCGAAGCGGAAGGAGACCTGGCTGCCGCGCAGGTTCGGGTCGCGCGGGCTTGCCAGTTCCAGCTCGGGGCAGGCGGCTTCGACCTCGGCGATGAAAAGCTCGGTCAGTTCGACCGACTTTGCGCGTACATCGGTCATATCCGCCATGTCCCAGACATCCATCGCGGCGGCCAGCGCCGTCAACTGAATAACCGGGGGGGTGCCGACACGCATTCGTTCGATGCCGGACCCCGGACGATAATCCAGATCGAAGGCAAACGGTGCCTCGTGCCCCAGCCAGCCAGAAAGCGCCGGGCGTACATTGTCCGCATGGCGCGGCGCGACATAGATGAAGGCGGGCGCACCGGGGCCGCCATTGAGGTACTTGTAGGTGCACCCCACTGCGAAATCGGCCCCGCATCCGGCCAGATCGACCTGCAGCGCGCCGGCGGAGTGCGCGAGATCCCAGACCGTGAGCGCGCCCTTGGCATGTGCCTTGGCTGTCAATGCCTTCATGTCGTGCTTGCGGCCCGTGCGATAGTCGACCTCGGTCAGCATCAGCACCGCGACCTCTTCGGTGATGGCGCCTTCGACCGCCTCGGGGTCGACGATGCGTAACTCGTACCCTGCGCCCAGCGATCGCAGCAGCCCGTCGACCATGTAGAGATCGGTCGGGAAGTTCCCGTTGTCGGACAGCACGACCTTGCGCCCCGGAATGAGCTCAAGTGCAGAGGCAACCGCCTGATACACCTTGATCGACAGGGTGTCGCCCATCACGACCTGACCGGGCTCTGCGCCGATCAGGCGCCCGATCCGGTCGCCGAGATCGGTGGGCAGGGCCATCCAGCCGGCCTTGTTCCAGCCAGTGATCAGCATCTGCCCCCATTCGGCGGCCATCATCTCGCCGACCCGCGCCACTGCGGCGCTGGGCAACGGTCCAAGGGAGTTGCCATCGAGATAGAGCACACCTTTGGGCAGGTCGAACATCGCCTTGGTGGCGGTAAAATCGGTCATGGTGGCCTCCGCATGGTATTTTAAGCCTAAAGCATATTGCCTCACTGATAGGGGCTGGCGCGGGGGCTGTCCAGAGCTTGTTTGCCGAGGCCGGCGGGTGTGCGCGATGCCCGCCCCGCGGTATCAGGTCTGGCCACCGGCGATTTCGATACACTGGCCGTTGATGCTTTGCGAACCGGGCCCGACCAGCCAGAGCGCCGCTGCGGCGACCTCTTCCGGTTCGATCAGGCGTTTGTGCCTGTTCTGGTTGACCATCAGCTTCAGCGCCTCTTCTGACGCCAAGCCGGTCCGTTGCGAGATCGAGGCGGTATTGCGCTCCACGATCGGAGTGTCGACATAACCGGGGCACAGCGCGTTGAACGTATAGGGCGTTCCCATGAATTCTTCTGAATAGGTGCGGGTCAGCCCGATCATCCCGTGTTTCGAAGCCGAATAGGCGCCTGCGCCCGGTGCGCCGCGCAGTCCGGCGATCGAGGCAACGGTGATCACCCGGCCCCAGTCGGTTTCCAGCATCGAGCGCAGGCTTTCCCGGATCGTCAGGAAGGCGCCGTCAAGATTGGTGGCCATGATGTCCCGCCAGAAGGCCATATCTGTCTTCTGCAGGGTCTTGCCGACCGCTATGCCGGCATTGGCGACACAGATCTGGATCGGCCCGCGCGCCTGGACTGCCCGGGAGATACCGGCGGCGACATCCTCCTCGTCACGCACATCCATCACCATCCCGATCAGGCCATCACCGGCCACCTGCTCCAGAACCTCGGCCCGCCGTCCGGTTATGGTGACCGTGGCGCCCCCGGCTGCCAGCCCGCGCGCGATCGCCAGGCCAATGCCCGTGCCGCCACCCGTGACCAGCGCATGTTTTCCCTGCAAGCTCATTGCGCTTCCTCCATGTTTGCGCACAGACTATCGGCCGGTGGCCCTGTGACAAGACGTTCCGTATCGTTCCGTTTCGTCTTATGCACAAATATGAATGATTCATTCGGAGGAGAGTGTCATGCAGAAATATCTTGGGGCGGCGGCGATCCTGGCGGCCAGTACCGCCGGGGCGAGCGAGGATATCCCGGACCAGTATCCGCAGTCTGAACTCTATTCGAAACCGGTCGAGGTGATTCCGCATGTGTTCTCGGCCATCGGAGCTACGGCACCGCCGACCTACGAGAACGCGGGGCATAACAACAACCTGTCCTTCATCGTGACCGACGAGGGCGTTGTGGTGGTCAATGCCGGCGCCTCGGCCCGGCTGGCTGCCGCCCTGCACGAGGAGATCAAGCTGGTAACCGACCAGCCCGTTGTGATGGTCATCAACGAGAACGGGCAGGGCCATGCCATGCTGGGCAACAGTTATTGGCGCGATTTGGGGGTCGATGTTCTGGCCCATGTGGACGCGGTCGAGGAAACCACCGAAAATGGCGATTTCATCCTCATGGGCATGGAGCGCTACAACGGCGACCGGGCCGAAGGCACGCGGGTCGAACATGCGAATGTGACATTCGAGGATCGGTACGACCTGACGCTGGGCGGAGTAGCGATCGAGGTGATGCATATGGGGCCGGCGCATGATCCGGGCGATATCCAGGTCTGGATCCCCGAGTGGAAGATCCTCATTGCGGGCGACATCGCCTTTCACGAGCGGATGCTGCCAATCTTTGAGCATACCTGCACCAGTTGCTGGCTGGAGACCTGGGAGACCAAGATGGAGCCGCTGGCCCCCACCTATGTGATCCCGGGCCATGGGCACCCGACCAATCTGGATCAGGTGCGGCGCTATACCTATGACTATCTTGTTGATCTGCGCGAGAAGATCGGCGCCCATATCGAAGAGGGCGGCGATCTGGCGGGCGCCTATTACGTCGATCAGGAACGCTGGCGCAATCTGGATACGTTCGAGGAACTGGCGACCAAGAATGCAGGTCGCGTCTTTGCCGAGATGGAATGGGAGTAAGGGGCGGAACAAGCGTTCCGATCCGGCGTGAAAACAGGAAAATCTGCCCGGGCTGTGGCATGACTGCCGCCGCCGCCTCCCTTATTGTCGCAGCATGGTCGGTTTTTTTGCAAATCCTGTCGCAACCGGTTAGAGGTGCGCCATGAACGCTTGGGGATATTCGGGCGGATGCCCGGAAAGGAACGGCCATGCAACGCATTGACCTGCCGCCGATATGGCTGGCGGCCTTCATTGCCGTGGCCTGGGCCCAGCAGCGCTATTTCTCTTTCGGCCTGTCGCTGGATAGCGGGTTGAGTGATCTGATCGCCGGTCTGTTGATCGGAGGCGGGGTGGTGTTGCTGTTGCTGGCGGCGGTCGAGTTTCGCCGTCATCGAACCACCATCATCCCCCATCGGGCACCGTCCGCCATGGTGCAGAGTGGCATCTACAAGCGCAGCCGCAACCCGATCTATCTGGGTGACGTGCTGATTCTGACCGGTGTGATTCTGCATCTCGACGCGGTGCTCTCGCTGGTTCTGGTGCCGGTCTTTGCCTGGCTGCTGGAAAAACGCTTTATCCTGCCCGAGGAGAACCGCCTCCGACGGCAATTCCGGGCGGATTTTGCCCGATACGAACAAAAAACGCGGCGTTGGATATAGGACATGACAGGACTGGACCCAACGTCGCGCATGCTGCGCTTGCGAGAAAAAATTGCGCAAGATACATGTTTGCTTTGCAAACCTAACCGTGACGCGTCCGATCTCCGGGCCGAATAGGGGGACCTGACTGGTGAAAATAGGCACACCAAAAGAAATATTCGAGGGCGAGAACCGCGTCGCGATGACACCGGAGTCTGCCTTGCAGTTGCAGAAACTGGGCTATGACTGCGCGATCGAGAGCGGGGCCGGTGCCGCTGCGGGCTTTGCGGATGCGCTATACGAGGCGGCTGGCGTCGAGATCGTCAAGACCGCCGCGGCGCTCTGGAAAGAGATCGACATCGTCGCCAAGGTGCGGCAACCCACCGAGACCGAACTGAAGCGGCTGACCAAGGGCAAGACGCTGATTTCCTTCTTCAATCCGGCCGGAAACGCGGAAGGGATGGAACTGGCCAAGGCCAAGGGCGCCAACGTGATCGCCATGGAGATGGTGCCGCGCATCAGCCGGGCGCAGAAAATGGACGCGCTGTCGTCCATGGCCAATATCGCCGGTTACCGCGCCGTGATCGAGGCGGGCAACAACTTTGGCCGTTTCTTCACCGGGCAGGTGACCGCAGCGGGCAAGGTGCCGCCGGCAAAGGTGCTGATCGTCGGCGCCGGTGTGGCGGGGCTTGCCGCCATCGGCACCTCGACCAGCCTCGGCGCGATCACCTATGCGTTCGACGTCCGGCCCGAGGTGGCCGAGCAGGTCGAATCGATGGGCGCCGAATTCGTCTATCTCGATTTCGAGGAACAGCAGCAGGATGGTGCGGCCACCGGCGGATACGCCTCGGTGTCGAGCCCCGAATTCCACGCCGCGCAGCTCAAGAAGTTCCGCGAGCTGGCCCCGGAGATGGACATCGTGATCACCACCGCGCTGATCCCGAACCGCCCGGCGCCGGTCCTCTGGACCAAGGACATGGTCGCGGCGATGAAACCGGGGTCGGTGATCGTCGACCTGGCCGCCGAGCGTGGCGGCAACGTCGAAGGCACGGTCAAGGACGAGAAGGTCGTGACCGAGAATGGCGTGACCATCATCGGCTATACCGACTTCCCCAGCCGGATGGCGGCGCAGGCCTCGAGCCTCTATGCCACCAACATCCGTCACATGATGACTGACCTGACCCCCGACAAGGATGGCAAGGTCAACCACAACATGGAAGACGACGTGATCCGGGGCGCGACGGTGACCTACGAGGGTGAGATCACCTTCCCGCCGCCGCCGCCCAAGATCCAGGCCATCGCGGCCAAGCCCAAGGAAAAGACGAAGGAACTGACCCCCGAGGAGAAGCGCGCCAAGGAAGTGGCAGCCTTCAAGGCGCAGACCAAGAACCAGGTCACGCTGCTGACGGTGGGCGGCCTGCTGATGCTTCTGGTGGGGCTGGTGGCTCCGGCCAGCTTCATGCAGCATTTCATCGTCTTCGTACTGGCGGTGTTTGTCGGTTTCCAGGTGATCTGGAACGTCTCGCACAGCCTGCACACACCGCTGATGGCGATCACCAACGCCATTTCGTCGATCATCATCGTGGGTGCGCTGATGCAGATCGGATCGGGGTCGTTCCTGGTGATCCTGCTGGCCGGCCTGTCGGTCTTCATGGCCGGGATCAACATCTTCGGCGGTTTCCTCGTCACCCGGCGCATGCTCGCCATGTTCCAGAAATCGTAAGGAGGCCGGGCAAATGGAATTCGGTTTCACCACTGCCGCCTATGTGGTCGCGGCTGTTCTGTTCATCCTCTCCCTTGGCGGGCTTTCGGGCCAGGAAAGCGCCAAGCGCGCGGTCTGGTACGGCATTGTGGGGATGGCGCTGGCGGTTTTCGCCACCCTGATCGGCCCCGGTTCCGGCCTGTGGCTCTTGTCACTGGTGCTGATCGCCGCCGGTGGCATCATCGGTACCTATGTCGCCAAGCGCGTACAGATGACCGAGATGCCGCAATTGGTCGCCGCGATGCACAGCCTGGTTGGTCTTGCAGCCGTGTTCGTCGGCTACAACGCCCATTTCGAACTGGGCAATGTCCTGTCGATGAGCGAGGAAGCCCGCCACGGTCTGGAAGGCTTTGCCGCATTGCTGGCACACAAGAGCCCGGTCGAGCAGAACATTCTGCGCGTCGAGCTGTTCCTGGGCGTGTTCATCGGGGCCGTGACCTTCACCGGATCGGTCGTCGCTTACGGCAAGCTGGCGGGCAAGGTCACCTCGGCTGCAACCAAGCTGCCCGGCGGCCATATGCTGAACGCCGGTGCGGCCGCGCTGTCGGTGATCTGCCTCATCTGGTACTTCAACTCGGGTGGCTTCGTGCCGCTCCTGATCATGACGCTGGCGGCCTTCTTCATCGGCTACCACCTGATCATGGGGATCGGCGGCGCCGACATGCCGGTGGTTGTGTCGATGCTGAACAGCTATTCGGGCTGGGCTGCGGCGGCGATCGGTTTCAGTCTCGGCAACGACCTCTTGATCGTGGTCGGCGCGCTGGTCGGCTCTTCGGGTGCGATCCTCAGCTACATCATGTGCAAGGCGATGAACCGGTCGTTCATCTCGGTGATCCTGGGCGGCTTTGGCGGCACCACGGGCCCGGCGATGGAGGTCGAGGGCGAGCAGATCGCCATCGACGCCGAAGGCGTGGCGGCGGCTCTGAACGATGCCGACTCGGTCATCATCATCCCCGGCTACGGCATGGCGGTGGCGCAGGCGCAGCAATCGGTCAGCGAACTGACCCGCAAGCTGCGCGCCAAGGGCAAGAACGTCCGCTTCGCCATTCACCCGGTGGCGGGCCGTCTGCCCGGGCATATGAACGTGCTGCTGGCCGAGGCCAAGGTGCCTTATGACATCGTGCTGGAGATGGACGAGATCAACGAGGACTTCCCGGACACGGATGTCGCCATCGTCATCGGCTCGAACGACATCGTGAACCCGGCGGCGCAGGAAGATCCCAACAGCCCCATCGCCGGCATGCCGGTTCTGGAGTGCTGGAAAGCCAAACAGGTCTTCGTGTCCAAGCGGGGCCAGGGTACTGGCTATTCGGGCATCGAGAACCCGCTGTTCTACAAGGAGAACACCCGGATGTTCTACGGCGACGCCAAGCAATCGCTGGACAGGCTGCTGCCGATGATCGACTGATCCGGACCCATCGCAAAGCAAAGGGGCGCCCAGGTGGCGCCCCTTTTCCATTTGGGGGCACCAATTGGCTCCGCTATCGGGCGCTTGAGGGGATGTATGCGAATGTATCCAGTAACTTACTGAAATAAATAAATATTTGCTGAAATCTGGCGGACGTATATAGTGCCTCGAAACCGGAGAGCTCCGATGACGCCCATAGAGGACCACCCCCTGCGCTTTGCGCTTGCAAACGAGTTGCATGCGCGGCCGTTTCCAATTTCCGACGCGCCCTGCACGGTGGCCTATCTGGCGATCAAGCAACCGGGCATCGCGGCGGCACGCGACCGTGCGCTGGATCGGGCGCATCTGATCGACCTGCTTGACCGCCACGGTGCCCTCCACCCGCAACCGGATGCGACGCATTACGCGGGCCGGATCGGGCGACACTGGCTGAAATGGGAAAGCCACACCGAATTCGTGACCTATACCGCCTTTGCCCAGGGGGTAAGCGATCGTGCGTTCAACCCTGCGGATTTCGAGGTGTTTCCCCCGGATTGGCTGCATGCAGCACCCGGGCAACGGGTGACCTCCGCCTTGCTGCGCGTCGTTCATCGCCCCCCGGAGGACGAGATACGTGAAGCGCTGGCGGAATGGTTCGTTCCCGAAAGCCTGGCTGTGGCACATGTGCTCGACCGTGCTGCGGTCGCTGCTGGCGATTTTCGCATCGACCCGGCCGGCCACATGCGATTTGCGGTTTTCGTTGCGCCCGAAACAGGTGAGCGCAGGATCGGACGGGTGATCCAACGGCTCTGCGAGATCGAGACCTACAAGGCGATGTCGATGCTGGGATTTGCCCGCGTCAAGGATCTGGCGCCGCAACTGGGGCAGCTCGACGCCAGGTTGACCGAGTTGATGGTCGAAATGACCGATGGCAAGCACCAGGCCGAGGAACTGTTGCCGCAGCTTCTGTCCACATCGGCTGAGCTGGAAACCATGGCGGCGCGCTCGGAGTTCCGCTTTGGTGCAACCGGCGCCTATGAGGCCATTGTCGCGCAGCGGATCCAGTCGCTGAGAGAGGAACGCTTTGGCGGGCGCCAGACCTTCGCGGATTTCATGCTGCGCCGGTACGAACCGGCGATGCGAACGGTCAAGTCTGCCGAACAGCGATTGAAACGCCTGTCGGACCGGGCAATCCGGGCCGGCGATCTGCTGCGCACCCGGGTCGACGTTGAGCGGAGCGCCCAGAACCAGGCGCTGCTGGAAAGCATGGATCGCCGGGCCGACCTGGCCCTGCGCCTGCAACACACGGTCGAAGGGCTGTCAGTGGTGGCGATCAGCTATTACGCCGTGTCGCTGGTCGGATATCTGCTGTATCCCTTGACGGAATTTGGGGTCAGCAAGGGCATGCTGACCGCGCTTGTCACTCTGCCGGTTGTGGCTGGCGTCTGGTGGTCGATCCGGAGAATCCGGCGCCGTCTCGAATGATGGCATCCGCCAGCCGGGCGCCTGCCGCGATCGAGCCCAAAGCCAACAGCGCGGCGACGCTCAGCGTCGGCACTCCGCTCAGGCCGGCGCCCAATGTACAGCCGCCGGCGAGAACTCCGCCCATGCCCATCAGCGCAGCCCCGGCCATGTAACGCCCTGTCTGGCGCGGGTTTTCGAAACTCTGCCAGCGGAAGCTGCCAAACAGCAGGGAAGCAGCCAGCGCGCCCAGCAGCACACCGCCAACCAGACCCACGCCGAAACCGGGCGCGATCGAGGTCGAAGCGATCGAGTAGAACAGCGTATCGGCAGAGGGTGACGTAAAGGACAGGGTTTCCATCGCGATCGGGTCGAACTCGTCCAGCAGGATATACCCGGTACCAACCCAGCCGAGCGGAACCAGCAGACCGATGAGAACTGCGCCACCCAACGGCAGCAGACGGTTGCCGGAACGCAGTGCCACCGCCAGCGCCGAAACGGCCAGCAGCGCAGACCACAAGGCGCCGCCTCCGGGCAGGCCCGCCAACGATGCTGCCTCGCCGAGGTCAAGCGTGACCGCGCCAAGCGTGGTGCGCAGCGGAGACAGGACACCCTTCAGCATCGCATGCGCGACCACCGCAATGACCAGAACGACGGTCAACGCCCTCAGGTTTCCGGTGCCGCCCAGTACCGTCAGGCGGGAAATGCATCCGCGTGTCAGAACCATTCCGGCACCAAAAATGAGCCCGCCAAACGTGATTGCGAGGATAGGAAGATCGGCGCTAAGCAGTCTGTGGTCTGCAAAGGAAATCAATCCGGCAGACACCGCGGCTTGAGTTCCGGCGATGGCCACCGCCAGCGCCATGAACCAGATCCCGGCAGCCTGACGCGTATCCTGGCCCACGACAGCCCGGCGAAAGCAGAAACGGGTACGCTCGGCCAAAAGGCCGAACAGGACGCCCAGACCTATTCCGAACAGAACGCTGATCTCTTTCGCGGTGGTTTCTTGGAAGCCGAGGGACTCGAACATGCTGGACTCTTGTCGGTTGGAGAACTTTTTTCCAATTGAAGCCGGAAATCCCAACAATCAAGTGCATATGAATGTGTGGTTTTATCCTTTGGCGGGATGAAATTCCGGATCATCCGCATATCCCGGGACGCCCTTCGTCGCCCTGTATTTTGGCAAGACAAAAAGGCCGCCCCGAAGTGGGGCGGCCTTTCTTTCGTTCTTTTTTGCCTCAACGCCCGCGAATGCGCGGATCAAGCGCGTCGCGCAGGCCATCGCCAAGATAATTGACGCTGAGCACTGTGAGCGAGATGGCAAGTCCCGGCCAGATCACACGCTCGGGGAATTGTTGCAGATAGTCGGTGCCGTCCTGCAACAGCCGCCCCCAGGTCGGGAAATCGGGCGGAAATCCGAGCCCCAGGAAGCTGAGCGCGCTTTCGGTGATGATCGCGGTGGCGATGCCGAGGGTCGCGGATACCATGATCGGCGACAGGACGTTGGGCAGGATGTGCCGGGTGATCAGCCGCGTGTTGGTCGTGCCGATGGAACGGGCGGCCAGCACGAATTCCCGCTCCTTCAGGGCCAGAACATCCCCACGCACGATTCGCGCGGTCGGCATCCACGAGGTGATGCCGATGGCGGAAACGATCAGGATGAATATCCCGCGTTCCAGCCCGAAGGCTGCGTTCAGCGGTTCACGGAACAGCAGCATCATGACCAGCAGCAGCGGCAGCAGGGGCAGGGCAAGAAACAGGTCGGTCAGGCGCATCAGCGGCCCGTCGAGCTTGCGGAAGAAACCGGCCAGAACGCCGACGAACGAACCGAGGAACAGCGACAGCAGCATCGCGGTGATTCCGACCGAAACGGATGTCGCGCCGCCCGCCATCATCCGGGCCAGCAGGTCACGGCCCAGCTGATCGGTGCCGAACGGATGCGCCCAGCTGGGCCCCTGGTTCCGCTCGCGGATCGCCGTCTTGGTCGGGTCGATGTCCCACAGGTAGGGGCCCAGATATACTGTTGCCACGATCAGGATGAAGAGCGTCGCCCCCATCATCGCGCCCTTGTGCTGGCGGAACTGCTCCCACACGTCCAGCCACTGGCTGCGCGGCGGTTTGGTCGGTTGCGGTTGGCTCAACTCAGTCATAGCGGATCCGGGGGTCGAGGATGCCATACAGGACGTCGGCGATCAGGTTGAAGAGAACGATCAGTACGGCAAAGATGAAGGTCAGGGTCTGAACCATCGGCAGGTCGTTGGCCTGCAACGCGCCGATCAGCAGCTGGCCGATACCGTTCACCTTGAACACCTGTTCGGTGATGATGGCTCCGCCGAAGATCGACGGAATGCCAAGCGCGATGACGGTGACAACCGGGATCATCGAGTTGCGCAGCACATGCACCATCACGACGACATATTCGCTGAGGCCCTTGGCGCGGGCCGTGCGCACATAGTCCTGGTTGAGGTTGTCGAGCATGGAGGCGCGCATGAACCGGCTCAGCTGCGCGGTGATCTGCAGCGCCAGCACCATCACGGGCATGACCATCTGCTTGAGCTGCTGGACGAAGCTATCCCAGCTGTTCACCACCAGGGTCGTGTCATAGATCGAGGGGAACCAGCCCAACTGCACCGAGAAGATCACGATCACCAGCACGCCCGAGAAAAAGGGCGGCACCGAAAACCCCACCATCGAGACAAAGGTGCCCAACTGGTCGAACCAGCTGTACTGGCGATAGGCCGAGTAGATGCCGATGGGCAGGGCGATGATGATGGCGACCACATAGGCGGTGCCGACCACCCACAGGGTCTGGGGAATGCGCTGCACCACGATGTCCATCACCGGCGAGCGGGTCTGCCACGAGATCACACGCAGGTCGCCTGCGGAAAAGGTGGTGCCGAACATGTGGTCGATCAGCACCTGCGGCTCGATCCAGAAGAATTGCACGATCCATTTCCAGAACCGGATATGCATCGGCTGGCCGAGGCCGAGCGCCTCGCGCATCTTCTCCTTCACTTCCGGCGGCACCGTCAGAGGCACCTGCGCCATCGGGTCGCCGGGCGCCAGTTCGAGAAGCAGGAATATGACAAGACTGATGAACAAAAGCGTCGGGATTGCCAGAACCAGACGACGGATGGTGAAGGTCAGCATTCGGGTGCGCCTTTGTTTAAGAGTCTTTTTGTTGGGTTTTATACCGATTGCCGCGCCCCGGGCATCACCGGGGCGCGGCTGTTCTGGTTACCGGATCAGGAACCGGTCTTGCGGTACCAGTCGGCCGCGTTCCACAGTTCGCTGTCCCACACGTTCAGGACGACTCCGCCCAGCGTGTTCGAATGGGCGGACAGACGGCCACGATGCACCAGCGGGATCATTGCGCCGCCTTCGATGGCCATGTCATTGAGCTTGCGGGCAATGGCTGCGCGCTCGGCTGCGTCGGCGGTCTTGGTCAGTTCCGCGTGCAGCGCGTCATACTCTTCGCTGCACCAGCGCGAGATGTTCTCGCCCTGCCACTGGCTTTCCGGCTTGGGCGCCTTGTCGCACAGCAGGTTGGCCAGGTAGGACTGCGGGTCGGTGCCGTTGAAGGTGTTGGCGTACATCTCGACGTCGGCATAGAACTTCTGGAAGGTATCCGGCGAACCCGGGTCACCACCGAAGAAGACCGATGCGTTGATGTTGCGCAGTTCGGATTCGATACCGATTTCCGCCCACCATTCCTTGATCAGCGCCTGGAAGTCCTGACGAACCGCGTTGGTCGAGGTCTGGTACACGACTTTCAGCGGCACGCCGTCCTTTTCGCGGATGCCGTCGCCGTCGGTGTCGACGATCCCGGCATCATCCAGCAGCTTCTTGGCGCCTTCGATGTCCTGGGTGTCGCACTTGAAGGTATCCGAGTTCACCGCGGCAGGTGCCGGCACCCAGTTGCAGGTGACCTGGCCGGCCTGGCCATAGCCGATTTCCACCAGCAGCGGCCGGTCGATGGCCATAGACATCGCCTTGTAGACGGCCGGGTCCTTCAGGAACGGATGCGGATGCTTGGCTGTCGAACGCTCGCCTTCGGGCAGGTCGGGCGAGGGGTTGGTCTGGTTCAGCATGATACGCTCGACCAGCGGGCCGAAGCCTGCGATCGGGGTGCCCTTGCCGCCTGCCTGCATCTGCTGGATCACTTCGGGGGCCAGCTGGAGGTTCCAGGCATAGTCGAACTCGCCGGTTTCCATGACCGCGCGGCCCGCAGCGGTCGCATCGCCGCCGCCCTTGAAGGTCAGCGTGGCAAAGGCCGGCTTGTTCGGGTCACGATAGTTCTCGTTGGCCTTCATCGTGATCACGTCGTTCGGCTTGAACTCGGTAACGACAAACGGGCCGGTGCCGATCGGGCCAAAGTTCTGCTCGGTGCATTCCGGGGCCTTGGCGCCCATGCAGTTCTCGAACTGGGCTTTCTGGATGATCGGGCTTTCACCGCCGACAAACGGGCCATAGGGGAACGGGGTCGGCTTGTCGAAGGTCACCTTGACGGTCAGGTCGTCGATCACTTCGACCGAGGTGACGCCTTCGAACTTGGTCAGCTGCGCGCAGCCGCCCTCGGGATGCATGCAGTAATCGGCAGTGAACTTGACGTCATGCGCGGTAAAGGCGCTGCCGTCCGACCACTTGATGCCGGGTGCGATTTTCCAGGTGATCGTGGTCAGATCCTCGCTGACGCCGCCGTTTGCGACGGTCGGGATTTCGGTCGCCAGAAAAGGAACCATTCCGCCGTTTTCGTCGTAGCGGGCCAGCGGTTCGATAATCAGGGACGAGGACTCGACGTCCTTGGTGCCGCCGGACAGGAAGGGGTTCAGGATCGAAGGAGCCTGCCAGTAGATGATGCTGACATTGCCGTCCTTACCGCGCTCTGCAAAGGCTGCCGGGGCCATTGCGGTGCAGGCGATCGCCCCCATGAGAAGGGTCTTGAGTTTCATTTTACACTCCTTGTTGGACACGGATGTGTCATGATTTTCCCGCATTTGCTGCGGTTCTGGTGTTGCCGTTGGTAGGGCAAGTTGTTGAAATCAATTCCTGAAATCATTCGCGCTACGCGAAAGTTCCAGAAGCCCCTCCAAGCGGTTACAAGGCGTATCGAAACAGAGTTTTGAAAAATTGCAAGCCTTGCCGTCGGGAAAAGAGCCAATGCGTTTGACTCTCACCCGGCGCCCGCCTTAGCGTTCGGCTAACAATACCAAAGGCGACCTAGGGGAGCGCGCGCGTGCTGGATCAGCCTATTGCCCAGATCAAGAAGCTCAGAGTCGAGTTCCAGACCAAGGATGGCCCGGTCGTGGGTGTCGAGGATGTTTCCTTCGAGGTGCGTCCGGGCGAAACGGTCTGCATCGTTGGCGAATCGGGATCGGGCAAGTCCGTTTCCTCGTTGTCTCTGATGCGTCTGGTCGAATTCGGTGGCGGCGAGATTGCCGGCGGTCAGTTGCTGTTCGACCGTCGGAATGGCGGTGAGCTGGATCTGGCCAAGGCAAATCAGGATTTGATGCGGGATATTCGCGGCAACGAGATCGGCATGATCTTTCAGGAGCCGATGACTGCGCTGAACCCGGTGTTCACGGTTGGCCGGCAATTGACCGAAGGGCTCCGCGTGCATCGCGGCCTGAGCCAGTCCGCGGCCGAGAAACGGGCATTGGAGCTGTTGCGCGAAGTGCGCATCCCAGAACCCGAACGCCGGTTGAAGCAATACCCGCACGAGTTGTCAGGGGGGATGCGGCAACGCGTGGTGATCGCCATGGCGATGGCCTGCCGCCCGCGTCTGCTGATCGCCGACGAACCCACGACGGCGCTCGACGTGACGATCCAGGCCGAAATCCTGGCGCTGATGGACCGGCTCAAGCGCGAGACCGGAACGGCGGTCATGTTCATCACCCATGACATGGCGGTGGTCGCCCAGATGGCTGATCGCGTCGTGGTCATGTTCCGTGGCAACAAGGTAGAGGAAGGAACGGTCGAGGAGATCTTCGAGAACCCGCGGCACGAATACACCAAGGCGCTTCTGGCGGCGGTGCCGAAGCTGGGCGAAATGCGCGGCAAGGTGGCTCCCGAACCGATGAAGCTGATGGGCGTCGCCGACCAGAAGATCGAGCCAATTCTCGGAACCGACAAGCCGCTCTTGCGGGTCAAGGGGCTGACGACCCGGTTTCCGGTCAAGGGCGGGTTCTTTCGCCGGACAATCGCGAATGTGCACGCGGTCGAGGACGTTTCCTTCACGCTCAACAAGGGCCAGACCCTCAGCCTCGTGGGGGAATCCGGATGTGGCAAGTCGTCGGCCGGCCGTTCGATCCTGCGCCTGGTCGAGCCCATGGCGGGTGAGATCAACCTGGACGGCGTCGATGTGGTGAAGCTCGACCAGTCGGGCCTGCGCAAGGCGCGGCTCGACATGCAGATGATCTTTCAGGATCCCTTTGCGTCGCTGAACCCGCAGATGCAGTTGCTGGAGCAGGTGGCGGAGCCGATGCGCAACTACGGCGTGGCCTCGGGGTCGGAACTGGTGGACCGGGTCGCGTCGCTGTTCGACCGGGTCCAGCTGCCGCGCAGCTTCATGCGCCGTTACCCGCACGAGATGTCGGGCGGTCAGCGGCAGCGGATCGCCATCGCCCGTGCGCTGGCGCTGAACCCCAAGCTGATCGTCGCGGACGAGGCGGTCTCGGCGCTCGATGTGTCGGTGCAGGCGCAGGTGCTGAACCTGATGATGGAATTGCAGGCCGATCTGGGCCTCAGCTACCTGTTCATCAGTCATGACATGGCTGTGGTCGAGCGGGTCAGCCATCATGTGGGCGTGATGTACCTGGGTCGTATCGTCGAGCTGGGGCCGCGTGCGCGCGTTTTTGAAAACCCGCAGCACCCCTATACGCAGGCGCTGATGAAGGCGGTTCCCATCGCCGATCCCAGAATGCGCAAGTCGGAAAAGGACCTGAACTTCAAACCGATCCCGTCGCCGATCCATCCGATTGGCTACCAGCCCGAGCCCTCGCGCTATGACGAGGTAGAGCCGGGGCATTATGTCTTGACGACGGATAGCGGGTATTGACGCCGGGCTCTTATCGGCGAAGCCCGCCCAGGTACTCTCTCAAGGCAGCGATCTGGCCCTCGACGCTGGTCAACTGACCTCGGTACATGTCCCGGATTTCCAATGTCGGCGACGCCTCCTGGAAAGCGCGAAGCTGTGCGGCCAGTTCCTCGAACCGCGATATGGCGCGCTCTGCGTCCTGCATCGCGGTTTCGGTATCGGTCGGGCTCTCGTCCACCTCCAGCTCCAGGATGATGTGCTTGACCTCGACGATGACCGTATCCGACCAGGTCAGCGCGCTGACCGTGGCAAACGCATTCACCGTCGTCTGATCGCGGTCGATCGGCGCCTCTGCCTCCAACAGCCAACTGGCGGGGTTGGTGCTGTTCTGGGTCATCATCGCCCCGACCCGGTCCCGGCGCCCGCCGGAATTCAGGAAGGAACGGCCGGAATGCGTTCCCGTCGGGAACGACACGGTAGGGTCCCAGTCGTCGACATCGTAGGTGGGAGGGTTGGCATGGAAGGTTGCCCCGGTGCCGATCTTCAGGCGTTCGATCTCGATCCAGGCCTTGTTGTCGGACGAAGTCGGATCATCCGTCGCCCATCGCGCGTCGATCGCAATCCGCGCCTTGAGCGTCACGGTGCGGCCTTGCCGGTTGCGCAGGGCGACCTTGAGCTGGTCGATGGACAGCGAACGGTCGACCTGGGTTTCGTCGAGGATGTCGTCGATGTCGCCGACGGTGTTGATCGCGATATTGACCGCCGCCTCGGCATCGGCCGGCACAAGTCCGGTGCCCGTGGCCACAAGCCCGCCCAGGCCATTGGCGGCCCGGAGCAGGGCGCCGACAATGCGTTGGAATTTCTTGCGCGTCCCTTCCTCCGACACCGAGACGAGCATGTTCATGTTCCAGGTTATCGTGCGGCTTGGGCTCGGCGTCGCCGGCGCGGGGTCGATGGTGATGTCGGGAAGCATGGCGCGAAAACCTGTCTGAGGGTCCGCTGCCCCCATCTTCAGTCCGATCAGCTTGCGGATGCTTTCATCCTTCAGGGCGTTGCGGACGTCTTCATAGGTAATGCCGAGGTCGATTGCCATGGTGCCAATCCTTATGTGAAAACGACTGTGGGAGCCGCAAAAGGCGCGCCGATACTGGAAACAGGATACCACAACTCGCCCGGAACGCGAAATTCCGGCCTGTCGGCGACCTTTCTCTATGTGCATCGCTGCCGGATGCCGCTAGCCTGGAGGCAGACAATGAAGGGAGCTTCCATGACCGACTGCCTGTCTGCCCGGGACATCCTCGACCGGCTGGTTTCCTTCCCGACGGTCAGCCGGGATACGAACCTGCCGCTGGTGCACTGGCTTCAGGACTATCTCGAAGGCCATGGGATCGAAGTGCATCGCTGGATCGACCCGGACCAGCCGCACAAGGCCGCGCTGATGGCGCATGCCGGTCCCCGCGTCGAAGGCGCCGTGGTGCTGTCGGGCCATTCGGATGTGGTGCCGGTCGACGGGCAGGACTGGGACAGCGACCCGTTCACCGTTGTCGAGCGCGACGGGAAATATTTCGGCCGTGGCACGTGCGACATGAAAGGTTTCGATGCGCTGGCGATCTGGGCACTGGTCGAGGGACACCACCGCGGGTTGCGGCGTCCGCTGCAACTGGCGCTGAGTTTCGACGAGGAACTGGGCTGCACCGGTGCGCCACCGATGATCGTCGAAATGCAGAAAGTGCTGCCCAAGGGCAGCGCCGTGATCGTGGGTGAACCGTCGATGATGCAGACAGTGACCGGGCACAAGGGCGGGCAAACCTTCGCGATCGAGGTCTGGGGCCACGAGGTGCACAGTTCGATCATGCACACAGGCGTGAGCGCGGTGATGGAGGCGGCGCGTCTGATCCAATGGGCGAACGAGGTCAACGAGACGGAAGCCGCGCGCGCTCCTTCCGAGATGGCGGCGATGTTCGATCCGCCGTTCACGACCCTGCACACGGGGATGATCGAGGGCGGCACCGCGCAGAACATCACGGCGCGGCAGTGCCGCTTCGATCTGGGGTTCCGTGCGGTGCCCGATCAACCGCACGACCTGTGGCGCCAGCGTATCCTGGGGCGCATTGCCGAGGTGGAACAGGCCATGCAGACCATCCATCCCGAAACGCGTATCGACGTCGATACCCGGTTCGGTGTGCCTGGCTTGCGGCCAGAGACAGAAGGCGAGGCCGAGGCACTGGTGCGTGCGCTCACGGGTGACAACGGCAGTCATGTCGTCAGCTACGGCACCGAAGCCGGCCAGTTCCAGCAAGCGGGATATTCCGCGGTGGTCTGCGGGCCGGGGGACATTGCCCAGGCGCATCAGGCCAATGAGTTCATCACCGTGGCGCAATTCGAAGCCGGTCATGCCTTCATGCGGAGGTTGATCGAGCGCTTGGTGGCATGATGCGGATGGGTTTCGGAACGCAATTGCCCGATATCGCGGGTTCCGGAAAAATCGTCGGGGGGCATTGCGGCACGTTTTGCCGGCGGCCCCGAACATGAGTTGCAAGGAGTAGCGAGAATGCCCATCAAGAACCGTTTGGCCGATCTTCACCCGGAAATCACCGGCTGGCGCCGCCACCTGCATGCGCATCCCGAACTGATGTATGATGTGCAGGAAACCGCGGCCTATGTCGTCGAGCGCCTCAAGGAGTTCGGCGTCGACGACATTACCACCGGCATCGGTCGTACTGGCGTTGTGGCGACGATCAAGGGCAAGAGCGACTCCAAGGGCCGCGTGATCGGCCTGAGGGCCGATATGGATGCGCTCCCGATCACCGAGATCACGGGGCTTGACTACGCTTCGACCGTTCCGGGCAAGATGCACGCCTGCGGCCATGACGGCCACACCGCGATGCTGTTGGGGGCAGCCAAGTATCTGGCCGAGACCCGAAACTTTGACGGCACCGTCGTGCTGATCTTTCAGCCGGCCGAAGAGGGCGGCGCCGGGGGCAAGGCCATGTGCGAGGACGGGCTGATGGACCGCTGGGGCATTCAGGAGGTCTATGGCATGCACAACGCGCCGGGCGTTCCGGTCGGCCAGTTCGCCATTCGCCCCGGTGCGCTCATGGCCTCGTCAGATGAATTCGAGATCGTGGTCACGGGCAAGGGCGGTCACGCGGCCTCGCCGCACGACGCGATCGACACCACTCTTGTCGCCGCGCAGATCGTGGTCTCGCTGCATTCGATCGTGTCGCGCAACGTCGACCCCCTGAAATCCGTGGTGCTGACCGTGGGCACGTTCGAGACGGACAGCGATGCCTCGAACATCATCCCGCATACCGCGCGGATGACGGGGACGGTTCGCACGCTGGACAAGGAATATCGCGCCATCGCCGAAGACCGGGTCCGCCGGGTCGCGACCGATATCGCCAGCGCCTATGGTGCGACCGCCACGGTGAACTGGACGCCGGGTTATCCGGTTACGGTGAACTCGGAGGCCGAGACGCGACACGCGGTGGATGCCGCCCGTGCCGTATCCGGGAATGTCGATGATGATGCGCCTCCGATCATGCCCAGCGAAGATTTCTCCTATATGCTGGAACAACGGCCCGGAGCGTATATCTTCCTTGGCAACGGGGATACCGCGCAATGCCATCACCCCGCCTATGTCTTCGACGACGAGGCTATTCCGCTGGGATGCAGCTGGTTTGCAGAAATCGTCGAACGACGCATGCCCGCCGCCTGAGCGGGCCAAATGGACAGGAAGGACCAGGATGCCGATCAAGAACCGCCTTGCCGAGATGCACGCCGAAATTACCGAATGGCGGCGCGATATCCACAGGCATCCGGAAATCCTGTATGAAACGCACCGGACCTCGGCCATGGTTGCGGACAAGCTGCGCGATTTCGGTTGCGACGAGGTTGTGACCGGCATCGGCCGCACCGGCGTCGTCGGGGTTATCCGGGGCAAGACCGACACGGCGGGGCGGGTCGTGGGCCTGCGCGCCGACATGGACGCGTTGCCGATGCAGGAACAGACCGGGCTCGACTATGCCTCTGCCATTCCGGGCGCGATGCATGCCTGCGGTCATGACGGTCATACCGCGATGCTACTGGGAGCAGCAAAATACCTGGCCGAAACCCGGAATTTCGATGGCACTGCGGTGGTGATCTTCCAGCCCGCCGAAGAGGGCGGCAACGGCGCCGAGGCGATGGTGAAGGACGGGCTGATGGATCGGTTCGGGGTGCAGGAGGTCTATGCCATGCATAACAATCCCGGTCTGGCCGCCGGGAAGTTCAAGATCCGGCCCGGTCCGCTGCTGGCTGCTGCCGATACGTTCGAGATCCATCTCGAAGGGCGCGGCGGCCATGCGGCCAAGCCGCACGATACTGTCGATACAACGGTGATGCTGTCGCAGACGATCGTGGCGCTGCAAACGGTGGTGTCGCGCAACACCGATCCGGTGCTTCAGGCCGTGCTGTCTGTCACTTCGGTCGAAACCTCGTCGAAGGCGTTCAATGTGATCCCGCAGGCAGCCACTCTGCGGGGTACGGTCCGCACCCATTCGGGCGAGATGCGTGACCTGCTCGAGAAACGCCTGGTCGCAGTGGTGCAGGGAATTGCGGCAACATTCGGCGGCAAGGCCGAGGTCAACTACGAGCGGGGCGTTCCGGTGACGGTAAATGCCGAGGAACAGACCCGCCATGCCGCCGAGGTGGCCGAACTGGTGTCTGGCGGCTGTGGTGAGGCTGCCATGGTCATGGGGGGAGAGGATTTCTCCTTCATGCTCGAGGCGCGTCCGGGCGCCTTCATCATGATCGGCAATGGGCCGAGTGCCGGGTTGCATCACCCGGAATACAATTTCAACGACGAGATCATCCCAGCCGGTTGTTCCTGGTTCGCGGAGATGGTCGAACGCCGGATGCCGGCGGCTTAGGGGGAGACTGCTGATGCCCGTCAAGAACAGGTTTGCCGAGTTGCAGGACCAGATCGCCCAATGGCGGCGTGATATTCATGCCCATCCCGAGATCCGGTTTGAGGAACACCGCACCTCGGCGCTGGTGGCCGACCGGTTGCGGGCGTTTGGCTGCGACAGCGTGGAAACCGGCGTCGGGCAAACCGGGGTCGTGGGCGTCATTCACGGCCGCGATACCGGCTCGGGCCGGGTCGTGGCCTTTCGCGCCGATATGGATGCGCTGCCGATCGCCGAGGCGACCGGGCTGCCGCATGCCTCGACCCATGCGGGCAAAATGCATGCCTGCGGCCATGACGGACATACGGCCATGCTGCTGGGCGCGGCGCAGTACCTGTGCGAGACGCGCAATTTCGACGGTACGGTGGTGCTGCTGTTCCAGCCCGCCGAAGAGGGCGGCGGCGGCGCCAAGGCAATGCTGGCCGATGGCGTGATGGACCGGTACGGCGTCCAGGAAGTCTATGGCATGCACAACTGGCCGGGCCTGCCGGTGGGCGAATTCGCCCTGCGCGAAGGCCCCCTGATGGCGGCGACGGATTTCTTCGAGATCAGGGTGAAAGGCCGGGGCGGGCACGGGGCGATGCCGCATCTGACGGTGGACGCGACCCTTGCGGCCGCACAACTGACCGTCGCCTTGCAACAGGTGGTGGCGCGCAATGTCGATCCGCTGAAGCCGGCGGTCCTGTCGGTCTGCTCGCTGCGCACCGACAGCGATGCGCATAACGTGATCGCGGACGAGGCGCTGATCAAGGGCACCGTGCGCTATCTGCACCCGGAGGTGCAGGACCTGATCCGCAGCCGGATCGAGGCGGTGGCCCGTGCCACCGCCGAGGCGCATGGGGCACGCGCGGACCTGAACTACATGGCGCTGGTGCCCGCAACGATCAATCCGCCAGCCGAGACCGAACATGCAGCCGCTGCGGCGCAGGCTGTGGCCGGGCGCATCCGAACGGATATCGACGCGGTCATGGGGGGCGAGGATTTCGCCGACATGCTGGCGGAGCGTCCGGGGGCCTTTGTCTTCATCGGCAATGGCGACAGCGCCGACCTGCATCACCCCGCCTATGAATTCAACGACGCGGCGATTCCCGCCGGATGCAGCTGGTTCGCCACGTTGGCGGAAACCCGCATGCCGATCGTTGCAGCAAAGTAAGAGAAAGAGGAAACGTACCAATGCCAGTCAAGAACCGTTTTGCAGAATTGCAGGCTGAAATCACCGAATGGCGGCGGGATATCCATGAAAATCCGGAAATCCTGTTCGAAACCCACCGCACCAGCGCGCTGGTTGCACAAAAGCTGCAAGAGTTCGGCTGTGACGAGGTGGTGACCGGTATCGGCCGCACCGGTGTTGTCGGTGTCATCAGGGGCAAGAGCGACAGCAAGGGCAAGGTGATAGGCCTGCGTGCCGATATGGACGCGCTGCCGATCCATGAGCAGACCGGGCTCGGCTATGCTTCGAAGACGCCCAATGCCATGCATGCCTGCGGCCATGACGGCCATACCGCGATGCTTTTGGGCGCCGCCAAGTACCTGTCCGAGACCCGCAATTTCGACGGCACCGTGGTGGTGATCTTCCAGCCTGCCGAAGAGGGCGGCGGCGGGGGGCGCGAGATGTGCGAGGATGGCATGATGGACCGCTGGAACATCCAGGAGGTTTACGGCATGCATAACTGGCCCGGCGTCCCTGTGGGCCGCTTCGCGATCCGGCCCGGTGCCTTCTTCGCGGCCACCGACCAGTTCGACATCACCTTCGAAGGGCGCGGCGGCCATGCGGCCAAGCCGCATGAGACGGTCGATACCACGGTGATGACCGCCCAGGCGGTGCTGGCGCTGCAGACCATCGCCAGCCGCAACGCCGACCCGGTCGACCAGGTGGTGGTCTCGGTCACTTCGTTCGAGACCTCGTCGAAGGCGTTCAACGTGATCCCGCAGCGGGTGCAGATCAAGGGCACGGTGCGCACCATGTCGAAGGCGATGCGGGACCTGGCCGAGAAACGCATTCACGAGATCTGTTCGGGCATCGCCACCACCTTTGGTGGTACCGCCGATATCCGCTATATCCGGGGTTATCCGGTGATGGTGAATTCCGAGGAACAGACCGAATTCGCCGCCAAGGTGGCGCGCGACGTGTCGGGGTCTTGCGACGAGGCGGCGCTGGTCATGGGGGGCGAGGATTTCGCCTACATGCTCGAGGAGCGCCCCGGAGCCTATATCCTTGTGGGCAATGGCGACACGGCGATGGTCCATCACCCCGAATACAACTTCAACGACGAGGCGATCCCTGCGGGATGCAGCTGGTGGGCGGGGATTGTCGAACAGAGGATGCCTGCCGCCTGATCGGGCGGAGGGGAGGGGGCGTCTGCCCCCTCTTGGCCCTGCGCGCCAATTCACCCCCGAGAGTATTTCGGACCAGAAAGAAGCAGCAGTCAGCCCTCTGCCCAGAGCTGCTGATAGACCGTTTCGATGCCGGAGGCTTCGCGCGCGGCGCTGAAATCCGACATTGCAAGATCGCGGGCGGCGGCTGCGCAAGCGGCGTATCGCGCCGGGTCGGCCAGCAGGGTGCGCGCAGCATCCGCACCCTGGGCAGCGGCTTCGCGCGGGACCACGAGGCCGGTACTTCCCTGCGCCGAGAATTCCCTGAAATAGCCAGTATCCGATCCGACGAAAGGAACGCCCGAGGCCATCGCTTCGAGCGGGACCATCCCGTAGCCTTCGTAACGGGGCAGTTGCACCACCAGCGAAAGCGCCCGCATCAGGCCCGGCAACCGCTGTGCCGGAACCTCGTTGATGAACCGGATACGGTCGATCATGCCGGCGCGCTGCACCTTGTCCTTGAGATCAAGGTCGAACTTGTGGTGTTCCCTGGTGGCGCGTCCCACGACAAGCGCCACGGCGCCGGGCAGATCGGGCAGCAGGCGAAGCATTGCCTCGACAAAGAGATCGGTACCCTTCTCCGGCCGGACGCGCCCGATTGTCGCGATGCCAAGCGCTCCGCCATAGCCGAGTGCGGTCCAGGCGGCGGCACGGTTTTCCGACGGGTGGAACAGGTCGGTGTCGACCCCATGCGGCACCACGGCGCGGACGTTGGGGACGAAGCGCGCGGCTTCGCCCGATGTGGCGATCACCGCGTCCATCCGGCTGATCAGCCAGCGTGGAAAGGCCGAATGCCGGCGGATCGCGGCGGAGGTGAAAACGATGCGGATCGGCAGGCGCAGCACGTCGCGCGCCCAGATCGCCGTCTGCATTTCGGGATTGCGGCGCACGTGCCAGATGGCAAAGGGTTTGCCGGCCGGGGCGCTGCGGGACATGGCGCGGGCGGCGCGGGCCGAAATCGGCTCGGGGCAGCCGGGCAGGGGATGGCCCACCAGGGCCATGTCATGGGTCCTGACCTGCTGGCGAACGACATTGGCGGCGGTGGCCGAGACGCCGGTGAAATTGCGGTTGAAATTGGTGACGAAAAGCTCGGGCATCAGGCCAGGTCCAGATGCCGTGCGAGCGTGTCGATCACCTGATCGAGCGCCGCCTCCTGCGCGGCCACCAGTTTCCGGGCCTCGTCTCTTGCGGCGGCAAGGGCGTCTGGATTTTCGATCCAGCCACGCACGGCATGTGCCAGTGTTTCGGCATCCGAAACCTCGATCGCGCCGCCGGCGGCGATAAGCGGCCTGTAGGTTTCGGCAAAGTTGAAATACCCCGGTCCGGTGATCACGGCGGCGCCGGCCTGGGCCGGTTCGAACGGGTTGTGCCCGCCTATCGGCAGGAGCGAGCCGCCCAGGAACACCAGAGGGCAAAAGAAATACCAGGTGCCGGTTTCACCAAGGGTATCGGCGAGATAGACTTGGGTCGACGGGTCGATCCGCTGGTGGGCGGTGCGTCGTGCGCAACTGAGCCCGGCGCGGGTGATCAGCGCGGATACCGCTTCCCCCCGGTCGGGATGACGGGGGATCAACAGGAGAAGAAGGTCGGGATGGGTGACGAGAAGTGACCGGTGCGCCGCCAGAACCACCTCTTCCTCGCCGGGATGGGTCGAGCTTGCGACCCAGACCGGGCGACCGGCGCACTGGGTGCGCAGATCGGTCAGCGTGGCCTGGTCCACCGGGAGCGGGCCTGCCATGGCCTTGAGGTTGGTGCCCGGCATCACCCGTTCCGGGTCCGCCCCCATCGCGATCAGGTTGTCGGCCGTCTGGCGGTTCTGCGTCAGAAACAGGCGGAACCGTCCCAGAAGGAAACGGGCGGTTGCCGGAAACCGCTGCCAGTTGCGCACCGATTTGTCGGACAGGCGCGCGTTGAGCAGGGCGAGCGGAACGCCTGCGTTTTCGCCCTCGACGATCATGCGGGGCCAAAGCTCGCTTTCGACAAAAACCCCGGCATCCGGGCGCCAGTGGCGGTAGAAGCGTGCGACTGGCCCCCCTCCGTCGATGGGGGCGAACTGGTGCCTGCAGCGGGGGGGCATCCGGCGGGCGATCAGCTCGGCAGAGGTCGGTGTCCCCGACGTGATCAGGAATTCCAGGTTCGGCAGATGCTCTCCCAGCCGGGTGATCAGCCGAAGAACCGATAGGCTTTCACCGACGCTGGCGGCATGGAACCATACCAGCTGGCCGGGGGGGCGCGGCAGACTGGCGTGTCCAAGCCGTTCGTGCTGACGTTCCAGCGGGACGTTGGCGCGCCTGAGCTTCTTTTGGACCGCGGCCCATGCAAAAGGCAGAAGCGCCGCAGATGCGGCGCGGTAGGCATGGTAGAGGAAGGTCGGCGACGGGCCGGGGGCGGACATCGTCAGCCGCCCGTATGACTCATATGGCGCGACATCCGGCCGTCGACCGTCTGGCGGGAATAGTCGAAATCGTGCCCCTTGGGCTTCAGGCCGATGGCGGCGCGAATGGCATCCTCGAGCGGCTTTTCGCTCTCCGGATGATCGCGCAGCGGCTTGCGCAGATCGGCCATGTCCTCCTGGCCAAGGCACATGTAGAGCTCGCCCGTGCAGGTCAGCCGGACCCGGTTGCAGCTTTCGCAGAAATTATGGCTGAGCGGTGTGATGAAGCCGATCTTCTGCCCGGTCTCTTCCAGCCGGACATAACGCGCCGGCCCGCCCGTACGTTCCGCAAGATCGGAGACGCGATAATGTTTTTCGTACTCGGCCCGCACATCCTTGAGCGACCAGTATTGGCCCAGACGGTTTTCATTCCCGATGTCGCCCATCGGCATGACCTCGATCCAGGTCAGATCCATGCCGCGCTCGGCGCACCATTCGGTGATACGGGGAAGCTCTTCCTCGTTGAAGCCCTTGAGCGCGACGGCGTTGATCTTGATGCGCAGCCCTGCGCGCTGGGCCGCGTCAATGCCGCGCAGGACCTGGGGCAGCCGGCCCCAGCGGGTGATGTCGGCAAATTTCTGGTCGTCCAGCGTATCAAGGGACACGTTCACCCGCCGCACGCCGGCTGCAAAAAGCTGGTCGGCAAAGCGTTCCAGCTGCGAGCCATTGGTGGTCAGCGTCAATTCCCTGAGCGCGCCGCTTTCCAGATGGCGGGTCATGCCGTTGAAAAAGGTCATTATGTCGCGGCGCACCAGAGGTTCGCCGCCGGTTATGCGCAGCTTTTCCACCCCCATCCGGACAAAGGTCGAGCACATTCGGTCCAGCTCTTCCAGTGTCAGCAGGTCTTTCTTGGGCAGAAAGGTCATGTTTTCCGACATGCAATAGACGCAGCGGAAATCGCAACGGTCGGTCACGGAAACGCGCAGGTAGGTGATCGCGCGCGCGAAGGGGTCGATAAGCGGAGCTGTCATGTGCACATAGGTAAAGCGGCAAGGCGCTTGCGACAAGTGTCCTTGTGGGTTGGGGCTGGCGAGTCACCTCTGCCCGCGGTTAGGGTGAAGACATGAGGTACATACTGCTGATTTCCCTGATCCTTGTGGCCGGCTGTGACCGGGTGCGGTCGACCACCGACAAACTGTTCAGCCGATCCGAGCCGGTGGTGCAGGCCGAAACGCCCGAATCCGGGACACAGGCGGAGCCTGAAGCCGCCCCGGAGCCCGTAGAGGCGGCCGCAGATTTCCAGCCTGGCTGGGACGGTGCGCGCCAGACGATTGCCGGGCTGGGTGATCCGACCGTGCCCGGGCGCTGGATGGAGACCTCTCTGGTCAGTCAGGAGCGTAACGGACGTGTTGTCCTGCGCAAGACCGGAGCAATGGCAAATGTCACGCTGATCCCTGTCGCTGGCGATCCGGGGGCCGGCAGCCGACTGTCTCTGGAGGCGATGCGAGCCCTTCTGGCGCCCATAGATCAACTGGTGGAACTGGACGTCTATTCCAACTGACCCTTCAGATATTTACCCGCTTCCTTGCGGGCAAAGGGCTTCATCGCGGCGCCATGTTCGGCCAGAAAGGCGCGCACGGCATCGGGGTCGTGCTTGGAATGGTCGCGCAGCCACCACGCGATGACCTTTTGCATGAACCAGTCGCGCTCGGGCACGTATCCGGCGGCCCAGCCCAGGATTCGGTCGCGGGCGGCCGTATCGGCGGGCTTGGGGTTGTTCATCTTGGCCCAGGGCAAGGTGGCGACCAGTGCCGCGCGCCGGGTCCACATGTGATCGGAGCGCGTCCATGTCTCTACCTCGTCCAGTCGTGCGGGATCGGCAACCAGGCGTTTCTGCATCGCCATGGCCACATGGTCGGACACCGCCCAGGCATCGAGATCCGGCAGCCAACTGGTCAGCAGCGCCCAGACCGCGCCATCCGGGCGGATGCGCGCCTGAGTGAGGAGTTTCGCGGCAGCCAGGCGCGCCTCGTGAATGTCGGTCTGCCAGAGAGCATCGGCCAGGTTGACGCGGGAGGGGAGATCCAGCGATTGTCGCCAGACTTTTGTCAGATCGTTCAGGACCGGGTTGGCAACGCCCAGATATCGGCGCGGCGCCTTGTGGTAGGCGGCCATTTCGACGGCGCGTGTCGGGTCGGACTGCGCGGTGATCTGTTCGAGATAGGTGGCGTGCATCAGGAGGTTCCTTCTTGCGAAGCTCCATAGAGCATGCCGCTTGGAAAATCGATCCGGATATCGGCGTCGGGGCCACGGGAATTCAACGGGACAGACTAGCGACGAAGGAGATCGGGCTGTGCGCCCTCTCCCCTTTTGTCATTGTCCTGCCGTGGTGCTGCCCCGGATCGCGCATTGATCCGGGTCCGCCGGTCAGTCGGTGCGGACGTGGCGTCCGGGTTTGGCCTTTCGTTGCAGTTCCAGCATCCGCTCACGGGTCTTTTCGGCCTCCCGGAAGGCCTGGGCGGCGCCGCTTTCGTACTGCCGGGGCCAGGCGCGCTTGTTGACAGCACCGTACCATGCGGCCGCCTGATGCGTGAAATAGGGGTTCCACATGTGCGGACGTCCCAAAGCAACCAGATCGGCCCGGCGGGTATGCAGGATGGTGTTGACCTGCGCGGGTTCGGTGATGGCGCCGACCGCCATGGTGGCGATGCCGGGCACATTGCGCACCGCCTCGGCCAGGTGAGTCTGGAACATGCGCCCGTAGACCGGCTCCTGATCGGGGACAGTCTGGCCGGCAGAGACGTCGATCAGGTCGCACCCCGCCGCAGCGAAGGCTTCGGAGATCGTGAACAGGTCGGCCTCGCTCAGACCACCCTCCTTCCAGTCGGATCCAGAGACGCGCACGGACATCGGGCGTTCGGCGGGCCAGACCGCGCGCATCGCCGCGAATACCTCAAGGGGAAAACGCAGGCGGTTTTCCACGGGGCCGCCATAGTCGTCGGTCCGCCTGTTGGTCAGGGGCGACAGGAAAGACGCCAGCAGATAGCCGTGCGCGCAATGCAGTTCCAGCAAGTCGAAGCCGGCGCGGGCGGCGCGCTGCGCGGCCTGAACGAAATCATCGCGCACCCGGTCCATGTCGGCGCGGGTCATCTCGCGCGGGGTCTCTGACACGCCCGGTTCCCACGGCAGGGCCGAGGCCGACATCAGCGGCCAGCGCCTGGCCGGATCGGCAATCGGCACGTCCGGGCTCTCCCAGCCAAGCTGGGTGGCTCCCTTGCGACCGGAATGCCCGAGTTGCATGGCGATCCGCGCATCGGAATGCGTGTGCACGAAATCCACGATTTCCTTCCACTGCGCCTCGTGTGCGTCGGTCCACATGCCGGGGCACCCCAGCGAGATCCGCGCGTCGGGCGAAGGGCAGGTCATTTCGCAGAACAAAAGCCCCATGCCGCCGGTGGCGTGACTGCAGTAATGCACCTTGTGCCAGTCGGTCAGGTTTCCGTCCTCGTCGGCCGAGTACTGCGCCATCGGCGACATCACCACACGGTTGGGCAGCACCATGTCGCGCAGCCTGAACGATGAGAACATCGGCGTCGGGCGGCTCTTGCGCAGGTCCTCACCGGTTTCGCGGAAATGACGCTCGTACCATTCGCTGTCGACCTTTTCGACAAAGCTCGGGTCGCGGATGATCAGGTTGTCGTAGGTAATCGACTTTGCCCGGCACATCACCACCATTGCGAACTGGTAGGGGTCCATGTCCCAGGACCGGTTCATGTGCTCGAACCAGGCCAGGGATACGTCGGCATTGTGCTGGATGACCTGGCAGGGGGTACGGCGTGCGGCGTCATAGGCGCGGAACGCGGCCTGAACATCGGTTTCGGCATGGGCGAGCAGCGCGTCCGAAAGGGCGATGGCGCATTCCATGGCCAGTTTGGTGCCCGAGCCGATGGAAAAGTGGGCGCTGGCCTTTGCATCGCCAAGGATGACGATATTGCCGGTGTACCAGTTCTCGCAGAAGATACGCGGGAAGTTGCGCCAGTTCGACCGGTTCAGAAGCAGCGGATGGCCTTGAAGTTCCTCGGCAAAGATCGCCTCCAGCTTGGCCTTGGAATCCTCTTCGTCGAATTCCCGGAACCCGTGGCCCTGCCAGGTTTCCTCGTCCATTTCGAAGACCCAGGTGGAGTGGTCCTTTTCGTACTGGTAGCAATGCGCCACCATCCGGCCGTGTTCGGTTTCGCGGAAGAAATAGTTGAACTCGTCCATCGGACGTGTCGATCCCATCCAGCAGAACCGGTTCGATTTCCAGACGGTCGAGGGGCGGAACCCTTCGGTGTTCGCTGCCCGGATCGCCGAGTTGATTCCGTCGCTTGCGACGATGACATCCGAATCTGCGAACTGGACCTTGAGATTGGCTGCGTCGATTTCGACGCCGAAATGCATCCTGACACCCAGTTCGCTGCAACGATCTTGCAGGATGGTCAGCAGGGTCTGGCGCGAGGTGCCGCAAAACCCGTTGCCGGCGCAGCGCATTTCCTGACCCTTGAAGTGGATGGCGATGTCGTCCCAGTAGGCGAATTCGTCCCGTATCCGTTCAAAGACCGGTTTGTCGCGGCTGAGAAACTCGTCCAGCGTTTCATCCGAGAACACCACGCCGAACCCGAATGTATCGTCGGCCCGGTTGCGCTCGTAGACCTCGATGTCCCAATCGGGCCGCGCTTTTTTGGTCAGCAGCGCCATATAAAGCCCGCCGGGGCCGCCGCCGATAACGCTGATCTTCATGGTCACTTCTCCGTTGCGACTTTTCGCGAGTCGGGATTTCCTGTATGTGTGCAATAACACATAATGTGAATTAGTTTAAGCATAAAGTTTCTCTCGATCTGGAACCGCTTGGGAAACTGACGCAAAAGAGGGCGCATCATGGGGATCGAAAATCAGGACCCGCCAGAGTTTCACCTCTCGGTGCTCAACATGCAGATCCGCGAGATGATGAATGCCGTTCTGCGACCGCATGGGCTGAAGCTGGTCGAGTGGCGGCTGCTTCAATGTCTGGCGGATCAAGGCGCCCTCTCGATTTGCGATCTGGCGACGCTGGCGGTGATCGAGCGCACCGCCACCAGCCGACTGGTGGACCGCATGCTCGAGAGGGGGCTGGTCTCGAAAGAGCAGATGGAGGATGACCGTCGGTTCTCCAGGGTGTCGCTGTGCGACGCCGGCCGGGTCAAGCTGGAGGCTTGTACGGAAGATGTGCATGCCGTGCGGCAGAAATTGTTCGAGGGGCTGGAACAGGTCGAGATCGCCTCGCTTCTCACGATTCTCAAACGTCTTCAGCGCGGCTGTGCCGCGGTGATGGCGGATCGTGTGGCCATTCCGATACCGGCCCGCAAAAAAAGATGACGTGCAGGGACTGTCCCCGATCGGGGCAATTTTGCAGGTTTGGGCGGCAAAATAAATTTTCAGTTTAAAATATTTCCTCTTGAAATTAATTTTGCGGTCAACTTAGGATCGACGGAAGCAGGGAGGTCAGGGTGGATATCGGCGGAAAACATGTCGTTATTTCCGGCGGCGGATCAGGTGTCGGCAAGGAATTGGCGGTTCTGTTCGCGCAAGCGGGCGCCCGCGTTTCGATCCTTGGGCGTCGCCCCGAGCCGCTGAAAATGGTTTCAGACGAAATCGGCGGCTTCGGAATTTCCTGCGACGTGACTGACGAGGCCGCGGTTCAAGCCGCGATTTCGGCCTGCCGCGCGGCTTTCGGTCCGGTGGATGTGGCAATCGCCAATGCCGGTGCCGCGCCGACCAAGCCCTTCGCTCGCATGGGGGCGGCGGATCTTCAGGCCGCGATCGCAGTCAATCTGGGAGGGGTGTTCCATCTTTGGCAGGCGTGTCTGGCCGATATGCAGGCGCGGGGCGCGGGGCGGCTGATTGCAATCGCATCGACGGCAGGGCTCAAGGGATATCCTTACGTTTCGGCCTATTGTGCCGCCAAGCACGGGGTGGTGGGACTGACACGCGCGCTGGCGCTCGAACTTGCCGCCAGCGGGATCACGGTGAACGCCATCTGCCCCGGTTTTGTCGAGACGCCTCTTCTTGATCGGTCGGTGGCGACCATCGTCGACAAGACCGGGATGACTCCGCAAGAGGCGAGGCAATCGCTGTGCAGCCACAATCCGCAAAGGCGATTTGTTCAGACCGACGAAGTCGCCGGAGCCGCGCTGTGGCTGTGTTCCGGCGCGGCGCGTTCCGTGAACGGGCATGTACTGGCGTTGTCAGGTGGAGAGGTATGATGGTGTCACCTGGAGGGACGGGATCCGGCGATGGGAAATCGCGGTTGCGGTTGTGGTTGCGGCTGCTGAAGGTGACGCGGGGCATCGAGGCGGAGTTGCGGGAACGGCTCCGGTCGGAATTCGGTTCGACGCTGCCACGGTTTGACGTGATGGCGGCGCTCAGCCGGCATCGAGAGGGTCTGAAGATGAGCCAGATTTCCGAACTTCTGCGGGTGTCGAACGGCAATGTCACGGGGATCGTGGATCGTCTTGTCGAGGACGGGATCGCGCAGCGCGAGGCGGTTCCGGGGGACCGGCGGGCCAGCCTTGTTCGGCTGACGCGCAAGGGTGAAGAAGAGTTCGTCCGCCAGGCCTCGGCGCATGAGGTCTGGGTCGGCGAGCTTCTTGGAGCGCTGGGGCGTGAGGAGGCTGCGGCGATGACGGATCATTTGACACGCATTCTGAAGGAGGGTCGCGATGCGGTTTGAGCCCGAACATTTTCTGTGCCGGATCGAGGAGGGGGTGGCGACGGTTTCGCTGGACCGGCCCGAGCGCAAGAACCCGCTGACCTTCGCCAGCTATGCCGAGTTGCGCGACTGGTTCCGGGCGCTGCAGTACGAGGATGATGTCCGGGCGGTGATCTTTGCGCCCAACGGGGGCAATTTCAGCTCGGGCGGGGATGTGCATGACATCATCGGGCCGCTGACGCGGATGAACATGAAGGAGCTGCTGGCCTTTACCCGGATGACGGGGGACCTGGTCAAGGCGATGGTGGGCTGCGGCAAGCCGGTGATCGCGGCGGTTGACGGGGTCTGCGCGGGGGCCGGGGCGATCATCGCGATGGCCTCGGACCTGCGGATCGCGACGCCGGAGGCGAAGGTGGCCTTCCTGTTCAACCGGGTGGGGCTGGCGGGCTGCGACATGGGCGCCTGCGCGATGCTGCCGCGGATCGTCGGTCAGGGGCGGGCGGCGGAACTGCTCTATCTGGGCCGGTCGCTGGGCGCCGAGGAGGGGCTGTCCTGGGGGTTCTTCAACCGGGTGGTGCCGCAGGCGGAACTGCTGGCGCAGGCCGGGGAGATGGCGGGCCGGATCGCGGCGGGGCCGGCCTTTGCCAACATGATGACCAAGACGATGCTGGCGCAGGAATGGTCGATGTCGCTTGAGCAGGCGATCGAGGCCGAGGCGCAGGCACAGGCGATCTGCATGCAGGGCCAGGATTTCCACCGGGCCTATCATGCGTTCGTGGCGCGCGAGACGCCGGTGTTCATGGGCGACTGAGGCCGGGCCGGGGCGCTGCCCGTCGCCATTGTCGCTCGGACCGATGGCGCACCGATGGCAGCCCGGAGTATTTGGGACCAGAAAGAAGCAGGGGCGGGGAGGAGAGAGATGGCGGACCGGAGTTTCCTGAGCTGGCCGTTTTTCGAGGAGGGCCATCGCGCCCGCGCCGCCGGGCTGGAGGCCTGGTGCGCCGGGCTGCGGGTGGATCACGGCGATGTGGACGCGGCCTGCCGCAGGCTGGTGGCGGAGCTGGGCGCGGGCGGCTGGTTGCAGGCCACGGGCGCGGCGGCGGGCGAGCGGCTGGATGTGCGCAGCCTGTGCCTGAGCCGCGAGATCCTGGCGCGCCATGACGGGCTGGCGGATTTCGCCTTTGCCATGCAGGGGCTGGGGACCGGGGCGATCTCGCTTTTCGGGACGCCGGCGCAGCAGGCCGAGTGGCTGCCGCTGACGCGCAGCGGCCGGGCGATTGCCGCCTTTGCGCTGACCGAGCCGCAATCGGGCTCGGACGTGGCCAATTCCACCATGACCGCCACGGTCGATGGCGACGGGTATGTGCTGAACGGCGAGAAGACCTGGATCTCGAACGGGGGGATCGCCGATGTCTACACGCTGTTTGCGCGCACCGGCGAGGGGCCGGGGGCGAAAGGGCTGAGCGCTTTCGTGCTGCCGGCGGGGCTGCCGGGGTTCGAGGTGGCCGAGCGGCTGGAGGTGATGGCGCCGCATCCGCTGGCGCGGCTGAGGTTTTCGGATGTGCGGGTGCCGCGCGCGGCGCTGCTGGGCGCGCCAGGGGCGGGGTT
>NZ_FMZV01000042.1 GCF_900101475.1 Ruegeria marina | reverse complement strand
ACTGGCGAAGATCTTTCCTGCACCGCAGAAACCGAGAACAGCCTAACAATAAAGGCACTCGCGCCTTGAACCAGCGCCCACTTATTGCAATCGCAACACGATGTTTTTCCACAGAATCGGCTCAATGCAGCCATTAGCTGCATAGCGGTGCCCTGCAGACAGATGAACGCCTGCTTCGGGCTCGGAGCCCGTATTAGCGACGCTTGACATGTATGTCGCCTACCGAAGCGCGAATGTCTCGAGTTCGACGGGAAAGGCAAAAGATCAAAGACTTGGGGTTTGTGACGAACGGCCGGTTTCTCGCGGTCTGAGCCAAGGTGCGTGCCGCGGTCGCATTGGGCCGCTTCGAGCCCATACTGTGAATTGGCGAAGTGCGCAGAAACCGTCACGAAGGGCGGACACCGGACCTTCTCTGCAGGTGCAGGCCCGACTGACCCGCTCCGCCAGAACGGACCTTCAGGCGTCAACAGAACCGCAGATCTCTCTGCTCTGCCGCAAGGTGTTTCGGAGCCCGTAGCAGCCGCCGCTTGGGGCTGAGAACTACGGCAACTCGGCCAGCAAGTAGGCTTTGCGCACGCCTGACGCGAGTAAGTCAATCAGCGCCGGTTCAAAGAAGCGCCGCTCAAGATCGCCGCTGATTGCTTCGAGGTAACCCGGGCGCATGGTTTCGAGTTTTTCGATAGCCTCGGTTGCGCCGGCCAAGTTTCCAAGGTGGCCGTGGGCCGCCGCGAGCAGGACGTAGGACATGTAAAACTGTGGCATCTCTCCAAGTCGAGCTTCTTCGAGAGCGCGCTCGGGGTTCTGGTCGCGGATCGCGGCCAAAGCTTTCGAGTGGTGCCAAAGGGGCGGATGGATCGGCGACATTTCCTGCGCCTCGGCGATCAGCCTCTGGCCTTCCTCCCACTCGCCCGACATGGAAAGGAGATGCCCGAAATACGCGTGTGCGTCTGGGTCGTTCGGATTGAGCTCAAGCGCCCGGCGTGCCGCCTTGCGGAAGGCATCGAGGTCGCGTCGGAAGTATTGCACCGCAGCGAGCACACTGTGGGCCGACGCGCTGCCAGGAGCGATCTCTACCGCGCGTGCTGCGGCGTCGAAGGCGCGGTCCAAAGGATCGCCCGGCGCCGACCCCTCTCGGAATGCGTTGCGACGTTCGTCAAGGTAGATCTGCGCAAGACCGCTCCAGACTTCAGCGTAGTCCGGCGACGTTCGCGTTGCATCTTCCAGACACTCGCGAACAGCCGCGTGCTCCTCCGGGTCGCGAAGCTGAAGATAAGCGTAGTACCTAAGTACGCAAAGATAGCTCGTCCTGTCGGGCGCCTCACTGCCGCCACGATCGGACGCGATCAGTTTGGGAACCACGCCGTCACGAGTCGCGAGGGCGCGGGACACAGCGTTCGCCGCGTCGAGCCGTGCCGTCAAGAGGCCTTCCTCCGCCTCAGGCAGCGAAAACTCTTCGACCCAGAGAACTTGGCCGTCCGTCACGTTTAGCAATTCGAAAGTCAGCCGGATTCCCGCGACATCGTCATGCAGGGCGCCGGAGAGCTGGTAGTCCGCGTTCAAACTCTGCCCGAGCGAGAGCGCCGCCGCCCCTGCGCGGTTTGCGGAGGCGGTCGCCGCGCGCGACACCACGATCAAGTGGTCGAACCGTGCGATGCGGTTCACGATGTCGGTCGTAAGTCCGGCCGCAATGTAGTCTGGCCGATCCGAAAGATTCTCGATTGGTGCGACGGCGACCAGAGGCCGACTGGTGGTCGGTCCGTCTGTCGAACTTGTGGCCCATATCGCGCCGGTTGCAAGCGCCAGGATCCCGGCGATACCTGCGATGATGGCAAGGCGCGCCGACCGCGACAGCGACCTGACCCGATCGAATGGTCGGTCCGGTGCGCGGGCCGCATTCCGCAAAGCCGCCTCGTTGGCCTTGAACGTCGCGGAATATGCGCCCTTGGGGATCTCGATGATCACCGGTTCGGTCGCACCTTCCGTTGCATAGTATTGTTTCAGGCGGGCCCTGAGGCGTCCGATCTCGACGCGGACGCTCGAGATGTCGGACGTGTCATCGAGATCGATCCCGAACACATCGGCCGCGATGTTCTTGCCGAGCAACTGGTCGTTTCGCCGCTCGAGCGTTTGGGTGACGATGTGGCTCAGTAGCAGGCGGAGCCGTTCCGTCCGGGCGAAGGCGTCACTTTGCAGCACACGCGATAGAGCCCTTCTAAGAGCTGGCTCCGTCAAAGACTCGTCAGCTTCGGAATGGTTCTGGGGTTTTGATTGCATGACTTCCGATACCCGCTGCAACGGTAGCATAGTAATTGCAACCTTCCGCGTCGAGACGGATGTGCCAAGCTTTTCTGTATGTTGTTCCGTCGCCTTCCAGCAAGCCTCACGTACGATCGCACAAGGCGATACGCACCGTGAAGTGTTGGCTACAAGCCCTCTCTTGCGGCGCGCTGGTCGGCGCCACGGCCGTGGTCTACAGCATTTCGTTCTTCGCGATCGTCTTCACGGGTGATCTCGCGATGCACGCGGAGGCCTGGGTCGGCGCATCCCTGATCGCGGGCGCGGTAATGGCGTTCGTCGGCGGCCTGCTCTTCTCGTGGCGGGGGACGGTCATGCACCCGCAGGACGTAACGGCTGCCCTTTTGTCGGTCGCTGCAGCGCATGTTGCGGCGACACTCTCCGCTGCCTCGCAGGCTGAGGTTGTTGGCACTGTCCTGGCGATGATCGCGGTCACCACGGTGGCTGCCGGAGCGGCCGCTTACCTGCTCGGCCGTGCGCGCATGAGCTACGTCGTTCACGCTATTCCCTATCCGGTCGCGCTCGGTTTTTTGGCTGCGACCGGAATGATGCTGGTTTTGGGCGCGGTTGGAATGGTTATCGAACGTACGACCACGGTCTGGAATATCTCGATGGCATTCCGTGTCGGCGCGTTCATCCAATGGAGCCCCTGGCTTATCGCCAGTGGACTGATCTTTCTTCTCAGCCTCCGCATCCGGTCGCCCCTGCTTCTACCGGTCTGTGTCGGCTTGACACTGGCGGTCTTCTACGCTGTCGTCGCCGCCGGGCCCGGTTTGGCAGAAGTGCAGGCAAGCGGAGCGACGTTGGCAGAGCCGGGCGGCGATCAGGGTACGCGTCTCGCCGTCATGCTTTACGGCGCGGCGAACTGGTCCGCGATCGCCGCGGAGTTTCCGGTATTGCTGGCGGTCGTCGGACTCACGATCGTGGGCGGACTGCTCAACCTGACCGGCGTGCGCTACGCGACCGGGCAGCCCCTTGACATGGACCGCGATCTCAGAGCCATCGGCGCCGCCAATCTCGCGAGCGGCGCGGTGGGCGGTCTCGTGGGGTATCCGGTCGTGAGTACGACCTACCTTGGTTGGCGCGTCGGACTGAAAGGCCTCGGAGCCCCGATCGCCGCTGCCGGCACTTGCGGGGCGGTCGGTCTCTTCGGTGCCGAGCTTTTGAGCATCCTCCCTAGAGGCCTCTTCGCGACGATCATCGGCTTTCTCGGACTCGACCTCCTGCTGTCGTCCCTGAAGGCCGCGCATCAGCGCCTCTCGAGGACAGATCGCCTTCTGTTCGCCGGGGTGGTCACGATGGCCGTGACCGTCGGCGTGCTCGAGGCGATGGCTGTCGGCTTCATCGCCGCGATCGTGCTGTTCGCCAGGGCTGCGAGCCAGGTGGACGTGCTGCATGCCCGGCATACGCTGGCCACGCGAACCTCCCGAACGGAACGCCCCGGTGCCGACATGGAGCGACTTGCGCGCAGTGGGCAGGACATCGTGCTCTTCGAACTCACCGGCTATCTGTTCTTCGGGGCCTGCACTCGGCTGCGAAAGATAGCCGACCAGGAGCTCTTGGCCCCCGGCGGCCCACCGGACGGGATCGTGCTCGACTTTTCGCGCGTCGGGGGGCTCGACGTATCGGCCGCGCTTGCCCTTGCCGAAATTCAAAGCCGGTGCGCAGCCTTGGGCGTCGATTTGACAATGGCCGGCGCGCGGCCGAGGGTAACGGCGATGCTCAAGGCTGTCGGTGCGCGGGACAGCAGCGCGATCAAGGCGCAGATTGCGCTCGACGACGCGCTCTTCGCCATCGAGGAGGCGCTTCTCTGTACGACGGATAAACCCGAGGGACGTCGCGATCGGGCAACGATACTTGACGAGTTGGCTGTTCTCCATCCTGACTTCGATCCCTTGCGGCACTTCGAGCCGATCACGGCTGCTGCCGGAACGCGCATCGTCTGCGACCAGGATGAAGCGCGGGAACTGTTTGTACTGATTTCCGGGCGCGCCCGAGCCATTCTTCGCAACGGTTCCGGGCAGGAATGCGTCGTCGCCCGCTTTCTCCCGGGCACCGTCATCGGGGAGATTGCCTTGTACCGCGGCGCGCGCCGTTCGGCCGAAGTCGAGGCCGAGACCGACTGCGAGCTGCTCCGGATAGACCGCGCATCAGATGTTTGGGCAAACTCCGGACCTGGGGATTTCTCGGCGGACTTCCACCGTCTCATCGCCGAAGCAATGGCCCGACGACTCCAACGCTACATGACTTACGTGACAGAGGACTGATAGCGAACCACTTGGCCTCCTGTGTTGCCTCGTTGAAGGCCACGTGTAGGTTTTTTGTCGACAGACCTACTTGTGTTTGGTGCGGCTTGGATGACTGATTTATCCGCCTAGCCGACCTTGGGCCGCGCTACGACGCCGCTGTCGCAGCGAACGGTCGATCTGGCGGGCCGCATCGCAGAAATGAAATCCTCCAGGGAACGGCAGCAAAGGGCCGGAATCGCCAGTTGCCGGGGTTCGGATAAATGTCTACTAAGTCCAAGTCCAAGGTTTGTCGCCGCTGCAGCTCCGCTGACAGCAGCAACAAACCTTGGACTTAGTAGACATTGGAATCGGGGCAAGCTAGCGGTCTCTCATCAGCGGTCCGCCGGGCCCAAGATAAATCGCTGAGTTCCACACCTTTTCCGAAACTCTGCATTCTTCGGCTCTACTTTCCTGGTCAACTTTCCGACCGTCTTTTCTTGAAGCAACCCCCTTCGAAAAGATGAGCCATTCACGTCCAAAAAACAGTTCCCAAACTGTGTTCATCAGATCCGACCCTCCTGCGAAACACGAACGCATAGAGGTTTGGTGACATTTCTGGTTGGGCGTGAGAGGCAAAAAGCCTAAAAAGGAGCCAAATTCACCACTTTTGGTCAACTCGCCCATGCCATTGTCAGTTCAGATTATCGCAACTCCAGAAGCCAGCGCGTCCAGTGTGTTTGGTTTATATGACACGCTGGTCGCTGCAGGCCGGGACTGGGAACACCTGGTGAGCGGCGATGAGCCTGAGCCAGTGTTTGACGTCAGTCTGGTTGGCCCGGATGTTGAGGGGTTTCGATGCGGAAGTGGAGTGTGGATCGCGCCAGACCAAGCATTTCACGACGCTGACAGCGCCGATATCGTTATTGTGCCCGGGCTGACGCTTTCACCGCACGAACGGCCTGACCCCGCTCAACACCCCTGCTTGTCTTGGCTTGCTGAACGCGACATGGCCGGGACACGGGTGATGTCAGCCTGTACGGGAGCAGTCTATTTGGCGGAAATAGGTATCCTGAATGGGGTCGAAGCTACGACGCACTGGGCTTGGGAAGGCCTGTTCCGTCGGTACTATCCTGCCGTCCGACTACGCACCGACCGCGGCCTTTGCTTTTCCGATGCGTCCCGCGGCCCCGTTACGTCGGGCGGGACAACCGGATGGCAGGAACTTGCCACGTTCCTAATTGCGCATTACGGAGGCACACAAAGAGCAGTTCGCGCCGCAAAGGTATGGCTTTTGGCCAACCGTGGCGAACTTCAGGCTCCGTTCACGTCGTTGATCACCACCACACCTCACGCTGACACGGTCATTGCTCAAGTCCAGGAATGGATCGCCGATCATTACGCGATCGATAACCCGGTTGGCGAAATGACAGACCGTTCCGGATTGCCGCCCACTACATTCGCGCGACGCTTCCGCAAAGCGACCAACAAGTCGCCGCAAGACTACGTTTTAGCCTTGCGAATTGAAGAAGCACGGCAGCTGCTTGAAACCACGGACATACCGATAGCAGATGTTGGAGAGGCAGTAGGTTATGTTGATACGCCGTCGTTCAGGAAGTTATTCAAGCGCAAGACCGGACTGACTCCTGCGGAACATCGCAAGATGTTCGGCAAGTCACGGTTCTTGAGCTATTCCTGAAGAGCCACGTTCCAAATTGGCGAGTTTCCTGTCCGCATCGGGTGGTCTTCCCCCGCTGAAGTGGTCCTCCGCTATGTTTAGGAAAACGGAGGAAACACATGGCCAACAAGCGACCGAAGCCCGCGGAAATTGTCACGAAGTTACGGCAAGTTGAGGTTCTGACAGGGCAAGGCATGCCGCGTCTGGATGCGATCCGGCAGATTGGCGTGACTGAACAGACCTACTACCGCTGGAAGAAGAAGTACGGTGGAATGGGCGCTGACCAATTGAAGGAACTGAAGAGGCTTCAGAAAGAGAACGAGCGGCTTCGCAAAGCTGTTTCTGATCTGACGTTGGACAAGCTGA
>NZ_FMZV01000025.1 GCF_900101475.1 Ruegeria marina | reverse complement strand
CGTCACCCGCAGTGCCCGGATCGGTCTGATCCCCGGAAGCCGCGGTCGTGGTGTTGGTGATGGTATTGCCGGCCTGGCCGGCATCAACCACACCTTCAAGCGTCAGCGTGGCGCTGGCGCCATTGGCCAGAGTGCCAATGGCCCAGACCCCGGTGCCAGCAGTATAGGTGCCGGTGGCGGTGGTGCCGTTATTGGCGGTGGCGGTGAGCCCCGCCGGAAGGCTGTCGGTCAAGCTGACATTGGTCGCCTGCGCCGGACCGGCGTTGGTCACGGTGATCTGGTAGGTGACGGTATCGCCTGGCTCCCAGAACTGGCGCCTTTTAGGCTCCAGACTTCGTCTTTCGCATCCGGCTTCGCCTTCTGGCCGTCGGGTGCATCCCTTATGCCTCGCAAAACGGCCGCAACCGCCTGAGATGCCTTCAGCTGATTTGCCTTGATATAAAATGTCTCTGTGGTGGCTGGTGACCGGTGTCCCAGAAGCGCCCTTGCGTGCAACGCATCCTCCAGCGACGCCTCCGCCAGAAAGGTGGCACTGATCGTGCGGAAGGAATGCGGCGACAATCTTTCACCAAACAAGTGGTGTGACTGGCGGCAAACCCGATCGTAGATCGAATGATGCGCCATTGGTTTCCCCTTGCTGGCAAGCAAAAGCCGGTCGGTCTCTTCCGCGGTCGGGAATGCCGGGCGCACATGATGGATGTATCTGTCCACATGCTGGCGAAGATCCACTTGAAGGACATGATGCAGCGACTGGCCGGTCTTGGTTTCTGAGGTCGCAAAGCGCAAATGCCATTCATGTCCACAGAGCTGCAAATGCTGCCCGATCCGGATCATCGCAAGGTTTCTCAGTCGAATCGGGCAACAGATAAGCACAGCAACCAACAAGGTATCCCGGTAGCCGATTCGATGCTTGCCCACGCTGAAGTCCTGTTCCGCCAGTCGATCCAGCTCGCACAGGCACCGACCAAACATCTGCTGGGCCGAGAGCTGGCGGATTGTGTGAGAGCGGCTCGGCCTGGCCCAGTGCTTGAGGCGCTTTGAAAGATCCATGAGCCACCGCCAATCCCGGTCGGGTGACATCGCCTTTGCCACCACCTTGAGATCGCGCAGATAGGTCTCCACCGTCTTGGGAGCGACGCAGGCCATCAACTCACGCGCATAGGCTGTGACCGCCTCGGGCGTGATGCGGTCGGCAGGTCCAATGTAGGGGTCGAGGATCTCATGCTGATTTAGCCACCCCAACCAGCCCGCGTAATGCTTCTGGACTGTGCTGCGCGTTGCCTCAGCCCAATGAACCCCTCGCCCGCGCCCGTCCAGAATGTCGCCGTCGCGCAGCAAGTGCCGCCAGGCAACGCGATCCGGTTCGGGCCATGCCGGGTAACGAAGGTTGGGCCAGCCGCGCTTCATGTCTCGCCCTCGGAGGGATCATCCCGCAGGTCCTTGAGCAACGCGTTGATGCGACGGCTGGCGGCAGGTCCCTCGGTGCCGAGGTAAGACTGATACGTGGTATTGATGGACTTGTGGCCAAGTCGACGACTGACATCAAGCGCCCGCTCCGGATGCCGTTCGACCACGATCTTGGCGATGGCGTGACGAAAGAGGTGTGGCGAGATACGGATGCCCGCATGCTGCCAAAGAGTGCGGCTCAAAGCGCCCCGCAAAGCGGAGTAAGATCGCGGACCACCCTGCTCGCTAGGGAACAGATACGGCCCATCGGAGCCGGGCAAGAGCGGGCGATGATCCGCAAGAAACTGGTCGAGCAGTCCGACCGTTTCTGAGGGCAACTCCAAGTCCAATGCCCTGTGGCTCTTGGTTTCTTCGTCGGACAGGTGCACGAAGACCCGCTTCCCGCTCCGCAGTATCTGGGCATCCTGGTTGAGCTGGCGCAGGTTCTTGATCCGCATCCCTGTAAAGATCGCCAGCGAGACTGCCAAAGCGCGCTCGACACCTTTCGCACGCCGGAGTTTGTTGCGTTGATTGTGTGCCCGGGCAAGTTCCTCTTCCGGAAAGCGCAACAGGCGCCGCACCACGTCCTCGTCGTCAAATTGCTCAAGGCGCTTGCGATTGCGTTCTCCCATCCTTCCGATGTCTTTCGGCTTAAGACGCTGTGCAATCGCAATCAACGGCGCCAGGCGCGCATCATCATAACCGAGGTGGTATCGGCCAACCGCAATCATCTGCGTTGCCATCTTGTGAGCATACCCTTCTGTCTTGACCCGTTCGCCTTTGAGAAACGGGCGTAGGGCTGACTTGAAGTGATCCTCCACGAAGAACACCTCGAACCCGGTAATCCGATCGATCGGAACGGTGCTGGATTTCACCAGCGCCGTCGCCAGCCTCCGGAAGGCATAGCGATACCCCTCAATGGTCGCCGAACGATATGCGCGGATGGGCGAAGTCGGATCGAGCGGATCGGGATTGCACAAGCGAACTTCCCATGCGACAACGGCCTCCTGAAAGCCCGCCGGGAATGCCTCAAGGGGCAACATGTAGGGATTGGTTTTGAAGGGAGAACCAAGCCCCTCGCCAGGCCAGTCCGGCACCTCCCTCAGGGCACGGTTCCAGGCGTGGATCGTCCGCTTGAAGATCGCCTTCGGCGATTTGGACGTCACCTCATGGCACAAAGCTTGCCAGAAGCCGCCCAGCATCGCGCTGCGGAGCTCATCGGGCGCAATCTTCATCTCCGTGCAGTAACAAGCAATCCGGCCAAGAGCCCAACGGTCTTCCCTGCGCTCCAAAAGATCGAGTAGAGCTTGCCACACAGGTGCTGGCTCAATCTCCTGCGTGATCCATTTCCTACGGGGGCCGTGAGACCTGAGGGTCTGACTAACGATTGACCGGATGTTCTCCAAGCGCTTCACGGAAATGCCCAGGGTATCGGGTCGCTGGTTCTCGAATATTTCGCGGACAATCGCCGCGGTCGCAGGCGTTTGCGTCAGATCTAGACCCATTCGATCCTCCAGGAAACGGAAGGCAGAACGAAGGTCCCGCAGACGCGTGCCAGAGACCTCGCTTACGGCAGCATCGCGCACATCCGCAAACGTCATCCTGGGCAGCGACGCAAAGACATCTTTCGGTTGGATCGGCTTGTGTTCAGTCATGTCGGGACCCCCGGTTTGAGACAAGTGTGGTCTCGGGAAGACTTGAGGGGACTTTCCCCTGGATTCGGGAAAAGGTAGCAGATTGTTCTCCTCTCAGACTGATGGGCATATTCTCCCGAAGCTCTCGTAAACTGCGATTTATCAGGACACTAGAAGACACCATAGGTCACACTCCCCGCCGCTGTTTGATGTAGCGATCGAGGTCCGCGGGATGTACGCGAACCATTCTTCCGTCGCGGATGACAGGGAGATCACCGGCATCTATACGGCGTTGAACCGTCTTCAGAGAGCACTGTAGAACCGCGGCGACGTCCTCAATGGTCAGCAACGGCTCGAAAGCGTGCTTTTTAGGGCGCATCATTTCGGACCCTCCCCGCCCAGACCGTGGTCCACTTGCGACGCGATCCACGCTTCTACGTCACGAAACCTATAGCGAACCATCCGCGCAGAGATCCGCACGATCGGTGGGCCTTCTCGTCGGCATGCAGCCACCTCCAACCACCGCTTGCTCAAGCCAAAGACGTCCTCAACCTCGTCTCGCGTCATCAGCCAATATGGAGAATACCCACACCCGAAGGCTGTATTTTGGGGAGAATTGTCCTGTGCCATGTCTAAGCGTCTCACCTTGCGACCCAAGGGCCGGCTGCAACGAATAATGCGCTCGCAAGAAGCGAGCTCTTAGACGCGCAGCAAGGCGGACGCAAAACGCCGGCACATGCCGAACTCGAGAACCAGACGGCCGATCTTGTCAGCGGTAAGGCCTCTGCAGCAGAAATTAGATCAACTGACGGGGTTTCGCAAGTACGAGGGAACCCAATCTCGCTGTGTTCAAGCGGAATGAAGTCTCTAAGAAGACTGCCAAACAATGAGCTTGCTGTGAGTCAGGTATAGTGGAAACTAAAAAAGGGCCGACGTGCAAACGTCGGCCAGTCCAACTGGGAGGAAAGGGAACTCTCGTTCCCTCCAATGAAGATTATCGCAGAAGCCGGTCCTTGGGGCGGCATTCGAGAACTAGAAAGCAGGCATGTTGTCTCTCGGCATCAATTCGTCGCCCGAGACAGCGGCAAAATTGTGCAATGTGCTCTTGTTTCGACGATTGGCCTTCCGCCTCGATTCCCATAAGGCAGGGTAGCGGCCTAACGGGAGGCCCGAGGCAGGACTTGGGAGAAACAAATGCCGGATGGAACCACTCACAGCGATCAACAGGCATTTGAAGACTTCATCCAACGGGAACTGAAGGCTTTGGCCGATCGCGCGCAAGATCAGAGAATCTGCATTGATTGCCTAACTGACAGGCTTATTGTGGAGATGGTGGCCAGCCTTGCTCGCGCTGGTGTTCCCGCCGCTGACATTCTGAGTATGGTTGCAGACGGGATGACACTGGCGGAGGAGCCGGAAGGCCGCGAAGGTAGTGGTCGGCCGCCACGCATGCATTGATACGGGCGCCAGTTTTAGGTGTGGCATTGCCAAAGCTCTGCGCTTGCAACCCCGTCAGTGCTAGCTCAGCATCGCGCCGCTCAGCAACGCTAGCGCGCGTTTATGCGGCTCTGGAGCTCCGCACAAACTGTCTCCATGGCCGGGCGCAAGGCATCTAAGGATGGTTTCAAATATCTCTGCCCGGTGATCGAAAGCGGCGTGTGGTTTAGCAGTCGACCCACTATCTCCTCTAGGACGCCCGCTTCCATCGCCATCGTCGCGAAGGTGCGCCGATGCGCGTGCGGAGACCAAGTAATCTTCTCAGGGCCGGTAATGTAGCCCGTAAAGGACTTCGGCGATGGAAACACCCATTGCCGGCTCAATCCACGGACCGGCGCCAAGATTTCGTGGTGCAGCTGCGAGATCGGAAAATCGAAACTGCGCCCGTTCTTGGTCATTGGTAGATGGATATGATCCTCATGAATGTTCTTCCATTCCAGTGTCAGGGCTTCGGTCTTGCGAAACCCGGTGAACAGGATCAACTCGTAGAAAACCTTGTGGATCGGGTTGAAGAGGTCATCCACTTCACGGTGCCATTCCTTAAGGTCCTCTATGATCGTGCCCTTCGGTCGTTCATCAAACCACTCGATTGCCATCGTAGGGCTTTCCGTCAGGTCATGCACCCTGCGAGCATTGTTCCAGATTGTACGGAAATACTTCAGCGTGTGATTGGCCGCCGAAGGGGACTTTGCCATCGACCGGTGCCGATCAACGACCATCGCCTTGGTGATCTCATCGAGTGGCAACTTCAGCCAATCCTTCAAATGGAGATCGAATTGCTGCCGGACACTGAGTTTGTGCACATCTGATCTGAGCTTTGGCCGCGCCAGATAGCTCTCCATTGCGTCCTTTAGCGTTGGAGCGCCGATCTGGAGTTTCTTTCCAGCCCCCCTGCCCCATTCCAGCGCAAAGCCCATCGCGGTCTGGCGGGCGATATCTGCCGAGATCGTCGGGAACCGGCCGATCAGAACCCGCTGGGTTTGGCCGCCCACATCTTTCTGAAAATACCAGGTCTTCGACCGCTTCCCGACGAAGAGAACGAGGCCTTTCACCTCGCTGTCCCAGTGCTTGTCGGTTCCCGATTTTGTCTGCGGAACCTTGCGGGCGAAGGTCTCAGTCAGCTTTGGCATTTTGTCGGCTTTTTGTCGGAAGCTACATGATATCAAGTGCAACTGAGTGATACTCGGCGCAATCAATTATTCAACAAAATGAAATTATTAGCAACTACATGCTACTCTGTGCAACTCAAGACTTTTCCTTGGAAGGCAAGGGTCTTACCATTACACAACGCCCGCTCGGCGTTCACCGGTACTATTCTATTGGTTTTCGGGCGTCAAGTTAGGAACGACAAACTCTCTACAGGCTTCGAGAAGACCTGTATTTCCTTGATCGAAAAGCGCCAGAGTCAAAGGGGCAGCCAACGGGACTTCAAGCTCCCAGCCCTGCTCCAGGGCACCAAACAGACACTCGCTCTAGACCTATTGACTTCAGTTTCTTGGCATGATTCAGGCCGCGCACCGCGACCTGAACGATGAGCAACCTTTTCTGGCTGAGCAACGCCCAAATGGAACGTCTGAAGCCCTTCTTTCCAAAGAGCCATGGCAGGCCCCGCGTCGACGACCGACGTGTTCTGAATGGAATATTCTTCATCAATCTCAATGGGGTGCGGTAGTGCGATGCGCTGCGAGAATACGGCCAGCCAAAACCCTGTACAATCGCTGGAAACGTTGGAACGACAAAAGGATCCTTGCCAAGCTCATGTTGCGCCTGGCCGCCGAGGCCGCGACCAACAAGACGATCATAATCGACATGACCTACTTGCAAGCGCACCGCACAGCTTCGAGCCTCAGCGTGAAAAAGGGGGCGCAACCGCGCGAAGTCCGCAGTCGCAGGTTGATTTGGCGTTGATGTAGCCTGTGCACCCTTCCCGCTTAATCGCCATCCGGCGCCACCGCGTTTGCCATCATCGCCGATATTTCTGCTGCCCAAGCTCGACCCATATCCAGCCAAAATCGTACTCTGCAATTGGACCGGTCCTGTCAGACAGATTCTAACCAGTCTCAGTTTGCCACGAACCGAAGGAACTTAGGCAGCGCCGCGCTGACGCCACTCGGCGAGAGCGGCGGCACAGTTGAGCTTGAAATTCTGTCGGCTGGTTAGGCTGCGCTCCGAGTTGAAATGGTTGCAGACCGAGGCGTGGATGGCGGCTAATTTCTGCAAACTTCGCATCCGCCTGAAGCGCAGCGTTGCCCGTTCTCATCGTCGCAATGGCAGGTGCGAGTTCTCGGCCCGCTTGTTCAACCAGCAACCAGTTTCCTGGAGATGGCTGGCTCCGAGGTCCTTCAATGCAGCACCGTAGGACCTGAGCCGATCGGTCACGATCATTTCAGGGCAGCCATGCTTACGCATCGCTTTCCTTGGAAATTTCAGCGCGGCCTTCTTGTCCCGCTTCTTCGTGACGAAGCTTTCCAGGATTTCCCCTTCGTGGTCTACCGCCCGCCAAAGGTAGCGTCTTTCACCGTTGATCTTAACGAACATCTCGTCCAGATGCCAACACCATCGGCTCGATTTCATCCCTTCGACACGTCGTTTCCTGATCTCGTTGGCGAACATTGGCCCGAACCTGTGCCACCAAAACCGAACGGCTTCGTGGCTCACATCGATGCCACGCTCGTGCAGCAAATCTTCCACGTTTCGGAGAAACAGTGGAAACCGCACGTACAACATGACCGCCAAGCGGATGATCTCTGGGCTGGTCTTGAAATAGCGAAATGGCGAACGTTTGGTCATGACCGGACGCGACAAAGCCGCCCTCCCCGCCTCAAGTCAGTTTGCTTTGACAGCACCACTCGCCCCACTGCCAGGGTGCATGTAATTGCGAACGACCTCTTTGAGTCCCCTTCTCAGCGATTGGTCTTTGGTCGAAAAGACGTGGTAGTCGTTCACCAAGTCGTTTTGAAGCGCACCGACCACCAGTTGAAAACAGAAACTCAACCTCGTCTGGGTTTCTGCCTGATCAAACGCCGGGAATTGCGTGCCGCAGGCCCGGCGGTAATTTCGCATGATCTCGCGTGCTGAATCGCGCATTGGCGCCCAAGGGTCGTCAGGTTCGAGGATGCGGAGCAGGGACTCCCGCAAGACACCGCGCACCGGGCCGGTAAAAAGATCTGCCATCAGATCGACGAGCTCGTCCAGAGCTTCCTCGGGTTCCATCTCGTACAGCTTGTCGCCGCCGATGCGAGCATGAATCTCGAGGTTGCAAAGGTTTATCGCTGCCGCGCGCAGCGCGCGAAAATAGGCTTCCTTATCCTGGAACCGAGTGTAAAAGCTGCCGACCGATTGCCCGCAGTCCCGCGCCAGATCCGACACCTTCAGATCGTTGAACCGCATCGAGTTCAGAAGCTTGATGCCAGCTTCGATGTATGCGTCCCTGATGCGGCGGCTGCGTGCCTGCCGGGCCGGCAGTACGCCGGGGATGTCTTCGTTTACCGATATTGCATCGATATTCATCCCGTGCCTTTCCGCACTTTCCGTTCCATGCCCGATTTAGGTTCTCGGCGCGGCCTTGTCAAAGCGTCGCCTTATCCTCCCGCGCTCATCGGACAAACAAAAGCGCGGTTTGGGGTACAAAGGTGACGATCAGGAGAACGGCCATGATAAGCGCGATAAAGGGCAGGACGGCCATACAGATTTCGAGAAAATTTTCTCGAAACGCGGTCATCGCGACGATCAGGTTCAGGCCCATTGGCGGGGTCAGAAAGCCGATCTCCAGGTTGATCACCATGATAACGCCGAAATGGATTGGGTCGACACCATAGGCCATCGCGGGCACCATCAGCAGCGGACCAAGGATAAGAATGGCCGAAATCACGTCAAACAGGCATCCCACGACCAGCAATAGTAGGTTCACTGCCAGAAGGAAGGCGATCTTGTTGTCGGTGACCGACGTGATCCACATGGCCAGCTGGTCGGGCACCTCTTCGATCGTGAGGATGGTCTTGAGGCTCAGGGCGACGGCAACGATCGGAAACAGCATTCCCAGCAATTTCGCCGTCTCGACGCAAGTGTGATAAAAATCTATCGGCTTCAATTCCCGGTGAATGAAGATCTCGACGAAAAGCGCGTAGACCAGTGCCACCGCCGCAGCTTCGGTGGCCGAGAAATATCCCGAATAGATGCCGCCCAGCAGGATCACCGGCAGCATGGCCGACCAACCGCCCCGTTTCAACGCGGTGGTGAACTCCGTCAGGTTGAACGGTTGGGACGGCATCTTGCGATTGACCCAGTAGGAGTAGCCCGCCAGAACCGCCGCAATCATCAGGCCCGGAATGATGCCCGCAAGGAAAAGGTCAGCGATGTTCTTTTCGTTCACGATCCCATAGAGGATCAGCGGGATCGACGGAGGGATGATGATGCCCAGCGTACCGCCGGACGTCAGCGCCCCAAGAGCGAAGCGCTTCGAGTAGCCATTCTGCAAGAGGGCCGGGTACAGGATCGTGCCGACGGCCAGCAACGTGACCGGGGAGGACCCGGAAATAGCCGCGAAGATGGCGCAACTCAGGATCGTCGCCACCGCAAGACCGCCGGGAATGGGGCGGGTCAAGCTGACGGCAAGGTCGATCAGGCGACGGGCGATCGAACCGCGCGTCATGATCGAACCGGCCAGCAGGAACATCGGGATCGCCAGCAAGAGAGCGTTGTCGAGGCTGATCCAGATATCCTCGGCAAGGTACTCCAGATGCCCATCGCCCCAGACCAGATGCACATAGGCCGCAGACGCAAGAAGAATGACGATGATGTTCTGTCTGAACGCCAGAAGCGCCAGCACCATCACGAGAAGGAGTACAGCATACATGGTGTCACCCTGCCGGCTTGTCGGAATAGGTCTTCAGGTCGGGACGTATCGCGAAGATCAGGTGTTTCACACCGGCTGACCCGAAGGCATAGGGTATGATCAGTTGCAGCGGCCAAAGGACGAAGTAGAGGACGGGCGCCTTGTCGCCGACGTCCATCGAGATTTGCACGAACGTCCATGCGACATAGGTCGCAGCAAAATAGAACACCGCTGACAGGACATCACCTGCCCTGGACACCTCATGACCATGCCGACCGGCAAGGAAATCGAGGAACTCCGGCCGAAGGTGAGAGTTGTCGGTCGTCGCCAGAGTCAGGCCGAGAAAACCGGCAACGATAGCCCCGTAAACCGCGATTTGCTGAAGACCCAGCAACGCCGAGGAAAAGACCTCTCGTCCGATGACATCCACCATGAGAAGGGCGGCAACGAGGGCGTATGCCGCCGTTGCCACGATGGATTCGGTCAGCGTGAGTCCCTTGAGGACGGACCGCAACATAATCCGCTCACGAACAGGCTTGCTTGGCCGCGAGGATCTCTTCCCACTTGGCCTTGGCGCTGTCGCCGAGTTCGTTCAGGATCGTCTCCTGCGCCGCCGGAACCAGCGCTTTCCACTGATCCAGTTCTTCGGAAGCAAGTTCGATAACTGTGGCGCCTTCGGATGCGGCTTTTTTCAGCAGCGCGCCCTCAGCCCCGCGGATCGCAGCGCGCAAATCCAGGAAAATGGGGGCCGCTTCCTCGATCCAGGCCCTTTCCTGATCCGTCAATCCCTCCCATGTCTTGGAAGACATGATGATCGCGCCGACCTGATGCTGGTGGCGGGTCAAGGTGATCTGCGGAGCGACCTTGTCATAGCCGGTGGCGATACCGAACACCGACAGCTGGGTCGCAGCATCAACCTGCCCGGTCTTGAGCGCCGGAACGGCCTCGCTGGGCGCGAGAGGAACCGGGGTGCCGCCTGCGGTCTGGATGAACAGGGTGTCGGTCACGGCCGGAGCCGTGCGGATTTTCACACCCTTGAGATCACCCGGCACGCGGATCGGCTGCTTGGAGAAGATCGACTGATAACCGACTTCCATCCAGCTCAACGTCTTTACATTGGCCGCATCAAATTCGGCCCCGAACGTCTTGAGGAGGTGATTATCGGCAACGCAGTCGAACTGTTCCGCATTTTCAAAGGCATAGGGAGAGGCCAAAAGGCCGAATTCCGGAACCAGAAGCGACACCGCCGTATTGGACATGACACCCATGTCGATCCGGCCACGAGCGATCTGCTTTGCGACGTCCTGCTCCCCGCCCAGCTTCGAGCCAAGGTAAGGTTCGATGACCAGTTCGCCACCCGACAGTTCAGCAACCTTTTCGACGAACTTCATGGTTACCGCGCCCCAAGGCGAACCCGGCGGCGGGGCTGCGCTGAGCCGCAACTCCTTGGCTTCGGCGGCGATGCTTCCTGCGACCACCAATGCGGCTGCTATGACTGTTAGTTTCATGACGGCGTCCTCCCTGTGTCACACCAACTTCAAGCTGCACGAATGCTAGTATCACGGCCTGGATTCTGTCAATTAAAATGAATTGTTATTCATGGTTATTCTATTATCTTGTTTTTTCAATAGATTAAGAAAACTCTTAATGGCAATATTTATGAACCTAAAATCATTTTCTTGACATGCAAGTTGGAGAATCAGTAGTTTCATCTCGATCGGCACGGAGGCGGCCCAAAAGAGGCGACCACGCACCGGGGCCTGAAGAAACAGATCGGAAAACAGATGTCCAAAGTCGGCAACAAAGCAACAACTGGACGACGCGACAGAGAAAGCGCCTCGAACGGTCTCGTGCGCGCGTCTCCGACCCGGTCGGGGCTGTCAGATCTGAACGTCGTGGACAATGCTGCCGCGATGACCGTCACTGAAATCGAGCGGGTTGAAGCACCCGAGCCGGAACGCGTTACCCAGACCCATTCGACAATCATCGGCAACCCCGCAGAACAGCAGGTCGAGGAGATCCGTCCGTCAACACCGGCGAGCAATGCGCCCCGCATCGCAAATGGCTTCAAGATCGTCGACAACCGGGCGTATCAACGCAAGGAACGGATCAGGTCAACCCCCCTAACGGTGCCGGCAGGCGACGAGATCGAGTACAAAAAGCTTTTCACGAAATTCGAAGAGGCTTTTACCGCCCGCAACATGGCGGCTTTGCGCGAGTGCCTCTCCCCCGCGTTTACGTGGAAACTTCCGAATGGGCAGGTGGTCTATGGCCGGGACAATGCACTAGAAGAAATGGAACGCCGCTTTGCAATGCCCAATGGACCGAAGTTTTCGGCTTCGGTCTGGCGGTTCAGCGGTAAGACCGTCCTTCAAACCTATGATGTCGAATACATGGCGCCCGACGGTCGTTGGCGGCAATCCAAAGGTTTTGACTACTACGAAATCGGCGAAGGCCTGATCACGCTCAAGGATGCTTACTGGAAAATGATCCCCTGAAAGGTGGGATGGGAGGAAGACATGAAAATTGACTCGGCGGCAGGCGAATTCTCGTTCGACCTGGAAAAACTGGATTTGCGCGCTGACGGTATCGTGCTGACCGGCAAGATGGGGGTCTGGGAAGCCGAGACCACCATGACCGACGCCGATCTGCGGCGCATCCTCGGCATGGTTCTGCGCAAGCCCGGGGCCTGGGGCTATCTGATCAGGCTCTTGTTTAGCGTGCGCCGGGATGTGGCCCGGGAGGCGCGGCAATGAGCGCGCGAAAGCCCGATGGCCTGCCCCCGCAGGCGCAAGCCGCTTGGGATTTCCCCCTGTTCGACGCGATCATGGGCCGCCGGTCGCGCCGGTTTGGCTTGGGCATGGAGATGACCTCTGGCCCGTTCCAACACAAATCCGAGTACCATCCCTATCCGCTGAGTGATCTGGAAACGGCAATGCTGGTTGCTGCGGCCACAGCAACAACGGGACCGATCCTGGCCGAGACCAACCTGCCGGGGGCCATGGTGAAGACCATCGGGAAACCCTATCCCTCGGCCATGGGCTCGCACCGCTCACGGCTCTTCTTCACCAATGACGAAGGCGTATTCGTAGTCAACGCCGACAAGGCCAAGATGACCAAGATGCGCGAGTACGAGACCGCGGACGACCGCGACAAGCTGTTGGGTTTTTACGACAATTTTGTCGAGAAGATCGACAACGGACGGATGGACCTGCCGCCCTCGGAACCGGGCATCTGGCCTCACAACCAGTGGGTCACCAACATGCCAGGCACCACGATCTTCATGCCGGTGATCGACGTCACCAAGGACATTATCAAGCTGATGATCAACCTTTGTGACGGCAAGGCGGGACGCTATGCCCAGAACACCGGTGGGTACTACATTGTCGATGATCGCAACGGCATGCGCCCATGCGGCAACCAGAAATGGGTCGACAACGGGCTTTTGAACAAGCGCAAGGTCATGACCCTGAGCCGGCTGGAAAAACTTTTGTCGGACGGGATGCTGGCCGAAGGCGCCTTCATGGGTCAACTCATGGCACTGACACTTCAGGCGACAGGGCTGGGCGGCTGGGTCTACGGCGGGTTCTCCTCGACCGTAGTGCTGGGAGGCACGCCCGCCTGCCGCGGGCTCGGTTTCCGCTTTATCCAGTCCAAGTCGGATCCGTTCCCGATCCCAGTTGGCCGCGACGGCGTGTTTGAAGCCTATTGCCCGCCCTACTTCGCCAACATGTCCGATGCGGTCGACGCGGCGCTGGAAGGCGCGCTTCAGACAATGGATCAATGGGAAGCCAAAGGCATGGTTAAACCGCACACGGCGCCCAACGCCGAGTTCGACGCCGCCACAATCCCCGCCAGCCCCGATGGCATTCAGTGCGTCAAGGACATGTGTCAGTACATCTACGAAACCTATGGCAAGTTCCCCGCCACAGTGGACCCGATCCAGATGACGCTGTTCATCCAGGCCCATCACCTCGACCTCGATTTCTATGACAAGCACATGAAACCGGGGGCGTATCTCGACACTCACAAGAACCATTTCCGCGACTGGCACGGCAACAACGGGCCGACGAAGCGCGCCACGGAGGAATGACATGGACCCGTTTCGCCTGATCATCGATGGCAAGAAAGTCCCGACAAAGCAATGTTTCGAAGTGCTGAATCCTGCCACGGAAAAGGTCGCCGGGCTGGCGCCTCTGGCGACCAGGGAACAGCTTGAGGACGCGATCCGCGCCGCCAAGGTGGCACAGAAATCATGGGCCAAGGAAACCGAGCGCAAGCGGCAGACTGCCTGCCGCCGCATCGCCGAGCGGATCGAGGCGCATGCCGAAGAGCTTGCCGCCCTTCTGACCGCCGAACAGGGTAAACCGATGGGCGGGTTGGGATCGCGCTGGGAAATTGGTGCCGCAATCGCCTGGACACAGTATACGGCCAGCCTGTCGATGCCGCCCAAGGTACTACAAGACAACAATGAAGGCCGGGTGGAACTGTTCCGCAAGCCGATCGGGGTGGTCGGTTCGATCCTGCCGTGGAATTTCCCGGTCATGATCGCAATCTGGCACATCATTCCGGCTGTGCTCTCGGGCAATACAGTTGTCGCAAAACCCTCGCCCTACACGCCCCTCACCACGCTGAGGTTGGTCGAGCTGATGAATGAGGTTCTGCCGCGCGGCGTCGTCAACTGCGTCACTGGCGACGACGACCTTGGCCCGGTCATGACCAGCCATCCCGACATCGGCAAGATCGTGTTCACCGGCTCCTCGGGCACCGGCAAGAAAATCTACGTCAATGCCGCAGAGACCATGAAACGCATGACCCTGGAACTGGGTGGCAACGATGCGGGCATTGTGCTGCCAGACGTCGATCCCAAGCAAATTGCCGAAGGGCTGTTCTGGGGCGCCTTCATCAACACCGGTCAGACCTGCGCCGCACTCAAACGCCTCTACGTGCATGACGATGTCTACGAGGATGTCTGCGAGGAACTAGTCAAGTTCGCCCGCAAGATGCCCATGGGCGAAGGCACTGACGAGACCGCGATGCTGGGGCCGGTGCAGAACCTGCGCCAGTTCGAAATTGTCAGCGATCTTGTCGCTGACGCCCGCAAAAAGGGCCGCGTTCTGCTGGGCGGCGACCCGCCCGCGCGCACCGGCAAGAAACAGGGCTATTTCTTTCCGCTCACCATCATCGCAGACCTCGACAACGGTGACCGCCTGGTGGACGAAGAACAATTCGGCCCGGCGCTGCCGATCATCCGGTTTCACGACATCGACGAGGTGATCGAAAAGGCCAACGACAACCCCAACGGGCTTGGCGGGTCGGTCTGGAGCCGCAACATAACGACTGCCCGCCAGGTAGCCAGCCGGATGGAATGCGGGTCGGTCTGGATCAACAAGCACGGCATGATTCAACCCAATGCGCCATTCGGCGGGGTAAAGCAATCTGGTGTCGGCGTCGAATTCGGCCAGGAAGGGTTGGAGGAATACACCAACATCCAAGTCGTATTCTCCTGATAGTTCGCACACATGCTGTCGTTTCTTGATCCCAGCATTGTGCCACCCCTTCTGGTCGCCGCAGTGTTCGCGGCGTCCCTGTTGCAGGCTGTTACCGGCATCGGCTTTGGCGTGATCGCCGGGCCGGTGCTTCTCGTCACGATGGCCAGCGCGGGCGCCATTCAGGTTTCAATCGTGCTGAGTTTCCTGATCGCGCTGTTGCTGGCGCCAATGACCCTTCGCGCGGTCAACTGGCGTCTGTTGCGGCCGCTGTTCATCGGTGTTTGCCTCGGGACACCGGTGGGCGCCCTGGCCTATCTGTCGCTATCGTTGGAAACCCTGAAACTGTGCGCGGCGATAGTCGTCGGAGCAATGACTGTCATTGCGACCGGGATTCTGGCCAAATTTCCGATTTTTCAGTCTGACACTGCCACTAGGCGCGGCGCCGTCGGAGTGGTCTGCGGAGTTCTTAACGCCGCACTCGCGATGCCTGGTCCTCCGGTCGCAGCCTATGTCACCGCGATCAAGGGAGACGGAAGAGTTGTTCGGGCGACAACACTGGTTACATTCCTTCTGTCGTATCCGATCGCATTGACGGTCCAGGCATTGTTCGTCGGTGTTTCGGAAAGCCTGCTTCCAACGGTCTCTGCGTTAGCCATTCCGACCATCGCTGGTACCGCGTCAGGCCTGTTTCTCGCTCGTTCCATCAACGAGCAAGCGTTCAAGTGGCTGACAGTCCTCTTCCTGATTGTCAGCGTCTCGCTGCTCATTGCGAAATAGCACTTATTATATCCTGGAGGAACGAGAACATTCAGGTGCTGTCAGACGGACGAGAACCGGTCTCTGAAAGGCCGGTCAAGCTAGCCCCTTATGCCGCCCTAAGTTGACGCCACTCGGCGAGAGCAGCGGCGCGGTGGTGCTTGAAGTTGGCTCGACTGGTGAAATTGCGATCGGCGATGAAATAATTTTGGACCGAAGCGTGAACTGAGGCGAACAGCTAAAAACTTCGAACTCGCCGAAACCGAAGCATTGCCCGTTGCCGTCGTTGGAATGGCAGATGCGAATTCTAAGCGCGATTGTTGAGCCACCGATCATTTTCTTGGCGGTCTACGAAGCCAATCTCTCTCAATGCGGCACCACAGGATCGAAGCTTGTCTGCCAGGAAAACATGCGGCCGGCCGCGGCGGTTCATCGTTTTCTTCAAGAATTTCAATGTCGCCTTCTTGTCCCGCTTCTTCGTGACGAAGCGCTCCAGGACCTCTCCTTCGTGATCGACGGCCCGCCACAGGTAGTACCGTTCAGCATTGATCTTCACGAACATTTCGTCCAGATGCCATATGTGGGCTGCCCCCGTCTCGCAAAGTGAGTTTGCAGCATCTGATCGGATCGCTTGCGTTCATATGTCCGGCCTTTCGATGCGTTCACTCATGAACGCTGGCCAAGATGGCTTCCGCGACCTGGGTTCCCATCACCTCCGCGACCTCATTTCGGCCATTGGCATCTTCGGATTTTCCCGGGTTCCGGATCGATCGATCACTCCATCTGCTGATCAACTTGCAAGTTCCTACGACAGGCACCTCATGACGGAGGGCGGTCTATCGTGGTTTCACGAAAACCTTCATAGTTATGCAGATGCGTTTGGAAGCGCCGCAGTTCTGGGAGCATAGGCCTCGCCCGAAACCAAGAGCTTCCAGGCAATTCGTGCCATCTTGTTGGCCAGAGCCACTGCCGCCAGTTTCGACGCCTTGCGTTTCAGCAGGTTGGCCAGCCAGGGAAATGCATTGCCCCGCCTCATACTGAGCTGGCGAATAACTGCGGTCGCCCCGACCACCAGAACGCTGCGCAAGCTTTCGTCACCGGCACGCGTAATGGAGCCGAGCATGACCCTGCCCGCTGTGGAGTGAACCTTGGGTGTCAAACCGATCCAGGCCGCGAATTGCCGCGCGGAACGGAATGCCTCGGGCGCCGGCGTTTTCTGGATCAACATGGCCGCACCAACAGTGCCAATTCCAGGTATCTTCGCCAGACGGCGACTGCAGGCGTCAGCCTTGTGCCAGGCCCGAAGCCTGGCCTCGACATCATCAATCCTTTGCTGGAGCTGATGATATTCTTCCGCCTGGGCGACAAATAGATCGCGCGCCAAAGCCGGAAGGCTTTCATCAGACTGAATGCGTGAGAGCAGTTTGGGAATGTGCACCATGCCCGTCGCGATCGTCAGACCAAATTCCGCGGCATAGCCCTATCCGCCTCTATCTCCCCGCGGCAGAGCGGTCAGACCAGACGCTTACGACCGAGACGCTGTAGCCACAATCTGACCGACTCGTGGCTCACATCGATGCCACGCTCGTGCAGGAGATCCTCGACGTTCCGCAGTGACAGGGGAAATCCGACGTACAGCATAACCACCAGCTGGATGATCTCGCGGCTCGTGCTAAAGTAGCGAAACCGGTTGGGAGTCGTCATGGCCAGAGTCTACGGCTCGCCCTGCCCCGCTCAAGCCCATCGCCTTGACACCTCCTGCTGTGGAAATATTTAAAGGAGCACGTTTCGGCAGGCCGAGAGGCTACGAGACTGCCCAGCCCGTCTCAACCGGTTTCCTTCTGACACCACCTAAGCGACGCTTTCGCCGCCACTTATAGCCTGCCATGCCGAGATACCGATCTGCCCTGTGCATCGGGGTTCAGCCGCCATACTCCTCGACCAGCTGCGGCTGCATCGAATAGCTGACAGAAACCGGGGCCTGTCCGTCGACATAGCCAACCGTCTGAACCGAACTCTGGGCGACCATGGTCCCGGTGATCCATACCGGGGTGAAAAGACCGCTAACCTCGATGCCCTCGGGATACACGACATGGACGATCTGGTTGGCGGGCGGCGGCGGAGTATGGATGCAGGCGCCGACCGTAGGCACGAGGAGAAACTCGACGACCTTACGACCCTTAAATTCCAGGGGCAGAACATAGCCCGGCAGGCGGACGCTCATGCCAACGAGGTCTTCGTTCACCTCGGTGGCCGCAGCTTCACGTTCTTCCATGATCGCGAGGCGCGCGGCGAACAACCCGTCGACATCAAGGCCCTCGTCGGCCAATTGTTTGCGCAACGCTTGCGCTTCGGCGCGGGCTTCAGCGTCATCGCTCCGCTCCGCCCGTGCCTCGAACCGTAGGATCTGGCGCAAGCTGTCCATCTGATCATCGGTGAGGTTCTCGAACGGGTTCTCAATCACGGCGGCAGGAGGTGCAAGCGTAGCCCACGAGATTTCCTGAGGTTCAGTCGCCTGTGCGAAGCCCGGAGAAAGGGCAAGCGAGAATATCAAGACGAGACGGGCGAACGTGGTCATGGAAATATCCCCTTCATTTGTCATAGCCGAACCGACAGCCCGTCGGCCAGCGTCATGCGGTAGACCCGGACCGCCGGGATGAGCGAGGCGAGGAGCCCGGCGCAGAAGATGACGAAAAGGGTGGCCATTTCGCGCGCACCGAAGACATTCAATCCCAACCTCAGACCGAAGCGGGCAGACAGGATCGGGTCGGTCACGAACGTGGCCACCGTGAGCAGAACAAGGCCAAGGATCAGCCCCGCCGCGGTGAGGATGGCGGCCTCGGCGACAATTAGCGCAAAGATACGGGTGGGCGTGGCGCCAACAGACCGCAGAATCGCGAATTCGCGGCGGCGTGTGTCGAGGGTCGCAGAGAGCATGACCACCATGCCGATCATCCCTGCCAAAGCCACGGCCCACGCCATCAGTCGCATCGCGCGCTCCGCTGTCCCGGTAATCCCCCAGAGCTCGGTGAGCGCGACCGCCGGGAGGACTGCGCTCAACGCATCGGAGGGGCGTTCGTTGATGGCCCGCTGCAGACCAAGGACATTCGTCCGATCGATCAGCCCAACGTAGACGGCATTGATCCGGTCCGGTTCGTGACTGTGTTTGGCCTCCGTGCCTTCGTGTTCGCCATGATCTTCATGATCGTCATGCCCGTCATGCCCGCCATGATCGTCATGATCGTCATGATCGTCGGTGGGCATGGCGGCCGGGTCGAGGGGGTCGGCAGCAGGCGCATCTTCTTCCGCATGCAGGGCGTCGAACCCTTCGAGCGTGACGAAGACCATCCGGTCGACGGCGGTACCCGTCGGCGCGAGCACACCCGATATTGTGAAGGGCGCGTCGTCGTGCAGGTCGAAGGAAACCTCGCCCGAGCCGTGGGCGTTGACGATCACCGCACCGGGGGCATAGTCGAACCGCGCCGCGACCTCGGCCCCGACCACGGCGGCATCCGCCCCGTCACCGGAAAGGAACGTGCCTGCGGCGAGGGAGAGAGGCTGACCGCCAGAGTGCCGGAAATGCTCGAAATACGATGCATCCGTCCCGATCACCGGATAGCCGCGATGATTGTCGCCCATCTGGATCGGGACCGCCCAGGCCACCTCGGGCCGATCTTCCAGCCACTCGAAGCTGTCCCATGTCATGCCCGTCCCGGTGCCGCCGACGCCGAAGACGGTGGCCATCAGGATCTGCACCGAATTGCCGCGCGGCGCCACGATCAGGTCTATCCCGGACGCGGAGTTGGCAAAGCTGTCACGCGCGCCGTCCCGGAGCCGTTCAACACCGAGGATCAGCGCGACGCTGAGGCTAATGGCCAGCACGGTCAGGCCGGCCACGAAGCGGCGGTTCCACAGGCTGCGCAGGCTGAACCCCAGCATCAGGCCGCGCCACCGTTTAGGGCGAGAAAATCAACACTGCGGTCGAAATGATGCTCCAGGCTGCGGTCATGGCTCACGAAGAGCAGCGCGGTGCCCGCTTCGGCGCACTCCCTTGCCAGCAGGTCGACAAAGGCCGCCTTGGCCACCTCATCGAGCGCCGAGGTCGGTTCATCCGCAAGGATAAGGTCCGGCTTGCCGATTAGCGCGCGCGCGGCAGCAACCCGTTGTTGCTGGCCCACGCTGAGCTCGCTAGCCGGCTTGGATGCTAGGGACGGATCCGACAGACCCAGTTCGTCGAGCAGATTCCGGGCCGTTCCCGCAGGATCCTCGCCCGAGCGCTCGAGCCGACGCTTGGAGAATGTACAGGGAAGAAGGACGTTCTCGAGCGCGCTCAGCCATGGGATCAGATTGAATACCTGAAAGATCATGCCGATATGATCCACCCGGAACCGGTCCCGCGCGCCGCCATTCAACGCGCCTACGTCCTTGTCCGCAACAAGTATGGCCCCCGTGGGCACATCGACCACTCCCGCAATCGCCGACAGCAGGGTCGATTTTCCGCACCCGCTGGGACCATGGAGAAACAGGCGCTCGCCGGACGCCAGAGACAGCGCGCCAATACCCAGTGTGCTGCGCGCCGCGCCCGGCCACCGGTAGACAAGTCGTTCAATTCGCAATGGGTGCATAAACCGGCCTCGCGGACAAAAAGCCGCCCACCGCGCTTTCGCGGCGGGCGGTCGTTGTTACTCCAGCGTGTTCTTGTAGATCACGCCGTCCTTCATGATGATCTTGAAGTTCGAGTTGGGGTCGGCGACCAACTCGATGTTTTCCAGGGGATTACCTTCGACGAGCAGCAGATCGGCATAGGCTCCTTCCTGCACGACCCCGAGCGGACCTTTCTGATAGGGATGCCGCTCACCCGCCATCTTGAAGAACTCTTGGTTGATGCTGGTTGCCATTTGCAGAGCCTCGACTGGTGTGTACCAATTCGTAAGCTTCACCAGCTGCGCGCCCCAGCGGTCGATCATGGCAGGATTCTGCTGCATGTCCGTACCGAAGCCGACATTGACATCGTATTTCCTGGCCAGCTTGTAGGCAGTGTCGGTTCCACCAAGCATCTGATCGTACTTGCGGTTGTTGAACTCTCCATCCAGAGGGATCCTATCCTCGTCGTCCAGGAAGGGTTGCAGGCACAACCATGCGTCAGTCTCCGCAAGCATCTGCGCCGTTTCCTCGTCGATCATCTGGCCGTGTTCGATGCTTCTGACGCCAGCCTCCAAGGCGTGCTGAACCGCTTTCGCGGTGTAGGTGTGAACGGTGACGTAAGTGTTCCATCTCTCGGCTTCCTCGACGATCGCGTTGAGTTCCTCAAGACTGAATTGTGCGCCGTCCAGGGGATCGGAAAATGACGCGACGCCACCGCCTGCCATCGCCTTGATCTGTGTGGCCCCGCGCATCAGGTTTTCCCGTGTGCGCCTCAAGACTGCGGGCACTCCGTCGGCAATCGCCGTATGTCCCAGAATTTCCTGGTCGATCAATGCACGGCCTTCGGGGCGCAGCAGGACATTGGGCAAGCGCATTTCACCGTGACCGGAGGTCATCGTCAGGTAGGCCCCGGAGGGCAGAATGCGCGGCCCCACGAGGCGCCCCTCGTCAATCAGTGCCTTGACGCCAAAAATGTTGCCGCCCACGTCGCGCACGGTGGTGATGCCCTGCATCAACGTATGCTCTGATTCGAGGGCAACCTTGATAATGTTCTTGAAGGGATCCCCGAAAAGCAGTTCGGGATTGGTGACTGCGATCGAATGCGAATGCCAGTGGCAGTCCGAGAGGCCCGGCATTAGTGTCCGTCCATCGCCGGCGATGATCGTCGCATCGCCGTCAGCCGTCACGTCGGGCCCGATCGCACCGATCATGTTTCCGGTGACCAGCACATTGGTCGGGTCGCTCAGTTCCGTTCCGACCCCGTCGAAAACGCGCACGTTCTTGAACAGGACTTGCGTTTCTTTTGCCTCCTCCTGCGCTCCCACGACCGAAGCCGCAACGGCGAAAGCAGTGGCGATAAACGCTTTATGCAGCACTATGGTCACTCCAAGTCGCTTTTGTAGATGACACCGTCCTTCATGATCAGGGCAATGTTGTTCGAGTCCATCAAAAGGTGAATGTCTTGGGTCGGGTCACCGTCGACCAGAATGATATCCGCGTAAGCTCCTTCGGCGATGACACCGAGCGGACCATCTACGTACGGGTTCTTCAAACCGCTCAGAGCGAGAATTTCTCCGTTCACACCGGTGACTTGTTGCATCTGCTCAATGGGTTCGTAGAACTCGTCACGAAAGGCGAATTCCTGCCGGAAAGTAGCAAAGATATCATTTGCTCCGAAAACATCACTTCCCCAGCCCGTCTTGACGCCGTGTTCAATGCCCCATTCGAAGGCTTGGCGCGCGCCTGCATTGACCTTGGCCAACTTGGCATTCTGGATCGGGTCCTGAAACAGTGGATTGCTCGAGACGTCCTGAAGCGCGAGAAACGCCTGTGGGATCCAGTAGACGCCTTCCTCGGCCATCCTCACCATGGTTTCCTCTTCCATGATCAGGCCGTGTTCAACGGTTCTGACGCCTGCATCGAGGGATGCCACAACGGCGTTATTCACTTGGGCATGTACCGTCACATAGGTGCCGTAACGCTCAGCCTCTTCCACCGCTGCGTTGAGTTCTTCCTGGGTGTACTGAGCTGCCTCCAGCGGGTCTTTGAAGCTGGTTACGCCGCCACCTGCGTGTACCTTGATTTGGGACGCTCCCCGGAACAGCATTTCACGGACAGCGGCGCGCACGTCATCCACGCCATCAGCGATGATAGTGGTCTTCGTCGTGTTGGCGACACCAGAGGCCGCAAAGCCGTCAAACCTCGGGTGCCCGTCGTTCGTCATCCGGAAGTCGCCATGTCCGGATGTTTGAGTGATACTGGCGCCGCCGCAGTAAATCCGTGGCCCTGGTGAAACGCCCGCGTCGATGACATTCTTTACGCCAAAACAATTTCCACCCAAGTCTCGCACAGTGGTAAACCCGGCATCCAAATAGGCCTTCGCACGTGCTGCGCCGCGAGCCCCTTGTTCGAATGCATCCTGCGTCATCAATTGCGTCACGGGATCCGAATGCAGCATGATGTGCGTGTGAGTATCGATCAGCCCCGGCATAAGCGTGCGGCCGCCGCCGTCGATCACCCGACCACCGGCAACCACAACATCTTCGGTGGTGATCTCCGCAATCAGGTTACCGTCGATGACGACATTCGCGCCCTCGATCAGTTCTTCGCTCGACCCGTCGAAGACATTCACATTCGTGATGACGATGGGTCCCGTCGGGTCGTTCTGCGCGCCCGCCACGGGAGCCGCCAGTGCGAAGAAAGAAGTTATCATAAATCGTCTGAGCATTGCGTTTTACTCCATATCATTTTTGTATATGACACCGTTTTTCATGATCAGGTCGAAGTTATCTTCGGGGTTTGCGACGAGGCTCAGATCTTCCAACGGGTTCCCATCGACAAGGATCAGGTCTGCATAGGCACCAACGCTGATCTCGCCCAGCGGGCCTTTCTGATAGGGATGACGCGGCCCAGCCATTTCCATGAGTTCAGCATTGTCCGAAGTCGCCATCTTAAGCGCTTCATAGGGCGTGAAACCAAGCTTTTCGAGCTTACTGAGATATTTGCCCTGTTTGGCAGCCATTTCCGGGTCCATCAACGCGTCCGTACCGAACGCAATCTTTACCCCGATTTCCTTGGCCATCTTGTAGACCTTTTCGGTGCCAGCCGTTGCGACAAGCCATTTCTTGGTGGACTCTGCGGTCGGGAAGACCATGCGGTCTTCGTCGTCCAGCAAGGGTTGGGTGCTGAGCCAGACGCCTTTTTCTTTCATGAGTTCCAAAGTTTCGCGTTCAAGCAGCATCCCATGTTCGATGCTCTTGATTCCGGCCTCGACGGCCATCCGGACAGCTTCGTCAGCGATTACGTGCGCTGCGACATAACTATTATAGCTCTCAGCCACGTCCACGATCGCCTTCATTTCTTCCAGCGAGTATTGGCGCACGTCTAGAGGGTCAAAGATCGACGCAACACCACCGCCGGCGGCTATCTTGATCTGACTGGCTCCCATCCGAAAGATTTCACGCGCACGCTTTCGAACCTCTGCGTCTCCGTCACCAATTACAAAAAAAGCCGTGCGCCCCCAGTAGTCCATCGTACTGTCAGCTGGCACGTCGTGCGGCAGGCGATAATCATAATGTCCCCCGGTCTGCGTGAGCGGCGGGCCTGCGACCAGCATGCGCGGTCCGACAAGAATCCCGCTATCAATCAGTTTCTTTAAAGCAAAGCTATTGCCACCAAGGTCGCGAACCGTAGTGAAGCCACGCATAAGAGTGCGCTCGGCCGTCGGAACTGCCCTCGCCGCGATCTCGTAGGCGTCGCCAGTCAGAAGAGTAGTCTGAGGCACCTCTGCCATAGTCACGTGCCAATGTACGTCTGACAACCCCGGGATCATGACCCGTCCGTTTGCGTCGATCACGGCAGAGCCCTCGGGAGGTGTCAAAGCGGCACCGATTGCCGCAATCATGCCGTCTTGGATCAGAACATCCTGCCCCTCGATCAGATCAGGCGACAAGCCGTCGAAGATACGCGCGCCGGTGATTACTGTGCCAGGGTCGGATGTCTCCTGCGCCGCGACTAGCGACGCCGCCACACAGAACACGGCCGTTATTAGTTTCCTCCTGTTTTTCATGTCAGTTCTCCAGAGCGTTTTTGTAGATAACTCCATCTTTCATGATAAGGACAAAATTGGTGTGCGGGTCGGCGACAATATCGATGTCCACCAATGGGTTACCGTTGACGAGGATCAGGTCGGCATAGGCTCCTTCGGTGATCTCGCCCAGCGGGCCCTCCTGGTAGGGATGGCGGGGGCCGGCAAGTTCCAAAAGCTCGGCATTGTCCGAGGTCGCCATCTTCAGGATCTCGTAGGGTGTGAACCACGGCTTCAACTTCGTCAGGAACTGGGTCTGCGACTCGGCTGTCTTCGGGTCAAACAGCATGTCGGTTCCGAAGGCGATCTTCACCCCAATCTCCTTTGCGAGTTGATACACCTTCTCAGTGCCATCTGTGACCTGAAGGAATTTCGCCGTGCTGACCGGATCATCGAACGCCAGCGCGGTCTCGTCATTCAGGATTGGCTGGGTCGAGAGCCAGACGTCGTTTTCCTTCATCATTCGAAGGGTTTCTTCGCTGAAGAGCATACCGTGCTCCAGCGACTTCACGCCCGCCTCGATTGCCACCTGCGCGGCATCGTCGGTAAAGATATGCGCCAGAACGTATGTGTTGTAAGTGTCGGCGACCTCGACAAAGGCTTCCAACTCGGCCCGCGTGTATTGCCGGACGTCAATCGGGTCATAGAGCGAAGACACGCCGCCGCCTGCCGCGATCTTGATCTGCGAGGCACCCATGCGCATCACCTCGCGCGTGCGCAGAATGACATCGGGCACGCCGTCCGCCTGGAGCATCAGCCCATTGGCGTACCAGTACCACTGCGAGTCGCCTTGGTTCATCGGAACCGCCTGGTAGGGGCGATAGTCGAGATGGCCTCCGGTTTGCGTAATGGGCGGCCCCGAGGGCAGAATGCGCGGTCCGACAAGTTCGCCCGAATCGATCATCTTCTTGATCGAAAATGGATTCCCCCCGGTATCACGGATCGTTGTAAAGCCGCGCATCAGTGTTTTTTCGGCGCCAAGCGCTCCGCGGATCGCAACTTCCGAGATATCACCGGATACGACCGTACTTTGCGGTGTGTAAGCGTAGGTCGTGTGCCAGTGCGCGTCGATCAAGCCGGGGATCAGCGTGCGGCCGCCCCCGTCAATCACCTTGCCGCCGGCCACGGCCAGCGGTTCGGTCGAGATGGTCTCGATCAGGTTGCCGTTGATCACCACATTGGCGTTCTCGATCAGTGCCTCGTTCACGCCGTCAAAGACATTTACGTTGGTGATCAGGGTCTGGTTGGATGCCTCCTGAGCGAACACGGCGTTCGCTGAAACCGTAAAAAGAATGGCGACAAGATTTTGAATTTGCATGGTTCTTTCTCCAAATAATACCCGAAACAAGCTAATTGGACTTCCGCCGTCTCGAGAAGTCAATTACCTGAGTCTCAAGTTGCAGATGCACAGGGCAAAACACGGTGGCAAACGCCCCCTGCCCCGCAAGATCAGATGCTGAGGCTGCGTTCTCTTCAGCGATGCGGTCCAGATCCGGGGCAACCAACTGCGCAAGCGGATCTAGGGACGAGAGGCCAAGAGTTCCTACCATCTTCTCATCCCTATCGTTGGCCGACGCGATCGTCCCGATTGCGACGCAAATGCTCGCTACAATCGCCAGGCTTGGACGGATAGGTGGCCGCATCACTCATCCCCGGTTTGGCGCGACACGCCCGCGTCAGCACCGCTGTCAGGCTGACCCAGCGCGCCGGGGTCGATGGTGAAGCCGGTAATCGTGTGCGCCTTCTCCCAAGCCTCGAATGTGACGGGCTCGAAGCGGCCCTTTTGTTCCACCGGGAAGCGGATCGACTTGCCCGGACGAACATCCAACTGGAATTCGCTTTCCTTCACGACAGGCACACCGCTCACGATGACATAGGGAATGCCCGTGGTCGGCTGACCCTGCTCACCGGCCTTGTAGGTGGCATTGTCTTTCACGTTCTCCGGATCGAAGATCGTGATGTCGGCGACCATACCTTCCTGCAGGCGGCCCCGCTCCTGCATCCCCTCAAGACCTGTCAAGCCCAGGTGATATGCCGGCCAATAGGCCATCTGCGCGATCGTGAACATCAGTGGGACGCCTTGCTCGCGCCCGCCGGCCAGAACCTTGCCGCGCGTGCCCGCAGTTCGCGGATGACCGACATATTCTTCGGGCGGCAGGTCCCAGGAGTCGATCCCCTTGCCGGAAAACATTGCATCGGAGGCGACGATCATGTGCGGCATTCTCTGCCAGTAGGGGAGCCATTCGTCACGTTTGGGATTGAAGGCAAAGATCGAGCGACCCGGAAACTCTGCCGAGGTTTTCTCCCACTCTTCCTGCGTCAGGAACTTGTCCTGAACCGGATCGTAGATCGTCTCTTCGTAGGGTCGCCCACCCGAAATAATCGCGAACTTGTCCGGATGAAAGAACTCTGCGGAGATCGCCGTCGAAGCCGCCGAATAGGGATAGTATTCCGACCAGACGTTGTATCCTTGCGCGCGAGCCTTCTGAAGTTTCTCCTCGTTCTCCCACCAACCATACTCGTTGTTGTGGTTAAGCGAGAACGGAGCATCCAGCGCCAGCGCGTTGGCCAGCAATTCGCTGGTGCCTAGCGGACCTTCGGGGTTGGAGGGGTTGCCGTGGAACCGCACATGCGCGCCGAGGAAGCGGCCGTATTTCGCCGCGATTTCTTGGGTCTTGAACATTTCGAAGGTGGTCACGCCTTCGGTCATGTAGCCGATGGTCGAGGAAATTCCGATTGCACCCTGACGCAATTCTTCGTCGATATAGGTTAGGATTTGGTTGAACTGATCAGAGTTGCTGCGCGTAACCGACCAACCCGGCACACCATCCTGCACTGCCTGAGCGCGCAGGTCGAAAACGCTGGTGGCGTCGTGCCAACCGCTAGTATCGACCTCGGGGTCATGGACTCGGGTCCGTGTCATCTCCTGACTGACCCCGGTTCCATAGTTGAGCGGCCAGCCGGTTGAATCCTTTTCAGTATACCATTCGGCTACGTTAATTGCACCAGCTTCCAGATCCATCCCGGTGGTCACGCCGTCAAGCGCGGCCAGCTTCAGCGAGAGCCCGTCGAGGGCGTGGAAATGCAGGTCTATGAATCCGGGCGCGACGACATGGCCTGATGCATCAATGGTTTCGGCGCCGGTGATCTCGCTTGGCGTGATGACCTCGATCCTTCCATTCTTGATACCCACGTTGAACTGCCCGTCAAGCATCGTTTCGGGGTCCATGACCCTCCCATTCAGGATGACCAGATCATAGTCCTGTGCATGTGCGGTCGACCATGCAAGAGAGGCCAGTAAGGCGGTTGAAATTATCTTTTGCATAAAGTTCTCCGTTTCAGGATTCCGTTGACTAGATCGTTAGAACCGTTGCCCTTTGTCTCAGAAGTTCAGAATCTTGTATCCAAACTGCACCGACCAATCGGCCGGAGCGTCGCCGCCGAAAAGGACACCGGGTTTGATGAATAATTGGCTGTCGCCGCCAAATGCCTTGCCCGTCATGATCCCAAATGTGACCTGCAAGCTGCCGAAGGTCGCGTCGTTCTCCCAGTCGTGGATGATCGCCGGGTCGAAGGTCATGTAGTATTTCGACGTTGGGAGCTTGGGCACATAGTAGAAGTCGATAGTTGTGGTATTGACGTCCACGCCCAGGCTGTTGCCACCTTCGAGCCCGAAGGTGTGAACTATGGCTGGCGAAAAGATCGACCCGTTATCGAGGAACCACGCGTAGTAGGCAGAGGCTTCGGCAGCAAATTGACCATAGCCTGCCGTCGGCGTCTCGGCCGTGTCCAGAAACAGTTCGAACGTGGCCGCGGCGCCATTCTTTTCGGTTACGCCGAAGACCTTGATGAACATGAGGCTTATATCGCCAAGCCGCATTTCGTTGCCCACGGAAGGATTGGCCGCTGCAATGGCTGCCGTATCCCCAAAGGTGGGGTTAGCGTTGAACGGACTGTCCGAGAAAGGCACGGTCAGTCGGAAGGATTGGCTCATATCGCCGAAAGGCTTTGTATAGGCAAACTCGAGCAGACCCGTGTTGAGGTTGGAATCGATCTGATTGAACTGGTACTGAAGCGCGATTTGGCTGGTGAGCTTGATGGGGTTTGTCCCGTTGTTGATTTCCTCCTCCGCCAAAGTCGCGCTTGCGAACGCGATTAGACAAGCGGCCGAACTGCACAAACGCGCGTATCTCCCGGCATTTCCCAACCCTGAACAGTCGCGTTTTGTGCTTATGCTTCGGATGAAATGAGTGTCACCGTGTTGTTCCACGTTTCGTCTCCTTATGATCAAGCGGTTCTGTATGCACAGGTTCAACCGGCATCCGCCTGGTCGGATCTGCTCCTTAGTTCCTTAGCCGTGTCCTGAGGGCGCGCGCTCATCAAAACGATGCCCGGAACCGCAAGCCGAACAATGCAACCGTATCCTTGTTTGGGTTCAGGGCCGGGTTCTTGATGATCTGAACGCTCGGCGTCAGCTCCAAGCCTTCGGTCAACTGCCATTGCTGAAAAACCTCCAGCGTGTACTGGTCTCTTAAATTTGGCCCAAAGGTTGTATCATTCGGCCGACTCCAGTTGAGACCCACACCGAGCAGGTTTCTCCCAGGCTGACGGGTGTAACCGAAACCCGCGCTGACGGCGGCCTCGTAGAGGCTGCCGCCATCGTCGGCCCAACCTCCACGTATGAAGGGCAGCCATGCATCTCCCAAAACATGAGTGTAGGAAAAGGCAATGCCGTGGCCTCCCGGCGTTCCTGCCTGTTGACGCGCGTCGATTTGCCAGAAGGTTAGATGAGCATTGTTGACGAAAAGCGCTTCGGCACCCGAAGTCCAGCCGATTTCAAGCGACTTGAATGTTTCGCCTTGATCGAACAGAGTATCGAAACCACTAATCGGGTCGGTCGGATCCGCATTGGCATCTGCGATCCCTGCTGAAGCATATATGTTATCGGTCAGGAACCCGCCGGCCATTGCCCCCAACGCCCCGTCCGGCAGGCCTCCGATGGTTCCGGACCCAGTCTGAAACGCAATGTTGGAAAAACCGGTCCAGGGGCTGGCAAGGGCATAAACATCGACGAAATCCGTCACATCCAACCACCCAATATAGGCTACGCCGCGTCCTTGGGCGAATTCCTGTTGCCAATAGAGATGCGTTGCACGCCAACCTTGATCGCTGAACACTGAGCTGTTGAGACCAGCATAGCCCAATTCCCCACCGAAGCCCGTGGGCGGCACCGTAGTGAACGCGTGTCGGTTTTCGAACTTGAAAATCAAGCTACCGGTATTAGGACCCTCACGGTTGACCAGATCCCATGTCCCGAAAAGACGAAAGGCGCCGCTGGCACTTTTCCTTTCTCCGAGGCTAGAACTCGCAGTGTATCCAAGTACGTTGTAATCGATCCCAAAATCCAGCCCGAACCGCTCCTTTATGCCCGCTTTCCAGTCGTCAAAGCCCTGCTGAGCATCGACGTTCAGCAGGTCGTCTTTTTCCTGCGCATCAGAGCTGAGAAGGTTAGGCGTGGAGTCAGGCCCCGACAGCAGGCTACTCACCTGCTGGGCCAAAACAGTGGACGGCAAAACGAAGGCTGGCAACGATAGAATAATCGGCAAAGCTGAAAGTCGGCAAAAGGTCGAAAAATTCAAAACTTCTAGCCCCTCGTTTGGCTTAGACGGCACAGCTCGCTCATGGTCTTGCAACTTCAAAGGCAAAGCCGTTCTGGTCTTGAACCTGCTTCTTTACTCACGCTCCTTTAAGTGTATGTCATAAGTGGGGTTCTTCCATCACGAGAACGGGCCTGAATCCTTCGCTGTTCAGGCCGAAAATCCTTTATCTACAGGCTTTTTGCTCAAAAACTAAACATGAGACCAAAAGTTCGTCACTCTATCGGGCTGTCAAACGCCAAAACTGAAGAAATTTCTGGAAAACCGGCGGGTCTCCAGAAGATTGTAAGTTTTGCGGAACAACTACGCGGTATGCCGATAGGAGAAGGTCATCTAGCGTTACTTGACGCGGGTGCCCCGAGCCTTTTCGGGAAAAAATTTGCAGGAAAGATGTCTTCGGTGTCTCGGATGTATCTTCCGGGCCGTTTCACTGGCTACACCGTTCCTCACCGTGAATGGCTAGCTTGGCACATCCCGTTGTCATGGATAGGCGATTACATCTTCGACGGGCAGGAGGTCAAGCCGGGCGATGCCTTCATCACCGGTGAGCCCAACGGCTATACAGCGCACGGCAAAGGGCGGGATAATCTAACAATAGGAGTTTATCGACCAGCGCTGGAGGAGGCCTTGCGTGCGCTTTCGGGTCAGCCCGATTTACGGTTGGATATGAAATGGTTGAGGTTCAGGCCTTCGAGGCGGCTAGTGTCTCAGGCGCTTAGACTTCAAAGCAGTCTCTCGCAAAACGACACGAAAGAAACCGCAGACAGGGTATACAAGTACCATGGTACGCTGGATCGGGATTTTGTGGATGTGCTGGCGCACGAGTATTTCACGACTGTCGGCAACGCACCGCGCATTCATGGCGCGCGAAGGCGAGCCTTTGATATCGCAGCGGAAGCACGGCGACTGACGTTTGATACACCGGATGCGCCTCCGAGCCTGTCACAGCTTTGCAGCTTGTTGGGTGTTGGTGAGACGCGGCTTTTCGAGGCGTTCCATGAAATTCACGGGCTCGCACCAGGTGAGTGCCTAATGGCCTTGAGACTAGGCGCAGCATATGAGCGGTTGACCAACCCTGCCACCCCGCCCAGGTCGGTGAAAGAGGTGGCGCTGGATGCCGGCTTCACCAAATCCGGCTATTTCGCCAGAAAGTTCCAAGAGCAGTTTGGCAAACTGCCCTCGGCAGTGCTTGCTGAAACACGAGCGGTTCTACGGGATACCAATTTTACTTGTTCAGCCCCATAGCGATCCAAGGTTTTCAGATCGCCGGACTGGTCAACAGTATTGTCCGCCCTAAGAGTGCCGAAGACGCCACTGCCAGTTCGCAGTATCTTTGACGGGCTGCAGTGATGGACACCATCCCGGTCCTCCCGACAGGCGGCGACAGAAAACTGATCCAGACATTTGGGAGCATATTGATCCCGATAAGCGCGAGATCGTGTCCAATCGCCATTATATGGCCGCCGAACGCTGTCGAGTCAAGGTACGGCAACAGCGCGAGACATGGTTCAGGCACCGTATCCCGGCGGTGTCGGCACAGCCCGAGCGCGTTGTCTTCATTGACGAAACCTCGGTGAAGACAAATCTGACCCCACTCAGAGGATGGGCACCGTACGAGGATCGGTTGATCATACCGCAGGACGATCAGAGTCGATAACGGCAGCGATTTCATCGCGCGAGACCTCGATCTCTGGGCCCACGCCAGCGACGTTACCCTCGACTTCTCTTGGCTTGGGAAGCCCACGGACAATGGCTTCACTGAGCCGTTTGGCAGCAAGCCCCGGGCGGAATGCCTGAACGCACACTGGTTCATGAGTCTTCCAGATGCCCGCGAATACCTGGAGGACTGACGTCGGCACTAAAATGAGGACAGGCCCCACAGTGCAATCGGATACAACGTCCCAATTGCCATGCAATATCCCGATGGCGTCACCAGCCCATCATCGTGACAGAGCCGGAAAAATGCTGCTTCTGGCGATCCAAGATTGGGGTTCAGAGCACAAACCCGCAGGCTCTCGTTATGGGCGAGGAACCGATGGGGGGCAGGTCATCCGCATGCAAGCCATTTCGGCTTCTTTGTGGCGCACTACTCTTTTAGGTTGTCCGGATCGGGGGGGGCATCTTTCCGGGGCCCGATGACCAAAGCGCGCGCAAACTGAGCAAAAAGCGCCACGAACACCCCTACACCAACGAAAATGTAGAAAACCGTGAAAATCTTACCGAACTCGGTAACAGGGTAGAGATCACCAAGGCCGACTGTCGATATGAGCATCACGGAAAAATACAGGCTGTCGAGCCAGGACCATCCTTCTACCATCCGGTAGAAGGTCGTCCCGGAAAGCAGAAGCAGGATTGCAACTGCCATCCCAGCCCTGAAGGTTTCGTCGGACCAAGAACGACAAATCGCCTTCAGGAAGCGCAGGATGGTAAGAGCAAACGGAAGCATCGTGTTACAGGCTATACATGCTTGGGAAACAGCTTTCTATCGGTTTCGTGTCAATCACCGCATTGCTTCCGTTTGCGATATCCGGAGTTTGTTTTATGAACGAGGCGTCGCCATGCCCAGTCTATCATGCGTGCCAGACAGCGGATCTCGGAAATTCTGAACTAGCTTAATAAAGATGGCGCGGGCGACGCTCGTCGAGCGTTTGGATCTATCGTGTGACTTAGGTGCCCCTAGTTTCCTGGACACCTGCCTTGTTCAATTTCTGCTGTCTGATCTCATAGTCAACGGGCGACAGCATGCCGTTATTCGTGTGCTTGCGCTTCGGGTTGCAGAACTGCTCGATGTATTCGAACATGTCTCGCCGCGCATCGTCGCGGGGCGGATTTGTCCGTCACCTGATCTGCTCCCGCTTCAGCAGCTGAAAGAAGCTTTCTGCAACGGCATTGTCATGGCAGTTTCCGCGCGGGCTCCTGCTCGGTTCCAGATTGTACTGATGTACAAACGTCTGCCACTCCCGCCTGGTGAACTGTGAACCCTGATCGGAATGCACCATGACCTGTCCAGCGGGTTTTCGTCGCCAAACGACCATTTGCAAAGCTTGCAGGGCGAGGTCCGTGGTCATTCGGGATTGCGCAGACCAGCCGACCACGCGGCGCGAGAACAGGTCGATGACGACACACAGATACAGCCAACTCTCGTGGGTCTTGATGTAGGTGATTTCGGCTACCCAGACCTGATCGGGGGCAGAAGCTTGGAACTGCTGCTCCAACCTGTTCTCGGCCACGATGGCTGGCTTGCCGCCATACCGGCCCGGACGGCGCTTGTACCTGATCTATACAGCGATCCTGGCCATGGATGCCAAGCGGGCCAGACGGTTCTCTAAAATTTGCTCGCCCTGATCGCGCAGATCGTCCGTCAGCTTGCGATAGCCATAGACCTTGCCGCTGCCCGCCCAAGCCTGTCGGATCAGCTCGGTCTGGCGCACGTCCGGGGTTTAACAGTTCCTTAATCCATGCATAGAAGCAGATGAAATGAACCCGCAGCACCCGGCACATGGCCCGGACGCCGAACGCTCCGCGATGCGCCCGGATGAAGGCGTACTTCATTGGGACTCGCGCGCGAAGTACGCCGTCGCCTTTTTTAAGATGTCACGCTCCTCGGTCACCCTCGCCAGCTCCCGCTTCAAACGCCGGTTCTCGGCTTCGTGGTCTACGCCCGGCTTCGGTGATGGTTCAGCAAACAGCTTCAGCCACTTGCACAGAGAGTGCGTGCTCACACCCAAACGTTGCGAAACCTCCCGAACCGGATACCCACGTACCGTAATCTGGTGCACCGCGTCGCGCTTGAACTCGTCGCTGGGATTGCTTGTCCCCATATCTGCCTCTGAGCTTCAAAGTTCGGGGGCAAAGCGTCTATAAATCTAGGGACACCTCACATCGCGAAGCACTTGAACGGGTCGCGTCTTACCATTACAGAACGCTATCCAGCCCACTACCCCGTCGCAAGCAAAGTTCCGTTCAAATTAGCCATCGCCAGCCTCGTTCCCCTAACTATCCCTGCAAGTTCATTCACTAGTTCAGGTCGCCGCGGATCGGCTGGCCCGGAAACACCTCCATGACAACCCGCGAGTCATCAACGACTATGCTCCCGTTCACAATCACGTACGGTATGCCTTCGGAGGCCAATCCACCCCGTTTCTCGGTGGCCATGTCGGCAACGTTTTCCGGATCGAAGATGGTGATGTCGGCATCGGCGCCTTTCTGGATACGGCCCTTCTTCGCCATCTGGGGAACACCATTTCTTTCCATGAAAACCGCAGGCATGTAAGTCATCTTGGACACAGCCAGCATCAACGGCATCAGATCTTGTTCACGCACTAGCCGCAGGACCTTGGCATGTGACCCTGCCGCACGCGGATGGGCCTGCACTTCCTCATAGGCGACATCCCAACCGACGGCCGTCTCACCCGTGGCTGAAACAACAGAGGTGAACGCATCGCTTTCCACGAGAGTTTTCGGGTCGGCAAGGGCCGCGAGCATGATGTCCTCTTCAACACCCACAAACAGGATCGGGGCGGTTGGCTCGTTTGCTATCAGTTCCTCGTAGCGCTCCTTCGTCAGCGGCTGCATGGTCGCCTGTTCGGTTATGTCTTCGTAGCTGCGCCCCATGTTCGGACCGTAGTTCAAGGGATCCAAGTAATCGGCGCTGATGACCGAAGCGCCGAAATTGTAAGGATAGATTGCTGCAACGACGTCGATACCGGCAGACCGTGCATCTTTGATCATGTCGAGGGCGTAAGGAGTATTCCTCAGCGTCTGTTGATGGATGTGGCTCACGTAGAGGCCGCCGCCATAAATCGCGACACTCGAAAGCGCCTCCTGAACCGACATGATGCCTGTCGTTGGCGGAAGATTGCTCGAAAACCGCCCATGCATGACACTGAAACTGCCATATTCGCCTGCAAGGCGGTGCATCTCGACCATTTCCTGCGATGTCAAATTGGCGGTTGCGTAGCCGACGGGATTACCAAATCCGAGCCCACCCTGTTTCAGGCCTTCTTCCATGCGTTGCACGATTTCGGCAATCTGATCGGAATCCGGCCTTGACTGGAGAGCGTCAAGCGTGAAGTCCATGGTCGGTTCCGTGAGCCCGCCATCCAGAAGATATGAGCCATACTTACTGTTGTAGTCCGGGTTCATGACGGATTCTCGAATACCCAGGACAGACACGCTCGCGCCGTAGTTCGTTTTCGACTTGCCTTCCAGCCGCTCATAGTAGAGCGATATCGGATACGCACCCGCCTCCAGCTCCAGCTGGGTTGTCACACCGTCGCGCAAGGCCTGTTTTTGACCAAACGGCAACCCACCGACATGGTTGTGCATATCGATGAAGCCTGGTGCCACAACAAGACCACTAGCGTCGATTTCCTTCGAGCCCGAAATATCTTCTTCAGTGATGGCAGATATGGTGCCGTCAACGACGCCGACATTAGCCACGCGGTCAAAACCGGTTTCGGGGTCCATTACCCGGCCATTCTTGATGACGAGATCGTAGCTTTGAGCCAACGTCAGGGTCGAGCTCGAGGACAAGAGTGCCGTGGCCAGAGCAAATATTCTCAAAATCATTTTTAAAACCTCCACTTAGCCACAAACTTTTTAACCTGTCTGAGCGCTCCTTCAATTGTACTCGGACTATCCATTACCAAACCAGTATGTTTTCCAATCTATGGTCCAGTTCGTGAAAGACCATTTCATTCGATTGCACTGCTGCCCAACATTGGACCGACAGACGCTGGATTTTTCCGACTGTCTCACGATGCCAGGCTGGTGCCGCCATCGGGATAATGCATGGCAATCGGGACGATGTATCCGATCGCGCGCGTAGGGCCTGTCCTCATTGTAGTTCCTGCGCCAATCCTCCAGCTTTTCCCGCGCATCTGCAAGGCTCATAAACCAGTGCGTGTTTAGACACTCCGCCCTGAGCTTGCTGTTGAAAGCTTCAACATAGCCGTTGTCCGTGAGTTTGCCAGGCCGAGAAGTCCGACGTGACGTCGTTGACATAGACCCAGAAATTAAAGACTCGCTAGACGAACTCGCTGCCATAGCACGTAGGGAAGAAGCGCAACCGACAGGTTATGGCCACTCGCGCAGCCTTCATGTCGCGCAACGGGTAGCTAAAAACGGTTCTCAGGTCTCAAAAGTGTTTTTTGGTGAACCATACCGCTTAGAAGACCGGTTATGACCGTTATCCAATATACCGCTTCGACCGTTCTGGTCGCCATCGACATTTCCAAGCATCGCCACGAGGTGCTGATCCGGATCCCGGACAAGAAGCGTTGCCGCCGGATGACGATCAACAATACGCTCGAGGACATCAGGCGACCATTGGCGGCTCTTGAGAGCTACGACCTTCCCGTCCAGTTCGGGTTCGAAGCGACCGGCAACTATCACCGACCGCTGGCGCATCATCTCGACCAGGCCGGGTTCAAGCTGAAGCCGGTTTTCTCGGTCGGCCTGGCCCGGACGCAGGAGGTCTTGCCCAACAGCTGGAACAAGAACGACCCGAAAGACGCCCAGGTCATCCTGCACATGCTCGGGATCGGCGCCATGCAGTTCTTTCACGATCCCTTGGTGGTCGGGACGGCGGACATCCAGGAGCTTTCTAAGACGCATGCGGGCGGTGATGGTTATAGTCGTCGCGCCATGCCGCGATCAGTTTGCGGGCATCGCGCAGGCCTGTGAAGAGGTGCTTGTTCAGGCATTCGTCGCGTAAGCGGCCGCTGAAGCTTTCCACGAAACCGTTTTTTAAGGGCTTACCGGGCGCGATGTCGTGCCACTCGACACGGCGCTCCTCCCGCTACTTCAGGATGGCGTTCGAGGTTAGTTCGGTGCCGTTGTCGCTAACTACCATGCAGGGATAGCCCCGGATCTCAGCGATACGGTCCAGTTCGCGAACCCCATGACTCCAGAGATTGAGGTATCGACGACCGAGGCCAGGCACTCCCGGCTGAAGTCGTTGATCACGCACAGCACCCGCAACCGTCGTCCGCAGAACAGTGCGTCAGACACGAAGTCGAGGCCCCAACGCTGGTTTTGGACCATGCGGGATCGCCATCGTTGCCCGCGCGCCAAGCGCCCGCGTCCGGCCGCCGCGTTTGCGCACCGTGAGCCGCTCTTCACGGTCGATGCGGTAGAGCTTCTTCCAGTTCACGCCCCCGCCCTCTCGGCGGAGCAAGATGTGCAGGCGCCGGTAGGATTGGTATTGCGGGAATTTTCACTCGGCCACCATTATGGATGAAATCAAAACCGTTGCCCAAGAGAGAGGTATAGAAACGCTTCACCTTGATCGTTGACCGCGTAATCAACAGCGTAGTCCAAACCGAATTTCTTGGCGATACGATACCTCAAGCCTACGCCAGCCGCGGCTCCGCCGTTTTTCGTCGAAATGGCGCTGATGCTTTCACCGCCGCCGCCGAGACCGGCAAACGCGACATAACCGAAACGTTCAGAGACGCGGCCTCGATACTCGACTTGGGCGGAGGCAGACCAGTTTTGCAAGTTGTCCAGAGTACCAAATCCACGCAAGCCGTCAGAGAAACCAACACCGCAAGAGTCAAAGAATGGCGCATCACGGCCAGCACCGCAGACAGAGGCAATGACGGCAAGAACACCACGTTCCCCAATCGCGTTGTAGGTAGATGCGGAAGCCACGCCTTTGTAGTAACTTCTGTCCGATATCGTAAGCAGGTTTCCGAATGCCTGATCCGTGATGCCCGCGCGCGAAATCTTTCCTGAGATCAGCACACCGGTCGTCGGATAGAAAGTGTTATCTCGCGTGTCCCAAGTTGCATGTGCGCTGAATTTGACCAACTCGACGTCCAAATCAGGCCGCAGATCAACTGGAAAATCACTCACACGCAGAGTGCCCAATCCAATCGACGTGTCGAGGTATCCCAGGTTGAACCCGATTTTCAGTTGATCCGTAACGTTATAGCCCAAGATGGCGTCAACCGCTTTGCCGGATTGCGTGAGTGGCAACTTGAGCCTGCCAACGGGCAACGTGTAATTGACATCTGCGGTGCCGCCAAAAAGCCCGAGCGTCCAGCGCCCGTTGCCGAAGTTAACAAGCCCACCGCCACCGTAGCCAGTGCTTCCCTTATCGGTCTTCAGCGTCGCAACACCGACCCCTGATGGCTTTGATCCAGGGAGGGTAAACAGATAACCCGCGCCCAAAGAAATTCCGTTGCCGATCACATCGTTGCTGAAAGGGATCGGTGCGATGACCAGCGAGCCGCTTCTAAGGCCGACATCCGTTTGAGTTGCCGCGTCAACAGCGGTATTGCGTTGTTCGAAGAACGGGTTCTGCGCAAGGGCAGCGCCCGATAGGCAACCCGTGAAAAGGATCACCCGTAGCAAGGTGTTCGCTGCACCGGCAAGGCTAGCTCTGTCGCAAAAAGGAACACCGGAACGAAATCCCGATCCGTGCTTACGTGCAAGAACGATCAAACGATCAATCAACAAGACAAATGCCCTTTTCAGTCGCAAGTTAAAGTGTCAGCGAAACCGAATAGAAACAAGCCCAACCGCCAAGAAAGCCTGTGACCTTCCCTCATCGAGTGGTCCCGTTTCAGTGTTAGTGCATTACGGGTCTTTGCGCTACAGCTGGCGTGGCCGGCGAAGCGGCTCAGATGGCGAAGCTGGCCACTGCACCACTTGCGGAACTGGCGGTCGTTAGCCGAGTGATGAGTGCGGGCGCTTGGTGTTGTAGTGACGGCGCCGGTCCTGTCAGAACAAACTGACGTGAGCCGAGCGGGGCGGTTCCTTACCGTCTGTGGATGACCAAACCTGACCCGTTCTGCTATTGTAAAACGATACACAAGATCATCCGCCTGGCGGTGATGCTGTACGTCCGATTTCCCCCTGTCACTGCGCAATGTCGAGGATCTGCTTCACAAGTGCTGCGTCGATTTCAGCCACGAAACGATCCGCTTCTGGTGGCATCGCTTCGGTCCGATGTTTGCCGCCGAGATCCGCAAGCGCCGTATCGAAGGCATGAAATCAAGCTGGTGGCGTTGGCACTTGGACGAGATGTTCGTAAAGATTAATCGTGAGCGACACTACCTCTGTCGGGCCGTCGACCATGAGGGCGAGGTGCTGGAAAGCTTTGTGATGAAGGCGCGCGATAAGAAAGCCGCGTTGAAATTCTTAAAGAAAGCAATGCGTAAGCATGGCTGCACGGAAGTATTCGTCACGGATCTGCTGCGCTCTTACGGTACCGCCCTGAGGGAAGTGGGTGCGGGGCATCGCCAGCAAACGGGTCGATGGTTGAACAATCGGGCCGAGGACTCGCACCTTCCATTCCATCGACGAAAGCAGGCGATGCTTCGTTTCAGTCGGATGCGAAGTTTGCCGATGTTCGCCGCCATCCACGCCTCGGCCTGCAACCATTTCAATTCGGAGCGAAGCCTCACCAGCCGACAGAATTTCAAATCACACCGTGCCGCTGCTCTGGCCGAGTGGCGCGGTCTCTGTGCTGAATATGGGACGGCCTCAATCTGGTGCTGACAGAAAACCGCGTCCCGGTCGAGATGGTTAACTTGCTGCAGGACTTGTTCACTTCGCCCTTGATGTTCATCATCACGGTCAATCTGCTGCTGGTCGTGGGCGCGGTGATGACCACGAACGAAGCCATCCTGATCCTCGCACCACTATTGATGACTGCCGCCAGCGCCTTCGGGTTCGACCCGGTGCTCTTCGGGATCATGATGATCCTTAACCTCGAAATCGGCTATCTGGCGCCGCCGGTCGGACTCAACCTGATGATGGCCATGACCGCCCTTCGGCAGAGGTTCGGTGAGCTGGAAATTGCGGCTCTGCCCTTCATCGGATTGATTATCCTGTCGCTCGCGCTGGTCATCTGGCAGACGTGGATCGCGATGGAACTGGTGCGGTAAGTCCTTCGGAACCGGCATGTTTTCGACTCCTAAAGCGCTGCTTTCCAGTCGGTCTTCTGCCGGGGAGATGCACCGGGCAGTTCCGGGTTGACGCACATCAAAATAATATATTATATATTTTATGAGACGGAAGACGGGGCATCCAAGCCGCTCCGCGCGCACTGACACATGCCGCCCAAGAGGGAGCCGAGCCATGCCTGATTATGTCCCCACCAACGCCGCGTCCTCGGGCGTCCGGCTGGACAAGAAGACGCTGAAATCCATTGCCACGCGCACCGACCGGCCCGGTCTGATCTGGCTCGCGCAGTGGACCCTGGGGCTGGTCGCTACCGGCACTCTGGTCTGGGCGGCACTGGGCACGGTTTGGGTCTGGCCCGCGATGCTGCTGCACGGCACCCTTCTGACCGTTCCAGCCTATGCGGCCAGCCACGAGACGGCGCATGGGACGGCCTTCCGCAGCCGCTGGCTGAACGAAGCTGTCCTCTGGGTCAGTTCGTTCATCTTCATCGAAGAGCCGCTGCACCGCCGCTACAGCCACACCAACCACCACACCCACACCTGGCATGTGGGCGAAGACAGCCAGATGCCATACAATATTCCGCTGCGCTTTGCCGAATGGTTCGCGGCGACAACGGGGATCATCCCGCTGATTTACCATGTGAAGGTCCTTTATGTGCTGGCCACGCGGAACTTCTCAGACATGATCCTGAAATTCACGCCGGAACCGGAATTGCCCAAGATGACCCGCAATGCGCGGATCATGATCGCGCTATATGTTTTGATTGCGGTGCTGCCTCTTGCGGGTATCTGGTGGCCGGTCTGGTTCATCATCCTGCCGCGGGTTCTGGGAACGCCTGTGATGATCCTGCTGGTGCTGATCCAGCATGCAGAATTGCAAGAAAACTCGCCATCGATCCTCGAAAGCACGCGCTCCTTCACGACGAACCGGGTGATGGCATTCCTCTACATGAACATGAACAACCACGTCGAACATCACCTCTATCCGCAGGTGCCGTTCCACGCGCTGCCGAAACTGGCCGAAGCGGTCAAGGACCAGGTGCCTGAACCCGATCACGGCTTTGTCCGCACCTGCGCGGAACTGGGGTTGGTCGTCCTGCGTAGGTCGCTCGGCCGCTCGACCAAGGCCCCAACGATCCGCCAAGCGCCACGCATGATCACGGATGGCGGACCGATCCACAGCATCGCGCAGAAAACCATGTGAACCCGCCCGCTGGTCACCGATACCCAAAAGACAAAGACACGAGGACGATATGAATCAATGGATTGACGCCTGCGCGCCCGATGACATCGACGAAGAGGACCTGATCGCGTGGGAGCATGCGGGGCGCAAATACGCCATCTACAACACGGAAAAGGGCTTTTTCGCCTCCGACCTGATGTGCACCCATGAAGAACAGAGCCTGGAGGACGGGCTGGTCATCGATTGCGTGATCGAATGCCCGCTGCATGGCGGCCGGTTCGACGTGTGCACGGGCAAGGCTCTCTCGGCGCCGGTTTTGGTCGATCTGAAAACTTACCCTGTCAAGGTCGAGAGCGGCCGCGTCTTTGTTCAGGTGGAGGGATGAGCGGCGCCTGCAAAGGCGATGAGGTCATCACATCAAAGGACAAAGGAACCGTCATGCCCACCAAACTGACCATACCCGATCTGGCCGCGAAGAAGGCGGCGGGCGAACGTCTCGCGCTTCTTGCCGTAGGGGAAGTGCTGACCGCCAGATGGGCCGAACGCGCCGGCATCGACATCGTTGGCGTCGGCGACAGTATCGGCATGACGCTCTATGGCCATGAGAACACTTTGTCGATGAGCATGGACCAGATGATCAACCACACCCGCGCCGTCCGCACGGGCGCGCCCAACACGATGTGCGTTGTTTCCATGCCTTACGGGTCGTATGCCACGCGGGAAATGGCTGTCATCAACGCCTTGCGCCTGATGAAGGAAAGCGGCTGTGACGCGGTCAAGATGCAGGGCGGGCGCGAGAAATTCGACATCATCAAGGCCATCGCGGATGCCGGTGTTCCGGTGATGAGCCAGGTCGGGCTGGTGCCGCACATGGTCCACAAGTTCGGCGGCTTCAAGATGCAGGGCCGCACCGCCGAAGCGGCGATGGAGATCGTTGACAACGCCCGCGCCATCGAGGAAGCGGGCGCCGTCGGCATCGAGGTCGAGGCCATGCCCTATGAGGTCGGCAAGGCCGTTGACGAATCGGTGAGCATCTTCACCGCCGCCATCGGTGCGGGATCGGCCTGCACGGCGCAGATCCTGAACGGCTACGACGTTCTGGGCGCCTTCGACACATTCAAGCCGAAATTCGCCAAGCGCTACGCCAACATGTCGGAAATCGCCGTAAAGGCCTTTGCCGAATTCCGCGAGGACGTGGTGTCGGGGTCCTTCCCAGACGCAGACCACAGCTATCAGATGAAGCCCGAGGAAGCGCAGCGGCTTGCGGATATGCTCAGGGAGGAAAAACCATGAAGGACACCGCCACAGGCCTGACCAAGGGCGCGCAACTGATCCCGAACGGGATGCTGGATGACAACGCACCGCGCAACATGTGGTGGTGCGCGGCGCATGTCGATGAAATCACCGACAAGCCGCTGGCTCGCTGGCTTCTGGAAAATCCCGTCGTCCTGTATCGCCTGTCAGACGGCACGCCAGTCGCGCTGGATGACCGCTGCCCGCACCGCTGGGCACCCTTGTCCGAGGGCAAGGTGATCGATGACCAGATCGTCTGCCCCTATCACGGCATGGAATTCGGTGCGGACGGGATCTGCACCAAGGTGCCAACACAGACCAGCGTGCCCAATTCGGCGCGGGTTCAAAGCTATCCGCTGCGCACATCAGGGGCATTCGTGTGGATCTGGATGGGCGACCCGGAGGCGATTGATCACGACCCGGTCGACATGGGCTTCACCACCGATCCCGGCTGGTCGGTGATCACCGGTTATATGGAAGTTCAGGCGAACTGGGTGCTGATCCGCGAAAACGTGCTGGACCTGACGCATATCGCCTTCCTGCATGCGAACACCTTTCAGCAGGACGACTGGGAAAATGCGCCCGAAGTGCACATGGAAGGCGACACGATCGTCTATGAACAGGACTTCCCGCCCTCGCCTCTGTCGCCGCTCTTCTGCGCGGCCTTCGGCTTCGAGGACAAGCACATAGTCAAGCGGGAACAGCGCGGATGGATGCCGTCTCTGGCGGTCTCCTTTTCGGACTGGAACATCCACGACATCAGCGCCGAGCTCGGCAAGCGGCGTGACTTTATCGGGCGCGGCGCGCATATCGTGACGCCGGGTGAGCGGGGAAAGACGCATTATTTCTTCGTCGCTTCGTTCGACAGCCCCAACGCGCCCGTCGCGCTACTGGAAAAGACCAAGGCCGGCGTGATCTCCGCCTTCCAGGAAGATAAGGACCTGCTGGAGAAAATCCAAGCGCAGGTGTCGCGCGATCCGCGCGGACTGGACTTTCCGGAGATCAACCTTGGCGCGGATGGTGCGGGCGTGGCCGTGCGCCGTGTGCTCAAACGCAAGCTAGAGGCCGAACGCCGCGCCTAGCGATGTCCCGAAGCCGGATGCGGCGCCTTGCGCCGCGTCCAAAAACGATGAATTGAGGGATATCGCATCGGACAGGAGCGGGACTTGGCATCGACGGCTATCAAACTGGGCGAGGCAGGCAATCTGGTGGATCGCCTCGTAGTCAATATCCGCGATGCGATCATTGCCGGAGACTTCGCGCCCGGCGAGCATATCCGCATCAAGACCGTGGCCGATCGCTACGGTGTCAGCTTGATCCCCGTGCGCGAGGCGCTCGCCCGCCTTCTGGCCACGCGCATCGTCATCTCCGAGCCGAACCGTGGCTATTTCGTTGCCCCCGCCCCGACCCGCGCGGAGTTCCGGCAATTCATCGAGTTCCGCGAATTATTCGAAACCTCCGCCGTGCGGCTCGGCTTCGCGAGTGTCAAAGATGCCGATATCCGAAAGCTGGAGCGCCTCAACGCGCGGATGAGCAAGGTCGCCGAGGACGCCAGCCAGCCGAAACATCTTGTGTCATGGGCTCATTTGAATGGCGAGTTTCACGCCATCCTTGTTGGGCTGGCGCGCAATGCGTTCATCAGCGACCAGCATCAGGAGCTGTCTTTCGTGCATATGCACTATCAGCTCAGCCTGATGGACGATCCCGACTACGGCATCCTGAGTGCCCTAGCCGAGGAGCATGACGCGCTGATCGCGGCTCTCAAGGCGCGCGACCAGTCCGTGTTTCTGGAGCGCCTGTCGGCCCATATCAACGCTGCCGAAATCGGCACGGAGCAAAGCGGCGACGAGGCCCGCTCCGACGCCGCCGGTCGATGTTAGCTCAGGACGTGCTGCCCCGCCACACCAGATCGCCGGTGATCTGCGACAGATCCGTGACCCCACACAGCGCCATAGCCACCGTCAATTTTCGCTTGAACGCCTGCAACAGGCTCAGCACGCCCGCCCGCCCCTTGGCCGCCACCGCATAGGCCCAGTGCCTGCCGATCAAGACCCCCTGCGCGCCCAACGTCCGGGCCCGGAACACGTCCAGACCGATGCGTACGCCACCATCCATCAGAACCTCGGCAGATCCGCCAATGGCCTGCGCGACCTCGGGCACCACCGAGATGCTGTAGGCGACGCCATCAAATTGCCGCCCGCCATAGTTGGACACGATGACGGCATCCGCCCCTGAATTCACCGCGCTCTGAGCATCCGCGGCGGACAGAACGCCCTTGATGACCAGTTTTCCCTTCCGGATGCCCCGCAGCCACTCGATCTCCGCCCACGTCACCGAGGCGTCGAATTGCTGGCCGTCGGCACATAGGCGGCGAGTTTGCCAAAGGTATGCGGCTTGCCCTTAACGCCCACATCCAGCTCCCAGCCTGGATGCGCAGCATAGGACAGCGGTCCGGCGCGCAGCTTGGCAAATTTCGACGTGACCCCGCCCGCGATACCGTTGCTTGTGTCGCGATAGCGCTCCCCAACCATCGCGAGGTCCACCGTAAAGACCAGCGTCCACACACCCGGCCTCCACGCCCCGTCCAGCAATTCGGTGACGATGCCCCGATCCCGCTGCATGTAGAGCTGGAACCAGAAGGGCTTGTCGGAGACCACCGCTACCTCTCCGAGCGAGCAGATCGACACCGTGGACAGGGTGAACGGGACGGCGCGCGACCGCCTGCGCGCGCCGCCTCGGGCGCGGCCAGCGCCAATCGCCCGAGATGAAAGGCCTGCGGGTTCTTCGCCACGGCCACGCCGTTCAACTCGATCGCGCGGTGAATGGCCGCCAATGACAGCGGGATGCCGCCCTGCTGCCACTCGGCGCCCATCAGCACCATGTTGGCGAACATCCGGACCCATGGCTTTCTCGGCGAGAGTCTGCGCCTCGAACGCATGGACCGCCTCGCCCAACACCCGGGTCAGCCGCTCGACCTGCTCCGCGCCACTAAGCTGCCAGTCGGGGTTTTTCGAGAACTCAGATGTCGGCAACACCGTAGTATCCGTCACCGCCACCGACTTGCCCAGCGTCACATTGGACAGCGCCTCGTCCCCGGCCGCCGCCACCAGATTGCAGCCCAGAAGCGCGTCCGCCTCGCCGCTGACGATCCGGGTGGCCCGCATTTCGTCAGGGCTATGAGCGATCTTGATAAGCGAATGCACCGCGCCGTACTTCTGCGCCAGCCCGGTGATGCCGAGGTTCGAGGAGAAATACCCGTCCGTACGGGCCGCAACGGCAAGGGTCTGACCGACGGTCACGACAACCGCGCAGCCGATGCCCGAGACGAGGATCGACCACGACCCGTCGATTGCGCGCGGAGATGGGTCCGACAGGTGACTGACGTCTATCCGCACCTCACCGATCTGTGTCTTGGCGGCGTCGCATCGGTTATAGGTCAGAACCTTGCGCAGCTTCACATCCAAGAGCATCTGCTCCTGTACCGGGATCGGCGTGAACGGCTTGATCGACTCATCGGGCCCATCCGCCTCCGGCAGAACGATCTCCGGGCTGTCGGTCGCGACATAGACCGACCCGCCGCCTTCGACCACCTCGATAACCAGTTTCATCCCGCTCAGCGTTCCGCTGAACAGGCTCATCGCGATCCCGTGCAACCCCATGTCCAGCACATCTTGCGCATTGGCCGGCGCCAGCAAGGGCGCGCCAAGAGAGGCGAGGTTCAGGTCCGAGTATCAGACCAGCGTCGAGGATTTGGCGCCGTAATCGTCGCCGACCAGCAAGAGCGTCCCGCCTTTTGGATTGGTGCCCGCCAGGTTGGCGTGCCGCAGCGGGTCCATCGAGCGGTCCATCCCTAGCGCCTTGCCGTACCAGATCGAGAACACACCCTCGACCCGGGCACCGGGAAACAGGCCGAGATTCTGGGCGCCCCAAGTCGCGGTCGCCGTCAGATCCTCGTTCAGCCCGGGCTGAAAGTGGATATTGTGCTCCTTGAGCGCCGCCTCGGCCTGCCAGAGGTTCATGTCATAGGTGCCCACAGGGCCGCCGCGATAACCGGAGATGGAGCCGCCCGTGTTCTAGCCCGCAGCGGCATCCTGCTTACGCTGCTGGATCGGCAAGCGCACCAGCGCCTGCATCCCGGTCATGTAGACCCAGCCTTCTTGCTGGCTCAGACGGTCTTCGAGTGTCATATCGAGGCGTTGAACGGGGCTGTGCTGGATCATTGGAAAAGGTCCTTTCGTGGCCGGATCAGGCCAGCAGGTCAGAAGTTGCGATCGGGCGCAGATAGCGGGTCAGTTGCATCTCCGGCGTGGTCGAGAAATAGGCGATCACCAGATCCCGGTCGGGGGAGACATACAGCCCCTGATCCATCAACCCGCCCTTGTAGAGATCGCCATCGGGCCAGATGCAGTCCCATTGCCGCGCATTGCCAAGCATCTCGTCCGTGCCGAGCCGGTCGACGAAAACCGGCCCGTCGAACCCGTCCATGAAGAACTTCTTGGTCCGCACGGCCCCGCGGATACGGGCAATCACCGCCTCGCTGACGATCTGCCGAGTGGCGACCTTGTTCCAGCTTGGCGTGTAGAGCATCCCAAAGCGGGCCATGTCCCTCAGCGTCGAGGACACGATACCGTGCGCACAGGCGACCCCGTCCGGGGTCAAGTGCACCTGCACGGGACCATCCGCCCTGACATGCGCCCAGACCCGCTCACGGAAAAGATCAGCCCAGCGCTTGCCGGACACGGCCTCTGCCAGAAACACCAATATCTGCGTGCAGGGCGAGCTGTATTCGAACTTCTCACCCGGCGGGCATTGGCGCGGGACGTCCTGCAGCACTTCCAGCAACGTCTCCATCTTGCCCCGGAAGGGCACATTGAACTCGGCGCAATAGGCGCGAATGGCGTTCGAATTCGGATCGTCGCGGGTCTCGGTCGTGTCCTCGCAATCCATGCCGGGCGACATGTCGAGCGTGTCGCGCACGGTCACGCTGGCCCAATCGGTATCGCGCAAGGCAGGCACATAATCGCCCAGCGTGCGCGCCTCGCCGATCAGCCCGTCGTCAATCAGGTGCTCGATCATCAGACCGGCCATCGGTTTGGCGCAGGAGGCCCAGAGATGCGGCTGTTCGGGGCGCAGATCGGGATAGCTTTCCGCGACGATCCGACCGTTCTTGACCACAAGGAACCCACGCCCGCGGGCCTGCGGATGGACCAGAAAATCCCGCAGGCTGTAGGTGCCGAAGTCCGTATCGGCCTCGATATCGAAGATCGCATGCATCGGCGCTTGCTCCAACTCGGCGGTAGGCTGTGCGCTATGCAGCATCGCAGTCGGCATGCATTCGGAGATATGTGTGCACCACCAATGCGCGACCTCGCCACCTTCGATCAGTTTCGGGATCGAGACCTGCGAGCGCAGCCGGTAATTCGTTTCCGCGGAGAGTTCAGGCATTTTTGCCTCCATGCTAGGATTGCTCGAGTTCCTGGGAAATGCCCGTACGCCGATCTTTCGGGTCCGGACGCGGGCGGGAAGGGAGTGGGCGGCGCCGGGCATCACAGCAGCCCCAGTGACAGCCACGGCACGGCGGTGATGACGATCAGGCCGATGACCATCACCGCGATGTAGGGCAGGACCGATATCACCAGTTCGGCGAATTTCTGTCTGAAGGTGACCAGCGCCACCATCAGGTTCATGCCGACAGGCGGGGTGAGATACCCGATCTCCAGGTTGACGATCATGATGATCCCGAAATGGACCGGGTGGAAGCCGTAGGCCTGCGCCACCGGCATCAGGATCGGCCCCAGGATCAGGATCGCCTCATTCGTGGTCATGAAGGCACCGACCACCAGCAGCAGCAGGTTTATGGTCAGGATGAAGGCAAGCGGGCTGTCGATCCAGGCACCCACCAGTTCGACCATTTGCGCCGGCACCCGATATTCGGTTAGCACTAGGTTCAGTGACAGTGCTACCGCAATCAGCGGGAACAGTGCACCGCCCAGCTTGGCCGTCTCGGTGACCACGTTGAAGTACTTGGCGAGTGTCATCTCGCGATGCACGAAGAACTCGATGATCAGCGCATAAATCAAGGCGACGGCCGCGCTTTCGGTGGGCGAGTAAAAGCCCGAATAGATGCCGCCCAGCAGGATCACCGGAAAGAGCGCGGCCCAGATCCCTTCACGGAGCGCGGTGCGCAACTCTGCCCAATCCATCATCTGGGGCGGCTGGTGGCGATTGGCCCAGATTGCATAGGCCGTCATAAGGCCGATCAGGACCAATCCTGGCAAGATGCCTGCAAGGAACAGATCGACGATCGAGGTTTCAGTCACCAGCCCATAGAGGATCAGCGGGATCGACGGCGGGATTATGATCCCCAGCGTACCACCCGACACGACCGTGCCAAGCGCAAAACGGTTGGTATAGCCCGCCTCTTTCATCGCCGGGTAAAGCACCGAGCCCACGGCGATCATCGTCACGATGGACGAGCCGGAGATCGCGGCGAAGACCGCGCAGCTGATGATCGCCGCCACGCCCAGACCCCCGCGCGTCGGCGCCGTGAAGGCCCGCACGATTCGCACAAGCCGGCGCGCGGCCGTGCCTTCTGTCATCACCGCACCGCAGAGCAGGAACAAGGGCACTGACAGGATCAGCTCCTTGTTGAGCGAGGTCCACATGTCCTCGATGATGTAGTCGAGGTAGCCATGCCCCCAGACCATGTGGACATAGGCAATCGCAGCGATGAGGATGACGGTCAGCGGCTGGCGCAGCACCAGCAGCGCAAGGATGAGGGCGAATAGAAGGAACGCGCTCATTCCGGCAACTCCTCACGCAGGGGTGCCGAGGCAGGCCAGATTGCGAAAATCACGTACCGAATGGCCGCCGAAGCAAATCCGACGGGGATCGCGGTCTGGATGATCCAGACCGGCCAGTCGAGACCCGGCATGACCGTTCCGATGTCGCGCGAGGCGCTGACAAAGACCCAGCCATAATAGGCGACGGCGAAAAACACGATCCCGCTGAGCAAATTGGCCAGCCGGTCGACATGCGGCGACCAGCTGCGCGGGAGCCAGGCGAAGGCGATGCGCGGAACGATCTGCGCACCGCTTGCCACGCTGACCCCCAACCCGGCGAAGGCGCCGATCACCAGCATGAAGAGGGCCAGCTTGCCCGCCCCGTAGATGCCAGTGAAGCCAAGGTCGAAACCCAAGGCGCGGCCGACCGGGCCGATGAACTCGCGCCCCGCGACATCCCCGAAGATCAACGCTCCGATCAACGAAAAGGCAAGCACGGCGATCCAGCGTTCAAGCAGATTCCAGACGGTCAGCAGTCGTTCGACCGCAGCCGGTAGGGTTTGTTTTGTCATTGGATTTGCTTCTCGATTGCGAGAGGGCTGCCCCGACATCCGGCAGGGCAGCGAGTTTTTCAGCCAATTACGGTCAATTGCCGCATTCTGCCTTGGCTTTTTGGACCAATGCCATGATCTCGGCGCCCACGTCACCATATTCGGCTGTCATCGTTGCCCAGAACGGGGGCAGCATCGCGCTCATCTCGTTCTTGAACTCTTCGCTGACCTGGACGATTTCCCCCCCCGAAGCGATGTGGATTTCACGCATCTTGTCCTCGAAGGCAAAGATCTCATCCATGATCTCCTTGGATGTGAAGCGATCGAAGGCGCGGTTGATGGCGGCCTGATCCTCTTCGCTCATGCTGTCGAGCGTGCGCTGGCTCACAGCGAACATCGCAGGACCATTGGAATAGTTATACTCCGACACAACCGGAATGATCTTGTTGAGACCAGACGGGATGTAGAAGGAATAAACGGTCGGATACATTTCGATCAGACCGGTCGAGGCCCCCGAAGCCGCTTCGCCCGGGCTGACCGGAACCGGATTGGCACCAACCGCTTTCCAGTATTCAGTGTTGATCTTGTTGACCGAAATCCCGACTTTCATGCCCTTGAGTTGCTCGACGCTCGTGATCGGCTCCTTGGCGAAGAAATACCCGTTGCCGACCTCGGCCCATGTGCCGAAATAGACGCCCTTGGGGCTGAGGCGTTCGCGGATCTTGTCGGTCAGGTAGTTGTCCTGGACGCAGGCGCGCTGATCGGTGCTGTCATAAAGGCCGTATAGCTGCATCAGGCCGACTTCCGGTGCCTGTTGCGCGCCGGCGCTGACCGTAAACAGGCCCATTTCGATCCGGCCGCGAGCCAGTTGCGCGAGCGTATCGTTTTCCGTGCCTAGTTGCGAGTTGAAGTAAGGCTCGACCTTGAGGCGCCCCTCGCTTTCCTCGGCAATGGCGTCTGCCAAACGCATGATCTGCGCACCCCAGGGGGTCTTTTGGGGCGCGGCCGTCGCAAGCTTGAGGACGGTTTCCGCGGTCGCGGGCGAAACCACGGCAATGGCAATGGCGCCAGCCGCGGCGAGTGTCTTGTAGAATGTCATGCTGTCTCCTCCTTGCCACGGCACAGCGTGGGTAGAGACATCATTAAACCGCAGCCAATTACACGCCAGTTTACTTTTTCAATGATATCATTCATGTTTTGATTTATATAAAAATTAAACTGCTTTCTCAGTTGCTTGCGACCCGCGATAGCTATCCCGTAACGCAGCGTAACAGACATGAAACGCGTCGAAGAAAGGCAATGACGTGCAAAATCTGTCACAACTCCAGCACTTCAAGCTCGTCGCACAGGAAGGCAGTTTCGCACGCGCGGCCGAGTTGGCGAACATCACGCAGCCCGCTCTGAGCAACTCGATCCGAAGCCTTGAACGACGACTGGGCTTTCCCCTTTTTGAGCGTTCAGAACGCCCGATAAGAATGACACCCTTTGCGAAGATCATTTTGGAGCGCGTAGAGGCGATCCTTTTCGAGGCCCGCAATCTTGACCAGATTCTAGACAACGTCGCCTCTGGAAGCGGGGGACATCTGCATGTAGGCATGACGGCGGTATTTTCGACGTCCCTAGGTGGGCCCATTATCGCCGAATGGCATGAAAAGCACCCCGGCGTGAAACTGGACATAGACATTCAGGAAACCAAGGTGCTGGTCGACGGGCTCCGTGACGAAACCTTCGACCTGATCGTTGGCGACACGCGCGATTTGCGGACAGGCGTTGATGATCTTCAGATGGTCGAATTGCCCCCCCAGCGTGGTGGCGCTTTTTGTCGCGCCGGCCACCCGGTCCTGCAAATCCGGAAACCTCAGCCTTCCGATCTTGCAAGATATCGCTTTGCCGGAACCCATTTCCCCGAATCCGTGACACGCGCGTTTGCAAGCTATCTTGGGGTGGACCACCGCACCGGAGATCCGGTTATTTCCATCGACTGTCACAACATAGCGGCCCTGCGTGACGCAGTCGCCGAAAGCAATCTTATACTGCTGACTACATCAGGTACTGTCCGCAACGCATTGGCTCTCGGCATCCTCAAGGAAATTCCGGTCAATCTCGGGATTGATGGCGTCTGGTCCGTCGCCACTCTGGATGGCAGGATTCTCCACCCCGCCACTGACAAACTGATCACCAAAATAGTCGAAATCGCGCAACGTGAACATAACCACAGGTTAGCACCTTACACTGACCGAATAACCTCTGCACCTTGATCGCCTTGGAGCGATTGCCAGCGAGAGATACTCCACGCCATTTCGGAAAACACTAAAAAGAGCCCGCGATATGGACGTTTTGTAACGCATGAATGAACATTTGCAGCAAAAGGCCGGTTTGGTAAACCCGATGGCAGGGCCTATTTTCATGCCCCTGGTCAGTGCGGAACTGCACCTATCGGGAAGTCACCTTTTTCTGCAGTCAATCTAGAAACGTCATGGGCAAGCCGGGAAGCCAAAGTCGCAGGCTTTCGCAGGCAAGCGGATCAGTTTTCTGTTCGAAAACGTTCGGCCATCTCCTTGAATCCTCGCGCCTCTGCGTGTTGAAGCGGCGTGAGACCAACGCAGTCGGCCAGGGAACTGGTCGGCACTTGCGGACAAGAACGCGTAAAGCACAATAGAAGGACAGCGGCGCGAGCTGTAATTTGGTGCTAGAAGCGGCCGAACTTCAGACGGATCAAGAAACCGGTGTCAACTGCGGCGTAAAAAACTGCCAGCGGGGCGGAGCAAAAGTCGGCCACGGTAGCGGCGGGATGAGCCGGCGGAAAACAATCGAAATTGTACAAGGCGGTGTCATTTGTGGACGGCTCCGGTTTTGCAAGGGATTTCGTGAGGCGAGGAGATCGAGGCAGGTTGCGGTCATTTGTCCGGCCTATCGGCGCGG
>NZ_FMZV01000001.1 GCF_900101475.1 Ruegeria marina | reverse complement strand
ATCATCCACAAACCCAGGGCAAGATCGAGCGCTGGCACCAGACCATGAAGAACCGCGTTCTGCTGGAAAACTACTTCCTGCCCGGCGAGTTGGAACGCCAGATCGGCGCCTTCGTCGACCACTACAACAACCACCGATATCACGAGAGCCTGGCAAACCTGACCCCGGCCGACGTCTACCATGGTCGCGGCGCGAAGATCCTGAAGATGAGAGAGGAGATCAAGAAACAGACAATCCGGCAACGCCGCTTGCAGCACCAAGCAGCTGCCGCTTAAACTTAAACAGAAACCGAACCAGAGCCTCCGTTACGAAACGGCCTGCGAAGTCCGAAAAACCCTGACGACGGACAGGGCTGTCACGGCTCTGCATATCCTTGGAAGAGGACGCCAACCTCAACCCCTATGGCCGCATGATGGCGGCGGGTGTCATCAAGGCGCAACTGGTCAATCGCCTGCTGTTGCAGCGCGCCCGCGCGCAGGGGCAGACGCGGGCGGACCTGCTGGCGCCGATCATCGTCACCGGCCTTCCGCGAACCGGCACCACCTTTTTGCACCGATTGCTGGCGGCGGATCCGGCGCATGCCTCGCTGCCCTATTGGCAAGTGCGCCGCCCCATCCCCCTGAACCCGCAAGACACGCCCGAAGCGCGGCTGACCGAAGCGACCGCGTTCCTGGAGGTGCGCCGCGCGCTGACCCCCGAACTGGACGGGATCCACCTGATCCGCCCCGAAAGTCCCGAGGAATGCTTCTGGATGACCGCGCAATCCATGGTGTCGCGGCTGTATTGGAACCTGGCGCCCGTGCATGGCTATCAGCGCTGGGTGTCACGCGCCGACAAAACCGCGAAATATGCCGATTACGCCGATCAACTGCGCTATCTGCAGGGGGTCTATCCGGGACAGCGGCTGGTGCTGAAGGCCCCTGACCACAACGACGGTATCGCCGAACTTCTGGCCGCACTGCCCGAGGCCAAGGTCATCATCACGCATCGTGACATGATCGAGCAGATGGGCAGCTATTTCAGCCTTGGGCGCACCACGCGGATTCTGGCGGTCAACGCGCCGGATCCTGCGCGCGAGGCCGAAACGATCGTCGACATGACGGATGTGTCGCTGGCCAAGATGGATGCGGTGCGCAGCACGCATCCCGACCGGATCCTCGACGTGCGCTATACCGACATGATGGCCGACCCGCTGGCGACGGTCGAGCGGATCTATGGTTTCTGCGGCTTGAGCCTGGCCGAAACACGCCGCGCCGCCATCGCGCAGCATCACGCAAACAACCCCAAGGGTAAACACGGCGAGCACGCCTATTCCCTGGCCGAATTCGGGCTGGACGACGAATGGGTTCGCGCCCGCTATGCCGCCTACAGCGCCACGTTCGTCAACTGACCTAACCGCATGCCCCTCACCGCCATGCCGCCGGGCATGGCCAGATCAACTTTGCACAACAGGCAGGAATGAGCATGATTCACGCCCCTATCCCCGAACTCTACGTTTCATACGAATCGTCGCAAAAGCTGAAGGTCGAAGCGGCCAGTTTGCCGTCCTGGGATCTCAGCGCGCGGCAGGTATGCGATCTGGAACTGCTGATGAACGGTGGTTTCGCGCCGCTCAAGGGGTTCCTGGGCGAGGGGGATTATGACAGCGTCGTGGACAGCATGCGTCTGGCTGACGGGACGCTGTGGCCCATGCCGATCACGTTGGACGTGACCGAGAAATTCGCCGAGGGTATCGAGCCGGGCCAGGATATCGCGCTGCGCGACGCCGAAGGCGTCATCCTGGCGACCATGACCGTCACAGACAAATGGACCCCCGACAAACCGCGCGAGGCGCGGCAGGTGTTTGGTGCCGATGACTTGGCTCATCCGGCCGTGAACTACTTGCACCACACGGCGGGCAGCGTCTATCTGGGTGGCCCGGTGACCGGGATCCAGCCGCCCGTGCACTATGATTTCCGCGCCCGCCGCGACACGCCGAACGAATTGCGCGCGCGCTTTCGCAAGCTGGGTTGGCGCAAGATTGTCGCCTTCCAGACCCGCAACCCGCTGCACCGCGCACATCAGGAACTGACCTTTCGCGCGGCCCGAGAGGCCCAGGCGAACCTGCTGATCCACCCCGTGGTGGGCATGACCAAGCCGGGCGACGTCGACCACTTCACCCGCGTGCGGTGCTACGAGGCGGTGCTGGACAAATACCCGTCCGCGACCACCACCATGAGCCTTCTGAACCTGGCGATGCGCATGGCCGGCCCGCGCGAGGCCGTCTGGCACGGGCTGATCCGCAAGAACCACGGGTGCACGCATTTCATTGTGGGCCGCGATCACGCGGGCCCAGGCAAGAACCGCCAGGGCCAGGATTTCTACGGCCCCTATGACGCGCAAGAACTGTTCAAGCAGCACGAAGCCGAGATCGGCGTGACCATGGTCGATTTCAAGCACATGGTCTACGTGCAGGAGAAGGCGCAGTATTACCCCGCGAACGAGGTGCCGAAGGGCGACACCGTGCTCGATATCTCGGGCACGGAACTGCGCCGCCGGTTGCGCGAGGGGTTGGAGATACCCGAGTGGTTCAGCTTCCCCGAGGTGGTGCGAGAACTGCGCCGTACATCGCCGCCGCGCGCCAAGCAGGGCTTTACCGTGTTCTTTACCGGCCTGTCCGGGTCGGGCAAGTCCACCATCGCAAACGCGCTGATGGTCAAGCTGATGGAGATGGGGGGGCGCCCGGTGACGCTGCTGGACGGCGACGTGGTGCGCAAGCATCTGTCCAGCGAGTTGGGGTTCTCGAAGGAACACCGTGACATCAACATCAAGCGCATCGGCTATGTCGCGTCCGAGATCACCAAGAACGGCGGCATCGCGATCTGCGCCCCCATCGCGCCCTATACCGCGACCCGCCGTGCCGTGCGCGAGATGACCGAGGCCTACGGCGCCTTTGTCGAAGTTCACGTAGCAACCCCGGTCGAGGAATGCGAAAAGCGCGACCGCAAGGGTCTGTATAAGCTGGCGCGCGAGGGCAAGATCAAGGAATTCACCGGGATCTCTGACCCCTACGAGGCCCCCGAAACCCCTGAACTGCGAGTCAATACTGAGGGGCTCGATGTCGACTATTGCGCCCAGCAAGTGATCCTGAAACTGGAACAAATGGGCCTGATCGGAACGGAAGGATGACACCGATGCACAGCCATGAAACTCTGATCGCCGCCCTGACGCCAGTTGTCCGCGACGCCGGTGCCCGGATCATGGAGATCTATGCCCAACCGCCGCAGGCAGACCAGAAGGGCGACGGCAGCCCCGTCACCGCCGCCGACGTCGCGGCCGAGGCGGTGATCCTGACCGCGCTGGCCCGGATCGCACCCGATATTCCCATTGTGTCCGAGGAAAACGCGGACAGCCACGGTCTGGATGCGCCTGAGCGGTTTTTCCTGGTCGATCCGCTGGATGGCACCAAGGAATTCCTCAAGCGTGACGGCAAAGGTTCGTTCACGGTGAACATCGCGTTGATCGAGGGGGGCGTTCCGGTCATGGGCATCGTCTATGCCCCGGCGCTGAACCAACTGTTCTGTGGCGCGGTTGGGGTTGGCGCCACCGAGGATCGTGGCACCGGCGCGCGACCCATCACCACGCGCACAGCCAGCGGCGCCGGGCGTATCGCCGTCGCCAGCGCTTCGCACCGAGATGCGGAAACTGACGCCTGGCTGGCGGCCGAGGGTATCACCAACACCGTCTCGATCGGTTCGTCGCTGAAATTCTGCTTTGTCGCGGCGGGGGAGGCTGATGTCTATCCGCGCTTCGGGACGACCATGGAATGGGACACAGCCGCCGGGGATGCGGTGCTGCGCGCTGCGGGAGGCAGCGTGCAAAACCCGGATGGAACACCTTTCGTTTACGCCAAGCCAAGGTATCGAAATGGGGCGTTCGTGGCGCGCGGTGGGCCAATGCCAGCGTGACCCAGCGGATCGATGGTCCGAAGCATGGTCTCAGTCAAACGCCCGTCTGTCAGATCATGGCTTACGGAAGCCTCAATGGTTGCTTTAACGTCGCGTTGCTCTACCCGCATCATGGCGACACAGAATATTTCGGTATCATTGCGGTGCCGCAAAGAGGCTCTTTGCCAAATAGACCAAGAGTACCTGCCGCGCGACAGTTGATCGGCGACTTTTCGTGATGATCGCCAAGCGGTTTTTTCGGTGATATGAATGATCTGGACCATTACTGATCGCTCGCTGGAAGGTGCCTTCGAGCCAGAGAAGGTTGAACGTCAGGCCCATTCCCTCCGTCAGATCGGAGAGTTGACGTGGGTTAGTGAATGCGCTGGCTCTATATATCAAGATTCAGGAGGACGTCTTTTGACAAATCTTACAAGAACCCGCCGTGTTGTCTTTCGCCACGCCGATGGAAATCTCTACCGGCTCGCCAGGAATGGTGGCAGCAAAAATCCAGGTTACATGTTCAGACCGAAGGGCGAGAACCGGTATGGCGGTCAAGTCATCACAACGGAGGACCCTCTTGAGGTGATTGAAGCTGCGCTGAAAGATGGCATGTCTGTCCGATGCAAGCCTATACCAAACGGCACCGTACGGTTCCCACCCTACTCTCTGGGAAGCTTGCAGGAATATGAGGTCGGTTCAGAAATCGCTGAAGCGCTGGGGATACCGGAGACTGGGGCGATCGTAGAAGGGAAGGGCGGATAGCGTTCTTTTTTGGAAGATCTAACTTGCTTGGAACAGGCTTTCAGATGCTGGAGAACGTTCGATCCTAGTCCCATTCCCTCCGCTGGTTGTGCGAGATGACGGCCCCACTCTTCAAGGGCCTCGAGCAAAGTGTTCGAACTTTCTCCTTCATGGTGCGCCATCTTGCTTTTTCCCGGCAATTTTTTCCTAAGCTCTTGATGGGTTGTGATCAATTCTGTGTTTCGGGCCCCGGTTTCGGCAATGCGGAAAAGGCTTGACCAAGGAACTCTGTTGCACAGATCGGCTGCGGACCGCGGTTCCTCTTTCCCCGGATGGACTTATCCCTCGGCCTCTGTGACGTGAATGCCGAGTGCGATGAGTTGAATCCCCAACGGGATCTTTACGACACGGCCGAGCAACCCGGCGAAACCCTGTGCTCAGTCGGTCCAGGGTCAGAGCAGGGCGAAGCGCATGGGCTCAACGTTCATTGGCAAAGACTTTCAGAAGATGCGCAGGAGGCAGGCGCCGCAGGCGCAGGGCAGGCAGGGTGGCCGCCAGTCCCGCAGTGATCAAGGCAAGCGTGAAAAGACGCAGCCAGTCATATGGAAAAAGATGCATCGGCAGTCGCCAGCCGAATGCGGCGACATTGACAACCGCCAGCAGAAGCCATGCCAGCAACAGGCCCAGCGGCAGGGCCAGCACTGCGGTCATCGTCGCCAGGGCGAGCGCACGCCAAAGCTCGAGCCGGGCCAGCTGCGCACGGGTCAGCCCAAGTGCCCAGACCGGCGCCAGTTGCGGCAGGCGCTGGGTCCACAGGGTCAGCAGGCTGGTGAGGATGGCAAAGCCGGCCACCCCGAGCGTCAGCACGTTCAGCGCCCCGGTCACCACGAAGGTTTTCTCGAAGATCGCGCGCGACTGCGCCTTCAGCGCCCCTTGCAGGATGACTGCATCAGGCGGCAGTCCGAAATCGCGGCCCAGGTCTTCGGCAAGCTGCGCCGCCCGGTCCATGGGAAGGTGCACGCCAAAACGGGTATTGGGTACGTTCGGGAAGTGCATCAGCAACAGGTCGAGCGCCACGATCGCCTGTCCCGTCGGGTTGCCATAGTCGGAATAGACCCCGGCCACCGGCAACTCCCAGCCCGGCGCCAGGGTTACCACCGAACCGGGCCAAAGCCCGTCCCGCCGGGCCATCTGTTCGTTGACCAGCGCGGCCTGGCCGGTCGTCACGCGATCCCAGACATCTGCACCGGCAGCGATCAGCGGCCAGTGCTCGCGGTAGCTGTCGTGATCGACGATACCATAGACAAAGAGCGGATGCGCGTCCGAGGAAATCTCGACCGAGCGGATCGGCAGAACCGCATCGGCGCGGGGGGCCATCCATTTGGCAAGCGCTGCGCCCTGCGCATCGTCGCGGGCGGTGACATAAAGGGTCGAGGTCAACCGCTGATCAAGCCAGCCGTCAAAGGTGAGCCGAAAGCTTGCCACCATGGTGCCCACGCCGATATTGGCGGCCAGCGCCAGGAGAAGCGCCATTAGGGCCAGCGACAGGCTCGGGAGTTGCGCGCGCATGTCTGCCACGAACCACTCGGCGACCGGCCCGTGCGCCAGCCGGTCGGCTGCCATCAGCCCGACGGCCAGAACCGGGGGCAGCAAAAGCGTGGCCCCCAGCAGGCATCCCGCCATCAGGGCAAAACCCGCGACCAGTCCGTCGAACAGGGCAAAGGCGGCAAGCCCGATCAGGATTGCCGACAGGCCTGCCAGGCTCTGGGTTTTCATCGCACGCGGACGGGCGCTCCAACCGTGCTGGCCCGGCGCCGCGAGAATTGGCAGGTTTGAGAAGCGCCACAGGGCCTGTGCGCTGGCCAGAAGCGTCCCGGCGACCGCCATCGCCAGTCCCGAGGCCAGCCAGGCCGGCCGCAGCGCCAATGAGTCCTCCACGGGAGCCCCGTACAGGCCGCGCAGCGTGACCGCCACATCGGGCAGCAGGGAAGCAGCCACGAGGTAGCCGAGCAGGAGACCCACCAGTCCGCCCGCCAGCGCAAGCGCCAGAAGTTCCAGCAGCACGAGACGGGTCAGTACGGAGAGCGGCAGACCAAGCGCCCTCAGGGTCCGGATCATCGGCCGGCGCTGTTCGAAGGCTAGCCCGATTGTGCCGTGGACGATGAACAGGCCGACGACGAAGGACAACAGGCCGAAGGCCGTCAGGTTCAGATGAAAGCTATTGGTCAGCCGCGCGATATCCTGGGTTCCGCGCGCCGCATGCCATGTCAGATCCGGCGCGACCTCGGCCAGGTCCGGTGCGCCAAACGGTTGATCGGGCAGAACCAGCAGATGCGTGATCTGTCCGGGCCTGTTCAACAGCTTTTCGGCCACGCCGATGTCGGTCAGAACGCGGCCGAGGGGCAAGGCGTCGGTGTTCACGACCGGTGGAAAACCGGGGTGGTCGCGCAGGGTTTGCGCCGTTTCCGGGCGGGCAAACACGAGCCCGGGCGCGGTCAGGGCTTCGGCCGGTGTGATTGCCGTGGTTGCAATTCCCTCGGTTATCGCCGGCAGGTCCGACCAGGCAACAAGGTCTATTCCGGTAACGGTCACGACCGTGTCATTCAGGCGTAGCCGGTCCTGAAGTACCGCGGCCACCTGCCAGCCCGAGCGGCGCAGGGTGACGTAATCTTCGACCGAAATCGGTCCGCCGTCGGTACGGCTCAGCCTGTCGAGCCGATCCGCGCCGATCTGTGCCGCCGCCTTTGCGTAGGAGGCCCGCGCTTCCGCGTTGATCGCCTGCACCGCCGACCACAACCCGGCAGCCAGTGCGATGCCGGCCAGAAGGGTCACCAGTTGAACGGGATGGCGCCGCCAATGTGACCAAAGCGCCGAAGCCGCCGCCCGGATCATGTCACTCGCCCTCCGGCCAGATGAGCATGGCGGTCGAGCCGGGCGGCAACGGCCTGGGAATGGGTCACCAGCAACAGGGCGGTTCCGGAGGTCCGCACAAGATCAAGCATCAGGTCCAGCACGGCACCGGCTGTCGTTTCATCCAGATTTCCGGTAGGCTCGTCTGCAAGAAGCAGTTTCGGGCGCACGGCCATGGCGCGGCCAATAGCGACCCTTTGCTGCTGGCCGCCCGACAGGTTTTCGGGATATCGCGCCAGCAGGTCCTGCAGGCCGAGACGAGAGGCGATCTCGTCCACCCAGCCGGGATCCAGGCGGTTGGCGAGTCGGGCGTGAAACGACAGGTTCTGGCCGACGGTCAGGGTCGGTATCAGGTTGAACTGCTGGAAAACCACCGCCACCCGATCACGCCTGACCGCGGCCCGCCCGTGGTCGTCCAGTGCGGACAGGCTGATCCCGTCCACCGCGATCTCGCCAGCGTCGAAACGGTCCAGAGCGGCAATCAGGTGCAGCAGGGTGCTCTTTCCGCTGCCGCTTTCTCCGGTCAGGGCAATGGTTTCTCCCGCGCTCATAGAAAGAGTGGCGCCTTGCAGCACCGGGGGACCGCCCGGATAGGTCTTGGTCACGTGATCGACGGTCAACAACATGCGGGATCCTGTCCTGTGCGGTACTGCGGCAGAGAATGGCGCGGCATGTGGCACTGTCCAGCGGGCAGGGCGGAATGGCAACCATTCGCCGCATCCGGCCACGCGCGTTTGTAATCGGGGTCTGCGGGCATTATTTGGTCCTCAAAGGAGCTTTCGATGTCCCGTTTCGCACTGTTTGTGTTTCTTGTTTCATTTCTTCCATCGCTTGCAGTGGCGCAGGAGGCCGCCCAGCTTTGCCACGAGAAGGCCGCGCGACAGGCCGGTATTCGCGATATCACCATTGGTGATGGCCGCGCCTCGATTACGCTGGGCGGTTCGGTCGCGGTCGGTGTGTCACGCTCGTCCGGACCGGCCACTGCCGGGGCGCCTGCCTATGCCGGATCGGCGGCTTCGGAACGGTTCGAGGAAAAGCGCAGGCAGAAGATCTATCGCCGCACCTATGATGCCTGCATGTCGGGGCGCTGACGCTTCCAGCCGATGGTCTGGGGCGGGGTTGTCTCTGCCCGGCAGCTTTTGCAATCTGACGCCTGATAATAACTGAGCGAAAAGAACAGATGACCCTTTTGGAGCAGATCATGTGGGGCAGTCTCTACCTGGGGATCTGCTTCGTCATCGAGATCATTCTGCTGGTCTGGTGTACGCTCTCCATCGCGCATCTGGGGGCCCGGTTCCGCCACTGGACGCGTGGGCTGCGAACGGCGGGGATCATTACGCTTTCCCTGGCTTTCATCGTACTGGCGCACACGCTTCAGGTATGGCTCTGGGCGGGGGTGTGGATCTGGTACGATGTTCTGAGCGACTGGAACGAGGCGCTCTATTTTTCTCTCGTCACCTACACGACGGTAGGGTACGGCGATGTCGTGCTGGGATCCGGGCTTCGTATTTTTGCGGCCTTCGCCGCGGTTGCCGGGCTTCTCGCCTTTGGACTTTCCACAGCCTATCTTGTCGCGATCATGACGCGCCTGTTCGAAGGCCGGATGCCCCGCTAGACGCGACCCTAGAGGATCGGAGAGAAAAGACGCGCGATCGGGGCGCCGTAGCGGATATGGGCGGGCTGGGCGGAAAGCGGTTTCACCAGTTCATAGCTCTGTTCGAAATCGCGTCTCAGCATCTCGGCAATCTCCTCTGCCATTGCCTTGTCGAAAAACAACGCCATCGCTTCGAAATTCAGCCGAAAGGAGCGATTGTCGAGATTGGTCGTGCCCACTGCCGCGATACTGTCATCGACGACAAAGACCTTCTGATGCAGGAAACCGTCGGTGTAGCGCAGGATCTTGACGCCCGCTTCGCGGATCTCGTCGAAATAGGCGAATGCCGCCAGCCAGGGTATCCGGTGGTCGATTACTTCCGGCACCAGAATCCGCACGTCCACGCCGCGCATGGCGGCATTCCTGAGTGCCGACATCACGTCGAGATCCGGAACGAAATAGGGCGAAGCAATCCAGAATCTGTGTTGTGCGGCCGCTATCGCCGAGAAGAACATCATCGAGCCGGTCTCGCTGCTGTCGCCGGGGCCGGTTGCGACCACCAGTGCATTGCGGTCCTGCGGGTCGAGCACGGTTTCCCATGACAACTGATCCAGCAGTTCCTCGTTCTGCGCCCAGTGCCAGTCTTCGCAAAAGATCAACTGCAATTGCAGCACCGAAGGACCGGAAATCTCCAGATGCGTGTCGCGCCAGCGGCCAAAGGTGGGGTCCTGCCCCAGATATTCAATGCCCACGTTGTGCCCGCCGATGAACCCGGTCCTGCCATCGACGACAACCGTCTTGCGGTGGTTGCGATAGTTGATCTGGAATCGGAATTTCGGTCCGCGCTGGTCGCGCGGGTCGGCGACGTCGACACCTGCGTCCCGCAGGTCTTCGATGTAGCTGTCGGCCAGTCCGTGGCTGCCGATGGCATCGGTCATGAAGAGTACCCTTACGCCGCGCCGGACTGCGGAAATCAGCCGGTCCCGCAGTTCCAGACCCAGTTCGTCATCGCGCACGATGTAGAACTGCACCAGAACATAGCGTTCGGCACGGTCGATGGCGTCAAAGATCGCCTTGAACGTAGCGTCGCCGTCGACCAGCAATCGCGCACCGTTGCCGCGGCTGACGGCCATCTGGGCGATCTGTTCGAAGGCGCGCGCATTGACGCTCAGGCTGGTGGGGTCAGGAGCCGTCGCGGCCGCATGGGCCCTCAGCCCTGCGACGACCCGTTCGCTTTCGCGGCGCGCGATGCGATAGCCGTGAAACCGGTGGTGCCCGAGGAACATGTAAAGCGGCACTGACGCCCAGGGCAGCGTGAACAGGAACACGACCCATCCGACAGCGCCCTGCGGCGTGCGCGCGGTCCTGGCGGCCTGCACGGCGAACACCGTGGCCACGACGTAGAGGCCAAGAACGACAAGGGATAGGAATGCGGTCCACATGACGAAGTCAAACCTGTGTTACGGCCCGGCCGTGTAGATCCGGCGCCAGTCCCGCGCCATGTCGATGACGAGCCAGCCGCGCCCGGGTCCCTCATCCAGACCGAGGCTCAATACGCCCACATGGCCGTCGCGATCATAGGCGAACTCGCGTTCCGCGTCGGTATGGTGCAACAGAAGACCCAGGCGCGGCCCATCGCCCGCGGCGGTATATTCCAGCATCTGGAAATCGCTGTCGGAATTGCCGCTGGCGATGATCGGACGCTTGCCGATGTGGGTGTCTATGCCCACAGGCTTGCCCACCTTGTCGTCGACAAAGAAGATCTCGGGTTCTTTCACGATGACCGGAACGCCGTCGACCACGTCATAGCGGTTCACGGTCTGGGACCCGACCACGTTCTGCGGCGGGATGCCATAAGCCTCTTCGGCATAGGCGCGGATGAAATGGATACCGCCGCCCGAGACGATGAAGGTCTGGAAATCCTCGTCGCGCAGGTAACGCAGCAACTCGACCATCGGCTGATAGGTCATGTCCCTGTAGCGCAGGCCGGTCTGGGGATGGACCGCACTGTCCAGCCACGACTTGGCCGCGGCGATGAAATCCTCGGTGCCAAGCCCCGTATGAGACAGGGCCATGACCTCGATCAGCCCCTCCTTGCCGGATTTGATCACCGCTTCGTAATCGCGCGCGGCGGCGGCCTTCAGGGCGTCCGATCTGGCGATCGAGGGGTCGGCCGCAGCAAGTTGGGACACCCGGTCGATGGCAAAGATCAGCTGGAAATAGACGGGCTTTTCCGCCCAGAGATTGCCGTCATTGTCAAAGGTGGCGATCCGGTCGGCAGGGATCACGTAGTTTTCCGATGATGGGTCCGTGACGTCCTCGACAAAGGCGATGATGCGGGCCTTGGTCTCGGTATCCTGCCACGAGGGCAGGGGATCTGCAAAGAGCGGGAAGGCGATGAACCCCAAAGCCAGCGACAACAATAAGCTTTTCACGGCGGGTACTCCTTTCCAAGGTCGACGGCCTTCGGCGAAGTTTCCGGTTTCAAGCCAGCCGGCGCTTGCTGCAATTGCGAAAATTCAACATCTGCAGGTTAGACAGTATTGCCGGAAATGCCACATCTCAAATTCGTGCCGGCATTCTGCGGCCGGGGGCAACGGCGCAGGACAGGACGAATGCCGCTGCCGCTGATGGGCTGGATCAGGTTTCCGGCGACAGCCTGCCGTCCTTGGACATCAGGATAGCCACGGGTCGCAGCGCCGGAATATGGCTGAACACGATCAGAATGCAGACGGTCAGCGGTACGCTCAGAAAGGCGCCGATCAATCCCCAGACAACGGTCCAGAATGTCAGGGCGAGGATCACGACGAAGCTGGACATGTTCAGCGACCTTCCCAGCAGAGCGGGATCGAGGAAATTGCCGATCATGAACTGCACGGTTCCGCAGAACAGGACGATGATCAGGAAAGGTGTCACGCTGTCGAATTGCACCAGCGACACCAACGCGGGAAAGATCACCGCCACGATGGAGCCGATCGAGGGGATGAAGTTCAGCGCGAAGGTCAGAACCGCCCAGGTTTCGGCAAACTCCAGCCCGAGCAGACGAAACACGACATAGCTGATCCCGGCGGTCAGCAGGCTGATGAATGTCTTTACGCCCAGATAGCTTTGCAAACTGGTCGAGATGGCGGTCATCACGCTGGCCATGTCCTGGCCCAGTCGCCGATCGCCGGCGGCGAGCAGCAGCTTGTGCTGCAAGGTCCGCCGTTCCACCATCAGGAAAGCGACATAGAGAGACACCAGCAGAAAGGTGTTCAGCGCATAGGTCGCCCCGCCGACGGCGCCCCGCGCCAGGCGGGAAAGGTCCACGCCGGCCAGCGTATCTCTGACGATGCCGGTTACCTCGGGGCCGAACAGCGCCACCATCCGCGTCACCGCGCCATCCAGCGCGGTTTCGTAGTTTCCCATTGCCCGGGCGAATTGGGTGGCCTGTCCGCCGATCACGAACATGATGGTGAAGAACCCCGCCAGGACCAGTACCACGCCCACGAGGTTGGCCAGCCAGACCGGTGCCCCGACCGCCGCGCTCACGCGGTCGCTGACTGCGGTGATGAGAACAAAAGACAGGAAGGCAAGTGCCAGGGGAATCAGGAAGCCGGAACCGGCATACAGGGCCAGGACGGAAAGGGTGATCACCACTGATAGATCCCGCGCCAGTGCCAGCGTGAACCGAAATGGGCGGTCATCCGATATGTGCGGACCTGTGGTCATTCGTGCGGCCTTTGGATCTTTTGACGCCCGGCCATGTTGCACGGGGGGCGAAGCAATCGCAACGTCTGGTCTGCGGGCTATGAGTCCACTGCGCATGCCACTAGAGTATCCCCATGAGCGCATTGACGAATCCCTCTGTTCTGCTGCCCCTGCGTGCGCTGTCGCTGGCCTTGGTGCGGTTCCAGACGAAAAGCGGTTTCGTCATGAGCAGCCATGTGGCGATGTCGATGATGATGGCGCTGTTTCCCTTCATTCTCTTCATCGTGGCGCTGGCCGGAAGCCTTAGCCAGGAACTGGTCACCGATGACCTGATAGAACTGATCTTCGGCACCTGGCCACAGCAGGTGGCCGAACCCATCGTGATGGAGTTGAAGGCGGTTCTTGCAGGCGCCAACTCCAGGGTGATGACCCTCGGCGGCGTTCTGGCCGTCTATTTCGCCTCGAATGGTGTGGATGCCGTCCGCGAAGCGATGTCGCGGGCCTATCACGACTCCGACACGCGCCCCTTTTGGAAGTCGCGCCTGTTGTGCGTTGCCCTGGTCCTTGTGGGCGGGGCCATAGTGATGGCCGTCGCAGCCTTCGAAGTGGTCATGCCGATCTATACCAACCTGGTCACCGAGGCCCTGCCGGGCGAGGCTCCGGCATGGCTGTCGGTCGAACGGTTGAGCTGGATATTCATCGTGGCGTTGCCGGTAGGCGGGGTGCTGGCCTGTCATGCCTTCCTGCCGGCCCGGCGCCATTCTCTGGTTCAAATCCTGCCAGGCGTCGTTGTGACACTGGCGCTTTGGGCTGTCTGTGGCTGGGGCTTTTCCATCTATATTTCCGAATTCGCCACCTACAGCGCCACCTATGCCGGTCTGGCGGGCGCGATGGCGGCACTCATCTTTCTCTATCTCAACTCTGCGATCCTGATCTTCGGGGCCGAGTTCAATGGCGCCCTCATGGACCTTCGAGCGAATGACGATGCTGACGCCCTGGTCTGAAAGGATATTCATGCTTCGATTGCTTTTTCTCATTGCATGGGTGGCCGGCCCGGCCCTTGCGGAGGTGCCGGATTATGTCGGCAGCGCGGCCTGCACCGGTTGTCACGAAGAAGAGACCGCCGCCTGGTTCGGGTCGCACCACGCGCTGGCCTGGACGGAACCCGGACCCGATACGGTTCTTGCCGATTTCGACGGGACCGAGTTCAGCCACGGTGGGCTGAGCGCGGCATTCCGGCGAGAGGGCAGGGATTACTTCGCCACAGTGACCGAGGCTGATGGTTCGGTTACCGATTATCGCCTGCATTCGGTCGCCGGTATCGCGCCGCTCCAGCAATACCTCTTCGAAACCGAGCCGGGACGGCAACAGAGTTTCGACCTGGTCTGGGATGTCGAGCGGGGCAGGTGGTATCCGCTCTATCCCGAGCAGGACCTGCCCCCGAGCGACGGGCTGCACTGGACCGGCCCCTACAAGAACTGGAACGCACGCTGCGCGGAATGCCACGCGACGGGTTACAGCCGCAATTACCGGCCGCAGAGCCGCAAGTACGAGCCGCGTATGACCGAGATCGGCGTCGGCTGCGAAGCCTGCCATGGTCCCGGCGCGGCGCATGTCGACTGGGCCACCGGCAAAGCCCCGGCAGACGGACTAGATGCCTTCGGGTTCACGATCGGGCTCGATGCCGGGCGACCCGAAGCCCTGATCGAACAATGCGCGGGCTGCCATTCGCGCAGAGAGCCGCTGGCCGACGGCAATCCGCTGCCCGGAACGCCCTATCACGATGCCTATACGCTGTCGGTGCTGCGCCCGGGCCTCTACCACGCTGACGGACAGATCCTGGACGAGGTCTATGTCTACGGGTCGTTCCTGCAGTCGAAGATGTATGCGCGCGGCGTTTCCTGCGTGAACTGCCATGAACCGCATGCCGCCACGCTGAAGGCCGAGGGCAACGCGGTCTGCACCCAATGTCATTCCCCCGCGGGCAACCCCGATTTTCCCAGCCTGAGCCTGGCCGAATACGACACGCCCGCGCATACGCAACATGCGCCCGACAGCGCAGGGGCCCAGTGCAAGAGCTGCCACATGATCGAGCGCACATACATGGGCATCGACGGGCGGCGCGATCATTCCTTCCGCATTCCGCGCCCCGATATAGGGGCCGAGACCGGCGGGCCGGACGCCTGTACCGACTGTCACACGGACCGGGGCAGGGACTGGGCCGCCGGTCAGATCTCTGAATGGTTCCCCGACAGCACCCGCAGGGGCGCCCATTACGGCCAGGTTCTGGCGCGGGGGATCGAGAATGCCTTTACCGCGGCCCCCGATCTGGCCGCCTTGGCGCTGGATGACACCCAGCCCGGCATCGTGCGGGCGACCGCACTTTTCCTGCTGCAACCGGCGGTGTCGGCCGATCTGGCGCAAACCCTGGCGCCGCTTCTCGCGGATCGTGATCCGCTGGTGCGCGGCGGTTCCGTCGCGATGCAGAGACCCTTGCCCCCCGAAGACCGTGCCGCACGGCTGATCCCGCTGCTGCAGGATCCGTTGCGCGCAGTGCGTATCGCTGCAGCCAAAGAGTTGATCGACCTGCCGCAGGGCGCGATGACCCGCAGCCAGGCCGCCATCTGGCGCGAAGGGGCAGGGGATTTGCAGCGCTCCCTGGCCACCCGGCTGGATTTCCCCGAAACCCACCTGGTCCTCGGTGGCATCGCGCTCCGGCTGCGCAACATGCCTGCCGCCGCGCGGGCCTTTCGCGAGGTGATCGAGATGGACCCGCAGCGGGCCGAAGCCTGGCCGGTGCTGATCGAGGTAACGGAACTGACCGAGGGCCGCGAAGCGGCGCGCAGCCTGTTGCGCCGCGCCCTGTCCATTTTGCCCGAAGACCCGCGATTGCGGCAATTGTCCATGCGTCTGGCGCCCTGAGCGCGCCGCAGAACCGCCACATGCGGGTCATCGGATCGGCGCAACCGCATGGCAGTCTGGCGGCTCGGGGCGCGGTCCTGCCCCAAGCTGCCACGGAGGTCACATGCCGACCGAACCGCACTTCATGCGGCACGCGCTGCTTTTCGAGTTGTTGCGACAGCAATGCCGGTCCGAGACCACCGCCAGACGCCTGACCTCGGGCGCAGATCCGGTCACCGCCGGGGATGCGATCCTGCTGCAAACCCGCGCGCGCAAATCCCTGGGCCGGCAATGCCTTGCAACGGCGCAGCGCCCAATCACCCAAGGCCCGCTGTCCGCCCCCTTTCGAACCGCTCAGCCAGGCCCGGGTACGGTTCCGCCGACCTAAAAAACGCCCTGGCTTCTTTCTGGTTCGAAATACTCCGGGGGGAGCCGCGACAGCGGCGGGGGGCTGCGCCCCCCTGACCGGTCCGACAGGCAGAGCGGGCTACATCAGCCGCGAAACCCGGTCGCCACCACGAATTTCTCGGAACTGTCCGACCGTGACGCGGGCGGTTTGACATTCGCGACCTTGGTGAATTTCTGCTTCAGCAGTTTCTGCAACTCGCCCTCGGCCCCGCCGGCCAGCACCTTGGCCACGAAAGTGCCGCCCTCCTCCAGCACGTCGAAGGCGAGATGGGCGGCCGCCTCGCATAGCGCGATGATGCGCAGATGGTCTGTCTGCTTGTGGCCGGACGAGGCCGCGGCCATATCGGACATCACCACATCCGCCTTGCCGCCCAGCCACTCCTTGATCTGTGCGTCGGCTCCATCCGACATGAAATCGAGCTGGTGCAGTTCGGCCCCGGCGATCGGCTCGACCTCCTGCAAGTCGATGCCCAGCACGGTACCGATGCGCTTGCCTGGCTTCTCGCCCAGGGCGTTCACCCGTTTGACCGCCACCTGGCACCAGCCGCCCGGCGCGCAGCCGAGGTCGACCACCCGTGCGCCGGGCACGAGAAAGCGGAACTTGTCATCCAGTTCGAGGATCTTGAAGGCCGCGCGTCCGCGATAGCCTTCGGCCTGTGCCCGCTTGACATAGGGGTCATTCAACTGGCGTTGCAGCCAGCGTGTCGAACTCAGACTGCGCCCGCGGGCGGTCTTTACCTTGACTTTCAAGTCGCGCTGTCCGCGCCCGGATGTGTTCTTGGCCATTCTGGCTCCCGTCGGATAGGCAACTCGGAATAGCCGCTTGGCCGGGACGAGGCAAGCGGGAAACCTGTTCGTTCACCGGTCGGGAGGCGACCAGTCGGCCGGGGGCACCCTGCGCCGACGCAGGCGAAGCGCGAGGCCGACGGAGACGCCCACGCCGATGGCGACGGTAAGGTCGACGAAAACCGTCAGGACCAGTGTCAGGCCCAAGAGGGCGGTATCGGAGCGGGTGCCGCGCAGATAGCTGCGCCACCTCGGCGGCTCACTCATGTTCCAGGCCGTCAGGATCAGCAGGCCCGCCAGCGCCGGGAGCGCCAGATGTCCAACAAGATCTGCGGCGAAGACCATGGCCAGAAGTACGGTCGCGGCATGCACCAGCCCGGCAACCGGGGTGCGGCCGCCCGCGCGGATGTTGGTCGCGGTCCGGGCAATCGCCCCGGTCGCCGGCAGGCCGCCAAACAGCGCCGAGCCCAGGTTTGCAGCCCCCTGCGCCAATATCTCGGCGTTCGGACGGTGCCGCGCGCCGATCATCCGGTCGGCGACCAGGGCGGACAACAGCGACTCGACGCCGGCAAGGAAGGCAATGACAAGGGCAGATGGCAGAAGTTCGACCACCCGCGCATACGAGATGTAGGGCAATTGTGGTGCCGGCAGGCTTCGGGGCAGATCGCCAAAGCGCGACTGGATGGTTTCAACCGGGAGGTCCAACGCGGCGGCCAGCGCCGAGGTCGCGCCGATGGCGACGATCAACCCCGGAAAGCGCGGCAAGCCTGCACGCAACAGCAGGATCAGCAGGATGGAAAGTGCGCCGATCCCGAAACTGCTCCAGTTGACCGTATCGCGGACCGACCACAAGGCGGCGAGCTTCGGCAGGAAGGCTGCCGGGACATCCCCGGTCGTCAGCCCGAACAGATCGCCGATCTGGCTGCTCGCGATGATCACGGCGATCCCGATGGTGAATCCGCTGACCACCGACTCCGGAACCAGCGCAATCAGGTTGCCGGCCCGGAAGAAGCCGGCAATCAGGAGGATGATACCGGCCAGCAGCGTGGCCAGCACCAACCCGTCATATCCGTGTGCCGCGATGACGCCATAGACCACGACGATGAACGCGCCGGTGGGTCCCCCGATCTGCACATGGCTGCCGCCGAACAGCGAGATCAGGAGCCCGGCGATCCCCGCGGTTATCAGCCCGGTTGCCGGCGGTGCGCCCGAAGCGATGGCGATGGCAAGGCTCAGCGGGATCGCGACCATGGCAACAGTGATGCCCGCGAGCAGGTCCGCCCCGAACGCATCGCGTGAATATCCCGGCAGTGTCGAAAGTAGCTGGGGTTTCAATCCGTCCCTCCGACTCGTGTCATCCCGTCAATCTGTCCACACCGGAGCGAACGAACGCGCCCCAGGCCCTAGAACGGCCCGTCTTCCAATACCCCGTCGGCGCTCATCTGAGCGTAAAGCAAGCCTTCGCGCAGGCCCCGGTCGGCAACCGAAAGCCGGTTGGTCGGCCAGCACCTGAGCAGCGCCTGAAGGATCGCCGAACCCGACATGATCAGCGCATGGCGGTCCTCGCCGATGCGCGGGTCGCGGCGGCGCCCCTGCGGTCCGAGGTTCAGATAGCTGCGGATGACCTTGTCGATCTGCTCGCTCGTCATGCGCAGACCGTCGACCTTGGTCCGGTCATAGCGTTTCAGACCCAGATGGCTGGCGGCGACCGTTGTCACCGTGCCGCTGGTCCCGACAATCTGGAAACGCTCGCGCGTCGGTTCGTTGCGATAGGGGACGAAATCAGCCAGTTGTTCCTCGAAAAACCAGCTCATCAGGGCGAACCGGGCGGCGTCGTCCTCGACATCGTGGAACTGGTCGCGCAGTGTGGCGACGCCCAGGGGCACGCTGATCCAGTCGATCACCTTGGCGGCGGGAAAGGGGCTTTCGGACGGGTGAAACCCGGCATGCAGCCGCATGATCGCCGACGGCCGGTCGCGGCGCGGCACCGATTTGAGGTCGATCCAAACAAGCTCGGTCGAGCCACCGCCGATATCGACCACCAGGAGCTGTTCGGTTCTGGTCGAAACCAGGGGCGCGCAGGATATGACCGCAAGCCGGGCCTCTTCCTCGGGCTGGATGATCTCGAGCATCAGGCCGGTTTCGCGTTTGACGTCACGGATGAAATCGCGGGCGTTGTGCGCCCGACGGCAGGCTTCGGTTGCCACCAGGCGCATTCGCCGGACCTTGTTGCGCTTGATCTTCTGCTGACAGATGCGCAGCGCCTGAATGGTCCGCTCCATCGATGATCTGGACAGCCTTCCAGTCCGCTCCAGCCCGGCCCCGAGCTGAACGGATTTGGAAAAGCTGTCCACCACATGAAACCCGCTGCCCTTGGGCTGGGCAATCAGCATGCGGCAACTGTTTGTGCCGAGATCGAGCGCCGCATACAGGGCATCGGGATCCGGCCGGTTCGGCGCGGGGCTTTCGACCGCTTTCGGGAACGCGCCCGCACCAGTGGGACGCTTGGGCGTCATGATGTCACGCCCTCCGATTTCGTGTTATCTTGAACCTAGGCCCGCCGCAGTCGCCACGCAAGCGAATTCAGGGGGCCGGCAGCGGCATCGTCACATGGATTTCACGTTCCCGTGCGATTGCGGCAGTCTCAGGGGGGCGAAGGTTTGTCGCCGACCCAGCTTCGCTCAGAATGGAGATACCAGTGGCCAAGGATAATACCGTTTCGTTCGACGAATTTGACGAACTGATCAACCCGCGTCCGGCTGAAACCGATTTCGACCGTGTCGTCGAGCAGGCGCTGTCGCGCCGCGGCTTTCTGGGCGGCGTGCTCGCAATGGGTGGCTTTGCGGCCCTTGGCGGAGCCGTTCTGCCGAAGACGGCCGCCGCTGCCTCGAACCGGTTCGCATTCGAGGGCATTGCGGCTTCGACCGCTGACGACATCGTCGTTCCGCAAGGGTACAAGGCCGAGGTCCTGGTCCGCTGGGCCGATCCGATGTGGTCGGACAGCGTTGCCTTCGACCAGGCCAGCCGCGGCACAGCCGCCAGCCAGGCCCGCAGCTTCGGCGACAATACCGACGGCATGGAAGTGTTCATGTATGACGGCCATGTCCTGCTGGCGGTCAACAACGAATACACCAACCGCGAGATCATCTGGGGTAACCGTCCCGAGGGCAAGGCCGAGACCGCCGACGATATCGAAAAGGGCATGCTGGCCCATGGCGTGACGATTCTGGAACTGGCCAACGACGGGTCCGGATGGAAGGTCGTGATCGACAGCCCGTTCAACCGCCGTATCACGCCGCAGACCGAAATGCAGCTGACCGGCCCGGCCGCGGGCCACGACCTGCTGAAGACCACGGCTGACGCTACCGGCACCGTTTCGCTGGGAACCTGGAACAACTGCGGTTCAGGCAAGACGCCCTGGGGCACCTACCTGACCTGCGAAGAGAACTTCAACGGCTACTTCTCGGCGGCGGACGAGGCGCACGAGGTTTCGGCGGAACTGAAGCGCTATGGCGTGTCCTCCAAGGACTGGGGTTATGGCTGGGCCAAGGTCGACGAGCGCTTCGATGTCTCGAAGAACCCCAACGAACCGAACCGGGCTGGCTATGTGGTCGAGATCGACCCGACCGACCCCAATTCGACGCCCAAGAAGCGCACCGCCCTGGGCCGGTTCAAGCATGAGAACGCCGAAGTGGTCATCAACAATGACGGTCGCGTGGTGATCTACATGGGCGACGACGAGCGCGGCGAATTCATCTACCGCTATGTCTCGAACGGCGTCTATGCCGCTGGCGTCGATACCGACGAGTTGATGAACAACGGCACGCTCTATGCGGCCAGGTTCGATGCTTCGGGCAAGGGTGAATGGTTGGCGCTGACGCCGGAAACCACTGGAATGGACCTTGCGGCGATCTGTGTCCACACCCGTCAGGCCGCGTCGAAACTGGGCGCGACCACCATGGACCGCCCCGAATGGGTTACTGCAAACCCGAACTCGGACGAGGTTTATTGCGCGCTGACCAACAACAAGAATCGTGGCGTGAAGCCGAATGCCGGCGGTGACGAGACCCCGGCCGAAGGCCCTAACCCGCGCGAGAAGAACAACTATGGCCAGATCGTGCGCTGGCGCCCCGAGGGCGGCGATCACGCAGCGACCGCGTTCGACTGGGATCTGTTTGTCCTTGCCGGCAACCCGACGGTGCATTCCGACGCTTATGCCGGATCGGAGAATGTCAACGACGGCAACATGTTCAATTCCCCCGATGGGCTGGCCTTCGACAGCAACGGACTGCTCTGGATCCAGACCGACGGCGAATACTCGAACGACGGTGACTTTGCCGGGCATGGCAACAACCAGATGCTTGCTGGCGATCCGGTGACCGGTGAAATCCGCCGCTTCCTCGTCGGCCCGAAAGAGGCCGAGATCACCGGCCTCTGCTGGTCCCCCGACCTGCGCGCCATGTTTGTCGGTGTCCAGCACCCCGGCGAAGACGGCGACAGCCACTGGCCCGATGGCGGCGACAGCGTGCCGCGTTCGGCCATCATCGTCGTCACCCGCGAAGACGGCGGCCTGGTCGGCTGACCTTTTACCGGCCTGTCCGAAATCACCCCCCGGGAGCCGCATGGCTCCCGGGTTTTTCGCGCGACATGATTCCTGTTCATCATCTTTCTGAAGATTTCGGGAAGGCGCGCAGCCGCGATCCGCGCTATTGCAAGGCGGTCTCGGGGGAATGTCAGAAAACGACAAAGGTCGCTGTACATCGCGCACGTGTCGAAATCGGACCGACCCCACCCCATATTGCCCGCTAGAACCGGCTCACCGGATCAGGAGGAATCGACGGAATGCCCGAGGTCACCATCGTCTATTGGCGGGACATCCCGGCACAGGTCATTGTCGGTAAGGGCCGCCGCGGCGCCAAGCGCCAGCTGGAGGAACGGTTCGAGCAGGCCATAGACCGGGCGGCCATGAAAGTGGGCGCTCAGGACACCGATGCCTATCTGGCCGAGTGGCGAAAGGCCGCCCCCTACGAGGTGGCGGGCGAGCCGGAAGAGGTTGCCGAGGCCGAGGCCCGGCGGCTGGAAACTGAATACGATCAGGTGCGCATCAAGGCCCTGATCGCCAACGACGGTTGGGCGTGAGCCCGAAGAACATATGGGAGGCCGCTATGGCTTTGCTGAACTTCAAGAAACGCGAGACGGTCGAGAACGGCCCCGTGAACCCCACCGTCGAGGCCTTTCTCAAGGACTACTCGATCGAAGTAATGCCGCGCACCGCCGAAAAGGTCGAGGATTTCCGCGCGCTGCTGCCCGCCGGCACCCGCGTCTATATCGCCCATATCGAGGGCACACCGATCGAGGACATGGTGGCGACCGCCAAGCGGCTGGCCGCCGAGGGCTATCCGGTGATGCCGCATTTCCCGGCGCGCATCATCAAGGACGCCAAGACGCTGGAAAACTGGATCGCCATGTACCAGGGCGAGGCCGGGGTTGATCAGGCGCTGCTGCTTGCCGGTGGCGTGGCCGAACCGCATGGCGAGTTCCACTGCTCGATGCAGCTGATGGAAACCGGCCTCTTCGACAAGGCAGGTTTCAAGCGCCTGCACGTGGCGGGCCACCCCGAGGGCAACAAGGACATCGACCCCAAGGGCGGCGATGCCAGCGTGATGGAGGCGCTGCGCTGGAAGCAGAAGTTCAGCGAAACCACCGATGCGAAGATGGCGCTGGCCACCCAGTTCTGCTTCGAGGCGAAGCCGATCATCGCTTGGGCAAACGGGCTCAAGGCCGCCGGCATAGACCTGCCGATCCACATCGGCATCGCAGGTCCGGCCAAGTTGCAGACCCTGATCAAGTTCGCCATCGCCTGCGGCATCGGCCCCTCGCTGAAAGTGCTGCAAAAGCGCGCGATGGACGTGACCAAGCTGCTGCTGCCCTACGAGCCCAATGACGTGGTGACCGAACTGGCCGCGCACAAGGCCGCCAACCCCGATTTCAACATCACCAATGTCCATTTCTTCCCGCTGGGCGGCATCAAGACCAATGCCACCTGGGCGATCAATAATGGCGGTGCCAGCACCCGCCCTGTAAACCCGACCTGAAAGGCCAGACATGACCCGCACCATCGTTGAAAGCAAAACAAAAACCGCGATCATCGGCTTTGACCAGCCGTTCTGCGTGATCGGCGAGCGGATCAACCCGACAGGCCGCAAGAAACTGGCCGCCGAGCTGGAAGCGGGCGATTTCTCGACCGTGGAAAAGGACGCCATCGCCCAGGTCGCCGCCGGCGCCACCGTTCTCGATATCAACGCGGGTGTGGTCTACAATTCGAACCCCAACCCCAACGAGACCGAGCCGCCCTTGATGCGCAAGATCGTCGAACTGGTGCAGGGCCTGGTCGATGTACCGCTCTGCATCGACAGTTCGGTGCCCGGCGCGCTGGAGGCCGGTCTGGAGGCCTGCGAAGGCCGCCCGCTGCTCAACTCGGTTACCGGCGAGGAAGAGCGGCTGGAGCATATCCTGCCGCTGGTGAAGAAGTACAATGTGCCCGTCGTGGCGATCTCGAACGACGACACCGGGATCTCCGAGGATCCGGACGTGCGCTTCGCCGTTGCAAAGAAGATCGTGCAGCGCGCTGCCGATTTCGGCATCCCGGCCCATGACATCGTGGTCGATCCGCTGGTGATGCCGATCGGTGCCATGGCGACCGCGGGCCAGCAGGTGTTTGCCCTGGTGCGCCGCCTGCGCGAGGAACTGGGCGTGAACACCACCTGTGGCGCATCGAACATCTCGTTCGGACTGCCCAACCGGCACGGCATCAACAACGCCTTCCTGCCGATGGCGATGGGCGCGGGCATGACCAGCGCGATCATGAACCCCGTGGCCTTGCCGCTCACGCAGAAGGCGATTGCCGAGAAGAAGGAAGCCGTGGCCGCCGCCGGCATCATCCTGCCGGAGGGCATGGATGACGAAACCTTCGTGCAGATGTTCGGCCTGGGCTCGACCCTGCCGCGCGCCGGCAAGGAGATGGAGGCGATCCGCGCCGCCAACCTGTTGACCAACAATGACGCCCATGGCTCGGACTGGATCCGGTTCAACAAGCCCCCTTCGGCAGAGGGTGACGAGGGCCGCGGTCGGGGCGGCCGCGCCGGCGGACGCCGCCGCCGCGCCTGAACGGGTCGATCGAAGCAGGAGGCCGGGGGCATATCCCGGCCTCTTTCTTTTTTGGGGCTCCGCCCCCGCGCCTGACGGCGCTCCCCCGGGAGTATTTTCGACCAGAAAGAAGCCGAGAGGTTTCGTTTTTCCGAAACAACTTGCGCTCTTTGCAAATCTGCGGTTCGTCGATTGACGGAACACCGCAGCGCCTGTTCCCTGACGCAAAACCGGGGAGGGTTTCATGCGGACAACGGCACGGGTGGTGGTGATCGGGGGCGGGATCGCGGGCTGTTCGACGCTGTATCACCTGACGCAGGAAGGGTGGTCGGACGTGATGCTGCTGGAGCGTAACGAACTGACCTCGGGCACCACCTGGCATTCGTCGGCGCAGGTGACGAATTTCGGCATGAACCAGACAATGGTGGGGCTGAAGTCGCATTCGATCCGGCTGTACAGGGAACTGGCAGGAGATCCCGATCATCCCATCACCTATCATCATGCGGACGGTGGTATCCGGCTGGCAAATAGCGAAGGGGTGATGGAGGGATATCGCCATTTCGCCTCGATGGCGCGAGGGATGGGCGTGGAGTTCGAGGTGATCGACGCGGCCGAATGCGCGCGTCGGCATCCGCTGATCACCAGGGACAACCTGCTGGGCGGGCTTTGGGATCCGCTCGACGGGGACATCGACCCGGCGCAACTGTGCCAGGCCCTGGCGCGCCGGGCGCGGAAAGCCGGCGCCGAGCTGCACCGGCAAACGCCGGTGACGGCGCTGCGGCAATTGCCGGATGACAGCTGGATCGTCAGCACGCCGAAGGGCGATATTCATGCCGGGATCGTGGTCAATGCCTGTGGGTACCGGGTGAACGAGGTGGGGGCGATGATGGGGGTGCATCATCCCGTGGCCTCGATGGAGCATCAATACCTGCTGACCGAGGAGATCCCGGCCATTCGCGACGCCGGTCGCCGGATGCCGCTGATCCGATGCCCGATCGACGATTTCTATTGCCGGCAGGAAAAGACCGGGCTGTTGGTTGGCTTTTATGAGCAGGATTGCCGGACCTGGGGCATGGACGGGATCGACCCGCATTTTGTCAATGCCCTGTGTCCGGACGATCTGGACCGGGTGGCGGATGTTTTCGAAGGTGCGGTGGCGCGCATTCCGGCGCTGGGCGAGGTCGGCATCCGCACCGTGATAAACGGCCCGATCACCTATACGATCGACGGGGCACCGCTGGTGGGGCCGATTCCGGGCAAGCGGAATGCGTTTTGCATCATCGGGCTGCGCGCGGGTCTGGGCGAAGGGGGCGGGCATGGTTGGCTCCTGGCGCAGATGATCGTGCATGGCGAGGCGTGTTACGACACCTGGGTGCTGGATCCGCGCCGGTTCACCGCCCATGGTACGGCGGAACTGACGGCGGTGAAGGCGGTCGAGGACTATCAAAACGAGTTCCGTTTTCATTTCCCGCACGAGCACCGCCCGGCAGGCCGGCCGGTGAAGACGACGCCGCTCTATCGGGTGCTGGAGGCCGAAGGCGCGGTGTTCGACGTAGTGAACGGCTGGGAGCGCCTGGCCTATGTCCGCCCGTCGCAGGACTTTACCGAAACGCACACTTTCCGGTTCAACGAAACATTCGATGCGGTGGGGCGGGACGTTGCCGCGGTACACAACGGTGTCGGTCTGACGGAGATCAACGGATTCACCCGGGTCGAGATCACCGGCCCCGGCGCTCTGACCTGGCTGGATGGCATCATTTGCGGAAAGCCGCCGCGCGGCATCGGACGGGTTGGGTTGGCCTATCTGCTCAACCATCACGGCTGCATCAAGTCCGAGGCGACACTGGCCCGGCTCGATGCCGAGACGATCTGGTACGGAGCGGCGGCGGCGGCCGAATGGCACGAACTGGACTGGCTGTCCATGCATCTGCCGAAGGATGGCAGCGTGTCGCTGCGGCCCCTGACTAATGACATGACCATCCTGTTGCTCGCCGGCCCCAGGGCGCGCCGCGTTCTGTCGGAGGTGGCGCGCGGCGACTGGTCGGCCATGGCCTTCCCCTGGCTGTCCGTGCGCCGGACGCATGTGGGTATCGTTCCTGCGGTGGTGCTGGCGGTGAGCTATTCGGGCGAAGAGGCGTTCGAGATCCACGTGCCGAACGCGCAACTGCTGTCGGCCTATCTCTGTCTTCGGGCCGCGGGAGAGGCGCATGGTTTGCGCCTCTTCGGATCGCGCGCCATCGAGTCCATGCGACTCGAAAAGGGTTATCTGCACTGGAAGTCGGAGCTGATCACAGAATTCGACCCGTACGAGGCCGGGCTTGAACGCTTCGTGGACATGGGCAAGGGCTTCGTCGGCAAGGCCGCGCTGGAGCGGCGCCGCGCTGCCGGGCCACGGCGGCAGCTGGCCTGCCTGGCGCTGGACACCACCACCGCACCGGCCCATGCGGGGGCCAGTGTCATGCACGCAGGCAGGGTGGCGGGCACCGTCACCTCGGGGGACTGGGGGCACAGGACCGGTCTGAATCTGGCGCTGGCCTATGTCGAACCCGACCTGTCCGCGGTTGGAACCGTGCTCGCGGTCGATGTCCTCGGCATGGTCATCGATGCCAGGGTTATCCCGTCTTCTCCCTTTGACCCGGAAAACCGCCGATTGCGGCCGGCTTGCCCTTGATTTGTCGGGGCAGGGTGCAAAGACTGGTCGGCGGGAAACGCGCCTGGCGCGAGGGAAAACATGTCGAAGAAAAAGACACTTACATTGGCAGATGCGGACCTGTCATTGTCGATGTCGAAGGTCAGCTATCTGGAGCGACTTGAAAAGCTGCAACTGAAACTGTCCCGCATCCAGCAGGCCTATCTTTTCCATGGGCACAAGGCGGTACTGGTCTTTGAAGGCTGGGATGCGGCCGGCAAAGGCGGTGCGATTCGCCGGATCAACCAGGCGCTCGACCCGCGCAGCTTCAAGGTCTGGCCGATCGGTGCGCCGCGGAACTATTACCTCAACCGCCACTACCTTTTACGTTTCTGGGAACGCCTGCCGCCCGAGGGAGCGATCAGCGCCTTCGACCGCAGCTGGTACGGGCGCGTGATGGTCGAGCGGGTCGAGCAGCTGACCCCGGAGTACCGGTGGCGGGCGGCCTATCGCGAGATCAACGATTTCGAACGCATGCTGGTCGACGACGGTACCCGGATCGTCAAACTGTTCTTTCACATCTCGCCGGACGAGCAGATGCGCCGGTTCGAAGAGCGGCTGCGCAACCCGCTGAAGCGCTGGAAGCTGACCTACGAGGATTTCCGCAACCGCGCCCGCTGGTCCGAGACCGAAGCCGCGGTGAATGAAATGTTTGCCGAAACCTCGACCGAAATTGCGCCCTGGACGCTGATCCCGGCCAATCACAAGAAATACGCCCGCATTGCCGCGCTGGAGGCGGTGACCAAGACGCTGGCCAACGGGATCGACCTTGACCCGCAGCATCTCGACCACCAAACGCTTGACGCGGCGGACAAACACCTCAATGTCGAACGCGAACTGATCGACAGCCTGCGGGCACGGACCGAATAGGTGATGGCCGCAACTGCTTGCCGGGGGACGAGGTCTTGTCGCAAAAAATTGCCGTGATCGGACTTGGGTCCATGGGCCATGGAATGGCCGCCTCGGCGCTGCGCGGGGGGCACAGGGTCTGGGGCCATGACATCAATGAGGAACAGGCCGCGCGTTTCCGATCCCTGGGGGGCGAGGCCGGGTCGCTGTCCGATCATGCCGGAGAACTGGATGCGGTTGCCGTTGTCGTCCTGAACGCGGCGCAGACGGAAACGGTGCTGTTCGGGGCCGCGGGCATGGTGCCGCAGCTGCGGGCCGGTGCCGTGGTGCTGTCCTGCGCCACGGTGCCTCCGGATTTTGCCCGTGCGATGGAGGCCCGCTGTGCCGGACACGGGGTGCATTACCTGGATGCCCCCATTTCCGGCGGGTCCGTCAAGGCAGCCGAAGGGCGGCTCAGCGTCATGGCCTCGGGCACGCAGGCAGCTTTTTCCGCCGCGCGGGCCCTTCTGTCGAGCATTGCCGAGACCGTCTTTGAACTGGGTGACGCGGCCGGGGCGGGCAGCGCCATGAAGGCGGTCAACCAGATGCTGGCGGGCGTGCATATCGCGGCCATGGCCGAGGCGCTGACCTTTGGCATGACGCAGGGCATCGCGCCTGACCAGTTTCTCGAGGTGATCAGCAAATGCGCCGGCACCAGCTGGATGCTTCAAAATCGGGCGCCGCATGTGGTGGAAGGCGATTACACGCCGCACAGTTCGGTCAACATCTGGCCCAAGGACCTGGGCATCGTCCTCGATATCGCGCGGCAGGCAGAGTTCGCGGCCCCGATCACCGCAGCCGCAATGCAGCAATTCCTGGCCGCCGCCGGGATGGGGCTGGGGTCGGAGGACGATGCGGCGGTGGCCAAGGTCTATGCCCGCAATGCCGGGCTGACTTTGCCGGGCGAAGGGTAGGGCAGCCATGAAGTTTTCAGCCAACCTCGGCTTTCTCTGGACCGACCGCCCGCTTCCGGATGCAATCCGGGCGGCGCATGCGGCCGGTTTCGACGCGGTCGAATGCCACTGGCCCTATGACACCCCGACGGCGCAGGTGGCCGCCGCGCTGGATGAAACCGGCCTGCCCATGCTGGGCCTGAACACGCGGCGCGGTGATCTGGCCGCAGGGGAAAACGGGTTGGCGGCACTGTCGGGGCGTGAAACGGAGGCCCGCGCCGCCATTGACGAGGCGGTGGACTATGCCCGCGCCATCGGGGCGCGCAACATCCATGTGATGGCAGGATTTGCGGACGGGCCCGAGGCGCATCGCTGTTTCGTGGACAACCTGGGCCATGCCTGCCGACAGGCGGCGCGGCATGGGTTGACCATCCTGATCGAACCGCTGAACCGTTACGACGCGCCGGGCTATTTCCTGACGACGACCGGACAGGCCGCAAAGGTCATCGCCGAAGTGGGGGCGGCCAACCTGAAGCTGATGTTCGACTGCTATCACGTGCAGGTGATGGAGGGCGACCTGACCCGCCGTCTGGGTGCCCTGCTGCCGCTAATCGGTCACATCCAGTTCGCTTCGGTCCCCGACCGGGGACCGCCGGATCGCGGCGAAGTGGCCTATGATCATATATTCCGGGTAATTGGCGCGCTTGGCTATGAACAGCCGCTCGGGGCGGAATACAAGCCGGGCGGAGACACAGAGGCGAGTTTGGGTTGGCTGACGGCAATCCGTGATGCAGCGGCCGGTGACTGAGACAACCTCTTGAAACCTTGATCAGGCGGTGGACCTGTAAGTTGTTCCGAAGCGGCGCGCGACAAGCCTTTCCGAAGTGGCTGGTCAGGGTCGTTCCTGTCCGGCATCGGAATTCCGGGTGAACGCGCCAAGCGTTGCGTTCGCAATCAGACGCAGAGCGCCAGGTTCGATGCCAAAGACATGTTGCGGCGTGCCCGCGGCGGCCCAGACCAGATCGAAGTCCATCAGGCGCGGATCCATGAACGTGCGCAGCGGCGAAAGGTGACCGACCGGAGCAACTCCGCCGATGGCGAAACCGGTGATCTCCCGAACCTGCCCGGCGTCGGCGCGGACGAGCGTTTCGCCGGACAGCGATGCCGCCTGTTCGAGATCGACGAGATTGCCGCCCGCCGTCAGGAAAAGCAGCAGCCTGCCGCGGCTCTCGCTCTGGAACACGATGGATTTGACGATCTGGTCCAGCGCGCATTCGACTGCCCGCGCGGCATCTACCGCGGTACGGGCATTGTCGGTTTCCCGGATATCGGGAGTCAGACCGGCGGATTGCAGTGCGGTGCGCACTCGGGACAGGCTCTTGCTCATGCGCTCTGATCTGCCGGAAATTGCTGCGTCTATCAAGCTTTGCCGCATTGACGGCGCCGGGGCGGCCTGCACTAGTGGAGCCATGAGTAACGGTCTTTTGATATCCCGACTGCCCCGTGCCTTCGATCCCGAACTGGGTGTCGAAGCGCGCGCCCTGTTTCCCGGTTTGTCCGGCGCGCTGTCCGAACTGGTAGCCGGTGCCGGCGGATCCAGCCCTTATCTGATGAGTCTCATGACGCTTGAAAGGGATTGGTTGCCCGACGCGCTTTCCAATCCTGACGCTGCGGTCGATGAGGTCATGGCCCTTGTTCGGGAACTGGCGCCCGACGCTCTGAAACCTGGGTTGCGCCAGGCCAAGCGGCGCTTGGCACTGCTGACTGCGCTGGCCGATCTTTCGGGCGCATGGCCGCTGGAACGGGTGACGGGGCTCTTGACCGATTTCGCGGGGTTGGCCGCCGATGTGGCCGCCAAGGCCGAAATCGCGGCGCTGATCCGGCGCGGCAAGCTGCCGGGTCAGACCGAGGCCGATGTGGAGACCGCGTCGGGCATGGTCATTCTGGCGATGGGCAAGATGGGGGCGCACGAGTTGAACTACAGCTCGGATATCGACCTCATCGTGCTCTTCGACGAAACGCGCTATGACCCGGACGATTTCTACGAGGCGCGGCAGGGAATGGTGAAGGCCACCCGAAATTTCTGCGCCACGCTCAGCGACAAGACAGCCGATGGCTACGTCTTCCGAACCGATCTCCGCCTGCGTCCGGATCCGGCGGTTACTCCTGTCTGCATGGCGATGGAGGCGGCGGAACGCTACTATGAAAGCCTGGGGCGTACATGGGAACGGGCAGCCTATATCAAGGCGCGTCCCTGCGCGGGCGATCTGACGGCGGGACAGCGATTCCTGGATACGCTGCGCCCCTTTGTGTGGCGTCGTCATCTGGATTTCGCGGCGATTCAGGATGCCCATGACATGCGTCTGCGCATCCGTGAAAACAAGGGAACGGGCGGTCCGCTTGTCATCCCCGGCCATGACATGAAACTGGGGCGCGGCGGCATTCGGGAAATCGAGTTCTTCACCCAGACACGGCAGCTGATCGCCGGCGGGCGCGACCACGACCTGCGCCTGCGTGGGACGGTGCCGGGCCTGGCTGCCCTGGCGGCCAAGGGCTGGGTGCCGGAAGACGTGGCGCAGCAGCTGACGGATCACTACCGAGCCCATCGCGAAGTCGAACACCGCATCCAGATGGTGCATGACTCCCAGACCCACCGGGTGCCGCAGACGAAGGACGGGATCGAAAGGGTCGCCTGCCTGATGGGCACCGATGCCGCATCGCTGACTGCCGAACTGACCCGGCGGCTCAACGAGGTGCATGAGTTGACCGAAGGCTTCTTTGCGCCGGGAGCGGGGCCATCCCCGACACCCAGGGTCGAACCGCGGATCGAATTCGACGAGAATGTGCTGGCCCGCTGGACAACCTATCCGGCTTTGCGTTCGCAACGCAGCCGCCAGATCTTCGAACGCCTGAAACCCGAGCTTCTTGCGCGGCTGGCTGCGACCGCCAAGCCCGAAGAGGCGCTGCTGGCATTGGACGGTTTCCTGGCCGGCCTGCCGGCAGGGGTGCAGCTGTTCTCGCTCTTCGAGGCCAACCCGCAACTCTCCGACCTGCTGATCGATATCGTCGGCACCAGCAACGCCCTGGCCAGTTACCTGTCGCGGAACTCGGCCGTGTTCGACGCCGTGATCGGCGGATCCTTTTTCGACGACTGGCCCGGAACGAAGGTCCTGGCGACGCAACTGGCCGAGAAGCTGGCGGCGGAACCCGACTATGAAATGCGACTGGACATGGCGCGGCGCTGGAACAAGGAATGGCATTTCCGAATCGGTGTTCACCACTTGCGAGGACTGATCGGGGCTGACCGCGCGGGCGAACAATATGCCGAACTGGCCGAAGCGGTGATTTCGTCCATTCTTCCCGTAGTTGTCGATCATTTTTCCAGAAAGCACGGCACACCGCCGGGACGGGGCGCGGTGGTTCTGGGGATGGGTTCGTTGGGTGCCGGGCGGATCAACGCGCAGTCTGATCTGGATCTGATCCTGATCTACGATCCACAGGACGTCGAGACATCGGAGGGCCCGCGCCCGCTGGCTGCGCGTACCTATTACGCACGGCTGACTCAGGCGCTGATCACCGCCCTGACCGCGCCGATGTCGCAGGGACGGCTTTACGAGGTCGACATGCGGCTGCGCCCCTCCGGCAACCAGGGGCCCGTCGCGACCAGTTGGGCCAGTTTTACCGCCTATCAGCAATCCGAAGCATGGGTTTGGGAGCATCTTGCCCTGACCCGCGCCCGGCCGGTGGCCGGCGCGGCCGATCTGGCGCGGGATATCGAGGCATTCCGGCAGGATCTGCTGGCCAAGACAACCGATCGCGACAAGGTCGTGCGAGAAGTGTACCAGATGCGAGCAAGGCTCGCGGCGGCCAAATCCCCCTCGGGCGTTTGGGACGCCAAGACCGGGCCGGGCCGCATGCTGGATATCGAGCTTGTGTCCCAGGCCGGGGCGCTGCTGGCAGGCAGCGCGGCGCGGAATGTCGCCTCGGGGCTTGAGTCCGGGGTCGCTGCCGGCTGGCTGGAGGTCGCGGACGCGCAGGTGCTGCAGCGAGCCTACGATCTATTCTGGTCCGTGCAGACCGCGGCGCGGTTGCTGTCAGTTACGGCAATCTCGGCTGAAACCATCGGGCAGGGCGGTGCGGCCTTTTTGTGCCGCAGCGCCGGGTTCGAGACGATAGACGCGTTGGAGGCTGCATTGGAAAACAGTTACGCTGAAGCGGCCATCCGCATCGATACAGCGGTAGGAGAATGGGACGATGCCGAAAACGGGTGATCCGTTCGACCCGAAAGGGTTGATCTATGAGGCTTATCGGATCGAGGGAATCACCGCGTCCCAATGCCGGAGCATCTTTCTGGACTGGGCGCTGAGCCTGCCCGCGGCGGTGGATCAGCGGCAGGCGCTGGACGATCTCAATGGCCGGTATGGAGGAGACGCTCCCGATCATCCGATGACAGGTGTCATTCGCGATGGTCTGACCGCATCCGCAACCCCCAGGCGGCGGGGAGGTTGGCGGTCGCGCGAAAGAAACTGACCGTTCACTATCGGGCAACAATCTCCGAATCGTACTGAATTTGTCGCAAAGTCGCCCGAATTGACCGTCAAATCTTCCTGAAACGGGAAGGGCTGTGGGAGTCGCAACCCGATCAAGGAGAAGAAACGATGAAAACCATGCGGATGTTTCTGGTTGCCGGATTGGGGCTGGCCGTAACAGCCTGCACGGCCGTTGACGTTCCGACACGCAATGCGCCGTTCGAGTCGCTGCCGAACTCTGTCGTGAGCGCACCGGCCGGCTATGACCTGATCCAGCCGCAGGCCGCGGCGCGGCCCCAGGCTGCGACCGGTCAGGTGGTCATTCCTCATGAGGTTACGGTCGCGCGTGCGGCATCGGCCGATGCCGGAGCCCTGACAATTGCGCCGGGCCAGTCGCCGGTTCGGGTGAACTCGGTCACAGTGGTTGTTCCCAGGTCGCTCAAGGTGTCGGAACGCAACAGCTATCTGCCGCGTGGTGATATCGTCTGGCGCGAAGACCCGATCGGAGACCGTCACGCACAGGTTCAGAAGATCGTCCAGGATGCCATGGTGCGCGGTGTCAGCGCGTTGAATGGCCCCGTGTCCGTCGATCTGGAAATCGTGGTGTCGCGGTTCCACGCCCTGACGGAAAAGGCCCGCTATACCACGGGCGGCATCCATGCGATCACCTTCGATCTTGTTATGAAGGATTCGGTGACTGGGGCGCAACTGACCCCGACGCGCACCATTCGCGCCGACCTGGAAGGATTCGGTGGCCAGCAGGCGATCAACGCCGAAGCCCGTGGCCAGACGCAAAAGGTCCGTATCACCGACCATCTGGCCTGGGTGATCCAGCAGGAACTGACCGATCCGGAAGGGTATGAAAACGCATCGCTCGGCTTCTACCAGCTGCTGAACCAGATCTGACACTTCCCAGTCAAAGGGAATGCGATTAAGAGGGCGCTCATGACAGCGCCCTCTGACGTTTTCGACCGTCCCCGTATCCGCCTGAAACCCAAGGCCAACGCGCGTGCCATCCGGCACGGGGCGCCCTGGGTTTTCGACAACGAAGTCGTCACCGACCGCCGCACCCGCAAGATTCCGCCGGGGGCATTGGCGGTGCTTGAAGATGACAACCGCGCGCCCCTGGGGCTGGTCGCGGTCAATCCCGACTCGCGCATCTTTTGCCGGATGCTGGATCGGGACGCGCAGGCGGTTCTGGACGACGCCTGGTTCGAGACGCGGCTGGCGCGGGCGCTGGAGATGCGCGAACGGCTCTTTGACGCGCCGTTCTACCGGCTGGTCCATGCCGAGGCGGATGGCTTTCCCGGTGTCATCATCGACAGGTTTGGTGATGCCTGTGTCATTCAGCCAAACGCCGCCTGGGCCGAGGCGCATCTGGACCTGCTGACAGCGGCTCTGCTCAACGTCACCGGCGTGACGACCGTGCTGAAAAACGCCTCGGGCCGCACACGTACGCTCGAAGGACTGGACGATGTGAATGCGGTGCTGGCCGGGGCGGCGCCCTCGGCGCCAGTGCCGGTGCCGATGAACGGGGCCACCTACTTGGCCGACCTGACCGGCGGTCAGAAAACCGGCCTGTTCTATGACCAGCGTCCCAACCATGCCTTTGCCGCGCGGCTGGCGGGGCAGGGCGCGCGGGTGCTGGATGTGTTCAGCCATGTGGGCGGCTTTGCGCTGTCCATGCTGGCGGGCGGCGCGGGACAGGCGCTGGCGGTCGACGGTTCGGCCCCGGCGCTGGCGTTGGCTGAGCAGGGGGCGCTGGCCTCGGGTCTGGCCGGGCGGTTCGAAACCCGGCAAGGAGATGCCTTTGATGTGCTCACCGCACTGGGAGAGGAAGGCGAAACATTCGACGTTGTGATCTGCGATCCGCCCGCGTTCGCGCCATCGAAACAGGCGCTGGACGCGGGACTGCGCGCCTATGAACGCATCGCGCGACTGGCTGCGCCGCTGGTGCGGCCGGGCGGATATCTCGGCCTCTGCTCCTGCTCCCATGCCGCCGACCTGTCCCGGTTTCGCGAAGCCAGCGTGCGGGGCATCGGCCGGGCCGGGCGCAGCGCACAATTGATCCACACCGGTTTTGCCGGTCCCGACCACCCGCAATTGCCGCAACTCGCCGAAAGCGGCTATCTCAAGGCGGTGTTCTTCCGGCTGTGAGGGCGGTTCTCGATACTTGCGTGATCTATCCCACGGTCATGCGCGAGATGCTGCTGGGCGCGGCGCGGCTGGGTCGTTTCACGCCGCTCTGGTCGGCGCGCATCCTGGAGGAATGGGCGCGGGCCGCCGTGAAGCTGGGGCCTGCGGGCGAGGCGCAGGCGCGCGCAGAGATCGCCCTGACCCGTGCCGCCTGGCCAAAGTCCGAAGTCCTTCCTGCGCCCGGTGTCGAAGCAAGGCTCTGGCTACCGGATGCGGCGGATGTCCATGTCCTCGCCACCGCTGTCGCCGGGTCGGCAGACCTGATCGTCACCCTGAACCGTGCGGATTTTCCACGTCATGTCCTGGCGGAAGAAGGGCTGGACCGGATAGACCCCGACGCCTTCCTTTTGCAATTCTTCAATGACGATCCGGAAAACATGACAGCCATGGCGGAAAAGGTGCTGGCCGAGGCCAATCGTCTGTCCGGTGAAACCTGGACCATGCGCAGCCTGATGAAGAAGGCGCGGCTGCCACGGCTCGGCAAGGCACTGGAACGGTAGGTTTCAGAAATCGCGAAGAATGCCCGCTGCAATCTCGAAGGAGCGCATCCGCGCCCGGTGGTCGTGGATCTGTCCGGTCAGGATGACTTCGTCTGGCTGATACCGCGCGATGATTTCGGCCAGGCGGGCGCGTACGGTGTCCGGCCCGCCAACGGCCGAGACATGCAGCGCCGCATTCACGTTTTCCAGCGTTACGGGGTCCAGATGTGCGGTGATATCGTCGACCGGTGCCGGCAGCTTGCCCGGCATGCCGCGCCGGAGACGGGCAAAGGCCAGTTGCATGGTGGTTCGCAGCCGCACGCCTTCGGTATCGCTATTGGCGGCAAAGACGTTGATTGCCATCATGGCATGGGGTTTGGAGAGAAAAACCGAGGGTTTGAAGCTCCGGCGATAGACGTCCAGCGCGTCGGCCAGCGCTGAGGGCGCGAAATGCGAGGCGAAGGCATAGGGCAAACCCAGATGCGCAGCCAGTTGCGCGCCGTAGAGGCTGGAACCCAGGATCCAGACCGGCACATTGGTGCCCTGTCCCGGAAAGGCGCGCACCCGTGCCTCGGGGTCTTCGGGTGACAGAAAACCGATCAGGTCGATCACGTCCTGTGGGAAACTGTCCTGCTGTGACAGACCCCTGCGCAAGGCGCGAGCGGTGGCCATGTCGGTCCCCGGAGCACGTCCCAGGCCAAGGTCGATGCGGTCGCCGTAAAGCGAAGCCAGCGTGCCGAACGCCTCGGCCACCATATAGGGGGCGTGGTTGGGCAGCATGATGCCGCCGGCGCCGACCCGTATCGTGCTGGTCTGACTGGCGATATGGCCGATCAGCACGGCGGTCGCCGCGCTGGCGATGCCGGGCATGTTGTGATGCTCGGCCAGCCAGTAACGGTGATACCCCAGTCTCTCGGCATGGCGGGCCAGTTCGGCGCTGTTTTTCAGAGCATGAGGGATATCGGTGCCTTCGGGAACCGGGGCAAGATCGAGGAGAGAGTATCGCATGGTCATGTTGCCCTGGTCATGGACCGGTCAACCCCGGTTCCAGCGGTTTTCCAGCGCTTCCAGCGCTGCGATTCGCTCGTTGGTTTTCGGATGGCTCAACAGCCAGGCAGGCGCCACGCCCGCACGGCTTTGGGTGAGCGCCTCCAGCTTGCGGAACAGCGATTTCTGCGGCTCTGTCCCGATGCCCGCCTTGGTCAGCAGCGCGGCGGCATATTCATCCGCCTCGTATTCGTCGGCCCGGCTCAGCCGCGCGGCCAGCAGGGTCGTCAGACCGTTGGCGATCCAGACGCCGACAAAGGGAATGAACCGGCCCAGCAGCATCGCCAGCGCTGTGCGCATGGCGTTCTGGCCGGAAAAGTCGATCATCCGCCGGCGCGCATGGCCCAGCGCCACATGGCCCAGCTCGTGCGCGATGACCGAGGCCATCTCTTCGCCCGTGACCTCGCCATTGCGGAATTTGCGGTAGAAGCCGCGGGTGATGAAGATACGCCCATCCGGAGCTGCCAGACCGTTCACCGGATCGATCTCGTAAATGTAGACCGGCACCCGCGCCAGATCGAGCGCCGCGGCCAGCCGATCGGTCAGCCGTTTCAGCTCGGGGTCGGCCAGCTCGGTCGAGCGCTGGTCCAACTCGCGATGCGTGCGCCATACCGAGAACCGGTAGAACACCAGGGCGTAAAGAACCGCCAGCAGGATCGGGGTAAGGCGTAACATACGCTAAACATGGTACGCGCGGCCGGACAGGGCAAGCCCTGCCCGGAGCAATGTTGCTACCCTTGCGGGGTGTACCAAATCGGCGAGGTATAGGCGCGCTCCTGACCGACCAACGTGGCCTCGGGCGGGATCTCGGCGCCCAGACGCAGCTTGTCATAGAGCACCCAGCGCGGGGTGGGGATTTCGAGAACGCGGGCATAGTAGAATGCCTTTTGCGCCGGGTCGAACGCAGGGTCGGTCCAGACCGTGGCCAGTTCCGACGCGCCGATGGTGTTGGTCCAGTTGGCCGCCTCGATATCAACCGTGTTGCCCACGGGCGGCAGCTTGCCGTCTGCTCCCTTCTCGCGATTGTCGGACCAGGCGACGTCATGCACCTGTTCGTGTAGGGTTCCGTCCCCATCCATCCAGCCCTTGACGATCTGGATCCGGTCAAGATTGGCGCCAATGGGATCGCGCAGCGCATAGACCATGAAGGTCGGCGCATCCGAAGTGGCCGCGCGCAGGTCGCCGCCCATCGGTACGCCTTTTTCATAGCCGCGGAAAGCGGGCTGGCGCGAGCGCAGGTCATTCTCGTCGAACTCCCACCCTCCAAAGAAGCGCACGGTGATGCGGGGCCCGGTGGTGGCATAGGTTTCCTTGCGTTTCATCGCATCCCAGATTGCCGCACGGGTGTTCTCGGTCGCCCAGACCCCGGCATAGCCCGAGGCGGACAGCGACCAGCCCGGATAGATGCCCTTGTCGGTTTCGGCAAAGGGATGGGTCGCCCGGTGAATGGACGGTTCGGCCGAGGTGGCCTTGCCGAAATAATTGTCCTCTTCTGCGGTGGACAGCGACGTATGGCTGTCGGTCGATCCGACCATGCCGAACTTGTAGGGGTTGGTGCCCAGTTTCTGTTCCAGCATCAGCCCGGTCTTGAGAGCCTCGCGTGCATATTCGCGGGCCAGCATGTCGTCGGTCTTGGCCTCGGACAGATCGAGGTTGCCGGCGTCCCAGGTCTCGTAATCGGCGAATTCGTCCTCGGGGCTGAGCTTGGGATGGGTCTCGCCGTCGCCCTTGATCTGGGTGACCTCGTAAAGCGGCTCCCACCTGTTGCGGGCCATCACATAGGTTTCGTCGATCTCGCGCCCGGTATATTGGGCATCGACCGGGAACATCAGCCCGTTCGACAGGTTGCCGTTATGCGCAATGGCAAGCGCATTGCCGCCGGTTTTAACCTCGTAATTTTCCAGCCAGGTGTAGAGGTCGAGCGGGTCGGTCGAGCCGATCGGCGGCTGGGTCACCATCGGCACCACCTGTTCGGCCCGCCGCGCCCCATCGCGCAGGATGACGTTGCGGTGCAGGTTGTTGCCCTTGTACAGCGAGGTCCATTCATAGGCGATGAAGGCCGTGAACCGGCCCGGCTCGTTATAGCGTTCGGCGGCGTCGATCACCTGTTGCCAGACCGCGTTATAGGCCGCGGAACCGGGCGAATAGGCTGCGACCAGTTTGGGATCCAGCGTGCCTTGGGCGAAATTGGTGATCAGGTCCAGCGCGGCATTGGCGGACACCTCGCCACCTTGTTGCATGGCCTCGTACCAGCCACGCCCCTGTTCGGTCTCGACGATTGCGGGGGCTCCGGCAAACAGGTCGGTTGCAAAACCCATCATGTCGGAATGATCGGTGAGCGCCATGAAGTCGAGCGGCCGGCTCAGCCTGACCGGCTGACCCGTGGTTGAGGTGATCTCTTCGCCGCGGGCGAAGCGCCAGGCCTCGTCCAGGCCGAGCTTGTTCCCGAAAAGGCCGGCATCGGGCGAAAGTGCGGTGTGCAGATGGGTTTCGCCCCAGTAGACATGACTGGGAAAGCTGCGCTGCGCATAGGGTGAATAGGCTTTGCCCGGATACAGCCCCTGAAGCGACTGCGCCGAAGGTTTGATCTGTGCCGTGGCGGGCAGGGCAGTCAGGGCCAAACAGGCGGATAGCAAGGTGAATTTATGCATGGCCAACACCTTTTTGCTGAAGCTCTTTAAGAATTGTTTCTCAATCCATTCTGGCATCCGAATGTAAAATGGCAAAGAATTTTAAGTCTCTTGTATGCGCGTCCTCGTGCGCGCAACTGCTGCACCATCGGCAAGATGACGGCGGCCGGGATAACCGCAAAAGGTGGACAGGCCAGAAAAATTACCGATTTTCGGTGAAACTGTTATCATCGTGGAACGGGGGAGGCCTGCCAAACGGTCAGCTACCTCTCCTCTACCCCAATTCGTGGGGATTGTGCGTCACCCTGGTGTCGGTGTTTTCGGGTGTCTGATCCGGCCGGACAAACCCACATTTTGGGGCTATGTCGATCAACTTCAGAAAGGGAATTTGGGAAATGAGGTTTACATCAATTGCCATGACCGCCGTCGTTCTGACGCTTGCCGCCTGTGCACAGCCCGAGCCTGAACCGGTCTACGTGCAGCCGACCTACGACAAGCTGGGCAACCCGAGTTGCTATTCCGGGTACCAGTTGGCGACGACGCCAGAAGGCCAGATGGTGTGCGCGCCGGTCAGCTGACGTCGATCTCTCGCCCGCCTGCCCGAGAACTGACACCGGTTTGCCGGAAAATGCTTGGATGACCCGCCTTCGGCTCAGGGTCATCTGGTGAGGCTTCGCATGCCTTTTTCCAGCCCGGCAAGCGTCATCGGCACCATGCGGTCGTCGAAAATCTCGCGGATCATGCCGATGGAATGGGTGTATCCCCAGTATTTCTCGGGCACGGGGTTGATCCAGAGGTTGCTGGGCCATTGTTCGCGCGCCCGCGCCAGCCAGACCTGGCCGGCCTCCTGGTTCCAATGCTCGTTGGCGCCGCCCGGATAGGCGATTTCATAAGGCGACATCGAGGCATCGCCAACGAAGATGCACTTGTAATCAGGTCCATAGGTGCGCAGCACCTCATGCGTCGGAATCTGCGCATCCCAGCGGCGGCGGTTGTCGCGCCAGACGCCTTCGTACAGGCAATTGTGAAAGTAGTAATATTCCAGGTGCTTGAACTCGGCCCGCGCGGCGGAAAACAGTTCTTCGACCACCTTCACATGCGGGTCCATCGAACCGCCCACATCGAGGAACAGCACCACCTTGACCGCGTTGTGACGTTCCGGGCGTTCCTTGACGTCTAGGTAACCATGTTCGGCGGTGGCGCGTATGGTGCCGTCAAGGTCCAGTTCCATCGCCGCGCCTTCGCGCGCCCAGCGGCGCAGGCGTTTCAGCGCCACCTTGATGTTGCGGGTGCCCAGTTCGATCGTATCGTCGAGATTCTTGAACTCGCGCTTGTCCCAGACCTTGACCGCGCGCTGGTGGCGGCTTTCCTTCTGACCGATGCGGACACCTTCGGGATTGTAGCCATAGGCGCCAAAGGGCGAGGTGCCGGCGGTGCCGATCCACTTGTTGCCGCCCTGGTGGCGGCCCTGCTGTTCCCTGAGCCGCTCGCGCAGCGTTTCCATCAGCTTGTCGAATCCGCCCAAGGCCTCGATCTCTGCCTTCTCGGCATCGGTCAGGTGCTTTTCAGCCATTTTCTCCAGCCAGTCGGCCGGAATGTCCACCGCTTCCATCACCTGCTCGAATGTGATCTCCTCCAGACCCTTGAAGCTGGCGGCAAAGGCGCGGTCGAACTTGTCGATGTTGCGCTCGTCCTTCACCATCGAGACACGGGCCAGATAATAGAAGGCCTCGACATCGTAGGTGGCCAGCCCCTTCTTCATGCCTTCGAGAAAGGTCAGGTATTCGCGCAGCGATACCGGAATCCCGGCTTTGCGCAGATTCTCGAAGAAGGGCAGGAACATCGGCTCAGACCATCAGTCGGTGGATCACCAATGTTGCTATCATCCCAAGAAGCGCAAAGGCAATCGCATAGCCTGCTGCGTATTGCGCGATATCGGCTGTCGTGCCGTTACGTCGCCTGGCGGTCAGCCCGCCAAGAAGGGCGCCCACCAGCGCCGCCGCGATGACAATCATGCGTGTTTACCCGCCCAGTCTGTTGCGGGGGTTCAGCGCCGCGATCTCCTGCATCTTGGCGCGAACCGCCCAATCCGAGCCGAACCCGTAGCGTGCCCAGCCGACGCTGTCCAGACGCACGTCGCGGGCCTTGTCGGATTGACCGATGAGGTCCAGTGCCTCGGCTTCGAGCAGCATCAACGTGGCCAGAAGCGCCGCATTCTCGGCCCGCTGGGCGATTGGCAGCATCGGTCGGATCTGGGACAACGCACCCGCCGCATCGCCAACGGTGATGGAATGAGCCGCAATCTGGGTCATCACATAGGCGCGGTGGAGTTCGGTTTCGGGCGATGAGTTCAGCATTTGCATGGAGGTCAGGAAGTGGCGCTGTGCCAGTTCGGAATCTCCGGACTGGAGCATCCGGCCCAGCATGTAATGGCCAAAGGCGCGGCGGTGATCCGTCCAGCCCCAGGACTGTGCCAGGCGCGCGCTGCGGTTGGCGGCCTCTACGCGTGACTGATAGGCGGTGCCGGGTCCAAGCGCGGTCTGAACGGCCTCGATCCATTCGCGGGGGGTCGCAACCACCGGCTGCGCGGGATAGGTGACGCCGCGTGGATTGAGGCGACCCAGAATATCGGGCAAAACCGCCGCCACCTCGGCGCGCGTCATGCCGCTGCGCAGTTCGGGGGCATAGGTGGCCCGCAGCACGAGCATGTCGAAGCCGGTAAGTACTGTGTGGATATTGTCGTCGTTGAATACCGAATCCGGCAGGCGATAAAGGTCGTTGAGCGGGCCTATCGCCTGCGCCAGTTCCTCGTGCAGGCAGTCGCGCAATTCCTGCGGGCTGCTGTCATAGGGGACGAACACACCCAGCCGCTCGCGATTGCGCAGACTGCCCCAGTTGGTCTTTTCCTTGCGGCGGTCGCGGCGGAACTCGCTCAGGCTCGATACGTTCGGGACTACGAAACAGGCCGCTTGCGGCAGCGCCTGGCCGATTTCCTCGCGGCTCACGGCCTCGATGGTGATGTTGGCGGCGCCCGCCGTGATCTGGCGTATGTCTATTCCGGCCTCGTTTCGCATCCGGCCCAGCAGGCGGGTCAGGTCAGGCTGCAGGCTGGGGGGCGGAGAGCCGGTCACCCGCACCGTAATCGGGGTTTCGAACCGGGTGAAGACCGGCAGTTCACGGCCGCTTTCCAATTGAAAATGCAATGACAGGAAATCCGCGGCGATGTTCCCGTTTGATCGCTGCACGGGCTGCGGGCGGGTGGCGCCAAAGCTTTTCATCGGCTGGACCGCGAAATCCGGAGTCCTGGCTCGTGTCGGGGTATCTTCGAGCGGGACGGAGGAACAGGCCGCGACGCCAAGCAGGGAAACAAGCGACAGAACCCGCATCCAGCTCCGGTCGGAGCGGATACGGGAGGAAGTCTTGGCGAGGATATCTGCGCTTGAAATCTGCATCGGGGTCACTGCTCGTTGCTACCAAAATACCTGTTGCCGTTTCTGTTCCGGAATTGGCCGGACCCTTGTCACGGTTTCATGGTCGCATCGGCCGCCGGTGCAAAGCAAGCGCAACAACCCCGTTTAGAGCCTTGTTTACCGTAATTTTGGAAACAAAAGGGGCGGCTCGCATCGAACCGCCCCGGTTTTGACGCCAATGGGCCTATTTAACGCTTGTGCCGTGCCATGAAGGCAAGACGCTCGAACAGGTGCACATCCTGCTCGTTCTTGAGAAGCGCGCCATGCAGTTTCGGCAAGGCGTTCGCGCCGTCACGGCGCAGATCCTCGGCCGTCAGATCCTCGGCAAGCAGCAGTTTCAGCCAGTCGAGTACTTCCGAGGTGGAGGGTTTTTTCTTCAACCCCGACGTCTCACGTATTTCGTAGAACTGCGTCAAGGCGGTGCTCAGCAGCGCTTCCTTGATGCCGGGGTGATGTACTTCCACGATCCGGCGCATCGTGGCCTCGTCGGGAAAGCGGATGTAGTGGAAGAAGCAACGACGCAGGAAAGCGTCCGGCAGTTCCTTTTCGTTGTTCGAGGTGATGATGACGATCGGGCGATGCCTTGCGCGGATCGTCTCGCCGGTCTCGTAGACATGGAACTCCATCTTGTCGAGTTCCTGCAAGAGGTCATTGGGAAACTCGATGTCCGCCTTGTCGATTTCGTCAATCAGCAGAACCACCTTTTCGCCGGCTTCGAACGCCTGCCAAAGCTTTCCCTTCTTGATGTAGTTCGATACGTCATGCACGCGTTCCTCGCCCAGCTGGCTGTCACGCAGCCGGCTTACCGCGTCATATTCGTAAAGACCCTGCTGCGCTCGGGTGGTCGACTTGATGTTCCATTCGATCATCCGCAGCCCGAGTGCACCGGCAACCTGGCGGGCCAGTTCGGTTTTCCCCGTACCGGGTTCCCCCTTGACCAGCAGCGGTCTTTCCAGCGTGACCGCAGCGTTCACCGCGATTGTCAGATCCTCGGTTGCCACATATTCGGCAGTTCCTTGAAAACGAGCTGTCATGGCGGTCCCCTTGTGCGTCGCGTCGCAAGTTGAGGTAACGGGACGCCCCCCGTTTGGCAAGGCGCGCCGCAGCGTCCGATGATCTTTGACGGGTCGCGGCGATCCCCCGACTTCGGGTCATTGAGCTTTGTTGCCGTCGCGTCACCAGTCTGACCGGGGCAGCCCGAATTGATGAATTTACCGGAAAACAAGGGTTTGCACCTAAGACTGCATAAATAAAACGCTTCTTCCGACCGGTGCCGAGTTTGATCGGTTCGACACGTCTTTGAGTAGTGACAATCCCCGGTGCGTCAGATAAAGGCAGCGGCAGAAGGGGGTGCCGAATGTCTGAACACAAGATCGAAGCGGACGTTGCTGGCCAGACCAAGGGAGCTAATATGAAGCCGGAATCCTTTCTGCCGGAAGATTACCGCCCGGCCGAAGACGAACCGTTCATGAACGACAGGCAGCTTGAGTATTTCCGCCGCAAGCTGCTCAACTGGAAAACGGAACTGCTGGCGGGCAGCCGGGACACGATCGAGGGTCTCCAGGACAGCACGCGCAATATTCCCGATGTGGCCGACCGGGCCAGTGAGGAAACGGACCGGGCACTGGAATTGCGGACCCGCGACAGGCAGCGCAAGCTGGTCGCCAAGATCGACGCCGCTCTGCGTCGCATCGATGAGGGCGAATTCGGTTACTGCCAGGTGACGGGTGACCCCATTTCGCTCAAGCGTCTGGATGCACGCCCGATCGCCACCATGACGCTGGAGGCGCAGGAACGGCATGAGCGTCGTGAAAAGGTTCATCGCGACGATTGAGTCGCGCGCAGTATGTACGTATGGGAACGCCGGGGCTAGCAGCCTCGGCGTTTTCCTTTGAGGAAATCACGGTGCAGTTGAACGAGATCAGGATCGTCATCGTCGGGGCCGGCATCGGCGGGCTGGCTGCGGCATTGGCGCTGCGCTTGCAGGGGGCCGATGTCACTGTTCTGGAACAGGCCGAAGCAATCGCCGAGGTGGGGGCCGGCATACAGGTCAGCCCGAATGGCGCATCGGTCCTCGGCGCGCTGGGGCTGGGCGACGCGTTCGAGGCGGCAACGATCCGATGCCGGGCGGTCGTTCTGTCCGATTATCGCCGCCCGGCCGAGGTTCTCCGGCTCGATCTGACAAAACACGCGGCCGACCAGCGTTTCGCATTCGTGCATCGCGCCGACCTCATCGAACTGTTGGCCAAGGCGGTTCGGCAGGCCGGAGTGAACATTCGTCTCTTGCAAAAGGTCGAGCGCGTGGAGCCCGGCTCCCCACCTGTCTTGCAGATGTGCAGTGGCGCCCGGATAACGGCAGATCTGATCGTGGGTGCGGATGGTCTGCACAGCCGCGCCCGGCAGGCGCTGAACGGGACCGCCAGGCCATTTTTCACCGGGCAGGTGGCATGGAGGGCAGTGGTGCCCAACGATCAGAGGCTTCCTGACGAAGCGCGGGTTTTCATGGGGCCGGGCCGCCATCTGGTCTGTTATCCGCTCCGCGACGGGGCCATGGTCAATCTGGTCGCCGTGCAGGAGCGACAGGAATGGGCAGCGGAAAGCTGGAGCCACACCGATGACGCGGGAAACCTCCGGTCTGCATTCGCCGGGTTCGAGGGGCTGCCCAAAGCCTTGTTGAATCAGGTCGACAGCCCGGCTCTGTGGGGGCTTTTCCGCCATCCCGTTGCCCGCTGCTGGCACAAGGGACGGGTCACGATTCTTGGCGATGCCGCGCATCCGACCCTGCCGTTCATGGCCCAGGGGGCCAATATGGCTTTGGAGGATGCCTGGGTGCTGGCCGAGGAATTGTCCCGCGCGCCGGGTATCGAAGTTGCGCTCGACACCTATCAGAACCGGCGTAGACCAAGAGTCGAACGGGTGATCGCCGCCGCCAATGGCAATGCATGGAAGTATCACCTGCGTTCGGGACCGGTCCGGAGTGCCGCGCATCTCGCATTGCATCTGGGCGGGCTTGTCGCACCGGCCCGCATGGTTCGGCAGTTCGACTGGATCTACCGTCACGACGTGACCCGGGGCGATTGATCCTTTACAGATCGAGATCGATCCAGACCGGAACATGGTCCGAAGGTTTGTCGCCGCCGCGGACAGCCTTGTCGATACCGCAATCGCGCATCAGGTCGGCGGCCTGCGGGCTGAGCAGCAGGTGATCGATCCGGATGCCGTCGTTGCGATTCCAGGCGCCTGCCTGATAGTCCCAGAATGAATAATGCCCGGGCTCCCGGACCCGGGCGCGGAACGCCTCGGTATACCCCAGGTTCAGGATCCGGCGAAAGGCGGCGCGGCTTTCGAGGCGGAACAGGGCATCCTCGCGCCAGGCTTCGGGACGTTTGGCATCCTCGGCCTGCGGGATGATGTTGTAGTCTCCGGCCATCACGACAGGCTCTTCCGAGGCAAGCAGCTCTGCGGCGCGTTGCTGCATGCGTTCCATCCAGCGCAGTTTGTAGTCGTATTTCCCGCCCTTGACCGGCTGTCCCGCGCTGTCCAGTTCCACCGGGTTGCCGTTGGGCAGGTACAATCCGCAGAGCCGGACCGCCTGCTTGCCGATGATCGTTGCCTCGATCCATCTGGCCTGTTCGTCCGAACCGTCGCCCGGCAGGCCGCGGTCCACGTCTTCGAGCGGCAGTTTCGACAGGATCGCCACCCCGTTGAAGCTTTTCTGTCCATGGGTTTCGACGCAATAGCCGCGATCTTCGAACAATTCGCGCGGAAAGGCTTCGTCCACCGACTTGATTTCCTGCAGCAGGACGACATCGGGCTGGGCCTGGTCCAGCCACTCGGGCAGCGCCGCCAGGCGGGCCTTGATCCCGTTGATGTTGAATGTGGCAATCTTCATGCGGCGTCTCCCGATCCTGTCTGCCAGAAGATCTATCCCCGAATGGACCACGGGAGCAAGGCAATGCCCATCCCAAGGCCGAGCATGGGCGGGCTCGAAGGGATGATTCGCGTAATGGTTGCGGGAAATTCAGGTGAAATTGTGTCTTTTTGGGCCTGTGGATAAAAAAATTTCAATATTTGCAAGGTGATGCAAACTTATTGATTGCCATATTTTTGCCTAATTTTGTTAATGCGGATAGGTTATTATTTTACAATTTATGATTGAAAAATATCTTTTCCAGACGAGTGAGTCCTGCAAACCTGAAGCTGTTATCAACACCAGCCCAGGGGGACTTGAGGCATGACTGCCAAGCTCAAAATCGACTACAGCGCAACCTTCGCTACCGACAGTTTCAGCATGATGGACGGCGATGTGACGGGGTTGTATTCTTCCGGTTCCGCCCCGAGGGCGCAAGCCGGTGTTCTTTCCGGCGAGGGTGTCGAGATGTTTTCGACCAGCTGCCAGCCGGTGATCCGTGAAACCGTTCATGCCGGCGAAGGAACGCATCTCTTCTCGACCAGTTGCCAGCCTGCGACCCGGGCGGATGCGATCCAGGGCGATGGCGTGCACCTGTTCTCGACCAGCTGCCAGATGTCGGGCACGAATTCGATGACAGGTGAGGGGACCCAGATGTTCTCGACCAGCTGCCAGAAGACCGACGCAGTGGCGGTCAAAATGGGCGAAGGCACCCAGATGTTCTCGTCGGGCAGCTGAGGCGCGGATCCGACTATCGGGCCGGGCGTTCACCGGGCATCAGGAAACAGGAGACCAATCTCATGTCGAACGTAATCCAGTTGAACGCCCGCCGTACCAGTGGCCGGGCCTTGCCGGGGCCTGCCGCTATGGTCGCGTCGTTTGCAGGTCAGCGCCGGTTTGGCGATGACGTGTTCTGGCTCAAGGAAAATGCCGAACTGCTGAACATCCTCGAATGCACCGGCGAATCTCTGGACACGGAGGCCCTGGCCCCGCATCTCGGGTTTTATGAACAGATCGAGCAGCGGCTTGAATTCTTTCCACAATACTACCGGTTCCTGCTGTCGCTCTGTCTCGATCTCGAAGATCTGGGAATGGAAGGCGCAAAGGGCGAGGCGCTTGCCCACTGGATAGCGCGACAAGGACTGCCCGAAGCCGAACTTTCGGATCTGCAAAGGGCCGAAGCCCGCCGGTTGCTGCGGCGGCGCGGTGCTGTGCCTATGTCCGGCGATGACGACCTGACAGAGCGCCTCCATCGCTTCGTGTCCCGTTCCGAAACCTTCGCCTTGCCCAACAAGAAGGCTGCCTATGAACTGACGCATATCGTGTTCTACCTGTCGGAATATGGGCGCAAGAACCCGGAGCTTCCGGAACAGGCGCTGATCAGCCTCGAATATTCGGGCATTCTTGCCTATCTCGAACAGAACGCGGATCTTCTGGCCGAAATCTGTGTTGCGCTTCGCTATGCTGGCGCGACGCCCTCCCCGATATGGGAAAACTGGATCTTGCGGATGGCGCGTTCGTTTTCCGCCGGGAATTTCCAGGGGGCCCATCTGCAGGACGACTATCACGAATACCTTGTCTGCGGATGGGCGGCGCGTGCCGCGGGCGCGCAGGCGTTCCACGATCCTGTCGGCGCGGGCGCGGTGTCGTTCCTTGCCCATCCCGCACCGGGCGGCCCGTTGCGCGAAATATCCGAGTGCATTTTTCTGATGGGGAACCGGCGCAGCAACGATTGGGGGGTCATGTCCGCGCATGTCCGATCCGCCCTTGGTCAATCGGGACATGACATCCTGAGCGCGGCGGAAGCCAGCAGTCCACATTTCGAAAGCTTCTTTGCGGGGTTCGCGCGCGCGGTCTGTATGCAGGTGGCGGTGTGAGGGCGGCATTCCTGGGCGGCGGGCTGGTGCTGGCCTATACGGCCCTGATTTCTTCTGCCGATGCGATCACCAAGTTCATCGCCCAGAGCTATGCCGCACCGCAGCTTTTTGCCCTTTCCGGAATGATCGTGGCCGCGCTGAGCCTGGCGGCGGCGCGCGGGCAGGCCGGTCGGGCGCTGCGCACGGGTTGCCCGCGCACCATGGCGACGCGCGCGGCCGCGACGGTTGCGGCGTCTCTGTGCTTTTTTCATGCCTTCCGGTTGCTGCCCTTCGCCGATGTCTTCGTGTTCGTGGGCCTGATGCCGATCGTTGCGGCCGTGATGTCGAGCGTGATGCTGCGTGAACACCCGCGCCCGGCGGCCTGGGCGGCGTTGCTGGCAGGGTTCGTCGGCTTGCTTTGTCTGATGCCCGGCGGCGTCGGGACCGCTTCGTCGGGCCATCTTTGGGCCGTGGGCGGCGTTCTGACCGGAACGTTTTCACTGGTGCTGTCCCGGTATATCGGCCGGTTCGAAACAAACGCGCTGGCGCAGGTATTCTATCCCAACCTGGCACTGGGGCTGAGCATGTCGGTGGCCCTGCCGTTCGTATGGGTGCCGATGCCGGTGGCCGATCTGGCGTGGGTTCTGGCCTATGCCGGGTTGCTGTTCGCCGCGCGATGGCTGCTGGTGGTGGCGCTGCGTCTTCTGGCGGCCTATGTGGTGACGCCGCTTCTGAACCTGCAATTCGTCTGGATGGTGGGGCTGGGGGCGTGGGCCTTTGGGGAATGGCCCGAGCCAATGACGTGGCTCGGAGTGGCCATCGTGATGGGATCGGGGCTGTTTCTGCTTTGGGATCAGGTCACGCCGCAACGCGCCGCCATCTGGCGCGCCCGCACTGATCCCTGAGTGCCGGTCAGATCGAGAAAGACGTGCCGCAGCCGCAGGACGAGGTTGCGTTGGGGTTGTCGATCACAAAGCGCGCGCCGATCAGTTCTTCGGTAAAGTCGATAGTGGCATTTTCCAGAAACGGCAGCGATACCGCATCGACCACCACCCGTTCGCCCTGTCCTTCGAGAACCAGATCGTCCTCCTTGGGCGCATCCAGCGCGATTTCGTACTGAAAGCCCGAGCAACCGCCGCCTTCGACGGCGACCCGCAGCGCCTGTCCCTGATCCGCCGCGCCGATCTCGGCCAGCCGGGCAAAGGCGCGGTCGGTAACTTTTGGGGGCAAGAGCATGGCCGTCTCCACGGTTTCAATCTGCGGTATCGTGCAATATAGAAAGCCGAGGGACAGGCGACAAGGACTTGAAGGTGTGACAAGAGCGGGGTTCGCGTCGGATCCGGCCCGGGCGCGGGGGCGTCTGGTGCCCGAGGAGGAAAGTGCGTTCCGGTCGTGTTTCCAGCGCGACCGCGACAGGATCATTCATGCCAGCGCCTTTCGGCGTCTGAAGCACAAGACGCAAGTATTCGTCGAACATGAGGGCGACAATTACCGCACCCGCCTGACCCATTCGATAGAGGTGGCGCAGGTCGCCCGCACCATTGCCGGCGCGTTGAACCTGAACGCGGAACTGACCGAGGCGGTGGCGCTGGCGCATGACCTGGGGCACACCCCCTTCGGCCACACGGGCGAGGACGCTTTGCACGCGCTGATGGCGCCATATGGCGGGTTCGACCACAATGCACAGGCCATCCGCATCGTGACCAGGCTGGAACGGCATTATGCCGCCTTTGACGGGTTGAACCTGACGTGGGAAACACTGGAGGCGATTGCCAAGCACAACGGTCCGGTTCTGGGCGAACTGCCCTGGGCACTGGCCGAGTGCAACGCGGCATTCGATCTGGAACTTCACACCCATGCCAGCGCCGAGGCGCAGGTCGCCGCGCTGTCGGACGATATCGCCTACAACAATCACGACCTGCATGACGGGCTGCGCGCCTGCCTGTTTACCGATGACGAGATCGCCAGCCTGCCGATCGTCTGCGATTGCTATGCCGAGGTCGACCGGCTCTACCCCGCGACCGATGCGCTGCGCCGGCGGCACGAGGCGCTGCGGCGTGTGTTCGGCGTAATGGTATCGGACGTCATCGACACCTCGCGCGCGGCGCTGGCCGCATCCGGGGCGCGATCGGTCGAAGAGCTGCGCGCGTTGGGGTATCCTGTGATCCGGTTCTCGGACGCCCTATGGCGCGATCTGAAGGAAATCCGTGCCTTCCTGTTTGCGCGCATGTACCGGGCGCCGTCGGTGATGGAAAAACGGATCCAGGTCGCCCGAGTGGTCGAGGACCTGTTCCCGATTTACCTGCACAATCCCCACCAGATGCCCGGGCGCTGGCATTCCGACATAGATGCTGCCGCGGATGAAACCGCGCTCGCCCGGATCGTGTCTGATTACATCGCCGGGATGACCGACCGGTTCGCCCTGTTGGATCATGCCCGCCTGACCGGGTCCGATCCGGCCCGTATTTGAGCGGAAACTCACGGTTCCATTGACCTTGCCGCTTTGCGTGGTAAACCGCCTGCCAAGCAAAAGGATGCAGAGATGAACCTCTTTACCGAGATCCGCGCCCTGGTCGTGGCGGCGCTGGAACAGATGCAGGCCGAGGGCGCGCTGCCCCAGGGGCTGGATTTCGCCAATGTTGCGGTCGAGCCGCCCCGCGATGCGCTGCATGGCGACATGGCCACCAATGCCGCGATGGTCCTGGCCAAGCCGGCCGGGCAGAAACCGCGCGACATCGCCGAGGGGCTTGCGGCCAAGCTGGCCGCCGATCCGCGCATCGTCAGCGCCGAAGTCGCCGGTCCGGGTTTTCTCAACCTGACCCTGACGCCTTCGGTCTGGCAGGGGGTCGTCGCCGCGGTGCTGGGGCAGGGCACTGATTTCGGCAAGTCCGACATGGGCGCGGGCAAGACCGCCAATGTCGAATACGTGTCCGCCAACCCCACCGGTCCGCTTCACGTGGGGCATTGCCGGGGCGCGGTGTTCGGGGACGCGCTGGCCGGGCTGCTGGAATACGCGGGCTATGACGTCACGCGAGAGTACTGGATCAACGACGGCGGTGCGCAGGTCGATGTTCTTGCGCGCTCGGCCTATGAACGCTACCGCGAAGCCAACGGGCTCGATTTCGAGGTCAAGGAGGGGCTCTATCCCGGCGATTACCTGGTGCCGGTCGGCGAGGCGCTGAAAGAGAAATTCGGCGACAGTTTGATCGACAAGCCCGAAAGCGAATGGCTTGATGCGATCCGCGAATTCACCATGGCCGCGATGATGCAGCAGATCCGCGAGGATCTGGCTGCGCTTGGCGTGAAAATGGATGTCTGGTCGTCGGAACGGTCCTATTACGAAAGCGGCAAGATCGAACGGACGCTGGAAGAGCTCAAGGAAAAGGGGCTGATCTATCGCGGCACTTTGGAGCCGCCGAAAGGCAAGGCTCCGCCCGAGGATTGGGAGCCGCGCGAACAGATGCTGTTCAAGGCGACCGAATATGGCGACGACGTCGACCGCCCGGTGCAGAAATCCGATGGCGGCTGGACCTATTTTGCCCCCGATCTCGCTTATCACTACGACAAGGTCAAACGCGGCTTCGACGTGATCATCGACGTGTTCGGCGCCGACCATGGCGGCTATGTCAAGCGAATGAAGGCCATCGTCGCCGCGCTGGATGCGGAAAAGCGTGTGTCCTTCGACATCAAGCTGTGCCAGTTGGTCAAGCTGTTCAAGAACGGCGAGCCGTTCAAGATGTCCAAGCGGGCAGGAACCTTCATCACCCTGCGTGACGTGATCGACCAGGTCGGCCCGGACGTGACCCGCTTCGTGATGCTGACCCGGCGCAACGACGCGCCGCTGGATTTCGATTTCGACAAGGTGCTGGAGCAGAGCCGCGAGAACCCGGTGTTCTACGTGCAATACGCTCATGCACGGGTGTCTTCGGTGTTGCGCCGGGCCGCCGAGGCAGGGATTGCAACTGATGATGCGATACTGGCAAGCGCCGATCTGTCGCTGCTGGATCACGAGGCCGAGATTGCCGTGACCCGCAAGCTGGCCGAATGGCCGCGTCTTGTCGAGATCGCCGCGCGCACCAACGAACCGCACAGGATCGCCTTCTATCTATATGAACTGGCAGGGGAATTCCATTCTCTCTGGAACCGCGGAAACGAACATCCCGAGTTGCGGTTCATTCAGGATGGCGATGCCGCCACAAGCCAGGCAAAAATCGCACTTGCCCGTTCCGTGGCGGTTGTGATTTCGGCAGGGCTTGCTATTCTCGGCGTCACTCCGGCGGAGGAGATGCGGTAACTCGAAACAACACCGCCCGAACCGCTGGCTGAGGCAGTTGCAAGAAGAACCTGCGCGCGAACAATGATTTGCGCGGATGGGCAGTGAGGCGGATCATGGCGAGTTTCGATTACACGGGTCACGTGAACCCGAACCAGGTGCATTATTCCTACAACATGCCCGAGTTCGAGGTGCCTGAGGATTCTTTGGCAGAGGATCAGCAAGGGGAATTCGAGAAGCAGGCGCCGCGACCCGGGCTCGGTCGGATCGTCAGCCTCATGGGTGCGGTCGGCTCTCTGGCCCTTGTGGTGGGTATCGGTATCTGGGGCTACAAGCTGGTGATGCGCGATGTCAGTGGCGTGCCGGTCGTGCGCGCGCTCGAGGGGCCGATGCGGATACAGCCGGACAATCCCGGCGGACTGCCAGCCGATCACCAGGGTCTTGCGGTGAACACGGTTGCCGCGCAGGGCACCGCCGCTCCGCCGGCTGATCGCTTGCTGCTCGCGCCTCAGCCCGTGTCGCTGAGCGACGAGGACGTGCCGATGAACGAGGTGACACCAACCACGGTTTCGCTCTCGGTTTCCGCCGAGGTGCCTTCGGAGGCGGTCGAAGCGTTCCGCAACGGTCAGATCGATCAACTGGTTGCCGAACTTACAGGGGGCGCCGGTCAACTTGCTGACAAGGAAAACGCGCTTCTGGAGGAGGAATCCACCGAGCTTGCCTCGATCGAACAGCCCACGCCCCTGACCGCGATCGATCCTGCCGACCTTGCACAGGCCAATGCGGGTAATGTCCTTGCCGGAGAACCGGGTGTGCGGCGCTCGTTGCGTCCGCTGGCGCGTCCCGGTCGCTCGGTGCCGAGCGATGGCGCGGCAGAGACCGCAACCAAGGCGGCAATCAACACCGCGCTGGGAACGGCGATGGCCGTCGATCTGGACCCGGATAGCTTGCCGGTCGGCACACGTCTGGCGCAACTTGGCGCCTATGACACGCCGGAAATCGCGCAGGCCGAATGGGATCGTCTTTATGGCCGTTTCAGCGAATACATGGACGGCAAGCAACGTGTCATCGAGGGGGCGTCCAGCGGTGGGCGCACGTTCTACCGTTTGCGGGTGGCAGGGTTCGACGACCTGAGTGAAGCGCGGCATTTCTGCTCTGTTCTCGTGGCGGAACGTGCCGATTGCATTCCGGTGACCACGAAGTGAGTTTTGGCGCAACCATCCTCGATGCCGAGGGGCTGCGCCTGACAGCTGAAGAAAAGGTGCTTTTCCGCGAGGTTGACCCGTTCGGGTTCATCCTGTTTGCCCGTAACATCGAAACGGCCGATCAGGTGCGCGCGCTGTGCTGCGATTTCCGCGAGGCCGTCGGGCGTGATTGCGTGATCACCATCGACCAGGAAGGGGGCCGTGTCCAGCGGTTGCGCCCGCCGCTCGCGCGTGCTTGGTTGCCGCCGCTCGACCACGCCGCACGCGCGGGAGAGAATGCGGAACGGGCCATGTACCTGCGCTATCGGCTGATCGCGTCCGAGTTGCATGAGCTGGGCATCGACAGCAATTGCGCCCCGATGCTTGACCTCGCGCGTGATGAAACCCATGACTTCTTGCGTAACCGCTGTTATGGAGACGACCCGCAGACAGTTACGCGGCTTGGCCGGGCGGTCGCAGACGGGCTGCTGGATGGCGGCGTTCTGCCGGTGGTCAAGCACATGCCCGGACATGGGCGCGCCACGCTCGACAGTCATCATGACCTGCCGCATGTTGCGCTGACGCCCGAGGCACTAGACAGCACCGATTTCGCGCCGTTCCGCGCGCTGCATGATCTTCCGATGGGGATGACCGCGCATCTGGTCTATGACCGGATCGACCCGCGCCCGGCAACGGTCTCGCCGGTCATGATGGAACTGATCCGTCAGCGGATCGGATTCCAGGGCCTGATCATGACGGATGATATTTCGATGAAGGCTCTGGCGGGCTCCATTGCCGAAAAGACTGCACAGGCCATTGCTGCAGGCTGCGACGTGGCGCTGGTCTGCAATCAGAGCCTGGCCGACCGTGCCGCCGCTGCCCAGGCAGCCGGCCGCATGGGCGAGGCCGCACAGGCCCGCGCGATGCGGGCGCTGGAACGGCGGCAAGCACCGGTAGAGCTTGACATAGCTGCCGCCGAGGCTGAACTATCTCGCCTCATGGGCGGGCAGGTCTATGACGGATAACCTTTTCTCCGAAGACGAAATGTCGGTCGCCGACCGGCTGGCGGCTGAGGCGTTGATCGTCGATGTCGATGGGTTCGAAGGCCCTCTCGATGTGCTGCTCACCCTGTCGCGTACACAAAAGGTCGATCTGCGGAAAATCTCGGTTCTGGAACTTGCCCGTCAATACCTGGCCTTTGTCGAACGCGCCAAGGCCCTGCGTATCGAGCTTGCAGCCGATTACCTGGTCATGGCGGCCTGGCTGGCGTTTCTGAAATCCCGTCTGCTGCTGCCGCCCGATCCCGAGGAAGACGGCCCCTCTGGCGAGGAACTGGCCGCGCATCTTGCGTTCCAGCTGGAGCGTTTGCAAGCGATGCGTGACGCCGCCGCGCGCCTGATGGGCCGGGATCAACTGGGGCGGGATTTCTTTCGCCGGGGGCAGGGCGAGGACATAGCGCGCATCCGCACGGTCACCTATTCCGCCTCGCTGCTTGATCTGATGCAGGCATATGCCCGCATCCGCACGCGCGACGAGTTCCGCCCCTTCGTGATGGACCGCGACAAGGTCTATACGATGGAGCAGGCGCTGGAGCGGATGCGCGGGCTGATCGGCTTTGCCGGCAGCTGGACCGACATGGCCAGCTACCTGCCCGACGGCTGGGGTCTTGATCCCGTGCGTCGCCGCTCGGCCACGGCCGCGACATTCGCCGCCTCGCTGCAACTGGTCAAGGAAGGCCATCTGGAAATCCGCCAGGCCGACAGTTTCGCGCCCATTCACCTGCGCAGAAAGGACCCGGAGACGTGAGCGAACCGTCTGACGACCGCACCGACAGCCTGTTCGAGGCACCGCCGCTGGCGGAACAGGAACGCATGGTCGAAGCCGTGCTGTTCGCCAGCCCCGAGCCGGTAAGCCTGACCGACCTGGCCGCGCGCATGCCGCACGGAAGCGACCCGGCGCAGGCGGTCCAGATGCTGCGCAAACGCTACGAAGGGCGTGGCGTGAGGGTGGTGCAGGTGGGCGAGGCCTGGGCGATCCGAACTGCCCCCGATCTTGGGTTCCTGATGCAGAAGGAAACGGTCGAAACCCGGAAACTGTCGCGCGCCGCGATCGAGACACTGGCGATCATTGCCTATCACCAGCCGGTAACCCGTGCCGAGATCGAGGAAATCCGGGGTGTGTCGGTGTCGCGCGGGACAATCGACCAGTTGCTGGAAATGGACTGGATCAGGCTGGGCCGACGCCGGATGACGCCGGGGAGACCGGTGACATTTGTCGTCACGCCGCATTTCCTGGATCATTTCGGGCTGGAGAGCGCGCGCGATCTTCCGGGGCTCAAGGAGTTGCGGGCAGCCGGACTGCTGGAGAACAGACCGCCGCCAGGCATGCTGCCGACTGCCGCAGCAAGTGACGAGGAAGATGCCGAAGCCGGACAACCCGAACTATTTGACGGCGATTGATGCGGCAGCCCTAAAAATTTCCCATTTGAATGCTAAATCGCAAGCGGGCAGCAAAAGGAACAAGACAATGAACATGAACCAGTTGATCGACATGATCGTGCGCACAGTCGTGCGGCGGGCGGTCAATTCGGGTGTGAACGCAGGCTTCGATGCGATGTCGAACCTGGGCCGGAAGACGAGCGACAAGCCGCAGGTCACGGAGCAGACGACGCGGGAAAGCGATCCGGAACGCGAGAAACTGCGCGCCATGCGGCAGGCGCGCCGCGCGGCGCGAAGCGCGCAAAATATCACAAATTCATAATATCTTACACGACTTGCTTGAAGTGCTTGGATAGCTTCAGGCCCTGACCCTGGTAGTTCGAAGCGATCCCGGCACCATAGAGCTGTGTCGGGCGTTCGGACATTTTTTCGTACACCAGTCGCCCAACGATCTGCCCGTGCTCCAGCACGAATGGCGCCTCGTGGCACCGGACTTCGAGAACGCCGCGCGATCCTGCGCCGCCGGCGTCGGCATGGCCGAAACCGGGGTCGAAAAATCCGGCGTAGTGCACCCGGAATTCACCGACCATGGCAAGATATGGCGCCATTTCAGCTGCATAGAGGGGGGGAATATGCACCGCCTCGCGGCTTACGAGAATATAAAAGGCGCCGGGGTCCAGAATGATGCGGCCATCGCGTGTGCGCACTTCTTCCCAGTATTCCGAGGCGTCATAAACGCCGATCCGGTCGAGGTCGATGACCCCGGTATGGGGTTTGGCCCGGTAGCCGACCAGATCCGTGCCTGCCAGTCGCAGGTCGACGGAGAAGCCAAGCCCGTCGTGGATCACCGCAGGGCCGTCGACCAATGGCGTCGCGGCATGCAAGGCGCGGAGATCATCATCGCTCAGGCTGGCCTGGCCGCGGCGGAACCTGATCTGGTTCAGCCGCATGCCTGGGCGCACCAGCACCGAAAAGGAGCGGGGACAGATCTCGGCGTAGAGCGGCCCGGTGTAACCTGCCGGAATTCGGTCGAATTCCGTTCCACCATCCGTGATCGTCCGGGTGAGGAGGTCAAGCCGGCCGGTGGAACTCTTGGCGTTTGCAACCGCGCTGACGTCAGAAGACAACGCGAGTGATTCCATCAACGGCACCAGATAGACGCAGCCTTTTTCCAGAACCGCGCCCTGGCTCAGGTCGATGCGGTGCATCTCGAACTCGTCCAGGCGGCTGGCGACGCTGTTGCCGGCCCCGGCCAGGAATGACGCGCGGACCCGGTAGGCAACCGTGCCCAGGCGCAGGTCAAGACTTGCCGGCTGGATTTGTGCCGCGATCACGGGGGGCAAAGCGCGGATTTCTCCCGCTTCGATCATCGCTTCGATCTGCTGGTTCGGACAAACGCCTGTCATCCCATTTCCCCCGTCTTCCAGAGGCCCTGGTTTGCCATTTTTTCTTTTCGTCGGTATGATTTGGTCGGGCTAGCAGGACTCGAACCTGCGACCTTCCGTCCCCCAGACGGACGCGCTACCAGGCTGCGCCATAGCCCGACGATGGAGTGTTCATACCGGTTTTCTCGGCAGGGGCAAGGGGAAATCATGACCTTTTTCAACTGGCCTGCCGCGACAGCCAATCTTTCAATTGCGTGGCAAGGGGCGCGATTTCCATGGCCATTTTCGCGGGCAAGGCGGTAGTCTGTGCAACCGCGCTCAGGATTCCGGGTGCCGTATCCATATCCTCGTCCGTATTCTCGCCCTTGGATTCTTCGCTGACCGCGGGAACCGTTGCTTCGGTTTCTGCCGAAAACTCTTTTCCTGCTGCGGAAGGGGGCGAGAGATTCACGATTTCTATGGCGTCATCGTCGTCGTCATCACCATCGTCGCCGGTCGAACCGGACAAATCATCCTCGCCGGTCGCGGCTCTGTCCGAAACCAGATCGGGAAACAGATCGTTCAGGACGTTGCGATCGCCGAGATCCATGGAAAACTGCGCCGGGCTCGAATCCGCGAGCTTGGCTGCGTTGAACCTCACGACATTGCCGCCGTCTTCAAGATTGGAAACGGCGGTGTCCTCCAGACCTTGCGAAAACTCGGAAACATGAAGCACGCCCTGTTCCCGCAGAAGTTTCTGAACGCCCTTGATCGTCATTCCGTCGTCATGCAGCAGCTTCTTGATGCCGCCCAGCAACAACATGTCGGCCGGCCGGTAATATCTCCGTCCACCCGCACGTTTGACCGGCTTTACCTGGCTGAACTTGCTTTCCCAGAAGCGCAGCACATGAGCCTGAACACCCAACCATTCCGCGACTTCGGAGATGGTGCGAAAGGCGTCCGGCGACTTGCTCATGAAATGTGCCCTTGATTTTACTTGCGATTTCCGGCGGCAACCCGTTCTTTCATCAGGTGCGATGGACGGAATGTCAGGACGCGGCGCGGCTGGATGGGCACTTCTTCCCCGGTCTTGGGGTTGCGGCCGACACGCGCCGTTTTCTCGCGCACGCTGAACGTGCCGAAGGACGAGATCTTGACCTGTTCGCCGTTGACCAGCGCGTCGGACATATGGTTCAGCATACTTTCGACCAACTGCGCGCTTTCATTGCGGGAAAGGCCGACTTCGCGGAATACGGCTTCGCTCAAATCCATTCGTGTCAGAGTTTTGTCGCTCATGCGGACCCCCATGCTGATGATGAAGCATAGGGGTAGGGGAAATTCCCTGTCAATATCAATGAATTGCAAAGCGTGGGTTAGGCCGTTACCAGCGCAGGACCACCGCGCCCCATGCCAGGCCGCCGCCGATCGCCTCAGTGACCACCAGATCGCCTTTCTTGATCTGGCCGCGCTGCTTGCCAACGGAAAGGGCCAGAGGGATCGATGCGGCCGATGTATTTCCGTGATCCTGAACCGTTATGACAACCTTCTCCATCGGCAGTCCCATCTTCTTGGCGGTGCCCTGAATGATGCGGATGTTGGCCTGATGCGGTACGATCCAGTCGACGTCCGAACTGCTGAGGCCGGCTTTTTCCAAAGCGTTTTCAGCAGTTTGCGCCAGTTTTTCGACAGCGTGTCGGAACACCTGATTTCCCTGCATCCGAAGATAGCCGGTCGTCTGAGTCGACACGCCACCATCAACATAAAGCAGGTCACGATAGCGGCCGTCCGAGTTCAGATCGACGGCCAGGATACCCCGATCCTCCGGGGTACCGGTGCCTTCCTCGGCTTCCAGAACCACTGCTCCGGCGCCATCACCGAACAGCACGCAGGTGGAACGGTCGGTCCAGTCCATGATTCGGCTGAAGGTTTCCGCGCCGATTACCAGCACCCGCCTGGCCTGACCCGATACGATCAGGGCATTGGCATTGCTCAGCGCATAGACAAACCCGGCGCAAACCGCCTGTACGTCGAAGGCAAAGCCGCCGGTCATTCCAAGACGCGCCTGGACCATCGTCGCCGCCGACGGAAATGTAAGATCCGCCGTCGACGTCGCCAGGATGATGGCGTCAATCTGGTCGGCGCTCATGCCGGCGTCGTCCAGCGCGGCCTTGGCGGCATTTGTGGCCAGGTCCGAAGTGGTCTCTCCCTCGGCCGAGAAATGGCGTCTTTCGATCCCCGATCGGCTGCGAATCCATTCGTCCGAAGTGTCCAAGGTCTTTTCGAATTCGGAGTTGGGAACGACTCGTGCGGGAAGATAGTGCCCGACACCTTTTACGACTGCTCGGCCTGTCATCGGATCAGTTGCTTTCTTTTTCTTTGTTCAAAGCCGCATCTGCGGATTGCGCGACATCCTGCGTCAGTTCGGCGACAGAGGCAACGCGCGCTGCCAGCCTTTCGGCAAAACCCGACCGCGCCAGCGTGAACGCCAGCTTGATGGCCGCCGAAACTCCGGTTGCATCGGCGCTGCCATGCGATTTGATTACCGTGCCATTCAGGCCGAGAAAGACGCCGCCGTTGACCTGGCGCGGGTCAATCCTCTTGCTGAGGCGCCGCAGCGATGTAACCGCCAGCACAGATGCGAGACGCGACAAAGGGGAATACTTGAATGCCTCACGCAGAAGCGAGGCGATCATCCGCGCGGTGCCTTCGCCCGTCTTGATCGCGACATTTCCGGTGAATCCGTCCGTGACAATCACATCGCAGCGCGTTCCGGGTATGTCGCTGCCTTCGACGAATCCCACGAATTCGAATTTGGCGGGCTCAGCGTATTGGGCAATGAGGGCTTGCGCCTCTTTCAACTCGGCACGGCCCTTGTGCTCTTCGGTGCCGACATTCAGAAGGCCGACGCGCGGTCGCGACAGGTGCATCCCGTTGCGGGCATAGGATGCGCCCATCAGCGCATATTGCAGCAAGTCGGGTGCGTCGGCGCGAATATCGGCGCCGGCGTCCAGAAGCACGTTGAAGCCTTGCGGATTTCGCGACGGGAACAGAATCGCGATCGCGGGTCGGGTCACACCGGGCAGGCGACGCAGGCGCAGCATGCTGAGCGCCATGAGCGCGCCGGTATTGCCACAACTCACCGCGCCCGTGGCTTCGCCAGTCCGGACCGATTCGAGTGTCGACCACATCGACGTGTTCTTGCCGTTGCGTACGACCTGGCTCGGCTTGTCCTCCATCGTGACGACATCCGGGCAATCACGAAAAACGACGCGTCCTTCGAGAACGCGCCGCTTGGAAACCAGCTTGCGCAGCGTTTCTTCGGGGCCGTGAAGAATGAACCCCAGTTCGGGGTTCTTCTTTGCCGATTTTGCAATCCCTGCCACCACGACCGAAGGACCCGCGTCCCCGCCCATAGCGTCAACCGAGATGATGATCTTTCCGGTCGCCATGCCGGTCTGATCGGGCTGAGCTGTCATGCCGTGGCCTGCTCGGGGACGGGCTTAGGCCGCGTCTTCGTCCAGCTCGATCTCGTCGGCCTTGGCGACGACTTCACGGTCGTCATAATGGCCGCAGGCACCGCAAACGTGGTGCGGGCGCTTCAGCTCGCCGCAGTTCGGGCACTCGTTCGGGTTGGCAGCAACCAGGGCGTCATGCGCACGGCGCATGTTGCGACGCGATTTGGATACTTTGTTCTGTTGGACAGCCATTGTCTCAACCTTTGTCTTAACTGTGGGCCCCGATCAGAACCGTGGGCCGGTTTCGTACTACGTTTCCCAGAAGGTGTGACGAGCGTTTAGGCTTCTGCCCGCGCGTTGTCCAACCCTAAATCCGATTGAGCGCGCGAAAATACTGCGATTCTCGCCACGTTCAAGGGGTTTTTCTGACCGCCCCGTATGGCAGGTTTCCACACCCTTGTCATTGATCTTTTTTCAGCTTGTCGCGCAACGCCGCCAGTCCGGCGAAAGGGCGGGTGTCTTCGTCGGTCATTGCCGTTTTGCCGGGTTCGGCGAACACGGCTTCACCCAATTCGACGCCCTCCTTGCGCGGATAGGCGGGCAGCGCCAGCGCCAGCGCTTCGGTCATGACCGCGTTCAGGTCGATCACCGGGCCAAGCGGCTCCGCCTCGTCGTTTTCGGGCATTTCGGCTTCTTCCTCGTCCGGCTCGGCCCAGTCCTTGACGAAAAGCCTGCGCACTTCGGTGTCGATCCGCGTCGTCACCGGTTCCAGCGTCACGACACAAGGCTGCACGACAGTTGCCCCCAGTATGGCCGTCAGTCGCCAGTCGCTTTTTCCTTCGGCCCGTAACTCGCCCCCGAAAGAGAGCTTTCGCACCCCGTCGATTCCAAGTTCCCGCGCCAGTTCGCCGAGTCGGGCGGAATCCGGCCTCAACGTAAAGGTCGTGGCCCTGTTTTGCGGCAGATCAGCGACCCGCAGCACGGTTTCGTCAGTCATCGCGTGGCTTTCGTCTGTTGAACCGAAGCAAAGGTTTCTGTAATCGGGATAAAAGGCGCGCAAGGCCAAGGCAAGGGGGCAGGAATGTCAAAGACCGCAGGGCTGATGAAACCGGTATGTCGCGTGCTGGCGATCGGACTCACTGTTGGCGTTGTGACCGCTTGTACGGCCATCTACCGCAATCACGGCTATATTCCCACCGAAGAAGAGCTTGCCGCGATCACCGTGGGCGTGGACACGCGCGACAGCGTCCTCGAAGCAGTCGGTGCTCCCAGTTCATCGGGTTTGCTGAATGACAGCGGATATTACTATGTTTCCAGCCGCATGCGCCATTACGGGGCCCGCGCGCCCGAGGTCGTGTCCCGCCAACTGGTTGCCATCAGTTTCGACCAGCGCGGGGTCGTGCGGAATATCGAACGCTATGGTCTGGAAGATGGCCAGATCATTGCGCTCGAGCGCCGGGTGACGAGTTCGAGCATCGACGACAAGACCTTCCTGCGCCAGCTGATTGGCAACATCGGCTCGTTCAATCCAGCCAACGTCATCAACTGATCCGCATCGGTTTTTGCGGATACGTCACCCGCCCGTCACATCTTGTGTGCTAGGGTCCGGAGGAATACCATCGGGCGATCTCGTGGAGGACCGGGTCATGGGAGACGCTGTTCTGTTGAGCAAGGGCCGCTACCGCGCACGGCTGGCTTCGACGCCGGAGGACGTGTTGGCGGCGCAGGCCCTGCGGACAGTGGCGTTCCAGACCGCGGATCCCGACCGGGACCGGTTCGACCTCATCTGTGATCATGTTCTGATCGAGGACATATGCGCGGAAGGTGCGCTCGTTTGCTGTTTCCGCATGCTCACGACGCAGGGCGGGTGCGAAATCGGCAACAGCTACTCGGCACAGTTCTACGATCTTTCCGCGCTCGAAGTGTTCGACGGGCCCATGGTTGAAATGGGCCGGTTCTGCCTGCACCCCGACTGCCACGACCCGGATATCCTGCGTGTGGCCTGGGGGGCGATGACCGCATTTGTCGATCGCAACGGGATCGAGATGCTGTTTGGCTGTTCGTCCTTCGCAGGAACCGAGACCGAAGATTACCTGGACGCATTTGCGATGCTGAAACATCGCCATCTGGCGCCGAAACGCTGGTTGCCTCGGGTCAAGGCACCGCATGTCTTCCGGTTCGCGGCCCGGCTTCGGCGCAAGCCCGATGTGAAAAAGGCGATGCTCAGGATGCCACCCTTGCTGAAAACCTATCTGATGATGGGCGGTTGGGTCAGCGACCATGCGGTGGTGGACCGGCAGATGAACACGCTGCATGTCTTCACCGGGGTCGAGATCGGTGCGATTCCGCCGGCGCGCAAGCGTCTGCTGCGCGCGGTCGCCGGATAGCAGGCCCAGATGGGGCGTTGACGTCCCGCAAGCCGCGGTTTAGCTGGCGCTCATGGCACGTATTCCTCTTTTGCAGATGACCGGCATCTCGCTGACCTTCGGCGGCGATCCGGTGTTTTCCGGGCTCGACCTTGTGGTTCAGCCCAGTGACCGCGTCGCGCTTGTCGGGCGCAACGGTTCGGGCAAATCCACCCTGATGAAGGTGATGGCTGGCCTGGTCGAGCCGGACGCCGGAGAGATCGTGATACCTCCCGGAAAGTCAGTGGGTTACATGGAGCAGGATCCGGTGATGACCGGGTTTGCGACGCTCGGTGACTATGCCTCCAGCGGGCTGGAACCGGGCGAACTCTACAGGGTTGAACGCGCCGGAGAGGGTCTTAAATTCGATCCGGCCCGCGCGGTCGAGACCGCCTCGGGCGGCGAACGGCGGCGCGCGGCGCTGGCCAAGCTGATGGCCGAGGCGCCGGACCTGATGTTGCTGGACGAGCCGACCAACCACCTGGATATCGAGGCGATCGGCTGGTTGGAGCGCGAGCTGTCCTCGACCCGTGCGGCCTTTGTGCTGATCTCGCACGACCGTGCATTCTTGCGTGAGCTTACCCGCGCAACTCTCTGGATAGACAGGGGAATGGTCCGCAGGCAAGAGCGGGGTTTCGAGGATTTCGAAGCCTGGCGCGACAAGGTATGGGAGGAAGAGGACTCCGCCCGTCACAAACTGGACCGGCTGATCAAGTCCGAAGGCCGCTGGGCGGTCGAGGGCATCAGCGCGCGGCGCAAACGCAACCAGGGCCGTGTTCGCGCCTTGCAGGCGCTGCGCACCGAACGCGCGGCCCAGATAAAGCGCCAGGGTACGGCGGCCATGTCTTTGGATTCAGGTCCAAAATCCGGGCGCAAAGTGATCGAGGCCAAGGGGGTGACCAAGACCTATGACGGCAAGACCATCGTCAGGGGTTTCGATCTGACCGTCTTGCGTGGCGACCGGGTTGCCTTTGTGGGGCCGAACGGCGTCGGTAAGACCACGGTTCTCAAGATGTTGTTGCAACAGGTGGAACCGGATGCAGGTGTTGTGCAATTGGGCACCAATCTGGAGATCGCGGTCTTTGATCAGACCCGCGCGCAACTTGACCCCGAGATGTCCCTGTGGGACAGCCTGACCGGAGATCCTGAGATGCGCGTTTCGGGCAAGGCCGATCAGGTTATGGTGCGTGGCCAACCGCGCCATGTCGTCGCCTACCTGAAGGATTTCCTGTTCGACGAAAGGCAGGCAAGAGCGGCCGTCAAGTCCTTGTCAGGTGGGGAAAAAGCCCGGCTTCTGGTGGCGCGGTTGATGGCGAGACCGTCGAACCTGCTGGTGCTGGACGAACCGACCAACGATCTGGATGTCGAGACGCTGGACCTGCTTCAGGAGTTGCTGGACGACTATGATGGCACCGTCCTGCTGGTCAGCCACGACCGGGATTTTCTGGACCGTGTTGCCACCACCACGGTGGCGATGGAGGGGGATGGCAAGGCCACCGTCTATCCCGGCGGCTGGTCGGATTATCGTGCGCAGCGGGGTGAAAACCCAACGGAACCAGTAGAAAAAACAAAAGCTTCGACGCCGAAGGTGAAGTCCGAGGTAAAACCGAAAGCGGGACTGACCTTTTCCGAGAAACATCGGCTGGAGGCCCTGCCGGCCGAGATCGCGCGTCTGGAAGCAGAGATCGGCAAGCTGAACGAATTGATGGCGGACCCCGAGCTTTACACGCGCGAGCCGGTCAAGTTCCAGAAGGCGACCGAGGCGCTGGTGCAGCGGCAGGAGAAACTGTCCGCGGCCGAGGAGGAATGGCTGCTGCTGGCCGAAAAGGCCGAGGCCGAATAGGCGCGAATTGGCCGTTTTGTACCGGCCCAGAGGCCGGTACTGACCGTTTTGTAAAGCGTGGTATCGGGCGGATCAGCGCATCCGCAGCGCGCCGTCGAGGCGGATGACCTCGCCGTTCAGGTAACTCATCTGCACGATGAAGGCGGCCATGCGGCCGAACTCTTCGGGGCGGCCCAGGCGGGCGGGACAGGTGACCTCGGCGGCGAGCGAATCCTGTGCCTCTTGCGGCAGGCCCAGCAGCATGGGCGTCAGGAAGATGCCCGGCGCAATGGCCATGACCCGGATGTTGTCACGGGCAAGATCGCGGGCCATCGGCAGTGTCATGCCGACGATGCCGCCCTTGGAGGCCGAATAGGAGACCTGGCCTTTTTGCCCGTCAAAGGCGGCGATGGAGGCGGTGTTGATGATCACGCCGCGCTCGCCATCGGCGTCGGGTTCGTTCCGGGCCATCTCGGCGGCGGCCAGGCGGGCGACGTTGAAGCTGCCCAGCAGGTTGACGTCGATCGTCATCTCGAAAGTCCTGAGCGGCAGTGGGCCATCCTTGCCCAGCGTCTTGCCGACGGTGCCGATGCCGGCGCAGTTCACCGCGACGGTGATCTTGCCCATGCTGGCCTTGGCATGGGCGATGGCGGCGGCGACCGACTCTTCGCTGGTCACGTCGGTCTGGGCAAAGTGGCCGCCGATCTCGGCGGCGACAGCCTCGCCGCGCGCCACGTCGCGATCGAAGATGGTGACTTGCGCGCCGTGGGCTGCGAAATAGCGGGCGGTCGCCTCGCCCAGGCCGGAAGCGCCGCCGGTGATCACGGCTGCGGTGGTGTCGAGTTGCATGGGCCTCTCCCTGATATGAACATATGTTCAATAATCCGGCGCGGGACTGTCTGTCCAGCCCGGATGCATCGCGGACCGGTCGAGCCGCGCCAGCGGACGCAACGTCTGGCCCAGGGGCGGCCACCAGGCCCAGGTGCCGCCCAGCGGACGCAGACGGGCGCCAGTGCCGAGCTTGAAACGGGCGAGCCCCGGATTGCCTTCGGTCTCTACCGGGCCGAGATCGAGCCGTGTGACGCCCTGTAAGGCGAGCCAGGCCATCGCCTGCCACATCAGCAGGGTCTGGGCGCTGGTGGCGCGACCCGCCGGGGTGCTGTGGCCGATGTGATAGCTTGCCGCTGTGCCATGGCGCAGGATCAGGAGGCTCGCGATGGGTGTGTTGCCCTGGTGGGCGGTGAAGAGTTGGGTCGCGCCGGGGTTGGCGCCGGCATAGGCTAGCGTCAGGGCCGTGGGCCAGTTGCGATAGCCGCGCGCGCGCTGTTGCGCGGCCTCGGCGGTCAGCAGCCAATGGGCGGGGTCATGCGGCAGGTCGCCGTGCGATACGTGCAGGCCCTGCCGGCGGGCATGGCGCAGGCGGTTGCGCCACTTGGGATGCAGACCGGCCATCAGGTCGCCGGTCAGGTCCAGTTCGGCCACATGGGCGGGGGTGATCAACGGAACCGCGCCCAGCCTTTCGAGGCTCGGGCAGGGTGCGTCCGGGTTCATAAGGATCACGCTGCGGCGCAGCCCGGCGCGGGCGAGCAGGTCAGGCAGCGCACCCGGATCCGTCCGTGCGCGGCTGAGCAAGGCCACCGGCACAGCGGCGAGGCGGCGCGTGAGCACCAGCGCGCCATCGTCGAGCCGCGCCGGGGGCTGGCCGCAGAGCGCCAGGGCGGCGGCGAATTCGGCGCTTTGTTGCAGGGGAGGCGCATCGGGGGCGGTGGGTTCGAACATGGCGCCATTAACCGGTTTGAAACCTAAAACCGTGTTAATGCGCCTATGAAACGGGTTCTTGGCCAGGGGATCACCGCCCCGAGACCGACACGGGGGGCCGCCGCCCTGCTGGCGGCGATCCTGTCTGCCGTGCTGCTGCTGGGGTTAGGGGTTACGTCGCTGTGGTAAGCCCCGTGGGGGCAACAGGGGGCGCTGCCCCCTCGGCCCTTGCGGGCCTCACCCCCGGAGTATTTGCGGCGAAATGAAGGGGCAGGCGGGCCTAGGCAAGCTGCACCAGCGCGTGGCGTTTCTTGCCTGCGCTGAGCTTGATCGGCTGCGCCAGATCGCCCGCTTCGATCATCAGCCCGGCATCGGTCAGCGGGGCGTCGTTCAGGCGCGCGCCATCTTCGGCGATCAGGCGCTTGGCCTCCTTGCCGGATTTGGCGAGGCCGGATTTGACGATCAACTGAACGATCGAGGCGGGCAGGTCCGCGGTGCCGAGGGTAAGCGTGGGCAGGTCGTCGCCGATGCCGCCCTTTTCGAACACCTCGCGGGCGGTGGCCTCGGCCGCCTTCGCCGCCTCGGCCCCGTGGCAGAGCGCGGTCACCTCGTTGGCAAGGATGATCTTGGCGGTGTTGATCTCGGATCCCGCAAGCGCGCCCAGGCGCGCGCATTCGTCGATGGGCAGTTCGGTATAGAGCTTCAGGAAGCGGCCGACATCGGCATCGGTGGTGTTGCGCCAGAACTGCCAGAATTCGTAGGGCGAACGCATGTCGGCATTGAGCCACACGGCGCCGTCCTGGCTTTTGCCCATCTTCTTGCCGTCCGAGGTGGTCAGGAGCGGCGAGGTCAGGCCATAGACCTCGTGGTCGATCACCCGGCGGGTCAGGTCGATGCCGTTGACGATATTGCCCCACTGGTCCGAGCCGCCCATTTGCAGGATGCAGCCATAGCGGCGGTTCAGCTCCATGAAGTCATAGGCCTGAAGGATCATGTAGTTGAATTCGAGGAAGCTGAGCGACTGTTCGCGATCGAGGCGGGATTTCACGCTCTCGAAGCTGAGCATCCGGTTGACCGAGAAATGCCGCCCGATGTCGCGCAGGAAATCGAGGTAGTTCAGATCGGCCAGCCATTCGTCATTGTTGAGCATCAGCGCGGCATTCTGGGCGCCGCTGTCATAGTCGATATAGGCGGCAAAGACTTTTTTGATCCCGGCGATATTCTCGTCGATCTGCGCGGGTGTGAGCAGCGGGCGCTCTTCGGCACGGAAGGACGGGTCGCCCACCTTGGTGGTGCCGCCGCCCATCAGGGTGATCGGCTTGTGCCCGGTCTTTTGCAGCCAGCGTAGCATCATGATCTGGATAAGGCTGCCCACGTGCAGCGACTTGGCGGTGGCGTCGAAGCCGATATAGCCGGGCTGGCATCCCTTGAGCAGCGCCTCGTCGAGGCCCTGGTAATCGGTGCAGTCGGCGAGAAAGCCGCGCTCCATCATCACCGCGATGAAATCCGATTTGGGATGGTAGGTCATGTCTTGCCTCGGGGTTGGATTGCGGGGCACTTATAGGCGGCAGTTGAACAAAGGAAAAGGCCATGAAGAGGGCCATCGGGCGAGAGGGGCCGGTGACGGCACTTGGGGCGATGTCGGGCACGTCGCTGGACGGGGTCGATGCGGCTGTGGTGGAGACCGACGGGCATAGGATTTTCGGATTCGGGCCGGTGGGGTATCGCGGCTACTCCCCCGAGGAGCGCAGCGTGCTGCGGGCGGGTCTGGGGCGCTGGAGCGGGCCCGAGGTCGAGGCGGCGGGCGATCTGGTGACGCGCGCGCATGCCGAGGCGCTGGCCGGGTTCGAGGGCGCCGATCTGGTGGGGTTCCACGGTCAGACCCTGGCGCATGAGCCGCGCGGGCGCGGCACGCTCCAGGTGGGCGATGGCGCGGCTTTGGCCGCCGCCCTGGGGCGGCCGGTGGTCTGGGATTTCCGCAGCGACGATGTTCAGTTGGGGGGCGAGGGGGCGCCTTTGGCGCCGTTCTTTCACTTTGCCTGCGCCAAGTGGATTGGCGCGCGTGAGCCCTTGTGTTTCCTCAACCTCGGCGGGGTGGGAAACCTGACCTATGTGGACCCGGGTTTTGACCGGCCCGAGGTGCCCGGGGCGCTTCTGGCCTTTGACACCGGTCCGGCCAATGCGCCGGTCAACGACCTTATGCAGGCGCGGCTGGGTCTGCCGATGGACGAGGGCGGCGCGGTGGCGCGGGGCGGCACGGTGGAAACCGGCGCGCTAGAGCTTTTCCTGGCCGAGCCCTATTTTGCAAGAATGCCGCCCAAGTCACTGGACCGGAACGATTTTGCCGAGATGATCGGATTGGTGTCGGAGCTCAGCGACAGCGATGCGGTGGCGACACTGACAGGCATGTGCGCGGCGGCCGTCGCGCAGGGGATGGAGCATTGCCCGCGTCCGCCCGCACGTGTGCTGGTCACCGGCGGCGGGCGGTTGAACCCGGTGCTGATGGAGATGTTGCTCGTGTCACTCGACTGTCCGGTCGAACCGGTGGAGCGGGTCGGTCTGGATGGTGACATGCTGGAGGCGCAGGCTTTCGCCTATCTGGCGGTGCGGGTGGCAAGGGGGCTGCCGACCTCGTGCCCCGGCACCACCGGGGTCGGGGCGCTGGTGGGGGGCGGCATCGTCAGCCTGCCGGACGGAACCTGAAGGGGGCTCCGCCCCCTCGGCCCTCGCGGGCCTCACCCCCGGAGTATTTCCGACCAGAAAGAAGCAGTAACGCCACTCTGCAAGGCAGGGCGGCTTTTTGTGCTCGGTACAGCGGCAAGCGGTGTTGATGCGGGAAGGGGCTCGGAGGGCGGGATTCTCTGATTTGCAAGCGGATCGAGGGCCGGTCAGTCCTTCAGTTGGGCAAGGTATTGCGCGGCGAAGGCGGCATAGCCGTCCGAGGTGTTTTTCAGATGCGTCCGGGTCCAGCAGTGCAAGGCCGGGAGGCGGTAAAAAGGCACTGCCGGGTAGGCATGGTGCTCGGCGTGATAGGGCATGTTCCAGGCGAGGAAGCGCACGAGGCGGGTGGTGAAAGTCGTGCGCGAGTTTTCCAACATGTCGGCCACCGGCGGGCAGAGCCCGTGTTCGGCCAGGAGGTAGAGCCGCAGGAACGGCTGGCCGATGACAAGCGGCACGATCCAGAGCCAGAGGACAAGCGGCGAGATGGCGAGGCTGGCCAGCGCCAGCGCATAGAGGGCGAGCAGAACCCGCGCCTCGTGCCGCATCGCAGGGTGCTGGCGTTCGGGCAGGTAGGGCGCGTCGAACCGGCCCCGGGCATTGGCGGACAGCACCTTTGCCATGCCGCTCCAATAGGGCCATCCACTCAGGTAAAGTGCCAGGTCGCGCCGGTTGCCCGGGCGCGGCTTGCCGGCGAGTTCGGGGTCGCGCTGCGGGTCGTTGGTCCATTTGTGATGGGCCAGGTGGAAGTAGCGGAACCAGATGAAGGGTAGGGCGATCAGCCCGCCCGAGACATGGCCCGCGACCTCGTTCAGCCAGGCCGAGCGGAACGGCGTCTTGTGGGTGCATTCGTGGCAGAGAGTGAAGAGAAAAACGAGCAGAACCCCCTGTGGCACCACCAGAAGAGGCCAGAGCGGGACGCGCAACAGGATGCCGAGACTGGTCAGGCCAAGAAGTGTCCCATAGAGCGCCAGGTGTTTCAGCCCGGCGGCGTCGGAGCAGGCGAGAAGCTCGGCGCGGGTCTCGGGCGGCAGGCTGGCGACAAGGGTACGGTGATCCATGCGCCCGAGCCTAACGCGGCGGCGGTACGCGTCAAGCGCGGGGAATGTCGAAGCCGGGCAGCGCCAGCTCGAACCCCTCGAACCGGAAGCCGGGTGAGACGGTGCAGCTGACCAGCGTGTATTCGCCGGTGCTGCGCGCGGCCTGCCACCAGTCCGGCGGCACGATCAGTTGCGGCGCGCCGGCAGCCAGATCCGGGGTCAGCAGGTGGTCGGTGGCGGGGCCCGCGTCGGTCCCGCTCAGCGACAGGATCAGCGGCGCGCCGGCGTGCCAGAGCCAGATCTCGGTGGCGTCGACCCGGTGCCAATGGCTGCGCTCGCCGGATTTGAGAAGGAAGTAGATACAGGTGCCGGTTGCGCGCCCCTCGTTCTCGGCCATCCATGTCTGCCGGTACCAGCCGCCTTCGGGATGGGGTTCCAGTTCGAGGCGGCGGATGATCTCTTCGGCGGTCATGGGGCTTGCTTGGGTTTCTGTCGGGGCTGGTTTTTCGTTCGCCGGATCATATCTATGCTGCATGACTTTATCGATCCCCTTCGACAACAGTTATGCCCGTCTGCCGGGCGGTTTCTTTTCCGTCCAGGCGCCGGATCCGGTGCGCGCGCCGCGGCTGGTCGCGTTCAACGCCGACCTGGCGCGGGTGCTGGGCATCCAGCCGGGCGAGGCGCAGGAGATGGCGCAGGTCTTTGCCGGCAACGCGGTGCCCGAAGGGGCCCAGCCGCTGGCGCAACTTTATTCCGGGCACCAGTTCGGCCAATACAATCCGCAGCTTGGTGATGGGCGCGCGATCCTGCTGGGCGAGGTGGTGGGGGCGGACGGCATCCGCCGCGACATCCAGCTCAAGGGGGCCGGCCGCACGCCCTATTCGCGCTCGGGCGATGGGCGGGCCTGGCTGGGGCCGGTGCTGCGCGAATACGTGGTGAGCGAGGCGATGGCCGCACTCGGTATCCCCACCACCCGCGCCCTGGCCGTGGTCGAGACGGGAGAAACCGTGCTGCGTGAGCGCGCCCTGCCGGGTGCGGTGCTGACGCGAGTGGCGCAAAGTCACCTGCGGGTCGGCACCTTCCAGGTCTTTGCGGCGCGGGGCGAGATTGCACATCTTCGGAGCCTGACGGATTATGCCATTGCGCGCCACTACCCGGATGCGCAGGGGCCAATGGGCCTTCTGGCAGCGGTGCGCGACGCCCAGGCGCGCCTGATCGCGCTCTGGATGGGGGTGGGTTTCATCCACGGGGTGATGAACACCGACAACAGTTCGATCTCGGGCGAGACCATCGACTATGGCCCCTGCGCCTTCATGGACAGCTACCACCCCGACACCGTTTATTCCTCGATCGACCGGTTCGGGCGCTATGCCTATTCGAACCAGCCTGACATCGCGGTCTGGAACCTGGCGCAGCTTGCTACCGCGCTGATCCAGCAGATGGAGGACAAGGAAGCCGCCGTCGAGGAGGCGACCGGGATCGTGCACGCGATGCCCGGACTGCTGGAGCGCGAATGGCTCAGGGTTTTCGCCGCCAAGATCGGCATTGACCGGCCCACCGATGCCGACAAGGCGCTGGTCACCGACCTGCTCAACCGGATGGCCCGCGAACAGGCGGATTTCACCAACACGTTCCGCGCTCTCGGCAGTGCCAGGGCGCGCGACCAGTTCACCGACCCCACCGCCTATGATGGCTGGGCCGAAGGCTGGCAGCAGCGCCTCGGGCAAGAAGCTGGTCCCGATGCGCTGATGCGCGCCGCGAACCCTGCCTTCATCCCGCGCAACCACCGGATCGAGCAGATGATCGCGGCGGCGGTGAATGACGATTACACGCTCTTTCACCGGCTCAACGCCGTGCTCGCCCGTCCCTACGAGGATCAGCCGGATCAGATCGACCTTACCCGCCCGCCCGCGGAAAACGAGGTCGTCCAGGCCACGTTCTGCGGCACCTGATCTTCATCTTTTCGAAAATACTCAGGGGGAGTCGCCCATGGGGCGGCGGGGGCAGAGCCCCCGCACCTCCACCGTCTCAGCGCCGGTTGATCAGGAAGATGCCCGCCGCCACCAGACCGAGCGCCAGCCAGACCTGACCCGCCACATGCTCGCCCAGCGCCAGCCAGCCGAAGATCACCGCCAGCACCGGCGACAGGAAGCTGAACGAAGCGACCCCGTTTGCCCGGTAGGTGGCCAGCAACCGGAACCAGATCATGAAACCCAGGCCAACGACCCCGATCGACTGGAACAGCAGCCCGGCCCAGTGCAAGGGTTGTGGATCCCTCATGAGATCGCCGAAGAACGGCGCCAGCATCAGCAGGATCGGAGCCGAGACCACCAGCTGGCACATCAGCTGCAATTCGGCCGACACCCGCGCCAGCGGCGTGATCCGCACCACCAGCGCCAGCCCGGCCCAGCACATGGCGGCAAACACGGCCAGCGCATCGCCGGTCAGGCTCACATGGGCGGCATCGCGGTCGAGCAGCGCCAGCACCACGCCAACCATCGCCAGCATGAGCCCCATGACCCGAGGGCCGGACAGCCGCTCTCCCGGCAGCAGGACATGGGCCCCGAGCGCCAGCCAGACCGGCATCGAATAGAACAGGATCGAGGATCGCGATACCGCGGTCAGGTCGAGCGCGGTAAAGATGGCCATGAACTCGACGGTGAAGAGAAGCCCGGTGATCAGCCCGCCCGCGATCGCAGCGCGGGGAAAGGCCATCGGCTTGCCCAGTACCCATATCCAGCCCAGCAGGAAGACAAGCGCGATACCCGAGCGCAGACCGGCCTGGAACACCGGGCCGAATCCTCCACCCGTGATCTTGATGACGACCTGGTTGAAGGCCAGCAGCGCGGCGATACCGATCAGGGCGGCGGCTCCGGCCGCATCGACGGGGCGTTTTTCTTCCATGCGCCAAAAGGATGTGCAGTTCCTGCACATGTCAAGCAGATCCGGCCCGGACGCTCTTGCTTTGCGGCGCGACCTCCCGCATGACAGGGGAAAGAGACGTCCTGTAGAACCGATGCCCCGTCCCGATACCCTGCGGCTTGCCAGCTACAACATCCAGAAATGCGTGGGTCTCGACCTGCGCCGTCAGCCGCGCCGCATTCTGCAGGTGCTCGACGCGCTCGGCGCGCAGGTCGTGGTTCTGCAAGAGGCCGACAAGCGCCTGCCGCCGCGCCCCGCAGCACTGCCGCATTTCGTGCTGAACGAGGCGGGGTGGCAGATTGCCGATCTTGGCGGTGCGGGCTCGCTGGGCTGGCATGGCAATGCGGTGATCTGGCAGGGGGCGGATATCACCCTGCGCGCCACCGCCCATCACGATCTGCCAGGGCTGGAGCCGCGCGGCGCGGTGCGGGTCGAGTTCGACACGCCGATCGGCCCCCTGCGCGTGGTGGGCATGCACCTGGGGCTGCTGAGCGCGTCACGGCGCGACCAGGTGGTGCATCTGGCGCGGGACATGGTCCGGTTGGAGGCGATGCCGACGGTCTGGGCCGGGGATTTCAACGAATGGTCGCGCCAGCCGGTGCTCGATCACCTGGCGCCGATGATGCGGTTTTTGCCGCCGCGCCCCAGCTTTCCGTCGCCGCAGCCCCTGGGCGCGCTCGACCGTATCGCGCACAGCGGCGGTCTGGCGGTGACGGCGCATGGCGTTCATGCCGACCGCCCGGCGCATATCGCCTCGGACCACCTGCCGGTCTGGGCCGACCTGGTGGCGGTGGGCTAGCTTCCATCCTCTTGCCTGAAATATCCCGGGGGTCCGGGGGCAGAGCCCCCGGTTGGTCGCCGCTGTCAGGCGGCGAAACAAATCCCTGTCAGGCCGCCTTGCGCGGTCCGCCGCGGCCGCGGCCGCCCCTGCGGCTGCGGTGGGCGTCGCCGGGCTTGCCGCCGCCGCCCCGTTGCGGGCCTTTCTTGGCGGCCGGTTTTGCCGGGTCTTCCATCGGCTGCCAGGGTCGGCCCGAGGCGACCGGAATCGCGGCCTTCATCACCTTCTGGATGGCGGCCAGTTCCTCCATCTCGTCAGGTGCGCAAAAGGCGATGGCGGCGCCGTCCTTGCCCGCCCGCGCGGTGCGGCCGATGCGGTGGACATAGGCATCCGGCACGTTCGGCAGTTCGTAGTTGTAGACATGCTTCACGTCCGGAATGTCGAGACCGCGCGCGGCCACGTCGGTGGCCACGAGAACGCGGACCTCGGCCTCCTTGAAGGCGGCTATGGCGCGGTCGCGCTGGCCCTGGCTCTTGTTGCCATGCACGGCGGCGGTGGCGAAGCCCGCCTTTTCCAGCGTTTTCGCCAGTTTCTCGCAGCCCCATTTGGTGCGTCCGAAGACGATGGCGCGTTCGTCGCGATGGGTGTCCAGAAGCTCGATCAGCAGATCGGTCTTGGCCGCCTTGGCGATGAAATGCACCACCTGAGTCACCTTGTCGGCGGCCTTGCCCGGGGGCGAGACCTCGATCCGGCGCGGGCTCTTCAGATAGCTCTGGGCGATCTCGTTCATCAGCTTGGGCATGGTGGCCGAGAACAGCATGGTCTGCCGTTCCTTCGGCAGCACCGCCGCGATCTTGCGCAGGGCATGGATAAAGCCCAGATCGAGCATCTGGTCGGCCTCGTCCAGCACCAGGAAGGAGCAGCTGCCCAGATCGACGGCGCGGCGTTCCATCAGGTCCATCAGACGGCCCGGGGTGGCAACGAGAATGTCGATGCCGCGTTCCAGTCGCTTGATCTGCGGGTTGATGGACACGCCGCCCACCACGATTGCCACCTTGAGCGGGGTATCCTCGGTCAGCGCCTTCAGCGTTTCGGCGATCTGCTGCGCCAGTTCGCGGGTGGGGGCCAGTACCAGCCCGCGCACGGTGCCACGCGCCGGTTTGCGGCCGACCTGGCTCAGCAAGGTGATCAGCGGCACGCCGAAGGCCGCGGTCTTGCCGGTGCCGGTCTGGGCCAGACCCATCACGTCGTGGCCATTCAGCGCCTCGGGGATGGCCCGGGCCTGGATCGGGGTCGGTTCGGTGATGCCCATCTTTGCCAGGCGGTTCACCAGGGCCTTGTCCAGGCCCATCATGTCGAAATCGCTCATATCTATTCCTTCGCGCCGGACCCTCTGGGGCACGGCGTCACGAGCGGGTCCGCGAACCTCTGCCCGGCAGCCTCGTGCCCCGGACCGGTCCGTCGGTTTGCCCCATGCGTGACTGTGGGAACAGATGTGCCGTGTCCGGTGGAAGGCCCGGCAAAGGGCCGCGCGGGTGCATCCCGCTTTTTGTTTCCGTCTGCTCACGCGGCAGGGGACATCGGCGTCGACTGCATGTGACCCCGGCAGCGGGGAATGTCAACCGTGGTCGGTGATAAAAAGGCGGGTAGCCCTGTGCTGAAACAGCATGTAAACCCGTAACCCGAATGCCGAGACAGGAAGCGCCCATGTCCAAACCGATCATCGCCCGTTGCGAGGCCAAGGGCCTGCGCATGACCGGCCAGCGCCGCATCATCGCCCAGGTGCTTGAGGAAAGCGACGACCATCCGGACGTCGAGGAACTCTATGCCCGCGCGTCGAAGATGGATGCCGGCATTTCGATCGCGACGGTCTACAGAACGGTAAAGCTGTTCGAGGAGGCGGGCATTCTCGACCGGCTGGAATTCGGCGACGGGCGGGCGCGCTACGAGGATGCCGAGCGCGACCATCACGACCACCTGATCGACCTGAATACCGGCGAGGTGATCGAATTCGTCGACCCCGAGATCGAAGCCTTGCAGGAGCGCATCGCAGCCAAGCTGGGCTACCGTCTCAAGGGGCACAAGCTGGAACTTTACGGGGTGCCGCTGCGCAAGGGTTAGGCTTTCCGCGCGCGACGACGGCGGCAGGGGGCGCTGTTCCCGTCGCCCGCTGGGCGACTCTCCCGGAGTCTTTGTGGAAAAGATGAAAAAGCGGGGGCTTCGCTCGGCGCCATTTCGGGCGCGGTTTTTCCGGGCGGCCGTCGTGATTTATCGTCAGTTCTCGCGTTTCGCCTTGACCTGCCGCATGGCGCCGCCGGTGCTGGTCAAGCGCAGGTGTTCGCCGTTTTCCAGAAGCTCTACGTCGGCCTTGCTCAGTGCGCCCTTCCAGCCGTCCCGGCTGCGTTCCAGCGGGGTGGTTTCGGGGGCGTTGCTGAGGCGGTCCCAGACCAGTTCGGTGCAATCCGCGTTAACCGCGAAATCTCCGTAAATTCCATGCTCGCTGAAGGCGTATTGGCCGTCGGCCCAGGGACAGGCGTCGGCGGCAAGGGCCGGGGCCGCGAGGCAGAGGCAGATGGCGGGGAGGGCAAGGAGAGGTTTCATCGGGTTCTGATTCGGCTGAAGGTGACACTATCCGGGCGCCATTCTAGCCGATCGGCCCGCCACCTAATAGTATTGGCCCCAAGCGCCGGATCGGGATGCCACCGGGCCGCGAGGCGGACCGAGGGGCGGCGAGGGAGATTGCGAAATGAGCGGCGAGACCGACCTGGAGATCCTGTTGCAAAGCCTTTCGGCGCGACTGGTCGACGGCATTCACGTGTTCGTCAGCCTCGAGGATGGCGCCGTTCCGGGGGGTCTTCGGCCCCGGATGATGTTCCGCGAGGCCGAGGGCACCACGCTGATCCTTCTGCAATCCGAGGCCGAGGTGCAGGGGCTGGATTACGAGTTTCCCTGCCGGATGATCACGCTGGAGGTGCATTCCTCGCTTGCGGCGGTAGGGTTCATCGCCCGCATCGCCACCGAACTTGCTCGGCGGGGAATGGGTGTGAACCCGGTATCTGGATTCTACCATGACCATCTTTTCGTGCCTGACGGGCGCGAGGAGGAAGCGATGCGGGTATTGGCGGAGATCGCGCGGGGCGCGGCGCAAGGGTGACATCCGGGTCATCACATGGCGCGATGGACCGGCCCACGTCTTTTCATCGGCGGCAAGGGATTCGCCCTTGCGACGGCGGCGCGCTTGCGCTTTGGCTGCCGGCAAATCCCGGTCCGCCGGGCCTTGTCGAGGCGCACACCCATGAACAATGTCAACGGTATCCTGCTTGTCGTCGCCGCCATGGCGGCCTTTACCCTTGAGGACATTTTCATCAAGATCCTTTCCGCCGAGGTGCCGACCGGGCAGATCATGCTGGTGCTGGGCCTTTTCTGTGCGGCCGTTTTCCTGGTGATGGCGGTGGTGACGCGCAAGCCGGTGTTCACCCGCGTCGCCTGGTCGCCACTGCCACTGATGCGGGCCGGGACCGAGGCGGTCAGTGCGCTGACCTTCATCACCGCGCTGTCGCTGGTCGACCTGTCGACCGTTGCCGCCGTGTTCCAGGCGATGCCGCTGGCAGTGACCATGGGGGCGGCGCTGTTCCTGGGTGAAACAGTGGGCTGGCGGCGCTGGAGCGCGATCGGCGTCGGGTTTGCCGGTGTGCTGATGATCATCCGGCCGGGGATGGAGGGGTTCCGACCGGAATCGCTTTTCGTTGTTGCGAGCGTGATCGCGGTGGCCGCGCGCGACCTGATCACCCGGCGGATCGACGCGCGGGTCGCCTCGGCGGTGGTGTCGTTCCAGGCCTACCTGGCGCTTGTGCTGGTGGGCGGGGTGATGATGGCGCTCTCGCCGGGTGGATTTGCACCCGTCACTTCCGTTCAGGTCGGGCCCTATGCCGGTGCCGTGATTTTCGGTGTGCTGGGCTATCATGGCATCGTGACCGCGATGCGGGTGGGCGAGGCCTCGGCCGTGACGCCGTTCCGCTATACCCGGCTGGTGTTCTCTATTCTTGCAGGCATGCTGGTGTTTGGCGAGCAGCCCGACCTGCTGACCCTTGCGGGGGCCACGCTGATCATCGGATCGGGGCTCTACACCTTCCTGCGCGAGCGGCGACTGGCGCGCGAGATGGCGCGCAGCCGGAACGCCTCGGGACAAATTGCCAAAGCGACGTGATCCGTCCCGGCTGTTGGCGCAAACAAGGAAATGTTAGCCCTAACCAGTGGATTTTCTGCGTGTTAGCGTTAACTATCGTGGTTTACTTTCGCGCTGCGGCTGCTAAGAGGGCGGCAATCCAATTGCAGAGTCGGGGACCGATTTCATGAGCACCATCATCGACATTCACGCGCGCGAGATCCTGGACAGCCGGGGCAACCCGACCGTCGAGGTGGACGTGATCCTGGAAGACGGCACAATGGGCCGTGCGGCCGTGCCCTCGGGCGCCTCGACCGGGGCCTACGAGGCCGTCGAGCGCCGCGATGGCGACAAGAGCCGCTACATGGGCAAGGGCGTGCTGGAGGCGGTGGCCGCCGTCAATGGCGAAATCGCCGAGGAACTCGTGGGCTTCGACGCCACTGAACAGGTTGCCATCGACAGCGCGATGATCGAGCTGGACGGGACCGAGAACAAGGGTCGGCTGGGCGCCAACGCCATCCTGGGCGTGTCGCTGGCCGTGGCCAAGGCCGCTGCCGATTTCACCACCCAGCCGCTGTTCCGCTACGTGGGCGGCACCTCGGCCCGGGTACTGCCGGTGCCGATGATGAACATCATCAACGGCGGCGAGCATGCCGACAACCCGATCGACATCCAGGAATTCATGATCATGCCGGTGTCGGCGGAAAACATCCGCGACGCGGTGCGCATGGGTGCCGAAGTGTTCCATACGCTGAAGAAGGAACTGTCGGCGGCGGGTCTCGCCACCGGTGTGGGCGACGAGGGCGGGTTTGCCCCGAACCTGTCGAGCACCCGCGACGCGCTGGATTTCATCCTGAAGGCGATCGAGAAGGCCGGATACAAGCCCGGCGACGACATCCACCTGGCGCTGGATTGCGCGGCGACGGAATACTTCAAGAACGGCAATTATGTGCTGTCCGGTGAAGGAAAAACCCTGTCGAGCGAGGAGAATGTCGATTACCTGGCGGCGCTGGTGGCCGATTACCCGATCATCTCGATCGAGGATGGCATGGCCGAGGATGACTGGGACGGGTGGAAGGCGCTGACCGACCGGTTGGGCGGCAAGGTGCAGCTGGTGGGCGACGACCTGTTCGTGACCAACCCGGCGCGTCTGGCCGAGGGGATCGCCAAGGGCTGCGCCAACTCGATGCTGGTCAAGGTGAACCAGATCGGCTCGCTGACCGAGACGCTGAAGGCGGTCGATATGGCGCATCGGGCCCGTTACACCAACGTGATGAGCCACCGTTCGGGCGAAACCGAGGACGCCACCATCGCCGATCTGGCGGTAGCCACGAACTGCGGCCAGATCAAGACCGGCTCGCTGGCGCGGTCGGACCGGCTGGCCAAGTACAACCAGCTGATCCGCATCGAGGAAGCCCTGGGCGAGGTGGCCGAATACGCCGGGCGCTCGATCCTTCGCGGCTGAGGATTTCGATGCTATGGTCCTCTTCGAGCCGTCGGAGGGGACCATGATCGAGATCGTGACACCGCAAACGCCGGACCAGTTCGACGCGGTCCGGCGCCTGTGCTGGCAGTACCGCGATTTCCTGCTTGCTATCTCGCCGCAGAGCCGGGTGATCGCCGAGACCTTTTATCCCGAAGCGAAATATGCCGCGGTGATGGACCGGCTGGAGCAGGAGCACACGGCCCCGCAGGGCGGCGTGCGGCTGGTTCTGGCGCAAGCTGTGCCGGTTGGCTGCGGCATGTTCCATACGCTGGAGCCGGGAATCGCCGAGATCAAACGGGTTTATCTGACCGAGGCGGTGCGCGGCCGGGGCGCGGGGCTGGCGCTGATGATCGAGCTGGTCCGGGCCTGCCGGGCGCAGGGCTTCGCCGCGATCCGCATGGATACCGGCGCGCCGCTGGAGGCGGCGCAGAAGCTTTATGATGCGATGGGATTCGCGCGGCGCGATCCCTATTACGACCCGCCAGAGATAGCCCGCGATTTCCTGCGATTCTTCGAGATGCGCCTGTGAGAGCCCGCGCAGGGGGCGCTGCCCCCGCCGCCCGTTCCGGGCGGCTCCCCCGGAGTATTTGCGACCAGAAAGAAGCCCGATAGGCTCAGTCTGCAACGAAATCGTAGTGCCGGATGGTTCGGGATTCGACCAGTTCGGCCTCAGCCGGGTCGATATGGGGGCTGTTGTAATCCTCGCCGACAAAGGCCTTGAGCGCCTCCAGATCCTCCCAGATCATCACGAAACTGAAGTCGCGCGGGGTTTCGGGGCGGGCCGCGCCGGGCAGCACCTGGACGATCCCTTTCGTGCCCTTCATCAGGGGGATGGCTGTTTCGTGGAAGAATTCTGCAAAGGCTGCCTCCTTGCCGGGGCGGGTGGTGACCTGAAAGATGCGCATGATCATTTGGGTGTCCTCCTGTTGCGGGGCGGGTGGGACCTGCATCGGGCATTGAAATCCGCCCGCCGCTGTGTGCCCATTGTAGCACGGCGGCGGCGAGGGAGGCCCGGACATGATCAAGGCACTGATTTTCGACGTGTTCGGAACCTGTGTGGACTGGCGGTCGTCGGTGGCGCGCGAGGTGGCGGCGGTGCTGCCGGGTGTGGACGCCCTGGCTTTCGCCACCGCCTGGCGGGCCGAATACGATCCGGCGATGGCGCGCATCCGCGACGGCGCGCGCGGCTATGTGCCGCTGGATGACCTGCATCTGGAGAACCTCGATACCGTGGCGCGGGCGTTTGGTGTCCGGGTGCCGGACCGGTGGGCGCTGAACGCGGCCTGGGAGCGGCTCGACCCCTGGCCGGACGTGTTGGAGGGGCTGGTGGCGTTGCAGGCGCAGGCGATCATCGCGCCCTGTTCCAACGGGTCGATAGCGCTGATGACGCGGCTGGCGCGATATGCGGGCCTGCCGTGGGATTGTATCCTGGGGGCGGACCTCGCCCGGGACTACAAGCCGCGGCCGGAGGTCTACCTGGCCAGTTGCGCGGCGCTGAGGCTGGCGCCCGCAGAGGTGATGATGGTGGCCGCCCATAATGACGATCTGGCGGCGGCGCGGGCGGCGGGTCTGGCGACGGGTTTTGTGCCCAGGCCGGAGGAACATGGCCCCGGCCAGGAACGCGATCTGCGCGCTGAGAGCGATTGGGATATCGTGGCCGCGGATTTCCGCGACCTGGCCCGGCGGTTCGCGGCGCTTTGCGGCGGATAGAGGGTGGTCAGAGGCGGCGGGTCATCAGCGTGCGGGGGTCGCGACCCTGGAACCGGGCGCGGACACAGAGACGTTGCGCGGTCTCGTTGTCGCGGTCGAGCTTGAGATGCAGCGCCTTGAGGCCGGCGCCGGCCAGCGCCTTGGGAAGCTCGGTGAGCACCTCGGAGGCAATGCCGCGGCGCCGCACGGCGGGGCGGATCCAGATCTCGTCGACGAACCCGTCCATGCCGCCGCATGCGATTGACCAGCCGAAGCTGACGATGACATAGCCGAGCGGCGCGCGGGCGGGGCCGATCAGGTAGGCGCAGCCGTGCGGGATGCCCTCGAGCAGCGGCAGCAGCGCCTCGCGGCACAGGGTTTCGGTCATCTCGATCCCGGTTTCGGCATGGAAGCTGGCGACCATGGCCGTGATGCGGTCGAGGTCTTCAGGGCGGGCGAGGTGCAATGCGGTTGTCATGTGCGGTTCTTCGCTGTGCCGGGTGCGGCGCGCCATGTCCGGCGGGGCGAGGCGGGGGCGCTCACAGCCGGGCCAGCCGTTCGGTCAGCAGATCGAAGAAGCCCTGGGCGTCGAGTTGGCCGATGAAGAGCGCGTTTGGCGCGCGGTCCGTCACCCGCCACCAGTCGGCTACGGTCATGCCTAAGGTCAGGTCCGAGGTGGTTTCGATCTCGACGTTGATGTGGCGTCCGGAAAAGAGGTCGGGGCGCAGCAGATAGGCTGTCACGCAGGGGTCGTGCAAGGGGGCGCCTTCGGAGCCGTATTTCTCCTTGTCGAATCGTTCGAAGAAATCGGTCATCTGGGCGACGGCGATGCCGACGGGGGTGCCAAGGGCGCGGAAGGCGTCGTTGCGCGCCTTGGTGACCAGCGCCTTGTGGGTGACATCGAGCGGCATCACGACCAGGGGCGCGCCGGATCCGAAAACGATATCAGCGGCTTCGGGGTCGACATAGATGTTGAATTCCGCCGCGGGCGTGATGTTGCCGACCTCGAAATAGGCGCCGCCCATCAGCACGATTTCCTGCACGCGGGAGACGATGTCGGGGGCGCGGGTGAAGGCGGTGGCGATGTTGGTGAGCGGGCCCAGCGGACAGAGGGTCACCGTGCCGGGGGGCTGGGCGCGCAGGGTGTCGATGATGAAGTCGACGGCGTGGGTGTCCTGGAGCGACATGGTCGGATCGGGCAGGTCGGGTCCGTCGAGCCCGGTCCGGCCATGCACATGCTCGGCGGTGACCAGCTTGCGCGCGATGGGTGCCTCGCAACCCGCAAAGACCGGCACATCCGTCCGCCCGGCCAGTTCGCAGACGATGCGGGCGTTTTTCGCGGTCAGCGGCAGGGGCACGTTGCCGGCGACGGCGGTGATGCCCAGCACCTCGATCTCGTCGGGGCTGGCCAGCGCCAGCAGGATGGCGACGGCGTCGTCCTGGCCGGGATCGGTGTCGATGATGATGTTGCGGGGCATGGGGATCTCCGGTCGTGTGCATCAGTGGTGACAGGCGCGGGGGGCGCTGTCCAGAGGTCGCAGGGGGCGCTGCCCCCGCGCCTTGCGGCGCTCCCCCGGAGTATTTGCGGCGAAATGAAGGGTCAGGGGCGGGCTTTTTCCTCGGCCTTCACCTCGTTCCAGAGCGCGTCCATTTCCTCAAGCGTGCTCTGGGCCGGGGTCTTGCCCTTTGCGGCCAGCCGCGCCTCGATCTGGGTAAAGCGGCGGGTGAACTTGGCGTTGGTGCGGCGCAGCGCGGACTCGGGCTCGACGCCGAGATGGCGGCCGAGGTTGACGATGACGAAGAGGAGGTCGCCGAACTCGTCCTCGAGCGCGTCCGCGTCGAGACTGTCGCGTGCCTCGACCAGTTCGCGGGTCTCTTCGGCGATCTTGTCGAGCACCGGGCCGACATCGCCCCAGTCGAAGCCCACGCGGGCGGCGCGTTTTTGCAGCTTGCAGGCGCGCAGGAGAGCGGGCAGGCCAAGTGCGACCCCGTCGAGCGCGCCCTGCTGCGCCTTCTCTGCCCGTTCGGCGGCCTTGATCGTCTCCCAGTCGCGGGTCTGCTGTTCGGCGGACTTGTCGCGGCTCTCGGCGCCGAAGACATGCGGATGGCGGTCGACCATCTTGTCGGACATGGTGCGCACCACGTCCTGGAAGGTGAAATGACCCGCCTCGGCGGCCATCTGGGCATGAAAGACCGATTGAAAGAGCAGGTCGCCCAGCTCACCCTTCAACTCGTCCCAGGCGCCGCGTTCGATCGCGTCGGCGACCTCGTAGGCTTCCTCGATCGTGTAGGGGGCGATGGTGGCGAAATCCTGCTCGATGTCCCAGGGGCAGCCGGTTTCGGGGTCGCGCAGGCGGCGCATGATCTCCAGCAGGCGCTCGATTCCGGCCGATGGGTCGTGGATCAGCGTGTCATCGGGCATTGCAGCGGTCCTCGTTCCTGTGTCAGATGCATGCATCCCGCAGCAAGGCCCTGGAGTCCACCCCTCATGCCCGTCATCAACCGTATTGCCGATTTCGCCGCCGACATGGCCGCCTGGCGCCAGCACCTGCACACAATCCCCGAGCTGGAGTTCGAGTGCTACAAGACGGCCGCCTTTGTCGCGGAACGGTTGCGTGAATTCGGAGTGGACGAGTTGCACGAGGGCATCGCCACGACAGGTATGGTGGCGATCATCAACGGTCGGGGCGAGGGGCCGACCATCGGGTTGCGCGCGGACATAGATGCGCTGCCGATCCCGGAGGAAACCGGGGTGGATTATGCCTCGACCCATCCGGGCAAGATGCATGCCTGCGGACATGACGGGCACACCACGATGCTGCTGGGGGCCGCGCGCTACCTGGCCGAGACGCGGAACTTCAGCGGGCGGGTGGCGCTGATCTTTCAGCCGGCCGAGGAAGAGGGCGGCGGTGCCGACGTGATGGTGCGCGAGGGCATTCTCGACCGGTTCGACATCGCAGAGGTCTATGCGTTGCACAACGCGCCGGGCCATGTCGATGGGTCGTTCTATACCACTCCGGGACCGCTGATGGCCGCGGTGGACACGTTTGAGATCCATATTCAGGGACGCGGTGGCCACGGCGCCATGCCGCACGAGACGCTGGATCCGGTGATGGCGGCCTGTGGCATCGCGCAGGCGATCCAGACCATCGTCAGCCGCAACCACTACGCGCTGGACGACCTGGTGGTTTCGGTCACCCAGATCCACGCCGGCACGGTCAACAATGTCATTCCCGACACAGCTTATCTGAATGGCACCGTGCGCACCTTTGACCCGGCAGTGCAACGGATGGTGATGCGCCGCATGGAGGAGATCGTGGCCGGGCAGGCGGCCTCGTACGGGGTCGAGGCGACGCTGGACTATGTGGTGGGCTATCCGGCGACCATCAACGATCCCGCCAAGACCGAGTTCGCCGCCGAAGTGGCGCGCGAGGTGTCGGGCGCGGGCAAGGTGGTTGCAGACGGCGGGCGCGAGATGGGGGCCGAGGATTTCTCTTACATGCTGGAAAAGCGTCCCGGCGCCTATCTGTTCATCGGCCAGGGCAACAGCGCCGGGCTGCATCATCCGAAATACAACTTCAACGACGAGATCGCGCCGGTGGGGGCGTCCTTCTTTGCGAGGATCGTGGAGAAGGCACAGCCGGTGGCTTGACGTTGACGCGCGTCGCCAACCCGCCGGGAACCCAAGGAGGAGCAAGGAAAAGTGGCTCTTGAAGATGCGAAATCAGCGGTGGACGAGGCGTTCACCGTACCGGAACTCAAGGGATTGTCCTTTGAGAACACGTTCGGGGGGGCGGTGTCCTTCCTGCGGCGGCTCTATACGAAGGACCTGCGCGGCGTCGATGTCGCGGTAACCGGCGTGCCCTTTGACCAGGCGGTGACCAACCGGCCCGGCACCCGGCTTGGGCCGCGTGCCATCCGCGAGGCGAGCACGCTGCAATCCATGGACGAGCCCTATGGCTGGCCGTTCAGGGCGCTGAGCGATCTGGCCATTGTGGATTATGGCGACCTGGCCTTCGACTATGCGGATGTGCCGAGCTTTCCCGGCCGGTTGACCGAGCATATCCGCACCATCCTGGCGGCAGACGTGTCCACCGTGGTGCTGGGGGGAGATCATTATATCAGCTTCCCGATCCTCAAGGCCTATGCCGAGAAATACGGGCCGATGTCACTGGTGCAGTTCGATGCCCACACGGACACCTGGCCCGACGACAACATGGAGCGCGTCGATCACGGCACCATGTTCTACAAGGCGGTGAAGATGGGTCTGGTGGATCCGGCGCGCTCGGTCCAGATCGGCATCCGCACCACCAACGAGGACACGCTGGGCGTCAACATCATCGACCCGCGCGAGGTCGAGGAGAGCGGCCCCGCGGCGGTGGCGAAAAAGGTCAAGCAGATCGTCGGCGACCACCCGGTCTATCTGACCTTCGACATCGACGCGCTGGACCCGGCCTTTGCGCCCGGCACCGGCACGCCGGTCTGGGGCGGCCTGACCTCGCTCCAGGCGTCGATCATCCTGCGTGACCTGGGTGGGATCAACATCAAGGGCGGCGACGTGGTCGAGGTTTCTCCACCTTTTGACACCACCGGCGCCACCGCGATCGCGGGCGCACATGTGGCGACACAGATCATCTGTCTGCTGGGCTGGAACAAGCTGGTATGACCGAGTTCAACCGGCCGATCAGCGGCAATGACCTGGCCCGGTTTTCCGGGCCGAACACCTTCATGCGGCTGCCGCAGGCGCAGGAGCTGAACGGGCTCGACGTGGCCATTCTGGGGGTGCCGATGGATATCGGCACCTCTTGGCGCTCGGGCACAAGGTTCGGGCCGAAACAGATCCGCGCCGAAAGCGCGATGATCCGGCCCTATAACATGTCGACCGGGGCGGCGCCGTTCGACAGTTTGCAGATCGCTGACATCGGCGATCTGGCGATCAACACCTTCTCGCTGGCCGACAGCCTGCGCATCATCAAGGAGAGCTATGACGCGATCCTGACCCATGACGTGATCCCGGTGGCGATGGGGGGCGATCATTCGATCACCCTGCCGATCCTGCGGGCCGTCGCGGCCAAGCATGGGCCGGTGGCGCTGGTGCATGTGGATGCCCATGCGGATGTGAACGACGAGATGTTTGGCGAGCGTGAAACGCATGGCACCGTGTTCCGCCGCGCCTATGAGGAAGGGTTGATCCAGCCCGACAAGACCTATCAGATCGGCATTCGCGGATCGGGCTATGCGGCCACCGATTTCACCGAGGTGCAGGGTTGGGGGTTTCAGCATTTCCCCGCCTGGGATCTGTGGCACCGCAGCCTGAAGCCGCTCGGCGAAGAAATCCGGCGCGATATCGGCAACCGGCCCGTCTATGTCAGCTATGACATCGACAGCCTCGACCCGGCCTATGCGTCCGGCACCGGCACACCCGAGATCGGCGGGCTGACCACGCCACAGGCGCTGGAGCTGATCCACGCGCTGAAGGGGCTGAACATCGTCGGCTGCGATCTGGTCGAGGTGTCGCCGCCCTATGACACCTCGGGCAACACCGCGCTGACGGCGGCCAATCTGCTCTATGAACTGCTCTGCGTGCTGCCCGGCGTGCAGGCGCGCTGAGCGGTGCGGATGCTGGTCTGGTTCCTGATTGCGCTGGTCGTGCTGGGGCTGGCCTGGATCCGGCTGGCCCCGTCGGTCCCGGCCCGCTGGCACCAGCGCCCGGCGGTTGCGGCCGACCGGGACATGCAGGGCGGCGTGCTGCGGGCCGTCGCGACCGGGCCGGAGGGGCTGGCGCGGCTGGACAGGGTTGCGCGAGCCACACCGCGCACCCGTGTGCTGGCCGGGTCCGTGACCGAAGGGATGGTCACCTATGTCACCCGCAGCCGGGTGTTCGGCTTTCCCGACTACACCACCGCCTGGCAGGATGGCGACACCCTGCGAATCTGGGCGCGGCTGAGGTTCGGGGGTTCAGATTTTGGGGTAAACCGCGACCGTGTCGATCAGTGGCTGGCGGCGATTGGGCACTAGGCCGGAGGACAGGCAGCCCTCGGACACTTCGCGCCACATCGGCACGTTCAGCGACATCTGGCATTGCGCCATGAACATGCGCCCGTCGACCTGCAGGCAGATGGTTTCGCCCAGCTCGACCCGGCTGCCGGATTTGTCTGTGCAATAGCAGTCGATGGTCTTGCCGCCGGGGCCAACGACATCGGCCAGCGCCGGGGACGCAATGAGCAGGATCAGGGCGAGAATACGTGCCATGCGCATAAGCTAGCACAGCCGAGCCCCTTGACCAAAGCCCCCGGATATCGGACACCGCCGCAATGATCCCAGAAGAACGCCTAGACCAGATTACCCAGCGCTTCCAATACCTGGAGGCGGCCATGGCCGATAGCGCCTCGGGCGGCGATATCGCGCGGCTGGCAAAGGAATATTCCGACCTGCGCCCGGTGGTCGAGCAGATCGCCGCCTGGCGGCAGCTCTGCGCCGATATGGCCGAGGCGAAGGAGATGCTGTCGGATCCCGACATGAAGGCGCTGGCCGAGGAGGAGTTGCCGCTCCTGAAGGCGCGGCTGCCCGAGGCCGAGCGGGCGCTGCAACTGGCGCTGTTGCCCAAGGACGAGGCCGACGCACGGCCCGCGATCCTGGAAATCCGGCCCGGCACCGGCGGCGACGAGGCGGCCTTGTTCGCGGGTGACCTGCTGCGCATGTACCAGCGTTACGCCGAGGCGCGCGGCTGGAAGCTGGAGCTGATCGAGCTGCAGGAGACCGAGTTGGGTGGCATCAAGGAAGTGGTGGCGCGGATCAGCGGCGAGAATGTCTTTGCCCGGCTGAAATACGAATCCGGCGTGCACCGGGTGCAGCGGGTGCCCGAGACCGAGAGCGGCGGGCGCATCCATACCTCGGCCGCGACGGTGGCGGTGCTGCCCGAGGCGCAGGATGTGGATATCCAGATCGACCCGGCCGATATCCGCATCGACACGATGCGGTCGTCGGGCGCGGGCGGTCAACATGTGAACACCACCGATTCGGCGGTGCGGATCACCCACATGCCCAGCGGCATCGTGGTGACCAGTTCCGAGAAATCGCAGCATCGCAACCGCGAGATCGCGATGCAGGTGCTGAAAACCCGGCTTTACGATCTGGAACGCCAGCGGCTCGACAGCGAGCGCTCGGCCAGTCGGTCGGCGCAGGTGGGGTCGGGCGACCGGTCGGAACGCATCCGCACCTATAACTTCCCGCAGGGGCGGATGACCGATCACCGGATCAACCTGACGCTCTACAAGCTCGACCAGGTGATGCAGGGCGATCTGGACGAGGTGATCGACGCGCTGATCGCCGATGGGCAAGCACGGATGCTGGCCGAGATGGGACAATGAGCGGTCAGACCGCGGCACAGGCGATGGCGGCCGCCGCGGCGCGGCTGCGCGCCGCCGGTGTGCCCGATCCGGCGCGGGACGCCCGGCTGCTCCTGGCCCACGCCGCCCGGATCGAAGCCAGCCGCGTGACCCTGATCGCGCCCGAGGACCTGGCCCCGGAAATCGCCGAACGGTATGAGCAGCTGATTGCGCTGCGCGCCGTCCGCGTGCCGGTGTCGCATCTGCTGGGCGAACGCGAATTCTATGGCCGCCGGTTCAAGGTCTCGGCCGAGGTGCTGGACCCGCGCCCCGAGACCGAGACTTTGGTCGAGGTAGCGCTGAGCGCGCCTTTTGACCGGGTTCTGGATCTGGGCACCGGGTCGGGTTGCATTCTGGTCACGCTGCTGGCCGAGCGGCCCACGGCGACCGGCATGGGCGTCGACCTGAGCGAGGCCGCCTGCCTTCAGGCCAGCGCCAACGCCGTGCTGCATCGCGTTGCGGAGCGCGTGAACATTGTCGCGTCGGACTGGTTCGAACGGGTCGGCGGGCGTTTCGACCTGATCGTTTCCAACCCGCCCTATATCGCCTTGGCGGAAATGCAGGGGCTGGCGCCCGAGGTCCTGCGCCACGAACCCGAGATGGCGCTGACCGATGGCGGTGACGGGCTGGGCGCCTATCGGCGGATCGCCGCCGGTGCGCCCGACCACCTGGTGCCAGGCGGACGGTTGATGGTCGAAATCGGCCCGACACAGGCGCTGACGGTGTCGCAACTTTTCGAAGCGGCAGGCCTGTCCGGCATTCGGGTGATTCCGGATCTGGACGGGCGCGACCGTGTCGTTGCGGCAATCCTGCCGGAATAACCCCTGCGCGTGAGGCGCAAATGTGCCAATCCTGATCAAAAACCCGAGATTTTTTAGCCAAGCCTCTTGTCTGCGGCGGCTGGACGTGCTTACTCGGTTTTGTCGCGGCCCTTGATGCACGGTATCGGCGCATCCCCGACAGCAAGCCCAAAAAGTCGATGTCCCGGCAACACGTACCGCAAGCGGCGTCGAATGGGTTCATCGGCAGAGACCAATAAGGCTGACGTTAACACAATGAGATCGTCCAAATCCCGTTCGCGGTCGAAGAGCAACCGCAACCGGCCCACTGGCGGCAATGTCGTCAACCGCGTGTTCGACAGTTCCGGCCCCGAGGGCAAGGTACGCGGCACGCCGCAGCAGATCATCGAGAAGTACAACCAGTTGGCGCGCGATGCGCAGCTGGCCAACGACCGGGTGGCTGCCGAGAATTTTCAACAGCATGCCGAGCATTACACCCGGCTGTTGAGCGAGGCGCAGCGCGAGATCGACGCGCGCCGCGAAGAACAGGAACGCCACAACCGCGAACGGCAGGCCGAGCGCGACCGTGAGCGGGCCGAACGGCAGGAGCGTGAGAGCAACTCGCCATCGGATCTGGCGGATGCGCCGCAGCCGGACGTGCTGGACGTCGATGCGCCCGATCAGACCGAAGGCGACAGCGGGCTGGTCGAAACGCCCGAAAGCCGGAGCGCGAGCACCGCAAAACGAGAAAGCGCCGCGCCGCAGGATGCCGAGCCCGCACCCGAGGCGACGCCCGAACCCAAGCCCAAGAAAGCACCGCGCCGTCCCCGCGCACGAAAGCCCGCGGCGTCAACGGCCGATGAGACGGCCGGTGAGCCGGGCGACCCGCAGTCGGGCGGTCCGGCTGAGGCGGCCGAGTAACCGGGTCCGCGTCCGAAAACAAAAAACGCCGCCCTTTGGGCGGCGTTTTTTTGTCGTGACCGGGGAATTGACCGAATCTTTCTCTTGCGTCACCGTTCGCCTGCTCAAGTCGGCAGGCAGTGAGTCTAATCGGTGTGTGCCATAACAACCCTTGAACCCGGGATATCGTTATGGAAACCAATACCGCAACTACCCCCCGTCGGACCCGTCGGCGCAGCGCGCCTGTTGTCGAACCTTCAGCGCCGAGTGCGTTTCATCCGTCACCTGTGTCGCTGGCGGCTAGCCGGTTCGGATTTCTGACCGAAGGGCAGATCGCCGATCTGAGGCGCCGCAGCCTCGACCTTCTGGCCGACTACGGCGTTGTCATCATCCATCCCCGCGCCCGTGCCGCGCTGCTGGCGGCGGGCGCCACACCCGGGCGCGATGCCGACCGGCTGCGGTTTCCGCGAGAGCTGGTCGAAGACGCGATTGCCGAGGCGCCGCGCGATTTTGCTCTGGCCGGCAAACGGCGCGATCTGGATCTGCCGATCCCGCGCGCGGATGGCGGCTTCGTCATGCGAACAGGGACCGGCGCGCATGGCTATGTCGACCCGCGCGATACGAAGTACCGCAATCTTGACCTGAAGGCGGTGCGCGAGATGGCCGCCGTGGCAAGCGGGCTCGATCAGGTCGGGTTCATCGCGCATCCTTTCGTACATGGCGTTCCCGAAGTGACCGCCGATGTGCATTCCTTTGCCGAGATGGTATCGCATACCGACAAGCATTGCTGGATGCAGCCCTATGGCAAGGAGAACATCGAGTTCCTGCTGAAGATCGCCGCGGTGGCTGCCGGGGGTGAGACGGCACTCAAGGCGCATCCGATCACCTCGGTCATCACCTGTTCGTTCTCGCCTCTGGAATTCAAGTACATGGACACCGAGGTGATTCTGCAGGCCGGGGCGCTGGGTCTGCCGCTGCATGCCTGCTCTCTGCCCTCGGCGGGCGGCACCGCGCCGCTCAGCACCGCGGGGCTGGTGCTGATGGCGGCGGCCGAGATCCTGTCCATGCTGACCGTTACCCATGTGCTGGCGCCCGGCACGCCGGTGATCGCGGTGCCGCTGATGTTCACGCTCGACATGCGGACCGGTTCGGCGCTGCAATCCTGCCCGGAATCGATTCAGGCCGCGTCGATGGCGGTGCAACTGATGAAACAGGGCTTTGGCCTGCCGACGCATACCTATGGTTCGGGTTCGGATACTCCGGACGCCGATCACCAGTCCATGGCCGAACGGGCGCTGATCGCGCAGGCTGTCGCCCTGTCGGGTGCAGATATCCTGGGCGGGGTCGGGCAGCTGGAATGCGCCACCGTGTTCAGCCCGGTGCAGGCGGTTCTGGATGACGAGGTTGGCGCGATGATCCGCCGGTTCATGCAACCGGCCGAGATCAGCGCCGAGGCGCTGAACTGGGAAGAGATGCTGAAGGTGCGCGCAGGCGGGCATTTCCTCGACAGCACGCATACGCTGGCGCTGTGCCGCGATCAGCACCGGCCCGGCGTCTTCCTGCGGCAGGGGCGCGACGATTACGAGAAATCGGGGCGGCGTACCGCCTTCGACATGGCGCGCGAAAAGGCGCTGTCGTTGATCGCCGCCGCGCCGGAACAGGGTGTGCTGAGCGAGGACCAGAGGCGCGAGATCGCCGATATCGTCGCGGCGGCCGACAGGTTCATCGTCGATGCCGTGCATCACGGGGCTGGTACGCAGGTGATCTGAGCGCACCGCTGTCCGGATCAGCGTTCCAGTTGCCTGGCCAGGGCGCAGAAGGCTTCGAGCGAGACCTGTTCGGCCCGCTCGGTCGGCGCGATACCCGCGGCTGTCAGGTGGTCCTCGATATCGGGGGCCAGCCCCTTGAGCGCGGCGCGCAGCATCTTGCGGCGCTGGTTGAAGGCCGCGGCGACGACGCGGCTGAGGATCGCGGCATTGGCCGGAAACCTTGGCTCCGGCAGGGCGGTCAGGTGGACCACGGCGCTCGATACTTTCGGCGGCGGCGTGAACGCCTCGGGCGGCAGCGACAGGACAATCCGTGCCTCGGCGCGCCATTGCGCGAGGATGGCAAGCCTTCCGTAAGCCTTTGACCCCGGCCGCGCGACGATGCGCTCGGCCACCTCGCGCTGGAACATCAGCGTCAGGCTCTGCCAGAAGGGTGGCCAGTCGGGCGGAGTCAGCCAGCGCACCAGAAGCTCGGTTCCGACGTTGTAGGGCAGGTTGGCGGCGATCCGGATCGGCGGGGTCAGATAGGCAAGCGGGTCGATCTCGAGCGCGTCGCCGTTGATCACCTTGAGCCGCCCCGGATAGGCCGCGGCAATCTCGGCCAGCGCCGGCAGGCAGCGCGGATCCTTTTCGATGGCCAGAACCCGGCGCGCGCCCTCGGCCAGCAACCCGCGGGTGAGCCCGCCCGGGCCGGGGCCGATTTCCAGCACGTCGCAATCGCTCAGATCGCCCGCCTGCCGCGCGATCTTGGCGGTCAGGTTGAGGTCGAGCAGGAAATTCTGGCCCAGCGACTTGCGGGCGGAAAGCTGGTGGGTCGCGATGACCTCGCGCAGCGGGGGCAGGGTGTCGATGGCGCTCATGAAATTGGGTGTATTCGCAGCGGCGGGGGCTATGCCAGAGAATTCCGTCTCCGGTGGCAGTATTTGCCGCAGAATGAAAGGGTCTAGGCCGAATGTGCCATATCCTGCGCCATCCGGAGAGCGGCGATCAGGCTCGAGGGGTTTGCGATGCCCTGACCGGCGATGTCGAATGCGGTGCCGTGGTCGGGCGAGGTGCGGATGAACGGCAACCCGAGGGTGACATTCACGCCGCGGTCGAAGTCGAGCGTCTTGATCGGGATGAGCGCCTGGTCGTGATACATGCAGATCGCGGCGTCATAGCGGGCGCGGGCGGCAGCATGGAACATGGTATCGGCGGGATGCGGGCCAGTGAGAGTGAATTCGCCTTTGATCTCTTGCAGAAGCGGGGCGATCCAGTCGGTTTCCTCGCGGCCCATGGCGCCTCCTTCGCCGGCATGCGGGTTCAGCCCGGCCACGGCTAGGCGGGGACGCGCGATACCGAACTGGTCGCGCAGGCCCGCGGCGGTGATCTCGATGGTTTCACGCAGAAGCGTGGGGGTAAGGGCGCGCGGTACCTCGGCCAGCGCGATATGGATGGTGGCGGGCACCACGCGCAATTGCGCGCTGGCCAACATCATCACCACCCGGTCGCGGCCTGCCAATGCGGCCAGGAACTCGGTATGGCCGGGATAGGCGAAGCCGGCGCCGTCGATCAGCGCTTTCTTGTGGATGGGCGCGGTGCATATTGCGCTGGCCGCGCCCGACTGCACCAGCGCCACACCGCGTTCGATTGCGGCAATCACGCCTGCCGCGTTGCGCGGGTCGGGCTGGCCGGGGCTTGCCGGGGCGGCAAAGCGCAGCGGCAGAACGGGCAGCGCGGACTTGCTGGCCTGTATCGCCGCTGCCGGATCATCGAGTATCGCCACCGGTGTACCGGGCGGCAGATGTCCGGGATCTCCGATCCAGAAGAAGGGGCAAGTCTCGCGCAGGTGATCCCAGGCGGCGATGGCGATCTCGGGGCCGATGCCTGCCGGTTCGCCGCAGCTCAGCGCGATCGGACGCATGGCCTATTCCTCGATGATGACAGCGTCCGCGCGCAGCTGTTCCAGCAGGCTGTTGGCCAGCGTTTCCAGCCTCTGCTGGGTCAGCGCATTGGCCACATCCTCGCGCGAGGCATCGCCGCCCAGGTCGCGCGTTCGGTTGCAGAGCATCAGGAACAACAAGGTCTGGCCATTGTTGCGGGTGACAGCGATCGAGGTTTCGCCCGGATCGAGCTTGGCCAGCTCAAGGGCGATGTCCTGAGGGATTTCGCCAGGCTTTGCGCTGACCCGGTCGAGCACTTCGACCGGCTGACCCTTGGCTACGCCGTAAAGATCGTCGCAGGTATCGACGCTTTGCTGCAACTCGGCCGCGGCCTTGAGCGTTTCCGGGCTGCGGCCTCCGGCTATTGCATAGGCGGCATATTCTATCGAGGCATAGCTTGGTGTGCCGACAGGTGCTTCGCGCAGGCCGCGCATCTGGAACAGCGCCACCGCATTCGGCAGCGTGATGGGCGAAGACACCTCGCCCGGTTCGAGCGCCAGGATCACGGGCTGGAAGGCGGGCGGCAATTGGGCCAACGGCATCCACGGCATCTGGCCGCCCTGGCTGCGCGTGTCGGCGGCGGAAAACTGTACCGCGGCCGAGGCGAAGGCATCGTAAGAGGTCAGCTCCGAAATTTGCGCGGCCAGATCGTCGACCTGATCCACGGTCTGGGGGGTGATCGGAATGATGATCTCGGACAGCAGCACTTGCAGCCCGCCACCTCCGGCCAGCCCCAGCGCCCGGTTGATCTCGTCCTCGGTCGGGCGCGCCTGCGCCAGGTAACGCGCGCTGATATAATCGCGCCATGCCAACTGGTTGCGGACGAAATCGCGCACGGTTTCGGCGGATACGCCCTCGTCCTGCAAGGCGGCCAGGAATTCTTCGGTCGACAGGCGGGTCCGGGAGGCAAAATCGTCAATCCCGAGTTGAACGTCCTCCGGAGGGACTTCGATACCGGCCTCTTCGACCGCCTGCATCTTCAGTTTTTCTTCGATCAGGGCACGGCGTGCATCCTGTTCCGGATCGCCGGGAATGCGCAGCACTTCCATCAGGCGGATACGCTGTTCCAGTTCGAAATGCGTGATTATGCCCTGGTTGACGCGCATGGCGGGGCTGAACAGGCTCTGGGCCGGGAGCGTGGTGGCCGAAAGGCCAAGCGCCAGGACGGCCCCCCCCAGAAGCTGCGCCAGGGATCGGGACAGGTGGGTCAGGTTTTGTTGCATGATCGCCTGTATTCTTTGTTTCCGCTCTCCACGGCAAAGCCGCTGAGGGCGATGGTAAATCCGAAATCTGTCGAAGGCTCAACACTCGTCGACGATGTGTAGCGGCGATTGACCGAAATGTTAACCGACACGCATTCGTTCTGGTAGATAAAGCCGACACCGGCCTGGGTGGCGCGCGCGTCTTCGATATCGTAGCGGATATTGGCGGATGCGGTCCAGTTCGGGTTGACCTTGTAGGCGCCGTCGAACCAGAACTCGGACACAGCCAGCGTGCGGTTTTCGGCCGGGTCGCGGCCGAGCCAGAGATAGGTGCCGCTGATATTGGTCCGTTCGTCGGTCCAGTTGCCGCGGACTTCGAGCTTGGACAGGTTCAGCGAGCCGTCGAGCAAGCCACGTGCGGTCAGGCCCAGCCCCTGTGGCAGCAGCAGCTGACCTGCAAGCAGCAGATCCGAGGCCGTGCCGCCCAGCCCCGAGGTCTTGGAAAAACGCGGGTCGGCGGTGCTGCGGAATACCTGGCCCACAGTTGCATTGGCTTGCCAGCCCGCGGTCGAGTAATGGGCCCAGTTCAGGCCGAATACCGCGCGGGTGCCTTCCTCGCGCTGATCGGGAGCTGGAAAGCGCGACAGTGACAGCAGGTTGCCCTGGTCGTATTCGACGAAATTGCTTTCGTCGTTGGGCAGCGCGGCGCCTGACACATTGGACCATCCGATCTGGGCGATGGGTTCGAGGTAATGAGTTCCACCGGCGCCGCGGTAGACGGTCGGGTAACGCAGGGTCAGTGCGGCGCGCGGCGCCGATCTGAGCGTATCGCTGCTGTAATTGCTGTCGTCCCAGACCCGGTAGTCGTCGACCGCGACACCCATTTTCCAATCTGCGCGCAAGCCGCTGGCAAAGGTCCAGCTGCGCAACCATTCGGCGTCAATCGTGGCGCGGGCGATATCGCGGCCTGTCACGTCCACATCCGATGTCCGCTGGTGGCCATGCCCGTCGAAGGCCAGCCTCAGTTCGCCCCCGATGGCGGCTGGGAAATAGCGTTTTTCGAGATCGACGTCGAACACGTTCGAGGGGATTTCGTCCTCGTTTTCGCTGTCACGCAGGGTTTCGTAATGGATCAACCCGATGCGGAAGGCGGTGTCGCGCTTGACGCGGGTCAGCGCGATTTCGCTTTGCAGCCGGTCGTATTCGGGCAGGCCGTAATCGGCGAGATAGCCGTTGTCGGAAACGGTCTGGACCTCGAAGCTCAACTTGTAGTCGTTTCGCAGGTCGAACTGGCCCGAGGCGAAGACATAGCCGCGGTCCTCGCCGGGGATCAGATCGTCGCGCGTATAGGCCCCCTCGATTTCGATCCGCCCACGGCGGAATGCCTGACGGTAGCGCAGATCAAGCGTCTTGGTCTTGGACGAAACATAAGGCGAGATCGTCAGATCCCTGCTGTCGCCCAGGCGAAAGAAGTATGGAACCTTGATCCCGGTGCCCAGCTCGGAGGTGGTCCGGATGGACGGGATCAGGAACCCGGTCGCGCGTTTCAGGTTCGGGTCGGGCAAGCGGATCGCCGGGAAGTAGAACACCGGCACGTCGAGCACACGCAATTGCGCGCCTTCGAAATAGAGCTGCTGTTCCAACTGGTCATGGGTGACCTTCAGCGCCCGGATCTGCCAGAGCGGCGGCCTGCCATCCTCGCAGACGTGGCAGGAGGTGACCGAGGTCTTGTAGAGCTGGGTATAGCGTCCGCCGACACGTGTCATCTGGAGCGCGGCCAGTTGCAACTGCTGGTCGAAGACCAAGCGCGCGCCCCGCAGCAACCCGTTCTGAAGCCCCTCGTCCAGTTCGGCCGCATCCGCCAGAACCGTCGCCCGACCGCCCTGGTCGATGCGAATGGGACCTTCGATGGTCAGCTGACCGGTTTGCCTGTCAAAGACAATTTTCTGCGCCTGAAGGCGGATGTCGCCCTGAAACGCCTCGACATTGCCTTCGGCGATCAATTGCCGGTCCGGCGTGATGAAGACACTGTCGGCCACCAGCATGGCGGGCTGCGCAGTCTCTTGCGCGGCAGGGTCGGACGCCGTTTGCGCCTGTGCGATCCCCGAGAGGCACAAGGTGGCGGCGGTTGCCGCAAAAAGAAGAGCGAAGGGGCGCAATTATCCGTCCTCCGCGTGCAGCAAGAGCCCAAAGGTCAGCATGATTGCCGCCACAGGCGGCGCCCAGGCGGCCAGTGCAACGGGGATCTGTCCGTTCTCACCCAGGATTTGCGCGAAATTTCTCATGAAGTAGAGCAGAAACCCGAGAAGGACTGCGGTAAGAACGGCTATCCCGGTGCCCCCGAAACGGGCGTGGCGCATGGTGAAGGCCGCTCCGACCAGAACCATCGAGATCAGGAACAGGGGCCGGGCGAGTTCGACCTGCAGCCAGACCTCGTGCCGCTTGGTCGAAAATCCCGCCTGCCGGAGCTCGGCAATGGTTTTTGGCAGGTCGTAGATCGAAATGGTCTCCCTGCGTCCAAGGCTGTCCTGAATGCGGTCCTGCGTCAGGGAGGTGGGGAGTTCATACCTGTCGTGCCGGACGGCGTTGACTTCGGGGTTCTGTCCGGTTTCAAGCGGCCAGACCTTGGCATTGGTCAGTACCCATTTGCCGACATCCAGTTGCGCGCTGTCCGCGAGAATCCGCCGCACAGGCCCGCCGCCAGGCGCATAGCTCAGGATCGTGACTTGCAGAAGGGTCAGGCCGTCAGGGCCAAAGGCCTGGGCGTGAATCACCGATTGTCCCTCGGCATCGCCTTGCCGCAACCACAGGCCTTCGCTGCTGAGCGACAGGGCCGAGGGACCGCCGTTGCGATAGGTGTCGGCAAGCGTCTGGTAGCGCACGGCGGTAGCGGCCACGATCGGATTGAGCGTTGTGACGGTCAGTCCGCCGATGATCAGCGCAACCAGTACCGGCCCCACCAGCGCCCGGATGCCCGAGCGCCCGATCGCGCGGGTCACGACAAGCTCGGAACTGCGGGCGAGGCCGACGAACAGGACGATGGTCGCAAGGATCATCAGCAAGGGCAGGATTTCGCTGATCCCCGCAGGCGCGTTCAGCAGCGTCAGCCCGATCTTCTGGCCGAAGCTGACGTCATGGCTTTCGAATCGGCGCAATTGCTCGATGAAGTCGATCAGCAGGATCAGGGCCATGAAAACGGTGCCGATCACCATGAAGCTTTGCAGGAAACGGCGGGCGAAATAGCGGTCCAGGATCATGCCGCGCCCTTTGTGCAAAGGCGGCACAGGGAAAAATGCACCGGCCCCGCGAAATCGCGGCACGCCGAAAAATACGACGGGACGATTATGCCGTGGCCTGACACTGCGATCCCCCCGGAGCCTGTCATTCGATTTTTTCGGGACCTTAAAGCAATTGCCCGACGGGGAAAACTGCTATCTGGTCAAGATGCGGTGGGCACGTTACCTCTTGTCGGACAGATGTTGAGGAGACCCTGATGACCAGCCTGATCCAGATCCGTTTCGAAGAGCCCCAGCTCGATGCCCTGGCGACCGCGACCGGGCGGGTCGCGGTCATCCTGCCGCCCGAGGGCACGCTGAGTCCCGCTGCGCGGCGGCTGAATCGGCTGACGCGGGGCGCGTTGGCGCGGCTGGTGGCAAGCGACCGGTTTTCAAAACTCAAGGCCGGGCAGACGCTGACGCTGGCCTGGCCCGTCGGGATGGCGGCCGAAGCGCTGGACATCCTGGTGCTGCCGCGCCGGGCCGACACGCTGACCGCGCGCAAGGCCGGGGCTGCACTGGCCAAGCTGGCCGGAGACAAACCGATGCTGGTGATGGCGGGCGGGCAGGCGCGGGCCGAGCAACTGGCTCTCGGGCTGGCGCTCCGCGCCTATGACTTTACCGTGCACAAGACGCCCGGCGCAGACGAGAAGGGCGAGAAGGGCGCGGTCACCATCGCGCATAACAAGGCCGCCGCCGTCTCCGAAGCATTCGCGCCGTTGCTGGCGGTGGCCGAGGGCGTGCACATGACCCGCGATCTGGTCAACGAGCCGGCGAACGTGTTGACCACCAGCGAATTCGCCGACCGCCTGAAGGAGATGCAGGCGCTGGGGCTGGAGGTCGAGGTGCTGGAGGAAGACAAGCTGGCCGAACTGGGCATGCGCACGCTGCTCAGTGTCGGGCAGGGGTCCGACAGCCCGTCCAAGGTCGTCGTGATGCAGTGGAAGGGCGGGGACAAGGATGCCGCCCCCCTGGCGCTGGTGGGCAAAGGTGTGGTGTTCGACACCGGCGGCATCTCGCTGAAACCGGCCGCTGGCATGGAGGACATGACCATGGATATGGGCGGTGCGGCCGTGGTCGCAGGCACCATGCGTTCGCTGGCCCTGCGCAACGCCAAGGCCAATGTGGTGGGCCTGGTCGGCCTGGTCGAGAACATGCCCTCGGGCCGGGCCACCCGTCCGGGCGACGTGGTGAAATCCATGAAGGGCGACACCGTCGAGATCATCAACACCGATGCCGAGGGGCGGCTCGTGCTGTGCGACGTGATGTGGTACGCGCAGGAACGGTTCAAGCCTACGGGGATGATCGACCTTGCCACCCTGACCGGCGCCATCATCATCGGGCTGGGGCATGAGAATGCCGGGGTGTTCTCGAACGACGACGGCTTGTGCGACGCCTTCCTCAAGGCCGCCGCCGCCGAGGGTGAGGGCGCCTGGCGGATGCCGCTGGGCAAGGCTTATGACGACATGCTGAAATCGCGCATCGCCGACATGAAGAACGTGGGCGGCCGGCCTGCCGGATCGATCACCGCGGCGCAGTTCCTGGCGCGGTTCGTGAAAGAGGGCACGCCCTGGATCCATCTGGATATTGCGGGTGTCGCCTCGGTCACCTCCGAGACCTCTTGGGCGCCGAAGGGCGCGACCGGATGGGGGGTGATGGCATTGAACCGGCTGGTGGACGACCTGGCGGGCTGAGTCCGATGGGCGCCGCCTATTTCTACCACCTGACCCGCAAACCGCTGGAGGAGACGCTGGGCGCGCTGCTGACCAGGGCGCTCGCGGCCGGCTGGCGGGTGGCGGTGCGGGGCACCGAGCCCGGTCGGCTCGATTGGCTGGACGAGAAACTCTGGCTGACCCCGGACGATGGGTTCCTGCCGCACGGGATGGCGGGCGGGCCGCATGATGCCGAACAGCCTGTCCTTTTGACCTCGGCGCCGGAACTTTCCAATGGCGCGACCTGCGTGATGTGTATCGACGGGGCCGGCGTCAGCCCCGAGGAAGTGAATACGCTCGACCGGGTCTGCATCCTGTTCGACGGCAACGACCCTGGCGCGGTCGAGGTGGCGCGCGGCCAGTGGCGCGCGTTGACCGGGGCAGGTTGCGCCGCACAATACTGGTCCGAGGATTCGGGACGCTGGGAAAAGAAGGCCGAAACGGGGGGGTGATTCACCCAGCCGGTCGCAATTTCATTTGGAATAACGTGCTTGGGGCGTAATCTCTCCTGAAAGGGAGGAATTCGGATGACCATTTACAAGAGCAGTTTTCCGGACGTGGCGCTGTCGGACCTGACCGTTTCCCAGCGGGTTTTCGCGGGGATCGACCCGGAGGCGACCGTCCTGATCGACGGTCCCTCGGGCCGCAGCCTGACCGGGGCGCAGTTCATCGGTGGTGTCAAGGCGCTGGCAGGGGGGCTGACCGCGCGCGGTTGGGGCGCAGGCAAGGTGGTTGCGCTGATGGCGCCCAACATCCCCGAATACTGCGTGGTCTTCCATGGAGCGGCCTGGGCGGGCGGCACGGTGACCACGATCAACCCGACCTATACCGCGCATGAGGTCAACCATCAGCTCAACGATGCCGGCGCCGATGTGCTGGTGACCATCGCGATGTTCGCCGAAACCGCGCACGAGGCGATCAAAGGCACTGGCGTCAGCGAGATCGTGATCATCGGCGATGCGCCCGAGGGGATGGTGCCGCTGGCCTCGCTGATGGGGCCGCCAATGGTGGAACAGGCGCCGGTCGATCTGGATGAGCATATCGCGGTGCTGCCCTATTCCTCGGGCACGACGGGGCTGCCAAAGGGGGTGATGCTGACCCATCGCAATCTTGTGGTGAACATCGACCAGACGCTTGCGGTTGCGGATCTGGCCGCTGGCGAAAAGACGGTCGGCTTCCTTCCGTTCTTTCACATCTACGGGTTGCAGGTGCTGATGAACATCTACATGGCGGCGGGTGGTGGCCTGGTGACCATGCCGCGCTTCGATCTGGAGATGTTCCTGAACCTGATCACCCAATACCAGACGCCGCGTCTGTGGATCGTGCCGCCCGTCGCGCTGGCGCTGGCGAAACACCCGATGGTCGAAGGCCATGACCTGTCCTGCGTGAAGCATGTGAATTGCGCCGCGGCACCGCTGAGCGCCGACCTCAGCGACGCCATGGGGCGGCGTTTGGGTACGAATGCGGCCCAAGGTTATGGTATGACCGAATTGTCGCCGGTCAGCCATGTCTCTCCCTATGGAAAGGGCAAGCCTGGCGCCTCGGGCATCGCGATCCCGAATACCGAATCCCGGATCGTGAACCCCGAGACGCTGGCCGACATGCCGCCGGGCGAGGACGGTGAGCTTTGGGTGCGCGGGCCGCAGGTGATGAAGGGCTATCTCAACAACCCGGCCGCCACGGCGGCGACCATCGTCGAGGGCGGCTGGCTGCGCACCGGCGACATCGCTCATTTCGACGCCGACGGCTATCTCTATATCACCGACCGTCTGAAGGAACTGATCAAGTACAAGGGCTTCCAGGTGGCCCCTGCCGAGGTGGAAGCTGAACTGCTGACCCATCCCGCGATTACCGATGCTGCCGTGATCGGCAAGCCGGACAGCGAGGCCGGGGAATTGCCGATGGCCTTTGTCGTCGCGGCGCCGGGGCAGGCGGCCCCAACGCTGGACGAGGTGCAGGCCTATCTCGAAACCCGGCTGGCGCATTACAAGCAGGTGCGGGTTCTGGAGGTGGTCGACACGATCCCGAAATCCGCATCGGGCAAGATCCTGCGCAGGGTGCTGCGCGACGGCATCGCAGCCTGAAGGGGGGTCAGGCGGCAGGCGTCTGCCACAGCCGCCCCGGACCCGACAGCGGCAGGCCGGCCTGCGCGGCCATGTGCCAGGCCAGCACCTGGTTCGAACTGAGGACAGGCAGGCCCAGTTCCGCCTCGATATCGTCGATCACGTCGAGCGAGCGCAGGTTGGTGCAACTGAGGAAAACCCCGTCTATCCCGCTGCGCCGCCCCAGATCCAGCGCCGCGGCGCGGATCGAGGCTGGGGCGATGCGCGCCACGCGGGCCTCGGTGGATTCGCCGAAACTGAGCGTCTCGGGCGCCTCTACGCCGGCCTCGGCCAGGGCCCGGCGCACCGGTTCGGCCACCGAGGCGACATAAGGTGACACGATGCCCAGCCGGGTGATGCCCAGCGCGCGCAGCGCGGCGCGGGCTGCGGTCAGCGGGTTGGTGGTGGCCTGGGTGTGGCAGGCGCCCTTGATCAACTCTCCGACCCGTTCGGGGCCGATCATGGTACTGCCCGAGGTGCAGGCGTATCCGACGCTGCCGAAACGGGCCGAGGGCGGCAACAGGCCGGCGGCGCTCGGCAGTTCCTGTTCCATTTCGGCCAGGGTTTCCGGGGTGACATCCGTGCCCGAGGGGATGCGGGTGAAATGCAGCGCCACGTCTGGGCTTGCGAAGAGGCGGCGGAAATCCTGTTCCACTGTCTCGTCCGATTGCAGCACGATCAGGCCAAGCGTGGCGGCGCTGCCGATGGGGCCGGTGAGGTCGTAGGGAAAAGGCTTCATGCGGGCAACTCCGGCAGGGTGGCAGGCGCGCGGCGGCTGAGAAGCTCGGGGCCACTGTCGCGCAGGACGATGTTTTCTTCATGGACAAGGATGCGTCCCGGCGCAATCTCGGCACCGGGTTCCAGCGTCAGCACCATGCCGGCGCGCAGTTCGGTCGTGTCCTTTGGCGTGAACGAGGGCCATTCGGTGAGCGTGAGGCCCAGCCCGTGACCCAGGCGTCCGCCACCGGGTTGCGCACCACGTCTGCGCAAGCCTTCGGTCAGGATGCGATGCGCGTCGCGGGCCAGCATGCCGGGGCGCAGCTGCTCCAGCGCGTCCTCGGTGGCGGCGAACAGGGCCGCGTGGGCGCGGCGGGCGGCATCCGGGGCCGGACCGATGGCATAATTGCGGTCGAAATCGCAGAAATACCCGTCTTTCACCGCGCCGGTGTCCAGCATCAGGATATCGCCCGATGTCAGCGGGCGCGCATCGGCGGGCGAGATCACGTCGCCATAGCCGCCCGGACCGGCACCGCCCGCGACATAGCTGACCCAATCCGCGCCCGTCTGCAGCAGCATGGACTGGAAGTCGCGGAATACCCGCTCCAATGGCACGCCGCCGCGCGCGAACTCCGCGACGCGGTCGAACGTGTCGGAGGCGATGGCGCAGATCGCGCGGATCCTGTCGATTTCGGCCTCTGACTTGATCTCGCGCACCCGTTGTACGACTGCGGTGGCGTCGGTGAACCGTCGCGGCGACAGCTGATCGGAAACCCGCAGGAAGTCGGCCAGAGGCATGCGAAGGTGGGTTTCCAGCCCCATCGGCAGGCCGATCCTGCCGGTTTCGGGTACAAGGGTGGCGAGCGTTTCGCACAGCAGGCTGACGCCGTCATCGACCGGATCGGGTGCGTCCCAGGTGCGGATATCGGTGATCCAGGTGCGGCTCATCAGGTCCGAACCGATGGCCGGGATCACCGCGACCGGATCGCCGGAGGCCGGGATCACCATGAACCACGGCCGGGCCGGGCTTTCCCAGAACCGGGTGAGAAAGCCGGTGACATAGAAGACATCCGCCGGAGAGGTCAGCAGCAGCGCGTCCAGCCCTGTTTCCGTCATTCCTGCCTGCAAGGCGGCGATGCGGCGGCGGTATTCCCGGGCCGGAAAGATCAATGAAGCGTCGGGCATGGGGCGGTCTCCGAACACGGGGCTGTGGGAAGAATGCACACAAACGCCGGGGATCGGGCGTGCCGGATGCGTCACGCGAAGGGACGCCTGCGACCGCTCAACGCGAAAGGATCAGGCGGCCGTCCGCGATCTCGATCCTGCTGAACCGTTGCAGGTACTCCATCCCGAGCAGCGATTCACTCATCTCGCCCTGGTTGACCCAGGCCGTGATGTTCTGATCGGCAAAACCGCCCAGTTGCACCTGATCGAGCTTCACCGGCGCCGTGCGCACCTCTCCATTGGCCGTGTAGGCGCGGCCGAAATAGTTCAGCGCGCCGGTGTCGATGCCCAGCCGGTCGGCGTCGGAATGGCTCAGCACCACCTGGCTGGCGCCGGTATCGACAAGGAAGCGCAGTGGTTGGCCATCGACGATGAGCGTCGCATAGTAATGTCCATCCGGGCTGCGCGGGATCTCGATCCGGTTTTCGCTGACCGAGATGCGTGGAGTGCCGTTGACGGTGCCGCGAATGTCCTCCCAAAGGCCGACCACCGCGATCACGCCGATGAAGATGAAGACCCAAGCCAGCGCCATCTGCACGGACTTGCCCAGGCTGGCCCGGTTATGGGTCACGAACCAGAACAACAAGGCTGCGCCAAGCAGCGACATATAGATCAGGCGGGCGGTGTCGTCTGTGTCCATGGGGTGTCTTTCCTGTGCGTCCGATCCCGATATGGGGTGTCAGGAAGCAAAGCCAAAGGCCCTCAGCCCGTCGAGGATGAACTGCACCGCGAGCGCGGCCAGCAGCATCCCCAGGAGCCGGGTCACGACATTGAGCCCCGTCTTGCCCAGCAGACGCGCCAGAAAACCCGAGATCATGTAGAGAAACAGCACCACGGCCAGGACAGCCAGCATCACGGCGATGACGGTGGCCAGTCCTTCGATGCCGGGGTGTTCGCCCGCCAGTAGGATCATGGTGGCGATCGAGCCCGGCCCGGCGATCAGCGGGATGCCCAGCGGAAACACCGACGGATCGGGGTGCGGTTCGGCCTCGGCCCGGTCCTCGCGCCGCTTGGTGCGGCGTTCGAACAGCATGTCGAGCGCGGTGAGGAACAGAAGTACGCCGCCCGCCACGCGGAACGCGGGCATCGAAATGCCCACGAAACCCAGCACCGCCTCGCCGAAGGCGGCGAACATGGCAAGGATGCCGGCCGCAGTCAGGCAGGCGCGCAGCGCGATGCCGCGCCGGGTTCGGCTGTCCATGCCCTGGGTCAGCGCCATGAAGATCGGCGTCTGGCCGGGCGGGTCGATCACCACGAAAAGCGTGGTGAAGGCGGTGATCAGAAAGGCGGTGTCCATCGTGGTCCGGTCGGTTTGGGTTGCCCGGTGTCTGACCACGAAACCGCCGGAAAGCCAAGTCTTGGTCCCAAGATAATCGCGAAGGCCGCGGCAAATGGCGGTTCCGGGATGTCGCGGGCCGCACAGGCGAGGAATAGCCTGCGATCAGTTTTCCATGAAGTCGGCCTTCCTTTATCCGCATGGACGATCAGCAGCCGGTCCGCCTGGTGGAGGTTCATGTCGGTGACCAAGCCCGGTGCGATACGGCCGGGTCAGCGCAGCGTCGGCGGCACATGCCAGCCGCCTTTGCGATCATGGCTTTCCAAAAGGGTTTTATGACTCCAGGCGGGCCGAATTTCTGGCCGAACATCGAATTTGCCGGGCTTTCCCGATTCCCTCGGGCGTTCGTTCCCGGCCAGGTGGTCGAGGCCGCAGCGCCCCTGCTGTCAACCTGCCTGCGCCTTGCAGGATCATCGCGCCTCGGCCGCGTCGAGTTGTTCCTGCGCTTCCAGCCACAGGGATTCCGCGCGCTCCATGGCGTCTTTCCACTCGGCATACTTGCGGTTCCAGATTTCCAGATCGGCGACCTTGTCATCGGCATATAGCGCGGGATCGGCCAGTTTGGCGGCCAGTTTCTCGTGCATGTCGTTGAGTTTCTCGACCCGGTCCTCGCATTTGCGGACCTCGGCGCGCAGGGCCAGCAGCGCATCCCGGCCGGGGCGCTTGGGCCTGGCCTCCTGCGGTTTCGCCGGTTCCGGCTTGTCGCGGGCGAGAAGGAAATCGCGATACGCCTCGAGATCGCCTTCGAAGGGTTTGACCGTTCCTTCCGATACCAGCCACAGCCGGTCGGCCACGAGGCTCAGCAGGTGCATGTCGTGGCTGACCAGGATCACCGCGCCGGTATAGTCGGTCAGCGCCTCGACCAGCGCCTCGCGGCTTTCGATATCCAGATGGTTTGTCGGCTCGTCGAGGATCAGCATGTGCGGCGCGTCGAGGGTGGCAATCAGCAGGCTCAACCGCGCCTTCTGCCCCCCCGAAAGCCGGCCCACCGCCGTTTCCGCCTGTTCGGCGCCCAGCCCGAACCCCGCCAGCCGCGCCCGCCATTTTGCTGGCGCCTCGTCGGGGCGCAGGCGGCGCAGGTGGTCGAGCGGGGTTTCGTCAACGTAAAGTTCGTCCACCTGGTGCTGCGCGAAATATCCGATCCGCAGCTTGGGCGAGCGGGTCATCCGCCCCGCCATCAGCGGCAGCCGGTCCGACAGCAGTTTCGACAGGGTCGATTTGCCCTGGCCGTTCCGGCCCAACAACGCGATCCGGTCGTCCTGGTCGATGCGCAGGTTCAGGCGCTTGAGCACTTCGGTGTCGCCATAGCCCGTCACCCCGCCTTCGAGATGGATGATCGGCGGCGACATCTCCTCGGGCCTGGGAAAGGTAAAGGCGCGCAGGGCGGCCTCTTGCGGGCTGCTGATCGGTTGCATCCGGGCCAGCGCCTTGAGGCGCGATTGCGCCTGTTTGGCCTTGTCCGCCTTGTAGCGGAAACGATCCACGTAAGATTGCAGATGCGCGCGACGCGCTTCCTGCTTCTTGGCCATCGCCTCGGCTTGGGCCAGTTTCTCGGCCCGCTGGCGGGCGAACTGGTCATAAGGCCCCTGGTAGAAGGTCAGCTTGCGGTCCTCCAGGTGCAGGATCGCGCCCACCGCGCGGTTCAAAAGCCCGCGGTCGTGGCTGATGATGATTACCGTGTGGGGGTATTTCGCCAAGTAGCTTTCCAGCCACAGCGCGCCTTCGAGGTCCAGATAGTTGGTCGGTTCGTCCAGGAGCAGCAGGTCGGGCTGGGAAAACAGGACCGCCGCCAGCGCCACGCGCATCCGCCAGCCGCCCGAAAAATCGGAACAGGGCCGCAACTGTTCCTCATCGTCGAATCCGAGCCCCTTGAGGATCGAGGCGGCGCGCGCCGGCGCGCTCCAGGCGTCGATATCGGCCAGCCGGGTCTGCACCTCGGCGATGCGGGCAGGGTCGGTGGCGGTTTCGGCCTCCGCCAACAGAGCGGTCCGCTCGGTATCGGCGGCCAGAACCGTGTCGATGAGTGACACGTCCGAGGCGGGCGCCTCTTGCGCGACGCCGCCGATGCGGGCGCGGCGGGGCAGGGCGATATCGCCCGATTCCAGTGCCAGCTCGCCCCGGATCAGGCGAAACAGCGTGGTCTTGCCGGTGCCGTTTCGTCCGACCAGCCCCACCTTGTGGCCATCGGGAATGACGGCGCTGGCGCCATCGAACAACGGCCGTCCCTCGACCGCGTAGGTGATGTTCTCGATCCTCAACATGGGCGCGCTCTTAACAGAGAGGCGCGGGGGCCGCCAGCGGCTTGGGATGGTCAAGCGCGTGGCCGCGTGATAGCGCGGAACGCAGCCGAAATTTGCCGGATCCGCCCATGCGCCCCGCCACCAACCCGCCGCATCTGATCACGCTTGTGCTGGCCACTGCACTGGCGGTGCTGACGCTGAACATGTTCCTGCCGTCGCTGGCGCATATCGCCCGGGATTTCGAGGTGGATTATGCGCTGGCCAACCTGTCCATCGCGGGGTACCTGATCGTCACCGGGGTCCTGCAACTGATCATGGGGCCCTTGTCCGACCGCTACGGGCGGCGGCCGGTGCTCCTGTGGTCGATGGCGGTGTTCGTTCTGGCCTCGGTCGGCTGTGCACTGGCCGACAACATCTGGGCGTTCCTGACCTTCCGGATGATCCAGGGCGCGGCGATCGCGGGGCAGGTGCTGCCGCGGGCGGCAATCCGCGATCTCTACCCGCCCTCGCAGGCCGCGGCGCGGCTGGGCCAGTTGTCCATGGCCATGGCGCTTGCCCCGATGCTGGGCCCGATGCTGGGCGGCGTGCTGCAAGGCCTGTTCGGCTGGCGCGCGGGTTTCGTACTCTACGCGGTCATGGGGTTCGGGATGCTGGCAGTGCTCTGGGTCGACATGGGCGAGACCAACCGGAACCGCTCGGCCACGTTCGGGGCGCAGATGCGGCAATATCCCCTGCTGTTCGGGTCGCGCCGCTTCTGGGGCTACAGCCTGTGCGCGGCGTTTTCGGTGGGCGGTTTCTACGCCTTCATCACCGGCGCGCCGATGGTGGCGGCGGCCTGGTTCGACCTCAGCCCCGCGATGCTGGGCCTTGGCATCGGCATCATCACGGCCGGCTTCATGGCCGGCAATTTCGTGACCGGCCGCATCGCAGCGCGGGTCGGGCTGATGCCGCTGGTTGTGGCCGGGCGCTGGGTGGCGAGCCTGGGGCCACTCCTGGGCCTGATGCTGTTTCTTGCCGGACAGGGCACGGTCTGGGTGTTCTTTGCCTCGGCCATATTCGTGGGCTTCGGCAACGGGCTGACGCTGGCCAATGCCAATGCGGGCCTGATGTCGGTGCGCCCGCATCTGGCCGGCAGCGCCTCGGGCCTGTCGGGAGCGTTGACGGTGGCACTCGGGGCCGCACTCACCTCGGCGACGGGCGTGGTCGTGAATGCCGGGAATGCGCCCTACGCGGTTCTGGGGCTGATGCTTGCGGCGAGCCTACTAAGCCTTTTGGCCGCGCTCTACACGCGCTGGGTCGATCTGCGCGAACCCCTGACCGGCACCTGACCCGAAGTTCCGGCGCCCCTGCACGGATATTGCGATCATGGCACTTTCCTTGCGTGCCCGGTCGTGCTAGGCGGCGCGCGATACATCCGGCGCGAACGGCGCGCCGCCAGATTCAAGGAGAGCCCCGATGGCACTGGAACGCACCTTTTCGATCATCAAGCCCGATGCAACCCGCCGCAACCTGACCGGCAAGATCAACGCCAAGTTCGAGGAAGCCGGCCTGCGCATCGTCGCGCAGAAGCGCATCCACATGACCAAGGAACAGGCCGGCAAGTTCTACGAAGTGCATGCCGCCCGCCCGTTCTATGACGAACTGTGCGAATTCATGTCCTCGGCCCCGGTCGTGGTGCAGGTGCTTGAAGGCGAGAACGCCATCGCCAAGAACCGCGAAGTGATGGGCGCCACCAACCCCGCCGACGCGGCCCCCGGCACCATCCGCGCCGAGTTTGCCGAGTCGGTCGGTGAGAACTCGGTCCACGGTTCGGACGCGCCGGAAACCGCGGCTGTCGAGATCGCCTATTTCTTCTCGGGCATCGAACTGGTCGGCTAAGACGACCCGGATCCGACGGATCCAAGGCCGTTGCCCTGTCCGGGTGGCGGCCTTGTTTCTTTCTGGTTAGAAAATACTCCGGGGGGCCGCCGCTTGCGGCGGCGGGGGCAGAGCCCCCGATCCCGAAGGCCGTATCAGGTCGGCTCGAGGTCGCCCGTGCCGACCCGCACACCCAGCGCATCCAGTTCCGCCACCAGCTTCGAGACCGGCTTTGGCGTTGCTGCCGCCTTGATCGCGTCGAACCTGGCGCGCAACGCCTGTTTTTCCTTGCCCTTGCAGTCGTTCCAGGGCCGGCCCTGCAAGCCCATGACCAGAACGTAATAGCCGATGAAATGCGGCCGCGTTCCCGCTTCGATCAACCGGGCATAGGCCGCATCCGGCCCGAGCGCGCGCAATTCCTGCGCCGACCGGATACCCGCACGGTCGCAGGCCGCCTCGAAGGCGGGACCAAGGTTGCGGATCGAGGATACGGGATCGGTCATGCCGTGATCTTAGGTATCGCTGGCTGATTTGTCACCCGAGCCGTCCCACGCTTGTCTGGCCTGCGGCACTGCGGTAGTCACGGTTTCGTGAGGGAGGTACCGCATGAACATTCTCGGACGTCTGTTGTACAAGTCGCGCAAGTTCTACGATGATGATTTCGATTGGGAAAGCTATACGGCAGACAGTTACGAGCGTCGTTTGAAGGGCGATATCGAAAGCCGGTTCAAGGCGATAACGAACGAAGGTGATCTTGCATTCGACGCCGGGACCGGCCGGGTCGAGGTCCGGGACGGCGCATTGCATCCGAATGTTCAGCTCATTCTTGAAACCATCGGCCATCTTCGGCCCGCTTCGGTGCACGAGGTTGGCTGCGGCGGCGGTGATCACATCGCGCATGCCGGATTGCTTTTCCCCGACATTCGAGTCACCGGCGGTGATCGGGGCGCCACTCAGCTGGATCTGGCCGTGGCGCGCCATCCGCAACTGGCGGGCCATGTCGGCATCCAGGACATCACCATGCCGTTCTCGGAACAATGGCCCAAGGCCGACCTGGTCTACAGCCAGGCCGTGATCATGCATATCCACACTGCGGTCAGCCATTTGGTGGCATTGGCCAACATGGTGCGACAGGCAGGAAAATACGTGCTGCTTGTCGAGAACGTGCAGTGCCACAATTTCGTGCAGGACCTGACCGCGCTGGCCGAGGGAGGTCACCTGTATTGGGACGAGACGCATCTGTACCAGGTGGAAGGATCCACCGGCGCGCGCGGCATCCTGCTGTCGAGGCAGGCGCTGGCCCTGCCTGAACTGGTCTCGGATTCCCAGATTCGGGCCGGTGAGGCGCCTTCCGTCCGGCGGCTGCGCCGGTCTGATCAGGACAGTGCCCGCGCGCTGGTGGGTTTCCAGCGGGCCTGGCGCAAATGAGATGACGGCGGGGGAGGCTGTGACATGAGTGATGCTGCGATGCGAGACCGGGCGATGCATCTGGACCTGACCGCCCCGCCGCCCAACTTCCTGGACGATCCGTTTCCCTACTATGACGCGCTGTTGGCGCATGCGCCGGTGCTCCCGCAACCCGATGGGTCTGTCCTGCTCAGCCGTCATGCGGATCTCGATCGCATCTATCGCGACACCACGCTCTATTCCTCGGACAAGAAGGCCGCATTCGGACCCAAGTTCGGGGTCGGTTCGCCGCTGTTCGAACATCACACGACCTCGCTTGTGTTCAATGATCCGCCGCTCCACACACGGGTGCGCAAGATCATGACCTCGGCGCTGACGCCGCGTGCGATCGCCCGGATGGAGCCGGGGCTGGTCGCGACAGTCGATCACCTGCTCGATGCGATGGAGGGGCGAAAGACGGTCGACCTGATCGAGGATTTCGCCTCGACCATCCCGATCCAGATCATTGGCAACCTGCTCGATGTGCCGATGGAGGAACGCGGGCCGCTGCGCGACTGGTCTCTTGTGATCCTGGGTGCGTTGGAGCCGAAACTGAACCCGGAACAACTGGCGCGCGGCCAGGCCGCGGTGACGGAGTTCAAGACCTATCTGCAGGATCTGGTGGCGCGGCGCCGGGCCCGGCCCGGCGATCCGGAAACCGACGTGCTGACGCGGCTGATCGAGGGCGAAGGCGCGGACCAGAAACTGTCGGAAATCGAGCTGCTGCAAAACTGCATCTTCATCCTGAATGCGGGGCACGAGACCACGACAAACCTGATCGGCAACGGTCTGGCCTTGCTGAACGATTACCCGGAAGAGCGCAGAAGACTGCTTGAAGACCCTGATCTATTGCCTTCTGCTGTCGAGGAAATTCTGCGATTCCGGTCGCCCAACCAGCTAGGCAACCGCGAAACCACCGCCGAGATCGAACTGGAGGGTCTGCGCCTGGCCAGGGGCACCAACCTGCATCTTTGCATCGGTGCGGCAAACCGCGATCCGGCGGTATTCGATGACCCAACCCGGTTCGACATCGCGCGCAAACCGAATCGGCACCTCGCCTTTGCCGGCGGGCCGCATGTCTGCGTCGGGTTGACCCTGGCGCGCCTCGAAGGGCGGATTGCCATCGGGCGATTGCTCGATCGCTTTCCGCGTTACCGCGTGCTGGACGGGCGGACGCCCGGTGGACGCATCCGGTTCCGTGGCTATGCGACGCTGCCGGCCGAGATGGATCCTTGATCGGCATCCGAAAGCCAGACCACGGACAAGACGAATCTTTCAAAGCGGGGCTTGCCGTGATTTGATGCCGGCATGACCAGCCCGAGCCCTGCATGCCTGAGCCCCGCATGATCGTCATTGCTGGAAAAGCCGCTCAAATGGTGCTGGCCGCTCCACCCGAGGGCCTGCGGTTCGTGATAACCGCGACAGATCGGTCCGACTTTGCGCTCCACGATTGTTTCGATCAGCCCTTGCGCCGGTCCGGGCGGGTGCTGCTGCGGATCGGCTATTGTCTTGACCTGCTTTCGGATGATCCGGGGTCCGTCAGGCAAAAGGTGAACCGGAAGCTGGGGTTGCCTGCCGAACTTCCCGCGGGGCCGGTGCGTGACGCGCTGACGGATCTCTCGTCGCTCAGGGCCTTGATGGCGCATTGCGCGGGCCAGTCGGAAACGCTTTTGGTCGCCGTGTTGGACGACATGGAAAAGACCTGCCTGCGCATGCAGATTGTCACCCTTGTGGCCGGAACCGGCACCGCGACATTGGTCCTGACGCAACCGATGCGCGGATACCGCAAGGTGCATGACCGGGTCATCGAGACTCTGCTGGGATTCGAGGGGGCGACGAAAGGGATCATGGGGCTCTGGCCGCTCCTGCTGCCGGAGGTCGAGCCCTACCAGTCGAAACCTGAAGTGCCGATCACGCCCGAGGAGCCGGCGTCGCTGGTCGCGACCGACCTGATCCGCTCGGCCCTGTCCGTCGCCCGGCAGAACGAGGCCGGGATCATCGACGACATCGACACCGAATTCCTGCATGACTACCGTGTCTGCCTGCGGCGTATCCGTTCGGTGCTGAGTCTGTTCCGGGATGTGTTTGCGCCCGAGACGACAGCCGAACTGAAGGACGCGTTCTCGGCCCTGATGGAACCCACCGGAAGGGTCCGTGATCTCGACGTGTACCTGCTTGGAAAACCTGTTTTCTTTGACCGCGTCCCCGTCTCTCTGCATCCGGGGCTGGAGCTGCTCTTTGCACGGATGCAGACGGAGCGCGATTTGGCGCAAAGAAAGCTGGTCAAGCATTTGCGCGGCGCGAACTATGCCGCCCGTATCGCCGCTCTGGAAACCCGGCTGAACGCCGCGGACGGGCTGCCACCGGGTTCGCAGGGCGATCAGCAGGCGCTGGACTATGCCTGCGTCCTGATCTGGGCGCGCTATCACAAGGTCTGCAAACTGGCCCGGCGCATTGACGACGCGACGCCGGACGAGGACGTGCACCGCCTGCGCATCCATTGCAAGAAGCTCAGATACCTCATGGAGTTCTTCGGGCCGCTGTTCCTGGCCAAGAAGTTTCGCAAAATCCTGAAACCTTTGAAGGTCTTGCAGGACAATCTTGGTCTTTTTAACGACTGTTCGGTGCAGCAGGAGGAACTGGGCGAATACCTTGAGCAGCGCAATGGGACGCCTGTCGACGTTGAACTTGCGGCGGCAGTGGGCGCGCTGCTGGCGACGCTGTCGCGTTTGCAGGCCGCCGAACGTGCGAGGATCGTCACCAGTTTCCAGGCCTTTGACAGCTCCAGGATCCGGTCGATTTTCGAAGATCTTTTTCACCAGCCAGCGGAGGGGCGGCAATAGGTCATGCAAGTCATCGCCTGTTACAGCAACAAGGGCGGTGTCGGCAAGACCGCCACATCGGTGAACCTGGCCCATGCCATCGCGCGCTCCGGGCGGCAGGTTCTGCTGTGCGATCTCGATCCGCAAGGGGCGTCCACCTATTATTTCCGGGTCAAACCGTCGAAAAAGCTGAGTGAAACGAAGTTCTTCGAAGATGTCGACCGGTTTGCCGACGCGATCCGCGCCAGCGATTTCGAAGGGCTCGATATTCTTCCGGCAAATCGCAGCTTCCGTGATTTCGACCGGTTCCTGAGCCGCATCCGCAACAAGCGGTCCCGCCTGACCAGGGCGCTGGCGGCGGGCGGGGCCGAATATGATGTAGTGGTGCTGGACTGCCCGCCGAACTTCTCGCTGCTTTCGGAAAACGTCTTTCGGGCGGCGGACCGGATCGTCGTGCCAGTCCCGCCCAGCACCCTGAGCGAACGGACATTCGAACAGCTTGTCGCGTTCTTCAAGGACCAGCGCTTGCCGCGCCAGAAGATTTCGGCCTTCTTCTCGATGGTCGAGCGGCGCAAGACGCTGCATCGGGAAACCATGGAGCGGATGCGCGCGACGCATCCCAAGCGCTTTCTGGAGGCGGCCATCCCTTACTCGGCGGATGTGGAACGCATGGGCCTGCGGCGCGCACCTGTTGCCGAGTTCGCGCCGCGCAGCGCGGCTGCCTCGGCCTATGCAGCCTTGTATCGGGAACTGGGCCTCTAGCTGCGCGGCAGGATCAGCCGCGCCTCCAGCCCCGGTTGCGCGTTGCGCGCCTCGAACCGGCCGCCCTGCATCCGGGCAATTGCCGCGGCCAGCGCAAGGCCAAGTCCGGAATTGCCGCCGGATCGCGCCGGGTCCAGTGTGACAAAAGGCTGTGCCAATCGCTCCAGATCAGTCTCGGGCACGCCCGGTCCGTGGTCGCGCACCGACAGCACCAGCGTGTCGTCCGACCGGGCGACGCGCACTTTCACCTCGGTCCCGCCCGGCGCATAACGCAACGCATTGTCGAGCAGGTTGGAGAGCGCCTGCGCCAGCAGAGCGGGGTGGCCCGGCAGGGTGGCCGCCTCGGTTTCGACAGAAAGACCAACGCCGTTTTCCTGTGCAAGGGGATCGTAGAACTCGGCCACGTCGCGGGCCAGTGCCGCAAGATCGACCGGTTCGAACTCTTCGCGGCCCAGCCCCGCCTCGGCCCGCGATATCTCGGTCAGCTGGGAAAACACCCGCAGCAGGTGGTCGACCTCGGCCAGCGCGCGGGCGGCGTCCACCTCCCGTTCGGCCATGCTGCGGTCGGGATCGGTCAGTGCCTCGACCCGCTGGCGCAGGCGCGACAAGGGCGAGCGCAGGTCATGCGCGATGGAATTGGAGGTGGTGCGCAGGTGGCCGACAAGTTCTTCGATCCTGTCCAGCATCTCGTTCAGGGTGCTGGCCATGCGATCGAATTCGTCCCCCGTGCCGCGCAGCGGAATGCGGCGGCTCAGATCGCCCGAGACGATTTCGCCGGCGGTGCGGCTGATGTCCTTGAGCCGCGAGAACACCAGACGAGTCAGGAACCAGCCGGTGAGCAGGCTGAGCGCCAGTGCCGCAAGCAGGGCCAGCGCGACCGAGCGCAGAAGAACACGGTCGAATTGCCGCCGTGCCGAGGCATCGCGCCCCACCAGCAGGCGTTCGCCGCCGGGCAGGCGGATCGAAGCGGCCGAAACCGGCACGTTTTCACGGGATTCCGTGCGGATCAGGTCCAGTTCAACCCAGCCGCTTCCCGGTTCGACATCGGGCGGCCAGCGCACCAGGTTCCCGGCCAGAACGGTGCCGAACGGGTCCGTCAACAGGTAGAGCGCGTCGCGTTCGGCGGCATCCTGAGTGCGGCGTTCGATGGCCTCGGTCAGGCCGAAAATGCCGCGCCGCTGATATTCGTCGGACAGGCCGGCCAGTTCGGCCGTCACCACCGACCGCGTCTCGCCCGCGATGGTCCGGTTCGCCGTGACATAGACCAGCGCCAGCACCGCCGCCGTCAGGAGCGTGCTCAGCACCATGCTGAGTAGCACCAGCCGTGTTCGGGCATTTCGCATGATGCCCAATGACTTACCCATCGGAGATCATGTAACCTGCGCCGCGCACGGTCTCGATCAGAGGGGTCTCTGCGCCTTCGTCGATCTGCCGGCGGAGTTTCGAGATATGGACATCCACGATATTGGTGTTGGGATCGAAATGATAGTCCCATACCCCTTCCAGAAGCATCGTGCGGGTCACCACCCGGTTCTTTCGCCGCAGAAAGAATTCGAGGATCTGGAATTCCCTCGGTGTCAGGGTGATATCGCGTCCTGCCCTGGTCACCCTGCGTCGCAACAAATCCATCTCCAGATCGCGGCAGGTCAGGGTTGCGGCCTCCTGCGTGTCCTTTGGGCGTCTCAGCAAGGCTTCGACGCGGGCCAGAAGCTCCTGAAAGGAAAAGGGTTTCACGAGGTAGTCGTCGGCGCCCGCGCGAAGTCCCTTGACGCGCTCGTCAACCGCGCTCATCGCCGTCAGCATGATGACCGGAGTTTTCAACCCGGCTGCCCGGATCGACTTGATCAGAGACAGGCCGTCAAGTCCGGGCAACATCCGGTCCAGAACCACCGCATCGAAGCCGCCATCCGTGGCATGAAACAGCCCTTCGCGCCCGTCGGCGGCGCTTTCAACGGAAAACCCTTCCTCGGCAAATCCCTTGGCCAGGAAGTCGCGGGTTTCGGTGTCGTCCTCGACGATCAGAACACGTCGGCTCATGCGAAATTTGGTCCTTTTTTCACAGGATATATCCAAGACTTTCATCAAATGCACGTGCCGGGCGCGGATGGGGTCGCGCCCGGCTTGCCCGGGTCCAGGCATGAATGACCCGGACTGTGCACCGCCCCGGCGCCAAGGATCGTCTTGAGTGGTGGCAACGCGGGGCGGAGGGGATCAGGCGAGGCGAACGGCGACGAACAGCTGGTTGCCGTCGCGGTCGATCAGAACCAGCGCCGGGTCGGTCTTTTGCTTGTCCAGCGCGTCCTTGAGCGCAGCAGGGCTGGCGGTATCCGTCCCACCGACACGCAGGATCACATCGCCGCGGCGCACGCCGGCCCTGGCCGCCGGGCCGCTCGGGTCGACATCGGTGACAAGCACACCGCTGATATCGTCTTTGATCCCGGCCTGTGCGCGGGTCTCGTCGGTGAGCGGGGCCACGGTCAGGCCCAGAGCCGGTGTTTCGGCGGGATCAGCCGGGGTGATCTTGTCCGCTGAAGCCGATTGCAGGTGCTGGCCGATGGTAACGGTCACATCCTGTGCCTTGCCGTTCCGGATGACACGGACATTGGCCTTGGTCCCGACTTCGGTCGCTCCGACCAGACGGGGCAGGTCTGCGCTCGACTTCACGTCCTTGCCTTCGAAGGCGATGATCACGTCGCCTGGGTTGAGACTGCCGTCTGCGGGGCTGTCCTCGACCACGTCGGACACCAGCGCGCCGTTCGGGCTGTCCAGCCCCATGGCGGCCGCGATATCGGCGCCGACGTTCTGAATCGACACGCCCAGCCAGCCGCGATCGACATGGCCGTCCTCGCGCAGATCCGCGATCACATGTTCGACGATGTTCGAGGTGACGGCAAAACCCAATCCGACCGAGCCGCCGGTGGGCGAATAGATGGCCGAGTTCACACCGACCACCTCACCTTCCATGTTGAACAACGGTCCGCCCGAGTTGCCCTTGTTGATGGCGGCATCGGTCTGGATGAACTCGGCATAAGGCCCGTCGGAGATGTTGCGCCCCTTGGCCGAGACGATGCCGGACGTGACGGTCGAACTGAGGCCGAACGGGTTGCCCACGGCCACCACGTCCTCACCCACGCGGATGGTGTCGCTGTCGCCCAGTGTCACGGCCGGCAGGTCCACGCCCGCGTCGATGCGCAACAGCGCAAGATCGGTCAGCGGGTCGGTGCCGATCACCTCGGCGGTGAACTCGCGGTCGTCGCTCAGCCGGATGGTAACGGTATCAGCGCCTTCGACCACATGGTTGTTGGTCACGATATAACCATCGGTGTCGAGGATGAAGCCCGAGCCGAGCCCCTGCCGCGGGCCCTGATGCGGCGGCTCGAACCCTTCCGGGCCGCCGAACTGGCGGAAGAATTCGCCAAACGGGGTGCCTTCGAACGGGTTGGGCTGGCTATTCATCTGACGCGGCTTGGCTTTTTCAGACGCAAGCACGGTCACAACCGAGGGCGAGACACGCTCGACCAGGTCAGCCAGAGCCTCATCGGCAAGGCCGGGAAGGGCGGTCGATCCCATCAGGACCGCACCCAGCAGCGGTGCAGCGGCCCAATTCGGAACGGAGGGGGTCAGTTTGCGGGACATGCGAATGCTCATCTTGTTCTCCTGTCAGTGTCCCGGTTGTTCCGGGTCTGACAAAAGGGATAGTCTCGCAGTCTGATCCTTTGCTGATCCCCGGATTAAACTTCGTTAATCCGGATGCCGGCTAGGCATGCCGTTCGCCGATATCCCAGAAAAGCCCCGCCATGACCTGTGCGGCCTGCCGCATCGTTGGCGCCAGGACATGTTCGTTGGGCGCGTGCTGGTTACAGCCCGCGTAGGAATGCGGCAGCCAGATCGTGGGCAGGCCCAGGACATCGGCAAAGCATTCGTTCGGCAGCGATCCGCCAAGGTTCGGCAGGACATGCGGCGGCGCACCGATGGTTTCGGTGACCGAAGCGATGGCAAATTGCGCCCAGGGGTGCCCGGGGTCCAGACGGGTCGCCGTAAAGGGCAATTCCTCGCTCTCGACGATCTCGACCATGCCGAACCCATGTCTGTCGAGATGGGCGCGCAGGACGGGCAGGATAGCTTCCGGCCGGGTGCCCACCACAAATCGCAACTGGCAGGTGGCCCGCGCTTCGCCCGCGATGGCGTTCACCGGGGCCTCGGGCACGCCGGCTGTCATCGCGAGGATGGCAAAGGAATTCCAGCCATAGACCCGCTCGGCCGCACTCAGACCCGGCTCGCCCCAATCGGGATCGGCGCCCGCCGGTTCGGGCAGGGCGGCCAGCACTGCACGGATCTCGTCGGTCAGGCTGTCGGGCCGCCATTCCGGCACCCGGATCGCACCGCGCGCATCGGTGATCGTCGCCAGCGCCTGCGCCAGGATCATAGCCGGGTCGGTCAGCAGCCCGCCCCAGTTGCCGGAATGATGCGCGCCGGGCCGCAACCGCACCCGCAGGTCGAAGTTCAGTGCCCCGCGCGCGCCCATGAAAATCGTCGGATGCGCGGGGTCCAGTCGCGGCCCGTCGGAGGCGATCAGCACATCCGCATTCAATGCCTCCGCCTCGGTCCGGCACAGATCAGCCAACCCGGGCGAACCGATCTCCTCGCCCATCTCGATCAGAAGTTTCAGGTTGAACCCCAACCGCCCCCGTTCCGCCAGCACCGCCCGCAGCGCGGTCAGGTTGACAAGGTGCTGTCCCTTGTTGTCGGCGCTGCCGCGGCCATAGAACCGCTCGCCTCGCTGTGTCAGCTGGAACGGATGCAGACCTTCGGCCCAGGCATCGGTTTGCGCGCGGGTGACATCGCCATGGCCATAGCTGAGGATCGTGGGCAAGTCCGGCGCTTCGATCCGTTCCGCCAGCAGAAAGGGCGCGCCATTCGGGTCGGGATTGGGCAGCAGGCGCGCTGTCATGCCAAGCGCCGCCAGATGCGGCGCCAGCGCTTCGGTCAGATAGGCCCGCAATGCGCTCGCGCGCCCCGCGGCCTGGCTTTCGGTTTCCTGCGCCACCAGCGTTGCCAGGTCCTGCCAGAAACGTCCCGAGTAAAACTCCGCCTCTGCCCGCGCGATCGCGTCCGGTCTGCCCATGTCATGCCCCTAACTGGCCCACCAGGCCTCAATCTCTGCCGGGCCTATCCTGTCGGCAAGCCCCAGCGCGACAAGCCCGGCGTTCCCGGTCTGCGCTGGTCGCAAATCGGCATGGGTGCCGACCACATGCACCTCGGTCATGCCATCAGAGCCGGGCACGAAACCCTTCAGGCGGTAGATACCTGCCGGGCGCATGTTCAGTTTGTCGCGCAGGGCGGTCCGGCTCATCGGTGCGGGGGCGGGGCAGGACCAGCCGACATAGGCCGGATGCGGGACGGCGGCATGGTTGCCAGGACGCGGCATCACGCCAAAGAGCAGCGGCGCAAGCGGTGCGGCGCGGGGCAGGGACAACGGGCCAGGAATGCCGTTCTGCCGTAGAGCCTCGGTCAGTTCGGCATCAGGGCTGTCCGCCTTGGTCAGGACCAGCAGGTCGGCCACCCGCATCTGCTGCGCCACCTGCGGCGCGATCAGCGGATCGGCCAGCAGAGCGGCACCGTTCAGCCCGTCAATCAGCGTGACAATGCCGGCATAGCTCAGATCCGGCTCGGCCCTGGCCGCATTGGCGATGGCGGCGGGGTCGGCGATGCCGCTGGCCTCGATCACCAGGTGATCGGGGCGCGGGTCGCGGTCCAGAACGTCGCCCAGCGCCATGAACAGATCTGCCCCCATTGTGCAGCAGACACAGCCGTTGGTCAGCGCGATCATGTCGTCATCCGCCGCCGCGATCAGGCGCGCGTCGATATTGATGGCGCCGAAATCGTTGACCATCACCAACAGGCGCAGCCCGTGCTCCTCGGCCAGAAGCCGGTTGATCAGCGTTGTCTTTCCGGCGCCCAGATAGCCTGAGATGACGGTCAGCGGCAGGCGCATCAGATCAGGTTCACCCGGCCGCCCGACACCGTGCCAAGCACCGGCACATCCTTCAGGGCCATCGGGTCCACCGTGGTCGGGTCATCGCCCAGCACGGCGAAATCGGCGATCTTGCCGGTTTCGACAGAGCCGATCTCGGCATCCAGTTTCAGCGTATAGGCCGCACCCAGAGTGATGGCATAGAGCGCTTCCTCCACCGTGATACGCTGCTCGGTGCCCAGGGTGCGACCCGACATGGTCTGGCGGTTGACCGCGCACCACGCGGTGAAAAGTGGACCCATCGAGGTCACCGGCGCGTCGGAATGGATCGCGATGTGCACGCCTTCGTCCAGAGCGGAGCGCACCGCATCCATGCGGGTGGCGCGATCCTCGCCGATGGTCAGCGCGGCATGCTGGTCCCCGAAGAACCAGATGTGGTTCGAGAAGATATTGGTGCATACGCCCATTTCCGCACAGCGACGGAACTGATCGGGCCCCATCATCTGGCAATGCTGCAAGACATGCCTTGCGCCCGGCCACGGGTGGGCGCGCGCGGCAGCTTCGAGCGCGTCGAGTGTGACCGCCGACGCCTCGTCGCCGTTGACATGAATATGCATCTGCACGCCGTTTTTCTGCATCGTGGCGCAAAGCTCATGGATCAGCGCTGGCGGTGTATTCCAGATCCCGTTGGGCTGACCGCCAACGTAGCCCGGCCATTTGACCCGCGCGGTCCAGCCCTGGATCGACCCGTCGGTCATCAGCTTGACCGCGCCGAGGCGCAGCTTGTCAGTGGATTTCGCCCGCAACGCCAGGGCGCGCTGCGCAATGTCCTGCGGCGCGGCCCCGACTGCCCCCAGCACGGGCACGAGGCGAAGGGCGAACCCCGGGTCCGAGGTGACGGCCAGCAACTGGGCCAGGTCCGAATCCTGCATTTCCGAGAACAGGTCGGTCACCGTGGTGACGCCGGCGTGTTTGCAGACATCCGCATAGGTGCGAATGGCGGACTCCTTCTGCGACAGTCCGCGGAAATCCATCCCGGTCCGGCGCATCACCGGGAACATGGCCGCCATTTCCTGCAACTCGCCGGTGGGTTCGCCGTCATCGCCCTTGACCACGCCTTCGACATTGGTGTCGCGGCTGTATCCCGACATTTCAAGCGCGACACTGTTGGCGCAAAGCAGGTGGAAGTTCGAGAACATCACCACCACCGGCCGGTCGGCGGCGATCTGGTCCAGGTGATGCCGGTTTAGCCGCTCGGTCGGCAGAAAGATCGGGTCGAACCCCCAGGCGATCAGAGGCTGGCCCGCGGGCAGGGTCGCCACATGCTCTCGCAGGCGCGCGACCACCGCGCCTATATCGGTCATGCCCTTGTGCAAACGGCCTTGCGGATCGATCCGGTCATGATAGCCGGCATAGGCGAAGTTCCACATCGCACCGGCCATCATATGCGCGTGCCCCTCGACAAATCCGGGCATCAGCACCGCATGCGCAAGGCTGTTGTCGTGGGTGACCGGCCCCCAGGCATCGGCGCAGTCTGCACCGCCGACGGCAAGAACCTTTCCCTCGCGCACCGCGACATGGCTGGCAACCGGGCGGCTCGGGTCCATCGTGATGATCTTTCTGGCCGCAAAAACAGTGATATCCGACATCTTGACCTCCACATTCGGTAAAAGGGGTAGCCTGCGCGTGTTCCGCTGTAAAATGGAAATGCGGGTTTTCACTCTTCGAAACCTCGAGTGGATTGACGAACAGTCGCCTCCGGCGTTCGGGGGCCGCGCGCAATCAGGGCGGTTCGCCTCTGTTGCTGCGGAATTCTGGCTGGACGAGCGTTCAATATGTACGACGAGGGACCGGTTCGGAAACCATCGCCCGCCAAAGTCGTCCCAGGATGGCCGATCAATCGCCATCATGTTTTTTCCGTTCCCGGTGTGAAATGGCTTGGATAGAAGCCGTCACGGCTTGTCCGTTCGTTGAGCCGGGCCTCGATTCGAGTGACGCGCGGGGCGTATTGTTCGTGAATCCGGCAAAAATCACTCCCAAAGCCCGTATTGATACCCGGTCATTGGACAAAATATGGCAGAAATATGTCTGGATCACCGGCGCGGCGGCCCGATGTCCTTGGTTTCAAACTGTTTTCAACCGGGAAACAAAGCAAGGGGATATCGGGCGAGTTCACGTCGGAGATTTTGCCATATTGCCGATTTGTCCGGGTTTTCGATGAATTTCTCGAAAATTTGCAGAAACAATTATCAACCACTGGATGTGCAATGCACTCGGGCCTGCCTGCAATGCAGGGTGGCGATGCCCAAATGTGGCATTTTTTGGTTTGTTTTTTTCTTTGTCGGCCAGACGGCGTCCGGTATTGATGAAGCCAGCCCATCTGGGGGGCGATGTTTGTTGGTCACGGGGGCGACCGCACCAAAATTGCGTCATTCGGACGCGAGTGAGATGCGTGATCGCGCGGCAGCAGTACAGGTTGCCGGTGATGCTGGAGACGTGCGCTTTGTGCTCCGTCATTCCGCATTGTGTCGCTGTCAGGCTGCCTTTCTCGGGTGACGATTGACCGGTTGAGTGCAGTCGCATCCGGACCGCTATCGCCGCGGTGATTTTGTTTCCGCTTTAACGCGGGACGGCGCGTGGGTGCCGGGAAGGAGAATGGTATGGCGACGAATTTTGACAATCCGTACTCGGCCAATCTGATTGGCCTTTGGGATTTCCGTCCTGGGGCGGAGGCCAATGACACAGGTCTGGATGACGGCATCGCGCAGGACGGAACTCCGGTAAATGACCCGGCTTTTTCTGCGGGCTGGATCTACACGGGCTACCCCGATCAGCGGATGGACATCGACGACGGCGACGACGATCAGTTCGATCTCGAAGAGGGGACGATTGTCACGTCATTCCGGTATTTTGGCGGCAACAGCGCTTTGTCCGAGGGCCCTTATACCGTGCTTAGCCGCGGTGTCGAGGATTCCGGCAATGTCGATGACGGCCAGGGAACGACCCCCGGCGCCGACAGCGGCTTCTTCGAAGTGCGCGTCACCGACGACGGCGCGGTGGAGGTTCTGCACCGCTCCAACGGGATCGAGGAAGTTCTCAGCACCTCATCGGGCTTCTTCGTCGCCGGCGACGTGGTCACCGTTACCTATTCCTGGTCCGAATACGGGCTGGACATGAAGGTCCTGAACGAAACCCAGGGCACCCAGACGATGGTGTCCAGTGACCAGACCGGCATGACGCTGGATGTCACCACCGGAGACGAGCAAAGCTTCACTATCGGTGCGCGCGAAGCCACCGAAGGCGTTTTCGACCAGAATTTCGATGGTGGTATCGACTATGTCGCGGTTCTGGACGCTCCGGTTCTGGGGCAGTTGAACGGTATCGTCGAAGGCACACCGGGTGACGACACGATCGACCTCGGCTATACCGGGGATCCCGAAGGCGACATGATAGACAATGGCGATGCCGTCGATCCGACCCATGGCCCGGACGATGACGTCGTGGATGCCGGCCCCGGTGACGACAGCATCGACGCGGGCGAAGGCGACGACACCGTCTATGCCGGCAGCGGCAACGACACAGTCAATGGCGAAGCGGGCGACGATCTGCTGATCGGCGACAGCAATGCGCCTGGCGGCGGGGCCGGCGGCAGCACGCGCGAAGTCTTCGAATGGTTCCGCGCACCCGATCCGGACGATGGCGGCGCGATCGACGACGAAGACGACCTGAGCGGCGGTTTCACCCAGAACACGGGCGGCGTGGATGTCACCTTCTCGGTTCTCAATGCCGATGCCGGCGTCACCACCGAGTTTTCGACCCAAGAACAGTTTGTCGGCAATATTGACACCAACGGCCCGTCCGCGACCGATGACAGTTCCATGGAGTCCGAGCTGAACGGTCAGTCGAATACCGGCACTTATCAGCTGGAATTCTCGGAAGCCGTCACCAACGTCTCGTTCCGCATCAACGACATCGACGGCGACGGCCAGGCGCGGGTCCAGGCCTTCGACGTGAACGGCGACCCGATCACGGTGAACATTGCCGGCGGTTTGAATGTCACCGAAAGCGACGATAACGGGGTTGCCGGAAATGAAACCGCCACCGGCGACGGTGGTTATGCCGACCCCAACAACTCGAACTACTCGATCCTGGTCACCATTCCGGGACCGGTTGCCCGCCTGACCATCGAACATGGCCAGGCCGGACCGAACCCGAGCGAGATCAGCGTATCGGACGTGTATTTCGATGTTCCGAATACCGATACCGGCGTCGACGGCAACGACAGCATGACGGGCGGCGACGGGAACGACACTCTGATCGGCGAAGGCGGTGACGACACCCTGATCGGTGGCGATGGCAATGACAGCGTGGACGGTGGCGATGGCAATGATGTGATCGACACAACCGGCAGTCTGTCCGGCAACCTGCCCGATCGCGGTTTCCCGGCCTATGGCGGTTTCCCCGCCGTGCCAGCCGACCCGTTTGTGGACGACGACCGCGATACCGTTGACGGCGGCGATGGCAATGACATCATTGTGACCGGCGACGATACCGACCTGATCACTGGCGGGGCGGGTAACGACTCGATAGATGGCGGACTTGACGACGACACCATCGACGGCGGCGACGGCAACGACTTCATCGTCGGCAGCGAAGGCGCGGACTCGATCAGCGCAGGTGACGGCGACGATATCGTCTATGGCGGCCTCGACCCGATTTTCCCGGACCGGCTGAACATCCGCGATGATGGCAGCGACGGCGCGCCGGATCCGGAAACCACCAATGGGCTCGACTTCATCGATGGCGGCGCCGGCAACGACACGCTTTACGGTCAGGACGACAACGACACCATTCTGGGTGGCAGCGGAAACGACTGGATCGATGGCGGTATCGATCAGGACAGCCTTGATGGTGGTGACGGCAATGACACCCTGCTGGGCGGGCATGGCGAGGACGAGATCCACGGCGGCACCGGCAACGATTTGATCCTGGGCGGCACCGAGGCCGACATTCTCCATGGCGATGACGACCGCGATACCATCGGCGCCGGCATCGGCGATACGCTCTACGGCGGCGAGGGGGGCAATGACTATGACATCGCCATCGCGACCGGTCTGGCCGTGGTCAACTACGATCTGGGAGACCCGACCGGCGAGTCCGGCACGATCACCTATTTCAATGACGACCTGTCGGTTGCCGGTACGGCCGAGTTCTCGGAAATCGAAAATGTTCTGGTAATTGGCAATCCGACCCCGCCTCCTGGTAGCGGTCCGACCCCGCCGCCGGGCAGTGGACCGACCCCGCCGGACAGCTTCGACGGAATTGTTGAGGGCACATCCGGCAACGACACCATCGACTTGGGCTACACTGGCGATCCTGACGGCGACATGGTCGATGGCGATGACGCGGTCGCGCCGCTGGTCGATGAACAGGATGTAATCATTGCCGGCGGTGGCGATGACCTGGTCTATGGCGGGCTCGACACTGACGTGATCTTTGCAGGAGACGGCGACGATACCGTCTACGGTGAAGAAGGTGGCGACGCCATCGACGGCGGCGCCGGCAACGATTACCTCGACGGTGGCGCCGGACGCGACATTGTTGCTGGTGGCGACGGCGACGACACGATTTCCGGCAGCAACGACAACCCCGACGATGGCGGTGACATCCTTGCCGGCCAGTTCGGCGACGACCGTTTCGTCAATATCGGTATCGGCGAGGTCATCATTGGCGGCGAGGATGCCGACGGGCTGGACGAGGACGTTCTGGACCTGACCGGCGCAGGCGTGCCGGGTGGTTCGGTCACGGTGGAATACGATCCGACCGATGGCGAAGCCGGCACCGTCCGCTTCTTTGATGGCAGCGGAACCGAAGTCGGTACATCGACTTTCAGCGAAATCGAAACGGTCATCCTGCCCTGTTTTACCCCCGGCACCCGGATCGCGACACCAAAGGGCGAGCGGCTGGTCGAGGAGTTGCAGATCGGGGACCGCGTGATTACCCGCGACAATGGCATTCAGGCGATCCGCTGGATCGGCGCACGCAGGCTGAGCGGTGCGGAACTGGCCCGTGCCGGTCACCTGAACCCGGTGTTGATCCGTCAGGGTGCGCTGGGGGGCGGTCTGCCGGAACGCGACATGATGGTCAGCCCGAACCACCGGATCCTGGTGGCCAACGACAAGACGGCGCTCTACTTCGAAGAGCGTGAGGTTCTGGTCGCGGCGAAGCACCTGGTTGGTCTGGACGGCGTGGACATCGTGGAAATGTCCGAAGTGACCTATATTCACTTCATGTTCGACCAGCACGAAGTGGTTCTGTCCGATGGCGCCTGGACCGAGAGCTTCCAGCCTGGCGACCAGACGCTGGCCGGTCTTGGCAAGGCACAGCGCAACGAGATCTTCGAACTCTTCCCGGAACTGAAGACCGTAGAAGGGATCGAGGCTTATGCCGCCGCGCGCCGGTCGCTGAAGAAACACGAAGCCCGCCTGCTGATCTGACAGCGGGCTTCGGTCTTCCCCGAATATGCAGCATGAACCGCGTGGTATCGGGGCGCGCGGGCAGGGCGGGTCGCGGTCTTCCGCGCCCCGCCTATTGCTTTTGGGCGCGCCACTCGGCCCAGGCCTCGGGTGTGTCCAGATCGGTCCGGGCGTTCTGGCCGGGCAGGGGCACCAGCTCCAACCTGTCCCGATACGCCTGAACCACAGATTGCGCGCCGGCATCTCCCGCCAGTTTCAGAAGCTCGGGGAACAGTGCCTTGTGAAACACCACCGGATGTCCGGGGCGGCCGTCTTCTGTCGCCCCGCGCCAGACCAGATTTTTCGTCGAAAAATCTACGGCGCCCAGCACGCATGACAGGTCCGTCGCCGTCAGGTCGGGCAAATCGGCGAGCAGCACCATCGCGGCGGCCGCGTCGCGGGGCAAGGCGGCAACCGCGCGGCGAAGGCTGGCGTTCATGCCTTCGGCTGCATCGGGCACCTCGACGATCTCCAGATCCAGTCCGGTCAGAGCAGCATGGCGCGGGTGTGGCGCGGGAGGCAGGGCGGCTATGACGGGTCCGGCCGCCTGGGCAATCCGGGCGGTCCGCCGGAGCAGCGGTTCGCCGTCGATGTCCTGCATCAGCTTGTCGGCGCCACCCATGCGGCGCGATTGGCCGGCGGCCAGAAGGAGGATGGGGATCTTGTCCATACCGCCACTCTGGCCGCTGGCGCGCGGCTTGTCACCCGCGCATGCGCGCGCCGTCGCCATCAAACAGCGGTTCCGTGATCACCCGCGCCCTGCGCATCTGGCCCAGGATCTCGATTTCGACCTCCAGGCCCTCGACGATCCGGTCGCTGGGCAGGAAACCCTGCGCGATGGACTTGCCCGCATGGTGCGAATAGCCGCCCGAGGTGCAGAAACCGACAACCGCGCCATCCAGCCAGATCGGTTCATAGGCGTTCACATCGGCATCGTCGGCTTCGACCTCAAAGGCGCAGAGCCGCCGCGCCGGGCCCGTGGCCCGTTCTGCCTCGGCCGCCGCACGCCCGATGAAATCGGTGTTCTTCCTGAACGCGATGAAGCGGTTCAGGCCGGTTTCGGCGGCGGTGTAATCGGGTGAGAACTCGCGCATCCACGACCCGAAGAACTTGTCGAGCCGCAGGCTCATCATGGCCCGCATGCCGAACGGGACCATGTCGTGCTCCTGGCCCGCCTTCCACAAGGTCCACCACAGCTGCCGCTGTGCCATCGGATCGCAGTAGATCTCGTACCCCAGATCGGCGGTATAGCTGACGCGCTGCACAATACAGTCAGTCATGCCGACCACCATCCGCCGCACGTCCATGAAGCGTAGACTGTCCACATCGTCGCGGGTGCAGGCGGCAAGAACCGCGCGTGCCTTGGGGCCGGCGATCTGGAAACCGTTGCGTTTGTCGCTGATGTTCTCGATGGTTACGCCATCTTCCTCATGTTTCTGGAACCAGCGCATGTGATAGGCTTGCGACCCGTAGGAGGCGGTCAGCTGGAACTCGGTCTCGCTCAGGCAGGAGACGGTGAAATCGCCGATCAGCTTGCCCTTTTCGCTCAGCATCGGGGTCAGCGACAACCGGCCCGGCACCGGGATTCGGCCCGCCATGATCCGGTCCAGCCAGGCGCGCGCCCGCGGCCCTTTCACAAGGTACTTGCCGAAGTTGTGCAACTCGTTGATGCCGACGCCACCACGCACCCCGCGCACCTCGCGGCCGGTGGCCTCGAACGCGTCCGAGCGGCGGAAGGACGGGGTTTCATAGGTCGGCTCGCCGTCCTGCGCGAAATAGTTCACCACCTCCAGCCCGTATTGCTGGCCCCAGACCGCGCCCATGTCGGAAAAGATGTCGTACATCGGCGTGGTGCGGTTCGGCCGCGCGGCGGGCAGTTCCTCGTTCGGATAGGAGACGCTGAAGCGTTTCTGATAGTTCTCGATCACCTTTGGGCGGGTGTAGCCGGGGCTGATCCAGTTGCCGAACCGCGCCACGTCGAGCGCCATGACGTCACGCTCGGGCTCGCCCTCGATCATCCATTGCGCCAGGGTCAGACCGACGCCGCCGCCCTGGCTGAAGCCAGCCATCACACCGCAGGCCGACCAGTAGTTGCGCATGCCCGGCACCGGCCCCACCAGCGGGTTGCCGTCGGGGGCAAAGGTGAAGGGGCCGTGAATGACCGATTTGACGCCGGCGCGTTCCAGCACCGGGAAACGCTTGTAGGCAAAGGCGATCGATTCCTCGATCTTGTCGAAATTGTCGGGCAGCAGTTCATGGCCGAAACTCCAGGGCGTACCGTCCACCGCCCAGGGCTTGCAGGGCTGCTCATAGAACCCGATGCACAGCCCGCGCCCCTCTTGCCGCAGATAGCTTTCGCCGGCGGGGTCCATCACATGCGGATGTTCGCCGCCAGCGTCGATGATCGCTTCGATCTCGGGGATGTTGTCGGTGACAAGGTACTGGTGCTCCATCGGGTGCAGCGGGAAATAGACGCCTGCCATGGCGCCCACCTCGCGCGCCCAGAGGCCGCCCGCGTTCACCACGTGTTCGGCGTGGATCGTGCCCTTGTCGGTGACCACGTCCCAGGTGCCGTCCGGGCGCTGGTTGGTCTCGCGCACCATGCAATGGGTTTCGATGGTTGCCCCGCCCATGCGCGCGGCCTTGGCATAGGCGTGCGTCGTGCCGGAGGGATCGAGGTGCCCGTCGAGCGGATCATAGAGCGCGCCGATTATGCCGTCGAGATTGGTGATCGGGGCGATCTTGGCAATCTCCTCGGGACCGACGATCTCGGTCTCCAGCCCCATGAACCGGTGTTTCGCGCGCTCGGCCAGCAGCATGTCGAACCGGTCGCGGTTGTCGGCCAGGGTGATGCCGCCCACATGGTGCAGCCCGCAGGACATGCCGGTGATCTCTTCCAGTTCGCGATAGAGCCGGATGGTGTAGCCCTGAAGCGCCGCCATGTTGGTGTCGCCGTTCAACGTGTGGAACCCGCCTGCCGCGTGCCAGGTCGAGCCACTGGTCAACTCGGAGCGTTCCAGCAGCATCACATCTGACCAGCCCAGCTTGGTCAGGTGGTAAAGGACGGAACAGCCGACGACGCCGCCGCCGATGACGGCCACACGGGTGGTGGTTTTCATATGAGTCTCCGCTAAGCTTGTGGGACATGTCTACGCTACCAGTCACGGCAGTTAGCAAGCATGATCTTGTCACCTTGCGACACCAGATGTCGTAAATGATTATCCACCTGATCCGAGAGGTCGATTTGATTACCAAGTTTCTGACGATTGCCCACGGGATGCTGCGGCTGCTTTATGTCCGGGTCATGCTGATCGGGGCGCTCAGCATTCTCTCGGTGCCGCTGGCGATGATGCTTGGCGATCTGATCCCGGTCGGGCTGGCCGACCAGATCGGGGCTGCGGCGGTCGATCCGATCCTGCAAACACTTGCCACCAGCATGCTGGCGGTCACGACATTCTCGCTGACGGTGATGACCGGCGCCTATCGAACCGCCTGGAGCCAATGGGGCCCGCGCACCCATGTGATCCTCAAGGACGACACCGCCACGCATTCGGTTCTGTCCGTATTCGTGGGGGCCTTCATCTTTTCGATGTTCGGCATGGTTCTTCGGCGCACCCCGTTCTTTGCCGAGCAGGAAAGCGTGGCTCTTTTCGCGTTGACCTTGCTGGTCATCGTGCTGATCGTGGTGTCGATCATCCGCTGGATCGCGCATCTTGAGAACCTGGGCAGCTTCGACGAAACCCTGGCTCAGGTGGAACGGCGGGTCGCGGAGACCCTGCGCGGGCTTGCAAGAGAACCCTGCAAAGGCGCGAACGCGCTGACCGGCACGGACATGCCGTCAGACAACCTGCAACCGATCCGGACCTCGGAGCCGGGTTATGTCCAGCAGATCTATGTCGAGGCGCTTCAGGATCTGGCAGAGCAGGCGGACGCGCGGGTCTTTGTCACGGTTTCTGTCGGGGACTATGTTCAGGACGGGCAGCAACTCGCGGTTTTCGGCAGCAAGAACCTGCCGGGGGATATTGCGGAGCAGGCCGAAAGTGCCTTTGCGATCAAGCCCGCGCGCAATTTCGTTCAGGATCCGTTGTTCGGCCTGTCTGTCCTTGGGGACATGGCCTGCCGGGCGCTGTCACCCGGCATCAACGATCCCTCCAGCGCCGTTACGGTGATCGACCGGCTGTCGTCTTTGCTCTTGCTTGCCAGTCCGGATGACAAGGCCGAACCGGCAAAGCCGAGGCTCGACCGTGTCTGGCTGTATCCCTTGGCGCCAAGGGCGTTGTTTGCCGAGACTTTCGACCGGATCGCGCGCGACGGCGAGACCATCATCGAGGTGCAAAGGGCCATTCAACGCGCCCTGGCAGCCATCGAAGCGAATGCCGACGAGGCATTCGGCATTGCGGCGCGTGACTGTGCAGACCGCAGCATGGAGCGGGGCCTGAACGGTTTGAAATCCGAAACCGAAAGAAATCAACTTCGGGCCGCGCGGACCTGATCTCAATCGCTGCTGCGGAACCTCGAGCGCTGCACGATCCAGACGGCAAGAAGTGGCACCACGACGGTGATCACCGCAACGGTGATCAGCAGATGGCCCAGTTCCGAATAATCCGCCGGAATGGTGATGGTGCCATCCTCGGCGCGGACTTCACGCGTCACGGTGAAAACCTGGTTGAGATACTTGGTACCGAGGCTGGAGGCCGAGAGCGCCAGGTTGGTGAACGACGCCATGACAGCGAAGAAGGTCGCCTTGAGGTTGGAGGGCGCGTTGCGGGCGATCCAGGCCAGCATCGGGATCATCGCGATCTGGCCCAGAGGCGATTCCACTGCCGCGTCCACCAGCGCGATGAACCGCGCATCGACGATGCCGCCGGTCCGCGGCGCGGTCCATTCGTGGATGCCGTAATAGAGCCCGATATTCGGCAGCGCCAGCACCCCCGCCGCCAGCGTCAGCAGCACCACGATGTAGACGATGGTGCGATGCGCCATCAGCGGGCGCAGCACGATCATTCCGGCCAGCGTCAGCAGCGAGGTGATCAGCGACAGCACCGCGAGGAACTGCTGGTCGAAGTCGAGATCGTCGATGGTGAACCAGGTCGCGCCGGCACCGGGCAGGGGGGTAGCGCGGAACGCGAAGACGATCACCGCCGTGCCGATCAGCGCGCGCGCCTTGTCGGGCGGCAGCGCCGCGATCAGCTGCCGCATCAGGTAGAGCACGATCGCCATCGACCCGGCAAAGATGATCTCCTGCGAGAACTGCACCTGCGACAGCCCTACGGCCAGTGACACTGCGACAAAGGCGCCGCCGCCGATGAAATAGGCCCAGTTCGGCGTGACAGCGCCGCCCTCGGGGGCGAACTGCGCCTCGGCCGCGTCCCGGGTCATGCCATGCGCCATCAGGCGGGCGATGTGGCGCCGCTGCTGGATCATGGACAGCAGCACGCCCGAGATCGATATCACAGGGATCGCCAGCCCCATCAGGTAGACCCGGCCATAGATCGCGCCCTGTTCCGTCGTGGGCAGGTCCTCGATTCCGGAAAACAGCGTGATGTTCAGCGCCGCCACCGCGGTCAGGGCCGAGATCAGCGCGACACGGCCCAGCGTCTGCATGGTGGTGTGCTGGGCACGCAGCGTGTCCTCGTCCAGAGCGTTGCCCCGGGCATCGACCCGCGGCACCGCCTCGACCGAGAGCGCATCGGCTACGGCATCCTGGATCACATAGCCCGAGGGCGACAGCAGCGTTGCCAGCACGAACCAGGCGGTGACCGGCATCACCTGCTCCATCCACGGCACCCGTGTGGCCAGCCCGAACATGATGGTGAAACTGGCCGCGATCAGCCCGGCCCCGAGGAACACCAGCACCCATTTCCAGCGCCACAGCAGGTCCACCAGATGCCCCATCGGCATCTTGAGCGCCCAGGGCAGCCCCGCCCAGAAGGCCAGCGAGGCCACGAAGGCGGCCGAGACATCGAGGTAGTCCTTGATGAAAAACGTGCCGACCACGCTGGTGATGCCCGAGGCGCCATAGGCGAAATAGACCATCAGCGGTGGCAGGAACGACCAGCGCATCTGCTTGCCGAGGTCCAGCACTACGGCATCGAACCACGACCACAGACGCTGAGCGGCCGTCATAGCGGGCGAATCTTCAGCTCGGTGATCCGGTTGCCCTCGCGGCCGGTCACTTCGAACCGGAAGCCGTGGAAGGCAAAGACCTGCCCGGCGGTCGGAATCATCTGCGCCTCGTGGATCACGAGGCCCGCGACCGTATTGGCCTCGTCATCGGGCAATGACCAGTCCAAGGCGCGGTTGAGGTCGCGTATGGTGGTGGCGCCTTCGACTATGAACTGGCCGTCTTCGCTGCGGGAGACGGGGGTTTCGTTGTCCAGGTCGAACTCGTCGGTGATCTCGCCGACGATTTCTTCGAGAATGTCTTCGAGCGTGATCAGCCCGCGCAGCGAACCATATTCGTCCACCACCAGGGCAAAATGGCTGCGCATCCGCAAGAAGGCGCGCATCTGGTCGTCAAGCGTCGTGGTTTCCGGCACGAAGTAAGGGGCTGTCGCAACCTTGGAGATGTCGAAATCCTTGAGCCGTCTTGTATTCCCGTCGGTTCCGCCGACCTGGGCGTACATGGCGCGGAACAGATCCTTGGCATGCACGACGCCGATGATGTTCTCTTGCTCGCCCCGGTAGACTGGCAAGCGGGTATGCGGGCTTTCAAGACATTGGGCCAGAATCACTTCGGGTTCGGCATCGGCATCCAGCATCATGATGCCCGACCGGTGCAGCATGATCTCCTCGACCGTGCGTTCTGCCAGGTCCAGCGCGCCCAGGATGCGGTCGCGGTCCTCCTTTTCGACCACCCCTTCGGAATGGCCGAGGTAAAGCGCGCCGGCGATCTCTTCGCGGACCGCCATGATATGACTGTCTGGGTCGATCTGCACCCCGAAGAGACGCAGCACCCCCCGCACCAGGAACCGGACCAGCGCGACGACGGGCGCGAACAGCATGACAACCACCCCGATGAGCGGGGCCACCGCGGCTGCCGCCTTCTCGGCATTCGTAATCGCGTATGTCTTGGGCAGCACCTCGGCGAAGACCAGCACCAGCACGGTCATCACAAGCGTAGCAATCGCCACGCCGCTTTCGCCGAAGGCGCGCGTGAACAGCGAAGTCGCCAGGGCAGCCGACAGGATGTTGACCAGATTGTTGCCCAGAAGAACCGAGCCGATCAGGCGCTCGTTGTCCTCGGTGATCTGCAAGGCCTTGGCGGCGCCGCTGGAGCCCTTGTCGGCCTGGCTTCTCAGCTTTCCGCGCGACGCGGCGGTCAGCGCGGTTTCCGAGCCCGAGAAGAAACCGGACAGGATGAGAAGAAGCAGGATCGCGCCGGTCGTGATCCAGAAGGCGCTGTCGAGCGCAGAAGAAGAGGGGTCCATTGGTCCAGATGACTGATTTCGGTGAGTACCGTTATGGGGCCGCGCATGGGCGTGATCAAGGGGTCAGTCCCCGTTGCCATTGTCGCGGGCCAGCGGATGATGCGTCAGTACCAGCTCGGCCAGGCGTTCGTCGAGCACATGGGTGTAGATTTCCGTCGTTGCCACGTCTGCATGGCCCAGAAGGGTCTGTATGGTGCGCAGGTCTGCGCCATTGGCCAGAAGGTGGGTCGCAAAGGCATGACGCAGGGTGTGCGGGGTCACCTTCTCGGGGTCGATGCCGCCGGATGCGGCCAGTTCCTTGATCAGCAGATAGAAGGCATGGCGCGTGAGATGCCCGCTTTTACCGCGCGAGGGAAACAGGTGCAGACTTCGGGGTTTACCCTTTGCGGCGGTATCGTCCTCGGCTGCGTCACGTGCGGCAAGCCACGCGGCCAGCGCCTTGCGGGCAGGGGGGGACAACGGCACCATGCGCTCCTTGCCGCCCTTGCCGCGCACCAGCAACATCCGGGGATCGCCGCGCGCGGCGGACACGGGCAGCGAAACCAACTCGCTCACCCGCATCCCGGTCGCGTAGAGCAGCTCCATCAGGCAGGTGTTGCGCATCCGGTCCTGTTCGGTACGTCCCGACTGGCGGGCGGCCTCGAGCAGTCGGTCGACTTCGACCACTTCCAGCGTCTTGGGCAGTGATTTCAGACGTCCGGGCCCGCGGATCTGGATCGCGGGGTTGTCGCCGCGCCAGCCTTCCTCGAAGGCAAACCGGTAGAGCTGCTTGATCGCCGAGAGGCGCCGGGCGCGAGTGGACCGGGCCAGACCCTGGCCATCGCAATGGACCAGATAGGCTTCGACCATGTCGCGATCGACGGCGGCGAAACTGCTGCCGCGCCGTTCCAGAAAAGCGGCGAAATCCATCAGGTCCCGGCCATAGGCCAGTTGCGTGTTGGTCGCTGCGCCCAGTTCGGCGGCCTGAGCCTCCAGAAAGGTCGATATCCAGCGATCCTGGCTTGCCGGCGCCGACATCGTTCAACTCCGGTCCAGCAGCATCAGTTGCAGGGCAGCGCGGCGCGCGGTGTCCTCGAGCCCGACACGGCGAAACAGGGCCAACGCCATGGCCAGATCGCCATGATTGCCCTGGGCTCCGCGTGCAAACCGGTCCATCGCTTCGAGGATGGCTTCGCCCAGATGCCCATCGTCCAGCAGCAACTCCAGTTCCGGCGCCAATCGGGCGACGCGCGAGAACCCTTCGGCGATGGCCGCAGCCCGTGGCGATGGCGGCAGCACGTTTCCAGGTGTTCCCTGGGCCAGGGCTGCAAGAAAGCCCGCTTCGCTATCGGTTCCGACCGGTTCACGCGCGGCAAGCTCGTAGGCGGGCGACAGAAGCCGGATACGCCATGCCAGGGCGGCGGCCTTCGGATCGGTGAGTGTCAGTTGAGCCAGCGCATCGGCAAACAGATGCGCGAACGGCACCTCCAGCCGCGCCTGTTGCATCGCCTGCCAGACGATCGGCAGGGTCTTGGCGACCGCCTCGGGGCTGCCGGCCTGAAGTGCGGTTTCAAACCGCTGCAACGCCGTGACCCGGTCCCAGATGCCGCCCGATGCCGCCGGTTCGCGCTGGGTGTAGAGGCCCAGCAACTGGTTTGGCGTCAGCGCGCCGATCCGCGTCAACCGTTCGGCTGCTTCCAGTTGCGCCTTCCAGCCGGCGAGGTCGCGGAGATCGGCATTGGCATAGGCACGCGGCAAGGGCGCGGTCGCCATCGGTTCGCCGATCGCTTCGAAAAGACGGAAAGTCAACGGGTCGGGGCGCGTGGGGCGCACGGGCGGCGGCAAGTCCTCGAAGATTTCGGGGCTGAGGAACCGGTCAAGCAGGTTCAGCGTGTCCTGTGGTATCAGGTCGAGCACATGCGCCGCCTCAAGCGTGAGCGCAGCCGAGGTCCAGTCACCGCGCCGGGCCGTGCAGAATATCCGTGCCGCATAATCCGGGGACAGGTATGGTTTCGCGACCAGCGCCGCGCAGCTTCTGTCTTCGTCGCCGGTGAGCAGGGTCGCATTGAACCAGCGCGCGAACCGTTCCGACGTGTCGGTGGGCCCGGCCAGTTGCACCAGCGCCTGCGCAGGATCGACCGCGCCCAATTGCATGAGACGGTCGATGCGCGCCAATAACATCCTTTCGGAAGCTTCGGCGGCTCCCTGCGGGGGCCTCGTTTCCGACAGCAGCAGCGTGTAGAGCAGCGTCTGCATCGCCGGGTGATCCCTGACGGGTACATTCATCAGGCTTTCGGCAAGCTGCTCGGCGTCGCTGCGTTGCCACAGGTCCACGGGCAGGCCCGTCACACCGGAGGAAACCAGCCCCAGCGGCGGGGACAGCGCTTCAAGCGGTGTAACTTCGATCTGCGGTTGCTGCCCGGTTCTTGTCACCGGCGGTTCAAGCAGGACCGTGCCCGGAAGGTTCGCAGGCGGTGGCGCATTCAGCCAGTCGATGACCGACAGCGGGGGTTGGCTCTGTGCCAGCGCGAGGCCGGGGAGAACCAGCAGAAAGACGGCGAGCCTAGTCGGCATTCAGAACCACCGGTTGCCGTATCTCCTTTTGCGGGGCGGAAAAATCCACGCCGAAGAAGGGGCCGACATAGCTGTATCCGACCAGGCCGATAAAGCCCAGGCAAAGGATGTAAACCACGAGTTTGACCAGACGACCCATCATTTGAAACTGCCTCATTTCTCGATTTTGACCAAGTTATAACTGGCCTTTTTCACAAGATCACGTCATTCACGGTGGAATGAAGCAAATTGAGCATAACTCGGCCCAAACCATGGGCATGACGCGGGCGGCATTGCGCAAGACCGTGGTCATGGTCGGCATGATGGGGGCAGGAAAGACAGCGGTCGGCAAGGCACTGTCGGCAAAGCTGGGGGTTCCCTTTCTGGACAGCGATGCCGAAATCGAGGCCGCGGCCAACATGTCGATCCCCGAGATTTTCTCGCGCGACGGAGAGGCGTTCTTTCGGGAAAAGGAAAGCATGGTTATCGCCCGCCTGCTGGAAGGGGAGCCCTGCGTTCTGTCGACCGGAGGCGGTGCATTCCTGGCCTCTGCGAATCGCCGGATGATCTCCGAGCGCGGCGTTTCGGTCTGGCTCAAGGCGGATATTGGGGTGCTCTGGAACCGGGTCAGACACAAGGATTCGCGCCCGTTGCTGCGGACACCGGACCCGCGTGCGACCTTGCGCACGCTTTATGAGGCGCGCGTACCGATCTATGCCGAGGCCGATCTGACCGTGATATCGGATGCTGAAACTTCGATCGAGCAGATGGCAGACCGGGTGATCGACGCCCTGCGGTCGCGACCGGACGTATTGGAACTGACCTGACATGATGAATACCGTGCATGTGGAGCTGGGCGCGCGCAGCTACGATGTGGAAATCGGCCCCGGCCTGATTGCCGAGGCGGGCGCGCGGATCGCGCCCCTGCTGGCGCGGCCGCGCGTTGCGGTGCTGACGGACGAGACGGTCTCCGGCCTGCATCTCGACGCATTGCGAGCCGGTTTGGGCGCCGCCGGGATTGACATGACGGCGCTGGCCCTGCCGGCGGGAGAGTCGACCAAGGGCTGGCCGCAGTTCGAACGCGCCGTCGACTGGCTGCTCGCGCAAAAGGTCGAACGGCGCGATGTGGTGGTGGCTTTCGGCGGCGGCGTGATCGGTGATCTTGCGGGATTCGCCGCGTCCGTGCTGAGGCGGGGCGTGCGCTTTGTCCAGATCCCGACCACGCTGTTGGCGCAGGTGGACAGCTCTGTGGGCGGCAAGACGGGGATCAACTCGATCCATGGCAAGAACCTGATCGGTGCCTTTCATCAGCCGTCGCTGGTTCTGGCCGATACGGCCGTGCTGGGGACGCTGACAGCGCGCGATTTCCTGGCCGGCTATGGCGAGGTGGTAAAATACGGGCTGTTGGGAGACGCTGCCTTCTTTGACTGGCTCGAAAAGATGGGACCGGCGCTGGCCTCGGGCGAGATGGCCGCGCGGGTCGAGGCGGTGACGCGCTCGGTGCAGATGAAGGCCGATATCGTCGCCCGCGACGAGACCGAGCAGGGCGACCGGGCGCTGTTGAACCTGGGCCATACCTTCTGTCACGCGCTCGAGGCGGCCACCGGCTATTCCGACCGGCTGTTGCATGGCGAGGGGGTGGCGATCGGCTGCGCATTGGCCTTCGAACTGTCGGCGCGGCTGGGTCTGTGTTCACAGGAGGACCCCAGCCGGGTCCGCGCCCATCTCAAGGCGATGGGGATGAAGACCGATCTGGCTGACATACCCGGCGATCTGCCGGATGCGTCGGCATTGGTCGACCTGATGGCGCAGGACAAGAAAGTGGTCGACGGTCAGCTGCGCTTCATCCTTGCGCGCGGGATCGGGCAGGCTTTCGTCACCTCGGACGTTCCGCGCGAAGCGGTCGCGAAACTTCTTGAGGATGCGCTGGCAAGCGTCTGACAAGGAATGATTTATCGTCCCTTCAGGACCATGAGCTCGCCGATGTTTTCGCGGGTGATGTATCCGACGAAACGCCCCTCTGCCGTATCGACCGCAACCGCTGGCGCGCCCTGGTAGAGCGCGTCCAGAACGCTGTCGAGCCGCGACGTCAGCGCCACCTTGGGTATGTTGCGCTCCATCACTTCAGCGGCGGCCTCTGACCGGGGATGGTCCGCGGCCAGGGCCGAGAACAACTGTTCGCGTGTCAGAAAACCCAGCAGCCGGCCTTCATCGTCGAGGACCGGAAACTCGTGCTGGGTGCTGTGGATCACCGCCTCGGCGGCGGTGGCCAGCGTATCTGTCGGGCCTAACGCCTGATACCGGGTAATCATCGCATCGCGTGCCTGCAAACGCCGTGTCAGGTCCCGCATCGCCACATCCTGGCTTTCCGCATTGGCCGCGACAAAGACGAAAACGGCGATCAGGACAAGCACGGGATTGCCCGAACTCAGCCCGGCAAAACCCAGTAGCAGCGCAACGATCTGACCGGCCGTTGCCGCGACGCGGGTCGCGTGCACCCGGTCGAAGAACAGGCACAGGAACGCGCGCAGAACCCGCCCGCCATCCATCGGAAAGGCCGGGATCATGTTGAACACCGCGAGGAACAGGTTCACCATCGCCAACCGCGCCAGGAAATCCGGCCCGTTGCTGTCGATGGCCACCAGCGTGTCGATACGGGTTTCCGCGCCCAATGCCACCAGAACCATCCAGATCACGACATTCACCGCCGGACCGGCAAGCGCGACTGTGATCTCCTGTCCGGGTTTTTCCGGCATCCGATCCAGCCTTGCAAGTCCGCCGATGGGCAAGAGGGTGATGTCGGGTGTCCGGATACCATACCGGCGCGCGGTCAGGGCGTGACCAAATTCATGCGCCACCACGCAGGCGAACAGGGCCAGAACAAAGGCCACGTTCTCCAGCGCGAGATCCGGTCCGCCCACCTGGTAGGCCGAAATGCCGATCCAGGCGATCAGCAGGAAGAAGGTGACATGGACCCTCAGTTCGGACCCGAACAGGCGACCGATGGTAAAGGACCATGTCATGTGCGGACCCTCGCGTCAGAACGGGATTTCGTCGTCGTCGATCCCGCCCGATGCGGGACCGCGGCCACCGCCGCCGCCCTGCGGCCCGCCATAGGGATCGCCCATCGGACCACTGTCATAACCGCCTCCGTAGCCGCCACCCTGGCTGCCACCGTAGCTACCGCCACCGCTGCCGCCTTCGCCGCGGCCGTCCAGCAGGGTCAGCTCACCGCGATAGGGGCGCAGTACCACTTCGGTGGTGTATCTGTCCTGGCCCGACTGGTCCTGCCACTTGCGGGTTTCCAGCTGCCCCTCGATATAGACCTTTGACCCTTTGCGAAGGTATTGCTCGGCGATGCGCGCCAGCGGTTCCGAAAAGATGGCAACCGAATGCCACTCGGTGCGCTCCTTGCGCTCGCCGGTGTTGCGATCCTTCCATGTTTCCGAGGTCGCGATACGCAGGTTGCACACCTTGCCGCCATTCTGGAACGACCGAACTTCGGGGTCGCGGCCCAGATTCCCCACCAGAATGACTTTGTTGACCGACCCAGCCATGTGTTTTCCCGTCTCTCTATAACAATTCTTTTCCGATGCGAATCTCATCCGATCCGCTTCCGAGACCCTACACGCGGCAGGCACCCGAGGGAAACCGGAAGCAGCCGATTGCCAATCCGGAAGTGCCGGAACCGAAAGGGTTCCATTTTGCGGCAAAGACCTTATAGTCCAGCACGAGGGGTCAACAACAGGTTAGCAAGGATGCATAGGCTTGTGTGCGGTTTTCTTGTCGCGGCCATCACGGTTGCGGCCATGCCTGTGCAGGCAGACATGTTCTCGACCAAGAACCGGCGCGATATCTTCCAGAAACAGGCGAAACTGTTGGATACGCGCGGCGCCAGCCAATACGAGGCGTCCAGCCGTCTGAAGCCGCCATCGGCGTACGGCAGTTTCGACAAGCGCTATGTCGGAAAGTACAAGGGCGAGTACTTGCAGATGGCCCGCGAGGCCGCGCGCCGCCACAATGTGCCCGAGGATCTGTTCCTGCGCCTCGTTCAGCAGGAAAGTGGCTGGAATCCGCACGCAAAGTCTCACAAGGGGGCGCTGGGACTGGCACAGCTGATGCCGGAAACGGCGCGCGGGCTGGGCGTGGACCCGCATAATCCGTACCAGAACCTGGACGGCGGCGCGCGCTATCTCTCGCGCCAGTACAGCAAGTTCAAGTCGTGGCGGCTGGCGCTGGCGGCTTATAACGCTGGCCCCGAGGCGGTTACCAGACATGGCGGCGTTCCTCCCTACGAGGAAACCCGCAACTACGTTAAAGCCATCTGGGGCAGTTGAGCACATCGTTTCGGGACAATCCCGAAACGGCGGCCGCAATGATTTCCCGTTCCTTTCGTGGATAAAGACGAAAGGCCAACCCCATATCTGGCACCGCAGACCAGAGCTGTTCTGGCCTGTCCTGATTCATCGTCGTAGCCATGATACGGTCCCCAACCCCGAGACGCGTGGCCCGGAGTAGGGTTTGCGATGCGTGTTACCGTTCACTCGGCGGCGATCTTGATCACCGGCTCCATGCTGTTGAGAATTTCGTCGGACAGGTGGCATTTGATCTGATGCCCCTCGGCCATTGTCTTGACTGGCGGCACCTCGCGTTCGCACAGGTTTCCGGGAACCTGGGATTTCCAACGGCACCGGGTCTGGAACGGACAACCGGAGGGCGGGTTCATCGCCGACGGTATGTCTCCTTCGAGCACGATGTGCTTCTTCTGCACGCTGGTATCGGCGATCGGCACCGCGCTCAACAGAGCCTCTGTATAGGGGTGGTAGGGCGGCGAGAATACTTGATCCGTGGTGCCCAGTTCGACCACATGGCCCAGGTACATCACCATGACCCGGTCGGACAGATACCGCACGATCGAGAGATCATGGCTGATGAAGAGAAGCGTGGTCTTTTCCTTGCGCTGGATCTCCATCAACAGATCGGTCACGGCCGCCTGCACCGACACGTCCAGCGCCGAGACCGGTTCGTCCGCCACCACGATCCGGGCGCCGCCGGCAAAGGCGCGAGCGATGCCCACCCGCTGTTTCTGCCCGCCCGAGAGTTGACGCGGCATCCGTTCGGCAAAGGCCCGCGGCAGTTTCACCAGATCGAGCAATTCAAGCATCCGCTGGCGACGTTCGGCGTCGTTGCTGCCTATTCCGAAAACCTCCAGCGCGCGAATGATCTGGCGGCCCACCGACATCGACGGGTTCAGCGTGTCAAACGGGTTCTGAAACACCATCTGGACTTCACCCACGGTCTTGGCATCGCGCGCTTCGATGGGAACCTGTTCGATGTTGCGGTTGTCGAGCAGGATCTGGCCGTCGGTGGCGGTTTCCAGTCCCATCAGAACTTTCGCGAATGTGGATTTTCCGCAGCCGCTTTCACCGACAATGGCGAGTGTCTCGGATTCGCGGGCCTCGAAACTGAGTGTCTCGTTGGCCTTGACCACCTTCTTTTCTCCACCGCCGAAAAGCGCGTTGGCAGCAACCTCATAATATTTCTTGAGGTTTTCTATCTTCAGAACAACGTCGCCGACCTGGGCCTTTTCCTTTTGCTTGGCCGCCACAATCGGAGCGTTCCAGTCTATTTCCTGGAACCTGAGGCAACGGGTATGGTGCCGGTCGTTGCCGGGTACCTGCTCCATCATGATATCCTGTGCATCGCAGCGGCCGGCCTCGAAATAGTCGCAGCGCGGGCCGAAATTGCACCCCGGCGGGCGTTCATGGGGCAGGGGGAAGTTGCCGGGTATCGCCACCAGAGGCCGGCTGTTCTTGTCGGCGCCGGGCAAGGGGATCGAGCGGAACAGCGCCTGTGTATACGGGTGCTGCATCTCGTCGAACACATCCTTAATCGAGCCGCGTTCGACCGCCTCGCCGGAATACATCACGCACAGCCGGTCGCAGGTTTCCAGCACCAGTCCGAGGTTGTGCGAGATGAACAGCATCGAGGTGCCGTATTTCTTTCCCAGATCCTTGACCAGTTCCACGACAGCCGCTTCGACGGTCACGTCCAGCGCGGTCGTGGGCTCGTCCAGGATCAGCAGGGACGGCTTCGACATCAGCGCCATGGCGATGACGATACGTTGCTGTTGCCCGCCGGACAGCTGGTGCGGAAACGAGTTCAGCATCCTTTCGGGATCGGGCAATCGGACGTCCTTCACCACTTCCAGCGCGCGCTTGCGCGCCTCGTCGGCGCTGATCCCCTCGTGGATCATCGGCACTTCCATCAACTGCTTGCCGATCTTCATGGCGGGATTCAGGCTCGCCATCGGCTCCTGGTAGATCATTGCGATTTCATTGCCGCGAATATCGCGCAGTTCCGCATCGCTCATCTTGCCCAGGTCGCGCCCCTTGAACTTGATGCTGCCGCCGACGATTCGCCCGTTCTTTCCCAAGTCCTGCATCACCCCCAGCGCGACGGTGGACTTGCCGCAGCCGCTCTCGCCGACAAGGCCAACCGCCTCGCCGGGCATGACCGACACCGAGAAATCCATGACCGCCGGGATTTCCCGCAGCCGGGTGAAAAAGGAAATCGACAGCTTGTCGATCTCCAGGATCGGCCCGTCATATTCCGCAAGTTTGCTCATCTTCTTCGTTCTCCCAGAAGAAGCCGGTTCCCCGTCTTCATCTTTTCGAAAATACTCCGGGGGTCCGGGGGCAGAGCCCCCGGTCTCGATCGCGTCAATCCCTTAGGCTTTCCTCACGCAACCCGTCCGCCAGCAGGTTCAGGCCCAGCACGAGGCTCAGCAAAGCCAGTGCAGGCGGCAGGGCCGGGTGCAGGTAGATCGAGAGGAGCTTGCGCCCTTCGTTGATCGTCGAGCCCCAGTCCGGGCTTTCCGGAGGCAGTCCGAGGCCGAAAAAGCCAAGGGTGCCGAGCAGGATGGTGGTATAGCCGATCCGCAGGCAGAAATCGACGATCAGCGGACCGCGCGCGTTTGGCAGGATCTCCCACAGCATGATGTACCAGGGGCCTTCGCCACGGGTCTGCGCGGCGGCGACGTAGTCGCGTGTCTTGATATCCAGCGCCAGCCCCCGCACGATCCGGAAGACCGTGGGTGAGTTGACGAAGACCACCGATACGAACACCACGAGAATGCCGCCCGGGATATCGAACGGATCAAGCACCGTCGGCAATCCCGGCACGCTGCGCACCAGATATCCCCCCTCGGAGATCAGCGCGAGATAGAGCCAGAGCGACACGCCCAGAATGCCGACCAGCAAGGGCGTGCGAAACGCCGGCTGGGTCCTGTAGCGCGAATTCAGCAACACTCCCAGGAAGATGATGGGGAACATGAAGAGCACGATCGCCATCATCGTCGGCAGGCCGGTCGCGACGATCTCGGGCGTCACCAGCAGGTAGAACAGCAGGATGACCGGGAACGCCAGGATGAGGTTGGCCAGAAACGACAGGAAGGTATCGAGCCGTCCGCCGAAATAGCCTGCGGGCAGGCCCAGGGTGATCCCGACCATGAATGCAAAGAGCGTGGCGAGCGGCGCGATCTGAACGACGATCCAGGCACCCTTGACCATACGGCTGAACACGTCGCGCGCAAGGTTGTCGCCGCCCAGCAGATACCAGCCGTATTGACCTTCATCCGCGTCGGCCAGCGGTGTGCCCGGCAGCTTGTTCTTCATGCCTGACACCTGGGTCAGCGGGTCATGCGTGACGATCAGGTCAAGCGCCCCGAAGATGCCCACGAAAACCCAGAACATGACCAGACCGAAACCGATCATGCCGATGGGGCTGTCGAACAGCTTGCCGTAGAGCCCCAGCCTCCGCTTGAATGCGATCGAAAGGGCAAACAGCAGGATCAACGCGATCCATACGGACGACAACTGGTAGAGGATGCGTGCGATTATTTCGAATGTACCGAGAGGTTCCATCACTCAGCTCCTCCCTTACGAAATGCGGATGCGTGGGTTGAGATAGACATAGCCGATGTCCGATATCAGCTGGGTGATCAGCACCACGAACACGGACACGACCGACACGGCCAGCAGAAGCTGGATGTCGTTATTGCCCGCCGCTTCGACCAGAACCCAGCCGAAGCCCTTGTAGTTGAACAGGCTTTCCACGATCACCACGCCGTTCAAGAGCCAGGGAAACTGCAACATGATCACCGTGAACGGGGCGATCAGCGCGTTTCTCAGGGCGTGTTTGACCACGATGTTCGGAAAACTCACCCCCTTGAGCCGGGCGGTGCGGATATACTGGGCGGTCATCACTTCGGTCATAGATGCGCGGGTCATCCGGGCGATATAGCCCATCCCATAGAGCGCGATGGTCAGGACCGGCAGGAAGAAATTCTCGAATGTCGGATCATCCATCGCCTGCGTTGCCGTGCCCTTGAACCATTTCAGTCCGACAGTCGAGGACGTGAACACGGCAATGAAGATCACGCCGGACACGTATTCAGGCGTCGCTGTGGTCAGGATGGAAAAGGTCGAGAGGCTCCGGTCGGTCCTGGATCCTTCCCGCATTCCCGCCAGAACACCGACCAGCAGCGCCGAAGGCACCATGAGGATCATCACCCACATCATCAGATAGAGCGTGTTGCCAAGCCGCTTCCAGATGATCTCGTCCACGTTTTCCTTGAACCGTGTCGAATAGCCCCAGTCGCCTTGCAGGATACCGCAGAAGCGGGGGGTTTCTTCCTGCGTCTGTCCGGGCCTGACGCAGGTTCCGACAAACTGTCCGTCGTTCAACGTTTTGGTGAAGCCGGGAACGACCCCGATCCATTGTCCGTATTTGGTGAGCAGCGGCTGACTGTAGCCGCGATTGTCGAGCCAGGCCTGTACCTGTTCGTCGCTCATCCGCTGGTTGCCCTGGGTTTTCGCCAGTTTTTCCAGGTTGGGGAAGAGGTTGGTCAGGAAGAAGACAATGAAGGTCAGGCATAATGCTGTCAGCAGCATCACCCCGAACCGTCGGAGAATGAATAGACCCATCGGATATCCCTGTCGGTCAGGCTAATCCACAGATAGCGAGCCATTGGCAGGCTTCTTGTACCCGGTCTAGGCCGGGTGTCCGTGGCTGGAGGAGCGCGCCACAGGGCGCGCTCCGGTTCTCACAAGGCGAGCCTCAGGCCGCCCAGCCCCACTTGTAGTGGTGATGTTCGAAGGCGATGTGCATGTCCGTGCCGACCAGACCTTCTTTCATGTGGCGGTACAGCGAGCGCCAGTAAGGCTGGATGGTCACGCCTTCTTCCTGGATTAGGGCTTCGCCCCTGGCGACGACTTCGCGCCGCTTGTCTGCATCGGCCAGAGCCAGTGCTTCACCAAGGATCGCGTCGAATTCGGGGTTTGCCCAGCCGAATTCGTTCCAGGCCTCGCCGGAACGATAGGCCAGCGCCCAGATCTGGACTCCAAGCGGACGGTGGTTCCAGTTGGTCGAGCTGAACGGATACTTGGTCCAGTCGTTCCAGAAGGTCGAACCGGGCAGCACTGTCCGCTTGACCTTGAAGCCTGCGTCACGCAGCTGCGCTGCAACGGCGTCGGTGGTGTTCCGGCGCCAGTCGTCGTCGATCGAGACGATTTCGTGCTCGAAATCCATCATGCCGGCTTCTTCCATCAGCGCCTTGGCCGCAGCCGGGTCGTGCATGCGCGGCGGCAGTTCGGCATATTCGGGATGGCTCGGGCCGACATGGTGGTTTTCTGCCACCGCACCGCGTCCGCCATAGCCCAGTTCGAGGCAGACAGCGTTGTTTACGGCCATGGTAATGGCCTGGCGTACGCGCTTGTCGGCATAGGGCTTCTTGCCGTCAACCTCTGCCAATTGGTTCGGCCGAATGACCAGCGTACTCATCGTCACGACTTCGGATTTCGCGTAGCCCAGACCATCCATCACGTCGATGAATTCACCCACGGATTCGTGCAGCATGTCGACTTCGTCGGATTCCAGTGCCGAGAGCCACGCCGACGGGTCGGTGCCGTAGTCGATGTATTCGATCCGGTCCAGCGCAGCCGGACCAAAGACGTCGTCGCCCCACCATTTATGGTTCTCGTTGCGAACCAGGGTGCATTTCACGCCGACTTCCAGTTCCTCGATCACATAGGGGCCGGTGCCGACGTTGTTGGTCAGGTCGCTTTCGCTGAACGAGCTGTGCACGATGGCCGCCGGGTAGTCGGACATGCCGGCAATCAGCGAAATGTCCGAATTGGGCAGGTTCAGGCGAATGGTGTGGCTGTCGACCACCTCGATGCCGCCTTCGATCGCCTGACCGGTATCGGCGTCGATCAGGGTTGCGAAACGGCCCGCCATCGAGTTGGTTTCCGAGGTCTTGTCGCACCAGCGCGCGATGTTGCGGGCCACGTCATCGGCGGTGAAGTCGTCGCCGTTGTTCCACTTGACGCCCTTGCGGACATTCAGTGTGTAGACGGTTGCGTCGTCGTTGATTTCCCAGCTTTCCAGCAGCATGCCGCGGAATGTACCGTCGGAGTTGTACTCGACCAGATACTCCATCGTGCCACGGGTTTCGTTGCCCAGTTCGGACCAGTCGTAGGTACGCGGATCCTTCAGTTCACGCACGTTCATCTGAACGCGGATGGTGCCACCCTGCTTGGCCTGCGCCGCGGCAGGGGTCGGCGCAGTCAGGCCGATCAGGCCATAGGCGGCTGCGGCACTCACGCCGAGGCCGGTTGCGCGGGCGAGGAATTCGCGGCGGCTCAGTTTGCCATCGCGATATTCTTGCGCATGCATTTCCGCCGCCCAGTGAACGGGCTTGGATGATGTGTTTTCGACAGTCATGAAAGTCTCCCTGTGACTTCTTTCTTGTTCCTGAGGGATGTCTTGCCGAAGGCGCCTTGATGCGCCTCGCCGGTCTCCCCCGCCTTATGGAATTCTTGCGTCCCCATTACCCTATTCCGCAATAGAATTGCCCGGACGTCAATGATTGGTTTCGTCACATGATGATCGAAAAGCGACATCGGCCAGTCGAATTGATGCTCTGCCGTGGTTAAAATGGACAGGCATGTCCAATTCCTCAGGCGCCACGGTCCCGCAGGGCGCGCGGCGAATGACCTGTCTGGTGACGGACGAACCTGGAAAAAGACTGCGCGCTGGAAAACCCGAGCGCTCTGGATATGTCGCCAAAAGAGGCCCCCGAGTGGCAAACCAGAGTCCGTGCCGCGTGTTCGACGCGGCCCGACAAGAGTTCATGTGCGGTCAGACCGGTTGCGCTTTTGCACATGCGCGTCAGGTGCTCGGGCGAAAACTCCAGCCGGGAGGCGATATTGGATACGTTATCGCCGCTGTCAAAGCGTTCCACTATCGCTGCGAGGTATGTTCGGCACAATCGACGAGAGGGAGAGTCGATGCCATATATCTCCTGTTTTTCGTCAAAACGGCGCAGCCAGATTGCTACCAGCTCTGTCCAGGCGGCGATTGCACTTGTCGATAACGGCCGATTGCCGGATTGCTCGCGCCCAACTGCCTCGAGCAGGCCCGACAGTTCCGCCTGCGAGCCCGAGTCGCGTACGCGCAAGTGTCGCGGCCGCGCGGGCAGGATAATCCCGGTGTGTCCGGGGATGGCCAGCGCCAGTCCGATGCAACCACGACCGGGGTACAGTGCCATCAGGTGCCGGGCCGGCACGAAAAGTGCGTTGTGCGCGCCAAAGCCTTCGCGGGCCCCATCCAGCAGGCATGTTCCCTGTCCGCGGGTGATCCAGACCAGCAGATGATGGTCGCGGTCGTGTGGCAGTTCGATCTGCCAGCGGCCACCGGCGGCAAGCTGTGCCAGCGTCTGCAGCCGGATCTCGGCAAGGGGTTCTGGGACAAGGGCCATGCGACTCCGCCTTTGCTGCGTTTGTCCGGGATTTCCAACCGGTCAGGTCGGCACAGTTAGCGAGTGCCATTTCCCCATCCGTGCCCTGAACCAGGTCCGTTGTCTTTTGGCGTATTGGCGCGTGGCAATTGTCGCTTTTTCGCGGGCTTCGTCCAGAGTGATCTCGCCGCGCAGGTGTGCCATGAGTTCGGGCACGCCAATGGCCTTGAAGGCCGGCAAGGAGGGATCGTAGCACGCAGCAGCCCTGGCGACCTCGTCAAGGGCGCCATTGTCCAGCATCTGATCGAAGCGGCGGGCGATCCGGTCCCACAGCCAGTGTTTTTCGACCTCCAGAACCAGAGGAACGGTGGCTGCCAACGGCAGGCGCGGTGCCGGGGTCTCGGCTTGCCACAGGTGCAGCGCGCGGCCGGTGGCGCGTTCGACCTCCCAGGCGCGCTGGACGCGGGCCCGGTTCATCCGGTCCAGCCCGGCGGCCGTGACGGGATCGATCTGGTCCAGCAGGACGTCCAGCGGAAGGGCGTCGGCCGCTGTCCTGATATCGGGCGGGGTGGCCGGGATATCCGCCATGCCTTCGGTCAGCGCCGAAAAATATAGCCCGGTCCCGCCCACGATGATCGGGCGATCCGGCCCCTGGAGCAGCGCTGACACATCGCGCAGCCAGTGACCCGTCGAATAGGACACGCCGCAGGAGACATGGCCATAGAGCAGGTGCCGCGCGCGCGCCTCGTCGGCGACGGAGGGGCGGGCGCTCACCACGCGCCAGCAGTCGTAGACCTGGCTGGCGTCCGCATTGATGATGACGCCGCCAAAGCGCTCGGCAATGCGCAGCGCCAGTTCCGATTTGCCAGAAGCGGTTGGTCCCGCGATCAGCACCGGTTCTTGCGGCGGGATCGGCGGCAGTTGGTCGATCAGCCCCATTGTTTTCCCCGGATCAATTCTTTCATTCTGTGCAACCTGGTGCGACCCGCATTGAACCTCTTGGGGTTTTCCTTCATTTTGCGCCGGAAAAATAGACCTGTGCCAGAGCGGAGCGCAACATGACCTCTTCCCGGACCCCGGATTCCCCTGAAACAAAGTACCAGCGCGTGATGCTGAAGATCTCCGGCGAGGCGTTGATGGGGGATCAGGGATTCGGCCTGCACCCGCCCACCGTGCAGCGGATCGCGCAGGAGGTGAAGTCGGTGCATGATCTCGGTGTCGAGATCTGCATGGTGATCGGAGGCGGCAACATCTTTCGCGGCCTCAGCGGCGCCGCGCAGGGGATGGAGCGCACGACCGCGGACTACATGGGGATGCTCGCCACGGTGATGAACGCGCTGGCCATGCAGGCGGCGCTGGAAAGCCTGGGTGTGTTTACCCGGGTCATCTCGGCGATCCCGATGGATCAGGTCTGCGAGCCCTACATCCGCCGCCGCGCAGTCCGGCACCTAGAGAAAAAGCGCGTCTGCATCTTTGCGGCGGGAACCGGCAACCCCTATTTTACGACGGATACGGCGGCGACACTGCGCGCGAACGAGATGGGATGCCAGGCAATTTTCAAGGGCACGAAGGTCGACGGCGTCTATGACAAGGATCCTGTGAAGTTCCCGGATGCCAAACGTTACGAGGTCGTGAGTTATGATGATGTCCTGGCCAAGCGGTTGGGGGTGATGGATGCGAGCGCAATTGCGCTGGCCCGCGACAACAACCTGCCCATCATCGTGTTTTCGCTGGACGAGCCTGGCGGGTTCCGCGGCATTCTCGCCGGACGCGGCACATATACGACGGTCTGCGGCTGAGACCGGGCCGATGATCATGCAACGGCTGGCCTCGGCACGGTGCCGGCCGCTGATGATTGCTATACATCCAGATGACGATGGCGTAAGACCCAACGGAACAGAGCCTGAATTAAGGGAGTGAGCAGCATGTCTGACGATTTCGAGCTGGACACAGATGATCTCAAGCGCCGCATGGACGGAGCGATGCACAACCTGAAGACCGAGTTCGCCTCGCTCCGGACCGGGCGTGCCTCGGGGTCGATGCTGGAGCCGATCCAGGTGGACGCTTATGGCCAGATGACTCCGATCAACCAGCTCGGAACGATCAACGTGCCCGAGCCGCGCATGGTGACCATCAACGTCTGGGACAGGTCGATGGTAGGCAAGGTCGAAAAGGCGATCCGCGAATCCGGCCTCGGCATCAACCCGCAGCTCAACGGCACAATCATCATGCTGCCAATCCCCGAACTGAACGAGGAGCGCCGCCGCGAATTGACGAAAGTTGCCGGGCAATATGCCGAACATGCCCGCGTCTCCATTCGCAACGTCCGTCGTGACGGCATGGACCAGATCAAGAAGGCCAAGGCCGACGGCATGTCCGAGGACGACCAGAAGTTCTGGGAGTCCGAGGTGCAGGAACTGACCGACAAGATGATCAAGGCGGTGGATGCGGCACTGGAGACCAAGCAAGCCGAGATCATGCAGGTCTGACACCATCCATGGCGAAAGACCCCAGAACCGAACCGGAACTTCCTGGCCCGCACCATGTCGCCATCATCATGGACGGAAACGGTCGTTGGGCGCAGGCCCGGGGTCGTCCGCGCCTGTTTGGTCATCATGCCGGGGCAAAAAGGGTGCGCGAAGTCGTTGAGGCATGTCCTGCTCTCGGGATCAAGTATCTGACGATATTTGCCTTTTCCACCGAGAACTGGAAACGTACCCAGGTCGAGGTGGCCGGGTTGATGAGCCTCTTCCGCCGCTACATCGCCAAGGAAACCCGGGCGCTGCACGCCCGTGGCGTCAGGGTCCGGTTCATCGGCGACAGGGTGCGGCTCGACGCCAAGCTGATCGCTCTCATGGACACTCTCGAAGAGCAGACCCGCGACAATGATGGCGTACACCTGACCATCGCGCTCAACTACGGCGGCCGCGATGAGGTCGCTCGCGCCACCCGGCGTCTGGCCCGCGATGTCGCCGAAGGCCGGCTGAAGCCCGAGGACGTCGACGAGGAAACGCTGCCGCGCTACCTCGACACGCGCGTGCTGCCGGATCCCGACCTGGTGATCCGCACCAGCGGAGAAGCGAGAATTTCCAATTTTCTGCTCTGGCAATCCGCGTATTCGGAATACGAGTTCATCGACACGCTGTGGCCCGACTTCACCGCCGAGGAACTGGCGCGTCTCTGTCGCGGCTACGCCCGCCGCGACCGCAGATATGGTGCGGTAAAGGCATGAGCGAGGGGCGCTGGTCCGACCTGACGGCCCGCATAGGGTCGGCGGCCGTACTGACGGCGGTGGCCGGAACCGAAGTGTGGCTTGGCGGGTTGTGGTTCGAAAGCTTCATCGCCGTCGTCGGCGGGCTCATGGCATGGGAACTGGTGCGGATGATCGCACCGGAGAGGCGTGACCTCTCGATACAGATGGCGGTACTGACAGGCGTGGCCGTCATGCTGGCCTACCACCTGCCGCCTCTTTACCGGCTGCCGGTTCTCATCGCTCCCGCCCTGGTCGGTGCCGGGCAAGTGACGCGCTTGAAAGGGCTTTACCTGACCTTTGCGTTGTGGATCGCGCTTGGGGGGCTGGGTTTCATATGGATACGCGAGTCGATGGGGCTGGTCTGGATGCTCTGGCTGATCCTAGTCGTCGTTGCGACCGATGTGGCCGGGTATTTCGTCGGCAAGTCCGTCGGCGGTCCCAAGTTCTGGCCACGGATCAGCCCCAAGAAAACCTGGTCCGGTATCGCCGGGGGGTGGGGCGCGGCGGCCTTGATCGGGGCGATCTTCGCATTGAATACAGAGGCCGGAGTCTCGCTGGTTCTTCTCTCAGTGGTCGCGTCGATGTCTTCTCAGGCAGGAGATATCGCGGAAAGCGCCCTCAAAAGACGAACCGGCGTCAAGGACAGTTCGAACCTGATCCCGGGCCATGGCGGGTTTCTCGATCGGTTCGATGGGATGATGGGCGCGGCGGTTTTCGTGCTGCTGGCAAGCCTTATTTACGCGCCCGGAGTGACGTGATGCGCAGGGTTTCGATTTTCGGTGCAACCGGGTCGATCGGGCAGAACACCATTGATCTGATCGCGCGCGATCCGGATGCCTATGACGTGGTGGCGTTGTCCGGCGGCGCCAATATCGCGCAACTGGCGCAGGATGCGCGGCGGCTTGGCGCGGATGTGGCGGTGACCGCCTTTCCCGAGAAACTCTACGATCTGCGCGCTGCGCTGGCCGGCAGCGGTGTCGAGGCGGCGGCCGGGCCCGTGGCATTGGTCGAGGCAGCCGCGCGCCCGGCCGACTGGGTGATGTCGTCGATTGTCGGGGCAGCGGGGTTGGCGCCGGGCCTCGAGGCATTGAAGCAGGGCGCAACCCTGGCCCTGGCCAACAAGGAAACGCTGGTATGTGCCGGGCCACTGGTGCTCGAGACCGCCCAGGCACATGGCGCCCGCCTGCTGCCGGTGGACAGCGAGCATTCGGCGGTGTTTCAGGCGCTGGTGGGCGAGGATATGGCCGCGCTCGAACGGATCGTGATCACCGCCTCGGGCGGCGCCTTTCGGGATTGGCCGCTGGAAGATCTGGAGACTGCGACCGCGGAGCAAGCGGCGCGCCACCCCAATTGGACCATGGGACAAAGGATCACCATCGACAGCGCCTCCATGTTCAACAAGGCCATGGAGGTGATAGAAACAAAGGAGTTTTTCGGAATCGAGCCGGATCGGATAGAGGTTATCGTCCATCCTGAATCGATGGTGCATGCGTTGGTCGGTTTCCGGGACGGGGCGTTGATGGCGCATCTTGGGGCACCCGACATGCGGCATGCCATCGGCTATGCCTTGCACTGGCCCGAGCGCCGTGAGCTACCGGTTGCGCGTCTGGATCTGGCCGTGCTGGGGCAGTTGAATTTCCGCGCTCCTGACGAAGCGCGCTATCCGGCCCTTCGGCTGGCCCGCCACGTGATGGCACGCGGGGGGCTTTCGGGCGCCGTGTTCAACGCGGCAAAGGAACGTGCGCTGGATCATTTCATAGCCGGACGTATTGGTTTTCTCGACATGGCCCGGCTTGTCGAGGCGGTTCTGGACAGGTTTGAGTCCGACCCGGGTCTTATTGATGCCCGATTGACACTTGATACAGTGACACAAACCGACCATCTGGCCCGTCAGAGGGTGGACGAGGCAATGGCGAAACGAGCAGGGTAGGGACTTTGGAAACTTTGGGTTTGATACCGCAATTCGGCGGATTGCTGTACACGGTCGCGGCTTTCATTGCGGCCTTGTCCGTAATCGTCGCAGTCCATGAATACGGCCATTACATTGTCGGCCGCTGGTCGGGAATTCACGCCGAGGTCTTCTCGATCGGTTTCGGTCCGGTGCTCTGGAGCCGCGTCGACCGGCGCGGCACGCGCTGGCAGATCGCGGTTTTGCCCTTTGGCGGTTACGTGAAATTCATGGGCGATGCCAATGCCGCGTCCGGCAAGGACGGCGAGACAATGGCGGAGATCTATCGCCGCAATCCCGAGGAACTGCGCCGGACGATGCATGGTGCGCCACTTTGGGCGCGGGCAGCGACGGTTGCGGCGGGGCCGATTTTCAATTTCGCGATGTCGATTCTGGTCTTTGCGGCCATCTTCATGGCGCGCGGTGTCCCGGTCGAGCCACTGACCGTTGGCCAGACTCGCGACCTGCCCGGCATCGAAAGCGCGCTGCTGCCGGGCGACCGGGTGGTCTCGATCGCGGGCAATCCCGTGCCGGCCGGTGCGGAAGCGATGGATTGGGAAGGGTTCGAAGCGCGGTTGCCGCTGGAGAGCCCGCTGGACTATGTGATCTTGCGTGATGACGCGGAACTCGAGGTTCCGGGGCCGCATCTCTATCCCGCTATCGTGGGCTCGGTGATTCCGCGCAGCGCGGCGCAGGACGCGGGGTTGCAGCCTGAAGATGTCATCATGGCAATCGACGGCAGCCCGATCGTCGCCTTCAGGCAATTGAAGGAAACGGTCGAAAGCTCGGATGGCAAGGCGCTGGTGCTGGATGTCTGGCGTGAGGGCCAGGTGCTTCAAATGCTGTTGGTTCCACGCCGCACCGATACGCCGACCTCGGATGGAGGATACGAGACCAACTGGCGGATCGGCGTCGCCAGTGGCCAGGCCTTTGATCCCGCAACGACCACGCCGGGACCTGTCGAGGCGCTGAAGACCGGCGTTCAAAGCACCTATGAAATCGTCCGGTCATCGCTTTCGGGGCTTTGGCACATCATTGTCGGACAGATTTCGACCTGCAACATTTCCGGTCCAATCGGCATCGCGCAGGCGTCAGGCGCTGTCGCGTCGCAAGGGGCACAGAGTTTCATCGCGTTTATCGCGGTCCTGTCCACGGCCGTGGGGTTGTTGAACCTCTTTCCAATTCCGGCGCTCGACGGAGGACATCTGATGTTCTACGCCTACGAGGCCGTGGCAGGCAAACCTCCCAGCGACAACGTGCTGCGTGTGTTGATGGCGATCGGGATTACCCTGATCCTGTCGCTGATGCTGTTCTCGCTGAGCAACGACCTGTTCTGCTGAGCCGTCACGGTAGGCGCACACGCCCAAGTCTCGCCACATTCCATTGCTAGGTTCGACGCTAACGAGACGTTAGCAGGAGCAAGGCAATGCAGATGTTGCAGCAATCCTACCGAGGGCTGGGGCTATTGATGCAGTTGAACTGGGACAGGATACTTTTTGTCGGGGCGATTGCGGGGGCACTGTTTTTGGGCGCTTTCCTAGGCAGTCTGTGATCTTTGCTCTACAGATAGGGAACAGAACGCGGCCTTTCAGGCCGCGTCTGTCGTTTGGGCTTTTGACAACCCGGCCCAATCCCGGTACTGACTTTCCAAAGTCGGCTGGCAATCTGGGTTGATACTGAAGATGAATATCGGGAGTGGCGCAGGTATATTCTGTGGTGGCGGTTTTACAGCCCGCCATATGTTGAAGAATTCTGTCGCGGCGGTTTTTCTTGTAACCGCTTCGAGCCTGGTTAGCCTGCCCCAAGCGGCAACGGCGCAGACCTATACCTTTACCTCGGTTCAGGTCGAAGGAAATCAGCGTATCGAAAGTTCGACCATCGTGGCGCGCACCGGACTGGAGCGTGGGAGAGAGGTCACTCCCGGACAACTGAACGATGCGTATCAGCGTGTTCTGGACAGCGGGGTGTTCGAAACGGTCGAACTGATCCCGCGCGGAAACACGTTGGTTATCAAGGTTGTCGAATACCCGACGATCAACAAGATCAATTTCGAAGGCAACAGACGAATCAAGGACGACACGTTGCAGGGCGCGATCGCTTCGGAATCGCGGCGGGTCTTCACCCCCGAGCAGGTCGAACGTGACGCCGCCACGATCGCCGAGATCTATTCTGCCCAGGGCCGCGTGGCGGCAACGGTCGTACCCAGGATCATTCGCCGCAGCGACAACCGCGTGGATCTGGTATTCGAAATCGCCGAAGGCGACACGATCGAAATCGAACGGGTGAGCTTTGTCGGTAACCGGGCCTTTTCCGACCGGCGTTTGCGGCGCGTTCTCGAAACCAAGCAGGCCGGGTTGCTGCGCACATTCATCCGGTCGGATACCTTCATTGCGGACCGGATTGAATTCGACAAGCAGGTGATGCGCGATTTCTACCTGTCGCGTGGTTATGTCGATTTCCGTGTCAACAGCGCCAATGTGGAATTCACCCGCGAAAGGGACGCGTTCTTTCTGGTACTGGATGTGACAGAGGGTCAGCAGTTCTCCTTTGGCAAGATCACGACGGTCAGTGAAATTCCCGGCGTTGACCCAGCCGCGTATCAGGAAGTTCTGAAAATCAAGCCCGGGGTGGTTTATTCTCCGAGCCTGGTCGAGAATTCTCTTGCGCGTCAGGAACGTCTTGGCCTGAAGAATGGCGTGGAATTTTTGCGGGTTGAACCGCGTATCAAGCGCAACGACCGCGATCTGACACTGGATATCGAGTTTGCCCTGGTCAAGGGACCGCGGATCTTCGTGGAACGGATCGACATTGAGGGCAACACGACAACGCTCGATCGGGTGATCCGGCGGCAGTTCCGTACGGTCGAGGGCGATCCCTTCAATCCGCGCGAGATCCGCGAAAGCGCTGAACGCATCCGGGCCCTGGGTTTCTTTGCCGATGCCAATGTTGAAACCCGTGAAGGATCGACCCCGAGCCAGGTGATCGTCGACGTCGATGTCGAAGAACAGCCTACCGGTTCGCTGAGCTTCGGCGGCAGCTATTCGGTATCCGATGGTTTTGGTGTGGCAATCGGCCTGAGCGAGAGCAACTTCCTCGGGCGTGGGCAGCGGCTGGGCGTGACCCTCTCCACAGCGCAGGATGCAGAACAGTATATCCTGTCGTTCACCGAACCACAGCTTCTGGGGCGTGATCTCAGGTTCGACATCGACCTTGGCGTTGCGGCAACGAACTCGAGTTTCGCCAGTTACGACACGGACCGACGTTTCTTTGAGCCCGGATTGACCTTCCCGCTTGGCGAGTTGTCGAGCCTTCAGGTGCGGTATCGCTGGGATGCCAGCGAAATGACCCAGCGGACAGCGACAACGGTCAGCGGAGCGGTGATTGCCAGCGAAATCGCTCAGGGGCGGTTGTCATCCAGTTCGCTAGGGCTGACCTATGCATATGACAGCCGCATAGGTGGGTTGAACCCGAATGCGGGCGTGTTGTTCGAAGTGGGCGTCGACGCAGCCGGTCTGGGCGGCGACAACGAGTATTTCAAGACAACGGCGCGGGCCATCGCCCAGACCCGTGTCTGGCACGAAGAAATCACCCTGCGCGCCTCTCTGGATCTGGGTGCCTTCAGCTGGCAGGGATCAGGGTTCAGCCGGGCCATTGATCGTTTCGTGATTGGTCCCAACACGTTCCGCGGGTTCGAGCCTGCCGGTGTCGGGCCTCGTGATCTCTCCAACGGTGTGAACGACGCGCTCGGCGGCAACTTTTACGCGGTGGCACGGTTCGAAGCCGAGTTTCCGTTGGGCCTGCCAGAGGAACTCGGCCTGCGCGGCGGGTTGTTCTACGACGTTGGGAACGTCTGGGACCTGAGCGATGTGAACACTGCGGGAGGTACGATTGTCGGGGCGGACGGCTCGTTCCGGCATGTTGTCGGCTTCTCTTTGTTGTGGACCACTGCCTTCGGACCGTTGCGGTTCAACTTCTCCAAGGCGCTCAAGAAAGAGACCTTCGACAAGGAGCAGAGCTTCGACCTGACGATCCAGGCGCGGTTCTGATTCCGAATGCGGCGCGCGGGCTCAGGGTGGGGATCTGCCAGCCTCGGTCTCGTGCTTGCCGTGCTCATGCTGTCAGTACCCATGAGGCCCTTGACTGCGCAGCAGCTTGGGTTTCCGCGTCAGGAGGTGCTGACCATTTCCGGTGAGATCCTGTTCGCCAAATCGGCCTACGGGCGTCGGGTGATCGACGAATTGGAGGCGGAAGGCGCCCTGCTTGCAGCGGAAAATGAACGCATCGTGGCAGAACTCAGCCGCGAAGAGCAGGAACTGACCGAACGAAGGGCGAGTATGGAACCTGACGCGTTCCGGATCCTTGCCGAAGCCTTTGACCGTAAGGTGCAGTCGCATCGCGAAAACCAGGAGGCCAAGAGAGAGGCTCTGGAGCGGCGCGGCGACGAGGCCCGCGTCGCTTTTGTCGAGTTGGCCCGCCCCATTCTGGGGGGGCTGATGCGTGATACCGGCGCCAGTGTCATTCTTGACCGCTCCATCGTCTTTTTCAGCCTGGATTCGACCGATGTCACCGCATTGGCGATCAGCCGTATTGACGAGGCGATCGGCGATGGCAGTGCCCTGCGCAGGGAAGGCAACAATTGACCCAAATGGCTATGCTTGCCGTTGTCTGTCAGTATTGTTAATTCCAGATCATCACTTCCGAACACAGGACATGCGCCTTATGAGCTCCGAGACCAAGAGTGCCGACATTCAACTGATCCAGCGGATCCTTCCGCATCGCTACCCGTTCCTGCTGGTGGATAAGGTTGTCGAGATCAACGGCTACTCTTCGTCCGTGGGAATCAAGAACGTGACCATGAACGAGCCGCATTTCCAGGGACATTTTCCCGGAACGCCGATCATGCCGGGCGTGACCATCATCGAGGCGATGGCGCAGACCGCCGGCGTGATGCTGGGCGTCGGCATGAACATCATCGACAGCGAATTGCTGATCTATTTCATGAACATCGACAACTGCAAGTTCCGCCGAAAGGTGGTTCCGGGCGATGTGATGAAGATGCATGTCGAGACGCTGCGCGGCAAGATGGGCGGAAAGATCTTCAAGTTCAGGGGCGTCGCAACAGTCGATGGCGAGGTTGCCGCCGAAGCGGAATTCTCTGCATATGTCGATCTGACCGGGGAAAAAAGCAAATGAGCCGCATCCACCCCAGCGCGGTCATCGAAGAGGGGGCGCAGATCGGTCGGGATTGCGTGATCGGTCCCTTTTGCTGGGTCGGTCCGAATGTCGTCCTGGGCGATCGGGTGGAGTTGAAAAGCCATGTTGTCCTGACAGGAAACACGACGATCGGCGAAGATACCGTGATCTTCAATTTCGCAGTCGTCGGTGAAATCCCTCAGGACAAGAAATTCGGAGGCGAGGAAACCCGGCTCGAAATCGGGGCGCGCAACCGCATCCGGGAACATGTCACGATCAATACCGGAACAGCCGGTGGCGGCGGTGTCACGCGCATCGGCAATGATGGCCTGTTCATGGCGGGCTGCCACATCGCCCATGACGCCCAGGTCGGCGACAGGGTGATCGTGGTCAACAACGTGGCCATCGCCGGACATGTGGTGCTGGAAGACGATGTTATTGTCGGCGGCCTGGCCGGGGTTCATCAATGGGTCCGTGTCGGTCGTGGCGCGATCATCGGCGGCCTGGCCAAGGTCACGCATGACGTGATCCCCTATGGCCTGGTCAATTCCGATAGCGGCGTTCTGGCAGGGCTCAACCTGGTCGGGCTCAAACGCGCCGGTTTGCCGCGCGCTGATATCTCGGCGCTGCGGGCTGCATTCAAGGAACTCTCCGAAGGCGACGGTACTTTTCTGGAACGGGTCGACCGTGTGGCCGAAGGCACAGATAACGCCTATGTCTGCGAAATCGTCGATTTCGTGCGTGCCCACAGCGACCGTTCTTTCCTGACACCCGGAGCCTGAGAAATGATCGCGCTGCTTTGCGGGCAAGGCGCATTGCCGAGTGCCATTGCTGCGGCCTCGGCAGAGCCGCCATTGGTTTGCGCCCTTGAAGGCTTCGAACCAGATGGTCTGGACATCGACTTGTCGTTTCGCCTGGAAACCATGGGAACGCTGATTGCCACACTGAAACAGCGTGGGATCAGCGAAGTTTGCCTTGCCGGAGTGATCCGCCGACCGCAGATCGACCCGTCGAAAATCGACGCTGCAACCTTTCCATTGGTTCCCGTCTTTCAAAAAGCGCTGATGGCAGGTGATGATGGGGCTTTGCGTGCCGTGATGAGTGTGCTGGAGCATTCGGGTCTGACCGTGCGGGCCGCGCATGAGATCGCACCTGATCTGCTGCTGCAACCGGGCTGCGCCACCGCCGCCAAGCCCTCGGATGCGGACCAAAAGGATGCCGCACGTGCCGCTGACATCATCATGGCGCTGGCGCCGACGGATGTCGGGCAGGCCTGCGTTGTCTACAAGGGCCAGGCGCTGGCCATCGAAACCGTCTTTGGCACCGACTGGATGCTGCAAAGCCTGACCCAGCGCCCGGATGCCGGTGGCGGTGTGCTCTACAAGGCGCCGAAACTGGGTCAGGATCGGCGGGCGGATATGCCCACCATAGGACCTGATACAGTGACGGCGGCCGTGGCCGCCGGCCTGTCGGGTATTGCCATCGAGGCGGGTGGCGTGATCGTTCTGGACCGCGACCGGGTGATTGCCGAATGCGACCGGCTCGGGCTGTTCCTGACCGTGCTGGAACGGGCGTCCTGATGCGCGTGTTCATCCTGGCGGGGGAACCTTCGGGTGATCGGCTGGGGGGCGCGTTGATGGAGGGGCTCCGGACGCTCCGTCCGGAGGCGGTGTTCGAAGGTATCGGCGGCCCCGCGATGGAGGCCCAGGGATTGCGCAGTCGCTTTCCAATGTCCGAACTCAGCATCATGGGGCTGGTCGAGGTTCTGCCTAAATACTTTCATCTTAAGCGCCGGATCGAAGAGACCGCCCGGGCGGTTCTGGAGATGCGGCCCGATGTTCTGATCACGATCGACAGCCCCGATTTCAGTCTGCGGGTGGCCAGGCGGGTCAAGGCGGCCAGCGATATCCGGACAGTGCATTACGTCGCGCCCAGTGTCTGGGCCTGGCGGCCGGGTCGGGCAGACAAGATGGCAAAGGTCATCGACCATGTGCTGGCGCTCTTGCCGTTCGAGCCGCCCTATATGGAACGGGCCGGGATGGAGTGCGATTTTGTCGGTCATCCGGTGGTGGGGGAGCCACAGGCGACTCTCGCAGAAATTGCCGAGTTCCGCGCGGCATCCGGCCTGGGCGGCGCACCGCTGTTGCTGGTTCTTCCTGGTTCACGCCGAGGGGAAGTAGAACGGCTGGCGCCCATCTTCGGGGCCGCGTTGAAGATGTTCTTTCATGATAACAAGGATATGCGCGTCGTTGTTCCGGTGGTTCCGCATGTGGCCGATCTGGTTGCGGACCATGTGGCGCATTGGCCCGGTGCGCCGGTGCTGGTGGATGCGCGTGGATTGCAGGCCGAACTTGCCGCAAGCCGCAAGCGTGCGGCTTTTGCGGCGGCAGAACTGGCCTTGGCTGCATCGGGGACGGTATCGCTGGAACTGGCGGCAGCGGGCACGCCGATGGTGATCGCCTACAAGCTGAACTGGCTGACTCAGAAGATGGCGGAACGACTGGTCAAGGTCGATACCGTGACGCTGGTCAATCTGGTCAGCGAAACGCGGGTCGTGCCGGAATGCCTGGGGCCGGGCTGTACGCCCGAGGCGATTGCGGCCTGCCTGAGCGACGTGCGTCGCGCCCCGCACGCACAGGATCAGGCAATGGCCCTGACGATGGAGCGCCTGGGGCGGGGCGGCGAGCCTCCGGGTCTTCGGGCGGCGCGGGCCGTGCTGCGCCGTCTCCGGGCCTGACCGGCGGGCTCAGTACCCCCGCCAGATCCAGCCACCGCCAAAGATGCGGCTGCCTTCGCTGGCATAGAACACGCAGGCCTGTCCGGGCGAGACGCCCTCTTCGGGGGTCAGCAATTCCACCTCGGCCTCGGTCTCGCTGATCGGCCGCACGATGGCCTCGCGCGGGGGGCGGGTCGAACGGACCTTGACCGACAGGCGCCATTCGGGGCGCGATGTGAAGGGCACATCGCCAAGCCAGTTGATTTCACGCACCGGGATGGTGCGGGTGGCCAGCATCTCCTTGGGGCCGACGACGACCTGTTTCTTGTCCACGTCCAGGCGCACCACGTAGAGCGGATCGCTGAGGCCCCCGATGCCCAGGCCGCGCCGCTGGCCGATCGTGTAATGGATGACACCCTCGTGGCTGCCCAGAACGCGGCCGTCGGCATGCACGATCTCACCCGGTTCGGCCGCACCGGGGCGCAGTTTCTCGATCACGCTGGCATAATTGCCATTGGGAACGAAGCAAATGTCCTGGCTGTCGGGCTTGTCGGCCACGGCCAGGCCATATTGGGCCGCCATTTCGCGGGTGGCATCCTTGGACGGCAGATGGCCCAGCGGAAAACGCAGGTAATCGAGCTGTTCCGGGGTGGTTGAGAACAGGAAATAGGACTGGTCGCGCGTCGAGTCCTCGGCACAATGCAACTCGGGCCCGTTCGGACCCATCTTGCGCTGGATGTAATGACCGGTGGCCATGCAGTCGGCCTCGAGATCGCGGGCCGTTTCCAGCAGGTCCTTGAACTTCACCCGCTCGTTGCAGCGGATGCAGGGCACCGGGGTGGCGCCCGCCAGATAGCTGTCGGCGAACTCGTCGATCACCGCATCCTTGAAGATGTTCTCGTAGTCGAGAACGTAGTGGGGGAAACCGCGCTCTTCGGCGACGCGGCGGGCATCGTGGATGTCGATGCCGGCGCAGCAGGCGCCTTTCTTCGCCAGCGCCGCGCCGTGATCGTAAAGCTGCAAGGTTACGCCCACGACATCATAGCCCTGATCCGCCAGATAGGCTGCTACCACAGAACTGTCGACACCACCCGACATGGCGACGACCACTCGCGTTTCCGAGGGAGGCTTGGCAAAGCCGAGCGAGTTCAGCGGTATTTCATGGTCCAGCGCCATGCGGGCAACTCCTGAAGATCAAGGAAGACCGGCAGAATATAGGAAAATACGAAATACTCTCAAGAGGCGGTTTCATCCCGCATTAAGTAGGCTGCCACCAGAGTTCCTTTGTCAGAGGAAGGGATAGGTGATGTTCTTGCGAAAGGTTGAAGGCCCCCGATCGGTAACCCTGCCGGATGGTTCCATTATGACACGGGCGGATCTGCCCCCGCCCGAGACCCGCCGCTGGGTTGCCTCGCGTAAAATCGCGGTCGTCCGGGGGGTCTTGTACGGGCTGATTCCCATGGTCGATGCAAAAAGAATCTACGGGCTCAGCGACGAGGAGTTCAACAGCTGGGTTTCAGCCTTCGCAGAGCACGGGAAGGATGCGTTGAAAGTGACCGCCCTAAAAAAATATCGACAACTATAAGTTGATTGTGGCAGGATAAATTATTGGTAACGTAGAGTTAACCTTTGTTCGGCAGATTTGATTTCAAATTTGAACGGATCGAAGGCGGAGAATAAAGATGCGCATCCTTCTGGTAGAAGATGACTCGACGACGTCGAAAAGCATCGAGTTGATGCTTACGCATGCAAACCTGAATGTCTACGCGACAGACCTGGGTGAAGAAGGCATCGACCTTGCGAAACTCTATGACTACGATTTGATCCTTCTGGATATCAACCTGCCAGATATGAATGGGCACGAAGTCCTGCGCCAGTTGCGCTTGGCCCGGATAGAGACGCCGATACTCATCCTCTCGGGGGTTGATGACACTGAAAGCAAAATCAAGGGTTTCGGATTCGGTGCTGATGATTACCTCACCAAACCGTTTCATCGGGACGAACTGATCGCGCGCATCCACGCAATCATTCGCCGTTCCAAGGGGCATTCGCAGTCGATCATCCGGACAGGCCCGATAGCGGTGAACCTTGACGCGAAAACGGTGGAGGTGGGCGGGCAGGCCGTGCATCTGACCGGGAAGGAGTATCAGATGCTCGAGCTTCTCAGCCTGCGCAAAGGCACGACCTTGACCAAGGAAATGTTCCTGAACCACCTTTACGGTGGAATGGACGAACCGGAACTGAAGATTATCGACGTCTTTATCTGCAAGTTGCGCAAGAAACTCAGCAATGCAACGGATGGAGCAAATTTCATCGAAACCGTCTGGGGGCGGGGGTACGTTCTGCGCGATCCCAAGTCGGTGGAGGATCCCGAAACCCGGATTGCGGCCAACGCCTGAAGACGCCTGCTGATACCGTCGCGGGTCCAGCGCGGCGCCACCACTCACACAGACAGTCTCTGGACCTGACCAAGGCCTCGCCCTATCACTGGTCGAAAGACCAAGGGGGCAGGGCGAGGCCATGGCAGAAATTCTTCCGGTGGAAACAATGAGCGAAAAGGAGGCGGCTGCGGAACTGGCCCGCCTTGCGATCGTCATTTCCCAGGCGAACCTCGCCTATCACACTCAGGACGCGCCCGAGATCTCTGACGCCGAGTACGACGCGCTGAAAAGGCGAAACGAGGAGATCGAACGGCGATTCCCGCATCTGAAGCGCGATGACAGCCCGTCTGACCAGGTCGGTGCGCGACCGGGCGAAGGGTTTGCCAAGGTCGTGCACGCCATGCGCATGATGTCACTGGGCAATGCGTTCGACGATGTGGAAATCGCAGATTTCGACCGTTCGATCCGCAAGTATCTGGGGTTTTCGGACGCAGAGCCGCTTGCCTATACCGCCGAGCCAAAGATCGATGGCCTGTCGCTGTCCTTGCGATATGTCGATGGCACTCTGGTGCAGGCTGCCACCCGTGGCGACGGAGAAACTGGTGAAAACGTGACCGCCAATGCCCGCACTATTGCGGATATTCCGCAACGGGTCGAAGGTGCCCCTCAGGTTCTCGAGGTGCGCGGAGAGGTCTACATGAGTCATGCCGATTTTGCGGCGCTCAATGCGCGCCAGCAAGAGACGGGCGGCAAGACCTTCGCGAATCCAAGAAACGCCGCAGCCGGATCGCTGCGCCAACTTGATCCGTCGATCACACGAGAGCGTCCGCTCCGGTTTTTTGCCTATTCCTGGGGCGAACTTTCCCACTCTCTTGCAGCAACCCAGATGGAGGCAATCGAACGGCTGCACGATTTCGGGTTCCAGACCAACCCCCTGACCCGCCGGTGTACCGGCCCTGCCGAAATGATCGCGCATTACCGCAGGATCGAGGCCCAGCGGGCGACACTGGGCTATGACATCGACGGAGTCGTGTACAAGGTCGATGATCTGGCCTTGCAGGCGCGGCTGGGGTTCCGGTCGAACACGCCGAGATGGGCAATCGCGCACAAGTTCCCCGCCGAATTGGCCTGGACCCGGCTCGAGGCGATCGACATTCAGGTTGGGCGTACAGGGGCGCTCAGCCCCGTGGCGCGTCTTGCGCCCGTGACGGTGGGCGGGGTGGTGGTTTCGAACGCCACCCTTCACAACGAGGATTACATTGCCGGGCTGGATGCGCGCGGACAGACCATCCGTGACGGCAAGGATATCCGCGTCGGCGACTGGGTGCAGGTGTATCGCGCGGGAGACGTCATTCCGAAAATCGCCGATGTCGATCTGTCGAAACGGCCCGATGGTGCAGAACCCTATGTCTTTCCCGATACCTGCCCGGACTGTGGCAGCCCGGCTGTTCGAGAGGATGGGGATGCTGTGCGCCGTTGTACCGGCGGGGTGATTTGTCCCGCCCAAGTCGTCGAAAAGCTGAAACATTTCGTGAGCCGGGCCGCCTTTGACATCGAGGGGCTTGGAGCCAAGCAGGTAGAACAGTTCCACGCCGATGGCTGGATTCGCGAGCCGGCCGATATATTCGAGCTTCGCAGCAGGTATGGAGAAGGGTTGCAGCAGCTGAAAAACCGCGAAGGCTGGGGCGAAAAATCCGCTGCAAACCTGTTCGACGCGATCGATGAACGGCGCAATATCGCGCTGGCCCGTCTTATCTTTGCTTTGGGGATCCGCCATGTCGGCGAGGTCGGCGCCAAGGATCTGGCGCTGCACTACCGCGATTGGCAGTCATTGGAGCGCGCGATCGACGCGGCCCGCCCCGCGGCGCTTGCCCATCGTGCCGCGGACGAGGCCGAAGAGGCCGAGCGGATCGCGGCCATGACAGAGGGCCGCCGGGCGCGCATCACCGATACGCGCGCAGCCGCTGTCGCGGCCTGCAATGTTTCACCCGAGGCCGCAGCCGCCTGGGAGGATCTGATAGGGATCGATGGCATCGGCGCCACGCTGGGCCTGTCGCTGTCAGATGCCCTGGCCAATCCCGAAGAGCGGGCGGCCTTTGACAGGCTGGTGGCCAAGTTGACGATCGTGCCCCCAGAATTGCCGACGCAGGACAGCCCGGTCGCGGGCAAGACGGTCGTGTTCACCGGCACTTTGGAAAAGATGACGCGGGCCGAGGCCAAGGCAAGGGCCGAGGCATTGGGCGCCAAGGTCGCGGGATCGGTCAGTGCCAGGACCGACCTGCTTGTCGCCGGGCCGGGTGCCGGCTCCAAGGCGAAAAAGGCGGCGGACCTGGGGATAGAAACACTGGACGAAGACGGTTGGCTGCGGCTGATCGGGGATCTATGAGCGGACGACCGGAGCAGCTTTTCCCGCTTTTTGCGGGGTTGGAAACGCTGGAGGGTGTTGGTCCCAAGACGGCCCAGCTTCTCGGGCATCTCGATGTCGAAACGCCGCGCGATCTCTTGTTCACGTTGCCTTATGGGGTCGTGGACCGGCGCCGTCGGGACACGATCCGGGGGGCCGATCTGCCCGCTACGCTGACGGTCGAGATCACGGTCGGCGCGCACCGGCCGCCCCGGGGGCGTGGCGGTGCCTACAGGATCTTTGTCGAGGATGCCCAGACCGATTTCCAGCTCGTGTTCTTTCACGCGCGCGGGGACTACTTGAAGAAGGTGCTGCCCGAAGGTGCGCGCAGGGTGGTGTCCGGCAAGGTCGAATTGTTCGACGGCATGGCCAATATGGTGCACCCCGATCATATCTTGCCGGTTGCCGAGGCGGCCGAGATCCCGGAGTTCGAGCCGGTCTATCCGCTGACTCAGGGGCTGACGCAGAAAATTGCCTACAAGGCGGTGCAGAGTGCCCTCGCGCGGCTGCCGGATTTGCCGGAATGGAGCGACCCGGCGCTTGTCCGGCGCGAAGCTTGGCCCGATTGGGGCACGGCGGTCCGTTCGGCGCATGGGCCGCATGGGCTTGACGACGTGGCGATGACCGCGCCCGCGCGGGTCCGGTTGGCCTATGACGAATTGTTCGCACATCAGCTGACGCTGGCGCTTGCCCGACGGCGCGAACGCAAGGCCCGTGGGATTTCCAGCGTTGCGACCGGCAAGTTGCAGTCCAGAGTCCTGTCCAGCCTGCCGTATCGGCCGACAGATGCGCAGGCGCGCGCGATCGAGGAGATTGCCGCCGACATGGCCGCACCCGCACGGATGAACCGGCTGTTGCAGGGCGATGTCGGAGCGGGCAAGACCCTGGTTGCGTTCATGGCGCTGCTGGTCGCGGTCGAGGCAGGCGGGCAGGGTGTCATGATGGCCCCGACCGAAATCCTTGCCCGCCAGCATCTCGAAGGGTTGCAGCCCCTGGCCGAGGAGGCCGGCGTCGTGCTGGAACTGCTGACCGGACGCGACAAGGGGGCGGAACGGCAGGCAAAGCTCGACGCGCTGGGTCGCGGCGATATCCAGATCCTGGTCGGGACACATGCAGTGTTCCAGCCGGATGTGGCATTTTACGATCTGCGCCTGGCGATCATCGACGAACAGCATCGGTTCGGGGTGCGTCAGCGCATGGAACTAGCGGAAAAAGGTGTCGGCGCCGATGTGCTGGTCATGACGGCGACCCCGATCCCGCGAAGCCTGGCCCTGGCGCAATATGGCGATATGGATGTGTCGGTGCTGGATGAGAAGCCGCCAGGCCGCAAGCCGATCCGAACCGCAATCGTCAGTACACAACGACTGGACGAGGTGATCGACCATCTGCGCAAGGCGATCGCCGAGGGGCGGCAATGCTATTGGGTCTGCCCGCTGGTAGACGAATCCGAGGTGAGCGACCTCATCGCTGCCGAGGAACGGTTCAAGCGTTTGCGCGCCGTGCTGGGCGAGGGGATCGTGGGCCTGGTGCACGGGCAGATGCCGCCTGCGGACAAGGATTCGGCCATGGCCGGGTTCCAGTCCGGTCAGACCAAGGTGCTGGTGGCGACAACCGTGATCGAGGTGGGCGTGAACGTGCCAAACGCCACGATCATGGTGATCGAAAGAGCCGAGATCTTCGGCCTGGCGCAACTGCACCAGTTGCGGGGCCGAGTGGGTCGGGGCGAGGCGCAATCCACCTGTCTGCTGATGTACCAGCCCCCCCTGACCGAAGGCGGACGGCGCAGGCTGGAAGTTTTGCGCGAAACCGAGGACGGGTTCCGCATTGCCGAGACCGATCTGGAAATGCGTGGCGCGGGCGATCTGATCGGCACCGCACAATCGGGCCTGCCCAGGTTCCGCATTGCGGATCTTGAGCGGCAGGCAGCGCTCATGGCTCTGGCGCAGACGGATGCGCGCGCGCTGCTTGCCGCCGACCCCGCTCTTGACGGTGCGCGAGGCAAGGCGGCGCGAATGCTGCTCTGGCTGATGAAACAGGATCAGGCAATTCGTTTGATTTCAGTTGGATAGGCGTGGAATTCGCAAAAGTTCACAAATGTTCTCAAAAAGTTCTTGATCGAGTCGCGGAAAAATGAGAACAAAAGGTCAACAAAGGATTAACCGATGACCCGGAGGTGAACCGATGATGACCCAGATCAAGATAGTTCTGTCCCGTTCCCAGGACACACTTTTGCAGGACGCGATCGGTGCGGCCTCGCTCTTGGTCATTCTGCTGGTCGCGCTTCACATGCCGGGCGCGTATTAACCTTTTCTGCCTGCGATCTCGTTCCGGCGTGCTGCGCATCCTGTCCCATTCGATGCAAGGGTGACCTGCCTGTCCAAAGACCCTTCCCTGGGCCAGCCTCGGCCCAAGGCGTAGAACTGCCGGATCCCCTGCGAGAAACGCATGACTTGCCGCCGCCCTTCATGCCCGAAGGTGCGGCGGTTTTTTCGAGATGTCATTGGGTGTTCAGGAATTTTGCAAGCGGGACAGGGGTATTTCGGGCTTTTCCGCAAGAATACCGGCACCTTTAGGCGCAGTTTGCGCGCTCTGCCTGTTCCATCGCTTCGAGCGTCGCTTCGAGCGCCAGCAGGATCGAGGCATGCCGGTTCTTGTAGTCGCGTGCCGGCATCAGAACTTCCAGACCGTCAAACGGGGCATCGGGTACAGGCCCGTTTTCCTTGAGCATGGCCTTCAACTGATCCCGCGCTTTTTCGACCTGGGCGCGTGTTGCCCCGATGACCGCGCCGCCAACCACAGCGGCAGATGCCTGCCCCAGCGCACATGCCTTTACATCCTGCCCGAACTCGGTAATGCGACCGTCGTGCATCGTTACATCCACCGTCACGGTCGAGCCGCAAAGTGGCGAGCGTTTCTTGGCTGTTGCATCCGGGCTGTCCAGCCGGTCGAGATGTGGAATATCGGCTGCCAAGGCCAGGATGCGGCCCGAATAAAGCTTGATCAGATCGGTTTCCGTGGACATGGCTTTCCCTCTTGGGCTGTTCCCCATACATAGTGGCCGACAAACTGGATGCAAAAGGTTTTTGATCATGTCCTTTGACCCTTCGACACTAAAGTACGATGCAAATGGCCTGATCCCGGCCATTGCGCAGGACGCGGTGACCAGCGACGTGCTGATGATGGCCTGGATGAATGCCGAGGCCGTGGCGCGCACACTGGCCAGCGGTCGGGTGACCTATTGGTCGCGGTCGCGGCAGAGCTTCTGGATCAAGGGCGAAAGCTCGGGGCATGTCCAGGAACTCGTCGACCTGCGGGTCGATTGCGACCGGGATTGCCTGCTGGTCATGGTGCGCCAGACTGGTCCGGCGTGTCACACGAACCGACGCAGCTGTTTCTACACCGCGGTGCGCGAAGGTGCAGAAGTGGAACTGATGCAGCCCGAAGGCTGAGGTCAGAGCCCGACCATCCGGCGGATATCCTGTGGCGTGGCCCCTTGCGCGCGAAAAGTTGATATTGCACGGGCATCGTCGCGTTTGGCGAGCCGTTTTCCCTGTTCGTCGCGGATCAGGGCGTGATGGTGATAGACTGGCGTGGGCAGGCCCAGCAGCGATTGCAGAAGCACGTGGATGCGGGTTGCTTCGAACAGGTCTTCACCCCGGATGACATGGGTGACGCCGCAGGCGGCATCGTCGATGACGACGGACAGGTGATAGGAGGCGGCCATTTCACGCCGGGACAACACGACGTCGCCCACCGACTGAAGCAGGTCCCCAGCCGCAAGCTTGTGAAGTCCGAGATGACGGGGGCCGGTTTCGGAGAACTCCGCCGGAAGTCCGGCCGCACAGGCACGGGCGATGTTCAAGCGGCTGCAGGTCGTGGCCGCGGGCGGCAAGCCAAGCTCGCGGCAGGTGCCAGGATAGATCCGTCCGTCGGGGCCGAATTCCGGCACACCTTCTTGCGGGGCATTTGCCGCAGTCTCGATATCGCGGCGGGTACATTGGCACTCGAAAATCAGCCCGACCGCGCGCAACTTGTCGAGCGCGTCGGAATAGTCCTTGAAATGTTCCGATTGGCGGCGCGGCGGCGCGTCCCAGGAAATGCCCAGCCAGTGCAGATCGTCCTGCAACTGCGCCTCCCATTGCGGCCGGGCGCGGGACTGGTCGATATCGTCGATCCTCAGTAGAAAACGCCCGCCCGAGGCTCGGGTCAGGTCATGCGCCAGGAGCGCCGAATATGCATGTCCAAGGTGCAATGGTCCGGTTGGAGACGGCGCAAATCGGGTGGTGAAAGTCACGCTTTTTCAACGATGAAGATGTCAGAGTTCAGGTCGATACCCGGCAGGTGCGGGCCCGAGTTGCGCGCCAGCAATCGCGCCGCGCCCATGTCCAGCCAATCGTTCAGGCGACCGATATAGGCGCGGTCGGCCAGCGCAATGTCGTTCAGCGAGAATCCCAGTACGCCCCCCTTGGGCAAGGCCCGCAGCAAATGGTCGATTGTCTCGGGAGGCGCGGCGCCCTGTCCGATGACACCGATTGCCGTGATGGCGCGATAAGCGCCCTGTGGGATCGGCGGTGCGGCCGTGATGTCAAAGCCGCTCAAGGTTCGATAGATGCCCTTGTCCTGTGCGGCTTCCAGCATTCCCGGTGTCGGGTCCATTCCGTCAAGTACCTGGAATCCTGCTCTGCGCAAGGCGAGACCTGACAGACCGGTGCCGCAGCCGAAATCGAGAACCGGCATCTGGCCGTCCGGGCGTATTTCCCACAAGGCAAGCGCCAGCCTGTCCGGCGTCGCATAGCCGTTTTCGGTCAGTTCCTCGTCATAGCTTCCGGCCCATTTGTCATAATGGGCCTGCGTATCCTTTGGAGAGGACAGAGAGTAGGTGGATTTGAGAAACCGCAGGATCATGCCGGATGTTAGACACAGGCCGCGATTTCCGTCCAGTCAGGAGTTTGCCAGCCAGGCGCTCCACGCCTCTTTGGCACGGTCTGTATAAGCCTTGTAGCGATCCTTGCGTCCCCTGCGCCCGCCTTTCAGCCCGTCCACGGGACGAAACAGTCCGAAGTTGACGTTCATCGGCTGAAAGGTCCTTGCGTCGGCACCACCGGTTATGTGGTGGATCAATGCGCCCATGGCGCTGTCCTGCGGTACCCGGGGCAGGCTGCGACCTTGCATCTCGGCGGCGGCGAGACGCCCGGCAAGCAGCCCCATCGCCGCGCTTTCGACGTAACCCTCGACCCCTGTGATCTGGCCTGCAAAGCGGATATTCGGGCGGGACCTGAGTCTCATCTGTTCATCCAGAAGCGTTGGCGAATTGATGAAAGTATTGCGGTGAATGCCGCCCAGACGCGCGAAACCGGCCTCTTCCAATCCCGGTATCATCCGGAAAACAGAAGTTTGTGCACCATACTTCATCTTGGTCTGAAAGCCCACGATATTGTAGAGTGTGCCAAGGGCATTGTCGCGGCGCAGTTGTACAACGGCATGCGGCTTGACTTCGGGCTGGTGCGGGTTGGTCAGACCCACCGGTTTCATCGGGCCGTGGCGTAGGGTTTCGCGCCCGCGTTCCGCCATCACCTCTATTGGCAGGCATCCGTCGAAATAGGTTGCGGTCTCACCTTCATGGAACTCGGTTTTCTCGGCCGCCAGCAGCGCGTCGATGAACGCTTCGTACTGGTCCTTGTCCATCGGGCAGTTGATGTAGGCGGTTCGTTCCTCTTCGGTGTCGCCCTTGTCATAGCGCGATTGCAGCCAGGCGCGGCTCATGTCGATGGTGTCGGCATAGACGATCGGCGCAATGGCGTCGAAAAAAGCCAGCGAATCGGCCCCGGTCTCGCGCCGGATCGCCTCGCCAAGGGTGGGAGAGGTGAGCGGGCCGGTCGCGAAAATCCAGTGGCCCTCTTGCGGTAGCCCGGTGACCTCTTCTTCGGTGACGGAGATGTGCGGGTGTTCGCGCAACCTGGCGGTTACCGTTTCTGCAAAGGGATCGCGATCCACCGCCAGCGCTCCGCCGGCCGGCAGGCGATGGGCATCTGCGGCGGCCATGATCAAACCGCCGGCCGCCCGCATTTCCCAATGCAGCAGGCCAACCGCATTCTGTTCGTCATCGTCGGACCGGAAGGAGTTCGAACAAACCATCTCGGCCAGGTTGCCAGTCTGATGGGCAAAAGTGCCGATTTTTGGCCGCATTTCGTGGATCACCACGTCTACGCCCATTTCCGCCGCCTGCCAGGCGGCCTCGGACCCGGCCATGCCGCCGCCCACGATATGCAATCTGTCTGTCATGGGACGCCAAATAGGGCAGGGCGCGGGGTGGCGCAATGGTGCAGGTGGCCAACAATAGGAAATGCCGGACCGGCCCTCAATATTGGCGGGAGGAAGTTCTTTTGATCCGGGAATTTTGGGGTCGCCGCTGCGGGAATGTCGGCGCCGGTGAGAGAGTCCGGCTGGAGGGACCTTCCGCCCACGGCGACCCAAAAGTCAGAAAGGCATAGGCCTTGCCAAAGCTTTGCCACAGTGTTGCCCAAATTAAAAGTGCTCGTTTGGAAACAATTCCACACTATTGATCACATGATCCGTCTATTGGCTCCAATCGGGGGGGCGCTTCTCGATAAAGGCGGCGATGCCTTCCTCGGTGTCGCGATAGAGCATGTTCTCGACCATGACATCGCCGGTATACGCATAGGCCTGGTCCAGCGGCAACATCTGCTGGCGGTAGAAGGCTTCCTTGCCGATACGCACGGCGGCGCCAAGTTTGCCTGCGACGGTTTCGGCCAGTGCGCGGGTCTCGTCCGCGAGACGTTCGACGGGCACCACATGATTGACCAGTCCAAGCTCGGCGGCGCGCTCGGCTTCAATGAACCGGCCGGTCGTTAGCATTTCGAACGCCTGCTTGCGCGGGATATTGCGGCTGAGCGCGACCATGGGCGTCGAACAGAACAGGCCGATATTGACACCGTTCACTCCAAACCTGGTGCCTTCGGCCGCGACGGCCATGTCACAGGTAGCGACCAGCTGGCAGCCTGCGGCGGTGGCGATGCCGTGGACCTGGGCGATAACGGGTTGCGGCAGCGACTGGACCGACATCATCATTCGCGCGCAGCGGTCGAACAGATCCTTGAAATACGCCTTGCCGCCATCCGGAGCCTGCCTGCCCGCGGTCATCTGCTTCAGGTCGTGGCCCGCGCAGAACGCCTTGCCGGCGCCCGAAAGGATGACGGCCCGGATGGTCCGGTCGCCGCGCAGGCTGTCAAACTCGGCCTGAAGCGCAGCGAGCATCTCGTCGCTGAGCGCGTTGAGCCGTTCCGGTGCATTCATGATCAGTTGCGCCACCGCGCCCGTGTCGTGACGTTCCAGAATTGTCATCTTGCCCTCCGCTGCAAACTCGGGGCAACTCTAGGCTCGGATGTCGAGGAGGGAAAGCATGACATTGGCGTTGAATCAGGGGGAATTGTCGCAATATCTGGCCGAGGTATTTCCCCAGGTGCGCGAGGATTTCGCCATAGATGAGCTGACCGAGGACACGGTGACCATGCGGCTCTTGACTGCCGAGCGTCATCTTCGTCCCGGCGGCACAGTATCGGGGCCTTCGATGTTCGCCCTGGCCGATGTCTGCGTCTACGCGATGGTATTGGCACGGCTGGGACGTCAGGCGCTGGCCGTGACCACAAACTGTTCGATGGATTTCATGCGCAAGCCCGAAGGTGGTGCGCAGATCGTCGCCGAATGCCGTCTGTTGAAACTGGGCAAGACACTTGCGGTGGGCGATGTGCTGATGTTTTCGCAGGGGTCGGGCAAGCCGGTGGCGCGGGCGACGATGACCTATTCCATTCCTCCGGCCGGCAGCGCCGCGGCGGCATTTTCACAAAAAATGGCCGGGGCGAGCCCCGGCCAGTGAAGAGGTCCCATCAAGGGACTGGGGAATTCGATTCAGCCCTGCCAGAACATGCGGGCGGTCTCATGGCGCATCTGGCTGCGGGTGAGGCCGACGTTCTGCAAAAGACGATCGTCCAGCCGCCCGAGATTCAGGCGGGTGCGCCGACGTTGCTCCCACTTGGTCACGGTCGCGGCAAATCCCACGGCCAGAGCAGCGATCAGCGGCAGCCGGGGGCTGGCGTTCAGCAGCATCAGGGCGGGCGAGGGCATTGCGCGTGTCATGACAGTGGTCCTTTTCGATTGTATTGACACAAATTGGATAATCTTGATACACAGTTGGTACATTTGAAGGTGATATGAGATCAAAGGAAAGATTGTAATGGGTACAATTTGGCCGGACTCTCTTCCTTCAGCCAAGGGGCCGAAATACACTCTTGTTGCCGATGCCATCAGAAAAGCCATCGCAAACAAAAGTCTTGAGGTTGGGGCAAAGCTGCCCCCGGTGCGTGATCTTGCCTACAAGCTGAGCATTACGCCGGGCACGGTGGCGCGCGCTTATTCGATCCTGACGGATGAGGGGCTTTTGTCGGCCGAAGTTGGGCGTGGTACATTCGTGGCGGAACCCAAGCGTCCGGTTCTGGATGACGTGTGGTCGCGACAATTGTACCGGCTCGAAGAGCAGGACGACCACCACGTCAGCCTCTTCAGCCCCAGGCTGGCAGACGTGGGCCAGGTGGCCTTGATTCGCGAATGCCTGGCGAAAATCGCGCGGGGCGATCCGGCCATGTTCCTCAACTATCCGACGCGCGATGCCTATGCCGGGGTGCGCAAGGCCGTGGCCGAGTGGCTGGCGAATCTGCCGCTTGGCCCGCTGGCCCCGGATGATATCGTTCTGACCCATGGCGGTCAGAACGGGCTCTGTGTGGTGTTCCAGAGCATCTTTTCCGGCCCCAAGCCGGTGGTCTTCGTCGAAGATCTGTCTTACGCAGGGTTCCGCCGTGCTGCCGAGTTGATGCGGGCCGAGGTGGTGGGCATCCGCATGGACAAATGGGGTATCGACCCCAGGTCACTTGATCTTGCCGCGCGCCAGGCTCCGGCGCAGGCCGTTTGCGTATCGCCTGAGGTGCAGAACCCGACCGGCAGCCATGCCCCACTGGAGCGCCGGAAAGAGGTGGTCGAGGTGGCGCGCAAGCATGGCCTCCAGATCATCGAAGACGATTGTTATCGCATCGGTCAGCCGCGCGCGCCCAGCTATCGGGCGCTTGCGCCGGAACGGGGCTGGCATGTGTCGTCGATCTCGAAATCGCTTACACCTGCCTTGCGGGTCGGCTTTGCGATTGCACCGGCGGGGCAGGCGGCACGGCTGCGTCGGTCGGCTGAATACGGGTATTTTGGTCTGGCACAGCCTCTGGCGGAACTGACGCGGCTGTTGCTCTCGGATCCCCGGGCGCGACAGTTGGCATTGGACGTTCGCAAGCGTATGTCCGAATATGTTCGTGTCGCGGTCAACACGCTTGGGGCATTCGATCTGGTGTGGGATCCGGACGTGCCCTTTGTCTGGCTGCGTCTGCCCTCGGGCTGGCGCTCGGCCGCCTTTACCCGTGCGGCGGAACGCGCCGGCGTCCAGGTCCGCTCGGCGGACGAATTCGCGCTGCGTGACGGGCGTGCACCCAATGCGATACGCATTGCCGTCAATGCGCATGTATCCTTGGAAAGCTTCGAGGATGCCATGCAGCGCCTGCGGGGGCTACTGGACAATCCGCCGGAGCAGATCAGCGTCTGAATTGTGGGGTATTTTAATACCTATTTTGCAAGTCATTGAAAATCAATGATTAATACTGAACCTGTTCGCTTGACGCGGTATCTGGCAATCACTAGAAACCGCCCATCGGATAAGGGCCGGCCGCTAGCGGTCGGTCTGTCACATCAAACAGGACCATCCTGCCATGAAAACCTTTTCTGCAACACCTGCAGACATCGACAAGAAGTGGATACTGATCGACGCCGAGGGCGTCGTTCTGGGCCGTCTTGCCTCGATCGTTGCCATGCGCCTGCGTGGCAAGCACAAGCCGTCGTTCACCCCGCACATGGACATGGGCGACAACGTTATCGTCATCAATGCCGACAAGGTGCAGATGACCGGCAAGAAGCGCGAAGAGCACTTCTACTGGCACACCGGCCACCCGGGCGGCATCAAGTCGCGCACCAAGCAGCAGATCCTCGAGGGTGCCCACCCCGAGCGCGTGGTCTATCAGGCCGTCAAGCGCATGCTGCCGGGCAACCGCCTGTCGCGTCAGCAGATGACCAACCTGCGTATCTATGCCGGGACCGAGCACCCGCATGAAGCTCAGGCCCCCGAAGTTCTGGACGTCAAGTCCATGAACAAGAAAAACACCCGGAGCTGAAACCGATGGCTGATCAGATCAATACTCTCGAAGAGCTGGGCGCCGTCGCAGGCCTCGAAACACTGGCTGCCGACGAACCGCGCGAACCCGTTCGCGACGAGCTGGGCCGCTCCTATGCCACCGGCAAGCGGAAGGACGCGGTTGCCCGCGTCTGGATCAAGCCGGGTTCGGGCAAGGTCATCGTCAATGGCAAGGACCAGGACGTGTATTTCGCCCGCCCCGTTCTGCAGCTGATCCTGCGCCAGCCGTTCCAGGTGGCTGGCGTCGAAGGCCAGTTCGACGTGATGGCGACCGTGAAGGGCGGTGGCCTGACCGGTCAGGCCGGTGCGGTCAAGCACGGCATCTCGAAGGCGCTGCAACTCTATGACCCGAGCCTGCGCGGCGCGCTCAAGACCGCCGGCTTCCTGACCCGCGACAGCCGCGTCGTGGAACGCAAGAAATACGGCAAGCGCAAAGCCCGCCGTTCGTTCCAGTTCTCGAAGCGCTAAGTTTCGGACCCAGAACAGAAAAGGCCGCGCTTTGCGCGGCCTTTTTCATTTCGGGCGCAGGTGGGCGGGGCTCACTCCTCGCGTATATACCAATCGTCGAACCGCGATATGTCTTCCAGAACGCGACGGTATCCCCTGCCGGTCAGCAGGGCATGAATGTCTTCGCGCTGGGGGGCGTGGTTGTGTTCCACCGTCATCACCCCGAATGTCCAGCGATCGAAGTCGAAGGCGTTCAGGATGTCGAACTCGCTGCCCTCGGTGTCGATCGAGATATAGTCGATATGCGCGGGGGCCTGGTGTATTTCCAGCAGATCGACCAGCGAGATTGTTTCAACCTTGTAATTCTGCCCGCGAATCCGGCGCGAGGATTTCACGAAAGTCGAAATGCCCGAGTTCTCGCCGCGCGGCGCCTCGGTAAAGGCCAGCGTTTCGCCCGTGGTGTGCCAGACACAGCGGGTTTCCACGGTGCATTTCCTGTTTGCCTTGAGCGCATCGTGCCACCCGCGGGCCGGTTCGGCCAGAATGCCGGACCAGCCAAACCGGGTTTCCAGAAGGTAGGAGTTATTGAGCTCGACGCCATCGGTCGCACCGAACTCGACGAAAAAGCCGCCGGTCTTGAACCCGTTCCTGCACAGGGCGAACAGATCCTGTCGCAGCTGCGATTTCGACTGATCGAGGAGATCGATGCAGCGGTTCCTGTCGTCAGGATCCATAGCCTTGAGGAACTCCAGGTCGAACCATGACTTTTCGCGTTGCTGCAATTGCTTCAGGCGATCGCGGCGGACAAGGGTAGTGTTCGAAATCAGGTGGCTCACGAGGTCGTTACTCCGAAGTTGCCGCTTCTGGGTACCGATCCGGACAGGTGCAGGCAAGAGACTTTGTCAGTCTGGGGCGATCAGTCCCAACCCGCGCAAATAGATGCCGACCCCGGTTTCAAGCAGGTCCTCCGGCGAAAAAGGTGAAGCGGCGCCGGTGTTTCTGGCAAACAGTTCAACCACGCCATGGCTCATGGCCCAGATATGGGCGGACACCATTGACGCGGGCGGGCGCCGGTCGGGCGGGATATGCTTGCCCAGGTCGGTTGCGGCCTGTTCCAATACGGCCTTGGCCCGGTTCGCCGCAGCGGCAAGTTCCGGTGTGCGGTTCAGCGACACCCCGCTTTCGAACATCGCGATGTAATGGCCGGGATGTTTGCGGGCAAAGGCGAGATACGCGCGGCCGGTTGCCTCGAACGCAGCCATCGCCGAGGGCTGGCCCTTGTCATAGGCATATTGCATCAGGTCCGCGAACATCTCGAAGCCCTGGCGGGCGGCTTCGGCGATCAGGTCCTCGCGCCCGTCGAAATGACGATAGACTGCCGCCGGGGTGACACCGGCGGTCTTTGCGGCCTCGGACAGGGTGAAACCCGTCGGCCCCTTTTCACGGATCAGTTCCAGCGCGGCGTCGATCAACGCCTGGCGCAAATTGCCGTGATGGTAACCCTGCTTACGCATCCCAGATGTCCGGGCCGCCGCAAATAGCGCTGTCGATCCGGCCCAGCGCCTTGGTATCCTTGTCGTCGTAGTCGATGGTCGACAGAACCGTCTGGATGGCCGCGATGCGGGCGCGTTTCTTGTCGTCCGAGCGCACGACCGTCCAGGGTGAGCGTTTGGAATGGCTTCGCGTCAGGGTTTCAGAAATGGCGCCGGTATACTCATCCCACTTGTCCAGACCGGCGACATCGACCGGGCTCAGCTTCCAACTCTTGAGAGGATCGTTCTCGCGAGCGAGAAACCGGTGCAACTGTTCGGCGCGCCCCACGTTGAGCCAGAACTTGAACAGGTGAATCCCGTCTTCGATCAAAGCATGTTCGAAGGGCAGCGCCTGTCGAAAGAAATGCTCGCGCTCTTGGGGCGTGCACCAGCCGAATACATGTTCGACCACGCCGCGATTGTACCAGCTTCGGTCAAAGAACACGATCTCGCCGGCTGCGGGCAGGTGCTGGATGTAGCGCTGGAAATACCATTGCGTGCGCTCGGCTTCGGTCGGCTTTCCCAGCGCCACCACGCGCGCGCCGCGCGGGTTCAGGTTCTGGCGGAACCGGCTGATCGTTCCACCCTTGCCCGCGGCGTCCCGGCCTTCGAAGACGATGGCAATGCGCGCGCCGCTTTCCTTGACCCAGGCCTGCATCTTGACCAGTTCGATTTGCAGCGCTTCCATTGCCTTGTCGTAGTCCTTTGACGACATCTGCTCGTCATAGGGATAGGTATCGCTGAGGATATCATCCTTGCCCGCCGCCTCGATCGCCTCGCGGATCGACTTTGGCGCCCGGTCCTGAAAATAGCGGGTGATCTGGCCGGCCTGAGTCTTTGTCATCCGCTTCGGTCCTTGATCTGGTTGACTTGCCGTCACTATGTAAGCATCCGAGGCTCAACGCAAACCCGCACGCTGGGCCGCGCGCAGGACGGCGGCGGCGACCTCTTCGGAGGCGACATGGTGGGGCATGTGTCCGATGCCGGCAAGCGCGCGCAGTTGCGCCGCAGGGATCTGGCGGGACAGCGAAACCGAATGCAGGTCGAAATTGACCGTGTCATCGGCGGTGCCATGCACGATCTCGGTCGGAACCGCGATCTCGCCATAGCGCCGATGCAGGGCCCGGATTTCATCCAGCAGAATGGCCCGGTGCCAGGCGTTGGCGCGCAACGAACTGCGCCGCAGCGATAACCCCGGGCCGAAATGGGCGGCATAGTCAGGTGGTTCGGGTTGCGGGGCGAACACTTCTTGGAGCGATCTGATGACGTACGAGTCAGGCACATAGGCGGTGATCAGCGGCACCGCGATGGCGGCGCCAATCGGCGACGAGGTGACGCGGTAGAGCGGATCAAGCGGCGTTGTCCAGGGGTTTGAGGCGGCGGAAACGGCAATGAGACCCGAGATGGCCTCGGGATGGTGGACCGCCCAAGCAAGCGCCACCGCGCCACCGTAGCTGTGGCCAAGCACCATCGGACGATCCGCGCCAAGTTCCCGCGCCGCCTGCATCATGGCCGCGGCCTGATGGGCAATTCCTGCCGAGGGCTTCGGCAGCGGGTCGGAAAAGCCCAACCCTGGGCGGTCGAAGAGGATGACGCGAAACTGCCGTGCCAGTAATGGCGCCAATGCATAGGTCAGGTCGCGTGTATTGCCGTTCGAGCCGTGGATCATCACGAGGTCCGGCCCGTTGCCCATTACCTCGGCGTGAATGCGTAACCCGTCGATCTCGACGAATTGCCCGCGCGGCGGGTGAGAGGCCTCGGCACGTGCTTCGTGCCGTGCTGCGCGCCAAAGGGTAAACATCCAAAAGGCCGCAACAGCCAGGCCGATTGCCAGGATGATCCACACCGGCCGTCACCTTCGCAAGTCGGTGGTTTCCAGCCCGATCCGTTCGAGGTCATAGGGCGTTGTCTCGTAGATCTCGCTGATCCAGTTGCCGTAGAGCAGATGCGCATGGCTGCGCCAGCGGTTCAGCGGCTTCTGCGAGGGATCGTCATCGGGATAGTAGTTGAGCGGTACGTTGATTGCGGTGCCGCTGGCGACATCGCGGTCGTATTCCTGTTTCAGCGTATCGCTGTCATATTCGAAATGGTTGAAGATGTAGAGCGCCCGGTGGCCGGGATCCTCGACCAGACAGGGGCCGACCTCGTCGCTGCCCAGAAGTGTGCGCAGGCCCGGCACCGCGTCGATCTCGGCCTGTTTCATCTCGGTCCAGCGGCTGACGGGAATCACGAAATCGTCCGAGAACCCGCGCAGATAGGGCGAGGCCGGGGCAAGGTTCTTGTGCCGGAAACAGCCGAATGCCTTGTGGTCCAGCATGTGTTTCCGCACGCCATGAAAATGGTTGATCATCGCCATGCCACCCCAGCAGACCCCAAAGGTCGAGTGCACGTTGGTCTGGGTCCAGTCAAAGACCTCGCGCATTTCGCCCCAATAGGTCACGTCGCCGAATTCGAGGTGTTCGATCGGTGCGCCGGTGATGATCAGCCCGTCGAACTTCTCGGCCTTGACCTCCTGAAAGGGTCGATAGAATTCCTCCATATGCGCTGCGGCGGTATTCTTGGTCTGATGCTCGGTCATCCGGATCAGGCTCAGCTCGATTTGCAGCGGCGTGGCGCCGATCAGGCGGGCGAACTGGTTCTCGGTCTGGATCTTTTTCGGCATCAGGTTCAGCAGCCCGATCCGCAGCGGGCGGATATCCTGCCGCGCGGCCTGATCCTCGGACATGACCATGACACCCTCTCGGCTGAGGACGTCATAGGCGGGCAGATGTGCGGGGATCTTGATGGGCATTTTCGGACTGTCTTTGTGAACTGAATTGCGGAAACTAGGTCTGTGCGCTGCGCGCCTCAAGAGCATTGGCGATCAAATCGTCGAAATCGGCCGCGTCTCGGACGGATCCCATCTGGTCGGCGGTCACGGTGATGCCCCAGTTTTCCGCCATCGCCGCATAGCGCGGCTGCCGGTGCGCAAGGGCCTGGGCGTAGGTCCAGCGCAGAAACGCCTGCGGATCGACGCTGTCCGGCGACAGGTCCTTGAGGGACAGATAGTCATCCCACATGCGGGTCAGCAACTCGGACTGGTAGGCCATTGGCTTGGGGTCGCGGTCGAAGCGGCGGATCAGTTTTTCGGTATGGGCTTCGTCGCCCTTGATCCAGATCATCAGCGTATGCTGGCTGAGGTTCTTCAGGATCGGGTCCTCGGGGTTGTCGGGATTCACCCATTCGCAGATCGAACCGCCGGTGTCGCAGATGAAATGCGGGTAGCCATAGAGCCGCTCGGCCCGGTCGATGAAATACTCGGTGTCGAGCAGCGCATAGATTTCGGCATGCCGGAACTGGTCCTGCCGGCGGCGGTATTCGGCGATGTCGAGTCCTCCCTTTGCCGGATCGCCCGGAGTGCCGAGGTAGGAGGCAACGGGCTTGAGGTTCTCGAAGCTGATGTTGGATCCGATATAGATCGAATCGGTCATCAGAAGGTCGCGGAGAAATGGCACTTTCATCGCCTCGGCCTTGGCGTTGTCAGCGATGAACTCGCCCATGTAGCGGGTGCCGATGCGATAATCGATCGAGTAATGGAACCAGTTTCCGGCATCCCGCAGGATGTTCGAGACATAGGTCTTGCCCAGACCGGACATGCCGAAGAACAGCACCTTCTTGCGCGGCGCGTCGCGCCATTCCTGAGCCGAGCCGTAGATCATTGTGCACCGCTATCCCGTTGTTCCGGCCGTTGTTAATGGGCGCCGTGGGCTTGGTCAATCGCGGCGGCGCGGGCCGTTCAACACAATCAACCCCAGGGCCAGCAGGGCAAAGCCCGCATAGGTGTTCGCGTCCAGGGCTTCGTGTCGCACCAGCGCGCCCAGACCGATTGCCACCGGCGGGATAATCAGCGTCACCAGCATCAGGTTCGCCGACCCCGCCATCGCCAGAACCCGGTAATAGAGCAGATAGGCACCCGCCGTCGCGACAAGTGAATAATAGGCGACCGCAGTCCAGGTTCCGAGGCGCAGGTCGAACCGGGGCGGGCCTTCGACCAGGAGTGCAAGCGGCAGCAGGACGAGCGTGGCCCCTGTCAGCATGCCCGCAGCCGCCAGTTGCGGTGGCAGATGGCCGAGGCGCAGCCGTGCCCAGACGCCGGCCAGCGCATAGCACAGCGTGCCGGCCAGCACCGCGACTTGCGCCGTCGACCGCAGGTCGAATTGCGCCAAATGACCAAGACCAATGGTTGTCGCCACGCCGAGAAAACCCAAAGAAACACCCAGGGATCGGCGCTTTGTCAGTCGCTCGTCGGCAAAGACTAGTGTCGCGACCAGGATGCCGAAAATCGCCGTCGTGGCGTTCAGGATCGAGGTCAGCCCGGTCTCGATATGTTGCTGCGCCCAAGCCATCAGGGCAAAGGGCAATACGTTGTTGAGCACGCCCATCAGGACAAAGGCCGCCCAGACCCGAGGCTCGCGAGGCAGGGGAATCCGGCCTGCCAGCACGACCGCCCACAACACCACGGCGGCCCAGAAGGTGCGATGCAAAACCGTGGTCAGAACCGGCAGCTCGTCAAGCGCAATGCGGATCGACAGGAACGAGGCGCCCCAGATGAGGCCGAGCAGCAGAAGCTCGGCCCATGCGCGGGGAGAGAGAGATTTCTGAACGGTCATGGTTCCTTGTGCCCAAAGGGAAGGCGCCGCTCCACCCGATTCCTGCGCTTTTGTCAGCTCAGCGCAAGGGTGATCCGTAAACCGGCATCACAGGCGCTGTTGCCGGTGAACTCGGTTTGAAAAAATTGTTGGCGACAATTGCCCAAGGGCACGCCACCCAAGCTGCCGCCACCTGTCAGGCACAGGGGTCGGGCGACCACTGGCCGAACGTCACCACGCACCAGATTGAAGCTGCGTTATCGGGCCCTGCTGCGGGTCTCGGCCAGCAGGTTGAGATAGTTGCCGCCAAAGATCACGGCCGCGCCAACGAGGACCCAGACATCGAGTGGTTCGCCGTAAAGCAGCATGCCGACCACGGCGATTGTGGGCAGGCGGACGAAATCGATAGGGACAACCACCGTGGCGGGGGCGATAGCCAGGGCATTGGTGATGCAGAAATGCGCCAGCAACCCCGCGAGGCCGACCAGAATGAGAAACGGCGCCGTTTCGGCCGTGGGCAGGGCGATCTGGCCGTCATAGCCCGAGGCGGCCAGCCCTAGGACAGCCTGCATGACGGTGAGCCAGAACATGATGCAGCCGATACTTGCGATCCGGGTGAGCCTTTTTGTTGAAATCGTTGTCAGTGCGAAGAAAAAAGCCGACAGGGCAGCAGTGAGAATGCCGATGTTCAGGCTGCTGGCGCCGGGCCGGGCGACGATCAGGATGCCGATGAACCCGATCACTGCTGCTGCCAGTCGGACCGGGGTCATCCGCTCTCCCAGAAGCAGGGGCGACAGCAGGATGACCCAGAGGGGCTGGGTGAATTCCAGCGCAAAGACCTGCGCCAGTGGAATTACGGTGACAGCAAAGAACCACAGGTTCTGGCCGGTGAAATGGACCGTGTTGCGCAATGCATGCAGTCCCAGCGCGTGGGTGCTGACCTGATGCCACTTGCCCGTGACCGTCAGCGCCAGCGACACGACCAGTATGCCTACAAAGCTGCGGTACATCATGATCTCGAACGTATTGTGTACCGCACTTAGCTCGCGCCCCGCCACGGCCATGGTCGAGAAGGAGGCGATTGCGCCGGTCATCCAAAGCGCGGCAGTGAAGGTGGGGTTCATGTCGGGGGAAACTCCGGGTGAGCCGGTGTCGCGGCAATTCAGCGAATGGGAACCGAGCGTGCAATGCTGTGGCAATGTCCGGCACTTTCACGCTGCATGTTTTCTACAGCGGAAGATCTGGCAAGGCCAGTGCATTGAGCAACGGAGGAAACCACGCACGCCCCTCCGGGTTCGCAGGGGCCGCAGGGGTCAAGATGGATGCGACAAATTGAGTCACCACGGATTGCATGCTGCTTTCGACGTACTCCCCGGGTGGTGGGTTGTGGTAGGGCGCGACCAAATCGTCGGGCAGTTGAATTGCATTTTGTTATTTATTAACAATATGTTAGACTGGAAATCTTACCTTGTTTGACCTGGAGTTTCACTGATTGCGCCAACCGGAGCGCTGGCCGGGTCTGATGGTCGCATCGGCACAGTGTCGTTCACCGGCGCAATGCGGGAGCGTGCATTGGCGAACATGAATGCACATCTGCAGACGCGCTACCGGCAATATGACATGCTTGCCAATCTCGATGCGGTGCCGTCGCGGGACTTTGTCGTGGGTGCGACCGCTACTGTCGAAACACCGCTCGCGACGCCGGCGGCCGAGGTGACGGGCTTTGGTCCTTCGATCAACGGCGGGACCTCGCTCGACCTGCATCTGGCGGCGTTCAACGACGACCTGGCCACACATGGCGACGACCTGTTCCTGCGGATGGTGCGCGTCGAAGTGACCGGATTCGCGGACATTGCGGCGGATATCAAGCGCGGACCGACCGAAATCAGCGGCCGCGTCCGGTATGATGCGACGCTCGATGCGCGGATGAGCGCACTCGGCGAAGGTTTGCGTGATTTCGACCGCCGTGCCGGGCATCTCAACCCGGCGCAGCTGGCAGTGACCGACGAGTCGTTCGATCAGTAGGGCGCTTCGCTGAAACTGATGTTCTGATCACGCCGGGCTGTCTTGCTATACACCTCAGGCGGGGTGTCGACATGCCTGGTACGCGTCACTCCCACTCGATGGTTCCCGGCGGTTTCGATGTGATGTCATAGGTGCAGCGGTTGATGCCCTTGACCTCGTTGATGATCCGGGTTGCGGTCTCGCCCAGGAACTCGTGACTGAACGGGTAGTAGTCGGCGGTCATGCCATCGACCGAGGTCACCGCGCGCAGCGCGCAGGCATAGTCATAGGTGCGCCCGTCGCCCATCACGCCGACAGTGCGGACGGGGAGGATGGCGACGAAGGCCTGCCATATCTCGTCATAGAGCCCATGCTTGCGGATCTGGTCGATGTAGATCGCATCGGCCTCGCGCAGGATGTCGAGCTTTTCGCGGGTAATCTCGCCGGGGCAGCGGATGGCCAGGCCCGGACCGGGGAAGGGATGCCGGCCGATGAAGCTTTGCGGCAGGCCCAGTTCGCGGCCCAGCGCGCGAACCTCGTCCTTGAAAAGTTCGCGCAGCGGCTCGACCAGTTTCAGGCCCATCTTTTCCGGCAGGCCGCCCACGTTGTGGTGGCTCTTGATGGTGACCGAAGGGCCGCCCGAGAAAGAGACCGATTCGATCACGTCGGGGTAAAGCGTACCCTGGGCCAGGAATTCGGCGCCCTCGATCGTGTCGGCATGTTTCTGGAACACGTCGATGAAGAGCCGGCCGATGATCTTGCGCTTGGTCTCGGGGTCGGATTGCCCTTCAAGCTCTCCGAGGAACAGCTCGGATTCGTCGGCGTGGATCAGCCGGATGTTGTAATTGTCCCGGAACATGCCGACGACTTCGGCGGCCTCGTTCTTGCGCAACAGACCGTGGTCGACAAAGACGCAGGTGAGCTGGTCGCCGATCGCCTCGTGGATGAGGATCGCCGCGACCGAGCTGTCGACGCCGCCCGAGAGGCCGCAGATGACCTTCTTGTCGCCGACCTGTTCGCGGATCTTGCGGATCATTTCCTCGCGGTAGGCGCCCATGGTCCAGTCGCCCTTGAATCCTGCAAGCTTCACGAAGTTCTCGTAGAGCTTGGCGCCGTTCGGGGTGTGGTGCACCTCGGGATGGAACTGGACGGCATAGAAGTGCCGGCTGGTATCGGCGGTAATGGCAAAGGGCGCACCGGGCGAAGTGCCGAAAACCTCGAAACCGGGGGCGATCTCGGCGACGTGGTCGCCGTGGCTCATCCAGACCTGTTCGCGACCTTCCGCAAACCAGCCATCCAGAATGTCGAGTTTGCCCTTGGGCGTCACATAGGCGCGGCCGAATTCGGCGGTTCCATGGCCGGATTCGACGCGCCCGCCCAGCTGGGTCATCATCGTCTGCTGGCCATAGCAGATCCCCAGGATCGGCACACCGTAGTCGAAGATTTCCTGCGGGGCGCGCGGGGACCCCTCGCGCGTGACGCTGTCCGGCCCGCCCGAGAAGATCACGGCCCGTGGCGCCATTTGGCGCACGAAGTCCATCGTGACGTTCTGGTAGGGGTGGATTTCGCAATAGACGTTCAGCTCGCGCAGGCGGCGGGCGATCAGCTGCGTTACCTGGCTGCCGAAGTCGATGATCAGAAGGCGGTCGTGGGATGTCTGGCTCATGTCTGGCTCTTAGGACGCGCATGGGGGTTAGGCAAGGGGCGAGATGGGGGCATCCTGTCGCCTTTGTGCGCGAAACATGTCGCTTTTCCCCCGATAGCGCCGCAATCCACATTCGGGCAATGCGCAGTCCTGATAAAAGGCGGTCAACGCAAACCAATCAGCCAGGGGATCAACCATGGAAGAGGCCAACACGCGTCGACGCGCCCGGGGTGGCGGCGGTGCCGCACGGCGGGCGGAACGCACCGCGGTGCATATCGAAACCGCCAAGTACATCGAACGCAACATCCCCAATTTCGAAGTGCTGAACGAAGAGGCACTGGAAATCATCGAGGCCAACGCCGAAACGGTGCTGGCCGAGATCGGTGTGAATTTCGTCAACAACCCCGCGGCGCTTGAGCGCTGGCGCGCGGCGGGTGCCGAAGTGCAGGACGAGCGGGTGCGCATTCCGCGCGGCCTTGCGCGCCAGTTGTGCGCGACCGCGCCCAGCCAGTTTACCCAGCATGCGCGCAATCCCGAGAAATCGGTTGTGATCGGTGGGCGCAACCTGGTGCTGGCGCCGGTCTATGGCCCGCCCTTCGTGCGCGACGCGCAAGGCGGCCGCCGTTATGCCACCATGGCCGATTTCGAGAAATTCGTGAAACTGGCCTACATGTCGAAATGGCTGCACCATTCCGGTGGTACCGTCTGCGAGCCGACCGACATTCCGGTGAACAAGCGGCACCTGGACATGCTGCTGGCGCATATGACGCTGAGCGACAAGCCCTTCATGGGGTCGGTTACCGCGCCGGAACGGGCGCAGGATTCGGTCGACATGTGCGGCATCCTGTTCGGCAAGGACTTTGTGCGCGACAACACGGTGATGACCTCGCTGGTCAACATCAACTCTCCCATGACGTTTGACGACATCATGATGGGCGCGCTCGAGGTCTATGCGGCCAACAACCAGGCCGCGATCGTATCGCCCTTCATCGTCGGCGGCGCGATGGCGCCGGTGTCGGTTGCGGGGACCCTGACACAGGTTCTGGCCGAGGTTCTGGCCGGTGTGGCCTATAGCCAGCTGGTGCGTCCCGGCGCGCCGGTGATCTTTGGCGCCTTCGTGTCGTCCATCGACATGAACTCGGGAGCGCCGACCTTTGGTACGCCCGAGGCGTCGCTGATCACCTATGGCGCGGGCCAACTGGCGCGCCGCCTGAACCTGCCGTACCGCTCGGCCGGGTCGTTCTGCGGCTCGAAACTGCCCGATGCGCAGGCGGCCTATGAGACCGCGAATTCGCTGAACATGGGGCTGATGGCGGGCGTGAACTTCATGCTGCACGCCTGCGGATGGCTCGAAGGCGGTCTGGTAGCCGATTTCGAGAAATTCGTGATGGATGCGGACCAGCTGGGCGTTCTGCACGGTCTGGCCAAGGGCATTCCCGTGGATGTGAACGCCCAGGCGATGGACGCCATCCGTGAAGTGGGGCCGGGCGGGCACTACCTGGGCTGTGCGCATACCCAGGCCAATTTCAAATCGGCGTTCTGGAAAACAGAGCTGCTGGATTACAAACCCTTCGAGACCTGGGAAGAGGAAGGCGCAAGGGACACTTACGCCCTGGCCTCGAACCGGGTGGAGAAACTGTTGGCCACGTATCGCCAGCCGGACATGGACCCGGAGATCGCCGGAGCGCTTGCCGCCTACGTGGCCGAAAAGAAAGCGTCGATGCCGGACGCTTTCATGTAATCAATCCTGGAGCGAGGCGCGGTTGGCCTGAACCAGTTGCGCCTCGCCCATCATGGCGATCAACAGATCGACATGCCGTGACAGCGAATATCCCGCATCCTCCGCGCGGCGCTGATCATCTATCTCCCGCTCCATTTCCATAAGTCTCAGAAGCGCCACCGCTGGCCGTGGCAGGCTGCCGTATCCCAGTATCCTCTGGAGGTGGCGGTCTCTGTTGTATTCTGCCTGCCCGATCCGTGCGGCACGTATCAAAAGGCGCGGACGGCGCAGGGCGGTCAACATGGAGAACACATCTTGCATTGCAATACCTCGGCTGAGTGAGTGTTGGTGTTTGCTCGAAGATAAAGCAACCCAAGGTAGTGTTGCGCTTGATGGGAAATACCGCGCGGTCGCTTCAGTTTTGTTTATTTTTTTGAAACAAATATGGCGTTCAAGTGCCAACAGTTAACCACAGGGTAACAAAAAAACACGTAAAACGTGTAAAATTTGTGGATAACTCGGGGATAACAGGAATAGCCAAAGTGTCGTCAGGGTTCGAAAACAATGGTTGATGTATTTGAAACCGCGATCCCGGGATGGGTGCCTGAAAGTGCGCAACACTACCTTGCCCATACCGAGGCCGGTTTTTCGATACGAGATCTGGCGCGTGGAGCCGGGTGCCATGCCTCGACCGTGCTGCGTCAGATACGAAGGGTCGAGTTGCGGCGTGACGATCCGTTGGTCGATGCCGCTCTGCACACTTTGGCAGCAGCCCTCTTTCCGCCGCTCGGCGGACGCCCCACAAAGGATCATCCTGCAATGAAATCTTTGGCCGTACAAACCGACGAAACGCTCGATTCGCTGACATTCTACCGTGAAGCCGTCCGGGTATTGCGCAGGATGTGCGAAAGTGGTGCGGTCCTTGCAGTGGCCGAGGATATGGACAAGGCCGTTGTAGTGCGAGACGACCGGAATGGCGGGAACACGCGTACAGCGGTGGTCGACAGCGGCATGGCGCAGGCTCTGGCGCTCAAGGATTGGATCGCCTGTGACCATCCGGGACGCATAAGCCGCTACTACATCACTTCGTCAGGGCGCAGCGCCCTGAGCAGGCTGATTGCGGAAGAAGAAAACCGGGTTCGCGCGGCAAAGGATGGTTTCGCCGAGGCGCAAAGCCCGTTTCAGTTACAAGATCGGTCAACGGGTCCCGGATCGGCAATGGGCGACGGCAATGACCGACCACGCAGGGTACGTTACGGTGGGGTGGAAAGCCCGCTTGTCACACTGGCGAGGCGCAAGGACCGCGATGGAACGCCCTTTCTGGACGATACATTGGTACGGGCGGGAGAGCGGTTGCGCGAGGACTTCGAACTCGCGCAACTGGGTCCAGGTGTGACACAGAACTGGGATCGATTCCTGACAGGCGGCGTGCGGGGCAGCCTGCCGGGAGACGGCGGTGTGGGGCATGGACCCGACGCGGCTCGGAAACGGGTGGTTCGGGCCTTGTCGGACCTTGGTCCGGGGCTCAGCGACGTGGCGCTGCGATGCTGCTGCTATCTCGAAGGGCTGGAGCTGACCGAAAAACACATGGGATGGTCCGCCCGCTCCGGCAAGATCGTGTTGCGCATCGCGCTGCAGCGCCTCAAACGCCACTATGACGAACAGGCGTCCAGCGATCGCCTGATCGGCTAGGACCGCACGCCCTGGCATGCCACGCGCCCTGCGCCATCCAGGGCCAACCCAAGGGTTTCGGTTCTGTCTTTGCGTCCGGTTGAAGAACCAGTTTTTTCGGGTGATCGTTGGCCCGCCGTTTCACGCAGTTCGAACGCGACGTTCCAGGGGATTTCCGGTCGACCGAGAAACGCATTGCGGATTTTCGTGAAGCTCTTAGAGTCTTCCAATGACCTTCACCCTGCGGCAACTCCATTATTTCAAGGCTTTGGCCGAACAACGAAATTTCGGGCGGGCAGCCGATATCTGCCATGTCTCTCAACCGGCGCTATCGGTGCAGGTCCGCGCACTTGAGGAGAGCCTTGGCGGCAGGCTCGTGGAACGCCGCGCCCGCGACGTGGTCTTGACGCCGTTTGGCCGCAGCATCCTGCCGATGATCGAAGAGGTTCTGACAAGCGCGGATCGCCTGGAGCGGTTTGCCCAGGCCCAGGCCGGGGCGGGTGTTCTGTCGCTGGGCCTGATCCCGACCATGGCGCCTTATCTGTTGCCCGGCGTCCTGTCCGAACTGCGGGCACGGAATGTGGCGCTCAAGATTCATGTGCGCGAAGCCCGCACCGAACAGTTGCTGAACGCCCTGACCAAGGGCGAACTCGATGCTGCGGTGCTGGCCCTGCCGTTGGGGCAGGCCGGGCTTACGGCCGTCGAGCTTTTCGAGGACCGCTTTCTGCTGGCCGGGTCCGCGGAACGGCTGGACCGTCTGCGGCAACAGACCGACAGGGTCAGGCCGACCGACTTGCAACCGGCGCAATTGATGCTGCTGGAAGACGGACATTGCCTGACGGATCAGGCCCTTGAGGTTTGTGGCCGGGACCGGAGCGGGGCGGGCATCAACATGGGGGCATCGTCGCTGGCCACCCTGTCGCGGCTGGTGGCGGGCGGGTTCGGGTTCACCCTGATGCCCGAGCTTGCGGCCAAGGCGGAAATGGCGGCGGTTCCCGATCTGTGTCTCCACCGGTTTCCCGGCCCCGAACCAAAGCGAATCGTTGGCTTGGCCAGGCGCAGCTCGACCCACCGCGAAAGCTGGTTCGACGACTTGGTCGATGTCATCCGTTCCGTGGGGCAGGAGATCGTATCGCAAACGCGCAACGAAAAAGTGGCGACCTCGGCACACGGGTGATCAGCGGTTCGGCAAACTTGCATGGCGGCCATGCGTCGCTGGCCTTACACGCGACGTAACGTTATGTTACAGACACCGCAGACATTTCCAGCCAAGGGAAATCCGCCCGTGCGTGACCTGAAGATCCCCGAGCAGCGCCACCCCGAAAAGGCGCACCGCCCCGACCAGTCGCAGCCCAAGAAACCGGACTGGATCCGGGTCAAGGCGCCAGGCGGCAAGGGTTATGCCGACACCCGCCGGATCATGCGCGACAACAACCTTGTCACCGTCTGCGAAGAGGCCGGATGTCCCAATGTCGGCGAATGCTGGAGCCAGGGCCACGCCACCATGATGATCATGGGCGAGATCTGTACGCGCGGCTGCACTTTCTGCAACATCGCCACCGGTCGCCCCGATGCGCTGGATGCGTTCGAGCCGGGCCGGGTGGCCCATGCGGTCGAGAAACTGGGGCTGAACCATGTGGTGATCACCTCGGTTGACCGGGACGACCTCGCAGATGGTGGGGCCGAGCATTTTGCCCAGACCATCCGCGCCGTGCGTCACCGCAGCCCGACCACCACGATTGAGATCCTGACGCCCGATTTCCTGAAATGCGCGCCCGAGGTGCTGGAGGTGGTTGTGGCCGCGAAGCCGGACGTGTTCAACCACAACCTGGAAACAGTGCCGGGCCTTTACCCCGAGGTGCGCCCCGGTGCCCGCTATTTCCATTCGCTGCGCCTGTTGCAGCGGGTCAAGGAACTCGATCCGTCGATCTTCACCAAGTCGGGGATCATGGTTGGCCTGGGCGAGGATGCACAGGCAGTGCGACAGGTGATGGACGACATGCGCGCGGCGGAAGTGGATTTCCTGACCATTGGCCAATATCTGCAACCGACGCCGAAACATCACCGGGTCGACCGGTTCGTCACGCCCGAGGAATTCGCCTCTTACGAAAAGGCGGCCTATGGCAAGGGCTTCCTGATGGTCTCGGCAACCCCGCTGACGCGGTCGTCCTATCATGCGGGCGACGATTTTGCGCGCCTGCGCGAGGCCCGGCAGAAGAAGCTCGGCCTGGCATGACGCCGGCCGATCTGGACCGGTTGACGGCGCTGCGCCATGCCTTGCACCGCCGGCCCGAGATTTCCGGCGAGGAAAAGGAAACCGCGGCCCATCTGGCCGGTCTGCTGCGCAGCATGGGGGCGGACCGGGTGCTGACCGGGATCGGTGGGCATGGCGTGGCGGCAGTCTTCGAAAGCGGTGTCGAAGGGCCGGTGGTGGGTCTCCGCTGCGAGCTCGACGCGCTGCCGATCACCGAGCTTGGGCTCTCGGACCATGTCAGCGAGATTGCCGGGAACGGGCACCTGTGTGGCCATGACGGCCATATGGTGACGGTTCTCGCGGTGGGCGAGGCGCTGGCGCGCACAGGCCCGGCGCGGGGCCGCGCGGTGCTGATATTCCAGCCTGCCGAGGAGACGGGCAAGGGGGCGGTGGCCTATCGCGCCGATCCGCAGTTTGCCGATATTGCGCCCGATATTGTCCTGTCGCTGCACAACCTTCCGGGATTGCCGATGGGCGCGGTCGAACTTTGCACAGGTGCCGCCAATTGCGCTTCGCGGGGGATGGCGATCCGGCTTTTTGGCAAAACCGCGCATGCCGCCGCACCGCAGGACGGGTTGTCGCCCGCTGCGGCCATGGCGGCGCTGATGCCGCGTCTGGCGGCGCTGGGGCCGGGCGGTCCGCTGGATGACCGGTTTGCCCTGACCACGCTGACCCATGCGCGCCTGGGACAGGCTACCTTTGGCGTGTCGCCCGGCGAGGGCGAATTGTGGGTGACCCTGCGCACGGTGACGGATGCGCGCATGACGGAACTGATGGCTGAGGCCGAGGCACTGGTGCAGGCCGAGGCGGCAGCGGCCGGGCTGGGCGTCGAGATATTTTATGACGACGTGTTCGAGGCCTGTACCAACGATCCCGAGGCGGTCGAACTGCTGAAAACGGCCTGCAACGACGGCGCGGTGCCGCTGCGCCTGACGAGCACGCCGCAGAAGTTTTCCGAGGATTTCGGTCAGTTCGGCAAGGGGGCGCGGGCGGGCATGTTCTGGCTGGGCGCGGGCGAGGATCATCCGCGCCTGCACAACCCCGACTACGATTTCCCCGACGCGCTGATCCCGGTCGCTGCCGGCATCTTCGAACGCGCCCTGCGCGCGGTCCTGGGGCACGGCCCGGTCAATTCGCAGGCAGCGCCTTGAGATAGGCGGCAATCGCGGCCCGGTCCTCGGGCGGCAGCAGCGCGGTATTCTGGATCACATCGGCCATCGCACCGCCTGCGCTGTCGAAATCAGGGGTGAACCCGGTTTCGAGGTAATAGGCGATATCCTCGGCGCTCCATTTCAGTGCATTTGGGGTCAGGTCGGGAAAGCGGCCCTTGCTGCTGCCGGGGATCGGGCCGCCGGTCAGCCATTTGTCGCGCTGCATTCCGCCCAGCGCATCGCGGGGCGTGTGGCATTCGCCGCAATGGCCCAGCGCCTCGACCAGGTATCGCCCGCGGGCAACCTGTGCATCGCCGGGATCTGCCATGACCCAGCCCTTGCCCACGTTCAGCCATTTCCACAAACCCAGCCCGCGCCGGATATTGAAGGGAAAGCCCACATCATGGGCGCGGCTCGGGGTGTCCGAGACGGGCAGGGTGATCAGATAGGCATAGAGATCGGCGATATCGCCCAACTCTGCATTTGCGTAGGAAACATAGGGAAAGGCGGGATAGTAATGCTGCCCTTCGGGCGAGGTGCCGTGTTGCATCGCGTTGGCCAGATCCTGCGCGCTCCAACCGCCGATGCCATGGTCGGGCGAGGGCGAGATATTGGGCGCATAGAAGGTGCCGAAGGGGCTGGCAAAACCTTCGCCGCCTGCCAGCACCAAACGCGCCTCGCCCTCGGCCCCGGGCGCGGCATGGCAGGCGGCGCAACCGGCGGCGGCAAAGACAAGCTGCCCGCGCGCCGCATCGCCGGTCATGCCCGACATCGAGGAAGGATCGAGGCGCTCCGGCCGGGTCAGAAGCCAGAAACCGGCGAGACCGGCCAGCACCAGCAGGCCGAGATAGCGAAACAGCCGCATCCATCCCTCCAATCTCAATGGACAACCGGCCCCAGTCTAGCCGGGACCGGGGCTGACGTCACTCTTCGGCGCGATAGGCCTTGTGGCAGCCACCGCAGGCCGCGCCAACAGGGCCGATGGCGCCACGCAACGCTTCCAGATCGGTGCCAGCGGCGGTCTGCAGGGCAGCAACAGCTTCGCTCAAGGCCTGCGCCTTGGCGCCGATGTCGGAATCGCCGGCCCAGATCGCGGGCAGGGCGCGCGTGCCTTCGGTCGAGGCATTGTCGGACCCCTCGGGCCATGCCGTCGGCATCCAGATTGAGCTAGACGCAGCCAGGTTCGAGGCCGCCAGCCCGGCGGCTTCGGCATCGTATTCCATCTCGCCCTTGGCCATTGCGCCAAGAATGCCGAGGTTGAAGGCGTTTAGCGTCATCTGCGCCTGGCGCGCCTTGATTTCGCGGGCGAATTCGCCTTGCGAATGGCTTGCGGCAAAACCCACGCCGGACATGGCGACCAGCGCGACGGCTGCTACGGAAATTCTGGCTTTCGAAATCATGTAACGTCTCCACTGTTGGAAAGTTATTGGCAACACTTAAACTCTAGCTGTGATAATCTGCGAGTGTAGTCGGTAATTCTGTCAAAAGGGTAACAATTTTTGCACAGGCTGAATTGGGACGATCTGCGGTTCGTGTTGGCCGTGGCCGAAGCGCAAAGCGTTGCCGGCGCGGCGCGACAACTGGGTGTGAACCATGCCACCGTGTTGCGGCGGATCGCAGCCTTCGAGGACAGCGTCGGGACCCAGGTTTTTGACCGGACGCCGAGGGGTTATACGCTGCGGCCCGACCGGTTACGCCTGATCGCGGCCGCCCGCGAGGTCGGTCAGGCTGTCGGCACGCTGCGGCTTCTGGCAGATGGGATGGATGCCCCTTTGGGCGGTCACGCCCGCGTCACCTCGACCGACTCGCTGTGCCAGACGGTGCTGCCCGAGATCCTGTCGGAAGTGCGCGGCAAGGCGTCCGAATTGCAGATGTCTCTGATCTCGACGAACAGTCACGTGAACCTGTCGCGACTCGAGGCGGAGTTGACTGTCCGCCCGGCACCTGTCCTGCCCGAGGGACTGATCGGCGAAACCCCGGTCGAGATGCATTTTGCGGCCTATGCCGCGCCCGGATGCGCCGATCTGGGCTGGCTCGGGTTCGATGGTACGATGCGGCGCTCGCGCCCCTGGCTCTGGCTTGAGCCGCAGATTGAAAAACACGCGGTCGTCGCTTCGGCCGACAGTTTCCTGGTGCTGCGGGAACTGGCGGCGCGCGGCGTCGGCAAGGCGGTTCTGCCCGTGTTCGTTGCGCGCAACGATTCAAGGTTGCAGCGGCTGGATATCGCGCTGCCGGAAGATCTGGCAACGCCGGTCTGGGTCGCCTGCCACGAGGATCTTGCAGACATGCCACGCCTGATCCGAATCCGGAAGCTTCTGTGCGAAGCGCTTGAGATGCGGGCCGCGCTCTTTGCGGCCTGATGCTACTTCAACAGATCGGAGACGATGCCGACGGCATCGATCACGGTACGGGAATCCTCGTAAATCGACACGATGTCATCATCGATCCGGATATATCGCTGGCCGGGCGGCAACGGCGTCAGTTTCCATTTGTCGAGATCGTCGATGTAGTCGAACCGCAGGTCGTCGGGCAGTTTTGCGCCCCGCGTGTAGCGCTTGATCTGCCCCGGCGGGATGACCTTGGGGCCGTTGGACTTGTCGACCTTGATTTTGTCGTGCCCTTTGGCCTTGCCCTTGTCGTCCTTGGCTTCGGCAACGCCCGAGGCAAGGGCCACTGCAAGGATGCACATAAATGCGGCTATGGCTCTTTTCATGGTCTCTCCCTTTGTCGTCCTCCTCCGACAGCTTAAGCCCGTCGGTTCTGGAACGAAAAAGAAATCCTGATGACCGGACAAGGTCGGAGGCTGCGATCCGCCAGATCAGTTTTCCACGAACCGGACCTTGCCAATGTAGGGAAGGTTGCGGTTGCGCTGCGCGAAGTCGATGCCATAGCCGACAACAAATTCGTCCGGAATTTCAAAGCCGATCCAGTCGGAGCGGAAATCGACCTCACGCCGACTCGGCTTGTCCAGAAGCGCGATGGATTTCAGCCGTTTCGGCTGTCGGCTTTGCAGCAGGCGGATGACATGATTCAGCGTGTGTCCGGTATCGACGATGTCTTCGACGACCAGCACGTCGCGCCCCTCGATCGGGCTGCGCAGGTCCTTGAGGATGCGCACCTCGCGGCTTGATTCCATTGCATTGCCATAAGAGGATGCTTCAAGGAAATCCACCTCGATCGGCAGGTCAAGCTCGCGCACGAGGTCGGCGATGAACACGAAACTGCCGCGCAGCAGGCCGACCACGACCAGCTTGTCGGTGTCACTGAATTCCTTTGAAATCTCGCGGCACAGCGCCTCGATCCGGGCGGCGATTGCCTTGGCCGAGATCATCTCGTCAATCACATAAGCGCGGTCAGTCATCGCAGCCCCCTTGATCTTTGGCGCGCAACATACGACATGACGCGCCATTGTCATCAACAAATGCCCAAGGACCGATGCCCACCCATTCGGAAACCCGACGCCTGCCTCATACCGCCCAGCAGATGTACGATCTGGTTGCCGATGTGGCCAAGTATCCCGAGTTCCTGCCCTGGTGCGCCGCGGCAAGGATCCGCCGCTCCACGCCGCAGGGCGAGGTGGTGGTGATGGAGGCGGATCTCGTCATTTCCTTCAAGGTGTTCCGCGAACGTTTCGGCAGCCGGGTGACACTGTTTCCCACGCAGATGCGGATCGACACGGAATACCTGGACGGGCCGTTCAAATACATGAAGTCCAACTGGGGTTTCGCCGATGTGGCCGAGGGCGGTTGCGAAGTGTCGTTTCACGTCGATTTCGAGTTCCGAAACGCGATCCTGCAAGGGGTGATCGGCATGGTCTTCAACGAGGCGATGCACCGAATCGTGCGCGCCTTCGAGGATCGGGCAAGGGCGCTCTATTCCTGAGCGATGACCTCTTTACGCGGCCCTGTCCGGCGCTAGACTGCGCGCCATGCCAGAATTGACCCTTGCCCTTTCCGAATTCGCCACCGGCTCCATCACCACGACACCTGCCGCCCGGCTGGTCGCGTCGCTGTCTGCCCTCGACTGGTTTGCGGTCGGCCGTGCCGGGGCGGACGAACCCGTGTCCGGGATCGTGCGCGACATGGTGCTGGAGGAGGGCGGCGCGGGCCAGGCCCACCTGTTCGGTGCGGGCGCGGCGCCGTTGCGCGGCGCGGCGCTGGTCAATGGCACGGTGTCGCATGCGCTGGATTACGACGACACCCATTTCGCCCATATCGGCCACCCGTCGGTAGCGGTGTTTCCCGCCGCACTGGCGATGGCCGAAAGCCGCGATGCGGCACTTGTCGAACTGCTCGAGGCGGCGCTGGTCGGAATGGAATTGTCGGTCCGTGTCGGTCTCTGGCTGGGACGGGGGCATTACCAGGCAGGGTTCCACCAGACCGCCACCGCGGGTGCGTTCGGCGCGGCGGCCGCGGCGGGCCGGCTGGCCGGGTTCTCTGCGACGCAGATGGCGCAGGCGTTGGGGCTGACCGCGACGCGGGCAGCGGGGCTGAAGGCGCAGTTCGGCACGATGGGCAAGCCCTACAATGCCGGGATTGCGGCGGCGGCGGGGATCGAGGCGGTGCAACTGGTGCGTCGCGGTTTTGTCGCTAACCCGGACGCGATGGAGGGGGCATTCGGATTCGGGGCGACTCATCATGGGGCCGGCGATCTGTCGGCGCTGGATGGTCTGGGCGAGACCTGGCTGTTCGAACAGGTCAGCCACAAGTTCCATGCCTGTTGCCACGGTCTGCACGCGGTGCTTGAGGCGGCGCGCAGCCTGGATATAGCTGAACCCGAAGTGGCCGCGCTGACGGTACGAACGCATCCGCGCTGGATGAGCGTCTGCAATCAGCCCGCGCCCACGACGGGGCTTGGCGCGAAATTCTCATATACCACCGTTCTGGCCATGCGGGCGCTGGGGCATGACACGGCCCGTCTTGAAAGCTATTCCGACGCGATCTGCGCCGATCCCCGCTTGATTGCGCTCAGACAAAAGGTCGAGGTCCGCGCCGATGAAAGCCTGAGCGAGACCCAGGCGCATCTGTCGCTGCTCAGGCGCGACGGGCAGCGGCAGGAGGCCGAACACGACTTGATGACGCCCTTGACCCTGGCCGCGCGCGAGGAACGGGTGCGCGCCAAGGCGGTCAAGCTGATCGGCGGGCGCATGGCAGACGAGATATGGGGGATGCTGCGCACTGGCGGGCGGGCCGCCGACCTGGGTGCGCGCCTTGCCGCCAGGTAGAGCCGGTTTGTCGGGACATGAAAAAGCGGACCCGTGACGGGTCCGCTTTTTGCCCTTTTCAGGACAAGGAGCGCGCCGAGGTGGGCTCAGCTGCTCATGTCATAGGCCCGCTCGCCATGCACCGAGAGGTCGAGCCCGTTTGTTTCGGTCTCGGCATCCACGCGGAACGGAGTGATCAGGGCCACCAGCTTGATCAACACGATCGTGACAGCGGCCGTAAAGACACCGACGATCACGAGGCCGCCCAGTTGCGCGCTCCAGCTTGCGGCGCCGAAGACCGCGACCATGATCGTGCCGAAGATGCCGCCGACGCCATGGACGGCGAAGACATCGAGCGTGTCGTCGATCTTGAGGATATTGCGCACCAAGCCGACCGCTTCCTGGCAGAGCACGCCCGCGACGGCACCGATGATCAGCGCCTGGACCGGATCGACATAGCCGCTGGCCGGAGTGATCGAGGCCAGCCCGGCGATGGTGCCGGTCACCAGGCCCACGAGCGAGGCCTTGCCATACTTGATGCGTTCCCACAGCGCCCAGCTGAGCGAGGCGGTGGCGGCCGAGATATGGGTCACGGTCATCGCCATCGCGGCGCCACCGTCGGCAGCCAGTTGCGAACCGCCGTTGAATCCGAACCAGCCGACCCAGAGCATGGCCGCGCCGATCATCACAAAGCCGGGATTGTGCGGCGGCGTGGTGCGGTTGCGGCGCGGGCCGAGAAAGACGGCGATGATCAGCGCCGCCAGACCTGCGGTTTCATGCACCACGATGCCGCCGGCGAAATCGCGCACGCCAGTTTCGCCGAAGATGCCGCCATCCGCCAGCATGCCGCCGCCCCAGATCCAGTGCACCACCGGCGCATAGCAGAGCAGCATCCAGAGGCCCGAGAAGGTGAGCACGAAGCCGAAGCCCACGCGCTCGACATAGGCGCCGACAATCAGCGCCGGCGTGATGATGGCAAAGGTCATCTGGAAGGCAAAGAACAGGATCTCGGGCAGGGTGCCGCTGAGGCTTTCGCTGGTGACGCCGGTCAGCAGAAGCTTGTCGAGCCCGCCCCAGACACCCGAAGTGCCGCCGCCGAATGCGATGGAGTAGCCTGCGACGAGCCAGAGAACGCTCATCACGCAGGCAATCGAGAAACAATGCATGAAGACGCTGAGCACGTTGCGTGCCCTGACCAGACCGCCATAGAACAGGGCAAGACCGGGCAGGGTCATGAAGAGGACCAGGGCCGTGGCCACGATGATCCAGGCTGTATCGGCTCCATTCATGGGCCGCTCTCCTTTGCTGCGAATACGAGTGGTGAGAGCGGTTGACAGAAAAAACCACGCGGGAAAAAGAGGCAGCCGGGCGCAAGGGCGCTCAAAAATGACGCTTTTCCAGAAGTGATTAATTTGTGTGCGGATTTGGCGATCAATTGCCCGATTTGCTGGCGATCAGAGAAAGCCCGCGATCCAGCAAAACCAGGGCGTGTTCGCGCGCGGCGCGGCGCACGGCATCCCGTCCCGGTGCGCCGAATTCTACGGTTTGCGTTTCAGTGTCGAAACCTTCACCCGCAAGGGCGAAACAGACCCTGCCTTCGGGCTTGAACTCGGAGCCTCCGGGGCCGGCAATACCGGTGATCGCAACCGATAGCGTGGCCTGCGAGAAATCCAGCGCCCCTTCGGCCATCTCGCGGGCCACTTCCTCGGACACGGCCCCATGCGCGTCCAGGGTCGCCTTGCGCACGCCCAGCATGTCGCGCTTGGCGGCGTTGGTATAGGTGATGAACCCGCGGTCGATCACGGCTGAACTGCCGGGAATGTCGGTCAGCGCCGCCATGACCATGCCGCCCGTGCAGCTTTCCGCCGTTGCGATGGTGACGCCAAGCGTCTTGGCGCGGTCCAGAAGGTCGGCGACGGTCACAGGCCCAGCACTCCATGAGACAGAGTCGCCAGCAGGGCGGTTCCCAACGCGGCGAACCCACCGGCGACGATATCGTCCAGCATCACCCCCAACGGGTCGCCGCGCCGGTCGGCGCGGCCGACCCAGCCGGGCTTGGTGATGTCGAACAGGCGAAACAGCACGAAGGCCGACACCCAACCGGGCCAGAGCGCCGAAATGTCGAGCCCGTGCAGCCAGGCCGGCAGCGAGATGGCCCAGAGCGCAAGGAACTGGCCCGCGACTTCGTCGATGACGATTTCCGAGGGGTCGTGATCGGCCTGCCCGGCGGTCATGACGCCGGTGGCCCAGAGGCCGCCGAAAAACGCGATCAGTGTCGCCACGACCAAAGCCGGAAATCCGCCCGCCTGATGGATGATCCAGGCCAGCGGCAGGGCCGCCAGCGAACCCCAGGTGCCGGGGGCCGGGCGCAGGTATCCGACGCCCGCAACGGTAGCGATCAGCCGGGCGGCGGTCATGGCCGCACCAGGCAGGCGGTGGCAAGTGCCGCGATGCCTTCGCCCCGGCCAGTGAAGCCAAGACGCTCGGAGGTGGTGGCCTTGACCGAGACACGGGTTGCGTCGATGCCCATGATCCGGGCCATTTCCTGTTGCATGGCAAGGGCATGCGGGCCGATCTTGGGATATTCGCAGACCAGTGTGCAGTCGATGTTTGACACCGTGTAGCCGCGGCGGGCCGCGAGGTCGACGGCGTGACGCAGGAAGATTTCGCTGGCCGCTCCTTTCCATTGCGGGTCAGAAGGCGGGAAGTGGCGGCCGATATCGCCTTCGGCCAATGCGCCATAGAGTGCGTCGGTCACCGCGTGCATGCCGACGTCGGCATCGGAATGGCCCTGCAGACCGCGGTCATGCGGCACACGAACGCCGCACAGCATCACGTGATCGCCGGGGCCGAACCGGTGTACGTCGTAGCCATTGCCGAGTCTCACATCCATGTCCTGCCTCAATATCCGTTCGGCACGGGCGAAATCCCCGGCGCGGGTGATCTTCAGATTATCCGGCTCTCCCGGAACGATGGCAACCGAGATCCCGGCTGCGCGGGCGACCTCGACATCGTCGGCCGCATCGTCCGGGTGGGCGGCATGGGCGGTGCGGATGTCATCGTAGTGAAAGCCCTGCGGCGTCTGCGCGGCAAACAGGCCCGCGCGGTCGCGGGTGCCTGTGACATGGCCCTCGCTTCCGGACCAGAGTGCATCCGTGACCGGCAGCCCCGGCGCCGCCGCGCGATGGGTGTCGAGCGCGTTCAGAACCGACATGATCAGTTCCCGCGATACACAGGGGCGGGCTACGTCATGGATCAGCACCTTTGTGATGCCCAGACCGTCGAGCGCCGCCAACCCGTTGCGCACCGATGCCGCCCGGTCCGACCCGCCGGGGGCGAGGATCAGCGGCTTGTCCGCGAATTCATTCCAGGCTTCGCGGTCCTCGGGGTGCAGCACCAGCACCACATGGCCGATCTGCGGAATGGAGAACCGCTCCAGCGTCCAGTCCGCGACGCGCCGGCCCGCCAGCATCTGCCATTGCTTTGGCAGATCGCCCCCGGCGCGTGTACCGCGCCCGGCTGCGACGATGATTGCGGCTGTGGACATGGTGTCTCCCTGACGTTTGCGGGCCGATCTTTATGAGGTGATGCGTTCGCTGGCAATCACCTGCGCCCACCAGCTTAAAAATTAGGCAGATGCGCATTTCTTCCGCCTTGATCCCCGTGGATTCATTGTGCAAAAGGCTATGCCTCATTACCAATGGCTCAACTGCACAAGGATTAGGCAGACGTGACCTTGCGTCTTGGAGAGAAAACCCTGACCCCGCCGGTTCTGCTGGCGCCGATGGCTGGAATCACCGATAGGCCGTTTCGCGACCTGGTGATGGAGTTTGGCGCCGGGCTGGTGGTGAGCGAGATGGTCGCGAGCCAGGAGATGGTTCAGGCCAAGCCCGGCGTGCGTGAGCGCGCCGAACTGTCGGCGGACGTGGAAAACACCGCCGTGCAGCTTGCCGGGCGCGAGGTGCACTGGATCGCCGAGGCTGCCCGCCAGGTCGAGGACCGGGGCGCCCGCATCATCGACATCAACATGGGCTGCCCGGCAAAGAAGGTGACCAACGGTTACTCGGGCTCGGCCCTGCTCAAGACACCCGATCATGCGCTGCGACTCATCGAGGCGGTGGTCGAGGCGGTCGCCGTGCCGGTGACGCTCAAGACCCGTCTGGGATGGGACGAACACCTGATGAACGCGCCCGACGTGGCCTATCGCGCACAGGAGGCCGGGGTGCAGATGGTCACGATCCACGGACGCACCCGGTGCCAGTTCTACAAGGGGCGGGCGGACTGGGCGGCGATCCGCGCGGTGCGCGAGACCGTGAACGTGCCGCTCGTCGCCAATGGCGACATCACCGATGCCGCCGCCGCCCGTGCCGCGCTGGCGCAATCGGGGGCCGACGGGGTGATGATCGGACGCGGCGCGCAGGGCAGGCCCTGGGCGCTGGCCGAGATCTCGCATGCGCTGTATGGCACGACCGCACCAGAAATCCCGCGCGGCCAGGCACTGGTCGACATGGTGACCCGTCATTACGAGGCGATGCTGGCCTTCTACGGCGCCGAACTTGGGCTGCGGGTCGCACGCAAGCACCTGGGCTGGTACATGGACGAGGCCGGCACGGCCCCGGAATTGCGCAAGGCGGTTCTGACCGGCCGCGAACCTGCTGTGGTCATCCGCTTGTTGGCCGACGCCTTGACACCGGAAACGGAGGTGGCGGCATGAACGCCGATGGCGCCATCTGGACCTCGCTGCCGGTTCCGGCCTTTCTGATCGACGAAAACGACCGGATCGCGGATGTGAATTCGGCCGCCGAGGGTTTCCTCAACGCTTCGCGCAAATCGGTTGTCGGGCACCCGATCTGGGACCAGCTTGCGATCGACGCGCCAATCGAACAGGCGTTCGAACGGGCCCGCAAGCAGGGCACGCCGCTGTTCGTCAACGATATCGACGTGGGCTCGGGCAGCCGCGCGCCGCTGCAATGCGGCTTGCAGATCGCGCCGCTGGTCGGGCACCCCGGCTCGATGCTGATTCTGGTCAGCCCGCGCGAACTGGCCGGGCGCATGACCCAGAGCCATTCGGTGAAATCGGCCGCGCAATCGGCCATCGGCATGGCCGAGATGCTGGCGCACGAGATCAAGAACCCGCTGGCGGGCATCACCGGGGCGGCGCAACTGCTGAGCATGAACCTTGCCGCAGAGGATCTGGAACTGACCGACCTCATCGTCGAGGAAAGTCGCAGGATCGTGAAGCTGCTGGAGCAGGTCGAGCAATTCGGCAACCTCAGCACGCCCGATTTCAAGCCCGTGAACATCCACGACGTGCTGGACCGAGCGCGGCGTTCGGCGCTCCTCGGGTTTGGCGCGCACATGACCATCATCGAGGATTACGACCCCTCGCTGCCGCTGGCCTATGGCGATCCCGACCAGCTGCTGCAGGTGATCCTGAACCTGCTCAAGAACGCCTCCGAAGCGGCGGGATCCGATGGCGGGATCATCCGGCTGCACACCTATTTCGAACATTCCTTCCGCCTGCGCCGCAGCGACGGGTCGGGCCATTCGCTGCCGCTTCAGATCGAGATCATCGACGACGGCCCGGGCCTGCCCAATGACATCCGCGCCGATATCTTCGACCCGTTCGTTTCGGGGCGCGAGAACGGAACCGGACTGGGGCTGGCGCTGGTCAGCAAGATCATTTCCGACCATGACGGCTGGATTTCCGTGGACTCGGTGCCTGGACGCACCGTGTTCCGCCTGTCGTTGCCGCGCGTGCCCAAGGGCCGCGCAGAAGAGGAGAAGACCTGATGGATGGCACGGTTCTGGTTGCGGACGACGATCGCACGATCCGCACGGTTCTGACCCAGGCGCTGACCCGCGCGGGATGCAAGGTTCACGCGACATCGAGCCTGACAACGCTGATGCGCTGGGTGGCCGAGGGCAAGGGCGACGTTGTGATCTCGGATGTCATGATGCCGGATGGCAACGGGCTGGAAATGCTGCCGAAGATTTCGCAGGACCGACCCGGCCTACCGGTGATCGTCATTTCCGCGCAGAACACGATCATGACCGCAATCCAGGCGGCCGAGGCCGAAGCCTATGATTACCTGCCCAAACCCTTCGATCTGCCCGACCTCATGAAGCGCACCGCGCGGGCGCTGGAGAAAAAGCGGCGTTCCCCGCAGGACAGGCGCGAGGAGGTCAGCGAACGGCCCGACGAACTGCCGTTGATCGGGCGGACACCTGTCATGCAGGCGCTGTACCGCCTGGTGGCCAAGGTGATGAACACGGATCTGCCGGTCATGATTTCCGGTGAAAGCGGTACCGGAAAGTCTCTGATCGCCCGGACGATCCACGACTTTTCCGATCGCCGGACCTTGCCCTTCGTCACGGTCACGGCTGCGGATATGCAGGAGCTTGAGGGGCCGGCGCGTGTTCTCGCCCGGGTCAAGGGCGGTACGCTTCTGATCGACGAGATCGCGGATATCGGCGACGAGATCCAGGCCCGGATCGTGCGAATGATGGATGCCCCTGGCGACTATGTTCCGAGGTTCATGGCCACCAGCCAGACCGACATGGCCGCGGCGATGGAGGCGGGCAGGGTTCGACAGGACTTGTATTACAGGCTATGCGGCGCACCGATTCACGTGCCCTCGCTCCGAGAACGGGTAGATGACATTCCCTTGCTGACCGAGTTCTTCCTGAACAAGTCCGAGCGGGACGGCGCCCCCAAACGATGGCTGAGTGCGCAAGCCGCCGAACTGTTCCGGATCTATTCCTGGCCGGGCAACGTGCGGCAACTGGAAAACGCGGTTCGACGGCTGTCGCTGATCAGCCGGGCGGAGGAGATCACCCGCGCCGAAGCAGAGCAGGTTCTGGGCAATCAACCGGATCTGGAGCCGGCGCTGGGGGGGCGGGGCGATACCGAGAAGCTCTCTGCCTCAGTGGCCCGGCATCTGCGGCGGTACTTCGATTTGCACGGCAACGTCCTGCCGCCGCCCGGCCTGTACCAGCGCATCCTGCGTGAAGTCGAAGCGCCGCTGATCGAGATCGCCTTGGACGCATCCGGAGGCAACCAGGCGAAATGCGCGGATCTTTTGGGGATCAACCGGAATACGTTGCGAAAGAAAATCACCGATCTCGATATTCAGGTGACACGACGCCGCAAACTGATGTAATATCGTCACACAAGCCGTGGCATCCGGGTCGCATCCCGGCAAGGACCACGAGATATGGCGGTTCGTCGCGCAAGCGGCACATCAGGATGAGGGCAGCAGGTGGCATCCCGGTCACAGAGCGGGTCGTTTCTATCGCTTACCGATTGGCGAAAAACCCGAAAGGCCCGCAATATCGGGACTTTGGGGCTCGTCATTCTCGGCCCGGCCCTGACACTGGCGACCTATCTCGTGACCGGGCCTTTCGATCTGGGCGCCACTTCCAACACGCTGCGACTCATCCTGCTGGCGGACCTGATCTACATTCTGGTCCTGGCGGCGCTTGTGATCTCTCAGGTCGGTCGTCTTGTCGCCGCGCGGCGCGAGAAATCGGCGGGTTCCCGCCTGCACCTGCGGCTGATCGGGGTCTTCACGCTGCTGGCGCTGATACCGACGGTCACGGTGGCCGTGTTTGCCGGACTGACGCTCAATATTGGTCTCGAAGGCTGGTTCTCAGACCGGGTGCGCAACGTTGTCGGCGCCTCGTTGGCGGCTGCCGAAGCCTATGAGAAGGAGCACCGCGAAGGTCTGGAACAGGATGCCCATGCCCTGGGCCGCTACCTCGACCAGGCGCGGGCGGTCAATTTCTTCATCACCGATGCCGAATTGCGCGGTGTGCTTGCGCAAGGGCAGAAGCAGATACAGCGCGGCCTGCGCGAGGCTTACGTGATCGACGGAACGGGCCAGATCAAGGCGCGCGGGGATCGGTCCTATCAGTTCGACTACGAAGAACCCTCGCGTACGGAATTCGACTCGGCGCTGTCCTCCGGGCTGGCGATCATCCAGGACTGGAACAACAACGAGTTCCGGGCGCTTGTTCCGCTCACCGCCTATCCCGACCGCTATCTCTATGTCAGCCGAACGGTGGATGGCAGCATTCTGAACCTGCTCGATGACACCAAGGAAACGGTTCATCTCTACCAGCAGCTTGAAAACGAACGGGGCAGGGTGCTGTTCGAATTCGGCCTGCTCTACCTGGGATTTGCCGTCATCCTGATTCTGGCCGCAGTCTGGTTGGGGTTGTGGTTCGCCGAACGCCTGTCGCGGCCCGTCGGCCGGTTGACGACCGCGGCGCAGCGGGTCGGCGGCGGCGATCTTGGCGTGCAGGTGCCGGAGGAAAGCGGCGATGACGAGATCGCGATGCTGGGGCGGTACTTTAACCAGATGACCCGGCAGTTGAAGGCTCAGCGCGACGCCTTGCTGGAAAACACGCATCAGATCGAGCGCCGCAGGCGTCTGTTCGACTCGGTTCTCAGTTCTGTCACCTCCGGGGTGGTCGGTCTCGACCCGCAGGGGCGGGTGACGTTCGTGAACCGGTCGGCGGAACGCCTGCTCGACTGGTCGGGTGATGAACAGAGCCTTGCAATCGGTATCGCGGTGCCCGAGTTCCTTCCGCTGTTCGAAACCTTGATGGAAGGCAATCAGGAAACCGTTCAGGCCGAGGTCAAGGTGACCCGCAAGGGGCAATTGGAAAACCTGCTTGTGCGCATGGCGACCCGCCGCGGCGACGGCCAGACGCTCGAAGGCTATGTGATCGCGTTCGACGATGTGACCGATCTTGTAAGCGCGCAACGCATGGCCGCCTGGGGCGACGTCGCGCGTCGCATCGCTCATGAAATCAAGAATCCGCTGACGCCGATCCAGCTGAGCGCCGAACGGATCAAGCGCAAGTTCTCGCAAAAACTGGATGAGGCGGATAGCGAAAGTCTCGAATCCATGACCGACGTGATCGTACGACAGACCAATGATCTGCGGCGCATCGTTGACGAATTCTCGAAATTCGCGCGCATGCCCGAACCGGTCCGGCATGAAGAAAACCTGGTGAAACTGGTGCGCGACGCCGTGTTGTTGCAGCAGACCGGCCAGCCGGGCGTAAAGCTCGCTCTCTCCATTCCGGACGAAGAAGTCTGGGGCGATGTGGATGCAACCATGTTGGGTCAGGCTCTGACGAACCTTATCAAGAACGCCGGAGAAGCCATTGAGAGCTTGCAGGAAAAAGGCGCCCCCGAAAATCTGAGGCCCGAAATCCGGGTAAGCCTCGCGGCAGAAGGCGCCGGAACTGTCATCAGCATTGCGGACAACGGGATCGGCCTGCCTGAGGACAGGGCGCGCCTGTTCGAGCCCTATGTGACGACGCGTGACGAAGGCACCGGCCTGGGCCTGCCCATCGTCAAGAAAATCATCGAGGAACATGGCGGGACGCTTCAGCTCGAAGATGCTCCCGTTTTCGACGGACAGGACCATTTCGGTGCGATGGCCGTGATCCGTCTGCCGGGGCACAACCCGGCGCAAAAGTCCGCAACCCAAAGACCAGCGGCCAAAACCAAAGCGAAAGCAGGGCGAAATGAGTGATATTCTGATCGTTGATGACGAGCGTGACATCCGCGAACTGGTGTCGGACATTCTCGAGGACGAAGGGTTTTCCACCAGGCTAGCCGGAAATTCCGAAGACTGCATGGCGGCCATCAATGCCGAACCACCGGGGCTATTGATCCTTGATATCTGGCTCAAGGACAGCCGGATGGATGGGATCGACATCCTGAAGGCGGTAAAGCGCGACAATCCGGATGTGCCGGTGGTCATCATCTCGGGTCATGGCAATATCGAGATCGCCGTAGCCGCGATAAAGCAGGGCGCCTACGACTTCATCGAAAAGCCCTTCAACATCGACCAGCTCATGGTGGTGATCCGCCGCGCGATGGAAACGTCCCGGCTGCGCCGCGAGAATGCGCAGCTCAAACGCCGCGAGGTCTCGTCCACCGAAATGATCGGGCAATCCGCGGCCTTTCGGGCGATGCTCAATCAACTGGACAAGGTCACCAAGTCGAACGGGCGCGTCATGCTGCGCGGTCCGGCTGGCTCGGGCAAGGAGATTGCCGCGCGCTATATTCACGCCAATTCCAACCGGTCGAACGCGCCTTTCGTGACCGTCAACTGTGCCGGGGTTGAACCGGAGCGGATGGAAGAGGTCCTGTTCGGCCGTGAAACCGCCGACCGCGGGGTCGAACCCGGGCTGCTGGAACAGGCTCATGGCGGCATCATCTTCTTCGACGAAGTCGCCGACATGCCGCTTGGCACCCAGTCCAAGATCCTGCGCGTGCTGGTGGATCAACAGTTCCAACGGGTCGGCGGCGCCGACAAGGTGCGGGTGGACTTGCGGGTCATTTCCTCGACCAACCGCGACCTCGAAGAGGAAATCCGCGCCGAACGGTTCCGGCAGGAACTGTATCACCGATTGAATGTGGTCCCGATTTCCGTTCCGTCCCTAGAGGACCGGCGCGAGGATATTCCCGTGCTGGCCGCGCATTTCATCGAAAGCTGCCATCAGAGCCAGGGGCTTCCGCTGCGCGAGATCAGCGAGGAAGCCGTGGCGCTCATGCAGACCATGCCCTGGCCCGGCAACGTACGGCAGCTGAAGAACCTTGTCGAAAGGGTATTGATTCTCGGAGACAGCACCGGCCCGATCGAAGCCCGCGAATTGCCCAGCAACGAGGAAAAGATCGAAGAAGGCCGGGTAGTCCTGTCCGGAGCATTGGCCACCCTGCCGCTGCGTGAGGCCCGCGAGGCATTCGAGCGCGAGTATCTGCTGACCCAGATCAACCGGTTTGGCGGCAATATCAGCCGCACCGCAAGTTTCGTCGGCATGGAGCGCAGCGCCTTGCATCGCAAGCTGAAGTCGCTGGGAGTGGTAACATCCGGCAAATCCGGCGCGCGCCTGGCCTTTGCCGATGACGAGGTCGAGGCGGCGGAATAAGGCTTTTCGGGAAAGTCCCGCGTCACCCGCGGGATCAACCCGCAGCCGGTGTTACGACTTGTATCGAGCCGTCCTCGAACCTCACGACACAGGACTTGGGACCCAGCGGGGGCAGCTTGGCGCCCCTGACCGGCTGGACCTGGGCCGCGACGTTCTGGCTGCAACTGGGCAGCTGAACCGGTGAGTAGCCTTTTTGCGCCATGCATTGCTGTTCGACCCGGCTGCGCAGACCGGCATTCGGATCGACCGAATAGACATTTCCGGGCTCCCACCAACCCGGCGTTGTATAGCACTGGCCAGCGGCATTGCAGACCGTCCGGCCCGGAAAATAGATCGGCGGGCGTTGCCGGATCTCGGTGGCGACAGGCGCATCCCTGAGCGCCTTGACCTGGCAGTCGGTTGTATCGGACTGCATTCTGGAGACGCTGATGCCTTCCCGAAAGTAAATCGACAAAGGGCCGCAGCCCGTCAGAATCAAAGCGGTCAGCACTGTTCCCAGAACATGTTTCATGAGGCCCAGATTGGCACCAACCCGCAGTCCTGACAATTGAATTGACCCGGTCACGGCCATCTGTCATTCAAAAAACCTCAGGCAAAAGGGGCCAGAGCATGAAGGTCATCATCTGTGGTGCGGGGCAGGTCGGCTGGCAGATCGCCCGGCATCTGTCAGGCGAGTTGAACGACGTTACCGTGGTGGACAACAACCCAGACCTGGTGCGTCGGGCGACCGAGACGCTGGATGTCCAGGGGATCGCCGGTTTTGCCTCTTATCCCGATGTGCTGGAGCGAGCCGGCGCGCGCGATGCCGACATGATCATCGCTGCGACCTACTCCGACGAGGTTAACATGGTGACATGCCAGGTTGCGCATTCGGTTTTCGGCGTCCAGAGAAAGATCGCGCGCCTGCGGTCCCAGTCCTATCTGAATGCAATCTATTCCGATCTTTACCGGCGTGAACATCTGCCCATCGACGTGGTCATCAGCCCCGAGCGTGAAGTCGCCGCGGCCGCCATGCGCAGGCTCTCGGCGCCGGCCGCATTCGACACGGAAGTGTTCATGGGGGGAATGGCGCAGCTGGTCGGCCTGTCGGTGGACGAGGAAAGCCCGATCATCAATACGCCGTTGCGTCAGCTGACCGACCTGTTTTCAACCCTGCGGTCGATCGTAGTGGGCATACGGCGCGAGGGGACCCTGTTTGCGCCGGAACCGGGCGATCAGATTTTTGCCGGCGACGAATGCTATGTGTTCTGCCATGTCGATGACGTGAGCAGGACGATAGAAGTATTCGGAAAGACACAAAAAAAACAGGATCGCGTCGTGATCGTGGGCGGTGGCAACGTGGGGCTTGAAGTCGCCCGCGAACTGGAAAGCCATAAAAGCCGCATCCATGCCAAGGTGATCGAACGCGACCGGCGCAATGCCGAACGCGCGGCCGAGGCACTGGAACGGACCATCGTGCTGCACGGCGACGGGCTGGATGCCGCATTGCTGAGCGAGGCGGGCATCGACCGTGCCGACGCGATGCTGGCGGTCACCGATGACGACCGTACCAACTTGCTGGCCGCGGTGCGGGCCAAGGCCGCCGGATGCCGGTTGGCAATTGCGCTGATCAACGACCCGACGCTGGTGGCGCTGATGGGGCCGCTTGGCATCGACGCATACATCAACCCGCGGGCCACCACCGTGAGTTCGATTCTGAGACATATCCGCCACGGACGCGTGCGCCAGGTCTATTCCATCGGCGATGCCGAGGCCGAAGTGATCGAGGCAGAGGTTCTTTCGACCTCGCCGATGGCAGGCCAGCGCCTCCGCGACATCGACTTTCCCGAAGGTGTGCTGGTCGGTGCGGTCAGCAAGGACGGCAAGGTGCTGCGCCCGACGGGCGAGTTGCGCATATCGGAAGGGGATGTGATCGCATTGTTCGCCATGGCCGACGACGTGCCGGAGGTTGAACGGTTGATGCAGGTCTCGATCGATTTCTTCTGATGGCACACCGCAGGCATCAGCAGGAAAGGGGACTGTTGCGGCGCCTGCCGCTGTTCCTGCTCATCTGGGGCGCTTTCTCGATCGCCATGCTCTTGCCGTCGGTTCATGCGCTTGTTCTGAACGATCACGAAACCTCGCGCTCGTTTCTCTATTCGTGCATTCTAGGCCTGACGATCGTGTCCATGATCGCGCTTGCGCGTGCCGGAAGGCCGTCGCGCCATGGAACGCTGGGTCAGCTGCTTGCGCTGTTGTCCACATTCGCGGTCCTGCCGCTTTTTCTGGCGATACCGTTTCACGATGCGCTGAAGACCACGAGCTTTCTCAATGCCTATTTCGACATGGTCAGCGCCATAACCACGACCGGTGCCGAGATGTTTCCAGACCCGTCCCGGCTGAGCGCCCCCCTGCATCTCTGGCGGGCCACGGTTGGTTGGCTGGGCGGGCTTGTGATGTGGATTGCCGCGTCGGCGGTGCTCGCTCCTTTGTCGCTGGGCGGGTTCGAGGTTACGGCCCAGGGGCAACCCGGTCGCATCGTGTCGGGCCTGGGGCAGGGAGATCTGGTGGACAGCCGGGGCCGGCTGATCCGGGTCGCCGTCACATTGACCCCGGTTTACGCCGGTTTGACCGGTGTTGTCGCCATTCTGTTACTGGCGGCGGGCGAGACGGAACTGACCGCGATCTGTCATGCGATGTCGGTGATGGCAACTTCGGGTATTTCTCCGGTTGGCGGATTGTCGGGGTCGACCGCCGGACTGACCGGCGAGGCAATCCTGTTTCTCTTCATGTTCTTCGCCCTGTCGCGTTTGACTTTTTCCTCGGATACGGCCACGCGCGGCCATGCCCGGCTTGACCGCGACCCCGAATTCCTGATCGGCCTGTTGATCGTGGCCGCGGTGACGGCCCTGTTGTTCCTGCGGCACTGGTCCGGCGCCATCGAGTTCAATTCGACGGAGAACCTCGGGCTCGCCTTGCACGCGCTCTGGGGCGGGCTGTTCACGACCCTGTCGTTCCTGTCCACGACCGGGTTCGAATCCGCCGACTGGACCGAAGCGCGGCAATGGTCCGGCCTTGGCACGCCGGGCCTGATCCTGCTGGGCCTGTCGGTTATCGGAGGGGGGGTGGCAACGACGGCCGGAGGCGTCAAGCTGTTGCGTGTCTATGCGCTCTACCTGAACGGAACGCGAGAGCTGCAACGCCTGGTTCATCCTTCATCGGTGAGTTCCGCGGTGGGCCGCAACCGCCGCATCCAGCGCGACGGCGCTTTTATCGCATGGGTATTTTTCATGCTTTTTGCCATTTCGCTTATCGCTGTCTGTGTCGCCTTGGCTGCGGCCGGGTTGGATTTCGAGCAGGCGATGGTGCTCAGTATCGCGGCGCTCAGCACCACTGGACCATTGATCGAGACCGCCACCGAGGCACCCATCCGCCTGATCGAAATGACGGTGGCGGCCAAGGTGATTTTCTGTGCGGCGATGATCATCGGACGCCTGGAAACCCTGGCGATCATTGCCCTGATCACACCGGCGCTGTGGCGGAATTGAAACCGGCCTGCCAATTCCTTTGTGCAGTTCCATTTTTTTCGACTGGCAAATCCTTTATCAGGCATTCATACTCTTAATGAAGGTGCACGCAGATCCGCGGCGTGTAGCAAGAATAAAGGCGAGATTGGACAGAAATGGCTTCGGACAGACAGAATCTTCAGGACGCATTCCTGAATCACGTTAGAAAAACAAAAGTCCCGGTCACGATTTTCTTGATCAACGGTGTAAAATTGCAGGGTGTGATCACCTGGTTCGACAATTTTTGCGTATTGCTTCGCCGTGATGGACAGTCGCAGCTGGTTTACAAACACGCGATCTCTACAATCATGCCGGCCCAGCCGATCAGCCTCTATGAAGGTGAAGATTCCAATTGATGGAACATGATCGGGCGCGCACCCGTGCCTGGGTGCTGCACCCCGAGTTGAAATCCGATCCCGAACGTCGTGACCCTGTTCCGGCGCTCGGGGAAGCTGTCGCGCTGGCGGCGGCCTTACCCGAACTCGAGGTGATCGGTTCGGGTATCGTTCGTCTTGCGAAACCGCAGCCGGGCTATCTTTTCGGGTCGGGCAAGGTCGAGGAACTGGGCGCGCTGTTCAAGGCCAATGACATTGAACTGGTGCTGATCGACGGTCCCTTGACCCCGGTACAGCAGCGCAATCTGGAAAAGGACTGGAAGGTCAAAATACTCGACCGGACCGGCCTGATTCTCGAAATCTTTTCGGACCGCGCCCGGACCCGCGAGGGTGTGTTGCAGGTCGAGATGGCGGCGCTCAGCTATCAGCGGACACGGCTGGTACGCGCCTGGACCCACCTGGAGCGCCAGCGGGGCGGATTGGGCTTTGTGGGCGGGCCGGGCGAAACCCAGATCGAAGCCGACCGCCGCGCCATCGACGAACAGCTGGTCCGGTTGCGGCGGCAATTGGACAAGGTGGTCAAGACACGCGAGCTGCATCGCAAGGCGCGCGCCAAGGTGCCTTACCCGATCGTGGCGCTGGTGGGTTACACCAACGCAGGCAAGTCCACCCTGTTCAACAGGATGACCGGGGCCGAGGTTCTGGCCAAGGACATGCTTTTCGCGACGCTCGACCCGACCATGCGCCGGGTCCGGTTGCCGGACGGGCCGGAAATCATCCTGAGCGATACGGTGGGATTCATCTCCGATCTGCCGACAGAACTGGTGGCGGCCTTCCGCGCCACGCTGGAAGAAGTTCTTGCCGCGGATCTGATCCTGCATGTGCGCGATATCAGTCATGCCGCGACCGAGGAACAGGCCCGCGATGTCGAGACCATCCTGACCTCGCTTGGCGTTGCCGAGGGCAGCCCTCGTCTTGAGGTCTGGAACAAGATCGACCTGCTGTCGCCCGAGCAACACGCATCGGCACGGGTGAGAGCCGAGCGCGATGCCAGTCTGTACGCCGTGTCCGCGGTGACGGGTGAGGGGTTGGACGGGTTGCTGGCCGCGATTGCCAGTCAACTGGACGAGGTGCGCCACGAAACCGTTCTCAGGCTTGAGTTCTCCGACGGCCGCCGCCGGGCCTGGCTGTTCGAGCGAGACGTGGTTGAGACAGAGCGCCAGACCGAGACCGGTTTCGAAATCACGGTTTCGTGGACCGCACGACAAGAGGCGCAATTCGCCGCCCTATAGACGGCTCTTCTGTGAAACCCGGCGCAGGGCGAGGGCCGCGACCAGCGGGCCGAGCAGTTCAAAGGCGACCGTCGCGGAAATTGCCAGTGCCGTGATCATGTCGCCATGCTCGGGAAAGTAGTCGGCCGCAATCAGGGCCATGCCGATGGCGACGCCGGCCTGCGGCAACAGGGCGGGACCATACCATTTTCGCTCCTGGGGCGGCACGGCTGCAAGCGTTCCACCCAACCAGCCGCCGACGACCCGGCCCACGATCCTCAACAGAACATAGGCCAGCCCGATCGGGCCGACCGCCAGCAAGGCTCCGGCATCCAGCGATGCACCCGCGAGGATGAAGAACACGATCAGGAAGGGCCATTCGAAATGTTCGATCTCGCGAAACGCCATGGTGTGGTGATGGGCGAGGTTGACGATGACGGCACCAGCCGTCATGCCCGCGATCAGATAGGACAGATCCAGCCACAAGGCGAGGCCGGCGGTCAGGAACACGACACCCAGCGCTTCGATCCGCAACGGTTCTCCGTCCGACAGCCGCCCGGTCAGATAGGCGGCGGGCAGGCCAATCCCGAGCCCCAGGGCGATGGAGCCCGCAAGCTCGCCCAGGGCGTCGGTGATCAATCCGGTTCCGGCCCCATCTCCGGTGACGGTCTTTGCAACCACGATCAGAAGTGCAAAGACCAGTACGCCCCAGGCGTCGTCGATGGCGACGATACCTTTCAGGGTCTTCGTGAAATCATTTTCCTTTCCGGACTGTCGGATCACGTCGACCGTGGCGGCGGGATCGGTCGCTGTCGCCAGTGCCCCGATTATCAAGGCGGCTGACAGTGGCACTCCGACCGCGACCAGACCCGTGGAAACGATCAGCAGAGTGCCCAGCACCACCGCAATCGAAATCGTCACGATTTCCCGGCCATGCCCGCGCAACGTTTTGACCGACAGTTCGCCACCCAACAGAAAGGCCACCATGCTGAGCGCGAGCACGGAAACGATCGGATAGATTTCCCGCAGGCCCTGCGGGACAAGATCAAAACCGGCGCTGCCGGCGACCAGCCCGCATCCCAATAACAGCGTCACCCGGGGCAGGCTGGTGCGTCGCCCGATACCGTCGGCGGCCAGTCCGGCAAGGAACAGAAGGCCAAGCGCTACCAGGGCGGAGGCATAGCCTTCCATCACTGTTTGGGAACCAGCTGGGTCAGACCAACCGCCGCTGCGCGTGCTAATTCGGTATCCAGCGACATCGGAATATACTCACCGCGCCGCCAGAGCTGGGCAAGGTCGTCGTAATGCCGGGACAGGAAATGTCCCGATTGCCCGGTCGAGATGACAAAGACCGAACTGTCCGGATCCGCGAAATCGTAAACCCCCCGGAACCCGGCGCCATGCACGTTCTGGAATGGATCCGGATCCTCTCCCGACGTTCGGCCGCGCTGCAAGGTATTGTCGCCGCCGCTTGTCGATTGGCGGATGTTCACGAAATGCCGCAAAAGCGGGACTTCACCCAGAACGGGATGATCGTGGGTCGCCTGATGGGCGTCCCCCCAACGCAGCGATTCCAGTGCGGTGCCATAGCGCTCGCCAATCCAGACCAGCGCATCGTCCAATGCCAGCCTTGCGATTTCGGTGCAGGTTTCCACGGGCGCGCTTTGCCGGATATCGCACCAGGCAGACGCCCCGTCGATATCCTTGTAGACCCGTTCAATGAACAACGGTTCCACATGTTTGAACTCCTCCGCCAGCGGTCCGAGTTCATCCATGATCAGACGTTTCTGCAAGGCACGTACCCAGGCGGCATAGATCAGCGGTTCAGGCAGATGCTCGTTCATCTCGCCATTCCATTCCGCCAGAAGACCAAGCGCGATCTGGCGCTGCCGTTCAGGCGTGCCGGCTGGTGCGGCTTCTCCGGTGAACCACAGATCGGCACCGATCAGGGGCAGCAGGTTCCGGGCGGTCGGGCTGACCGGGTCAAGCTGGGCCTCGATGAAACTGTCGCGGGTGTGTACCTCGCGCGATTGCATCAGCCGCTGCCATCGGCTCACGCGCTGGGTATCGCCCCAGACAAACGAGATATGGTTGGGAAACGGCCGCTCCAGCAACTTGTTGTTGGTATTGCCAAGCAGACCGCCGACCGGAGATACGAATTCAGGGTTGGAGGCGTTTGGCATCCGGCCTTGCCAGCGGTTTTCGGCCCGCCAGCCCTGTGATGGCAACCTGCCCTGGCTCTGATGGGCCGCGTCCCGTCGCGGCACCGCGCCCAGCATCTTCAAGGCGATGGTTTCCCGATCCGCCAGGGTCAGGTTCTGTGAGGGTGCCACATATGTTTCGGTCGCACGCAGGGCTTCGGCCACGGTTCCCGCGTTCATCAGCGCCATGGCGGCCGAGAACGAGGTATCTCGGGGATCCAGCATGGTCCAGCCAAGCGAGACCACGTGACCCGGCGGCGTTATGGTCTCAAGGTCGTAGACCGACCCCGGCAGAACGGGACCATTCTCGGTCCAGCGCAAGGTCAGCGTGATCGGGGCGGCATCCTTTATCTCGATGATGGATGGCCGGGTTTCGAAGGCTTTGTACCCCGAAGGTGTCAGGTATTCCTCGGGGTTGTCCGGGTTCAGCTTTTCGATGAACAGATCCTGATCATCCATGTACGAAGAAGTCAGGCCCCATCCCAGCCGTTCGCCGCGCCCGACCAGAACAAGGGGTACGCCCGGGATGGTTCCGCCGATGACACCGCCCCTGGCCAGTTCCAGACGGGCCAGATACCAGGTCGAGGGCGCCGCGAACCCCAGATGGGGGTCGTTGGCCAGGAGTGTGCCGCCGCTGGCCGAGCGGGACGGAGCCGCGGCCCAGGCATTCGACGCGCCGGCAAGCCCGTGCCGGGGCAAGGGGGACAAAGGGTCCCGCGGATCTGACCGGGCTTCGGCGTAACGGGGGACGCCGGGAAACATGGCCGCATATTCCGGAAGCGCCGCCACCCCGGTCCCGGGCGCGTCGGGCAGGATATCGACCAACCTTGCCTGATCATCCAGCATCAGAGAGGTGCGGGCCCGCAGGATCTCTTCCTCCAGGTGCCCAGACAATTGCAGCCCCATCAGCTTGATGATCGCGATGCTGTCGGCCGGGTGCCAGGGCGCGACAGGCGCGTTGAACAGGAACATTTCCGGCGCGCCCCGGCCCAACGCCTTGGCGTTGATCTCTTCGAGACGGGCGTTCACCCCTGCGGCATATGCTTCAAGCGCAGCAGTGGTGTAAGCATCCTGCGCGCTGACCGATTGCTGCGCCAAGCGATACAGATCGAGCCGCCGCAAAAGCCGGTCGATGGATACCGTGCGCTGTCCGAAAACTTCGGACAACCGGCCCTGAACGGTGCGGCGCAATGTTGTCATTTGCCACAACCGGTCCTGCGCATGGGCGTAGCCCAGTCCGAAGAACACATCCGGATCCGAGCTGCCGAAGACATGCGGAACATTGTTGTTGTCGCGCATGATCTCGACCGGCGCGCCGACGCCGGAAACTTCCAGTGTCTGGGTGTAGTCGGGCAGGGATTGCCCTGCGAGATAGTAGACCAGTGCCATGGCCGCAACGACGAGCGCTACAAGTCCGGCAGCAAGGCGCAGAAGCCAGCGAAAGATCAGACCCATGAGTATCCCGAGGCGTAACCGATTACAGATTTTGCCGCGATCCTAGGGTATTGGCAGCTGGAACGAAAGGGTTGAACCGTCAGTCTGACAGCGGGTTCCACTGGTGGAGCCGACCTTGAAACAGGCCGGCTCCGCCCGCGATCAGGGAATGATGCGCGTATATTTGGTGCCTTCCAGCGTGGCCCCGACCCGAAGGCCCGCTCGCCCGAAAACCGCCGCCAGTACCGGCGAACGCAAGGTATTGGTATCGGCCGCCAGCGAGTCGCCCTGATCACTTACGACATATTCCAGATCGGCCCCCGCGGCCCAGCCGCTGGACCGGCGGAATTCGCTGAGTGCATCCTGGGTCATGAAGAACAGCACATGCGCATATTGCTGGGCGCCCACCTGCAGACCGGCACTGCCCTTCACGGCGGAATAGTAATCCACGGTCACACCGTCGATCCGCAGTGCGCCGCGGCCATAGCCGCCGCCAAAAACGAACCCGGCTTCGGTCAACAGAGGCATCACCAGCATGCCGGCGGCCTTTTGCGAGATCTCGACCGTGTTCGGAAACTCGCTGTACATCTCGTTCAGCGTCGCGGTGACCCGCGCGTCGATCTGGGCCGCGTTGGAATTGCCAACGCCGTTGCCGCAAGCGGCGGTAAGGGTCAGCCCGGCCATGCCAAGGGCAAAGCAACGACGGGTCAGTCGGTGGGTCCTGATGCTGCTCATGTCTCTCGTCTTTCGCAGAGTTGCCTGAAAAAAGCCGGGTTTTCCCGGTCTTGCGGCTAACATTATGCCGAAGAGACAGCCCTGTCACGCCAGAACTGTCCGGGTTCGGCGGCTTCTCGCCCGAAAATGTCGTCAGCCGTTCAGAATGCGGGCCACTTGTGGGGCGAAATAGGTCAGGATCCCGTCACAACCGGCGCGTTTGAAGGCCAGAAGACTTTCGAGCATGACCTTTTCGCCGTCGATCCAGCCATTCTGCGCGGCCGCCTGGATCATCGCGTATTCGCCTGACACCTGATAGGCGTAGGTCGGTGCGCCGAACGTGTCCTTCACACGCCGGCAGATGTCGAGATAGGGCATTCCGGGCTTGATCATCACCATATCCGCGCCCTCGGACAGGTCGCGTTCGATCAGGCGCAGCGCCTCGTTCGAATTGCCGGGGTCCATCTGATAGGTCTTTTTGTCACCGGTCAGGGCGCCGGATGCGCCGACCGCATCGCGGAACGGCCCGTAAAAGGCGCTGGCATATTTGGCGGCATAGCTCAGGATCATCACGTTGTGGTGTCCCGCGGTTTCAAGCGCCTGACGCATCGCGCCGATGCGCCCGTCCATCATGTCCGAGGGGCCGATGATGTCGGCGCCTGCCTCGGCCTGCGCCAGCGTCATCTTGACCAGCGCCTCGACCGTCTCGTCATTGACGATCTCTCCGTCGACCACATAGCCGTCATGCCCGTTGATGTTATAGGGGTCCAGTGCCACATCGGTCATCACCGCGATATCGGGGGCGGCGGCCTTGATCGCGCGGATGGCGCGGTTCGACAGGTTGTCCGGACTCCAGGCTTCGGCGCAGTCCTCGGTTTTCAGGGCGGCGTCCGTATAGGGGAACAGGCAGATCGCGGGAATACCCAGCGCCTGCGCCTCGACCGCGGCTTTCGCGATCAGGTCAACCGATCGCCGCACCACGCCCGGCATCGAACTGACCGGTTCCTCGATGCCTTCGCCATCGCGCACGAAAACCGGCCAGATCAGATCGTCTACGCTCAGGCTGTTTTCACGCACCAGGGCGCGCACGGCGGACGAACTGCGCGCGCGGCGGAACCGGGCAGCGGGAAAGGGGGCGACGGTGGGCTTCATGCAGCGCTCTCCTTGCACATTTGCCCATTGGGTGGCATGGATTTGATCCGGTCACAAGGGTACCAAAGGCCGCGTATTGGGGATAGAAGGCCGCGAACGGGGCCAGCAGAGGGGCAACACGGTTGGATTGGTATTCGTCGATCTTCGAAGTCATCGACATGCGGAGCTTTTCGAACCTGTGGTTCTGGATTGCACTGGCCGTTGTCTGGTCGTCGGCCAGCCACTGGGTGCTGGGTGTTCCATACGATATGGTCACCCGCGCCCGCAGGGTCGGAGGCCAGGCCGTACAGGACCTGAATGATATTGCCCGGGTCAACGTGAACAGGATGCTATATATCGTTGATGTTTCAGGGATCTGGCTGCTTGCGTTTTCCTGTTTCATCCTGTCCGCCTTGGCGATGAGCGGTTTTTTCTATGGGATCGAGTTCGCCCAAGCGGTGTTCCTGCTGGCTTTTCCGTTGACTTGGGTTGCCCTGCTGAACCTGTCCACGGCGCGCCGTATCCGGGCCGGCGCACTCGAAGGCGAAGATCTGGCGCGTGCATTGGGACGATGCCGGTTCTTCACGCAGATCATTGGCATGGTGGCTATTTTCTTCACGTCCCTTTGGGGCATGTTTCAGAACCTGTCAATCGGTGCTCTTGGCTGAACACGGCAGACGGAGGCAGCAGAGATGAAAGCACCGAACCACGTTCTGGTCGGCGGAGCGCCCGAGGGCTTTGACGCGCAACTGATCCTGAAGGAAGTTGCACGCACCGGCGGTCCGGTGCTGCATGTCGCGCGCGATGACAAACGGCTGGAGGCAATGCGCGCAGGATTGGCCTTTTTCGCCCCTGACCTGCCGGTTTTCGTGTTCCCGGCCTGGGATTGCCTGCCCTATGACCGGGTGTCGCCGAACCCCGATGTATCGGCGGCGCGCATGGCGACACTGGCGGCATTGGTGCATCAGATGCCGGAACGGTTCGTCCTGCTGACGACACTCAACGCCGCCACCCAGCGCGTGCCGGCGCGGGCAGTGCTGCGCGAGGCGGCCTTTACCGCGCAGGTGGGCCGAAGGGTCGACGAAGACGCGCTGCGCCAGTTCCTTGTCCGCATGGGTTTCAGCCAGAGCCCAACGGTGATGGAACCCGGCGATTACGCCATCCGGGGCGGTATCATCGACATCTATCCGCCGGGCGACAGCGGCCCGGTTCGGTTCGATTTCTTCGGCGACGTGCTGGATGGCGCACGCCGGTTCGATCCGGCAACGCAGCGGACCACGGAAAAGCTCGACATCGTCGAACTGGCCCCGGTGAGCGAGGTCATCCTGGACGAGGCGGCGATCACCCGGTTCAGGCAGAACTATCGCATCGAATTCGGGGCGGCGGGCAATGACGACCCGCTCTACGAGGCGGTCAGCGCCGGGCGCAAGCACCAGGGGATGGAACATTGGCTGCCGTTCTTTCACGAGGATCTGGAAACCCTGTTCGACTATCTCCCGGGAGCAACGGTGATACTGGATGACCAGTTGACGGCCGCGCGCCTGTCACGCTGGGACGGAATCCAGGATCAGTATGAAACCCGGCGTCTGGCGATGTCCGACAGGGCGCGGATGGACAGTGTCTACAAGCCCTTGCCGCCGGGCCTTCTGTTTCTGGACGATGCCGATTGGGGCGCGCTGTTGCAGGAGCGGAGGGTGATGCAGTTCAACCCGCTGCCGCAAGCCAGCGGGCCGGGGGTCATCGATGCGGGTGGCCGGATCGGGCGCAATTTCTCGCCGGAGCGTGCCCTGGAAAATGTCAGCCTTTTCGGGGCTTTGGCGGATCACATCAAGGCAAGGCTCGGCAAGGGCCCGGTCCTGATCGCGTCTTACTCCGAAGGCGCGCGCGAGCGTCTGATGGGGCTGATCGAGGACGAGGGCCTGGCCGAGGCGATCCCGGTTCCGAACGGCACCCGGATCGGCAAGCGCGGCCTGCATCTGGCGGTCTGGGCGCTGGAACACGGCTACGAGACGCCGGAGATCACGGTGATCTCGGAACAGGACGTTCTGGGCGACCGGCTGATCCGCCAGCCCAGGAAGCGGCGCAAGGCCGAGAACTTTCTGACCGAGACGCAATCCCTGTTGCCCGGCGATCTGGTGGTGCATGTCGATCATGGGATCGGCCGCTATCAAGGCATGGAAGTGATCACCGCCGCCGGGGCCGCGCATGAATGCCTGTTGCTGGAATATGCCGAGGACGCCAAGCTCTACCTGCCGGTGGAGAACATCGAACTCTTGTCGAAATACGGCCACGAAGAGGGTCTGCTCGACCGACTTGGTGGCGGCGCCTGGCAGGCCAAGAAGGCCAGGCTGAAAGAGCGCATTCGCGAGATGGCGGATCGCCTGATCCGCATCGCGGCCGAACGCGCCCTGCGCAAGGCACCGGTGATGGATCCACCTCCGCACGCCTGGGAGGATTTCAGCGCCCGCTTTCCCTATCAGGAGACCGACGACCAACTTCGCGCCATCGCAGACGTAATGGACGATCTGCATTCCGGCATGCCGATGGACCGGCTGATCTGCGGCGATGTCGGCTTTGGCAAGACCGAGGTGGCGATGCGTGCGGCCTTTGTTGCGGCCATGTCTGGGTTGCAGGTGGCGGTCATCGCGCCGACCACGCTCTTGGCCCGCCAGCATGCGGGCAGTTTCCGCGAAAGATTCCGGGGCTTTCCGCTGGAGGTCCGGCAGTTGAGCCGTTTCATCTCGGCCAGGGAGGCACAGCAGACCCGCGAGGGGCTGGCGCGCGGCACCGTGGATATCGTGATCGGCACCCATGCGCTCTTGGCCAAGGGGATCCGGTTCCAGAACCTTGGCCTGTTGATCATCGACGAAGAGCAGCATTTCGGCGTGGCCCACAAGGAGCGGCTGAAACAGCTGCGCTCGGACGTTCATGTGCTGACACTGACGGCAACGCCGATCCCGCGCACCCTGCAACTGAGCCTGACCGGCGTGCGCGACCTGTCGATCATCGGCACGCCGCCAGTGGACCGGCTGGCGATCCGCACCTATGTCAGCGAGTTCGACGCGGTGACCATCCGCGAGGCGCTGTTGCGCGAACATTACCGGGGCGGGCAGAGTTTCTATGTGGTGCCCCGCATCACCGACCTGCCGGATATCGAGAATTTCCTGAAGGAACAATTGCCCGAACTGACCTATGTGGTGGCACATGGCCAGATGGCGGCGGGCGAACTCGACGACCGGATGAACGCCTTCTACGACGGCAAATACGATGTACTGCTGGCCACGACCATTGTCGAAAGCGGGCTGGACATCCCCACCGCCAATACGATGGTGGTGCACCGGGCGGACATGTTCGGTCTGGCGCAACTCTACCAGATCCGGGGCCGCGTGGGCCGGTCCAAGGCGCGCGCCTATGCTTATCTGACCACCAAGCCGAGGGCGCGCCTGACCCCCGCCGCCGAGAAGCGTCTTAGGGTGCTCGCTTCGCTCGACACGCTGGGGGCGGGGTTCTCGCTGGCCTCGCAGGACCTCGATATTCGCGGCGCGGGTAATCTGCTGGGCGAGGAGCAGTCGGGTCAGATGCCCGATGTAGGATATGAGCTCTACCAATCGATGCTGGAAGAGGCGATCGCCAGGATCCGCAGCGGCCAGATGGAGGGGCTGAGCGAGGCCGATGACCAATGGGCGCCGCAGATCAACCTGGGCGTGCCGGTGCTGATCCCCGAGGACTATGTACCGGATCTGGACGTGCGGCTGGGTCTCTACCGGCGGCTTTCGTCGCTCAGTACCAAGGTTGAACTGGAAGGCTTTGCAGCCGAGCTGATCGACCGGTTCGGTAAGCTGCCGAAAGAGGTGAACACGCTGCTTCTGGTGGTGCGGATCAAGGCCATGTGCAAACGCGCGGGCATAGCCAAGCTCGATGGCGGGCCAAAGGGGGCAACGATCCAGTTCCACAACGACAAGTTTGCGTCACCTGCCGGGCTGGTGGAATTCATCCAGGGAGAAAACGGACTGGCCAGGATCAAGGACAACAAGATCGTTGTGCGCCGCGACTGGCGGTCGGATGCCGACAAGATCAAGGGGGCCTTTGCCGTCGCCCGCGACCTTGCAGAGAAGGCTTCGGTGGGCAGGAAAGACGGCAAGGGCTAGGACGCAGATTTTTCGTCGAAAAATCTGTAGGCCAAATCTTCTACGAAGATTTGGCGCCCTTCGCTCAGCGTCCCGAAGCGAAGGTGCAGGGCAGCCAGGCCTCGGATCCGGGGACAGGTGACCGGCAAGGGCGCAGGGCAAAGCAGCATCTCATTTCGCAGCCCGCATCGCCGCCTGTGCGCAGAAGCAGGACGCACCCACCGCGCGGTCGGCCCGGGCCAGCGCAAGGTCAAGCCGCTGCCGGATCTGCACGATCTCGACGGTTTCACCGCGCGCCTTGAGGCAGTCGTGCAAGCCCCTGAGACTCCATACATTATCTGGATGCACGGCGGCGCGGCTCAGGTGGCCGCCAAGCCCCAGATCGGCGCGGTACACTTCCTCGGCTTCGGCACGGTGGCCTTGCTCGAACAGCAGCGCGCCCAGCGCGTGGCGCGTCGGCTGCATCCAGCCCCAGGGCTCGTCATAGGGCAGGTTGTCGTCCAGCTCGACCGAGCGGCGCAGGTGGCTGTAGGCCGCGTCATGGTTTCCCTTTCGGTACTCGATCTCGCCGCGCAGCATTTCCCTTGCGATTTCCAGCAGATCGACGACGCGGTTATTGTGCAGGAGCCGGCTGTCCGGAACCCGTTCCGCCGCCGCCAGAAAGACCTGTTCCTCGGCCTCCGCTTCGGTCACGCGGCCAGTGGCGGCAAAGGCAACCGCGCGGGCATAATGCACCGTGGCGGTCAGGGTGCGGTACAGGTCGCGGTCGGCGGGCGGTTCCAGCGCGATCGCCTCTTGCCAGCGCCCGAAGCGGATCAGGATATGCGGGCCCATTGCCATGTAGCTTTCGAAGTAATCCGCCATCGGCGGGCTTTCGATACGCAGCATCTCTTCGGGGGTGGTTTCCCACAAGCCCCGGTTCGCGTCGAGCGCCGGCTGCATCTGTCCCAGGAACAATGCGCCGTAGATCACGAAATGGTAGTCGTGGATGCGGTAGCCAGAATAGATATTGAACGCACCTTCGCGGCGGAAGTATTTCAGATCGGCTTCGACCGCCTTCTGGTTCCAGTAGACGACATCGTGATAATGCCCGCACAAGACGTCAATATGCGTGGACATATGCACCAGATGCCCGGAATCCGGCACCAGCGTGCGCAGCACATCGCCGGCCTTGAGAGCTTTTTCAGGGAATGGCGACATTTCCATCAGGTGAACGTAGAGGTGCAGCAGGCCCGGGTGCGACATGGCGGCCGGATCGTCGCGCAACGCCGTTTCCAGAACCTCCTGCGCCTCCAGCGTGGCGGCCCCTTCGGCGGGGCGCCCGGTCTTGAGGTCCCACATCTTCCAGGGTGTCAGGTTGAGCAAGCTTTCGACGTAGACCGTACGCAGGTCGAGATGCGCCGGATCGGTAGCATAGGCTGCCCGCATCGCACCCGCAAAGTCATGGTCCCAGCGATGCATGTCGTCGTCAAGTTCACGCTGCGGATAGCGCGCGGGCAGGGCGCGGATCAGCGCCTGTTCCACCGGCGTGCAGCCATCCAGCCGTGCCAGCGCGGCCCGGGTGGCGTCGAATGCGGTCTGCAATGCCGTGGCGCGGCCATCGGTGTCGAACAACTCCCAGGGCATGTTGTAATTGGGGCCGGTGGCATAGGCGACGCCCCAATGGGCCATGGCGCAGTCCGGATCATGCTCCAGCGCGCGCTGGAAGCAGACGGCCGCCTCTTCGTGGTTGTAGCCATAGGTCCAGATCAGACCGCGATCGAACCAGAGTTGCGCCTCGGGCGACGTGGTCGTTATCGGGCAGGTATGGCTGCCCAGGTCATAGCCATAATCGTCCATTCCGGATACTCCCCTCTCTTACGAGAAGAGTACGCGAAAGCGGGTTACAGGGAAACCTCAGGCAGGCGGTCTTCGATCCGTCCCATGTGCAGCATCAGCAGGAATCCCAAGGTGCACATGGTCAGAATACCTGTGGTGAGCGGTGCCAAAGAGCCATCGAACAAGAGCCCGACGGGGGCGGCAATCGCGGCCGCGAGCACGGTGGCCACAGCGCCGATGACCGAGGCGGCCATGCCCGCGATATGCCCCATGGGTTCCATCGCGATGGCGTTCAGGTTGCCCAGTGTCGTGCCCGCCATGAAGAACACCGCCGTCTGCCAGGCGATGAACAGGCCGAAAGACAGGCTGTCCGACAGGGGCAAGCTGTTCAACGCGATCACGGCGAGAGTGATGATGATCTGCGCCCCAAGCGACCATGTCACCATACGGCGCATGCCGACCCGAACCACCAGGGCGGCGTTGAGCAGGCTGGCAGAGCCCGAAAGCAGAGCCACCAGGGCAAACCAGAACGGGAAACTGTCCGCCCGGTCGTGGATCACGTCATAGACTGGCTGAACCATGGTCAACATGGTGAACAGCGTCCCCATGCACAGCGTCTGCACCATGATCGACAGCCGGACCGTCGGGTGGCCGAACATCTGCCGTACCGCGTCGGCCAGCAGGGGAAGGCGGAACGGGCGCCGGTTCTCGACGGGCAGCGACTCCGGCAGGCGGAAGCCCATCCAGAGAATGGAGACGGTGGAAAACAGCACGAAGGCCGCGAAGATGCCGCGCCAGCCTGTCAGCGCGATGAGACCGGCCCCCATCAGCGGCGCAAAGGCCGGAAACAGGGTAAAGATCATCATGGCGATCGAGACGATGCGCGCCATCTGGCGGCCTGAGTAGAGGTCGCGGACGATGGCCATGGCGACGACTCGCGGACCTGCCGCACCCAGTCCCTGAGCGATACGGGCCGCCAGCACCAGTTCCAGCGAAGGGCTGGCCCAGGCAACGACGCTGGCCAGGACATAGAGCGCGGCGCCACCATAGATCACCGGCTTGCGTCCGAAGGCATCCGAAAGCGGCCCGGTGAAGAACGTGCCGATCCCCATGCCCAGCACGAAAGAGGTCAGGATCAATTGCGCGCGGTTGGGTTCGTCGGGGCTCAGCTCCAGCCCGATTTCGGGCAGAGCCGGCAACATCGAATCAATCGAAAACGCGATCGTGGCGAACATCATCGCGATCAGCGCGATGAATTCGGTCCTGGACATCCGGTCTGCCATGGGCGGTCTCCTTACCGATTAGCCGCTAACATGACCGGGGCAAGGGGGCCAGTCGCACAAACGCACAGAGCCATGTGGGATTATGCAGTACTGGTCTCAAGCTGGGACATGATCTCGCGGATCACCTTTTCCCAGAGTTCGGGCGGTTGTGCGCCGGGAACAGCATGCTGATTGGCCACGATGAAGGTCGGAACCGAGTTCACCCCCATCTCGCGCGAATGGGCATCGCGCTTGGCGATGTCGTCGCGGTCGGCGTCGGTCTTGAGCAGTTTCTGCACCACTGCCGCGTCCATTCCGATACTGTCGGCGATATCGCCCAAAACCTCATGATCCCCGATGTCGCGGCCCTCGGTGAAATAGGCGCGGAACAGCGCGTCGACCGCCTGCGCCTGCTTGCCTTCGATCCCGGCCCAATGGATCAGGCGATGGGCGTCGAGCGTGTTCGGCGTTCGTTTCATCGCTTCGAAATTGATGTTCAGCCCGGCCTTTTGCGCGTGTTCGACCACTGGGGCATAGGCGCGCACGGCCTCTTCCTTGCCGCCGAACTTGCTTTCGAGGTATTCGCGCCGGTCCATGCCGGCGTCGGGCATGTCGGGGTTCAGCTGGAACGGATGCCATTCGATGACAAAGGGATGATCGGGAATGGCTGCCAGCGCCTTTTCAAGATTGGCCTTGCCGATATAGCACCACGGGCAGATCGGATCGGACAGGATATCGAGCTTGACGGTCTGGGTCATCGGGACGGCCCCTTGAAATAGGCCGGCAGCGCCCGGCGCAGGAGTTTGCCGTTGCCGCCCGTAGGCAGCGCGGGAAGGTGGACGAAGGCGCGTGGTTGCTTGTACCGCGCCAGGTTGGCCTCGACATAGGCCCTGAGCGCGGTTTCGTCCAGTTCCCGGGGACCGGAATAGAAGGCGGCGATCACGAAGGTGTCGGGTTTGACCTCGACCGCGGCCGCTCCAGCCTGGTCGATCCCCGGATAGCGTGCCAGCACCGCTTCGACCTCGACCGGAGAGACGCGGTACCCGCCCGCGTTCATCATGTCGTCGTCGCGGCCCAGATAGGTGACCTGCCCGTCGATGGCCATCGCGCCCTGGTCGCCGGTCAGGAACCAGTCGCCCTGCATGCGGGCGGCGGCCTCGTCCGGGGCATTGAGATAGCCCAGCATCAGGCCAGGGTCACTCCGGTGCACGGCGATGGTGCCGGGTTCGCCCTGGGGCACGGGTCCGTCGGGTCCCAGGATCGCCACACGCCGGCCCGGCTGCGGTTGACCCAAGGCATCGCCCCTCGCCGGATGCGCCGGGGATGACGAGATGAATGTGGAGCATTCGGACATGCCGAATGCCTCGTATAGTTCGGAGCCGGTGGCCCGGCTCCATTGTTCGTGCAAGGCCCGAGCCAGTTTTTCACCGGCGCACAGGCCGTGGCGCAAAGCGGGCAGGTCCAACCGGTCGCGCCCTTGCAAGAGCTTGCGGTACACGCCCGGGGCGGCGGCAAAAATCGTCGCGTGATGCCGGGCCAGCAGATCCGGCAGCCGGTCGATATCCGTGCCTGGCGCGGGAATCAGCGCGGTGGCGCCAATGGTCCAGGGGTCCATCAGCCCGGTACCCAGTGTATAGGTCCAGTTGAACGCGCCTGCGTGGCACAGCCGGTCGTCTTCGGTCAGGCCGTACCAGCCATCGACCATCATCTGACGTGCCCAGATCGCCCGGTGGGCATGGGCCACCGCGCGCGGCTTGCCCGAGGTGCCGGAGGTATAGACTGCATAGGCCAGCCTGTCGGGGTCGCCCATGGCGAAATCGGACGGCGGCAGATCGTGCATGGCATTGAGTGCCTCGGTCCCAATCTGCTTGGGATGCGGGGCACAGGCGACATCTGCATCGCGCAGGACGGCGGCCGGGTTCAGTTCGGCGATCATCCGCGCGGTTTCCGGTTCGGTCAGTTGCGACGAGGTTGGAACCGGCACGATCCCTGCCGCAATGGCCCCCAGATAGGCAACCGGGAACTCGACCGTATTTCCCAGCCTCATCAGGACGAGATCCCCGGGTTTCAACCCGGTCTCCAGCAACCCGGTCGCCGTGCCGAGAATGGCCTGGCGCAAGCGTGCATAGCTCCAGTCGTCGGTCCGGGTGTCATGAAGAACGGACAAGGCGGTCTTATCCGCCAGTCGCTCTGCGTGACGCAGGACATGGGCGGCCAGGTTGAACGGGGCGGGGCAGGGCGGCGGTGGCCCTTGATCAAAGATCGACAGCATGGCTCTTGGCTAGCCTGCCTCCGCACCCGTTGCAAGCGGGCTGCTATGGTCCTATAGACAGCGACATGACCAGCCGCGACCCGAAATCCCTGATCCGAATTGCGCGTTCCAACGGTAGCCAGGGCGACGCCGAGCCGCTGGATCTTGGCGCCCGTGTCCGCGAGTTGCGCAAGGCGCGCGACTGGACGCTGGAACAGGCGGCGACCAAGGCCGGGTTGGCCCGATCCACGCTCAGCAAGATCGAGAATGGCCAGATGTCGCCGACCTATGAGGCGCTCAAGAAACTGGCGGTGGGGTTGCAGATCTCGGTGCCGCAACTGTTCACGCCGCCGCAGAAGGACCAGATCAACGGACGCATGGCGGTGACGAAATCCGGCGATGGCGCGGCCCATGCGACGGCGACCTACGAGCACGAGCTTCTTGCCGACACCCTGACCAAAAAACAGATGCTGCCCTATCGCGCGCGCGTCCGCGCCCGATCGATGGAGGAGTTCGACGGTTGGGTGCGACACGACGGCGAAGAGTTCCTGTACGTGCTGACCGGCGTCATCCGCCTGTACACCGAGTTCTACGAGCCGGTCGAGATGCGCCGGGGCGACAGCGCCTATTACGACGCATCCATGGGCCATAACGTGATTTCGACCAGCGACGAGGATGCAACGATCCTGTGGGTCACTTCGCTGTCCTGAGCATCTTCATTTTCCGCATTCGCGGTTCAATGCTTCGACATAGAGAAAATCGGCAAACTCTTCGCGCGCCTCGTCCAGCGTCAGGTTGTGCCTTTCCGCCAGATAGGCTTCGAAGCGGGCACGATCGAGCTTGAGAAAAGGCATGTCGCGTTCATGCAGGTTGGGAAATCTGACCTTCGCCCGTGCGAAGGAAGTACCCCAGTCACGGGTGAGGTCTGTCCAGGTCAACATGTCGAGCATTCCTCTGTGAGCCCCATGCGAAATGCTCCCCCCGCGGGACAGAGTAGAAATGTAACGGTTCAGCAAGCACCGGGCAAAACGCCGCACGACAAAAAGGCGAAGTGCCTTGGAGATTTCGCGAAAAAGGTGTGCTCCGGTCTGTTCCCCGGCTGACAGGCAGTTCAGCACCACATGGCCGTTGCCGACGGCGATCAGTTGCATGAGGATGAATATAGGAAGGTGGCCGAGGTAGAACTCGGCCTGAGTGTCTGCGAACCCGTGCACGACGGCCACCGCCGGGTTGGTGAAGGCGGCCTCGCAAATCACATATTTCAAGAAAGGTGAAAATATGGATCGGGAGTCAATCCCGGTACCACCAGACATCCGGCATGTACTGCGGCCCGTCGCCATAGATCGGCGTATAGTCCGGATGCCGCATCTGCCGGACATGGGCGATACGGCCAACGTCGAAATTCCAGATCGGGATCACGTAGCGCCCGGCGGTCAGAATGCGGTCGAGCGCACGGGTGGCGGCGATCAGTTCGTCCTGGCTGCGGGCGGACAGCATGGCGTCGATCATCGCGTCGATGGCCGGCAGGTTCGCACCCATCAGATTGCGGGTGCCGGGCTGGTCAGCGGTCTCCGAACCCCAATACAGCCGCTGTTCATTGCCCGGCGACAGGGACAGGTCACGTCGGAACGGGGTCAGGTCGAAATCCAGCTCGGCGATTCGGGCGGTGTACTGGGCGTTGTCGACCTTATCGGTCGTCGCGAGAATGCCCAGCCGCGCCAGTGCGCGAGTGTAGATCTCGATCACCGTCTGCATATCGGTGTCGCCCTGGCGGATCAGGAAGCGGAACGCAAAGCGATTGCCATCCGGGCCAAAGAGTTCGCCATCCCGGATGCCAAAACCGGCCTCGGCCAACAGGTCGGCGGCCTTGCGCAGATTGCTCCGGTTTCGGGCCGTGCCGTCGCCTTGCGGCAGGTTGTAACCCTCGATCGTGCCCGGCGGCAGATCGTGGACATACGGGGCCAGCAAGGCGGCGACGGCCCCGCTGGCTGGGCCGGGGCGATAGGCCAGATCGGTGCCCGAGAAATAGGAGGTGATCCGCCCCATGGCACCGCCGGTCACCGTGTCGTTGATGTATTCGAAGTTGAAGGCGAGCATCAGCGCCTCGCGTACCCGCCAGTCATCAAATGGCGCGCGGCGGGTATTGATCACGAAACCGGTCATGCCTGACGGTTTACCGTGCACGATCTCGGTCTTGAGGACATCGCCGCGTTGGACGGCCGGGAAATTGTAGACACTGTCCCATTTTTGCGCGTTGAACTCGCGTACCGCACTGATCTCGCCCGCCTTGAAGGCTTCGAACAGCACCGACTGGTCGCCGAAGAAGTCGATCCGCATCTCGTCGAAATTCATCGTGCCGCGCCGGAACCCGATATCGCGGCCCCAGTAGTCGGCGTTCCGGGAAAAAGTGACATAACGGCCCGGTTCGTAGGCGGACACGACATAGGGACCGGTGCCGATCGGGATATCGTGAATGTCGCCCTCGGCCAGGCTGCGCCCGTCCCATTGCGCCTTTTTCAGAATTGGGCGCAAACCGGCCAGCATGGCGAGCTCCCGGTCGTCATCGGCAAAGGTGATGCGCACGCTGCGCGGCCCGGTCGCCTCGATCGCCGCTATGCGCGACCAGAACCCGCGATAGCGCAGGTGTCCTTCGGTGCCGAGCGTCCGGTAGGACCAGATCACATCCTCGACCGTGACAGGGCTTCCGTCCGAGAATCGGGCCTCGGGCCGCAGGGTGAATTCCACCCAGGAACGGTCTGCAGGTGTCTCGACCGATTCGGCAAGGAGGCCGTAAAGGGTGAACGGTTCGTCCCAACTGCGGCCCATCAGGCTCTCGTAGGACCAGAACTGCATCTGCCAGGGAACCGTGCCTTTCTGGGCAAAGGGATTGAGGCTGTCGAAGCCCCCGGTGTTCCCGAACACGATGCGGCCACCCTTTGGGGCGTCCGGATTAGCATAGGGCAAAGACACAAAATCCGGTGGCAAGGCCGGTTCACCATACATAGCTATGGCATGTCGCGAATCTGCCGCGGCGTTGCCTGCGGTCAGAACGAGGACGATTCCCGCCGTCAGCCGGCGGAAAGTACAGAAAAAATCTAGTCGCACTTGCGCAACAATCCTGCTCGGGCCTTATTTTCTTGGTCATCACCCTAACGACGGATTCACGTATTTTCAAACTTTTAGCTTGGATGCGAGCACGGAATTGCTTATAAAGGGGTCACTGCTCGATAGGTTTCTTGCCTGTATGAAACCTGCCTCAATAACTTAACGCCCGCCTTGCGCGGGCGTTTTTTTTTGGTTTGCCGGTAATGGATTTCGGCTTCAGCAAAACCTTCCAGGGAAACGAGGCCGCGCGTTTTGCCGTTCCCTTTGCAAGTGCAGCATGGCAGGGTTCCGCGCGACGGACATTTCAAGAGAGGGCAAGACATGTCGCTGAAGGGAAAGACCGCTATCGTTACCGGCTCCAACTCCGGTATCGGCCTTGGCATTGCAAGGGAACTGGCGCGTGCGGGAGCGGACGTCGTGCTGAATTCGTTCACCGACCGGGATGAAGATCACGCGCTGGCCGCGCAGCTCGCGGGCGAGTTCGGAGTTGCGGTGCGGTATATCCAGGCCGACATGTCCAAGGGCGAGGAGTGCCGTAATCTCATCGCGCAGGCAGGGGTCTGCGATATCCTTGTGAACAATGCCGGTATCCAGCATGTGTCGCCGATCGACGAGTTTCCGGTCGAGAAATGGGATGCGATCATCGCGATCAACCTGAATTCGGCGTTTCACACCACCGCTGCGGCGCTGCCGATGATGCGGGCTGCGGGCTGGGGGCGGATCGTCAACATCGCCTCCGCACATGGTCTGACGGCCTCTCCTTTCAAGGCGGCCTATGTCGCGGCCAAGCATGGCATCGTGGGGATGACAAAGACCGTGGCGCTGGAAACCGCGCAGGAACCGATCACCTGCAATGCCATCTGCCCGGGCTATGTCCTGACGCCGCTGGTCGAGGCTCAGATCCCCGACACGATGGCCAAATACAACATGGGACGTGACGAGGTGATCAAGAAAGTCATGCTGGAACGCCAGCCGTCCAAGGAATTCGCCACTGTCGAACAGCTGGGTGGCACTGCGGTGTTTCTGTGCTCGGATGCGGCGGCGCAGATCACCGGCACCACGATCAGCGTCGATGGCGGCTGGACCGCGCTGTAATCAAAAAGGAACCGGCCGGGGGATGCCTCGGCCGGCTGCCGGATTATCGTTCGGGATGCGGTCAGGCGGTCGAAGTTGGCGGCCTGGCCCAATCGGTCAGTGTTGTCTCAAGATCGCCATAGCCGGTGAATCGCCGCTCGAAGGCGAGGCCGAGCCGGTCGGCGCAGGCGCGCGCCTTGGCGGTCAGGGCCGGGTCGTCGGTCTGGGCCTGGTAGATCAGCTTGGTGTAATTGCCGAACATCATCGGGATCAGTTCGGGGTGGCGGTCGAAGCCCATCGGTTTCCACACGAAGGCATCGAACTGGCGCACCAGGAAATCGGTCAGGTAGAAGGCGGTGAACTCCTGTTCCGCGATCTCGGCGAAGCGATCGTTGCCCTCGAAGAAGGAATAGCAATGCGGCCCCTTCACCATCTCGACCCCGAGCCGCGCGCAGGCCTGTTCCAGCAACCCGCCGGTGCCGCAATCGGCATAGACGACATAGATGCGGGCATAGCGCGCCCGGTGTTTGGCGACTGCCTCCTCTACGGCGGCAGTGATCCGGTCGGGGTGAACATGCAGGATGGCCGGCAGGCAGGTCAGGTCCATGTGCGACCAACCGTTGCGGTCGCGCAGGTCCAGGATCTCGCGCGCCAGAGCGCCGCAGGCGATCAGCAGGATACGCGCCTGGCCACTGCGCAGGTCGAGCCCGTCGCGGGTCAGCGCGTCGTCGTCGGGCAGGGGGCTGGTATCGGTCATCGCGGTTCCGTCCATGTCTGGACCCTGAGAATGGTGCATTACAGGCCGGGGGCAAGCCCCTGGCCGACATGGCGCATGAAAGTTCCGACACCGGGGCCGGGCGCCGTGCGAAACGCCAGCTCCCGGAACGCGCGAGGCCACCCGCAAGGGTGGCCCCGGCCTTGTACGGTTGCCCTGTCGGCTCAGACGGCCATGCGGTTGTGCTTGCGACCAACCCAATCCTTGGCGGTTTCCACTGCCACGGCCGCGTCGCGGCAATAGGCGTCGGCGCCGATCGCCTTGCCGAATTCCTCGTTCAGCGGCGCGCCGCCGACCAGGACGATGTAATCATCGCGCACGCCTTTTTCGACCAGCGTGTCGATCACCACCTTCATGTAGGGCATGGTGGTGGTCAGCAGCGCAGACATGCCCAGGATGTCGGGCTGTTCCCGCTCCAGCGCGTCCATGTAGTTCTCGACCGGGTTGTTGATGCCCAGATCGACCACTTCGAAGCCTGCGCCTTCCATCATCATCGACACAAGGTTCTTGCCGATGTCGTGGATGTCGCCCTTGACGGTGCCAATCACCATCTTGCCCACGCGCGGGGCACCGGTTTCGGCCAAGAGCGGTTTCAGGATGGCCATGCCGCCCTTCATCGCGTTGGCGGCCAGCAGCACTTCGGGCACGAACAGGATGCCGTCTCGGAAGTCGGCGCCGACGATGGTCATGCCGCCCACCAGTGCCTCGGTAAGGACGCGGTAGGGCGCCCAGCCGCGTTCGAGCAGGATGTTCACGCCCTCCTCGATCTCTTCCTTCAGACCGTCGTAGAGGTCGTCGAACATCTGCTGGACGAGTTCTTCGTCGTCGAGTTCCGACAGGATGATGTCTTCTTCTTCCGACATGGCGCGATTCCTTGAGCGTTGGTGGGGGGCTGCCCCGGATACTTTTCCCCTTTTTGCCCAAGGGTCACTTTTCGACTGCGTCGATTGCGACATGGGCGGTGTTGCAACCGACCTATAGAAAGGAAATCCCCCGAATAAAAATGAGTAATTCGCAGAATGATCATGGACAGGGCGCATGATCCGGTCCGCCGCGGTGCTTTCGGGACTTGATCGGGCTGATCCCGTGCTTGCGCAATGTTCGCAAAATGTTCTATTCATGTTCCATGACGCGACCAGATTCTTCCCTCAATCCCGGCATGCGTACGCTTGGCCGTGGCGCGCTCAGCAACGAGGTGGGGCGTTTCGAACGATATGGGCGGGTCTGCGAATCCGATGGATGGGACAACGACCCGGACTTGCCGCTGCTCCGGACCGATGTCGCGTTTGAGACCGCGCGCAGCCTGATCACCTACAACCGTTCGCCGGATCTGCCCTTCGACCGGTCGATCAACCCCTATCGGGGCTGTGAACATGGCTGCGTCTATTGTTTCGCGCGTCCGACCCATGCCTATCTGGGACTGTCGCCGGGGCTCGATTTCGAAACCCGCCTGGTAGCGCGGCCCAATGCGGTCGATGTGCTGCGGTCGGAACTGAGCGCGCGCCGCTACAAGGTCGCCCCGATCGCCATTGGCACCAATACCGACCCCTATCAACCGATCGAGAAAACCCACAGGATCACCCGCGCCTGCCTGGAAGTTCTCGCCGATTTCGGTCACCCGGTGGCCATCGTGACCAAGGGCGCGCTGATCGAACGGGATCTGGACATCCTGGCTCCGATGGCGGCGCGCGGGCTGGTGCGCGTAGGCATCTCGCTGACAACGCTCGACGCCGATCTGTCGCGGCGGATGGAGCCGCGGGCGCCCGCGCCGAAGAGGCGTCTGGCGATGATCCGTGTACTGACCGATGCCGGGGTTCCGGTTCGGCTGATGACCTCGCCGTTGGTGCCGGGGCTTACCGATCACGAGATGGAGGCGCTGCTGGCCGCCGGGGCCGAGGCGGGCGCCGACACGGCCAGCTGGATCATGCTGCGCCTTCCGCGCGAGGTGTCGCAGCTCTGGCAGGAATGGCTGGCCGAACACGTGCCGAACCGCGCGGCCAAGGTGATGACGCGGCTGCGCGAGATGCACGGCGGGCGCGATTACGATCCGCGCTGGGGCCACCGGATGCGCGGTGAAGGGCAATACGCCGAGATGATGGCGCAACGGTTCAGGACCGCTTGCAAGCGACTAGGGCTGGCACAGCAGGCGCCAGCCCTCAGATGTGATCTGTTCCGGGTGCCGGCGCAGGCCGGCGATCAGCTCAGCCTGTTCTGACCGGACAGCGGACTCAATAGGTTTCGACCAGATCCATTTCTTCGACCGGCTCGCTCGCCATCATTTCATAGGCCAACTCGTCATGCATGGGCTGGGTCATCAGCGCCATGACATCGTTCAGGTAATACTGGTCGTCGCAGATCGGCGGTTGCGGTTCCTCCTCGCACTGGCCGATCAGTTTCAGAGAGTCTTCGCGGTCGTCGCTGCCCTCGTCTCCGACCGAGGTCAGCCGCAGGCCAAAGAACTCGCCGCTGAAATCCTCGAGACTCAGCCCGTCGGGATGTGACAGGGTAAAGCTGGTGGCGCGAATATCGTCGCCTCCTCCGATACCGGTGTGCCCGATCGCGATACCGGCATCGAACCCGTTTGCGGTCTCGCTCGTCTCGCCTTCCTGCGTACCGTGCATGTTGACGCCGTTGCCCAGATTGTTCACGGACCCGGCCGCGAATTGCGATCCGGTCACATCGTCGCCGGTCACGGTCATGCCGTTCAGGAGGCTGTCATCGGCGACGTTGAAGAACAATCCGTTGATATCGCCGATCTGTCCGGTGGCGTCCGGATCGTCGCCCTCCAGCACTTGCAGATCGACCCGGATATCGCCGTTCTCCAGCTGGGTCAGTACCACTTCGGTATTGACCGGCCCCTCGATGAGGAAGGCGCACTCGTCATCTTCATGCTCTTCCTCGCCATAGCCGTCGCCGCTGTTGGTGCTGTCGCTGACCGTCTTGACGATACCGTTCTCTGTATCCGAGTTCACCACCGCGGCGAGGCTGTCGAGGTCGATATCCTCGATGCTGAGCGGGCCGTTTTCCGACCACATCGTAAAGTTGGCGGCGCTGACATGGCCTTGGGTCGAATCCGGTGTCAACCCGAACTGAATGCCGGCGTCATAGGTTTCTGCCAGTTGCGCACCATTGCTCAAGCTGTCGACCGCATCCGGGTTCATCTGGATGTCCGTGACGGGGGCCCATTGCGTTCCCTGGTTTTCGTCGGGCCAGATATGCAGCCCGTTCATGGTCGCATCGTCGGTGAAATTGAAGAAGAAACCGTCGAGATCACCAACTTCTGCATCCGGGTCTTCGGATTTGATATCTATGAAAAGGCCGCCATCAAACTTTTCCACGATGGTGACCAGCAGACGCGGTTCGCAGCCCAAAGTCACGGTGATCTGTGTTTTTTCGCCAATCGTTCCGGTCATATTGACCCCCCTAAGATGAACCGCAGCCGAAGTTAGAGAGGTGGCCACAATTTGGACATATAATAAACGATTTCTCGTCCAAAACCCGTGGTTTGGGGCCCTTGTCGTTGATCTTTCGGAAACAAAATCTTTATGTGCGGAGATCCGTTCGCGATACAGGAAACAACACCCGCAGGTCAGTCCCTGGTCGGCGCGGGCATGATTCTCCGGAAGGCGAGGCTGCGGGCAACCGCCGGCGCATGATTTGCGAAACAGGCCGGTTGGTCCTTCGTGCCTGTGCGAAACGATCGGTTGCATGTGTCAAACGAAAAACTCCGGCGGACGGGCCGCCGGAGTCCGGAAAACAGGCTGACCGGTCGGATCAGCGGTTCTCGATATCCACGTAGTCGCGTGCGGTAGAGCCCAGGTACAACTGGCGCGGCCGCCCGATCTTGTGCTGTGGATCGGCCAGTTGTTCCTTCCACTGGCTGACCCAGCCCACGGTGCGCGACACCGCGAAGATCGGGGTGAACATCGATGTCGGGAAACCCATCGCCTCGAGAATGATGCCCGAGTAGAAGTCCACGTTCGGAAACAGTTTTTTCTCGGCGAAGTAGTCATCGGCCAGGGCGGCGCGCTCGAGCTCCTTGGCCGTGGCCAGGATCGGGTTGTTCTCGACGCCCAGAAGGTCCAGCACCTCGTCTGCGGATTGCTTCATCACCGTCGCGCGCGGGTCGAAGTTCTTGTAGACGCGGTGGCCAAAGCCCATCAGGCGGAACGGATCGTTCTTGTCCTTGGCGCGGGCGATGAATTCGGGGATGCGATCGGGGGTGCCGATCTCCTTGAGCATCTCCAGACACGCCTGGTTCGCGCCACCATGCGCCGGCCCCCAGAGGCAGGCGATGCCGGCGGCGATGCAGGCAAACGGATTGGCGCCCGAGGACGAGGCCAGACGCACCGTCGAGGTCGAGGCGTTCTGCTCGTGATCGGCATGCAGGGTAAAGATCCGGTCCATGGCGCGCGCCAGGATCGGATCCACATGGTAGGTCTCGGCCGGTACGGCAAAGCACATCTGCAGGAAGTTGGCCGCATAATCCAGGTCGTTGCGCGGATACATGAACGGCTGGCCGATCGAATACTTGTACGCCATCGCGGCAATGGTCGGCATCTTCGCGATCAGACGGTGGCTGGCGATTTCACGCTGGTGCGGGTCGCTGATATCGGTCGAGTCGTGGTAGAAGGCCGACATCGCGCCGACCACACCCACCATCGTCGCCATCGGATGCGCATCCCGGCGGAAGCCGCGGAAGAAATAGTGCATCTGCTCGTGGATCATGGTGTGACGGGTGATCGTGGTTTCGAACTTCTCCAGATCCTTCGCGGTCGGCAGCTCACCATAAAGCAGCAGGTAGCAGACTTCGAGATAGTGCGACTTTGCAGCCAGCTGGTCGATCGGATAGCCGCGGTGCAGGAGTTCGCCCAGTTCGCCGTCGATATAGGTGATGGTGCTGTCGCAGCTTGCGGTCGAGGTGAAGCCCGGATCGTAGGTGAATACGCCCGCCTGTCCATAGAGCTTTCGGATGTCGATCACGTCCGGGCCGGTCGATGGCGAAAGGACTGGCAACTCGTAGTTTTGGCCGTTCAGGCTGAGCGTCGCGGTTTTCTTTTCTTCAGTCATTTATGTCCCTTCCTCATGGCAGGCACGGGCGCACTTCGGCGGTGCGCGATACGTGCGGGCGGGCCTGCGCGCGGACGCGCAAGCTCAGGTAGTAACCGCGAGACATTGCACGATCATGAAGATCAGGCAGCGTCCGCCGCGTCCTGGATACGGGCCAGAGTTTCATCTCGTCCCAAAACCAGCATCATGTCGAAAACCGAGGGCGTTACCGACCGTCCTGCAAGTGCTGCCCTCAGCGGGCCAGCCAGCTTGCCGAACTTGGTTTCCTTGGCCTCGGCAAAAGCGTTCAAAGCTTCTTCAAGACTATCTCGCGTCCAGCTAGCATTTTGCAAATGCGGCGTCAATTCATTCAGTATACCGTCGGATACAGAGGCGAGCGCCGCTGCGGCCTTCTCATCCGGGACGATCGGCCGGGACGTGAGGGCAAACTCAGCTTTTTCAAGGAGTTCCGGAAATGTTCGGGCGCGGTCCTTGAGGCAATACATCGCACGTTCCAGAGCATCGGACTGCGCCGGCGTGAGTGGCGGAAGTTTGGCCGCCACCATATATTCCTCAATCTCATGCCGCAATGCAGCATCATCGGAAACCGCGATGTGCTGGCCGCAAAGATTCTCGAGCTTCTTCAAGTCGAACCGGGCGGGCGACTTGCCGATTCCGTCCAGATCGAACCATTCCCTGGCCTGTTCATCGGTAAAGAATTCGTCGTCACCGTGGCTCCAGCCCAGCCGGGCCAGGTAGTTGCGCATGCCGGCAGCGGGATATCCCATTGCCTGGTATTCCTGCGCACCAAGCGCGCCGTGCCGTTTTGACAGTTTCTTGCCGTCCGGTCCGTGAATCAGAGGAATATGTGCCCAGACCGGAACCGTCCATCCCATCGCTTCGTAGATCATCATCTGGCGCGCGGCATTGTTCAGGTGATCGTCTCCGCGGATTACATGGGTCACACCCATGTCGTGGTCGTCGACCACCACGGCAAGCATGTAGACCGGAGTTCCGTCCGACCGGAGCAGCACCATGTCGTCAAGCTGGTCGTTGCGGATGCTCACGTCTCCCTGCACCCGGTCCCGGATCACGGTTGTCCCTTCCAGCGGCGCCTTGATGCGGATCACATGGGGCGCGTCGGGATGCGTCGCCGGATCGGCATCGCGCCAGGGCGAGCGATAGAGCGTACTGCGGCCTTCGGCGCGGGCCGCCTCGCGGAAGGTTTCGATTTCCTCTTGCGTCGAAAAGCATTTGTACGCCTTGCCGGCGGCCAGCAGTTCATGCGCGACCTCGGCATGACGGGGCGCGCGTTCGAACTGGCTGATCACCTCGCCGTCATGGTCGAGCCCCAGCCAGCCCAGACCCTGCAGGATGGCGGCCGTCGCTGCGGGAGTCGAACGGACGCGATCTGTGTCCTCGATACGGAGCAGGAATTTTCCGCCGCGCCCCCGGGCATAAAGCCAGTTGAACAAGGCGGTACGAGCCCCGCCGATATGCAAGTAACCTGTGGGCGAGGGGGCGAAACGGGTGACGACCTGATCCGTCATGAGAGCATTTTACCTTTTGGTAACCGTAAGGGGGCTAGGGTTCTGCGGTCTGTCTAACGAGCCGGGCGGGTAGGAGCAAGCATGCGTCTCGTGGCACCGATCGAACGCGCCCTGCTGATTCAGAGGGGGCATCTTTTCCCCTGGGTACCGGTTTGCTTGGGGGTTGGGATCGGTTTGTACTTTGCACCCCTGCACGAGCCCGGACTAGCGGTCATCGTGACATGCGCCACTCTGGCACTGGTGCTGGCTTTTGTCGCGGTCCTGCATCCAGGGGCATGGACGCCACTGATATGGGCCGCAGCTCTGGTGGCGGCGGGCGTTGTTCTGGTGTCATCGCGGGCACATCACGTTGCGGCACCGGTTCTGGGTTGGCGCTACTTCGGGCCAGTCGAGGGCCGGGTCGTCGGGCTTGACCGCTCCGCCACGGACCGTTTGCGGGTGACGCTCGATCAGGTGCGGCTGGACAGGGTGCCGCCGGCCGCAGTGCCGCATGGCGTGAGGATATCTGTGCCCGAGGACAGTCTACGCATCATTCCGGGGGCCCGGATCATGACTACGGCGCATCTTTCTCCGCCTCAGGGGCCGGTTGAGCCCGGTGGCTTCGACTTTCGGCGTCATGCCTGGTTCCAGCGCCTTGGCGCGGTTGGCTATACGCGCGCACCTGTCGTGATCGCCGCTCTGCCGGACCATGATGAGCCGAGGCTGCATGTGTTTGCGATCCGGGTCGCGATCTCGAAACACATACAGGATCGTTTGCCGGGCGATGTCGGCGGTTTTGCGGCAGCGGTGACCACCGGTGACCGCAGTGGAGTGGGCGAGGAAGCGATTGCGGCGCTGCGGGCGAGCAATCTGGCCCATCTGCTTGCCATTTCCGGGCTTCACATGGGGTTGCTGGCGGGTTTCGTCTATTCGTCGATCCGGTTCGGCCTGTCCCTGATCCCGTCCCTGGCGCTGCGTCTTCCGGTCCGCAAACTTGCCGCGATCGGAGCCCTTGTGGTCGCGGCTGGCTATCTCGCGCTGTCCGGGGGCAATGTTGCCACCCAACGCGCCTTCGTTATGGTCGCGGTCATGCTTGGTGCTGTTCTGGTCGACCGGCGGGCGCTGTCGCTGAGATCCCTGTCGGTTGCGGCGCTTGTGGTCCTGCTGCTCAGGCCCGAGGCGTTGCTGGGACCGGGGTTTCAGATGAGTTTCGCCGCAACCGTGGCGCTGGTCGCGGTGTTCGGATGGGTGCGTGACGCAGACATCATGCTTGGGCCTCGGTGGCTGCAACCGGTTATGGGTGTAGTGCTGTCATCGGCAGTCGCCGGGCTTGCTACTGCGCCTTTCGGGGCCGCGCATTTCAACACTGTGGCGCATTACGGGCTGATGGCCAATCTTGTGTCGGTTCCGGTCATGGGGACTTTGGTTATCCCGTCGGCGGTTCTGGCCCTGGTGCTGACGCCTGTCGGGCTGGACTGGATCGGGCTGGAACTGATGGGGCTCGGGTTGCGCTGGATCCTGGCAGTGGCGCATTGGGTGCAGGACTTGGACGGGGCGCAGGGCCATGTGGTCAGTTCCGGCCCGGCGGTGTTGCCGCTGTTGGCGCTCGGCGGTCTGTGGCTGGTCCTCTGGCGGGGAAGGCTACGCCTGGCGGGTGGGGGCGCAATGATCCTGGCACTGGGTCTTTGGGCGCAGGCGGAACGCCCCGCGATACTGATAGCGGATACCGCCGGGCTGGTCGGGGTGATGACCGACGAAGGCCGTGCGCTCAGCAAACCGCGCGGCGCCGGTTTCATTGCCGATGTCTGGCTTGAAAACGATGGCGACGGCGCCGATCAGGCCACCGCTGCCGCGCGTTGGCCTGACAGCGGCGGCACGCGGCGGCTTTCGACTGGGACCGTTGAAGTCATACATGTGACCGGCAAACGCAGCGCAGGCGAGTTGACCACCTGTTTGGACAACCAGATCGTGGTTTCGGCCGTACCGTTGACGCTCGACGGATCCTGCTTGGTTTTCGACGCCGACCATCTTTTGAGTACCGGTTCGGTCAGCCTGACCAGGGATGGCAAACTGACGGGTATTGCCGGAGAGGGCCGTCGACTGTGGTCGCCGCCTCGATCTTTTCAATAGGTGCGGATCAACCCGACCAGGCGGCCCTGGATGCTGACCTTGCCTTCCGGAAAGACGCGCGTCTCGTAAGCCGGGTTCGCCGCTTCGAGGGCAATACCGCCGCCCCGGCGATAGAACCGTTTCAGCGTCGCCTCGTGGCCTTCGATCAGAGCAACCACGATATCGCCGTTGTTGGCGGTGGAGGTTTCGCGGATCACCACCACGTCACCATCGTTGATCCCTGCCTCGATCATCGAGTCGCCCTTCACCTCGAGCGCATAGTGATCGCCCTGACCGATCATGCTGCCGGGAACGGCGACCTGATGCGAGACATGGCTGATCGCTTCGATCGGCACGCCGGCGGCGATACGTCCCATCACCGGCAGTTCGATTGCGTGAACCGCGACCGCCTCGGCCTGTGCCGGGCGCGGGTGGTCCGGCCGATCCCCGTCGATCACCCGGGGCGTGAAGCCCGCCACAGGTTCTCCGCCAAGGCTTTCAGGCAATTTCACGATCTCGATCGCCCTTGCACGATGGGCGAGGCGACGGATGAAGCCTCGTTCCTCAAGCGCCGTGATCAGACGATGAATGCCTGATTTCGATCGCAGGTCCAGGGCCAGTTTCATTTCGTCGAAACTGGGTGGAACGCCATCCTTCTGCATCCGCTTGTGAATGAACTCCAGCAAATCCAACTGCTTCTTGGTCAGCATTGCCCGTCCTCATTGATCCATGCGTTTACATTTGTTCTACGCATGTTCCTGTTTTGTGTCAACAGCGGCCTGAGCAACCTATAAAGGCACGTAGAATACCTGGGTTCCGGCATCCAGGGCAGGGTCGTTCGGCGGGCGCATCAGAAGGGCGTTCGCCTGGGCAAGGATGGACAGGAGCGAACTGTCCTGATCTCCGAACGCGGTAATCCGCCCGTTTTCCACCATGGCACGCATGTAGTGCTCGCGCGGTCCGTTCGCCGGCAAAGACTCCGCCAGGGTCGCGTGCTGGAAAGACACATCCGTTTCCAGCCCCAGCATGCGCCGCACCATCGGCAACACGAAGATATATCCGCAAACCATTGCCGATACCGGGTTTCCGGGCAATCCGACCATCGCGCGCCCGTTCAATCGACCGGCCATGAGAGGTTTTCCGGGGCGCATGCGCACCTTGTAGAATGAACGTTCCATGCCAAGGTCGGCGGCAACGTCCTCGACCAGATCATGATCTCCGACCGATGCCCCCCCGATGGTGATCACAAGGTCTGATCCCTCGGCCAGACCGAGCGCAGTCCTGAGCGAACCGTGGGTGTCGCGGGCGATCGGCAGCAATCGCACATGCGCGCCCTTGCCTTCGAACAGCGCCTTGAGACCGAAGGTGTTCGAGGCAATGATCTGGTCAGGGCCGGGCGTGCCGCCTGGCATCACCAACTCGTCGCCTGTCGAGATCAGAGAGATAACCGGTTTGCGGTAGACACGCACGAACGGTCTGTTCATCGCGGCGAGCAAGGCGATGTCTTCGGGCCGCAAGACGCGCGGTGCCGAAATCGTCTGACCGACACGGAAATCGGCCCCCGCCGGACGGATGTTGGGCTTGGTGCCTGGATCGTCGGTGATGGTGATCAGGTCACCCTTGCGCTTGACATCCTCTTGAATCACCACGAAATTGGCCCCTTCAGGAACCGGGGCGCCGGTGAATATCCGCACGGCCTGACCGGCGCGGACGGTTCCGGTGAACCGGTGCCCGGCGGCGGCTTCGCCGATGACCTTGAACATGGCATGGCGCTCGACCTCGGCGGATTGGAGCGCATAGCCGTCCATGGAGGAGGCGGCGAACGGTGGCTGATCCCGCGTCGCCGCGGCATCTTCGGCAAGGACCCGCCCGGCGGCTTCGGCCAGCGGCACATCTTCGCTGTCCAGTGGAGAAACCAGCCCCAGCAGCAGTTTCCGCGCTTCTTCGACCGTAATCATTTAGCCTCGTAACGTCCTGATTTTCCACCATCCTTCAGGACAACGCGGATGCCGCCGATCTGCATCGCCTTATCGACGGCCTTGACCATGTCGTAAACCGTCAACGCCGCGGTGGATACCGCCGTCAGCGCCTCCATCTCGACCCCGGTCTGCCCGGTGGTCTTGACCGTCGCCTCGATCTGGACCCCCGGCAAATCGGGGTCGAGGGTCAGTTCGACCGCGACCTTGGTCACCGGCAAGGGGTGGCACAGCGGTATCAGGTCCGGGGTCTTCTTGGCGCCCATGATCCCCGCCAGCCGGGCCACGCCCAGCACGTCGCCCTTCTTGGCGCGGCCTTCCGAGATCAGGGTAAACGTCTCGGTCGCCATCTCGACATGGCCGCGGGCGACGGCAACCCGGTCCGTGACCGCCTTGTCGGACACGTCGACCATATGCGCATCGCCCTTGGCATCGAAATGGGTCAGCGCCATCACATTGCCCCCGGCATCAGCGGCTCCGCCAGCAGGGACCGCGTGGCCGCCGCGACATCGTCCTGCCGCATCAGGCTTTCGCCGATCAGGAAGCAACGCGCGCCATAGCGTGCCATGTCCGCCAGGTCCGCAGGCGTGTTCAGCCCGCTTTCGCAAACGATCATTCGGTCGGGGGGGACCAGCTTCGAAAGCCGGCGCGTGGTATCCAGTGAGGTCTCGAAAGTCTTGAGATTTCGATTGTTGATCCCGATCAGCGGGCTTTCCAGCCTTGCGGCCCGTTCCAGCTCGGCCTCGTCATGGACCTCGATCAACACGTCCATGTCCCAGTCGATAGCGGTCTGTTCCAGCTCTGCGGCCTGTGCGTCATCCACCGAGGCCATGATGATCAGGATGCAATCGGCCCCCAGGGCGCGCGCCTCGACGACCTGATAGGGGTCGTACATGAAATCCTTGCGCAAAGCCGGCAGGTTACAGGCCAAGCGGGCAGCGGGCAGATACTCCTTTGCTCCCTGGAAACTGGGGGTGTCGGTCAGCACGGAAAGGCAGGTTGCACCGCCTGCAGCATAGGCGCGGGCAAGTGCGGGCGGCTCGAAGTCGGGTCGGATCAATCCCTTGGACGGGCTGGCCTTCTTGATTTCGGCAATCAGGCCATAACCGGTGCGGGTGGCGCGCGACAACGCCTTGGCGAAGCCGCGCACAGGCCCGGCATCGCGTGCCGCGGCATCAACCGCCGAGAGCGGTACACGGGCCTTGTCGGCGGCCACTTCTTCAAGCTTGTAGGTCTTGATCTTGTCCAGGATAGTCTCGGTCATGCGGGTTCCTGTGTAATGCGGGCAAGTGCTTCGACCTTTGCGCGGGCCCTGCCGCTGTCGATGCTCTCGGCCGCCATTGCAACGCCTTCGCGCAGATCGCTGGCGGTTTCGGCCACCACCAGGGCGGCAGCGGCGTTCAGCAGCACCGCATCGCGATAGGCCGAGGGCGCACCGGCCAGCAACGCGCGAAACGCGGTTGCGTTTTGCTCGGGCGTGCCGCCAATGATTGCCTCGAACGGGTGCGCGGGCAGGCCAGCGTCTTCGGGGTGCAACTCGACCTCCTTGACCTGACCGTCTTCCAGCGCGGCAACCCAGGTGATGCCGGTGATCGTCATCTCGTCGGTTCCGTCCGAGCCATGCACCAACCAGGCGCGGTCCGACCCGAGCACGCCCAGCGTTTCGGCCATGGGCCGGATCAGCGACCGGGCAAACGCGCCGGTGAGCTGACGCTTGACACCGGCCGGATTGGTCAGCGGCCCGAGAATGTTGAAGATGGTGCGTGTGCCCAGTTCGGTGCGCGTCGGCATTACATGGGCCGTGGCCGGATGGTGCATGGGCGCCATCATGAAGCCGATACCGACCTCTTTCAGTGCCTTTTCAACCACTTTCGGGCCAACCATCACGTTGATCCCCATCTGTGACTGCAGGTCTGCCGTGCCCGATTTGGAACTCAGGTTGCGGTTGCCGTGCTTGGCCACCACCACGCCTGCGCCAGCGGTGACGAAGGCAGTGGCGGTCGAAATGTTCAAGGTGTTCTTGCCGTCGCCGCCGGTGCCCACGATATCCATCGCGCCCTCGGGCGCGATTACGGCATTGCACTTGGCCCGCATCACGGCGGCGGCGGCGGCATATTCGTCGACCGTTTCGCCACGCGTTCTGAGCGCCATCAGCAGGCCGCCGATCTGACTGGGCGTCGCCTCGCCTTCGAACAGGATGGTAAAGGCCGCCTCGGCCTCGGCCCGGCTCAGCGGACGGTCGGCAGCAGCGCCGATCAATGGCTTCAGCGCGTCGCTCATGCCGGAGCCTTCATCGTGTCAAGGAAGTTCTTCAGCAGGGCATGCCCGTGCTCGGAGGCGATCGATTCAGGGTGGAACTGCACCCCGTGAATGGGCAGGTCCCTGTGCTGCAGGCCCATGATCGTGCCGTCTTGCAGTTGGGCGGTGATTTCAAGGCACTCCGGAAGGGTTTCGCGTTCGACCACCAGCGAGTGATAGCGCGTCGCCTCGAAGGGCGAGGGCAGGCTTGCAAACAGGCCCTTTCCGGTATGATGCATCTTGCCCATCTTTCCGTGCACGATCTCGTGGCAGCGCACGACCTTGCCGCCAAACGCCTGGCCGATTGTCTGGTGCCCCAGGCAGACGCCCAACAGGGGGGTGCGCGTTTCTGCGGCCGCCTGGGTCAGTGCCAGGCAGATGCCGGCTTGATCCGGATCGCAGGGGCCGGGGCTCAGCAGGATTCCCGCAGGCCGCAGGGCCATCGCTTCCTGCACATCCAGCGCGTCATTCCGGCGCACCTCGATCTCGGCGCCCAGTTCGCCCAGATAATGTACGAGGTTGTAGGTGAAACTGTCGTAGTTGTCGATCAAGAGCAGCATCTTGGGCCTTGTCCTGTCGGGCATTAGGGGCTGGTGGCACGGGGTCCAGCCAAGCTATAGTGGTCGCGCCCCTACATGTTCAGGCTTGCGCGGCAGCGTCAAGGGCAGACGGGTGCAACAGGCAAAAACTAGAAACAAGACTAATCTAAAGAGGCTTCACGAGATGGGCGGATATTTCGGAGGTATCCTGACGGGGGCAATCCTGATTGTGATTGCCGGAGTGTGGCTTTCGCTGTCCACGCCGATGCCGAAGCGCCCCGACGTCGCAAGCGACGTTCCGGCGGCGCAGGGCGGGGATGCTCCGTCCGAGACCGGGAATGTCTCAGGAATCGGGCGCGATGCCGATCTGGTCGAACTGGCGCCACGCCAGCCGGATGCGAAAGAGGCGGGCGAATCCGTTGCCCTGTCCAAGGCCGATACCCAACCTCCCGAAAAACCGGTGGTGGGCCCGGCCACCTCCATGATCGACGAACCTGCGCAAGCCGCCGGGGCGGATGTTTCCGTCGATACGATCGCACCGGTCGAACCCTCGCCGAAAACCGATGCTCCCTTGACGCCGCAGGATAGCGCGGAACCGTCCATCAGTACCTCGGCCCCCGTGCAACCCACGTTCCCTGCGACCCCTGCGCCCCAGCAGGCAACGGCGCCATCGGTGCCCGAAACGGCGCCGGATGTCGAAACCGCGAGCGACACGCAACCCGCCCAGGAAGGCGCCCCAATCGCAAGCGCGCCGGAAACCGATGCGACGCCGGTGCCGGACACGCAACCCGCAGTAGCGCCCGAAGCCGAGGAGGAAACGCCGCCTCGAATCGCCGCCCTGCCACAGATCGGGGACGACAGCACCACGTCCACACCGCAGGTGGGTACTCCGGTGATTCCCCTGACGGAACGCAACAAGATGTCCGAAGCGGCACTTGGAAAGGCGCCGCGCCCGATCGAGGACTTCGCCGCGCATTTCGAGAATCCCGACGACAAGCCGCTTTTGTCGATCGTTCTTATCGACGACGAGGACGGGCTTGGCGGAGAGGCTTTGCGCGATTTTCCCTACCCGCTGAGTTTCGCGCTTGATCCGAATGACCCGCAGGCCGCCGACAAGATGGCGCGGTATCGCGAGGCCGGAAGCGAGGTCCTGCTGATTACGGATCTGGCCGCGACCGCGACAGCCCAGGACGCCGAAGTCTCGCTGTCGGTCTGGCTGAACAAATTGCCCGAGACGGTCGGTATTCTGGAAGGAACCGGGACCGGCATTCAGGGCAACCGGGAGCTTTCGGACCAGGTGACGGCGATCGCGGCGGACACAGGGCGTGGTTTGCTGACGCAGGACAACGGGCTCAACACCGTCTATAAGCTCGCGGCACGGGACGGCGTGCCGGCGGCGGTGGTTTTTCGCGATTTCGACGGGGCTGGCCAGACTCCGACAGTGATGCGCAGGTTCCTGGATCAGGCCGCGTTCCGCGCAGGCCAGGAAGGCGCGGTGGTGATGCTTGGCCGGGTGAGACCGGACACGATATCGGCGCTCCTGCTCTGGGGGTTGCAGGACCGCGTGGAACGGGTCGCGCTTGCGCCGATTTCGGCAGTGCTGACCAGGGGTGTGCAGTAGAGGATATCGCGCCCCTGGGCGCGATGCCTTCGGCGAGAGCATTCCGGAAAAGATGAAGGGTCAGGGGCGGCGCGACACGGTAACGCGCAGCGCCAGAGTATCGTGGTCGAGCTCGAGCGGCGCCGTGCGGTGCAGGATCATCCGGCCCCCCGTCACGTCCATGCCGTCGCAACCGGCCCGGCCGCTCAGAACATGGAGAGCGACCTCGTCTGTATAGACGGGCAGGGTACGCGGACCGCTGACCGGCGCGACCGAGGCGATGACCTGACCCGGATCGAATATCAGGTTCAGGTCACGCACCGGGCCGTGGGGGAGCCTGCCGGCGATCGGCTCGTCCCCCGAAAAGCTCAGAGGCTGGCCGAACCGCGCCTGTTCTGTCCGCTGTTCGAAATGCAGCTCCATCCCGGCGCCCTCGATCACCGTCAGGATCCGTCGGAGCCCGGCAAACACCGAAAATGGCCCCTCGCTGGCCACATCAGCCAGGCTGAGCCGCCAAAGCGGCGGATTGCCGGCGATCTCCCGTGTCACACCGCCACCGTTCCGCCAGGGAACGGAAGCCAGGGTGAGCGGGTCCAGCACCCGCATCAGCGGTTGCCGCTGCCGGTGAACCGCGCCGCGTCCGCCGCCGCGCGCCGGATGGCGTTGGATTTGTGCACGGTTTCCATGAACTCGGCCTCGGGGTCGCTGTCATAAACCACGCCGCCACCGGCCTGGATATAGAGTTTGCGATCCTTCACGATCGCGGTGCGCAGGGCGATGCACATGTCCATGTCGCCACCGGCGCTGAAATAGCCCACGCCTCCGCCGTAGATGCCGCGCTTCTCGGGTTCCAGCTCGTCGATGATCTGCATCGCGCGCACCTTCGGCGCGCCGCTGACCGTCCCCGCGGGCATGCCGGCGAAGAAGGCGTCGAGCGCGTCCTTGTCCGGGGCCAGTTCGCCCACCACGTTCGACACGATATGCATGACGTGGGAATAGCGCTCGATGATGAATTTCTCGGTCGGGCGCACGGTGCCGATCCTGCTGACTCGACCGGCATCGTTGCGGCCCAGATCCAGAAGCATCAGGTGTTCGGCCAGTTCCTTCTTGTCCGCCAGCAGGTCGGCCTCGAGCGCGCGATCCTCTTCGGGTGTGGCGCCGCGCGGGCGAGTGCCGGCGATCGGGCGGATCGTAACCTCCTGCCCGAACACGCGCACCAGGATTTCGGGGCTGGCGCCCACCACCTGAAAACCGCCGAAGTTGAAATAGAACATGAAGGGCGAGGGGTTGGTACGCCGCAGCGACCGGTAGAGCGCGAAGGGCGGCAGCGGAAACTCCTGCGTCCAGCGCTGCGCCGGCACAACCTGAAAGATGTCGCCGGCGCGGATGTATTCCTTGGCCTTCTCGACCGCCGCCTTGTAGCCCTCCTTGGTGAAGTTCGATACCGGCGGCGCGGCCTCATGCGCTTCGCCCAGGTCGCGGCTTTCGCCGGGCATGGCGCGTTCCAGATCGCGCACCGCGTCCATCACCCGCTCTGCCGCCTGCGCATAGGCGGCACGCGCAGACTGCCCGTCGCTAACCCAGGCCGGAGAGACCACCGCAACCTCGCCCTTGACCCCGTCCAGCACGGCAACGACCGAAGGCCGCATCATCACCGCATCGGGCAGGCCCAGCGGGTCCGGGTTCACGTCGGGCAGATGTTCGACCAGACGCACCATGTCATAGCCGAGATATCCGAAAAGACCCGCCGAGGCCTGGGGCATGTCCTCGGGCAGGGCGATACGGCTTTCCGCCAGCAGCGCCCGCAGGTTGGCCAGCGGATTGCCGTCCTGGACCTCGAACGCGTCAGGGTCGAACCGGGCCGACCGGTTGAGCGACGACGTGGCCCCGTGGCAACGCCAGACCAGGTCCGGTTTCATCCCGATGATCGAATAGCGCCCGCGCACCTCGCCACCGGTGACGGATTCGAGCATGAAGGCGTCCTTTTGCGCGCCGGTCAGCTTGAGCATCAGCGACACCGGCGTATCGAGATCCGCGGCCAGTCGCGTGTAAACGACCTGGTTCTCGCCGGCCTCGTAAGCACGGGCGAAGGTTTCGAAATCAGGGGTGAGCGCCATGGTGTGGCCCCTTACTGGAAACTTGTCTGGACCGCATTCAACGCCCTCTGGTCCAGCATGGGCTGGGCGCGGGTCTGGGCGTCACGGACATAGATATCAAAGATGTTCTGGGCCAGCGCCTGGCTCATCTGTGCGGTGAGGGCCTGTTTCATCTGCGCCAGTTCCTCGGTTTCGGCGGGGGGCAGGATCTCGTCAAGACGCACGATGAAGGCTGCATCGGTGCCGGCAATAACCTTGAGATCTCCGGGCTCCATGGCAAAAACCTGCTCCATGAAATCGACCGGAGTGCCGTCGATGTAGGCGGTGCGGGTCAGGGCGTTCTCGACCCGGTAGGGCAGGCCGAGGGCCGTGAAATCGCCTTCGGTCGCCAGGCGCGTCACCATGGTTGCGGCCTTGTCTGCAAGCGCCTTCGCGGTCTCGTTCGCGATCCAGGCGGCGGCCACGCGGTCGCCCGCGCTTTCCAGCGGTTCGGGGCGCGGGGAAAGTTCTTCGTCCAGGCGCAAGGCAAAGACGGATCCGTCTTCGAGAAAGCGGATCTCGGGGAAATCCTCGGCCGTTACCTCGGTCGCGGCATCGCGGAAGCCGGAATAGGCGGCAACCCCTTCGGAACTGTCATTGACCCAGTCGATCTGTGCCAGTTCCATTCCGGTTTCCCGCGCCAGTTCCTCGAGCGTGGCGCCGCCAGCGAGCATGTCGTTCAGCGTTTCGGCCTGTGCCTCGATCTGGCGGCGGGCCTGTTCGCCGGCCAGTTCATCGCGCAATTCGCCCTCGACGCTTTCAAAGCTGGTGATGCGTTCGTCCAGTGTGCCATTGACCCGGAACAGGGCCGGCCCCAGATCCGTCGGGAAGGGACCCACCACATCGCCGACGACCGCCGCAAAGACCGCTTCGGCAGCCGCGCCCAGGTCGGCGGCGGTCATGTCACCAAGATCGACATCCGACAGTTGCAGGCCACGGCCCTGAACCAGTTGCTCGAACGTGGTTCCACCGACCTCCAGCTGTGCCTTGGCGCTTGCCGCGGCCTCGTCGTCGGCAAAGACCAGGCGCTCGACCAGGCGGCGCTCGGGCTGGTGGTATTCGCTTTCCCGGCTTTCATAGAGCCGCCGGACCGCGCCCTCGTCGAGCGTGACGCTGTCGAGCAGCATCTCCGGCGAGAGCAGGGCATAAGTGATACGCTTTGTCTGCGGCAGCATGAACCGCTCGGGATGCTCGGCGTAATAGGCTTCGACCTCGGCGTCAGTGGGTTCGGCTATCGGTTCGTCCAGCGTCGAAGGGGTAACGGTCGCCATGGTGAAACTGCGGCGGGCACCGACAAACCGGGCAAGGGTCTCGGCATAGGTCTCGGGCATGGCAAGCCCACCCATGATGGCGCCCTGAACCAGGGTGCGCGCCGATTCGCGGCGCAGATCGGCTTCGAACTCGGCCTCGCTCAGCCCGGCGTTGTCGAGCGCAAAGCGATAGCCTTCGGGATCGAACTTGCCGTCGACACCCTGAAAGGACGGGATCTGGACGATCTCCTTGCGCAGGTTCTCGTCGCCGATCGAGACCCCCAGACCGGCAACCTCGTTGTCGAGAGCTGCAATAGCCACCAGGCGGGCCAGCACATTCTGGTCGATCCCCAGGTCGCGCACCTGGCTCATTTGCAGGGCTTGGCCGGTCTGCGCCTCGATGCCGCGAATCTCGCGCTGCAGTTCGCGGGCATAGTCGTCGACGCTGATCGTCTCGTCGCCCACGGTGGCCACCGTGCGGACCGTACCGCTCAGGTTCACGGCTCCAAACCCGGCAAGGCCGGCCATCAACAGACCCATGAGGATCCAGACGAAGGTTCTCGATAAGCTCTTGACGCGTGCGGCCATGTCGCCCCCTTGTTGCGGCTTGGTCTGGCGGTTCTGCCATGCCTCGTTGATTGCCGCACTGAATACGCCGGGCGGCACCGGTGGGCAAGGTCAGATGCGGATTGTGGAAAGCCGGTCGAACAGTTGCCCTATTCCCGCGCGGTCGAGATTGGCAAAGGCGATGCGCAACTGTCTAGTTCCGGCGGTGTCGCCTTCGGGCATGAACATGGTTCCAGGCAGCAGAAGCACACCCGCCTCGCGCACCAGGCGTTTCGCCAATTCGTCCGAAGGGATGTCGAACGGATGCTCGACATAGGCGAAATAGGCGCCCAGCCCCAGCAGTTTCCAGCCTTGCGCTTCGAGCGCGGGCATCCCGTCGAGGATCGCCGCCCGCCGGTCGAGAATCTCGTCCCGTTCACCCGCCACCCACTGACCGAGGTTCCGCATGCCCCAAAGAGCGGCATGCTGTCCTATCTGTCCGGGGCAGATCGCGACAGTGTCGAGGAATTTCTCAATCTCGGCCAACAGCGCCGGATCCGCCGCCAGGGCGCCGACGCGGTGGCCGGTCAGGCGGTAGGCCTTGGAGAAGGAATAGAGATGGACCAGCGTCTTGTCCCAATCCGGGCGCGTGAACAGGTCATGCGGCGCACCGGAACGGCTGTCGAAATCGCGATAGGTTTCATCCACCAACAGACGCAGCCCGTGTTCGACGGCCAAGTCGAAAAAGGCGCCGACCAGATCGGCAGGGTATTCGACTCCGCCGGGATTGTTCGGCGTGACCAGCGCGATGGCGCGGGTGCGCGGGGTGAGCAGCTCGCGCGCGGCCTGCACGTCGGGCAGCAGATCGGAGCCAGTTGGCAGCGGCACCGCCCGGACACCGGCCATGTCGAGCCACATCTTGTGATTGAAATACCAGGGGGTGGGCAGGATCACCTCATCCCCTTCGCCGGTGATCGCAGCAATCGCTGCCGAGAACGCCTGGTTGCAGCCCGAGGTGATCGCCACCTGTGCCGCCGTGACCGGCCCGCCATAATGATCCGAGATCTGGCGCGCCAGTTCGGCGCGCAGGTCGGGATTGCCCAGAACCGGGCCGTAGAGATGCGCTGAATCCTCGGTCAGGGCGAAGTCTGCCATTGCCTGCCGCAATGCCTGCGGCGGCGGCTCGACCGGGGCCGCCTGGCTGACATTGATCAACGGTCGGTCGGGCGGGAAGCTGACGCCCTCGAGCCAGCGCCGCGCCTCCATCACCGGAGGGGCGAAAGTGGTCGCGGTGCGGGTCTGGGTCATCGGGGCTGCCCTGTCTGTGGCCTTTGGGATGGAAACGCGCCCTGCGGGGCGCGTGATCCGGGTGCGTTCAATCGGTTCCCCGGTAGGGTTCGACATATTGCAGCGCCATGTCCCAAGGGAAGAAGATCCAGGTATCCTGGCTGACCTCGGTAATGAACGTGTCCACCATCGGCCGGCCCTTGGGCTTGGCATAGACGGTCGCGAAATGCGCCTTGGGATACATTTCGCGCACCAGCTCCAGCGTCTTGCCGCTATCCACCAGGTCGTCGATAATCAAGACCCCTTCGCCGTCCCGCATCAGACCGGCATCGGGCGCCTTCAGAACCTGCGCCTGCCCCTGCGCCTGATGGTGATAGGACTTCACGCTGATCGTGTCGACGGTGCGGATGTCCAGCTCCCGGCTGACAATCATCGCCGGGGCCATGCCGCCACGGGTGATCGCCACGACCGCACGCCATGCGCCGTTGTCGGGGCCCTGGCCATCCAGCCGCCAGGCCAGCGCCCGGCTGTCGCGGTGGATCTGGTCCCAGCTTATGTGAAAACCCTTTTCGTGGGGCAGGCGGTGCGTGTCCTTGGCGCTCATGGCTGTCATCCCTTGTCGATGTCGGGAGCGTCGACCGCCTTCATCCCGACGATGTGATAGCCACTGTCGACATGCAGGTTCTCGCCGGTGACGCCCGAACTGAGGTCGCTGAGCAGATAGAGGGCGGATTTGCCCACATCTTCGATGGTAACATTCCTACGCAGCGGCGAGTTGTATTCGTTCCATTTCATGATGTAGCGGAAATCGCCGATGCCGCTGGCAGCCAGGGTCTTGATCGGCCCGGCGCTGATCGAGTTGACGCGGATCCCGTCCTTGCCAAGATCCTCGGCCATGTAACGGACCGAGGCCTCCAGCGCCGCCTTGGCCACACCCATCACGTTATAGTGCGGCATGACCTGCTCGGCACCGTAATAGGTCAGTGTCACGGCGCTGCCGCCTTCCGTCATGAGCTTTTCGGCGCGTTTCATGACGGCAGTGAAGGAAAACACCGAAATATCCATGGTCAGGCTGAAATTGGCGCGGCTGGTGTCGACATACCGGCCGCGCAGTTCGTTCTTGTCGGAGAAGCCGATGGCATGAACCACGAAATCGAGCTTGCCCCATTTTTCGGCCAGCGTCGCGAACAGCGCGTCGATCGAGCTTTCGTCGCCCACGTCGCAGGGCAGAACGATTTCGCTGCCCAATTGCGCGGCCAGCGGGTCAACCCGTTTCTTGAGCGCCTCGCCCTGATAAGAAAACGCCAGGTCCGCGCCCGCGTCGGAGAGTGCCTTGGCGATCCCCCATGCAATGGACTTGTCGTTGGCCAGCCCCATGATGAGGCCGCGTTTGCCGGCCATCAACTGATTTGACATGTTCGGTTCTCCGCCTCTCGTCGCGTCATGAGATTGTGGTTTATGCCATCGGACTTAACGCTTCAAGGGTGAGCGCTCTTGCCGGGGGGCAGAAGACCGCCTAGGCTTTGCCATAGCTTGTTCTAGGGGATGGATATGAGTGACAGATCTGGCATTTTTGCCGGCGATGATCCGTTTGCCATAGCGCGGTCCTGGTTGGCCGAGGCTGAACGAACCGAGGTGAACGATGCGAATGCCATCGCCCTGGCTACGGTGGACGCCGATGGGCTGCCCAATGTCCGTATGGTGTTGCTGAAGGATATCGAGGCCGATGCCTTCGTTTTCTACACGAACTACGAAAGCGCCAAGGCCAGGGAACTGGACGGCGCAGGCAAGGCGGCGTTTGTGATGCACTGGAAATCGCTGCGGCGGCAGGTTCGGGTTCGGGGCCTTATCTCGCGCGAGGACGGGCCGCAGGCGGACGACTATTATGCGTCGCGATCGCTCAAGAGCCGGCTGGGGGCCTGGGCTTCCCGGCAATCCCGGCCACTGTCGAGCCGTGCCGCCCTGATGGCCGAAGTCGCAAAGGTTACTGCCGCAAAGGGACCCAATCCGCCACGGCCGCCATTCTGGGGGGGATTCCGATTGGTTCCGGTAGAAATAGAGTTCTGGGCCGACGGTGCTTTCCGGTTGCATGATCGCTTTGCATGGCGCCGCGCCCAGCCCGGTGACAAGTGGGAAATTCAGCGCCTGAACCCTTGAAGCTCACGTAACGTGAAATGCAAATACCTGAAATATGAGGTATATTTTCGCTTGAAAATCGGGTCGGAAATCCGGCACACCAAGGGTCTGAAAAATTCAACCAACCACGATGGAAACGAAGTGGCCGAAGATCTGGGTAACATGTGTCAAGTGCGGGGTCGCGTGAAATGGTTCGACCCGACCAAGGGCTACGGGTTCGTGGTCTCCGATGAGGGTGGGCCGGACATTCTGCTGCATGTGAACGTGCTTCGGAATTTCGGGCAAAGCTCGGTTGCGGATGGCGCGCAGATCGAGTTGAACGCGCACCGTACGGAAAGAGGCGTGCAGGCGGTGGAAATCTTCTCGATCATACCACCCGAACGTTCGGAACACGTGGTGCTTTCCGATTTTGCGGAACTGGATCTCGAGACGATCAAGACCGCTCCGTTGGAACCGGCGCGCGTCAAGTGGTTCGACAAAAGCAAGGGCTTCGGTTTTGCCAATGTGTTCGGCCGCAACGAGGATGTGTTTCTGCATATCGAGGTTCTGCGGCAGTCGGGACTGTCCGAATTGCAACCCGGCGAGGCGCTTGCGATGCGCGTGATCGACGGAAAACGCGGCAAGATGGCAGCCGAGGTCTTGGCCTGGGAAGCGGCGATCAAGGACTAGGGGCGAGCGATGTGGCGTGCAATTCTGGTGCTGGCGGGACTGTTGCTGGCGATGCCGGTTTCGGCGACCGAAGCCTGCCGTGAAGACATCGTCCATATCAGGACGGAAATCTCTGAACTGAGTTTCGAAATCGAACTGGCCGCGTCTCCTCAGGACCGATCACGCGGTCTCATGTTTCGTGAAAGCCTGCCACTGCAAGCGGGTATGCTTTTTGTATTCGAGCGTCCACAAAGGGTCGCGTTCTGGATGAAGAATACCCTGATTCCGCTCGACATGATCTTTGTCGATTCCTCGGGCACGGTCACACGGATACATGCGAACGCGGTTCCCCATGACGAAACGCCGATTGCCGGCGGCGACGGGGTATTTGCCGTTCTCGAAATCAACGGCGGTCTCGCAGACCACTACGGCATAATGGCAGGCAGCGAGATGCGGCATCCGGTTTTTTCGCAGGGCCCTGCGGTTTGGCCTTGTTAGGGCTTTTCAAATCCCGAACACACCGTTAGGAAGACGCACGGTCCGGGGCGTGGCGCAGTCTGGTAGCGCACCTGTTTTGGGTACAGGGGGTCGTGAGTTCGAATCTCGCCGCCCCGACCACTTTCAGTTCGAGATGGGTTCTCCGCCGAGTTCGTCGAGCATGCGTGCCATGCTGCGACGGCTACCGGGATCGTCATAAACGATCCGGCGTGCCGGCCCCGAGTTTTGGGGCACGTTCAGAAAATTCTCAAGGTCAACACGGTAGGACCCGTCCGGCAGCGGAGTTGTATGCATCTGAAGAACCAGGCGAGGCAGGTTCTCATGCGTACCGTCATGCGCCAGGATGAGCGCGGCGGTGACATCGGGCGGCAGGTAGATCCAGCACTGCGCAGTATGTCTGTCTGGACGAAGGAAGGATTCGCTGGGATCCGAACAGGCAGATTCGAAACCCTCCGCCAGGGCCAACGGTTCGCTGCGGAATCGGGCAGCCGTATGCATCTCCGCTACATCTTGTGTGCATGCTGCAACGGCAATCGGTACCAACAACAGGATTCTATGCACATCGATCACGTCGATTTCTCGGCTTCCGTACCTAGTTTGCGAAAGAGTCTATTTCATTTCCAGATCGACCGCGAGGCGATTCCGGACGCTGCGCCGCAGAAATGGAGCGTTCAATAAATTCAAGAAAGCCACCTAACAGTCCTGCGAAAAATCGGAAATCCGTTTGCGGTCATTTGCAACAGCGCAGCAATTGCCTGTGCATAATCTGTGGAGGAATCGCAAGACATCAAACCGAGGGATAACCGGAGGATGTGGTCAATGGAAAAGTTTCCCTCAAAGACGTAAAATGATCGTTGACCTTCTATGGGTCCATACGTCAGATTGTGTGGGCCGGGTGTTGCGCCACTAAATCTGGTATTGAAGCCAGGGCGTCGCACAGATGGGACGACTGACAACCAACCAGCTCCTTATGGAACGCAGCTGTATCGCCGATGCAGTCGCGGGGGAGGTTTTGAGCCGGCCGGCGTGGGCCAGAGGCCCGGTGACAGATGCAGGCCAAAGGGCCGGGACGGAACAACAAGACCAGGGGCTGGGGATATGAAGATCGATAGAAAGTTCACGAAAGCAGGGCAGGATGCGTATGCGGACCTGGCGTTCGTCTCGGCGACGTCCGAGATCCGCAATCCGGACGGCAGCATCGTGTTCCGCCTTGACGACATCGAGGTCCCCGACGACTGGAGCCAGGTCGCAAGCGACGTGATCGCGCAGAAATATTTCCGTAAGGCGGGCGTTCCCAGCCGGTTGAAGAAGGTGCGCGAAAAGGGCGTGCCCGAGTTCCTTTGGCGTTCGGTCGCCGATGATGATGCCGAGATGGGCGGAGAGACTTCGTCGAAACAGGTATTCGACCGCCTTGCCGGCGCTTGGGCCTACTGGGGCTGGAAAGGTGGCTATTTCTCGACCGAAGAGGATGCACGCGCCTATTACGACGAGATGCGCTACATGCTGGCGACCCAGCGCGCCGCGCCGAACAGCCCGCAGTGGTTCAACACCGGCCTGCACTGGGCCTATGGCATCGATGGCCCGGCCCAGGGGCACCACTATGTCGATTACAAGACCGGCAAGCTGACCAAATCCGACAGCGCCTATGAACATCCCCAGCCGCATGCCTGTTTCATCCAGTCGGTTAGCGACGATCTGGTGAACGATGGCGGCATCATGGACCTTTGGGTGCGCGAGGCGCGGCTGTTCAAGTACGGCTCGGGTACCGGCACCAACTTCAGCCACCTGCGCGCCGAAGGCGAGAAACTGTCGGGCGGCGGCAAGTCCTCGGGCCTGATGGGCTTCCTCAAGATCGGCGACCGCGCGGCCGGCGCGATCAAGTCGGGCGGTACCACGCGGCGCGCGGCCAAGATGGTGATCGTCGATGCAGACCACCCCGATATCGAGCAGTTCATCCAGTGGAAGGTGATCGAAGAGCAGAAGGTCGCGAGCATCGTGGCCGGCTCGAAGATGCACGAAAAGATGCTGAACGGCATCTTCGCCGCGATCCGGTCATGGGACGGGGCCGAGGCGGATGCATACGACCCCAACGCCAACGAGGGGCTGAAGGCCGCGATCCGCGAGGCCAAGAAGGTTGCGATCCCCGAGACCTATATCAAGCGGGTGCTGGACTATGCCAAGCAGGGCCATACCAGCATCGAATTCCCCACCTATGACACCGATTGGGACAGCGAAGCCTACAGTTCGGTTTCGGGCCAGAACTCGAACAATTCGATCCGCGTGACCAACGCTTTCCTGAAAGCGGTCGAAAAGGATGCCGACTGGGAACTGATCAACCGCGTTGATGGCAAGGTTGCCAAGACCGTCAAGGCCCGCGACTTGTGGGAAAAGGTCGGCCATGCCGCCTGGGCCTGCGCCGATCCGGGCATTCAGTTCCACGATACCGTAAACGAATGGCACACCTGCCCCGAGGATGGTCCGATCCGCGGCTCGAACCCATGCTCGGAATACATGTTCCTCGACGACACCGCCTGCAACCTGGCCTCGATGAACCTGCTGACCTTCCTGAAGGACGGTGAGTTTCAGGCAGACGAGTACATGCATGCGATCCGCCTGTGGACGCTGACGCTGGAAATCTCGGTGATGATGGCGCAGTTCCCGTCCAAGGAAATCGCCCAACTGTCCTATGATTTCCGCACCCTGGGTCTGGGCTATGCCAATATCGGCGGGCTCCTGATGAACATGGGGTATGGCTATGACAGCGACGAGGGGCGGGCGCTTTGTGGCGCGCTGACCGCGATCATGACCGGTGTCGCCTACGCCACCTCGGCCGAGATCGCCGGGGAACTGGGGCCGTTCGCCGGTTACCAGCGCAATGCCGAACATATGCTGCGGGTGATCCGCAACCATCGGGCTGCTGCCTATGGCAAGGCCAATGGTTATGAAAAGCTGAGCGTCAAGCCGGTGCCGCTGGACCACGCCAATTGCCCGGACAACCGTCTGGTCGAACTGGCGATGACCGCCTGGGACGAGGCGCTGAGCCTCGGTGAGAAGAACGGCTATCGCAACGCACAGACTACAGTGATTGCGCCCACCGGCACCATTGGCCTGGTGATGGATTGCGACACCACCGGCATCGAACCCGATTTCGCACTGGTCAAGTTCAAGAAACTGGCCGGCGGCGGGTATTTCAAGATCATCAACCGCTCGGTTCCGGCCGCGCTGGAGCATCTCGGTTATTCCAGTGCCCAGATCGAGGAAATCGTGTCCTATGCCGTTGGCCATGGCTCGATCGGCAATGCGCCTGGGATCAACCATACCTCGCTCACCGGTCACGGGTTTGGCCCGAACGAGTTGCGCAAGGTCGATGCGGCCCTGGAGTCGGCCTTCGACATCCGCTTCGTGTTCAACCAGTGGACACTGGGACAGGAGTTCTGCACCCAGGTGCTGGGGATCCCCGACGCCAAGCTGAACGACCCCACCTTCGACCTGCTGCGTCATCTCGGTTTCTCGAAAAAGGATATCGAAGCCGCCAACGATCACGTTTGCGGGACCATGACGCTGGAAGGCGCGCCACATCTGGCCAAGGAGCATTACGCGATCTTCGATTGCGCCAATCCCTGCGGCAAGAAGGGCAAGCGGTTCCTGGGCGTGGACAGTCACATCACCATGATGGCGGCGGCGCAGAGCTTCATTTCGGGCGCGATCTCCAAGACGATCAACATGCCCAACAACGCCACCATCGAGGATTGCCAGAAGGCGTACGAGCTGAGCTGGTCGCTGGGGGTCAAGGCCAACGCGCTTTACCGCGACGGCTCCAAGCTGAGCCAGCCGCTGGCGGCCGCTCTGGTCGAGGATGACGATGAGGCCGCCGAGGTGCTGGAGAGCGGTACGCCGGTCGAAAAGGCCGCGGTGCTGGCCGAGAAGGTGATCGAAAAGGTCGTGGTCAAGGAAGTGATCCGCAGCCACCGCGAAAAGCTGCCGCACCGCCGCAAGGGATACACCCAGAAGGCCATCGTCGGCGGGCACAAGGTGTACCTGCGCACCGGCGAATATGGCGACGGCAGCCTGGGCGAGATCTTCATCGACATGCACAAGGAAGGCGCCGGGTTCCGGGCGATGATGAACAACTTTGCCATCGCGGTGTCCGTGGGCCTGCAATACGGTGTGCCGCTGGAAGAGTTCGTCGACGCCTTCACCTTCACCAAGTTCGAACCGGCGGGCATGGTGCAGGGCAACGACTCAATCAAGAACGCGACCTCGATCCTCGACTACGTATTCCGGGAACTGGCGGTCAGCTATCTCGACCGCACAGACCTGGCGCATGTCAAACCCGAGGGCGCGACCTTCGACGACATTGGCCGGGGCGAGGAAGAGGGTGTGTCCAACGTCACGCCGGTGACCGAAACCGCGGCCTCGAAATCGCTGGAGGTACTGAAACAGATCAGCTCGACCGGCTATCTGCGCAAGCGCCTGCCCCAGGAGTTGGTGGTGCTGAACGGCGGTGCCCTGAACGGCGGCGATCCGTTGGCCGCCCTTCAGACGCTCGTGCCCGAAACCGGCACCGCGACGGTGACGGTCACGGCGCTGAGCACCGGCACCGTGACCGGAATGGATGCTCGCACCAAGGCCCGCATGCAGGGCTACGAGGGCGAGGCCTGCGGCGAATGCGGCAATTACACGCTGGTGCGCAACGGCACCTGCATGAAGTGCAACACCTGCGGTTCGACAAGCGGTTGTTCGTAAGCGCAGGAAAAAGATCGCGCCCCACCGGGGCGTGTAGGGGCCGGGGTTTCCCTCGGAAATCCGGCCCCGACGAGATCCGGAACCGGCGGCGCGGCCCATCCGCGCCCGGCGTTCCAGCCGACGGCTCCACCTGTTGGGGCTGCCGGGTCCCGGGTGCGGCGGGGTGACCAGCCCCCTCACTCGATCACGGGGCGGGTGCGCTCGCCCCAGACGCGTCCAGGCCGCAGGCAGAAAAACCGGGCGGTCAACGAACTGAGCCTGGATCGCGAAACTGGAAAGGGGGCTTCGGCCCCCTTTTTTCTGTGGGGGCCAAGGCGTGCTTACACCCGCGGCCACGCCCGCAAGCGGGCGTGGTAATCATTTGAAATCCGAGCGTTACGCCGGAAGGTAAATGTTGAACCTTGCCCGGATCGCGGCGTCGGTCACCGGATCGAAACGGGCTGGCGAACGCTCGGCCAGAATCTGTTCCTTGCGCGCCTTTGCCTTGGCCACCAGGTCGGGCTTGCCGATCTCGGCCCATTCCTTGGGCGAGGTCCGGTCACCATAGGTGGGGTAGACGTGGTCCATCTGCATCCGGCTCAGCGTCGCGTCGGTGCCCAGGTAGTGGCCCGATCCGCCCAGGCAGACCTGTGCGATCTGGTCCACGGCCAAAGTTTCGTCATTGACTTCGATGCCGCGCACGCAGCGCAGGGCCTGGCCGATCAGGTCATCCGACAGGATCAGGCTTTCGTGGCAGAAACCCAGGAGCGAGGCGTGCATGCCGGCTGCCTCGTAGACCATGTTGAGGCCCGAGAGCCCGGCCATCACGTTCGAACACATCTGCTCCCACCCGGCCTGCATGTCGGGCAGCTTGCTGTCGGCGATGCCGGCCGCCGCGCCGCCCGGCAAGTCGTAGAACCGGTGCATCTGGGCGCAGCCCGCGGTCAGCAGCGCCTGTTCGCCGGACCCGCCGGTCATCGCCCCCGTCCGCAGGTCCAGGCCGAAGGGCCAGGTGCCAAAAATTGCCGGGGCGCCGGGCTTTACGGCGTTTACGTAAACCAGACCAGCCAGGCATTCGGCCACCGCCTGAACGATGGCGCCAGCAACGGTCGAAGGCGCGGTCGCCCCTGCCATGCCGGCCGAGAGCAGCAGTACGGGCATGCCGTATTTGATGCATTCCTCCATCACCAGACAGGATTCGGTGGCGAATTTCATCGGCGGCACGACGAAACAGTTGGAGTTCGAAACGAAGGGCCGCTCCCGCCATTTGTCCTCGCCCCCGGCGATCAGGTGCAGCATCTCGATGGCGGGTTTCACATAGGACGGATCGGTGAACGAGGTGCCCACATGCTTGAACGTGCCCGCGCAGCAGGCATAGACCGTGTTCAGGTCCATGTCGCGGTTGTCGGGAATGTCACGACAGACCATCGGGCGCTGCACGAAATGGATATTGTCCAGTTGTTCGCAGATGCGCGAGGCATCGTGCAGGTCCTGCACCGTCGAATCGCGGTATTCGCGCCCCTCGACATCGACCATGTGAACAGCGGCCCCTGCGGTGCCGTAGTGGACGCGGGTGCCCGACAGGTCCAGATCGGTCTTGCCGTCGCGGCTGTAGAGCGTGACCGAGCGGTTGGCGCGGGCCAGCGTGTCCTCGACCAGCGCGCGGGGGAAGCGGATGCGGCGATCGTCACCCAGGGTGCAGCCGGCTGCGGTCAGATAGTCGATGCCGCTTTGCGGGGCATCGGCCAGGCCGATCCGTTCCAGCGCATCCAGCGCCGCATTATGGATGCGCTCCATGTCCTGCTGGCTGAGCACGTTCAGCGTACCGCCCGACATGCCGGGGCGAATGGGGCGCAGATGGTCGGGCAGGGCCGAGGCGCGGGCGGCACGACGGGCGGCACGACCGCCGGAGCGGGGAGAAATACGAGGCTCTTCGTTCATTTTCTGGATTTCCGGTACGAAAGGATCTGAGGGTCTGGTCTGTTCTCAGACCAGCACGGGTCGTCCGCGCGCCGCGCGACCGCGATCGGCACCGATGGTGCGGCTGACCAGGCAGATCTTGCTGCGTTCGCCTTGCATGTGGCCTTCTCTCCCAATTAGCGAGACGGTACACCGCGTGCCAACGCATTCTGTCCTGTTTGCGACCAGAAGGTCGCAGATGCCATGCGCACAAATTCAGTGAGGCACGGTCGGGTCGGAAGGGGTCCGGCGCGAACTCCGTTCGGATGCCAATTGCGTGGCAAAATGGCAGAGTGTCCGAAGTGCATGGGCAAAAGCGTCATCGCCAATTGTCATGGCCACCCGGATATGGCCACTGGCCGCCCGACCAAAGCTTTCTCCCGGCATCACGGCGATATGATGGGCATCAAGCAGCGCGTTGGCGAACGCGTCTCCCGAAAGGCCCGTCGCCCGGATATCCAGCATCAGGTACATCGCTCCCTGTGCCGGGCTGAGACGGACGGCATTCTGGCCCGCCAGGATTCGTTGCGCCAGGTCTCTGCGACGACGGAAGGGAGCGGCGATTTCCTCTTCGAATTCCCGTCCTTCACCCAAGGCAAAGACCGCCGCGTCCTGCACGAATCCCGGCACGCCATAGGTGGTGTGTGTGGCCAGCGTGACAAGATGCGCGATTGCCTCCTCCGGCCCCACGATCCAACCGCAGCGCGACCCGGTCATCGCGTGGGATTTCGACATCGAGCCGATCACCAGCGTGCGCTCGGCCATTCCGGGCAGGGCGCGGGGGGACAGGTGCACGCCTTCCCAGACCTGGGTGTCATAGACCTCGTCCGAGATCAGCCAGAGATCGTGTTCCCGGCAGACATGGGCAATACCTTCCAGCGTTTCGCGGCTGTAAACCACGCCTGTGGGATTGTTGGGCGAGTTGACGAGCAGCGACACCGCGCCGCCTGCCTAGGCCATCAGGGCCGTGACCTGAGGTTGGAACCCGTCCTCGGCCCGGGCGCTCACCGCGCGCGGCAGGGCACCTACGCCGCGAATTGTTCCCGGATATGTGGCGTAATAGGGATCAATGAAGAGCGCCGTATCTCCAGGGTCACAGGCGGCGCTGTGGGCGGCGAACAGGGCGGCCTGACCTCCGGGCGTTATCAGCACGTTGTCGCGGGTCGTGCGCTGTCCGGTGCGCTCCTGCACCCTTGCAGCAACCGTATCGCGCAGCAGCGCGGTGCCTGGCACCATGGCGTAACCGGTGTGGCCGCTGCGCGCCGACCGATCCATGGCATCGAGAATCGAGCCATGGGTGCGCGTGTCATGTTCGCCGATGGTCAGTTCGGTCACGGCGATGCCTTCGGCGATCATCCGCCGGGCGCGCAGGAACAGGTCCCACCCGTCCGGGCCGCCCCCAGTAAGACCAGTAATACGACGTGATAGTCTCATGATCCGTCCTCTGCCCGCGTTCCCGGCAGAGAGGGGCAGAGCTGCTTCGGCTTGTCAATCGTTCCCCGGTTTTCCGTGTTGGCGAAAATCCTGACACGTGCTAGGACGCTGGCATGACCCGCACCATTCGCATCATTATCTGCTGCATTTCCCGCTGATCCGATCGCGGGCTGGTCATTCGTCGTTTTCTTCGCTGAGACAAGTTGCTAAGCCCGCGCTGACAAGCGCCTGCCGCATGCTGTTGAGGACAAGACCCGATGACGACGATCAAGCTGCACAACACAAGGACGCGGAGGAAAGAGGAATTCGCGCCGATCGACCCCGACAATGTGCGCATGTATGTCTGCGGTCCCACGGTTTATGACAGGGCGCATCTGGGCAACGCGCGGCCCGTGGTGGTGTTCGACGTGCTCTACCGACTGCTGCGGCATGTCTATGGCGCGGATCACGTCACTTATGTGCGCAATTTCACCGACGTGGACGACAAGATCAACGCCCGCGCAGCCGAAAGCGGCCGGCCCATCGGTGACATCACCGCCGAGACCACGCAATGGTTCCTCGATGACATGGCAGCTCTTGGCGCGCTGGAGCCCGACCACATGCCGCGCGCCACGCAATATATTCCGCAGATGGTGGCGATGATCGAAGACCTCATCGCCAAGGGCCATGCATACGAGGCCGAGGGGCATGTGCTCTTTGCCGTCGACTCGTGGAAAGAGCATTACGGCCAGCTCTCGGGCCGGTCGGTCGATGACATGATCGCAGGCGCGCGGGTCGAGGTGGCGCCCTACAAGAAGAACCCGATGGATTTCGTGCTGTGGAAACCGTCGAGCGCCGATCTGCCCGGCTGGGACAGCCCCTGGGGCCGGGGGCGGCCCGGCTGGCATATCGAATGCTCGGCCATGAGCTATGAATTGCTGGGCGCGTCCTTCGACATCCACGGCGGCGGCAACGACCTGATGTTCCCGCATCACGAGAACGAGATCGCGCAAAGCTGCTGCGCCCATCCCGAGGGCCGCTTTGCGAATGTCTGGCTGCACAACGAGATGTTGCAGGTCGAGGGCAAGAAGATGTCCAAGTCGCTGGGCAACTTCTTTACCGTTCGCGACCTCTTGGATCAGGGCATCCCGGGCGAGGTGATCCGCTTCGTGTTCCTGTCGACACATTACCGCAAGCCGATGGACTGGACCGAGAAGAAGGCGCGCGAGGCGCGACAAACCTTGAAGACATGGTTCAGCATCACGGATGGTACGTGCGCCGACGCGGCAGCACCAGCGGTAGTGATAGAGCTTTTGTCCAATGATCTAAATACTTCAGGCGTTATCGCTGAAATGCACGGAATGGCTGCGAGAAGTGAAGCCAGTGCATTGAAAGCGTCTATGAGATTGTTGGGTCTTCCAGACGCTGAGACGGTTGAATGGTTCCGCGAAGCCGCGTTCTCGTCGGCGGTTTCGAACATGCCGGATTTCCTTGATCGCCTAGACCCATTGCTCAGGCGTTGGCAGGATTTACGCAGTGCCAAAAAATATGCGGAAGCCGACGCTTTAAAGCAGCGTATCGAAGCCTGCGGCTTGAAACTTTCGGTAAGTCATGCCGGACCTGAGGCCGAACCTACCGATGAATTTGATCCGGCCAAGTTGGAGGGGTTGGCATGATCTTCGTTTTTGCCCAAGGGTGGCCTTCGTCGGACCGGGGCGCTGCCCCGGACCCCGGAGTATTTTGGACCAGAAAGAAGCAGGAACCGCGGCATGGGTGAGCGCCTCTATCTCTACGACACCACCCTGCGCGACGGGCAACAGACGCAGGGCGTGCAATTCTCGACCGCCGAGAAGGTGCGCATCGCCCAGGCGCTCGACAGTCTCGGGGTCGATTACATCGAAGGTGGCTGGCCGGGGGCGAACCCGACCGACAGCGCGTTTTTCGAGGTGGCCCCGGCCACGCGGGCGCGTCTCACCGCATTCGGCATGACCAAACGGTCGGGCCGCTCGGCGGAGAACGACGATGTGCTGGCCGCCGTGATGAACGCGGGCACCGGCGCGGTCTGCCTGGTGGGCAAGGCGCATGATTATCACGTGACCCATGCGCTGGGGATCGACCTGGGCGAGAATACCGGGAACATCCGCGCCTCGATGGCGCATCTGGTGGCACAGGGACGCGAGGCGCTGTTCGATGCCGAGCATTTCTTTGACGGCTATCGCGACAATCCCGCTTATGCGCTGGAGGTCTGCCGCGCCGCGCTGGAGGCAGGTGCGCGCTGGATCGTGCTGTGTGACACCAATGGCGGCGCCATGCCCGCCGATGTGGCCCGCGTGGTGGGCGAGGTGATCGCCGCCGGTATCCCCGGTGACCGGCTGGGCATTCATTGCCACAACGACACCGACCAGGCGGTGGCCTGTTCTCTGGCCGCTGTGATGGCGGGCGCCCGCCAGATCCAGGGCACGCTGAACGGGCTGGGCGAGCGCTGCGGCAATGCCAACCTGACCTCGATCATCCCGACGCTTCTGTTGAAGGACCCCTATGCGAGCCGGTTCGAGACCGGTGTCAGCCCCGAGGCGCTGGCCGACCTGACCCGGATCAGCCGGATGCTCGACGATATCCTGAACCGGGTGCCGGTGAAACAGGCGCCCTATGTCGGCTCGTCTGCCTTTGCCCACAAGGCGGGGCTGCATGCCAGCGCCATCCTCAAGGATCCCTCCACCTATGAACATGTCGACCCGGCGCTGGTGGGCAACGAGCGCATCATCCCGATGTCGAACCAGGCCGGCCAGTCGAACCTTCGCAAGCGGCTGACCGATGCGGGGCTGAGCGTCGCACCCGGCGACCCTGCGCTGGGGCGCATCCTGGAGCAGATCAAGCTGCGCGAGGACGAGGGCTATTCCTATGACACCGCGCAGGCCAGTTTCGAACTGCTGGCGCGGCGCGAACTGGGCCAGATGCCCGAGTTCTTCGAGGTCAAGCGCTACAAGGTCACGGTCGAGCGGCGCAAGAACAAGTACAACCGCATGGTCAGCCTGTCCGAGGCGGTGGTCGTGGTGAAGGTGGACGGCGAAAAGCTGCTTTCGGTCAGCGAGTCGCTGGATGAAAGCGGCAGCGACCGCGGCCCGGTCAACGCGCTCTACAAGGCGCTGGCCAAGGATCTGGGGCGATATTCCGCGATCCTGAGCGACATGAAGCTGGTCGATTTCAAGGTGCGCATCACCCAGGGCGGCACCGAGGCGGTGACCCGCGTCATCATCGACAGCGAGGATGGCAAGGGGCGGCGCTGGTCCACCGTGGGGGTAAGCGCCAACATCGTCGACGCCTCGTTCGAGGCGCTGCTGGACGCGATCCAGTGGAAGCTCTTGCGCGATTGCGCAGGGCGGGAGGCGGCGGCGGAGTGAGCGCAGGTTTCGACGATGACCTGACCGCCTGCGCGGCGCTGGTGCAGCGCGCCGATCCCGACCGGTTTGCCGCCGCCATGGCAGCCCCGGTGGCGGCGCGACGCGTGCTGTTCCCGTTCCATGCGCTGGCAGTCGAGGTGGCGCGTGCGCCCTGGGTCACGGCAGAGCCGATGATCGCCGAGATGCGCCTGCAATGGTGGCGCGACGCGCTGGAGGAGATTGCCCGCGGGGAGACTGTGCGACGGCATGAGGTCGTCACGCCGCTTTCTCGCGTTCTTGCGCCTGAAACCGCGGCGCGGCTCGATGCATTCGTGGCGGTCCGGCGCTGGGATATCTATCGCGAACCGTTCGAGGATCCGGCGGAGTTCACCCGCTATATCGACGAAAGCGCGGGCACCCTGCTCTGGGCGGCGGCGAGCAGTCTGGGACCGACGGATGAGTCGGTTGTGCGCGACTATGGATTTGCTATGGGACTGGCCAACTGGTTCCGGGCCATTCCCGAGCTTGAGGCGCGCGGGCGCATCCCGCTGCTGGACGGGAGTGCCGAAGCGGTGCGTGAACTTGCCGAACAGGGGCTTGATCGCCTGGCGCGGGCCCGCCGCAGGCGAGATGCCATATCGCGCCCCGCCCGTGCTGCCTTGCTGGCCGGGTGGCAGAGCAAGGCGATCCTGCGGCTTGTGCAGAGAACCCCTGCACGGGTTGCAGCCGGAGACCTGGGCCTCAGCCCCTTTTCGCGCCACCTGCGCCTGGCCTTGCAGGCCGCAACCGGCCGCTGGTAGGATTCTTGCGAGGCTCCGCCTCGCGCTCCGGAGTATTTTCGACCAGAAAGAAGCCGAAACGCGGCGATACACCCGGTTGGGAAACACAAGCGGACTCCACCTGAAAGGGCGCCTGAACAGTGCTCAGGCTTCCCTGGGGCGCAGCACCAGCCAGATCAGCGCGCCGCCGGCCAGTGTCAGCAGAGGCACCATCGCGAGGTTGACGGCGGTCCAGCCTTCGACCGGTGTGCCGCCCGAACAGTTCATCAGTCCGCCCGAGGACAGCGAAGCAACCGTCACACCGCCAAACACCAGCAGGTCGTTCAACCCCTGCATGCGGCCCCGTTCGTGCGGTTCATGGGCGCCCGCCAGCATGGTCGTTGCGCCGATGAAGCCAAAGTTCCAGCCGAGACCCAGCAGGATCAGCGCGACAAAGAAGTTGTTCAGATCGACGCCTTGCAGGGCCACGACTCCGGCCGCCGCCAGGATCACAAGACCCGATGCCACGATTTTCTCCACCCCGAACCGGGCGATCAGGTGGCCGGTGAAGAAGCTTGGGACATACATGGCCAGGACATGGCTGGTGACCACATCCGCCGCATCGCCTTGCGTATAGCCACAGCCCACCACGGCAAGCGGGGTCGAGGTCATCACGAGGTTCATCAGCGCATAGGAGACCATGGCGCAGATCACCGCCACCGCGATACGCGGGGTTTTCAGCAGCTCCAGACGTGACCGGCCCCGCGGGCTGTCGGCGGACGGGACAGGCGGGCGTGGGATGTCGAGGAAAAAGAACAGCGTCGCCCCGATCAGGTTGACCGAGATCACCGCCAGATAGGTGCCCAGGAACGGGATGACAAAGGCGTCCGAGGTGGCCTTGACCAGTTGCGGCCCGATGATTGCGGCGGCAAGACCGCCCGCCATGACATAGGAAATCGCCTTGGGCCGGAAGGCATCCGATGCGGTATCGGCGGCTGCGAATCGATAGAAGCCATGCGCGCTCATGTAGATGCCGGTCAGCAGGCTGCCCGCAAGGAACAGGGGGAAGGAGGCCAGGTAGAGCCCGTAGGCCCCGACCAGGCCCCCGCAGGCGCCGGCGGCCGCCCCGACGAAGAACCCCGCCCGGCGGCCCCATTTCTGCATGATGGCCGAGATCGGGGTCGCGGCAAGCATCGACCCCAGCACGATCAGCGAAATCGGCAAGGTCGCCAGGCAGGGATTGCTGGCCAGGGATTGGCCTGCAAGGCCGCCGATGGTGAAGATCATCGGCATCTGGGCGCCCAGGATCGCCTGTGCGGCGACCAGAACGGCCACGTTCCGTTTGGCCCGGCTGTCGTTCACATGTATATCGATTGCTGTCATGGACGAATGCGTAACCTTGAATTTGTTCAACCACAAGCCGGTTGAAACGCAATGTGATCCGCTTAACCTGCAAAGGGTTCGGGAATCTACAGGGAAACTGATGAACGTGGGGCGCATCATCGAAACGCCGGACTGCGTGGCCGAGGGCGCCGAATGGCTCGCCGTCCGCTGTCCGCGCATGGCCCATGCGCTGAGCCTGACCGGCCCCTTGCCATTGCGCAGACGCCCGGACGGGTTTGCCGAACTTCTCGGTGCCATCGTCAGCCAACAGGTCAGCGTCGCCTCGGCCAAGGCCATCTGGCAGCGTATGCAAGACGCCGGATTGACTGATCCGCGCAGGATCATCGCGGCGTCGGACGACGCGTTGCGGGAAGCGGGCTTGAGCCGGCAGAAGATCCGCTATGCCCGTGAACTTGCCGCCGCAGGGGTTGATTTCAAGGCGTTGCGGTCTGCGCCTGATGCCGATGTCGTTGCCGAACTGGTCCGGGTGCCGGGTATCGGCGTCTGGACGGCCGAGATCTATGCCATGTTCAGCCTGGGGCGCGCCGATGTCTTTGCGCCCGGCGATCTGGCCTTGCAGGAAGCGGCCCGTGTGCTCTACGACTTGCCCGCGCGCCCCAGCGAAAAGGCGCTGCGGCAGATGGCGCTGGACTGGTCGCCCTGGCGGTCGGTTGCGGCGCGGGTGCTCTGGGCCTATTACCGGGTAGCCAAGGACAGGGAAGGGATCAGATGACGCGGGTTTTGAATGCGCTTCGCAAGGAGCCGGTTTCAGGTGCGGTGCGCTCGGCCGTTGTTTTCGTGCATGGCTATGGCGCCAACGGGGCCGATTTGCTGGGGATCGCCGATGTTCTGGGAGAACATCTGCCGGATACGCTGTTCGTTGCCCCGGACGCGCCGGAAACCATTCCGGGCATGCCTTTCGGTTTCCAGTGGTTCCCGATTCCCTGGCTGGATGGCTCGTCCGAGGAAGAGGCCCGCCGCGGCATGGCTGCCGCGATCGAAGACTTCAACGCCTTTCTCGATGCGCTGATGGTGGACGAGGATCTGTTGCCCGAACAGGTGGTCCTGTTCGGCTTCAGCCAGGGAACCATGCTGAGCCTGCATGTCGCGCCCCGGCGCGAGGACCCGGTCGCGGGAATCGTTGCCTTTTCGGGGCGGTTGCTGGAACCGGAATTGCTGGCCGACGAGGTGGTCAGCCGGATGCCGATCCTGCTGGTGCATGGCGATGCCGACGAGATGGTGCCGCCGCAATCGCTGCCGCAGGCGGCCGAAGCGTTGCAGGGAGCAGGGTTCAAGGAGATCTATGCCCATGTGATGAAAGGCACCGGTCACGGCATCGCGCCCGACGGGCTGAGCGTGGCGCTGGCCTTCATGCGCGACAAGCTGAGCCTGTGACTTCCGCCTGGAGAGACAGAGATGCTGATCGTGACCGGAGTGATCGAGATTGCCGAGGACGGGGTTGAGACTGCCCGTGCGGCGGCTGCGGAAATGGTTGCCGAGACCCTGAAGGAGCCCGGCTGCATTGTTTACGAGTTCAGCCAGGTCCTGGGGCAGGAAACCCGGTTTCGTGTCTATGAGGAGTGGCAGGATCTGACCGCTCTCGAAGCGCATTTCGCAACCCCGCACATGGCACGTTTCCGCGCGGCCCTGGCAAGGGCAGGCGTGGTTTCGCGTGATGTCTACCGGCGCGAAGGTGGAGAGAAAGTCTCTCTCTGAGCGGATCGACCCGGCTTGTGTGCCCGGCGTGAGAACAAACACAGGCCGATCACGCGGTTTTGGCGGCGGATGCCTCCGGCGGGAGTATTTTTTGACCAGAAAGAAGACCTGTCGCGGCTTTGCTCGGAAAAGGGCGCCGTGTCCGGTTCAATGTCCAGATCGCGGGTGCGCGGGGGCGGGCAGGGTCTCCCACTGGCCGGGCGCCAGCCCGTCGATCGTCCAGTCGCCGATGCGGGCGCGGATCAGGCGCAGCGTGGGGTGGCCCACTGCGGCGGTCATCCGCCTCACCTGCCGGTTGCGGCCTTCGCGGATGGTCAACTCGATCCAGCTGTCCGGTACCGATTTGCGTACCCGGATCGGCGGATTGCGCGGCCACAGGTCGGGCGGTGTGTCGATCAGACGGGCCCGCGCCGGGCGGGTGCGGCCGTCGTTCAGATCGACCCCTTCGGCCAGCGCGCGCAGCGCCGCGGCATCGGGGATGCCTTCGACCTGCGCCCAATAGGTCTTGGCCATCTTGTGCCTGGGGTCGGCGATACGCGCCTGCAGGCGCCCGTCGTCCGTCAACAGCATCAGCCCTTCGCTGTCGCGGTCCAGGCGTCCGGCGGGGTAAACGCCCGGCAGGTCGATGAAATCCGACAGGGTTTGGCGCGATGAACCGGCACTGCCGCGATCGGTGAACTGGGACAGAACGTCATAAGGTTTGTTGAAGCGGATGAACCATGCCATGCTATTGCCCATAACGATCCGTGCACGACCCGGCAAGCCTGTGGATAACCGTCATGCGCCTGTTACCTGTGCAAGCTATTCGAAGGGCGACATGTAGTGGATAATCAGGACTTGCCAGAGGCCGACCACGATATATAGTCAAATTATGCCGGGGCGGGTGCTCCCCGCTCCGGGACAGGCAAGAGGCGGTCCGGGGCGAGGAGAGAGTCCGAGATGGATGGCGATTTCAGAACGGATTTCGTAAGGGAACCGGGGGCGTTGAAACACCACCCGGCGCTGGTTCTGAACGCGGACTACCGTCCGCTGTCCTATTACCCGCTGTCGCTCTGGCCCTGGCAGGAGGCGATCAAGGCTGCCTGGCTGGACAGGGTGGATATCGTGGCCGAATACGATGAGGTCGTCCGTAGCCCGAGCGTGGTGATCCGAATACCCTCGGTGGTGGTTCTGAAAGACTATGTAAAACCCCAGAAGCGCGTGGCCTTCACGCGCTTCAATTTGTTTTTGCGCGACGAATTCCACTGCCAGTACTGTGGCGGCAAGGGGGATCTGACCTTTGACCACGTAGTGCCGCGCGCCGCGGGCGGGGTCACAAGCTGGGAGAACGTGGTCGCCGCCTGCGCGCCCTGCAATCTGCGTAAAGGTTCGAAATCATTGCGTCAGGCCGGGATGGCCCTGCGCCGGCCGCCGCGTCGGCCGCAGGCAGAGGAGTTGCGAAATGTGGGCCGCAAGTTCCCGCCCAATCACCTGCATGACAGCTGGATCGATTATCTCTACTGGGATGCCGAACTGGATGCGTGAACACGGGTCTTGACCGTTTTGTACGGGCATACGGACGCGGATTGACCGTTTTGCCCATTCCGTTCCGGTGGGTCAGTCCGGCGCTTTCTTCACGAATTGCGACTTGAGCCCCATCTGGCCGATGCCGGGCACCTTGCAGTCGATGTCGTGATCCCCATCCACCAACCGGATGTTGCGCACCTTGGTGCCGACCTTGACCACGGCCGAGCTGCCCTTGACCTTGAGGTCCTTGATCACGGTGACGCTGTCGCCGTCGGCCAGCAGGTTGCCGACGCTGTCGCGGACCTCGGCCAGTGCAGGCGCGGACTCGCCCGCCTGCCATTCGTGACCGCATTCGGGACAGTTGAGCAGGGCATCCACCTGATAGGTGAAGGCAGAGGCGCATTCGGGGCAAGGCGGGAGCGTGTCGGGCATGGTCGCGGCCATAGCAACAGCATTGCCGGAGCGCAAGGCCGGGCGCGCCGCGGCGCCCCGGTACGCCTCAGGCAACGACGGGAGCTGCCCGTTGCAGCATTCCGAACAGGTCGCGCGGATCGTCGGGATCGGCCAGCAGGTCAAGGGCATGATAAAAACCTGTCGTCATCAGCTGGTCGCGCACATAGCGCAGCGCCGAGAAATCCTCGATGGCGAATCCGACGCTGTCAAAGAGGGTGATCTGCCGGTCCGAGGTGCGGCCGGGGACCTTGCCGGCGATCACCTGCCACATCTCGATCACCGGGTGATCGGGCGCCAGTTGCTGGATCTCGCCCTCGATCCGGGTCTGGGGCGGGTATTCGACGAAAATGTCCGAGCGGTGCAGGATCGCGGCGGCCAGTTCGGTCTTGCCCGGGCAGTCGCCGCCGATGGCGTTGATATGTACGCCCGAACCGACCATGTTGTCGGTCAGGATGGTCGCATATTGCTTGTCGGCGGTGCATGTCGTCAGGATCTGGGCGCCTTCGATCGCCTCTTCCGGCGAGTTACAACTGACCACCTCGATCCCCTGACTCGCCAGGTTGCGGGCGGCCTTGGCGGTGGCGGTCGGGTCGATGTCGTAGAGACGCACGGTCTTCAGCCCGCAGATCGCCTTCATCGCCAGGGTCTGGAATTCCGATTGCGCGCCGTTGCCGATCATCGCCATCGTATGCGCACCTTCGGGCGCAAGGTATTTCGCCACCATGGCCGAGGTGGCGGCGGTGCGCAGCGCGGTCAGCATGGTCATCTCGCTCAGCAGTACCGGATAGCCGGTCTCGACCGAGGCCAGAAGGCCGAAGGCGGTGACGGTCTGCAACCCCTCCCTGGTGTTCTTGGGGTGGCCGTTGACATATTTGAAGCCGTAGAGTTCGCCGTCCGAGGTGGGCATCAACTCGATCACGCCGACGGGGGAATGGCTGGCCACGCGCGGGGTCTTGTCGAAGTTTTCCCAGCGGCGAAAATCGGCTTCTATGTATTCGGCGATACCGCGCATCATCTCTTCGACACCGATATGGTGGATCAGCCGCATCATGTGATCGACCGAGACGAAGGGAACGAGCGCCTTGTCCGAAGGGGGGAGGGTGGTCATTTGGGATCCTTTCCGGGCCGATCAGGAATAGCTTTGCGTCGGACGGTCGAAGACACGGCGGCCCAGGGCAGAGGCGGCCAGATCGACCATGAGTTGGGCGGTGCGGCCGCGTTCGTCGAGAAACGGGTTCAGTTCGACCAGGTCGAGCGAGGTCATCAACCCGCTGTCGCAGATCATCTCCATCACCAGGTGACCTTCGCGGATGGTGGCGCCGCCGGGCACGGTGGTGCCGACGGCGGGCGCGATGGACGGGTCGAGGAAATCGACATCGAGCGAGACATGCAGCATGCCGTTCGCCGCCGCCACGGTGTCGAGAAAGGCGGCCAGCGGCCGGGCAATGCCGGTTTCGTCGATCTGGCGCATGTCGTGAAAGCGGATCTTCGTCTGTTGCAGCGCTTCGCGTTCGGGGCGGTCGACCGAGCGCAGGCCGATGATGCAGATGTTTTCCTGTTTCACCGGGTTGGTGATCACCGGGAAGCCGGCAAAGCCGCTGCGCCCCGTCACATAGCCCAGCGGGGTGCCGTGCAGATTGCCGGAGGTGGAGGTTTCGGGCGTGTGGTAGTCGCTGTGCGCGTCGAGCCAGAGCACGAATTGCGGGCGGCCCATCCGGGCGGCATGGTTTGCCACGCCCGCCACGCTGCCGAGCGCCAGCGCGTGATCGCCGCCCAGAAAGATGGGCAGGCCGCGCGGCATCGCCTGCTCGGCGGCGCGGATCAGGCGGTTGGTCCAGCCGATGGTCCGGTTCGGTTGATGCAGATGGGTGCCGTCCGGTTCGGGGCCATGTTCGGCCGGCGTCAGATTGCCCAGATCCTCGACCACATGGCCGAGATCGGACAGCGCCTCGGCAAGCCCGGCGGTGCGGTAGGCGTCCGGCCCCATCAGGCAGCCGGTGCGTCGCTTGCCGCTGTCGACGGGCGCACCGATCAGGATACAACGTCTGGAGGTCATCTTTTCACAGTGTTTAACTTTGCTTGCACCAATTTCTGTTCGAAACGCGTTGAAACCAAGTGTGATATTTGATCATGTTGTGCGTGGATTTATCAAAATGGACATGAAGATGGACAAAACGGATGAACGCCTGGTCGCTGCGCTCAGACATGACGCGCGCGCGTCGCTTTCCGATCTGGCTTTGCAACTGAACCTGTCGCGGACCACGGTGCGGGCCCGGATCGAGCGTCTGGTTCAGAGGGGCGATATCCTCGGATTTTCGGTTGTCCTGAAAGAGGATGTGCTGAATGATCCGGTGCGGGGGCTGATGATGATCGAGATCGAAGGCCGTGGCGCAGCGCGGGTGACGCGGCAATTGCAGGGTCTGAAAGAGGTACGCGCCATTCACTCGACCAATGGGCGCTGGGACCTGATTGTCGAACTTGGCACCGAGACGCTGGAAGATCTGGACACGGCGCTGGCCAAGATCCGGATGTTCGAAGGGGTACAGGCGAGCGAGACCAGCCTGCTGCTGTCAACTAAGAAATCAACCTGACAGGGGGCGCCACCCCCCGGTGCAAAATTCGCAGAATTTTGTCACCTGCCCCCGGAGTATTTGGGAAAAGATGAAAGGCTGGTCAGCTGCGACGGGTCGCCGCCAGCAGCCAGAGCAGCGCCAGCGCCAGCGAGATCAGCCCGTTCCAGCCGGCCATGGAAATGCCCAGCATCTGCCAGGGAATCTCGTCGCAGCGCACCAGTGGCGCGTTCATGATCTGCTCCATCAGCTGTTCGGCGCTGAGCCCTCCGATGGGGCCGGAGGTGCAGGTGGTGGGGCCTTCCCACCAGCCCTGTTCGACGCCGGCGTGAAAGAAGCCGACGCCGGAGGTGGTCAGCGCCGCAAGCGCCCCGGCCCAGGGCAGGAGCCGCCAGCCGGTAGCCAGCGCCAGCGCGCCGATCAGGACCGCCGCGCCATGCGGGTAGCGCTGCCAGATGCACATCTTGCAGGGGGCAAGACCACCGATGTACTGGAAGGCCCAGGCCCCCAATAGAAGCGCGGCAGATCCACCGGCGGCCAGAAGGATCAGGGTCTTGCGGGACATCAGAGGTACCTCACCAATAGAAAGCCGCCGATCAGCAGCGCCATGAAGACGGTCAGCACCAGGCCGAGGCGTTTTTCGATGAAATCACGGACGGGTGCGCCGAATTTCCACAAGAGCGCGGCGACCAGGAAGAAGCGAAGCGCGCGGGCCAGAATCGAGGTGGCCACGAAGGTTGCCAGCGGCATACCGGTCCAGCCCGACATGATGGTGATCACCTTGTAGGGGAAGGGGGTCACCCCGGCGGTCAGCACCGCCCAGAAGCCGAAATCGTTGAAACGCGTATTGAACGCCTCCATCGCCTCGGCCTTGCCCATGGCTTGGAGAATCGGAGCGCCGACACTCTCGTAGAAAAAGGCGCCGATGGCATATCCGAGCACCCCTCCCAGAACCGAGGCCACCAACGCCACCAGCGCGATTGCCCAGGCGCGCGAGGGACGGGCGAGAATCATCGGGATCATCAGCAGGTCCGGCGGGATCGGAAAGACCGAGCTTTCCAGAAAGGCCACTACAGCCAGCGCCCACATTGCGCGCGGGTGATAGGCCAGGGCCATGGTTCTGTTGTAGAGAGAATTCAGCATTTTGCGCACATCCAAGTCTCGGAGTGCTGCAAACCATGTGAAGAATTCGCGGTCAACCAGATTACGACCAGGGTTATTCATCCGTGGGACGGCCGCGCCCCCACTAAACCGGGTTTGGGCGAGACCGCAAAATTGGCCGGCCGAGAGGCATCATTAAATTGGGGGCACGAAGTGTTCTGGAAAGATGGCTCCGGCGGTAGGGATCGAACCTACGACCAATTGATTAACAGTCAACTGCTCTACCGCTGAGCTACGCCGGAACGGTTCGCGCCGTATAGCAACAGCGATTCCGGGCGTCCAGAGGGTTGGGCGGAAATTTTTTGGAAAAGGGCCTCATATTGTATTGAGGCGGGATGACTCCAGGACTGTTGCAAGGGGCCGGCCCGCGCCGGTCAACGCATCGCGTCGACCAGGGTTGCGAGGGTCTCCCCGGGGTTTTGAGTGGACCAGATTTCCTCGCCGATTCCGAAGAAGTCGGTATGCGGGGACAGCACGCGGATCAGGTCGATGTTGAGGCCGCCCTCGGCAACCACGGGCACCTCGATCATCTCGGACCACCACTGGAACAGGTCGGGCTCGGCCCTTTTGCCATCGTCAAGGGCGTGTGCGCCGACGGGGCCGAAAGCCACGTAATCCGCTCCAGCTTCGCCAGCGCTCATGCCATCGTGGCGCGAGGTGCCGCAAAAGCAGCCGACGATGGCATCGGGGCCCAGATCCTTGCGCGCCGTGCGCACCGAGCGCGCGGAATCCGACAGATGGACGCCATCAAGCCCGAACCGCTGCGCCATCAGCACGTGGTCCGAAATCACCAGCGCCACATCGCGGGAATGGGCCACTTCGCGGCAGGCATCGGCGGCACGGCCGATCGTGTCCTCGTCTCGAGTGGCCAGGGCCAGGCGAATACAGGCGATATCGGTCGCGTCCAGCACCCGCGCCAACTGGTCCGGAAAAAGGTCGAGGTCGAGGCTTGGCGGGGTGATCAGGTAAAGCTGTGGCTGCTCGGGGGTATCCATGACGGGGCCTCTGGTCTGGGTTTGGGCCGGTTTAGCCGATCGGGGCGGCAATGGGAATATCGGGAAAGGAGGGGTGCTGCCCCCGCCGCCTGAGGGCGACTCCCCTGGGAGTATTTTCCAAAGGGGAAGAGGCCAGGGAGGCTCGGGGTTGCCCGTGCGCTGTGCGGAGGATAGAGCGGATTGAAATTTTGGAGATGACAGATGCCAAGCGACAAGGCCCAACCCGAAATCGTGTTGGTTCGGCCCCAGATGGGCGAGAACATCGGCGCGGCGGCGCGGGCGATGTGGAATTTCGGTTTGGACAGGATGCGTATTGTCGAACCGCGCGATGGCTGGCCAAATCCGCGCGCGGCGGCGATGTCGTCGGGCGCAGGGCGGCTCCTGGATGAGGCGCAGCTTTTCGGCGATCTGCCGGGCGCGCTGGCCGACCGGACCTATGTCTTTGCCACCACCGCCCGGCCGCGGGAGATGACGAAACCGGTGTTCAGCCCGGAGAAGGCGATGCAACTCGCCGCCGAGAAGGTCGCTGCAGGGGAAAAGGTGGCGGTGCTGTTCGGGCCCGAGAGGGCGGGGCTGGAAAACGATGACATCATTCGCGCCAATGCGATCATCACCGTGCCGGTGAACCCGGACTATGCTTCACTCAACCTCGGACAATGTGTGTTGCTCGTGGCCTATGAGTGGATGCGCCAGACGGGCGACGTGGTCCATCTGGCGGACGATCCCGGCCCCAAGGGAGATTGGGCCACGGGGGTGGAGATCGAGAAACTGGCTGAACATTACGAGGAACGGTTGACGGAGGCAGGCTTCTTTTTCCCCGAGACCAAGGCCGAAGGCATGAAGCAGAACCTGCGCAATCTCTGGAGCCGGATGCGGATGACCCGCGCCGATGTCCAGATGCTGCACGGCATCATGCGGCAGATGGTCCGCTGGAAGGAACGCGGCTGATCCGGGCGCTGGACCTTGCCGCGCCTGCACCCTAGCTTGCAGGCGAAAAGACGAAACGAAGAGGATGACATGAGCGGCAAGCGCAGCATCTTTGAGGAAGTATCCGGCGACAGCCGCCAGGCGGCGGTGCAGCCGGGCATGATCGACCGGGGCAGGGGCGGGGCGCGCGGCGCCATTCGCGCCTGGCTGATGGTGCTCTTTGCGCTGGTGGTCGCAATGATCGTGGTCGGAGGACTGACCCGCCTGACCGACAGCGGTCTGTCGATCACCGAATGGCGGCCAGTCACCGGGGCGCTGCCTCCGATGTCCGAGGCAGAATGGCAGGCCGAGTTCGACAAGTACAAGCAGATCGACCAGTGGCGGTTGCAGAACCAGTGGATGGAACTTGCCGATTTCAAATCGATCTACTGGTGGGAATGGGGCCATCGGCAGCTGGGCCGGGTGATCGGGCTGGTCTGGGCATTGGGTTATGCGGGGTTTCTGGCCGCGCGCAAGATTCCGGTCGGATGGAAAGGGCGTCTTTTGCTGCCCGGTATCCTGGGCGGGCTCCAGGGGGCGATCGGCTGGTGGATGGTCAGTTCCGGCGTCACCCAGGGAGAGGAGATGACATCGGTCGCCTCCTATCGCCTAGCCACTCATCTGGGACTGGCCTTTGTGATCCTTGGGCTTCTGGCCTGGTACATGATGGCCTTGGGGCGCAGCGAGCGGGATCTGATGCAGGCCCGCCGCGCCAGAGAAACAAAACTTTTTGGCGTTGGTACCGGCTGGATGCATTTTGCATTCCTGCAAATCCTGATCGGCGCGCTGGTGGCCGGCATTGACGCCGGACGCAATTATGTCGACTGGCCGCTGATGGCGGGCCGGTTCTTTCCCCCGGATGCGACCGAGTTGACGCCGCTATGGCGAAACTTCTTCGAAAGCCCGGGTCTGGTGCAGTTCATTCACCGGATGGCAGGATATCTGTTGCTGGCTTATGGCGTATTTGCTTGGATGCGGGGACGGCGCAGCGCGCACGCGCAGACGCGGTTTGCCTTCAACGCGGCATTTGCGGCGCTGTTGTTGCAAGTGGTGCTTGGGGTCGTCACGGTTCTCTATGCCGCGCCGCTGCACATCGCCATCCTGCACCAGCTGATGGCGGTCGTCGTGTTCGTCCTGATCCTTCGGGCGCGGTTCCTCTGCGCCTATCCGGTTGCAACCTCTCTCAGGGGATAATCCAGGCCATGACCGCATTTGACGAACTGATGGCATTTCAGCGCGAAACTTCGGCGCTGGGGCAAGTGGCCGGCAGGCTGGGCTGGGACCAGGAAACCGTGATGCCGAAAGGTGCGGCGCCGCAGCGGGGCGAGGAAAAGGCGGCCATGGCCGCGATCCTGCATGAACGCCGCTGCGACCCCCGCGTGGCCGAATGGCTTGCGGCGGCCGAGGCACCGGATCTGGCCGGCGCCGCGCAATTGCGCGAGATCCGGCGAGCCTATGAGCGAACGACAAGGGTGCCCGCGGATCTGGCGCGCGCCATTGCCCGTACGACTACGCGCGCGCATGCTATCTGGGCGCAGGCCCGAGCCGACGAGGATGTGGCCTCCTTCCTTCCGGTGCTGGAAGAGGTTGTCGCGCTGCGCCGGCAGGAGGCCCAGGCGCTGGCGGGCGATGGCGATGCCTATGATGCGCTGGTCGAGGATTACGAGCGCGCCACCACCGGTGCGCAGATCGCCGGGATATTCGACGCGATGCGCCCGCGGCTGGTGGCGCTGCGGGCCGCCGTGCTGGAACGCCCCGCGCCCAAGGTACTGGACGGCAGTTTCGACGAGGCCGCGCAGATGAAGCTGAGCCGCCGTCTCGCACGCGCCTTTGGCTATGACATGTATCACGGTCGGGTGGACAAGGCGGTGCATCCGTTCAGCTCGGGTTCGGGGCTTGATGTGCGGATCACCACGCGCACCAATCCGCTCGACCCGTTCAACTGTTTCTATTCCACCATTCACGAGGTGGGCCACGCCGCCTATGAGCAGAACATCAGCCGCGATTTCCTGCTGACGCCGCTGGGCCGGGGCGTGTCGATGGGGGTGCATGAAAGCCAGAGCCGGATCTACGAGAACCAGCTTGGCCGCAGTCGCGCCTTTACCGGCTGGATATATGGCCAGATGCGTGAGGTTTTCGGCGATTTCGGCATCGACGGACCCGAGGCGTTTTATGCTACGGTCAACACCGTTCATCGCGGCTATATCCGTACCGAGGCGGACGAGGTGCAGTACAACCTGCATGTGATGCTGCGGTTCGAACTGGAGCGCGCGCTGGTGTCGGGCGATCTTGCGGTCTGCGATCTGGAAGCGGCATGGAATGACCGCTTCGAGGCCGATTTCGGCTATCCGGTCGACAAACCCTCGAACGGTTGCCTTCAGGATGTGCACTGGTCCGAGGGACTGTTCGGCTATTTCCCGACCTACAGCCTGGGCAATGTCTATGCCGGCTGCCTGTATCGGGCATTGCGGCAGGCGGTGCCGGATCTGGATGCGGCCCTGGCCGAGGGGGACACGTCAGGGGCCACCAGCTGGCTGGCGGAGAACGTCCAGCAACACGGCGGACTTTACGAACCGCGCGACGTGATTACGCGTGCCAGCGGGATGGAGCCGGGACCCGAGCCGCTGCTCGACTATCTCGAAGCGAAGTTCGGAGCGCTCTACGGGCTCTGAACAAATAGACCGGCCCGGCGGTCGCCATGCCAATGGCGGCCGTGTGATTTCGTGCTAGGCTGCATTGGTCGGAGGAATACACCCATGGACGAAATCAGCCTGAACAACCCGGTGTTCGTGACCTACGCCATCGCCTCTGCGCTGCTGGTGTTGAAGATCATGGGGCAGGGATGGATGACCGTATACCGCATGATGCGGACCAACGGCGGTTTTGTCAGCCCCGAGGACCTGCGCAAGACACCGCTGAACCCGAACCCCCGCCCGGAACAGCTGGAACTGGACGACTATGTCGACCGTTCCCGCCGCATGCACAGGAACGATCTTGAAAACATACCCGGCTTCTGGATGGCGGGTTTTCTACTGGTCATGGTTTCGCCCCCGCTATGGCTGGCCCAGATCCTGATGTACGGTTTCGTTGCGGCGCGGGCCGCCCACGCGGTGGCTTATGCAACCAGGCAAACCCACGATGTTCGGGCGACCTTTTACACGGCAGGGTCCCTCATCGTGATCTTCATGGCGTTTTATGTGCTGGCGACATTGGTGATCTGAGCTGCGGTCCTAAAGCAGGGCCATGCGTTCGGCACGTTCAGGATCGGGGAAGGGTCGGTAAAGACCGAATTCCGTCCGCGCGACCAAGGCCGAAACTGCGCCGTAAAGCCGCTCTACCTCTTCGTCATGCTCGCCCAGCACCCGAAAGGCGCGGTCAAGCTGGGTCATGTCGTCGAATTCGATCTCCAGCAGGAAATCGCGGCAACTGTCGGCCGCGAGATTGAGTTTGCGCCGCATCAGCCGCCAGGCACGGATCACGCCCCGCCCCTGCAGGTAGCCCATCCAGTGATCCACGGCGGCGGCAAAGGCCAATGCCTTTGCCTCATGCTTCAGATCAATCGAACAGTGATAGAGATTCATGGCCGGAACGCTCCTCGGAACAGTTCCGGCAAGATTGCGCCTAAAGCGATTGCCAACCAGTTAAAGAGCAAAGAAAAAGGCGCGGTTTCCCGCGCCCTTGTCCGGTCGGATCGGCGCGATTACTCGGCGCCGTCCTCATCCTCGTCATTCTGTTCGGCGATGCGGGCGACGCTGACCACTTCTTCACCCGGAGCGGTGTTGAACACCCGCACGCCGCCTGCACTGCGCGAGCGGAACGAGATCCCCTCGACTGGCACCCGGATCGACTGGCCGCCGGAGGTGGCCAACATGATCTGGTCATCCATCAGGACCGGGAAGGAAGCCGCAAGTTTGCCTCCGCGCGAGCCGGAAGAGATCGCCTTGACCCCCTGGCCGCCGCGCCCGCGCACCGGGTAATCGTGCGACGACGACAGTTTGCCCAGGCCGGTAACAGTGATCGTCAGGATCAGATCCTGCGCGTCCAGCATCTCCTGATAGCGCTCGTCCGTCAGTTCGCCTTCGCCCTGTGCGGCATCCTCGTCGGCCTCCTGTCCGTCATCCTCCGCCTCGGCGCCCAGGTCGGTGCGGAACCGCTTGATGAATTCGGCGCGCTCCCAGGGTTCGGCCTCGAAATGGCGGATCACCGACATCGAGACCACCTTGTCGCCGTTCAGCAGTCGCACACCGCGTACACCGGTCGAATCGCGGCCCTTGAACACCCGAACCTCGGTGGTGGGGAAACGGATCGCGCGGCCCGCATCGGTCACCAGCATGACATCGTCATCCTCGGAGCAGATGCGCGCATTCACCAGTTCCACGCCATCGGGCAGTTTCATGGCGATCTTGCCGTTGCGTTTCACGTTGGTGAAATCGCTCAGCGCGTTACGCCGCACATCGCCCGCACTGGTGGCAAAGAAGATCTGCAGATCGTCCCAATGTTCCTCGTCCACGTCTACCGGCATGATGGCGGCGATCGAAACGCCGGTCGGGATCGGCAGGATATTGACGATGGCCTTGCCCTTGCCGGTGCGCCCCGATTGCGGCAGGCGCCAGGTCTTGAGCTTGTAGACCATCCCGTCGGTGGTGAAGAACAGCAGTTGGGTATGCGTATTGGCCACGAAGAGGGTGGTCACCACATCCTCTTCCTTGGTCTGCATGCCGCTCATTCCCTTGCCGCCGCGTTTCTGGGAGCGGAAATCGGCCAGTGGAGTGCGCTTGATATAGCCGCCCGAGGTCACGGTCACCACCATGTCCTCGCGCTCGATCAGATCCTCATCCTCCATGTCGCCGGCCCAGTCGACGATCTCGGTCCGGCGGGGAACGGCAAAGGCGTCTTTCACTTCGCGCAGCTCGTCCGCGATGATCCCCATGATGCGCTCGCGAGAGGCTAGAATTTCCAGATATTCCTTGATCTTGCCGGCCAAGGTTTCCAGCTCGTCCGTGACCTCCTTGACCCCCAGTTGGGTCAGTCGCTGCAGGCGCAGGTCGAGAATGGCGCGGGCCTGTACCTCGGTCAGGTTATAGGTGCCGTCGTCATTCATCCTGGACAAGGGATCGTCGATCAGGCGCAGGTAACCGGCGATCTCGGCGGCGGGCCAGCGGCGGGTCATCAGTTTCTCGCGCGCGTCCGCGGCATCGGCCGAGGCGCGGATGGTCGCGACGATCTCGTCCACGTTGGAAACGGCCACTGCGAGACCGCACAGGACATGGCTGCGTTCCCGCGCCTTGCGCAGTTCATGCGCGGTGCGACGCGCCACAACTTCCTCGCGGAAGTCTATGAAACTGGTGAGGAATCTACGCAGGGTCAGCTGTTCCGGCCGACCACCGTTCAGGGCCAGCATGTTGCAGCCGAAGGAGGTCTGCATCGGCGAAAAGCGGTAAAGCTGGTTCAGCACCACTTCGGGCGTGGCGTCGCGTTTCAGCTCGACCACCACGCGCACGCCGTTGCGGTCGCTTTCATCCTGGACATGGGCGACGCCCTCAATCCGTTTTTCCCGCACCGCCTCGGCGATCTTCTCGATCATCGCCGCCTTGTTCACCTGATAGGGGATTTCGTCCACGATGATGGCGTAGCGGTCCTTGCGCAGCTCTTCGACGCGGGTCTTGGCACGGATGATGACGCTGCCGCGCCCTTCGAGATAGGCCTTGCGCGCCCCCGAGCGGCCCAGCATGACGCCGCCGGTGGGGAAATCCGGGCCGGGGACATAGTCGATCAGCTGTTCACTGGTCAGGTCTGGATCGTCGATCAGTGCCAGCGTGGCATCGACCACCTCGCCCAGGTTGTGTGGCGGAATATTGGTCGCCATGCCGACGGCGATGCCGCCCGCGCCATTGACCAGCATGTTCGGAAACCGCGCCGGAAGAACCGTGGGCTCACGATCCTTGCCGTCGTAATTGTCCTGGAAATCAACGGTTTCCTTTTCGATGTCGGCCAGCATGAAGGCTGCCGGCTTGTCCATCCGCACCTCGGTGTAACGCATGGCGGCGGGGTTGTCGCCGTCCATCGAGCCGAAGTTGCCCTGGCCATCCAGAAGCGGCAGCGACATCGAGAAGTCCTGCGCCATGCGGACGAGGGCGTCGTAGATCGCGCTGTCACCGTGCGGGTGATACTTACCCATGACATCGCCCACGGGTCGCGCCGATTTGCGATAGGCCTTGTCGTGGGTATTCCCGGTCTCGTGCATCGCGTATAGGATGCGGCGGTGGACCGGTTTCAGACCGTCGCGCAGGTCAGGGATCGCGCGGGAGACGATGACCGACATCGCATAATCGAGATACGAGTTTCGCATCTCGGATTCGATGGAGACGGTCGGGCCGGCATAGGCGCTACGCACCTGCGGTGTTTCGTCTTCGTTTTCAGGGGTTTCTGGCGTATCGCTCACGTAAGCTGCCCGTTCTTTGTGCAGGGTCTATATATTGTGGGCGTATCTTAACAGACCCCGTACATAAGGTGCAATGCATGGAGCGAAATTAGCTTGGCAGCCGCGGCGGAACAGTGCCAACACACTGTTTTAATGGACTTTTTATTGGAAACTGGCATTCTGGATGAACCGGGGGTTAAACGGAGGTTCAAAATGGGCGCAAGTGAAACCGAACTGATGCTGAAAGGATACGGCCTGACGACGGCGGAATTCTTCTACCGGATGCCGGACCATATACATGTGTTGAATACCTTTGTCTGGCAGGATTACGACCTTGCCCCCGATCATCCGAAACTGTTCGGTTTTATCGAATTCTGGCAGCGCGAGATCGACGGACCGTTGCATTCGGTGCGGTTTACTCATCGCAAGATGATTTCGCCGGGCGAGTGGCGCAACGTGGTCGGCGAATTCCTGTTACACTGAATCGTCCGTTTTCGTACGGGTCCCGGCGGGTCGATTAACCGCTTCGTACAGGGTGAAACGACCTGCGGCTCCATGCGCCAGGATAATCCGGTGAAGGCCACTCTCACCCGTTTTCACGTTCGGGCGGTGCGTGTTGCAAAGCGACAAGTTCCGGTGACGGGTCAGCGACGGTGCCGCGTCGCCAAGGAGTAAACCTACGGCCGCTGCCCCCTTGGTTTCGACCAGTTCGATCTGTTCGGCTGCGCCGAGCAGTCGGGTCCGCGATCGGCAGCCCCGGGAGGGGTCAGGCCGAGCAGCTTGCCCCGCCAAGCACACAGAACTTGGCGCAATGGGGATGGTTGAGATGGACACTGGCCTCGGCCTGTTCGAGCGTTTCGCCCATCTCGAATTCCGGTGAATAGGGCAGCAGCGTGCAGGCCAGCACCACGGGGCGATCGGCCCCCTTGCGTTTGACCACCATGCGCGAACTTGCGCACATCACCTGATCGGGGTGCTTGCCCAGGATATCCCAGCAAGCGGTGGTGATTTCGGGCACTTCGACGGTAACGTCCATTTCCGGGAAAAGCACAGTCTGACCGTGATCTTGTGCGTCGATGTTGAAGCCGTGCTGCCGGTAGAAGGCGGCGTAGCCGGCGCGCGCCTCGGCCTCGCTCTCGTTCCAGACACTGCGGCCTGCAACGGTCATCCGGACACCGGCATCGCGCAGGAACTGCATGCCTTGAAGCGTGCGTGCGAAGCTGCCCGCGCCACGTTCGGCATCGTGCAGGGCGGCGGTATGGTGGTCGACGGACACCCGCAAGGTGAGCCGTTGGCCGAACTCGGCGGCCAGGGCGCGCACGCCTTCGCGCATCCTCTTGCGCATCATCGGGCGCATGGCATTGGTCAGGATCAGCACCTCGTACCCCAGGTCCAAAGCGGCGCGGGCCATGTCAAGGATCTGCGGATTCATGAAAGGCTCGCCGCCGGTGAACCCGATCTCGCGCACCGGCCAGCGGCGCGCCGCGATCTGGTCGAGATATCCGCGCACCTCGTCGGCGGTGATATAGACCAGGGCATCGTTGGTGGGGCTGGACAGGATATAACAGTTGGCGCATTCGATATTGCAGAGCGTTCCGGTGTTGAACCAGAGCGTTTCGGGGTTCGACAGGGCCACGCTGGCGCGCTCCTCGCCCTTGGCTGTCACGAATCTGTCCTGAAACTTACCTATGTTGGCCGTCTGGTACGCCTGATCTTTCATCTTGCTTGCCTGCTTGCGGTGCCGCTTTTCATCTAGCCCAAACCGCAGGAAAAGATAAAGTCACCACAATGACTTTGACGGGTTTGTGATGCGGGGAGAGCGAGGATATGTTTGCGCTAACAGTAGACAGGACGGCAGCGGGGCGCTAAGCACGATCCATGGTTTCGCGCGTTATTCCTGTCGATCCGTTCGACCTGGTGGTTTTTGGCGGCACGGGCGATCTTGCCCGGCGCAAGATCATGCCTGCGCTGTTCCGGCGCTGTGCCGCGGGGCAGATCCCCGATGCGGCGCGGATCATCGGGGTCGCGCGCCATGACCACGACACGAATTCCTATCGAGCCCTTATCGCCGAGAGCCTGCGCGCAGAGGAGGCCGAACCCTGCCATTTGGAAGGGTTCCTGCGGCGGCTGGAGTATCGTTCGCTGGACGCCACCGACCCGGCCGGCTGGGACTCGCTGGCCGCCTGCCTGGGAGAGGGCGTGCGCGCCTTCTATTTCTCGGTCAGTCCGGACCTGTTCGGACCGCTGGCGGAACGGTTGCGCAATCACGGGCTGGCAACGCCCGACTCGCGGATCGTGGTCGAGAAACCCTTTGGCCACGATCTCGGGAGTGCGCGTGCCCTGAACCGGACGCTGGCGGCACATTTCGGCGAGGATCAGACCTATCGCATCGACCATTACCTGGGCAAGGAAACGGTGCAGAACCTTATGGCGGTGCGGTTCGGGAACATGCTGTTCGAACCGCTGTGGAACAGCCAGTACGTGGATCACATCCAGATCACCGTGGCCGAAAGCATGGGGGTGGGCGCACGCGGCGCCTATTACGACCAGGCAGGCGCGATGCGGGACATGATGCAGAACCACCTGATGCAGCTGTTGTGCCTGATCGCGATGGAACCGCCGGCCAAGTTCGACCCCGATGCGGTGCGCGACGAGAAGCTCAAGGTGATCCGGGCGCTGGATCCGGTCAAGCCGCATCATATCGTGCGCGGGCAATATGCGGCCGAGACCGGTTGCGGCTATCGCGAGGAAGTGGGCGACCCGAGATCGATCACCGAAACCTATGTGGCGTTGAAGGCGCATATCAGCAACTGGCGATGGGCGGGCACACCGTTCTACCTGCGCACGGGAAAGCGGCTGGTGGCACGGTCCTCGATCATCAACGTGATGTTCAAGGATGCGCCCCATTCGATCTTTGGCGAGGAGGCGGGACGGCATGCCAATGTGCTGTCGATCCGGTTGCAGCCCAACGAGGGGATCACGCTGAAAGTCACCATCAAGGAACCTGGTCCGGGCGGCATGCGGCTGGTCGACGTGCCGCTGGACATGAGTTTCGCCAAGGCGCTGGGGCCGGAGAACCAGAACCCGCCCGACGCCTACGAGCGGTTGATCATGGACGTGATCCGGGGCAATCAGACGCTGTTCATGCGCGGGGACGAGGTCGAGGCCGCCTGGGCCTGGACCGACCCGATCATCGCCGGCTGGCAGGCTCGGGGCGATGTCCCGAAACCTTATGACTGCGGCAGTACCGGGCCGGGCGACGCCGAACTGCTGATGAAACGTGACGGTCGCCGTTGGCAGGGGATAAATCCATGAAGATACAAGACTATCCCGATCGAGAGATGTTGGCCATCGACCTTGCCAACCGCCTTGCGGGGGAACTTGAAGCCGCGCTGCTCACACATGAGACGGTCACGCTGGCCGTGCCGGGCGGCACCACGCCCGGGCCGGTGTTCGATGGTCTCTGCGCCGCGGATGTGGACTGGCACCGGGTGATCGTGCTGCCGACCGACGAGCGCTGCGTGCCGCAGGCCGACATGCGGTCGAACGCGCGGCTGATCGGCGAGCGGCTGCTGGTAAACCGGGCGAGTGCCGCCAGGTTCCTGCCGCTCTACCTGGATGGGGTCGAGCCCGACGATTGCCTGGCGGAAATCGAAGCATCCCTGGTCCCGAACCTGCCGATTTCCGTCCTGGTGCTGGGAATGGGGACGGATATGCACACCGCGTCGCTTTTCCCCGGAATGCCCGGGCTCGAGGCGGCATTGGCCAGCGATGCGCCGACTCTTGCGGTGGCGCGGCCGGAAACCCAGCCAGAGGCACGGATCACGCTGACCGCGCCGGTGCTGGACGGCGCCTTGTCGAAACATCTGATCATCTATGGCGAGGCCAAGCGCGCTGCGCTGGAGCGGGCGATTTCGATGCCACCCGAGGAGGCGCCGATTGCGGCGGTTCTGGACGGAATTACAATACATTGGGCTGAATAGGTAATTTGAATGTTTCACGAATTGCTGAGCTTGCATGCCGGTCTGGGCGGGCGCCGGATGGTTGATCTGTTTGCCGGAGATCCCGGCCGCGCGGCCGGGTTTTCGGTACGTGCGGGCGAGATGCTGCTGGATTACTCCAAGACGCAGATCGACGACGCCGTGCGCGCGGCACTGGTGGCGCTGTGCGACCGCGCCGGGCTGGCCGAGCGGCGCGACGCGATGTTTTCGGGTTCGCCGATCAACGAGACCGAGGGGCGCGCGGTGCTGCACACGGCGCTGCGCAATCTCGATGGCGGTCCCGTGCTGGTGGATGGCGCCGATGTGATGCCCGGGGTGCGGGCGACGCTGGCGCGGATGCGCGAGTTTGCCGGGGCGGTGCGGTCGGGCCGGCTCGCAGGCGCCGGGGGAGCCTTTACCGATGTGGTCAATATCGGCATCGGCGGCTCCGACCTGGGGCCTGCGATGGCAACACTGGCGCTGGCGCCTTATCATGACGGGCCGCGCTGTCATTTCGTGTCGAATGTGGACGGGGCGCATATCGCCGACACGCTGCGCGGGCTCGATCCGGCGCGGACGCTAGTGATCGTGGCCTCGAAGACCTTCACCACCATCGAGACGATGACCAACGCGCGCACCGCGCGCGATTGGATGGTGGCGGGCGGCGGCGATCCGGCGCGGCAGTTCGCGGCCGTCTCGACGGCCGAGGACCGAACCGCCGAGTTCGGCATCCCGGGCGCGCATGTCTTTGGCTTTGCCGACTGGGTCGGCGGGCGCTATTCCATGTGGGGGCCGATCGGGCTGAGCCTGATGATCGCGGTTGGGTCTGAGGATTTCGACTCCTTCCTGCGCGGCGGACAGATGATGGACAGGCATTTCCAGACCGCGCCCTGGGCCGAGAACATGCCGGTGATGCTGGCGCTGGTGGGGATCTGGCACCACCAGGTTTGCGGATACCCCAGCCGGGCGGTGCTGCCTTATGACCAGCGGCTGGCGCGGCTGCCGGCCTATTTCCAGCAGCTGGAAATGGAGTCGAACGGCAAGTCGGTGGCGATGGACGGCACAGCGCTGGTGCAGGCGGCGGGCCCGATCGTCTGGGGCGAGCCGGGCACCAACGGGCAGCACGCGTTTTACCAGCTGATCCATCAGGGCAGGCAGGTGGTGCCCTGCGAATTCATGCTGGCGGCGCGGGGGCACGAACCGGAGCTGGCGCATCACCACCGGTTGCTGGTGGCCAATTGCCTGGCGCAATCCGAGGCGTTGATGCGCGGCCGCCCGCTGGAGGCGGCGCGCCGGATCGTGTCGGACAAAGGCCTTGAGGGCGCCGAGCTGGAACGGCAGGCGCGGCACCGGGTGTTCGAGGGCAACCGTCCTTCGACCACGCTGGTCTATCCGATGCTGACACCCGAGGTGCTGGGCGCGATCGTGGCGCTCTATGAGCACCGTGTGTTCGTCGAAGGGGTGATCATGGGCATCAACTCGTTCGACCAGTGGGGGGTCGAGCTGGGCAAGGAACTGGCGACCTCCCTTGGGCCCATCGTGGACGGAACCGAAAGCGCCGAAGGCAAGGACGGCTCGACAGCGGCGCTTGTCGACTACGTGCTGCGCAACCGTTAACCCGGCTGCGCCCCGTCGCGGTCGATGAACTGCCGGAGCAGGCGGTCGGGCAGGGGGGACTTGCCCGAGCCGTCGGGCTGCATCGCCACCATCACCGCCTCGAGCCGGGCGCGCAGGTCGCCGGACCAGAGCTGTTGTTCCATCGTGAAGGAGGACTGGCGGAAGCCGGTGACGCGGGCGGTGACGATGTAATCCTCGTCCTGCACCATCTCGCGGATGTAATGCAGGTTGGCGTTGCGGATCACGATGCGCGGCTCCGGCCCGTCGAAGAAGGGGCGGCAAAGCGTGTTGACATAGGCCACGCGCAGGGTCTCGAACCACTCGACATAGGCCTTGTTGTTGACGTGATTGAGAATGTCGAGTTCTGCAAAGCGGACCCTGTCGGCCAGCGCCAGCGGCTGCGGCGCGGCCAGACCATGGGCCAGTTGTTCCCGGGGGTCGAGCGGTGTGTGGTATCGAAGCTGCATGACATCGGGCTAACTGTCGTTGCGGCAGATGACAAGCGGGATATTGTCTTGGCTCACCGGTGTTGGCAGGGTGCCAGGCACGGGACGGATCGTGGCGGCGAACGCGCGGCGCGGTACGCATATAAACGGGGAGACATCGCGGCTGTGACGAGGCACGCGTTGGAATGAGTGAGAGAGAGGAGACGTCCATGTTCGGACAGATGATGACGCAACCGCTGGTGATTTCGTCCTTGATCGACCATGCGGAGCGCTATCACGGGCAGACGCAGATCTGGTCGGTGAGCACCGGGGGCGCGATCGAGGAAACCAGCTGGGCCGGGATCGCCGCCAATGCGCGGCGCATGGGATCGGCGCTGACGCGGCTGGGGCTGGAGCCGCAGGCGCGGGTTGCGACACTGGCCTGGAACAACCGCCGGCATCTGGAATTGTACTATGGGGTGTCGGGGGCGGGGTTCGTCCTGCACACGATCAACCCGCGGCTCTTCCCCGAGCAGCTGATCTACATCATCAACCATGCCGAGGATAAGGTCGTCTTTTTCGACGCCACCTTCGTGCCGCTGATCGCCGGCATTCGCGAGCATCTGACCGGGGTCGAGCATTTCGTGCTGATGGGGCCACGGGACGCGGCGGCGGCCGAGGCATTGCCGGGGCTGGAGTTCTATGACGAGCTGATCGAGACCGGCGACGCCGGGTTCGACTGGCCGGATCTGGACGAGCGCACCGCGTCGAGCCTGTGCTATACCTCGGGCACCACGGGCAACCCCAAGGGGGTGCTTTATTCGCATCGTTCGACCATGCTGCACAGCTTTGGCTCCAACACGCCCGACTGCATCGGGTTCTCGGCCGCCGACGTGGTGCTGCCGGTGGTGCCGATGTTCCATGTCAACGCCTGGGGTACGCCTTATGCCTGTGCCATGGTGGGCGCGCGCATGGTGCTGCCGGGGCCGGATCTGCACGGGGATGCGCTGGTCGGGCTGATCGACACCTACGACGTCACCATCGCGCTGGGGGTGCCGACGATCTGGCAGGGACTGCTGGCCACGGCCAAATCCAGGGGCAGCAAGCTGGAAAGCCTGAAACGGACGGTGATCGGCGGCTCGGCCTGCCCGCCGTCGATGATCGCCACCTTCCGCGATGTCTATGGCGTCGACACGATCCATGCCTGGGGCATGTCCGAGATGAGCCCGCTGGGCACCACCAACCAGCCCTTGGCCAAGCACAAGGCACTGCCGGTCGAGGCGCAGCACAGGCTGCGCGAGAACCAGGGCCGGCCCCCCTATGGGGTCGAGCTGAAGATCGTCGATGACGACGGCAACACGCTGCCCAACGACGGGGTGACACAGGGCGACCTGATGGTGCGCGGGCACTGGGTGCTGGACGGGTATTTCCGGATGCAGGACACCGAAGTGCTGCAGGACGGCTGGTTCGCCACGGGCGATGTCGCCACGCTGGACCCGGACGGCTTCATGACGATCCGCGACCGGTCCAAGGACATCATCAAGTCGGGCGGCGAATGGATCAGCTCGGTCGAGCTGGAAAACATTGCCGTGGCGCACCCCAAGCTGGCCACCGCCGCGGTGGTCGGCGTGCCGCATCCCAAGTGGGACGAACGCCCGCTGCTTGTGGCGGTCAAGGCCGACGGCGAGGACCCGAGCGAGGAGGAGCTGCTGGCCTTCTTCGACGGCAAGATCGCCAAATGGCAGGTGCCGGACAAGGCGGTCTTCGTCGATGCGCTGCCGCTCAATGCCACGGGCAAGGTGCTGAAACGAACCCTGCGCGAGCAGTTCAAGGATGCGCTGACGGGCTGAGGGCACCTGACTCCGGTCAACGTCCATTGAAGCAGCCGGGTTTGGATAGGCCTGCCGGGAGAGTGCCGCCGGAAAGGACAGCGGGCTTCGATATGCCCGCTGCCAATATGGGTATTCCTCATCCCGTGATTCAAAAGGCCTGTTCTGCTCATTTCTCGGCGGGCCAAATCATGCGCTGACCGGAGGCAGGGGCCAACCTGCACCGCATCCAACACAACGGCGGCGTACTGCCATGGGACTTGCCGAACGGTGCGTCGCGCACGGCCGTCGGCAAGAAGAACTGGCTTATTGCCAATGTAATCAGGGGATAGTGGCGGAGAGACAGGGATTCGAACCCTGGGTGGGCTTGCACCCACAACGGTTTTCGAGACCGCCCCGTTCGACCACTCCGGCACCTCTCCGCGGGGGTCTGGTGAGGGGGGGATTTAGTCAGGTTCGCAGATGGGTGCAAGCGGAAAGTTGGAAGTTTTTGCCTTCTCCCGTTTTTCCGTTGCCGCGCCCCGGAAAAGGCTTAGGCTCTGGGTCATGATACATCTTCGTCCTGCCCGCTGGATGCCGCTTGCGGCCATTGTCTTGCTTCTCTCCCTCGCCGTGCTGCCCGCCCGGGCCGCCGACCGGACGCGGATCGAGGCGTTTCTGGTGACCACCGGATTCGATGTGGCGCTCGACTCGATCGCCCTGTCTTCGGCCTCGGCACCGCAGATGCTGGGGCTAGATGCCGAAGCCTTTGGCCAGCAGTGGCGCGACCTTGCGGGAGAAGTGTTCGACACCGATGCCATGCGCAGCGACGCGCTCGACATACTCGAAGAGACGCTGAGTGACGATGCACTTGATCACGCGGTCGCGTTCTATGCCAGCGACCTAGGGCAGCGCCTGGTGGTGGCCGAGAACGCTTCGCACATGGAGGACGACGAACTCAAGCAGGAGGCGGGCCAGGCGATCGTTTCCGAACTCGTGCGGCATGGCTCGACCCGCGTCGAATGGCTGAAGCGGATGAATCGCGCCATCGATTCCTCGGGCACCGCGCTCAGGGCCTTGCAGGAGATCCAGTTGCGGTTTCTGCTGGCGGCCAGCGCCGCGGGGGTGATCGAACTGGACATGGATACCGAGGATCTGCGCACGCTGCTGCGGCGCAACGAGACCGAGTTGCGCAACAGCCTGCAAATCTCGGCCCTGGCGGGGGCGGCATTTACTTATCAGGCGTTTTCGGATTCCGAGGTGCAAACCTATACCGAAGCACTGGAACAGCCCCTGATGCAGGAAGTCTATGAATTGCTCAATGCCGTGCAATATCACATCATGGCCGACCGCTTCGAACGGCTTGCAACACGCATGGCCGGTCTTCAACCGACCCAGGACCTGTGATGCGCTTGATCGCCGCAACTGTTTTGACTGTGGTGCTGGCACTTCCGGTCCGCGCCAGCGAAGCCATCGACCGGCTTGCGGATGCCATGCGGCTTGAGGAAGTGGTGACGATCCTTCGCGAAGAGGGATTGCGGTATGGAGAGACGCTCGACGCCGAGATGCTGGAAGGATCCGGCGGTCAGGTCTTTGCCGCGCAGGTAAAGACGATCTACGACACCGCCCGGATGACGCGAGCCCTGCGCGGCGCGCTGGCCGAGCGGCTGAACGAAGAGGAACTGGTCGCCGCGATCTCCTTTTTCGGCTCGGACCTTGGACAGACGATCCTGAAACTGGAAAACGCAGCCAGACGCGCCTTTGCCGAACCCGAAATCGAGGAGATGGCCTTTGAGGCCGCCAGGGACATGGACAAGAAGCAGCCCATGTACCGGATGATCGACGAGTATATCCGGATCAATGAACTGGTGCCCAGGAATGTACGCGGGGCCATCAGTTCGGATTATTATTTCTACCTGGGTCTGGCAGATGGGCAGGGTACGCCCCGCGACGACGAGGCGGTTCTTTCCGAATTGATCGAAAACCGCGGGGAAACCGAAGCCGAGACCCGCAAATGGGTCTACGGTTTCCTGCTGTTCGCCTATTCGCCGCTGTCCGGAGCCCAGATGCAGGGCAATCTGGATTTTGCGGCCAGTGACGCGGGGCGGGCCATCAACGAGGCGCTGTTCGAAGGGTTCGACGACCTTTATGACGGGATCTCATACGACCTTGGCCGCGCGGTCGGGGTGGCTCTGGGCGCGACCGATCTCTGACCCGCGCTTTTCGGTTGACAAACACCCCTGGTCCGACGATAAGCCCGCATCCCGGCCGGAAATCCGCGCCGGGTTTCGTTATCGTTTGATCCGACCGGAGACGGCGGTTCGCTTAATCCGCCCGTGACAGGGCGCGCTGTTCGCAGGTGGCATCCCTTGATCGGGGGCCGGAACGTCCGGGGAACCGGGGACCGAAGAACGCGGTGACAAGAAGGAAAGACGCATGTTTGCGGTCCTCAAGACTGGCGGCAAGCAGTACAAGGTTCAGGCGGGCGATGTGCTCCGCGTTGAGAAACTGGCTGCCGACGCAGGTGAAAAAGTTCAATTCAACGAAGTGCTGATGCTGGGCGGCGACGCGCCGGTCGTGGGCGCTCCGCTGGTCGATGGCGCGGCCGTTCAGGCCGAGGTGATCGAGCAGGTCAAGGGCGAGAAGCTGATCCATTTCGTCAAGCGCCGCCGCAAGCACAGCTCGCAGCGGACCAAGGGTCACCGTCAGAAGCTGACCCTGGTCAAGATCACCGAGATCCTGACCTCGGGCGCGGACAAGACCGGCATCAAGGCCGCAACCGGCCAAGCCCCCAAGGGCGCTGCCGCTCCGGCCGCTGCCGCCGCCGGTTCGGACGATCTGACCAAGATCACCGGTGTCGGCCCTGCGGCCGCCAAGAAGCTGGCAGAAGCCGGCATCGGCAGCTTCGCCGCTCTGGCCGCCTTGTCGGACGAGCAGATTGCTGCTATCGACGCGGTCAAGATAAAACCCGAGTGGGTTGAGCAGGCCAAAGAGCTGGCTCAAGGCTAAGGAGAGAAAGAATGGCACATAAAAAAGCTGGCGGTTCCTCCCGTAACGGCCGCGACTCCATCGGTCGCCGCCTTGGCGTCAAGAAATACGGCGGCGAATCTGTCGACGCCGGCAACATCATCGTGCGTCAGCGCGGCACCAAGTTCTGGCCGGGCGAGGGCGTTGGCATGGGCAAGGATCACACCATCTTTGCAACCGTCGATGGCGCCGTGAAGTTCCACAAGGGCCTCAAACAGCGCACCTTCATTTCGGTCTTGCCAGTGGCGGAGGCCGCAGAATAAGCCGAAACCCATAAGGTCAAGACAAAATTCATGGGGGACCGGCAAGAATTGCCGGTCCCTTTTTTCGTTTTCACCGAAGTTTGATCCGATACGACCATGGCCGTCGCCACGACCAGCTTTCTGATCTTTGCCGCAAGCCAGATCGGCACGCCGGGGCCTGCCAACATGGCCCTGATGGCGACTGGCGCACGCTATGGCTTTCGGGCGGCCGTGCCTTTTGTGGCCGGGGTTGCGCTGGGAAAACAATTGGTGATCTGGCCGGTCGGCTTCGGACTTATGGAACTTGCGGGACAGGCGCCCGGGGTGTTCCAGAGCCTGAAATACCTTTGTGTGGCCTATATTTGCTGGCTGGCCTGGAAGATCGCCAATCTCCGCCTGAGCCCGATGTCCGAGACCGATCGCGTACCCGGATTTCGCGCGGGCCTGCTGGTGCATCCGCTCAATCCCAAGGCCTGGGCGATGATCGTGGGCGGGTTTGCCGGCTTTGTGGCCACAGGAACGCCGCACTTTCAGGCGACATTGACGATTGCCTTTCTATTGTTGGCCTGTCAGGCGGTTTTTCACCCGATCTGGGCATTTGCCGGTGACCGGATCGCCCATGCGGTTGCAGGACGGCCGGCCGAGAAATACCTGATGTGGATGCTGGCGGCGCTGACCGTCGCATCGGTTTTTTATGTTGTGTTCGGAGGAGGAGCACAGGAATGAAGTTTGATACAATCATAAATCAGCCGGTCATTGAAACCGAGCGGTTCGACCTGCGCCCCCTGCGCAAATCGGACATGGGGCTGATCGAGCACTACGCCAGCGACGAGAGGGTCGCGCGGATGACCACCGCGATTCCGCACCCCTTGCCGCCCGGCATGACCGAGGCGTTTGTCGCGCGGGCCATGTCCGATCAACGCGGCGAGGATATCTGGGCGATGGACGCCACCCGCGACAACGGGCCCGAATTGATCGGGGTGATCTCGCTCAAGAAGATGGACCGTAACCAGTCCGAAGTCGGATACTGGGTGGCGCCGATCTACTGGAACACCGGCATTGCCTCTATGGCGGTGGAAGCGTTGGTTAATACCAACCCGATGGACAACGCGACGATGTTCGCCAGCGTGTTCCAGGACAACCCGGCGTCAGCCAGGGTCTTGACCCATTGCGGGTTTCAGTATCTTGGAGACGCCGAGAGTTATTCGGTCGCGCGCGGCGCGACCGTACCCACATGGACCTATAGCCGAAAGCTGTGACTTGAGCCGCGCGCGGCCTTTGCAGTAGGGAGCACATATGAAATTTCTCGATCTTGCAAAGGTCTACATTCGCTCGGGCGCGGGCGGCGGCGGTTGCGTCAGCTTCCGGCGGGAGAAGTTCGTCGAATTCGGCGGACCGGATGGCGGTGATGGCGGCGATGGCGGTTCGGTCTGGGCCGAGGCGGTCGAAGGGCTGAACACGCTGATCGACTTTCGTTATCAGCAGCATTTCTTTGCCGACAACGGCCAGCCCGGCCGCGGTCAGCAGCGTTCGGGCAAGGATGGCAGCGACATTGTCCTGCGGGTTCCGGTCGGCACCGAAATCCTTGACGAGGATGAAGAGACGGTTCTGGCCGACCTGACGACCGTGGGCGAGCGGGTGCTGCTGGCGCGTGGCGGCAATGGCGGGTTCGGTAACCTGCATTTCAAATCCGCCACCAACCAGGCGCCACGCCGCGCCAACCCCGGCCAACCGGGGGTGGACCGGACCATCTGGCTGCGGTTGAAGCTGATCGCCGACGTGGGTCTGCTGGGCATGCCCAACGCGGGCAAGTCCACCTTTCTGGCCTCGACATCGAACGCGCGGCCCAAGATCGCAGACTATCCGTTCACCACGTTGCATCCCAACCTGGGCGTGGTCGGTGTGGATAACGTGGAATTCGTGATCGCCGACATTCCGGGCCTTATCGCGGGGGCGCACGAGGGGCGGGGAATCGGCGACCGATTCCTGGGCCATGTCGAACGCTGCGCCGTGCTGCTGCATCTGGTCGATGGCACCTCGGGCGACCCGGTCGAGGATTATCACACCATCATTCACGAGCTTGAAGCCTATGGCGGCGATCTGGCCGACAAGCCGCGCATCACGGTCCTGAACAAGATCGATACGCTCGATGACGAGGAACGTGTCTTTCTGGTCGAAGAACTTGAGGATGCCTCGGGCGGCCCGGTGATGATGATGTCGGGCGCCTCGCGCGAGGGGGTCACGGATGTGCTGCGGGCCCTGCGTGCGCAGATTGACGCGGATCGCCTGCGCCACAAACCCGCCGAGGAGGAACAGACTTGGCAACCCTGACAGCGGCCCGGCGGCTGGTGGTCAAGATCGGCTCGGCCCTGTTGGTCGACCGCACTACCGGCGATCTGCGCGCGGACTGGCTGCGCTCGCTGGCGCAGGATGTGGCCTGGCTCAAGGGGCTGGGCATGGATGTGATCCTGGTTTCGTCAGGGTCCATCGCACTGGGGCGGGGGGTGCTGGGCCTGCCGCGCACCGCGCTGCCGCTGGAACAGTCGCAGGCCGCCGCCGCCGTTGGCCAGATCCGGCTGGCCCGCGCCTATGAGGAAGCGCTGGATCCGCACAAGATTACCACCGCGCAGGTTCTGGTCACGCTGGAAGACAGCGAGGACCGGCGCCGGTACCTGAACTCGCGCGCGACGCTGGAAACGTTATTGAGCCTTGGGGCGGTGCCCATCGTCAACGAGAATGACACCGTCGCCACCGACGAGATCCGCTATGGTGACAATGACCGGCTGGCGGCGCAGATTGCGGTGACTGTCGGCGCAGATCAACTGATCCTGCTGTCGGATGTCGACGGGTTCTACACCGGCAATCCCAATGACGACCCGAACGCGACGCGGTTCGACGTGATCGAGCGGATCACGCCCGAGATCGTGGCTATGGCGGGCGATGCGGGCTCGGGCCTGTCAAAAGGCGGAATGAAAACGAAACTGATGGCCGCGCAGATGGCAACGGCCGGTGGCTGCGCCATGGCGATTACCGAGGGATCGCCCTTGAACCCTCTGAAAACGCTGGAAAATGGAGCAAATTGCACCTGGTTTACAGCGATGCTCGACCCGCAGGCCGCCCGCAAGCGCTGGATCGCCGCGATGAAACCGCGCGGAGAGATCACCGTGGATGCGGGGGCCGCCCGTGCGCTTGAAGGCGGCAAGAGCCTGTTGCCTGCTGGCGTGACCGAGGTGTCCGGCGCCTTTGGCCGGGGTGATCCGGTGGTGATTCTGGGTCCGGAGAAGCGGCGGCTTGGGCAGGGGCTGAGCCGCTATACCGGCGACGAGGCGCGGGCCATTCGCGGGCGTCGATCCACGGAAATCGAGGCGACGCTGGGCTATCCGGGGCGCGCCGCGCTGATCCATCGGGACGACATGGCGCTTTGACCTGACCGCCGCGACCCGTTACCCATTGACCAGACCCAAGCGCAGGGGACCGCCATGAAAGACATCGAAGACATCTCCGCCGTCATGACCGGGATCGGCAAGCGCGCCAAGGCCGCTGCCGCCGAACTGGCCTTTGCCAGTGCCGAACGCAAGCACGCCGCCCTGATCGCCGCCGCCGATGCGGTCTGGGCCCGCCGGGCCGAGATCATCGCGGCCAACGCGCGCGATCTGGACTATGGCCGAGACAAGGGGTTGAGCCCGGCGATGATGGATCGCCTCAAGCTGGACGAGGCGCGCATTCAGGGCATCGTTGACGGGCTGCGCACGGTGGCCGAACAAGCCGATCCGGTGGGCGAGGTGCTGGCGGAGTGGGACATGCCCTCGGGCCTCCACATCCAGCGGGTGCGCACGCCGCTGGGGGTGATCGGGGTGATCTATGAAAGCCGCCCGAACGTGACGGCGGATGCCGGTGCGCTCTGCCTGAAATCGGGCAATGCGGTGATCCTGCGCGGCGGCTCCGAGAGCTTTCATTCCTCGGGCGCCATCCATGCCTGCCTGGTCGAGGGGCTGCGCGCGGCGAACCTGCCCGAGGATGCGATCCAACTGGTGCCGACCCGCGATCGGGCGGCAGTCTCCGAATTGCTGACCATGACCGACCATGTTGACGTCATCGTGCCGCGCGGCGGCAAGGGGCTGGTCGGCCTCGTTCAACGCGAGGCGCGGGTGCCCGTCTTTGCCCATCTCGAAGGCATCGTGCACATCTATGTCGACAAGGCCGCAGACCGGCAGAAAACGCTCGATGTGGTGCTGAACGCCAAGACGCGCCGCACCGGCATCTGCGGCGCCGCCGAATGCCTGCTGATCCATCAGGATATCGCCGAGGGGCTGGGCCGCGAGGTCATCGCGGCGCTGCTGGCCGCAGGCGTCGATGTGCATGCCGAAGGCGCACTGGCGCAATCCGGCACCACAACGGCAACGGACGAGGACTGGGGCCGCGAATTCCTCGACATGATCATTGCGGCCAAACCCGTGGCCGATATCGACGAAGCGATTGCCCATATCCGGCAATACGGTTCGAACCATACCGATTGCATCATGACTGAAGATGCGGCCGCGGCCGCGCATTTTTTCGAGAGGCTCGACAGCGCCATCCTGATGCACAATGCCTCGACCCAGTTCGCGGACGGGGGCGAGTTCGGCATGGGCGCCGAGATCGGCATCGCCACCGGCAAGATGCATGCGCGCGGCCCGGTGGGGGCGGCGCAACTGACCAGTTTCAAATACCTGGTGCGCGGCGACGGCACCGTCCGGGGGTGATCAGAACTGCAGGATGACTCGGGTTTCGGAGGTTTCCACCGTGATCCGGCGCCCGGCATCGGCGGCCGCGGCGGGCAACAGGGCGAACTGAACTTGCGCGGGCGTGATCTGACCCAGCGCCGCCGGGTTGCTCAACGCCTCCCACAAGGCCGGGTCGACCGACAGCTTGTCGGCCGTCCCGGTGATCGTCCATCGCCCGGCCGCCTCGCTCAGGGTCACGTTTCCGCCAAGGGGCATCGCCGTTTCGCAGCACTGGAGCGCAAGAAGGGCCAGCCGGGTTTCGGTGCGCGGCACCGGGTCGACGGGCTGCCACCAGGCCTTGACCCGGGCGTTCTGATTCAGATCGTCGAGAAGCCCGCTTACCTCTGTGCGGCCCATCGGCTGGTCGCTCGGCGCCCCGTAGGCGATGCGAAAAAACCTGATCCGCGCGCCTGCGCTGCCGACACTGTCCGAAATCAGTTCCATCTCGGGGCCTTGGACCGTGCCGGTGATTTCAAGCAACTCCAACCCATTGGTGATTGCCCCGATCGGGCTGATCAGGTCGTGGCAGATGCGCGAGCCGATCAGCCCGGCCAGGTTGACGCCGCTTCGGGTCATGCGATACCTCCGTTTGCAGACCTTCACATCCTTGCCTGGGTAGCCGGACATGACCGATCTGAATGCCATTCTTGCACCGGGCATGTACGTGCGCCACCCCGATTACCCCGATTGGGGCATTGGCCAGGTGCAATCCAATATCGCCGGCAAGATCACCGTGAACTTTCCCGATCAGGGAAAGGTGGTGATCGACGGGACACGCATCGCCCTGGTGCCGGTCTTTGATCGGTGATTTACCTTTCTGAAAGGTTAACACCGGACCTGGCTGTCGCTTTCGGTTGCCAACCGTGATGCAGCCGCGCTATGTGCCCGCAACCCGGATTACTGGAACCTCCACCAGATGCCAGATCGCAGTGCCACATTCACTGTCAGGATCGCCGAAGATCCTGACGAGATCCGCGCAGCACAGGCGCTGCGTTACGATGTCTTCGTGCGCGAACTCGGCGGCGGCGGTGCGATGGTCGACCACGCGCTGGGTCTGGAGCAGGACCGGTTCGATCCGTTCTTCGATCACATGATCTGCATTCACAACCAGACCAGGCAGGTGATCGGCGTCTATCGTCTCCTGCGGTGCGAACAGGCGAAGGTGGTGGGCCAGTTCTATTCCGAGGACGAATACGATCTCTCCGTGCTCAAGAATTCCGGTCGTCGGCTGCTGGAACTCGGGCGGTCCTGCGTCCACCCGGACTATCGCGGCGGCATGGCCATGTACCATCTCTGGAACGGGCTGGCGCAGTACGTGGCCGCGCACGAGATAGAGGTTCTCTTCGGTGTCGCCAGTTTTCACGGCACCAATGCCGACGCGATGGCCGAGCCGCTTTCGATGCTGTATCACAATCATCTGGCGCCCGAGGAATTGCGCGTACGGGCACAGCCTGCGCATTTTGTCGAGATGAACCGGGTGCCAGAGGACCGGCTCGACCGCCGGCAGGCAATGCTGGAGGTTCCGGCACTGATTAAGGCTTACCTCCGGCTTGGCGGTTTCGTGGGCGATGGCGCGTATATAGACCACGCCTTCAATACCACCGATGTCTGCCTGATACTCGATACGGCGCGGATGAACGAGCGTCAGCGCAAGATCTATTCCGGGAGCTAGGATGACTCCGCTCTGGAACAGCGAGGAAGCGCCCGACCCGATCGAGATAGGCTCTCTGGGCTGGCTTCTTGTCGTCTTGCGGGGGCTGCCGCTGGCGCTTCTGGTGTTCGGCGGCCTTCTTGTGCTGCTCTGCCTGCGGCTGGTCGAATTGCCGCTCTTTGGAATGCGCCGTCCCGTGACCCCGTTCATCACGCAGTTCGTCTCCCGCAATGCGTTCCGCATCCTGGGAATGGGATTCACATCCAGCGGAGAGCTGATGCGCGAACGGGGGGCGGTGGTGGCCAACCATTCGTCATGGCTTGATATTTTCGCGCTGAATGCCCGCAAGCGAATTTATTTCGTATCCAAGGCCGAAGTGGCGAAATGGCCGGGCATCGGCTGGCTGGCGCGCGCGACAGGCACCGTATTCATCGAGCGCGATCCAAGGAAGGCGCGCGAACAGACCGCCCTGTTCGAAGCGCGCCTGAAAGCCGGGCACAAGCTGCTGTTCTTTCCTGAAGGCACCTCGACCGACGGGCTGAGGGTGCTGCCGTTCAAGACCACGCTGTTCGCCGCCTTCTTTGCACCCGAACTGCGCGATTTCATGTATGTCCAGCCGGTGACCGTGGTGTTTCATGCGCCCGAGGGTGAGCCTGAGAGGTTCTATGGCTGGTGGGGGGACATGGACTTCGGGCCGCATCTGCTCAAGATACTGGCCGCACGCCGTCAGGGGCGGGTCGAACTGATTTATCACGAACCTGTCCGGGTCGCAGGGTTCGAAAATCGCAAGGCGCTGGCCGCCTATTGCGAAGCGGCTGTGCGCCACGCCCACGAACTGGCGCGACCCTGAACGGCATTATGGCCTTGCGCTTGTGCCAATGCTGGCTTATATGCGCGCCATTCAAAACCCGCAGGCGGGGTTTTGGCCCGTTTGGGGGAGACATCCCCATCCGGACCGCCGGTTGGAGCATCTGCTTCTTCTCCCCCGCCAAGGCGTAAACCGGAAAAGGAAAATACCGCATGGCTCTTCCCGAGTTCTCCATGCGTCAGCTGCTTGAAGCTGGCGTTCACTTCGGCCACCAGACCCAGCGCTGGAACCCCCGCATGGCTCCGTTCATCTACGGCGCACGCAATGGCATCCACATTGTCGACCTGACCCAGACCGTTCCCATGCTGGACCAGGCGCTGAAGGCCGTTCGCGACACCGTCGCCAAGGGCGGACGCGTCCTGTTTGTCGGCACCAAGCGCCAGGCCTCGGGCCCGATCGCCGAAGCCGCCGAGAAATCGGCCCAGTACTACATGAACCACCGCTGGCTGGGCGGCACGCTGACCAACTGGAAAACCGTTTCGCAATCGATCCAGCGCCTGCGCTCCATCGACGAGGCGATGGAAGCCGGTGCAGAGGGCCTGACCAAGAAAGAGCGTCTGGGCATGGAACGCGACCAGCAGAAACTGACCGCATCGCTGGGCGGCATCCGCGAAATGGGCGGCGTTCCCGACCTTCTTTTCGTCATCGACGTCAAGAAAGAAGCGCTGGCCATCGCCGAAGCCAACAAGCTGGGCATCCCGGTTGTGGCCGTGGTCGATACCAACTGCTCGCCCGACGGCGTCGACTATATCATCCCGGGCAACGATGACGCCGCCCGCGCCATCGGCCTCTATTGCGATCTGGCCGCGCGTGCCGCTCTTGACGGCATGTCCGCGCAGCTGGGCGCCGCAGGCGTCGATCTTGGCGCACTGGAAGACGCGCCTGCCGAAGAGGCGCTGGCGGAAGAATCCAACGCCTGATCGGCCCCGGTCATCTGAATTTCATATGGGGCAGGGTATGACCTGCCCCAAATCCGTTTCGAATTGAGGAGAGCCAAGATGGCAATCACAGCAGCACTCGTGAAAGAACTGCGCGACAGCACCGGCGCAGGCATGATGGACGCCAAGAAGGCGCTGACCGAAACCAATGGCGACATGGAAGCCGCCATCGACTGGCTGCGTACCAAGGGTCTGGCCAAGGCTGCAAAGAAATCGGGCCGCACCGCTGCCGAGGGCCTGGTCGCCGTCGTCGTGGACGGTGGCAAGGGCGTGGCCGTAGAGGTGAACGCCGAGACCGACTTCGTCGCGAAGAACGCCGAATTCCAGGACATGGTTTCCAGGATCGCGGGCGCCGCGTTGAACGTCTCCGATATCGACGCCCTGAACGCGGCTGACCTGGGCGGCAAGACCGTTGCAGAAACCTTGACCGACAAGATCGCCAAGATCGGCGAGAACATGACCCTGCGCCGGATGGCCAGCATCGAAGGCGACAACGTGGTGACATATGTGCACAACGCAGCCGCCACCGGCATGGGCAAGATCGGTGTTCTGGTCGCCATGAAGGGCGGCGACGAGGCTCTGGGCAAGCAGGTCGCGATGCATATCGCCGCCGTGAATCCGGCTGCGCTGAGCGAAGCCGACATGGACCCCGCAGTGGTCGAAAAGGAAAAGCAGATCCAGATGGACATCGCGCGCGAATCCGGCAAGCCGGAAGCGGTGATCGAAAAGATGATCGAAGGCCGGATGAAGAAATTCGTCGCCGAGTCGACCCTTCTGAGCCAGCAGTTCGTGGTCAACCCCGATCTGACCGTCGGGGCCGCCGCTGCCCAGGCCGGCGCTGAAATCACCGGTTTCGTGCGCCTGGAAGTCGGCGAAGGCATCGTGGTCGAAAAAGAAGACTTCGCTGCCGAAGTCGCAAAGGCAGCGCAGGGCTGATCAGAGGGGCGGCCGAACCCGGCCGGCCCGACCAAGACAGGTTGCGAACCGGCCGCGCACTGGCGTGGCCGGTTTCTTTCTGTTCGCTCCCGGTCATGAAAAAGGCGAAACCGAAGGATCGGTTTCGCCTAAATGGGTAGAGGGACCCCGCTTGATGGGGATGGATGGGGTCCCTCATGTTCTCCGGCGGTGTGTGCCGATCAATAGGCACCCGCCGCCGAACAGGTCAGAGAGCCTCGGCAATAACGAGGATCATTTCCCGATGTCCCTAGGCCAAAGCCACCACTCACGGAACAAGATCATTCTGACCAAGGTGATCCGAGTCCGAAAGTCGGGGATTCCGTACCTAAGGTAAACCTGGCCGAGCTGCTGGTGCAGACCATTTGAAATCGTTGGAGGACTCGTTTCGCAATGCAGGAGAAATCCTGCAACAGCAGGATTAGGTCTACGATGTCCCGGATCTGTTGTTCCCTGTTTGCAATCAGGCTTCCATGATGAATATCTGGTTGTGCAGGGCCGCCTTCAGTACGGCCTGAGCCGTGGTTTCGACCGAAAGCGCCTCGCGCGCGAGGCGCAGGTGTTTTTCCACAGTGGCAGTCGTGAGCCCCATCAGGATCGCGATGTCCTGAGTCGTCTTGCCGTCACCCACCCATTGCAGCGCTTCGCGCTGCCTGCGTGTCAGCGCTCGGTTCGGGGCGACATAAGGCAGGGTCAGGATCTTGAGATGGGCGACGTTGTTCATCAGCAGGATGTCGCGCCCGTGTTTTTCCCAGACCTCGTCGACCTCGTTCTGAGTCATCCCCTTGCGGGCACAAAGAGAGATCGCGCCCTTGGTGCGTGCGGAGATCGAAGTGAAGCTGACCGTATAGCCGGCCGTGACGCCATGCGAGGCGTTGAAGTCATAGACGCGATGTTCCTGCGGGGTCATCGTTTCGCTGGTCAGCATGTCGGCAATCATTTTCCAGCTGCCGGCGCCCTCGTGCTCCAGGGCCCAATGCAGCATCGGGGCGTGAAAGTAGAGGCCGGAATGCAGGAATCCGTCGATGTAGGACTTGTCGTGATTGGTCAGGATCACGAAATCCTCGGGGTCGCCCAGCGATGTCGCGGTGCGATAGCTGGTGTAGCCATAGAGAAGCCGGTCGAACCCGAAATACGCCATCTGCTTGGCATGGGCATCCCAGAGTTCTTCCAGCGTCTTGACGTAACTCAGGAATTCCAGATAGCTGCGCAGCCTCATTCTGCCGCCTCTTTGGCGAAGTGGGCTTTCAGTGCATCCAGCGCCAGAATGTAGCCCTGGGCGCCGAAACCGCAGATCTGGCCAAGGGCGACGGGCGCAATATAGGATTTGTGGCGAAAGGCCTCGCGTGCATGGATGTTCGACAGATGCACTTCGACCACCGGCAGTTCGACCGAGGCGATGGCGTCCATCAGGGCGATCGACGTATGCGTATAGGCCCCGGCGTTCAGGATGATCCCCTGTTCGTGACCTTTGGCTGCGTGAATCCGGTCTATCAGCGCGCCTTCGTGGTTGGACTGGAAACAGGACACATCCAGGCCAAGGGCATGGCCATGTGCAATGCACATCTCCTCGACCATGGCGAGGGTGTTGGACCCATAGACCTCTGGCTGTCGTGTTCCCAACAAATTCAGGTTCGGGCCATTCAGGACCAGAATATTACTCATGACAAATTCATCCCCATTCACGAGTCACTTAAACGGGAATAAGCGATACTGTCCACATTGCAGTCACCCAAACCAGTAAAAGGCGTGCTGTCGTGAAGGGCTAGTTCGTCGCACCCCGGGAATCCGGAAAGATACTGAGGCCAAGCCACTCGGCCACCAGCGCAGGTGTAACCTGGCCTTCGATTTCGACAGTGAGATGATGTTCGCGCAATAATTCCGTGGATGAGCGCTGGCGGACGTCCTTCAACGTGAAGCGCCCGCGCAGACGAGACCCGGCCCGCACCGGCGCGAGGAACCGCAACCTGTTGAACCCATAGTTGATGCCCATGACCTGGCCCGGTTGCGCGGGAAGGACATCATAGACGAAGCGGCTGGCCAGCGACAGGGTCAGGAAACCATGCGCAATTGCGCCGCCGAACGGGGTCTCGGCGGCGGCACGCTCCGGATCGACGTGAATCCATTGGTCGTCGTGGGTGACATCGGCAAACCGGTCGATCATCTGCTGGTCGACTGTTATCCAGTTCGAAACCCCGATTTCGGTGCCGATCTTTTCCCGTTCTGCGGCGAGTGCTGCGGCAAGTGATGACATCTGTGCTCCCTCTTATCGTCCCTTGAATTCCGGTTTCCGCTTTTCCAGGAAGGCGCGCGCGCCTTCGATGTGATCGGCGCTCAACAGGGTGCGGATCATCCTGTCCGCTTCCATCTCCATGGAGGTGCGCAGATCGGCCGTGCGCGCGCGGTTGTGATTTTCTTTCATGTAGCGCAGGGCCATCGGCGCAAAGCTGGCGATTTCCCTGGCCAGCTTCAAGGCTTCATGCTCCAGATCGGTATCCGCAACGACCCGGTTCGCAAGGCCAAGTGCCAGAGCCTCGGCGGCGACGATACGGCGGTTGGTGAAATAGATCTCCTTGGCGCGGGAAGGCCCTGCCAGTTGGCTCAAGAGCCAACTACCGCCAAAATCGCCCGACAGCCCGATGGCGCCAAAGGCGGGCAGCAGGAAACCGCTTTCGGCGCAGACACGCAGGTCACAGGCAAGCGCCAGCGACATTCCGGCGCCCGCCGCTGCGCCGGGCAGGGCGGCGATCGTGGGCTTGCCGAGGTTATAGAGCCGGAGTGCCACCACCTCTTGCGCGTGGCGCAGTCGGCGGATCATGGCATCGGTATCGGGTTCACCGTCTCCGGCAAGCGCACCGCCCATGCTGGTGATGTCACCGCCCGCGCAGAAGGCACCGCCCGCACCGGTGAGGACGAGAACCCGCACATCGGAATCAAGCTCCATCGTCAGCAAAAGGTCGGCCAGGGCTTCGGTCATGTCGCCGGACATCGCGTTGCGCTTTTCAGGGTTGTTCAACGTGATCGTGGCAACATGATCGGTCACCGAACAGAGCACCAGCGGGCTTTTGGTTTCGACCGCGCGACTTGTCATTGCATCTCCTTTCCGGCTTGGGTCAGGATACGCGCAAATTGCAGATCGAGGCGCGCATGTCCCGAGAATACCGTCAACATGTCTTTACGCCGCCCAAAGGAGCGGCCGATCTCTTGCTGATCCGCCACGGCGAAAGCCTGGCCGCCCGTCCGGGCGTGGCCTTTCCCACCCGCGACGGCCACGGCGATCCGGCGCTTCACCCCACTGGCGAGGCGCAGGCCCGCGCCGTGGGCGAGCGGCTGAAATCTGAACCCCTGGCCGCGATCTATGTCACCACCTTGCAGCGCACCCATCAGACAGCCGCGCCGCTGGCGGCGCATCTGGGGTTGAAGCCAATCGTGGAACCCGACTTGCGCGAGGTGTTCCTGGGTGATTGGGACACCGGCGAATACCGCATTCGCGCCGCAAACCGCGACCCCGCCTTTCTGCTGGCGCAGGACAGGCAGGAATGGGGCGAAATCCCCGGAGCCGAAACCACGGCGCAACTGCATGCGCGGGTGCGGTCGGGGCTTTTTCGCATTGCTGGGCGTCATCCGGACCAGCGCGTCGCCGTATTCGTGCATGGTGGTGTCATCGGCGCGGCGCTGGCCATGGCCTGCGGAGCCCAGCCCTTTGCCTTCAACGGGGCGCAAAACGGCTCTGTCAGCCGTCTTGTCGTTCATGGAGAGCGGATGATGATTCTGGGATTCAACGACACAGCGCATCTGGCCTGACCCGATCAGCCCATCGTGATGACGACCTTGCCCAGAACCTTGCGGTCCTGCATCATCTCCAGCGCCTCGGCCGCCTGTTCCAGCGGGAAACGCGCGCTGATGCGCGGCTTGATCCGTCCTTCGCCATAAAGGCGGAACAGATCGGCCATGTTCGCCGCATGGCCTTGGGGTTCGCGAAACACCGAAGCGCCCCAGAAAACGCCAAGGATCTGGCAGCCCTTGAGCAGGGTCAGGTTCAGCGGGATGCTGGGAATTCCGGCCGGGAAACCCACCACCAGGTAACGCCCCTTCCACGCCATCGCGCGCAGGGCGGGTTCGGCATAGGCGCCGCCCACCGCATCATAGACCACGTCGACCCCGTCGCCGCCCGCCAGTTTCTTGATTTCCGCCGACAGCGCCTTTTGCGCGTCCCGGTCCAGTTCGCGCGGGTAGACCAGCGTTTCATCGGCACCGATCTGGCGGCAGAAATCGGCCTTTTCCTGCGAAGACACGGCCGCAATGACCCGCGCGCCGGCCGCCTTGCCCAATTCGATGGCCGCCGCGCCGACGCCGCCGGCCGCACCGAGGATCAGCAGCGTCTCGCCCGGCTGCAAAGCGGCGCGATCCTTGAGCGCATGATGGGAAGTGCCGTAGGTAAAGACGAAACAGGCCGCATCCTCATAGGGCATCGCATCGGGGATCTTCACCGCCGTTCCGGCCTTGATCGTCAGATGGGTGGCAAAGCCACCATGGCCGGTCAGTGCGAGCACCCGGTCGCCCGGCGCATAACCGCTGACACCTTCGCCTACCGCCAGAACCTCTCCCGCGATCTCGCCGCCGGGAGCAAAGGGACGGGGCGGCTTCATCTGGTACAAGTCGCGGATCATCAGCGTATCGGGAAAGTTCACGCCCGCCGCATGCACCCGCAGCAGCAACTCTCCCTTGCCGGGAACCGGGTCCGGCAGTTCGGTCAGTTGCAGTGTTTCGGGGCCGCCCACGGCGGTGCTCAGCATGGCTTTCATATCGGTCGTTCTCCCTGTTGCGGTCGCGTGCGTACCGCGATTTGACGTCAAGTCTTTGGCCCGCCCCCTTGGTTGTCAACCGGATATCGAAATGCAATTCTGCTCTGCAAAACCGTAATCGGATACATGGGGAGGAGACATGCCCGAAGAGGACAAGGCGCTGGCCGCCTTCCGCGACGAGCTGCGCAGCTGGCTGGAGGCGAATTGCCCCGCGGATATGCGCGATGGCCGCAATGACGAGGCTAGCATCTGTTGGGGCGGAAAGAACTGGACCTTTGCGTCAGAAGCTCAGCGTACCTGGCTGCAACGTTGCGTCAGCAAAGGGTACACGGTGCCGACCTGGCCCATCGAATATGGCGGCGCGGGGCTGAGCCGGGATCAGGAGAAGGTGTTCCACCAGGAAATGCGCCGCCTGAACGCGCGCTACCCGCTGCAAAGTTTCGGCATCTGGATGCTGGGACCGGCGCTTTTGCATTTTGGCACACATGAGCAGAAACTGCATTACCTGCCGCCCATCGCGCGTGGCGAAATCCGCTGGTGTCAGGGCTATTCCGAGCCGGGGGCCGGCTCCGATCTGGCAAATGTGCAAAGCCGGGCCGAGGACAAGGGCGATCACTGGCTGGTTAACGGGCAGAAGATCTGGACCTCTTACGCCGATCAGGCCGACTGGATCTTTGCGCTGCTGCGCACCGACCGCGAGGCGCCCAAGCACAAGGGGATCTCGTTCATCCTGCTCGACATGACCAGCCCCGGCGTGACGACACGACCGATCAAGTTGATCTCAGGCGCGTCGCCATTTTGCGAAACCTTCTTTGACAATGTCGAAGTGCCCCGCGAACAGGTGGTGGGTGAGGTCAATCGCGGCTGGGATGTGGCCAAGTACCTGCTGACGCATGAGCGCGAGATGATCTCGGCCGCAGGCGGTACCATGGGCTCGGGCCGGGCTTTGGGGGCGGTGCTGGCCGAAAGCGGCAGCACCGACACCATCCTGCGCGCCGATGCGATGCGGGCCGAGGTCGACGGGCTGGCGGTGGCGCTGACGCTGGAGCGCTACAAGGATCAGGCCGAGGCCGGGCAGGGTGCGGGCGATGCCTCGGCCATGCTGAAATACATGGGCACCGAGCTGAACAAGCGGCGGCTGGAGCTGGTGATGGCGGCGGGCGGGTCCGACGCGCTGGTCTGGGAGGACGGGCGCGCGCCCAATTGGCTGAGGACCAAGGCCAATTCGATCGAAGGCGGCACGTCCGAGGTGATGTTGTCGATCATTTCGAAACGCGTTCTTGGACTTCCGGGGTAAGGCAGATGGCAAAACTGGTACGAAGCGAAGAAGAGGTCATGCTGGCCGACGCCGCCCGCGGGTTCCTGGATCAGGCGGCGCCGGTTGCGCATCTGCGCGGGCTGCGCGATGCGGGCCAGACACAGGACCGGGCGCTTTGGTCCGAGATGGCGGCGATGGGCTGGGCCGGGGTACTTGTGCCCGAGGATGCAGGTGGCAGCGACATGGGCCACGCCGCGGCCTGTGCGCTGGCGGGCGAGATGGGCAGGACGCTGGTCACCTCGCCCTTTCTTTCCACAGCGGTGATTGCGGCCACCGCGCTGCGGCAGGTTTCCGACGCGCGCGCGGCTCAGTCGCTGGCGCGGATTGCGCGTGGTGAGGTGACTTATGCGCTGGCCATAGACGAGGGGGCCAAGTTCGACCCCGAAGCGACGCAGATGCAGGCGCGCGCCGAGGGCAACGGGTTTCGCCTGACCGGCGAAAAACGCTTCGTCGTGGACGGGGCCAATGCCGATCGCCTGCTGGTGTTGGCGCGAACTGACGGGGGGTTAACCCTGTTCGAGATCCCCGCCGACCGCGACGGGATCACCCGCGAGGCACAGGCCATGATCGACAGCCGCGATGCGGCGCGCATCACACTGGCCGACGTGATCGCCACGGGCGAGGATGTGCTGGGCCAGGTCGACGACGCCATGACCGTGCTGGCGCCCGCGCTGCGGGCAGGTCAGGCGGCGCTTGCCGCCGAAATGGCGGGGCTGGCGGCCGGAGCATTCGGCATGACCGTCGAATATCTCAAGGAACGCAAGCAGTTCGGCGTACCGATCGGCGCCTTTCAGGCGCTTCAGCATCGGGCGGCGCATCTGTGGTGCGAATGCGAGGTGACCGCCTCGGCCGTCCTGAACGCGGGCCGGATGCTGGACGAGGATCCCGCGAATGCCGCCATGGCCGTTTCGCTGGCCAAGGCACGCGCCACCGATACCGCGCAGCGTGCGGTGCAAGAGGGCGTGCAGATGCATGGCGGTATCGGCATGACCGATGCCTTTGACATGGGCTTCTACATGAAACGCGCCCGGGTCGCGGCCGAATGGCTGGGCGACTATGGCTACCACGCAAACATCGTCGCGCAAGCGCGGGGATTTTAAGGATTTATCATGACACCTGAGACATTGTTTTCTCTCCATGGCAAGACCGCGCTAGTCACCGGCGGCGCTACAGGTATCGGGCGCATGGCAGCCGAGGCGTTGGTGCGCGCGGGCGCGCGCGTGCTGATTGCCTCGCGCAAGGGCGATGCCTGTGAGGCGGTCGCCGCCGAACTGAATGCGCTGGACACCCTAGGCAGCGCCGAGGGCTTTGCCGGCGACGTGGGCAGCAAGGAAGGCATCGACGCCCTGGTGGCCGAGGTAAAGAACCGCACAGAAACCCTTGATATCCTGATGAACAATTCCGGCGTGACCTGGGGCGCGCCGCTGGGGCAGTTCCCGCACGAGGCCTGGGAAAAGGTCATGTCCGTCAATGTGGCAGGAGTTTTCGATCTGACCCAGAAACTCCTTCCCATGCTGATGGAAAGCGGCTCGGTCGACGACCCGGCGCGGGTGGTCAACGTGGGCTCGGTCATGGGCGAGATCCCGATGGGCGACGGCGCCTACAGCTATTCGGCCTCCAAGGCGGCGGTGATCCATCTGACCAAGATCCTGGCCAAGGAGCTCTCGGCCCATGCCATCACCGTGAACGCGCTGGCACCCGGACCATTCGTGTCGCGCATGACGGCCTTTGCCACCGCCGACGAGGAAAAGCGCGCCCGGGTCGGCGGCGATGTCCCGTTGAGACGCGTTGGCCGGGAGGAGGATATTGCCGGCTGCATGCTGTTTCTGTGCGGGCGCGGCGGGTCTTATGTCACCGGTGCGGTGATCCCGGTTTCCGGTGGCATCAACGTGATGTCGGGCCGCAATATCTTTGAAAAGGCATTGTAAGAGGCGGGCATGAACATTCGGTTTGATGGACGGGTGGCGATCGTCACCGGCGCGGGTGCTGGTCTGGGGCGCGCCCATGCACTGGGTTTGGCCGAGCGCGGTGCACGGGTTGTGATCAACGATCTGGGCGCGTCGACAGATGGCACCGGCGCCTCTTCGGAGGCGGCGCAGGCGGTGGTCGAAGAGATCCGCGCCATGGGCGGCGAGGCCATTGCGCATGGCGCCGATGTGGCGGACGACGCGCAGGTGGCCGACATGGTCGCGAAGACCATGGCCGAATGGGGCCGTGTCGATATCGTGGTCAACAACGCGGGCATCCTGCGCGACAAGAGCTTTGCCAAGATGACGATGGCCGACTTCCGCAAGGTGATCGACGTGCATCTGATCGGCAGCGCCAACGTGACCCATGCCTGCTGGCCGATCATGCGCGAACAGGGCTATGGGCGGGTGGTCTTTACCTCTTCGGCCTCGGGGCTCTACGGCAATTTCGGGCAGGCCAATTACGGCGCGGCCAAGGCCGCCATGATGGGGCTGATGAATGTGCTGCATCTGGAAGGGGCGCGCGACAACATCCGCGTCAACTGTCTGGCGCCCACCGCCGCGACCCGGATGACCGAGGCGCTGATTCCCGAACAGGCGCTGGCGCTGCTTGCGCCCGAGACGATCACGCCGGGCCTGCTTTATCTGGTGAGCGAGGACGCGCCCTCGCGCGTGATCCTCTGTGCCGGAGCAGGCTGTTTTGCGCAGACCCGCATCTACGAGACCGAAGGCATCCTGTTGGAAGGGGGTGCAAACACTCCGGAAGAGGTCGCTGCGCATTTTGCATCCGTACAGGACGAAGCGGGCAAGCGGGAACTGGTGGATGCGTTCAGTCAGACGCGCAAATATGCCCGCAAGGCGGCTGAGGCGCGCGGCATCGACCTGCCTTGGGGGGAATGAGGGATGAAGGACATGACCTTGAAACGCGATGAAAGCCATCTGCCACTAGCCTTGCGGGGCCTGAGGATTCCGCTGATCGGTTCGCCACTTTTCATCATCTCTGTGCCCGACCTGGTGATCGCCCAATGCAAGGCGGGGATCATCGGCTCGTTTCCGGCGTTGAATGCGCGCGAGACCGAAGGCGAACCGCCGCTGTTGGAGGCTTGGCTCAAACGAATCACCGAGGAACTGGATCGCCACAATCAGGAAAACCCTGACAGCCCTGCGGCGCCTTTTGCCGTGAACCAGATCGTCCACCGCTCGAACGGGCGGCTGGAGCGTGACCTCGAAATATGCGCCCGCTGGAAAGTGCCGGTCTGGATCACCTCGCTGGGCGCGCGGGTCGAGGTGAACGAGGCCGCGCATAGCTGCGGCGGCGTGGTACTGCATGACGTGATCAACAACACCTTTGCCAGAAAGGCGATCGACAAAGGCGCCGACGGGCTGATCGCGGTCGCGGCAGGGGCGGGGGGCCATGCGGGCCAGCAATCGCCGTTCGCCCTGATCCGCGAAATCCGGGCATGGTTCGACGGGCCGCTCGCATTGTCGGGGGCTATCGCCTGTGGCGAGAGCCTGCTGGCCGCCCGCGCCATGGGGGCCGATTTCGGCTACATGGGCACGCCCTTCATCGCCACGCACGAAGCCAACGCGCAGCCCGAATACAAGCAGATGATCGTAGACGGCAGTGCCGAGGATATCGTCTATTCCTCGCTCTTTACCGGCGTGCATGGCAATTACCTGAAGAAATCGGTGGAACGCGCCGGGATGGACCCCGACAACCTGCCCTCGGCCGATGCCAGTTCGATGAACTTCAGCCAGGGGTCGTCCAAGCCCAAGGCGTGGAAAGAGATCTGGGGATCCGGTCAGGGGATCGGCGATGTGCACGAGATCGTGCCGGTGGCCGAGCTGGTGGCGCGGGTCGACCGCGAATACCGCGCGGCCGGCGCGCGGCTGGCCGCCGAGTTCTTGGGTTAGCACATGGGCGAACTGATTGTCATCCGCCACGCGCAGGCTTCGTTCGGCTCGGACGACTACGATCGGCTGAGCGATCTCGGGCACCAGCAGGCGGAACTTGTGGGTGCGGCGCTGCGCGATATGGGCTGGGTGCCGGACCGGCTGATCACGGGCACATTGGCGCGGCAGAAACAGACCCTGCGCGGCATGGGGTTTGACAAAGCACCCGAGGAACACGCGGGCTGGAACGAATACGATTTCCACGACCTGTTGCGGGTCAAATTCGGCGGCACCATTCCCGACCCGGTCCAGCACGACCGCAAGACCCACTTTCGCACGCTGCGGGATGTCCTGCGTGAATGGCAGGGCGGCGGTGTCGAGGGCGCGCGTGAAACATGGACCCAGTTCAGCGCCCGGATCGCTTCGGCGCGGCAGGCGGCGACGCGAGAGGGTGCCGAACGGGTGCTGGTGATCAGCTCTGGTGGGGCCATCGGCCAGTTGACCGCCAGCGCGCTTGGCGCAGCGCCCGAGCAGATGATCGCCCTTAACCTTCAGGTCAAGAACACCGCGATCAGCCGCTTCATCTTTACCCCGCGCGCGTTCTTCTTGCATGAATTCAACGCCACCCCGCATTTTGCACCGAAAGAACGTGCGCATCTGCTGAGCTACAGTTGAGGGACCGGACATGAGCGACGATACCCAGAGCCTTGACCTGACCGCTATCGATGCCTATCTGCGCGCCCATCTCGTGGGTTACGAGGGGCCGCTGGAAGCGAAGAAATTTGCCGTTGGCCAGTCCAACCCGACATTTCTGCTGAAAACCCCCGCCCGGAACTATGTGCTGCGGCGCAAACCACCGGGGGTACTGCTGAAATCCGCCCACGCGGTGGACCGCGAGTTCAGGGTGCAAAGCGCGCTGGCCGATACCGACGTGCCGGTGCCGCGCATGTACCTGTTGTGCGAGGATGACGCGGTGATCGGCTCGGCTTTTTACGTGATGGAGCATCTGAACGGGCGCAACTTCTCCGAACCGACGATGGAAGGTGAAACGAACGCCACCCGGACGGCGGTGATCGACGAGATGAACCGGGTATTGGCGGCGCTGCATTCGGTCGATATCGACGCGGTGGGCCTGTCCGACTACGGCCCGCCGGGCAATTACTTCGAACGTCAGCTCTCGCGCTGGACCAAGCAGTATCGTGCCTCGGAAACCGAGACCATCGCGGATATGGATGCGCTGATCGAGGCCTTGGGGCGCCAGATGCCAGCCGATGACGGCCAGCGCACGCTGGTACATGGCGACTACCGGATCGACAACATGATGTTCGAAAAGGGCGGCACCCGCTGTCTGGGCGTGCTCGATTGGGAGCTGTCGACCATCGGTCATCCCTATGCCGATCTGGCGGCCGTGATCATGCAATGGCAGATGCCGCCGGGCAAGGAAGGGCGCGGGCTTGCGGGTGTCGATCGCGCCGCGCTGGGGCTGCCCTCGGATGCCGCGTTCATCGCATCCTATTGTGCCAGGCGCGGGATTGCAGGGATCGAGGATTTCGGATTCTACCTTGCGTTCAACTTCTTCCGCATGGCCGCGATCATCCAGGGGGTCTACAAGCGCGCCCTTGATGGCAATGCCTCGAACCCCGAGCGGGCCATGCGGCTGGGCCAGTATGTCGCCGTGTTTGCGCAAAACGGCAGGAGGGCGCTGCAAGGGTGATGGATGACGTTGGCGGTGCCGAGGCCGAAGGCAAGGACCGAAATTTTGTCACCGCCCTGGCGCGGGGACTGGACGTGTTGCGCTGTTTCCGGCCGGGCGAGGTCCAGCTGACCAATACCGACCTGGCCGAACGCACCGGCCTGCCAAAGCCGACCGTGTCGCGCCTGACCCACACGCTGTGCCAACTGGGCTATCTGGTTCAGGACCGGCACAGCGGCAGTTACCGGCTGGGCGTCGGCGTCTTGCATCTGGGCATGGGCGTGCTGGCCGGTATGGATATCTGCGACCGCGCGGCCGATGTATTGCGCGGCCTGCGGTCAGGGACAAACCCCTACATCACCGCAGCGCTGGGAGAGGCGCACCGGGCCGAGGTGATCTATGTCGCCGTGTCGCGCTCGCGCGAGAATGTTTCGCTCAGCATGCATGTCGGATCGCGCCTGCCGCTGTTCCGCTCGGCCATCGGACGAGCGATACTGGCGGGCATGTCCAGGGCCGATCGCAGCACCGCGGTCCAGACTGTGGCGCGTGACTCGGGCACCGGCCTGGCGGCCCTGGAGGCCGAAGCGGAACAAGCGGTCGAGGAATTCCAGTTGCACGGTTATTGTACCGGCTACGGCGACTGGCGCGCAGATGTAAACGGCATTGCAGTTCCCGTTGTCTCTTTGGGCGGCAGCCGGGTACACGGGCTGAATGTCGGCGGACCCAGCTTTCATGTCACCCGCGAGGAACTGGAGGAAACCTATGCCCCTCTGCTGATCCAGGCGGGAAAGGCGCTGAGCCTGGCCCCTTAACCCGCCTGTTCCAATTCGTATTCCAGATCCGGCAGCGAGTCCTTGCCAAAGAACAGTTCGTCCCCCAACAGCATCGAAGGCGCGCCGAACACCCCGCGCTCTACCGCCACGGCCGTGGCGTCGACCAGCGCCTGCTTGGTTTCGGGCATGTCGACCGCTTCGAGCATACGCCGCACCGGCAAGCCCGCCTCGCGCAGGACCTCTTCGAACACATGGCGCTCGGACGGGTTCTGGCCGTGCACCCACATCGCGTTAAAAATGGCGTCAATATAGCTGTTTTCCCATTCTTTTCCGCGCGCGAACACGGCGCCGCGCATCGGCAGCAGCGTATTGACCGGGAAATGCGGGTTCATATGGAACACCAGCCCGTGACGGCGCACGAAACGTTGCAACTCGCGGGCCTGATAGGTCAGTTTGTGACGCACCCGCGAAAACGCTTCCATCGGGGACTGGTTGTTGGTGGCCTTGAAGATCCCGCCCAGCAATACGGGCGACGGACGCACCGCCGCGCCGTGCCGTGCGGCCAGGTCAGGCAATACCCGATGGACCAAATAGGCATTCGGACTTCCAAAATCGTAAACGAATTCAATCTCTTTCATTACCATCTTTCCCCAAACGGTCGCAGATCCATCTCGAAGCTCCAGGCATCCCGAGTCTGGTGGTGCAAAAGCCAATAGGCTTCGGCCACCGAATCCGGTGACATCAGCGTATCCGGCGGCAGTGTATCAGGATCGTGCCCGGCTTGCTGCATCCGTTCACGGACAAATGCCGTATCGACACCGGCGTCAATGACCAGGTGCGCGACATGGATGTTTTCGGGCCCCAACTCCTTTGCCAGGCTCTGGGCCATCGCCCGAAGACCCGCCTTGCCGGCTGCGAAGGCGGCAAAGCCGGAGTTGCCGCGCAACGACGCACTGGCACCGGTGAAGAATATGCTGCCACGGCCGCGCGGGACCATGTGACGTGCCGCCTCGCGTCCGGTCAGGAAGCCAGCGAAACAGGCCATTTCCCAGACCTTGCGGAACACGCGCGCCGTGGTTTCGCGGATCGGGAAACGGACGTTGCCGCCGACATTAAAGATCACCACCTCGATGGGACCGACCTCGTGTTCGACCCGCGCGAACAGGTCGATGACGCTGTCCTCGTCCCGTGCATCCATGGTGTAACCGTGCGCGGTGCCGCCCGCGGTCCGGATGTCGTCTATCAGCGGCGTCAGATTGTCGCCATTGCGCCGGCCCATGCAGACGGCAAACCCGCCCCGTGCAAAGCGGCGGGCGATGGCCGCGCCGATATAGTCTCCGGCGCCGACGATCAGCGTGACCGGCGCGGTCACAGGCTCATCGCCTTTTGTAGCGCGGGCCGCGCCAGCAACCTGTCGGCATAGGGCTGGAGGTTGGGTTTGTCGGAAAAATCTCCCCCCAACCGCGCGGAGGTGATCACGGCATGTCCGGTCATGATGTCGGCGCCCGAAAAATCGCCTGCCAGGTAATCGCGCCCCTGCAAGCGCTCGTCGACGGCGGCCAGCAACTGGTTGAGCAGTTTGACGGCTCGTTTCACATTCACCTCATTGCGCCGCTCGGGCGGCAACAACACGGTTTCGACAATGATGGTGTTTACGGGAGGCATCAGCATGCCTTCGCAGAAATGAAGCCATTGCAGGTAGTTGGGGAATTCTCTTGAGGTTGTCTCAGGGTGCAGACTGCCTTGGCCGTAACGCGCCAGGACATATTCGACAATTGCGCCGGACTCGAAGATCGTCACGTCGCCGTCGACCAGAACGGGCACCCGGCCCAGCGGGTGAACAAGCCGGTATTCGGGGCTGCGCATGGCGGGGTCGCCGAATGTGAACCTTTCAAGATCATAGCCCAGGCCAAGCTCTTCCAGAAGCCAGGCGATGCGAACGGCCCGGGTGTTCGGGGCAAAGTAAAGCTTCACGACTCCAATCCTCCTTAGGTTTCCGCAACGCTAGGGACCGGTCACGAAGGGTGTCAACATATCCCGTCGTGACGTTGCGCATCTTGCTGCCCGTGCAGCGGTTCCCACTCGACGCCGAGGCCGCAGGACGGCTAGGCTGCCTGCAAGTCAGGGAGGGGAGGACGTGATGAGTGATATCCAGTTGAACCGGCATGAAGGCGGCATTGCCGAACTTGTGCTGAACCGTGGACCTGTGAATGCCCTGAGCGCCCTGTTCCTGCTGGACTTTGCCGGCATCCTGGCGGAGTTGGCGGCAGATGACGATGTCAGGGCCATCGTGCTGTCCAGCTCTTTCAAGGTGTTCTCGGCCGGACTTGATCTGAAAGAGGCGCAAGGTTTCGACATTCCGGCGCAACACGCCATCGTGAAAGGGTTGAACGAAGGGTTCCTGGCGCTGTTCGCCTGCCCCAAGCCAACGGTCTGCGCCGTCAACGGAGCCGCGATCGCGGGCGGGCTGTTTTTTGTGCTGGGAAGCGACCTGAGGGTGGTCTCCTCAAAGGCGCGGCTAGGCCTGGCCGAGGTGCGGGTCGGGGCCAGTTTTCCTGTCGGCCCGATGGAGATCGCACGCGCCACACTGTCGCCCGACATGCTGCGCCGGTTGATGCTGACCGGGCAGCCCATCGACGCAGCAACCGCGCATGCCTCGGGTATTGCAGACGTTCTGGACGAGGACCCGCGCGCCCGCGCCCTGACCGAGGCGCGCGCGCTGGCGCAGATCCCGCCCGGGACCTATGCCATGATCAAGCGGCAGATCCGCGGTATGACAATCGCCTTGATCGAGGCCGGAATAGCCGCCGGCGGCAACACGCCGGAAGGCGGCTGGTTCAATGCCGAAACCCGGTCGGCAATGCAGGCGATGATCGGGTGATGCGTATTCCTACGTACTTTCCTCGGGCACGGGGGCGGGGGACACTCCGCTCCACGCGCAGCCGGAGGAGACCATGCAGATGACAAGCCCGATTTCACGCAAACTCGACATTTCGCGGCTGGACCGTATCGGCGACTGGATGCAGCGCTATGTCGATCAGCGCAAATATCCCGGCTGTTCCGTTCTGGTCAGCCAGGCGGGAGAAGAGGCATATTTCCACGCGACGGGTCTGCGCAGCACCGAAAACGGCCTGCCGTTCGAACGCGACACGATCGCACGCATCTATTCGATGACCAAGCCGATCACCTCGCTTGCAGTAATGATGCTGGCCGAGCGCGGGCTGTTTCATCTCGAGGCGCCGGTGTCGCAGTTCATCCCGTCCTTCTCCGACATGCAGGCGCTGGTGCCGGGGGGCGAGCGGATCGACCAGACCGAACCGGCGCCGGCGCCGACGCTGCACCAGTTGCTGACGCATACGGCCGGCCTCAGCTATCCGTTCAACCCCGGCGTCCTGGCCCGCGAGATGGACGAGCAGGATCTGCTGTTCAAACCCGACCAGGGGCGGCTGGCTGACATGTGCGACCGGGTGGCGGCACTGCCGCTGGCGTTTCAGCCCGGCACCCGATGGGAATATTCGGTCGCCATAGATATCCTGGGACGCGTGGTCGAAGTGGTCTCGGGCCGGACGCTGGCCGATTTTTTCGAACAAGAGATTTTTGCGCCGCTCGGGATGACGGAAACCGGTTTCACTGTCCCGTCCGGGGCAGGGGACAGGTTCGCCTCGCTCTATACACCGCTTTCCGGTGACGCCATGGCGCTGAACGCCGCCCGTGCCGGCGGAGAAACCCTGCGGCTGGTCGATCAGGCGGGGCGCTCGCCGTTCGAGAGCGCATCCATGTATTCAGGTGGCGGTGGGCTGGTCGGCACCATCGACGACTATCGTCGTTTCGCCGAAATGCTGCGCCGGGGGGGCGAGGTGGACGGGCAGCGCCTGATCGGGCCGGCAACGCTGGATTTCATGATGCGCAACCACCTGCCGGGTGATATCGCCGCGATGGGGCCGCAGAGCTTTGCCGAACAGCCGATGGAAGGCATGGGCTTTGGTCTGGGCGGCGCGGTCGTGCTGGACCCCGGCCGGGCCCGCACGCCCGGATCGGTGGGCGATTTCAGCTGGGGCGGCATGGCGTCCACCTTCTTCTGGCTCGACCGGGTGCATGACATAACGGTCGTCTTCTTTACACAGCTCGCGCCGTCGAGTTCCTATCCCTCGCGTTCGGAACTCAAGGCGCTGATCCACGGAGCCCTGATCTGATGTCCGAACCAAGACCCATTCTCTGGACCCCGTCTAAAGAACGCGCCGAGCAAAGCCGCATCGCTGCGTTCCAAAGGTGGCTGAAGGTGAAAAATGGTCTGGAATTCGAAGATTACAACGCGCTCTGGACCTGGAGCGTGAGCGACCTCGATGGCTTCTGGTCAGCGATCCGCGACTATTTCGACCTGCCGTTTTCCGGGGGAACAGGCGTTGTGCTGGCAGAACGGAAAATGCCCGGCGCCGTCTGGTTTCCGGGGGTTCAGACCAATTTTGCCAAGCAGGTGCTGCGCGCCGCTGAAAGCCGGCCTGACGACATTGCGCTGATCGTGCAATCGGAAACTTTCGGACGCAGCGAACTGACATGGGCTGAACTGGCCGGACGCGTCGCCAGTGTTGCAACCCATCTGCGGGCCGTCGGCGTGGGGCAGGGCGACCGGGTGGTCGCCATCCTGCCCAACACCGAAACCGCGACCATCGCCTTTCTTGCCTGCGCCAGCATCGGCGCGATCTGGTCTCTTTGCGCGCCCGACATGGGGCATGTGGCGATCCTCGACCGGTTCCGCCAGATCGAGCCCAAGGTGCTGATCGCGCAGGACGGTTACGTCCATGCCGGCAAGCTGGTCGATCGGCGCGCCGCGCTCGACACCATCCGCGCCGGGCTGGATACCCTCGAACACACCGTTCTGATCCCGGTCGCCGGCGGGCTGGATGGCGACATGATCGCGTGGTCCACCCTGACCGATACAAGGACGGAACCGGAATTCGCCGATCTGCCTTTCGACCACCCTTTGTGGATCGTCTATTCCTCGGGCACCACGGGCAATCCCAAACCGATCGTGCACGGGCACGGCGGCATCCTTCTGGAGGGCGCCAAACAGTCATTGCACCAGGACCTGCACGCGAGCGACCGGTTCTGCTGGCTGACCTCCTCAGGCTGGATCATGTGGAACGCCCAGTTCGTGGCATTGGGGCAGGGCGCGACCGTGGTCCTGTTCGACGGCGCCTCCAACCATCCAGACATGCTCGAGGTCTGGCGCTGCGTGGCGCGGGAACGGATCACAAATTTTGGCGTCGGCGCGGCCTTTGTAACCCTTTGTGTCAAGGCGGGACTCCGCCCGCGAGACGCGCTGGACCTGAGCGCGCTCAGGGCGCTTGGCACCACCGGCTCGCCACTGACGGCGGACGGCTATGAATGGGTCTATGATGCGATCGACCCGGATATCTGGCTGGCGCCGATTTCGGGCGGCACCGATCTGTGCGGTGCCTTCGTGGGCGGCAATCCGATGCTGCCAGTGCGCGCAGGCGAGATGCAATGCCGCTACCTCGGCAATGCGGTTCGCAGTTTTGACCCGGAAGGCAATGAAATCATTGGTGAAGTCGGCGAACTTGTCTGCACTGAACCATTGCCGTCGATGCCATTGTTCTTCTGGGGAGATACCGATGGCAGTCGCTTGCACGAGAGCTATTTCGACACTTATCCCGGCATCTGGCGGCATGGCGACTGGATCGAGATAACTCCCGAAGGCGGCTCCATCATCTATGGCCGGTCGGATGCCACCATCAACCGCAAGGGGCTGCGGCTGGGTTCGTCGGAAATCTACCGCGCGGTCGAAGCCTTGCCCGAGGTGTTCGACAGCCTTGTGGTCGATCTGGAGTTCCTGGGACGTGACAGCTTCATGCCGCTTTTTGTCGTCCCCGCGCCGGGGACGGACCTGGATGATGCGCTCAAGGACAAGATCAACATTGCAATCCGCGAAGCGATATCCCCGCGGTTCGTCCCGAATGAAATCATCGCCATCAAGGAAGTGCCCCGCACACTATCCGGAAAGAAGCTTGAAGTGCCCGTGAAAAAGCTGTTGTTGGGCGGCGATCCGGCCAAGGTGGTGAACCGCGATTCAATGGCGAACCCGAAAAGCTTTGACTTTTTCATCGCTTACGCGGAAATGCGAAAGTAAAGACACGAGATGCCCATGACCGATGCCGAACGCCAGTTGTTCGACCTGCTCGACATCGAACGCCTGGAAACCGATCTGTTTCGGGGCACCGGGTCGGGCGGCGAAACGCCAACACGCATCTATGGCGGGCAGGTGATCGCCCAGGCCCTGGCGGCGGCCTACCGGACGGTCGACGACCGGTTGTGTCATTCGCTGCATGCCTATTTCATTCGGCCTGGAGATCCGAGTATTCCTGTTATCTATCAAGTCGATAGGGCGCGGGATGGAGGGTCCTTCACCACCCGGCGCGTGGTCGCGATCCAGCATGGCCGGCAGATATTGAACCTGTCCGCCTCGTTTCATGCCGGGGACGACGGCTGGGATCATCAGCATCAGATGCCCGCAATCGAAGGTCCCGACGCGCATCCCTCGCGCCAATCCCTGCAAGAGCGGTTCATCGACCGTATTCCCGAAAAATACCACGCCGAATTCACCCGGCCGCGCCCCATCGAGATCCGGGAGGTCGAGCCGCGCGACATGTTCGAGCCTGTCCCGGCCGACGACCGTCACTACCTGTGGTTCCGGATGGGGGCCGCCGCCGGGGCCGATCCGGCCACCCAGCATCTGCTGTTGGCCTATGCCTCGGACATGGGGCTTCTGGGGTCCGGTCTGCGCCCGCACGGGCTCAGCTGGTACACACGTCAGGTGAACAGCGCCAGCCTAGACCATGCCATGTGGTTTCACGCGCCGATCCGGTTCGAAAACTGGCATCTCTACGTGATGGACAGCCCCTGGACCGGTGCGGGGCGCAGTTTCAACCGGGGCAAGATCTATGCCGAGGACGGCACGCTGGTCGCCAGCGTGGCGCAGGAAGGTTTGATGCGACAGCTAAAGGATTAGAGCTTGCCGCCAAATTGCCGGTTGAGCTTGCGCATGCCACCGATCCAGCGGTCATAATCCTGCGTTTTCAATCGCATATAATCCAGAACTTGCGGATGCGGCAGCACCAGAAAGCTTCGTGTGCGGATCGCCTCGACACAGGCCTCGGCCACGTCCGACGGTTCCAGCATGCCATCCAGTGCCGCCACCGACTCTTCATGCCCGCGCGTCATTTCCGACCGCACCGCTTGCGGGCACAGGACAGACACACCAATGCCTTGGTCGCCATAGGTCATCGCCAGCCATTCCGCCAATCCGACCGAGGCATGCTTTGTCACGCCATAGGGTGCCGCGCCGACCTGATTGAGCAGACCCGCCGCCGACGCGGTGTTGAGCAGATAGCCGCCGCCGCGCGCAATCATGCGCGGCACGACATGGCGCGCGGCCCAGACCTGCGACATCACGTTGATCTCCCAGATCCGCTGCCAATCCTCGTTCGGGGTATCGACGCCGCCAAGGGTCAGGATCCCGGCGTTGGAACAGAACAGGTCGATCGGGCCGGTCTCGCGTTCAACCGTGGCGATCATCCGGGAGATATCATCTTCCTTGCTGACGTCGCAGGCGATCGCCAGGCCGCCAATCGCATCGGCGACCTGGCGGGCACCATCAAGGTTCCGGTCGGCGCAGATGACGCATTTCGCGCCTTCGGCGGCAAACCGTTCGGCCAGACCGCGGCCAATACCGCTGGCGGCGCCGGTCACGACGACAATCCGGTCTTTCAACTCCATATCAAGTCCTTACGATGCGAATTGGATTGCAACGATCGTAAGGACTGGATCCTGCGCTGCCAATCCTTTGTCAGCAATTGACGTATCGGCAGAACTCAGTATTTCACCATAATACCGATTATGAGATTTTCATTAGGCAACGCACGCGTCCCTTGAACGCAACTGATCGAAAGCTTCGAATTGCGACAGGAAAACCTGCCCTGTCATCTCCTGCAGGAAATGACTACGTTTCAGCCTGTCCATCACCGGGCCTTTGACTTCGGACAGGTGCAACGTCACCCCGAGGTCGGCCAGCCGCTGATTGATTGCCTCGAGCGATTCCAGCGCGCTGAAATCGACCTCGTTTACCGCCGAGAACATCAGGATGACATGGCGGATCGTCTCGCGGTCGCGCAGAACCCGCTCGACGACCAGATCCTCCATGCGCCGGGCATTGGCGAAATACAGGCTTTCGTCGATCCGCAGCGTCAGGACCTGTGGATCCGTCACCACATTGTGACGCAGGATATTGCGGAAATGCTGGCTGCCTGGCACCTGCCCCACTTCGGCGACATGCGGGCGCGAGGTCTTCCAGACGAACAGCAAGAGCGAGATCACAACGCCGCTGGCGACACCGGTTTCAACACCGGCGGTCAGTGTCAGCGCGATGGTGGTGAACACGGCTGCGAAATCCGCCCGCGAATAGCTCCAGGCCCGTGTCAGGATCGACAGATCGACCAGCGACAGCACCGCGACGATGATGGTGGCCGCCAGCGTGGCCTTTGGCAGGAAATACAGCAGCGGTGTCAGGAACATCGCGGCGACCAGCAGTCCGACGGCGGTGAAGGCACCGGCGGCGGGCGTTTCGGCCCCGGCATCGAAGTTCACAACGGACCGGGCGAAACCACCGGTCACCGGGTATCCGCCGGAAAGGGCCGATGACATGTTGGCGGCACCAAGGGCGATCAATTCCTGGTTCGGTTCGATCCGCTGTTTCTTCTTGGCGGCCAGCGTCTGGGCCACGGACACGGATTCGACATATCCAATGACCGACAAGAGCAGCGCCGGACCAGCCAGCGCCGGGATCAGGGACCAGGCCTCCCACGGGACACCCAGAGGCGGCAAGCCTGTCGGAACCGTGCCAACCACCGCCACCCCCCAGGACTGCAAATCCAGTGCCCAGGTAACCAGGGTGGTGCCGATCACCGCAAAGATCGGCCCGATCCGCGCAAGCGTGGCCGCCAGGGGCCGGGACATCCCCAGATGCCGTTGCAAGGCGCCGGCCATCCCCTTGCGGACCCAGAACAGAAAGGCCAGTGCCGCAACACCGATAATCAGGGTCGCCGGGTTGGTCTCACCCAGATGGGCAAGAAGATCGGACAGAAGTCCCGGCAAGGTATGCCCATGCGCGGATATGCCCAGAATATGCTTCAGTTGGCTCGCGGCGATCAGCAGGCCCGAGGCGGTGATGAACCCGGCAATCACCGGATGGCTGAGAAAATTCGCCACCACCCCCAGCCGGAAAAACCCCATCGCCAGCAGCATCGCGCCGGACAAAAGCGCCAGCATCCCTGCCGCGGTCACGTATTCGCTGACGCTTTGCAGGCCCAGCGGCGCCAGGGCCGAGGCCGTCATCAGCGACACCACCGCGACCGGCCCGACCGCCAGCGCCCGGCTGGTGCCGAAAATGGCATAGGCCACCAGCGGCAGGATCGAAGCATAAAGCCCGACCTCGGCCGGAAGCCCCGCCAGCAAGGCATAGGCCAGCGATTGCGGGATCAGCATCACGGTCACGATCACCGCCGCGATCAGGTCACCGGTCAGTTCCACGCCGCCATAGCGGCGGCCCCAATCCAGGATGGGCAGGTACCGGGCCGTGCCGGCGATTGCGCGCTTGATATCCATGCTTGTCCCCTGCCCCCGGAATTCCGACGATTCAGTTCATATTCACGTTCTCTTATATGTATAAACACATTCAAATGTGAAGTCGGGAACGCAAAAAAAGAGCGCGAACCCTTGGTCCGCGCCCCTGACTGGAAAAATGTGCGTTGATCAGAAGAACGCCTGCAACCCGGTCTGTGCCCGGCCCAGGATCAGCGCGTGCACGTCATGGGTGCCTTCGTAGGTGTTCACCGTCTCCAGGTTGACCATGTGGCGGATCACCTGGAACTCCAGGCTGATGCCATTGCCGCCGTGCATGTCGCGGGCCATGCGCGCAACATCCAGCGCCTTGCCGCAGTTGTTGCGCTTGACGATCGAGATCATCTCGGGCGCCGCCTTGGCCTCGTCCATCAGTCGGCCAACGCGCAGGCTGGCTTGCAGGCCCAGGGCGATCTCGGTCTGCATGTTGGCCAGTTTCAACTGGAACAACTGGGTCTGGGCGAGCGGGCGGTTGAACTGCTTGCGGTCCAGACCGTATTGGCGCGCGGCGTGCCAGCAGCATTCGGCCGCGCCCATCGCACCCCAGCTGATACCGTAACGGGCCCGGTTCAGACAGCCGAACGGCCCTTTCAGCCCGGACACATGCGGCAGCAGCGCCTCTTCGCCCACTTCGACGCCGTCCATCACGATCTCGCCGGTGATCGAGGCGCGCAGCGACATCTTGTTCTCGATCTTGGGCGCGCTCAGCCCCTTCATGCCTTTTTCAAGGATGAAGCCACGAATCTTGCCGTCATGCGCCTCGGACTTGGCCCAGACGACGAAAACATCCGCGATGGGCGCGTTCGAGATCCACATCTTGGTGCCGGTCAGCTTGTAGCCGCCCTCGGTCTTGACCGCGCGGGTCTTCATGCCGGCGGGGTCCGACCCCGCATCGGGTTCGGTCAGACCGAAACAGCCGATCCATTCACCGCTGGCGAGCTTGGGCAGGTATTTCATCCGCTGCTCCTCACTGCCATAGGCATATATCGGGTACATCACCAACGAGCTTTGTACCGACATCATCGAGCGATAGCCGCTGTCGACGCGCTCGACCTCGCGCGCGACGAGGCCATAGGTCACGTAACCGGCGCCGATGCCGCCGTACTGTTCGGGGATGGTGGTGCCCAACAGGCCCATTTCGCCCATCTCACGAAAGATCTCGGGATCGGTCACTTCGTTCCGGAATGCCTCGGTGACGCGCGGTTGCAGCTTTTCCTGCGCATAGGCCCGGGCTGCGTCTGCGATCATGCGCTCGTCTTCGGTCAACTGGTCGGCCAGACGAAACGGATCCTCCCAGTCAAAGGCACCCAGGTCGGGCTTGTCCTTGTCGCGCAGGGCGGGCTTGGCAACGGTATCCATCGATCAACTCCTGATTTGCGGTTTGTGCGCAACATACCTTTCCCGAATGGCAAAAAACAGCGAGACTTTGGCACGTTTTCATGAGTAAAACGCATACATGCTTGCACCCAGACGTTTTCTCCCGTCAATCTCTTCGCTCCGCGCCCTCGAAGCGCTGGACCGTCTCGGCTCGGCTTCGGCCGTGGCCGAGGAACTGTCGCTGACCCAAAGCGCGGTCAGCCGCCAGTTACAGACGCTGGAAACCCAGATGGGGGTCGAACTGATCCAGCGCGACCGCAAGCGCCTTTCGTTGACGCCGGCGGCGCAGGAATACGTGGTCGAGATCCGTGAGGCGCTGAACCGGATCGCACAGGCCTCGCTCAGGTTGCAGGTAACACCTGCCGGCGGCACGGTGAACCTCGCCATCCTGCCCACCTTCGGGATGCGCTGGCTGATGCCGCGCCTGCCCGATTTCGCGCGGCTGCACCCGGATATCACCATCAACATGTCCACCCGATTGCGTCCGTTCAGCTTTGCCTCGGAACCCTTTGATGCGGCGATACATTTCGGAGTACCGGATTGGCCGGGAACGGACCGGCTGCTGCTCAGGGCGGAGCGCGTCCTGCCGGTCTGCGCGCCCGGGTTATTGCCGCACGGCACGCCGAAATCGCCCGCCGACCTGCTGCGCCTGCCGCTCTTGCATATCCAGACACGGCCGCGCGCCTGGCAGGACTGGTTCGACCAGATGGGCGTTGCCCATCCCGATCCCCTGCCCGGCACCCTGCACGACCAGTTCGCCACGATCAGCCAGGCTGCGCTGCACGGGCTTGGAGTGGCACTCTTGCCCAATTACGTGGTGGAACAGGATCTCGCCACCGGGCGGCTGGTGGCCGCCTACCCCGATGCAGTCGAAACCGTTGGCGCATATTATCTGGTCTGGCCCCGTGCCAAGACCGCCGACCCCTCGCTCAGAACCTTTCGACACTGGCTGGCGGCGCAGGCGGAACCCGAAGAGGTATTGCCGCGCTGAACGGCAATCGCCTTCATCCCAGGGCGTAACCCGCCCCACGCACGGTGCGCACCGGATCCTCGCCGCCGTGCTGCGTCAGCGCCTTGCGCAGCCGCCCGATATGCACGTCGACCGTGCGGGTGTCCACATAGATGTCGCGCCCCCAGACCCGGTCCAGCAACTGTTCGCGGCTCCAGACCCGTCCGGGTTTTTCCATGAAGGTCGACAGCAGGCGGAACTCGGTCGGACCCAGTTTCAGCTGCTTGTCCGACCGGCTCACCCGATGGGTTTCCGCATCCAGAACGATATCCTCGTATTCCAGCCGCAGCCCGACAGCCGAAGGCCGTACCCGACGCAACTGGCCGCGGACCCGCGCCATCAGCTCGACTACCGAATAGGGCTTGACCACGTAGTCGTCGGCCCCGGTTTCAAGGCCGCGCACCTTGTCCACCTCTTCGGTCCGCGCCGACAGCATGATCACGGGGATCGAGCGGGTTTCCGGCCTGGTCTTGAGCCTCCGGCAGACCTCGATACCGCTGAGATTCGGCATCATCCAGTCCAGCACGATGATGTCCGGCGTGTCCTCGTCCACCAGCAGCATCGCCTCTTCGCCGTCTTCTGCCTTGAGCACGCGAAACCCTTCGGCTTCGAGGTTGTAGGCCAGCACCTCTCGCTGGGCCATCTCGTCCTCGACCACAAGAACGGTAGGTTGATCAGCGGACATTGCCTGGCCTCCCCGTTACGCCGTCGTCGACGTCACGTCGCCCTTGGGGCGCGCGTCGTCCGGGCGGCTGCCGGTCACAAGGTAGACCACCTGCTCGGCGATCGCGGTGACATGATCGCCCATGCGTTCGATGTTCTTGGCGATGAAATGCAGATGCATGCACGCGGTGATGCTGCGCGGATCCTCGGCCATGAAGGTCAGGAATTGGCGGAACAGCGCGTTGTACATCTGGTCCACGTCCTGGTCGCGGCTGATCACATCCGTTGCCAGTTCGGCATCGCGCTGGATATAGCTGTCAAGCGCGTCCTTGAGCATCAGTTCGACCTCGCGCGCCATGCGGCGCAGGGCCGCTGCGCTGTCGCCTACCGGCGGCGATTCGACCAGGACCGTCGTTCGCTTGGCTATGTTCTTGGCATAATCCCCGATGCGTTCCAGGTTGGTCGCGACCTTCATGACCGAAAGGATCAGGCGCAAATCGATCGCGGTGGGCGCCCGCAGCGCGATCAGGCGCGCGGTTTCCGCGTTGATGAGTTCCTCCAGCGCGTCGATGGCCTTGTCGCCGGCCCGCACTTCCTTGGCCAGTTCCACATCGCGCGTTTCCAGCGACCGGGCCGAAGACATGATCGCGGCCTCGACCAGCCCGCCCATCTTCATGATATGGGCCTGGATCGCCTCCAGATCGCGGTCGTAGGCCGAAGTGATATGCTGTTGCACCATGATATCCGTTCCTGTCCTCAGCCGATGCGGCCGGTGATGTAGCTTTCCGTGCGCGGATCGACCGGGTTCGTAAAGATCTGCCCGGTTTCACCGAATTCGACGAGGTTGCCCAAGTGGAAGAATGCGGTCTTCTGGCTCACCCGCGCAGCCTGCTGCATCGAATGCGTGACGATCACGACCGAATAGCTCTGCCGCAATTCGTCGATCAGTTCCTCGACCTGCGCCGTGGCGATGGGGTCCAGCGCCGAACAGGGTTCGTCCATCAACAGCACTTCGGGTTCGGTCGCAACCGCGCGCGCGATGCACAGACGCTGCTGCTGGCCGCCCGAAAGACCGGTGCCTGGCGCATCGAGACGGTCCTTGACTTCGTTCCACAAGGCGCCGCGGCGCAGCGCCTGTTCGACGATATCGTCCAGTTCCGCCTTGTTCCGGGCCAGTCCGTGAATGCGCGGACCATAGGCTACGTTGTCATAGATCGACTTGGGAAACGGGTTCGGTTTCTGGAACACCATGCCGACCTTGGCGCGCAACTGCACGGGGTCGACGCGCCTGTCATAGATGTCTTCGCCATCGAGTTTGAACTGGCCTTCGACGCGCGCCACCGAGATCGTATCGTTCATCCGGTTCAGGCAGCGCAGGAACGTGGACTTGCCGCAGCCCGACGGCCCAATGAAGGCGGTGACGGTCTTGTCCTCGATATCGACGTTCACGTCCTTGATCGCGTGCGTGTCGCCGTAATAGACCTGACAGTCCCGGCACTCCATCTTGATGTTCTTGGTTCCCACGGTTCTCTCCAGTCGAGACATGTCGTTCATTGTTCGGCTCCCTTACCAGCGCCGCTCGAAGCGTCGACGAAGAACGATCGCCAGGGCGTTCATGCACACCAGGAAGATGAGGAGCACGATGATAGCGCCGGACGCCCGTTCCACAAAGGCCGGGTCGCCGCGCTGTGTCCAGTTGTAGACCTGAACCGGCAGCGCCGAGGCGGGGTCGAAGAACCCGTCCGGCGGGCCGTCGGGAAATTCGCGGACAAAGGCAACCATGCCGATCAGCAAGAGCGGCGCTGTTTCCCCCAGCGCCTGCGCGAGGCCGATGATGGTGCCGGTCAGGATGCCCGGCGCGGCCAGCGGCAGAACGTGGTGGAACACCGACTGCATCTTCGAGGCCCCGACCCCAAGTGCCGCATCCCGGATCGACGGCGGCACCGCCTTGAGCGCGGCCCGGGTGGCGATGATGATGGTCGGAAGCGTCATCAGCGTCAGCACGAGGCCGCCGACGATGGGCGCCGATTGCGGCAGACCGGCCATGTTGATGAAGATCGCAAGGCCAAGAATGCCGAACACGATCGACGGCACCGCGGCCAGGTTGGCGATATTCACCTCGATGGCATCCGTGAGCCAGTTCTGTGGCGCGAATTCCTCGAGATAGACCGAGGCCGCAACCCCCAGCGGCAGCGCCAGCACCAGAACGATGATCATCATGTAGAGCGAACCCAGGATCGCAACCCCCAGACCGGCGGCTTCCGGCCGTGTGTCCGAAGCGTCGGGCGCGGTGAAGAACTGCCAGTTGAACCCGGTGCTCAGCAACCCGGCTGCCTTCAACTGATCCGCCAGTTGCAACTGCGCGGGCGAGACGTTGCGGTCAAGCTCGGCAGAGGCCATCGTGACGCGGCCCTTGTAATAGCCGTCGATCCTGCCCGAGGCCAGCACCTTGAACCGTACCGTCTCGCCGATCTCGTCGATATTGTTCAGCACATAGTTCCGAAGTTGCGCCGGCGCTTCTTTCGACACCAGTTCGGCGGCGTCCTTCTTGCCGAGGCCCTCGATGCTGATGTTGGCCTGTTCCATCGCCTGCTCCATCGCGGTCGCGATCAGGGGAGCATAGCCGAATGTCGTCACCTTGGCGATCTTGTCCGGGTCGCGGTCGCCGTCCTTGTCCAGCTTTGCCGGGTCCAGGAAGACGTCGACGATGATGAAGGTCTGGCTGAAGGCCGAAACACCGTTAGAGATGATAGAGCCCAGCAGCCCCACAAGACAGAGCACGCCAAAGATCACGGCGGCCAGACCCATCATCCGGAACCGGGTTTCGGCCGCGTTGCGCTTGCGCGTCCGGGGGTCCTTGTCGAACAGCGATCCGGCATTCCGGCCCGGGGTTCCCCCGGTTGAGTTCGCGGTTGCGTCGGTCATTCGTACTGCTCCCGGTATTTGCGCACGATGTAGAGCGCCAGGACGTTGAGCCCGAGGGTAAAGACAAACAGGGTAAGACCCAGAGCAAAGGCCACCAGGGTTTCGGGGCTGGCGAATTCGGTATCGCCGGTCAGCTGGCTGACGATCTTCACCGTCACCGTTGTCATCGCCTCGAACGGGTTCAGACCCAGCTTGGCGGCGGCGCCCGCCCCCATGACCACGATCATCGTCTCACCGATGGCCCGGCTGGCCGCCAGCAGAACGGCGCCGACCACACCCGGCAGGGCCGCCGGCAGGATCACCTGCCGGATCGTTTCGGATTTCGTCGCGCCCAGGCCGAACGACCCGTCGCGCATGGATTGCGGCACCGCGTTGATGATGTCATCGGACAGGGAGCTGACAAACGGGATCAGCATGATGCCCATGACCAGACCGGCCGTCAGGACCGACGAGGACGAATTGCCCAACCCCATCGGCTGCGCCAACCAGTCCCGCAGGAACGGCCCCACGGTGATCAGCGCGAACAGGCCGTAGACGATCGTCGGAATGCCCGCCAGAACCTCGATTGCCGGCTTGGCGACGGACCGCATCGCCTTGCTGGCATATTCAGCCAGATAGATCGCGATCATCAGCCCGACCGGCACCGCCAGCAGCAGCGCAATGAACGAGACATAAAGTGTTCCCCACAAGAGCGGCAGGATGCCCAGTTCGGAACCGCCGCGAAACTGCGGGTTCCAGACCGTCGAGAAGAAGAACTCGCGTGCAGGATAGAGCTTGAAGAAATGGAAGGTTTCGAACAGCAGCGAGGTGACGATGCCAACCGTTGTCAGGATCGCCACCAGCGAGGCGCCGACAAGCAGCGCAAGAACGAAGCCCTCGCTTACGTTGCGGGCGCGCTGATCCGGGGAGATGCGCAAAAGCGACCACGCGGCGAAGAGGCCGCAAACGGCCAGAACCGCAATGGACATCAACAGCGAACCGGTCTTGGAGGACGCGCGATATTCCTTTGCCGCCTCGAACACCTGAACCGGAACATCCGATCCCAGCGCCACACCGACATTCCCAAGTTGCGACCGCACATCCGTCTCATCGGCCCGCATCTGGTCGAGCGCTGTCTCGGTCATGCCGCTGTCGGCGATCAGGGCGTCAAGCCCTCCGGCGATGCGCCGCACGTCTGCCATGACCAGGCTGCGCGCACCGCCCTCGGGGATCACGCTGTCGGGGATATTGGCGCTGATGCGACCCTCTATCAGGATCGGTTGCATGAACAGCCAGGCCGTCATCAGCAGCAAGGCCGGAACCGCGGCAAACAGAAACACCATCTGTCCGTAATATCCGGGCAAGGAATGCAGTCGTTTGCCGGAACTCGCGGAGAGAGACAGGGCGCGCTGCCTTCCGAGAAAAAAGCCGAGCACGGCAATGCCGAGGACGATCAGGGTAATGATGCTGACGCTCATCTTGCTCTTCCGCAGAGTGTGAAAAAGGCCGACGGCATCGCGCGGATGCCGTCGGCCGGTGGTCGTTGGCTTAGTTCAGCGGGCCCATCGGGGTCCGGTTGGCAACAGCTTCCTGGGTCGCCGCCAGCTCCGGGTCAGAGACCAGGCCGTATTCCGACAGCGGGCCATCGGGGCCGGCGATCTCGTCGGAGACGAAGAACTCGATGTATTCCTGCAGGCCGGGGATCACGCCCAGGTGTGCGTTCTTGACGTAGAAGTACAGCGGACGCGACACCGGGTATTCACCCGAAGCGATCGTTTCGACCGAAGGAACGACGCCGTCCATGGTGGCGACGACCAGCTTGTCGGTGTTGTTCTGGTAGAACGACAGGCCGAACACGCCGATGCCGTTCTTGTTGGCGTCGATGCGGGCCAGGGTCTCGGTGTAGTCGCCGTCGATGTCGATCGACGCACCGTCGGTGCGCAGCGCGTTGCAGCCCTTGGCCTTTTCGTCGCCAGCGGCCTTGTACAGCTCTTCGGCGCCGGTGGCTTCACAGCCTGCGTGGATCACCTTCTCGTCGAACACTTCACGGGTGCCGTGCTTGGTGCCCGGAATGAAGGCCAGGATGTCCTGATCCGGCAGGTCCGGGTTCACGTCTTTCCAGGTCTTGTTCATGTTGTCGACCAGAACGCCGTCCTTGACCACCTTTGCGGCCAGGGCGTTGTACCAGTCGGCCGGGGTAAAGGCGAAGGTTGCGCCGTTGATGTCGGAGGCGAACACGATGCCGTCATAGCCGATGCGCACTTCCTGGATCTCGGTCACGCCATTCGAGGCGCACAGATCGATGTCCGACTGCTTGATGCGCGAGGACGAGTTGGCAATGTCGATGGTGTTTTCGCCAACACCTTCGCACAGCTTCTTGCGGCCGGCGCCCGAACCACCGGATTCCACGACCGGGGTCGGGAAATCGAAGTTCTCGCCAAAGGCTTCGGCGACGATCGCGGCATAGGGCAGAACGGTGGACGAGCCGGCGATCTGGATCTGATCGCGGGCAGCAGCGGCAGTGGCCGACACGGCAGCGATGGCCAGGGCCGAAGCCGACAGTTTCACAAAGGACATTGCAGTCTCCTTGAATACGGTAATTTAACGATCACCCCCATGATGATCTTGCGCCACCTCCTAGGGCCGGTGCGTGAGCCTTTTGTGACGGTAGTGTAACAGCTATATGACAAACTGCGGTTCGATTGTCGATTTCCCGATGTAACGCTCAGGTAACCGCAAGATGACACTGTCCTGGCGTGGTCTGAAGCCAGCTTCGCACCGCGTGAACGCGAAAACCGGTCAGCGGGGCAGAATCACCGTGAAGGTCGAGCCCTTGCCCAACTCGCTTTCCACCCGCAACCGGCCGCGATGCCGGTTGACGATATGCTTGACGATGGCCAGGCCAAGCCCGGTGCCGCCCTTCTGCCGGGATCGGTGGCTGTCGGCGCGGTAGAATCGTTCGGTCAGCCGTGGCAGATGGATCGGATCTATGCCGGGTCCACGGTCCGTCACCCGAAGCCTGACGGCTGGTCCCCGCACCGCCGGGTCGCGGTCCACCTCGGACAGGCTTATCCTGACCTCGCCGCCGCTGCCACCGTACTTGATCGCGTTCTCGATCAGATTGGTCAGCACCTGGCGGATCTGGTCAGTATCGCCGGTCAGGCTCACCGGATGGTCGGGTCCTTCCGAGATCAGTTCGACACCGGCCTCGGCTGCCAGAGGCCCCAGGGAATTCAGCGTAGAGCTTATCTGCGCGCTCAGGTCCACCTGCTCGCGCGGGCGAACCCTCTCTTCGCTTTCCACACGGTTAAGCGACAACAGATCGCCCACCAGCCGGTTCATCCGGCTGGCCTCCTGTTCCATGATGACCAGGAAACGCTCCCGCGCCTGCGCATCGTCGCGGGCGGGCCCGCGCAGGGTTTCGATGAACCCCATGATGGCGGTCAGCGGCGTGCGCAACTCGTGGCTGACGTTGCCGACAAAGTCGCGCCGCATCTGGCCCGCCTGCTCGACCGGCGTCACGTCGATGAAGCTGACCAGAACCGCGCCCCCCTGCACGGCGCCGACCCCGCGAACATAGCGGCAGCTGACATCGAAGGATGTATCCTGCGCTCCGTCACTGCCCAGATAGCGGCTGGTGGCGCCTGCCTTGTCGCGCAAGGATTTCTCGATCGCCTCGATCACCTGCGGCTGGCGCAGGATGGTGGCGAAATGACGGCCGGTGGTCTGGCCGCCGAACAGCGTCTGAGCCTCGGCATTGGCCGTCAGGATGCGTTCGGACTGGTCCACCAGCAGCGCCGGCAGGGGTACTGCCGCAACAAGTTCATGGATCACGGTTTCCAACGACATGCCAGCCTCGCGAACCCGCCCCTATTCGATCGGAACCAAGGTCTCCCGGTACCGGCGCATGTTGTCCTGATAGTATCGGGCGCTCAGCTCGATCCGGGTGATCGCCGCTTCGTCCAGTTGCCGCACGACCCGGCCCGGCGCGCCCATGACCAGCGAATTGTCGGGGATTTCCTTGTTCTCGGTAATCAGCGCCCCCGCCCCGATCAGGCAGTTGCTGCCGATTCTCGCGCCATTCAGAACGGTAGCCCCCATGCCGATCAGGGTATTGTCGCCGATCGTGCAGCCATGCAGCATCACCTTGTGGCCGATGGTGCAGTTCCGGCCGACGGTCAAGGGATAGCCCGCGTCGATATGCATGACGCAGTTTTCCTGAATGTTCGACCCGGCCCCTACCCGGATCACCTCGTGATCTGCGCGTATCGTGGCGCCGAACCAGACCGAGGCGCCCTCTTCCAGCACCACCTGGCCGATCAGGTTGGCATCGGGCGCGATCCAGGTGTCGGGGTGAATTTGCGGGCGGTGCGCGCCCAGGGCAAAGATGGTCATGACAGATCCTCGAATTCGGTTTGCAACTTGCGTACATGCTCCTGCAAGGCGGGCTGCTGGATGCGGCGCATGCGTTCGGCGCTGACGATGGTTTTCAGTTTCGCCTCGGTGGCGTCCAGATCGTCGTTGATCAGGACATAGTCGTAATAGCCCCAGTGGCTGATCTCGTCCCAGCTTTTCAGCATCCGTTTCGAGATCACCTCGGCGCTGTCCTGGCCGCGGTTTTCCAGGCGGCGGCGCAGTTCCCGGATCGAGGGCGGCAGGATGAAGATCGACAGCGCATGCTTGCCCAGGTCCGAGTTGCGGATCTGGATCTCGCCCTGCCAGTCGACGTCGAACAGAACGTCCTGTCCGGCCTCGATCGTCTCGCGCACGGGTCCGGCGGGCGAGCCATAGAAATTGCCGAACACATGGGCATGTTCCAGCATCTCGCCGCGCCGCACCTGCCCCTTGAACTGCTCCTCGGTCAGGAAGAAATATTCGCGCCCGTGTTCCTCGCCCGGGCGCGGCGGGCGGGTGGTGGCCGAGACCGAGAATCTCAGGCCCGGGTCCCAGGCCATCAGCCTGCGCGCCAATGTCGATTTTCCCGCGCCCGAAGGCGAGGAGAGGATGATCAATAGGCCGCGGCGATCGGTCATGCGCAGGTTTCCTTTCCGTTATTCCACATTCTGTACCTGTTCGCGCATCTGGTCGATAACCGCCTTCAATTCCAACCCTACCGCAGTCAGGTCAGCGTTTTGTGACTTCGAACAGAGCGTGTTGGCTTCGCGGTTGAATTCCTGCATCAGGAAGTCGAGCTTGCGCCCCACCGCGCCCCCCTGGTCCAGCAGTGCCCGCGCGGCGCGCACATGGGCGCGCAGCCGGTCCAGTTCCTCGGTGACATCGGCCTTGACCGCCAGCAGTGCCAGTTCCTGCGCCACCCGGTCCGGGTCGGCTCCGTCCGAATTGGCCAAAACCCGCGCCAGATTGGCGCGCAGGGTTTCGGCCACCGCACCCTTGCGGGCCTCGGCCAATTCCGATGCTTCGGCCGTAAGCTCTTCGACCCGCGCCAACTGGCTTTGCAGGATTTCGCTCAGGGCCGCCCCTTCAGTTTCACGCATCTGCACAAATGCCTGAACGAGAGGTTCAAACTCCGCCTTGAGCTGGACGATGACCGGTGCAAGATCCTCTTCGCCGCTGCCCGCGTCCATAACGCCGCGCAGCGCCAGCAGATCGGCCGCGCAGGACGGCGCCAGCGTCAGCCCCCGCGCCATGGCCTGTTCCTCGGCCTCGGCCAGCGCGTCCAGCACAGCTGCCAACGCAGTCTGGTTCAGCGCCAGGCTCGGCACCTCTTCGTCCCGCCCCAGTCTCAGCGTCAGATTCACGCTTCCCCGGGTGAGCGCCTTGGCCAGATCGGCCCTCAGCGCGGCCTCCAGCCCCTCCAGCCAGTCGGGTACCCGCAGCCGCAGATCCAACCCCTTGGCGTTCACACTTCGCAAGTCCCAGCTCCAGGAAAACGGCGCCTTTTCGCCACGCGCCGAGGCGAAACCCGTCATGGATCTGATCATCTTGGTCAACTCCCGTGTCGAACTGCGACCGTTCCGTTCCGCTGCACCTAATGCGAACCCCTGCCTCAGGGCAAGACCCGGCCGAATTTTCCACCAGTTTAAGACAATTAACCATTCGTTAAGGAAATACTCCAAAATAGAGGCTACCCGTGGCACGTTAACACTTGGGTAACCTGTCCCGCTCGCGCCGATCGCCGGCCTTCCGGGCGGACACAGGCAAACGGGGCATCGGGATACTGGGTGTAGTGATGATGTTTATCTTGGGTAACCGCTCCAAGGGCAAAACGGGGAATGTAATCTCGATGGACCGGTTTCGAAATGGTCGCAGTCTTTCCCCATTGCGCCAGGCCGAGGCCTACTGGTCTGCGCTGCGCACCGGGGACAACATACCGCACCGGTCCGACATCGACCCGCGCGGTCTTGAGAACATTCTCGAATACACGTTCATCCTCGAACGTATAGCGCCGGGCATCGCGCGCTTCCGACTTGCCGGCAACCATCTGACGCTCATCGCAGGTATGGAGGTGCGCGGCATGCCGATTACAGCGCTTTTTTCGGCAACGGCCCGCGCCGAAATCACGGCCACGATCGAAAATGTGTTCCTGGCACCGGCCATTGCCGAATTGTCTCTGACCGCGGCGCCGGGCCATGGCGCCGGCGCGATTGAAGCGCGGGCCGTGCTTTTGCCGTTGAAAAGCGATCTCGGCGATGTCAGCCGCGCGCTCGGGGTCCTGATCGCGGACGGCCCGTTCGGAACCGGAGGCCTCCGGTTCGAACTTTCGAAGTCCAAACTTAGAACACTGACGGCCGACTGTCGGGAAAAGATGCGCTCACCCGTGCCCGGTCTGGCCGAGGATTCCGTGCCAATGCTTCGGGGAAAACCGGTATTGCGCGTGGTGCCGCAGGAAGACTGACCGACGCCGTGATGGCCCGGCGGAACCGGGCCATCACGATCCCTTTCACACCGCCGTGCGGCGGCGCTGCGTGTTGCGCAGCTTTGACAGTTCCTCGGCAACGAGAAACGCCAGTTCCAGAGACTGGCTTGCGTTGAGGCGCGGATCGCAGGCGGTATGGTACCGGTCGCTCAGGTCCTCGTCCGTCACGGCACGAACGCCGCCGGTGCATTCGGTCACGTCCTGGCCGGTCATCTCGAAATGCACGCCGCCGGGCACGGTGCCTTCGGACTGATGCACGGCAAAGAAATCCCGCACCTCGCGCAAGACCGAATCGAACGGACGGGTCTTGTAGCCCGAGGCCGACTTGATCGTGTTGCCATGCATCGGGTCGCAGACCCAGGTCACCTTGGCGCCTTCCTCGCGCACCGCCTTGATCAGGCGCGGCAGATGCTCGCCAGCCTTGCCTGCGCCGAACCGTGCGATCAGGGTCAACCGCCCCTCTTCATTTTCGGGGTTCAGCCTGGACATCAGGATCTTGAGGTCCTCGGCGCTGGTTGTCGGTCCGCATTTCAACCCGATCGGGTTCAACACGCCGCGGCAGTATTCCACATGCGCGCCATCCGGCTGCCGGGTGCGGTCGCCGATCCAGATCATGTGACCGGAACCCGCCAGCCAATTCCCCGAGGTGGAGTCGAGCCGCGTCAGCGCTTCCTCGTACTCCAGCAGCAGCCCCTCGTGACTGGTATAGAATTCGACGGTCGAGAATTCATGCGTGGTGTTCGCCGTGATGCCGGCGGCCCCCATGAAATCGATCGTGTCCTGGATGCGGTCCGCGATCTCGGAATATTTCTGTACATCCTGCTCGTCGGTGAACCCAAGGGTCCAGGAATGCACCCGGCTCATGTCGGCGAAACCGCCGGTCGAGAAGGCACGCAGCAGGTTCAGTGTCGCAGCGGCCTGGGTATAGGCCTGCAACATCTTCCTGGGATCGGGAATGCGCGCCTCGGGCGTGAAGGCCAGCTCGTTGATGATGTCGCCGCGGTAACTGGGCAGTTCGACACCCCCGACCACCTCGGTCGGCGCGCTGCGCGGCTTGGCGAACTGGCCTGCCATGCGGCCCACCTTGATCACCGGCACCTTTGCGCCATAGGTAAGCACCATCGCCATCTGCAACATCACCTTGAACGTGTCGCGGATGCCGTCAGCACTGAACTGTTCGAAGCTCTCGGCGCAATCGCCGCCCTGAAGCAGGAAGGCTTCGCCCCGGCCCGCCGCTCCCAGATGGCGCTTCAGCCGCCGCGCCTCGCCGGCAAAAACCAGCGGCGGATACTTGGAAAGCTGCGCCTCGACCTGGGCCAGAGCGGCCGGATCGGTATAGTCGGGCATCTGAACCCGCGGTTTGGCGCGCCAGCTCGTCTTTTGCCACTCGGTCATAGCTTTTCTCCGCAACGATAACGACAGGTGGCCTCTATACAAAAACCATGTAGCAGTGACCATATCCGATTTGCGGCTCTTGACGTCGTAAACAAGCTCTGCCCAATGTGCAGTAGAGATCGCATATGCGCTGGAGCCGCGCATGATGCAAAACAAGGACATTACACAGTGAAAGAACAACGCCAAGTTGTCAAAGTTGATACTGCCGGCAAGAAGCCGCAACGCTTTGTCTTTGTTCTTCTCGACCAGTTCACCATGCTGTGTTTCGCTTGCGCGGTTGAATCGCTTCGCATTGCAAACCGGATGGCCGGCAAGACGCTGTACGAATGGACCGTCATCGGGGAGGGCGGCGTATCGGCCACCTGCTCGAACGGCACCGTGTTCAAGCTTGACGGCGACCTCGGCGAGTTGCGGCGCGAGGACATGCTCATGGTCTGCGGCGGCATCGACGTTCAGAAGGCCACCACCCGAAAGGTCGTCAGCTGGCTGCGCCGCGAGGCACGCCGCGGCCCGGTCATCGGCGGGCTTTGCACAGCGGGCTACACGCTGGCCAAGGCCGGGCTGCTCGATGGCAAACGCGCCACCATCCATTGGGAGAACCAGGACAGTTTCATCGAGGAATTTGAAGATGTGACCCTGACCAAATCGGTCTTTGTGGTCGACGGAAACCGGATCACCACCGCCGGCGGCACCGCCTCGATCGACCTGATGCTCAAGCTGATCGCCAACCAGCACGGCGAGGAACTCGCCAATGCGGTGGCCGACCAGCTGATCTATTCCTCGATCCGTACCGACCAGGACACCCAGCGCCTGTCGACGCCGACCCGGATCGGCGTGCGTCACCCCAAGCTGAGCCAGGTCATCCAGATGATGGAACGCAACATCGAGGAACCGATCTCGCCCGCCGCGCTGGCCAAGGACGTCGGCATGTCCACCCGTCAGCTGGAACGGCTGTTCCGCCGCTACCTGAGCCGCAGCCCGAAACGCTATTACATGGAACTGCGCCTGCAAAAGGCCCGCAACCTGCTGATGCAGACCGACATGAGCGTGATCAACGTGGCGCTGGCCTGCGGCTTTGCCTCGCCCAGCCATTTCTCCAAATGCTACCGGGCGCATTACAACACGACGCCCTATCGCGAACGCGGCGCGCAAAGCACCCGGCTTTCGGTCTGAACTGCCACGTCAGGGGGCACTGCCCCCTCGGCCCTGACGGGCCTTGCCCCCCGAAGGATTTTCGAAAAGATGAAGGCGCGTGCCGCGCCGCAGGTCAGAACTTGTCGAAGATATTGTCGGAATTTGTGTTGAGGTTGAATTTCAGGACCACCAGTCCCTCTTCGCGGCGGTGCAGGAAGGCATAGAAGTAGACATATGATTTCTGCCGGTTCCAGTAGACCCGCATTTCCTGGCTGAAGTCCGGCGTCAGCTCGACCCGTTTGAGAACCGCGCTGCCGGTGAAGTCGAAGGGCATCGCGTTCAGGAGCTGCGCATTTGTGGCGTTCAGCTGGGCTTCGGTATATTCGTCCTCACCGCCGAGGCTGTTGATCAGCGCTACGAAATCGCGCCACATGATCTTTTCGTCCACGAAACCGGCATATTCATCATAACTGGCGAAGACCCGGTCCTCGGCGCTTGCCGACGCCGGACTTAGAAGCACAAGGAAAAATATCAACCACCGCATCGCACCCTCCATGCCTGATTGCTGGTCGAGATCAGCCTAGGAAGCGGGGCTCATCCTGTAAACAGCGCCGCGCCCCTCGGAGATGAACCAGATCGTTCCGTCGGGTGCTTCGACGATATCGCGCAAACGCTCGGTTTCCGGACCCTCGATCCGCTCCGCCTGGCGCGGCGGTTCGCCCGCCAGCCGGGCGATATGGTCGAATTTGAGCGAGCCGACAAACAGATGGCCCTGCCACTCGGGCCAAAGCCTGCCGGAATAGATCATCAGCCCCGAGGGCGCGATCGAGGGATCCCAGTAGAACGATGGCTGTTCCATCCCGGCCTTGTGCGTACCCTCTCCGATCCTTGCGCCGGAATACTCGGTTCCGTAGGAGATCACCGGCCAGCCATAGTTCGCGCCCTTGCGGATCAGGTTGATCTCGTCCCCGCCCCTGGCCCCATGTTCCGAGGTCCACAGACGTCCGCGCCCGTCAAGCGCCGCGCCTTGCGGGTTGCGATGTCCCCAGGACCAGATTTCGGGCCGCACACCGGAGTTGCCGACAAAGGGATTGTCCGCTGGCACGCTGCCATCACGGCGGATGCGGATCACGCTGCCGTTATGGTTGGAACGGTCCTGCGCAGACGCAGCCTCGCCCCGGTCGCCCAGCGTGACGAACAGCGTGCCATCGGTCGCCTCGACTACGCGGCTGCCGAAATGCCGTCCTCCTTTGCTGCCGGGGGCGGCCTCGAAGATGGTGTTCACTTGCGTCAGACGCCGGTTTTCCGGGCTCAACCGCGCCACTGCAACGGCGGTACCTGCCCCACCCCCCGACTGAGGCCGGGAATAGGTCAGGAATAGCTCGCGGCTTTGCGCAAAATCCGCCGCCAGCGTGATGTCGAGCAATCCGCCCTGTCCCTGGGATCGCGTCCGGGGCACGCCGGTTACGGGCTGCACCCTGCCGTCCGAGGCAAACACCAGCCGACCGCCACGTTCGGTGATCAGTGCCCCACCCTCAGGCAGCGGTGCGACGGCCCAGGGCGTGTCCAGCCCTTCAGCCATGACCTCCAGTCGGACCTGTCCCGCAGACGTCGTCAGGACCGATTGTGCCATCCCCGGAGAGCCGATGAAGCAAAGCGTCAGAATCAAAGCGTTGAACAGACGGTAAAGCATGATCCAACCTCTGGCTGAAGCGGCATTCAAACCGCAGGTTTCCGGCAAACATCTAGGCGATTTCCGCCGCAAAACCACTTTTTCGTTAGGACTTTCCTTTTTCCCGCAGCTTGCCTAATTTCGATGCAGAACGATTGCGTTCCAACAAGGGAGTAACTTATGAAGAAACTGCTCACGGCCACTGCGGCCTCCGCACTGATGGCCAGCGCCGCCTTTGCCGGCGGTCACGCCAAGGAAGTCAAGATCGGCGTGATCCTGGGCTTCACCGGCCCGATCGAATCGCTGACTCCGTCGATGGCCGATGGCGCCGAACTGGCGATGAAGGAAGTCAGCGACTCGGGTCTGCTGCTGGACGGCGCCACCGTCACCTCGGTCCGTGCCGACTCGACCTGCGTCGATGCCGCCGCCGCCACCGCCGCCGCCGAACGCCTGATCACCTCGGACAAGGTCGACGGGATCATGGGCGCCGACTGCTCGGGTGTCACCGGCGCCATCCTGTCGAACGTCGCGGTGCCGAACGGCGTCGTGATGATCTCTCCCTCGGCCACCTCGCCGGCGCTGTCCACCGCCGAGGACAACGGCCTGTTCTTCCGCACCGCGCCCTCGGATGCGCGCCAGGGCGTCGTGATGACCGAGATCCTGATGGAAGAAGGCATCAACGAAGTTGCCGTGACCTATACCAACAACGACTACGGCAAGGGTCTGGCCGACAGCTTCCAGCAGGCTTTCGAAGCCGCCGGCGGCAAGGTCACCATCTCGGCCGCGCATGAAGACGGCAAGGCCGACTACTCGGCCGAAGTCGGCGCGCTTGCCGCGGCGGGCGGTCAGCGTCTGGTCGTGGCCGGCTATGTCGACCAGGGCGGTTCGGGCATCGTGCGCTCGGCGATCGATTCGGGTGCTTTCGACACGTTCCACTTCCCCGACGGCATGATCGGCGCCAAGCTGGAAGAGAATTTCGGCAGCGAGATCGACGGCTCTACCGGCCAGCATCCCGGCACCGACAGCCCGGGCGTGGCCAAGTACGAGGAAATCGTGGCCGGCGCCTTCGACGCAACCTCGCCCTTCACCCCCGAATCCTATGACGCGGCAGCGCTGATCCTGCTTGCCATGCAGGCCGCGAACTCCAAGGATTCGGCCGATTACAAAGAGCACATCATGCATGTCGCCAACGCACCGGGCGAAAAGATCTATCCCGGCGAACTGGCCAAGGCGCTGCAGATCATCAAGGACGGCGGCGATGTCGATTATGTCGGCGCAACCGCGGTCGAGCTGATCGGACCCGGTGAAAGCGCCGGCAACTACCGCCAGATCAAGCTCGAGGGCGGCAAGATCACCACGGCCAAGTTCCGTTGATCGCTCTGCAATGATGGACTGACAAGCAGCCCGGTCCTTGTGTCCGGGCTGTTTCAATGACAAAAAGCCGCACCTCGCACGAGGATGAGGCAATAAACAACAGGGCCGCGCAATGTATGCGGCTTGGGGGAACACATGATCGTCGTCGAAGACGTGCACAAGCACTTCGGCGGGTTCCATGCGGTGGATGGTGCATCGCTGGAAATCGCCAAGGGTTCCATTACCGGCCTGATCGGGCCGAACGGAGCCGGCAAGACCACCCTGTTCAACGTGATCGCCGGCGTCCTGCCGCCCACCAGTGGCAAGGTCACCATGGATGGCGAGGACATCACCGGCCTGCCGCCGCACGAATTGTTCCACAAGGGGCTGCTCAGGACCTTTCAGATCGCGCATGAGTTCAGCTCGATGACCTGCCGCGAGAACCTGATGATGGTGCCCGGCGGCCAGATCGGTGAAACCCTGTGGAACACCTGGTTCGGGCGCAAGCGCATCGCCGACCAGGAACGCGCCCTGCGCGCCAAGGCCGACGAAGTGCTGGAATTCCTGACCATCAGCCATCTGGCCGACCACAAGGCGGGACAGGTCTCGGGCGGGCAGAAGAAGCTGCTGGAACTGGGGCGCACCATGATGGTCGATGCCAAGATCGTCTTTCTCGACGAGGTCGGCGCCGGTGTGAACCGCACCCTGCTGATGACCATCGCCGACACTATCCTGCGCCTGAACAAGGAACGCGGCTATACTTTCGTGGTGATCGAGCACGACATGGATTTCATCGGCAAGATCTGCGACCCCGTGATCTGCATGGCCGAAGGCAAGGTCCTGGCCCAAGGCACACTGGACGAGATCAAGGCCAACGAGCAGGTGATCGAGGCCTATCTCGGCACCGGGCTCAAGAACAAGGCGAAACTGGAGGCGGGCGCATGAGCGGCAATCCCTACCAGGACGATCGCGGCAACAAGGATGCCACGATCACCAACCCGCATGGCGTCGGCACCATGACCCCGGCCCACCGCAAGAGCGGCCCGACGACCAAGGTCGACGGCGGCCCCTTCCTGATCGGCGACACCATGACCGGCGGCTACGGCAAGGGCCCCGACATCCTGCATGAATGCACCATCGCCGTGAACCCGGGCGAGATCGCGGTCATTGTCGGCCCCAACGGCGCCGGCAAGTCGACCGCGATGAAGGCGGTGTTCGGCATGCTCGACGTGCGGTCCGGCTCGGTCCGTCTCGATGGCGAGGACATCACCCGGCTCACCCCGCAGGACCGGGTGGTCAAGGGCATGGGCTTCGTGCCGCAGACCAGCAACATCTTCACCTCGATGACGGTCGAGGAGAACCTGGAAATGGGCGCCTTCATCCGGCGCGACGATATCCGCGAGACCATGGAACAGGTCTATGACCTTTTCCCAATCCTGCGCGAGAAACGCTACCAGGCCGCGGGCGAGCTTTCGGGCGGCCAGCGCCAGCAGGTCGCCGTGGGCCGGGCGCTGATGACCAAGCCCAAGGTGCTGATGCTCGACGAACCCACCGCCGGCGTCAGCCCCATCGTGATGGACGAGCTTTTCGACCGCATCATCGAGGTCAGCCGCACCGGCCTGCCGATCCTGATGGTCGAGCAGAACGCAAAGCAGGCGCTTGCCATCGCCGACAAGGGATATGTCCTGGTCCAGGGCCGCAACGCCTTTACCGGCACCGGCAAGGAACTGCTGGAAGATCCCGAAGTGCGCAAATCCTTCCTGGGGGGCTGAGGGTGGCGAACCACGCGATCCATTCTGCCTGCCTCGCGGTCGTCACCCTGGTCATGCCGGCGGGACCGGCAATGGCCGGCGACCTATATCGCTGCCAGTTCGACCGCGAATGCATGCCGGGCCAGGAATGCCGCACCGATGCCGGGTTCCCGGCGCTGGTGGCGCGCGACGGCGACGGCTGGCAGGTCACGCTGACGCCCGGAACCGCGGCCATCGCCTTTGCCTGGCTTTCGGCCGGCGACGGCATGCTGCACCTGGTGTCGGCGCAGACCGATCCGATGGCCACGGCCGCAACCCTGCTTTCGATTGCCCCGGACGGCACCGCGATGGTGTCGACGCATGGCAACTTTCACATTCCCGGAGCAGTAACACATCTGGGCACCTGTATTTCGGAGGATAACTGATGGACATCCTCAACGCCCTCGTGGCGCTGTCCAACTTCGTGCTGATCCCCGCCATCGCCTATGGCAGCCAGCTGGCGCTGGGCGCTCTGGGGGTGACGCTGATCTATGGCATCCTGCGCTTTTCCAACTTCGCCCATGGCGACACCATGGCGTTTGGCGCGATGATCGCCGTTCTGGTGACCTGGTGGCTGCAATCCGTGGGCATCGGCCTCGGCCCGCTGCCGACCGCGCTGCTGGCCCTGCCCTTTGGCATCCTTGGGTGCATGGCGCTGGTGCTCGTCACCGACCGCATGGTTTATCGCTTCTACCGCGAACAGAAGGCCAAGCCGGTGATCCTCGTCATAGTCTCGATGGGCGTGATGTTCATCATGAACGGGCTGGTGCGCTTCATCATCGGCCCCAACGACCAGAACTTCGCCGATGGTACACGCTTCCTGATCTCGGCTCGCGACTTCAAGGAGATGACCGGTCTTGAAGAGGGCCTTGCCATCAAGTCGACCCAGGCACTGACCGTTGTCGTGGCGGTGATCGCCGTGGCGCTGCTGTTCTGGTTTCTCAACAAGACCCGCACCGGCAAGTCGATGCGCGCCTATTCCGACAACGAGGATCTGGCGCTGTTGTCGGGCATCAACCCCGAGCGGGTGGTGATGTACACCTGGCTGATCGTGGCGGCGCTGGCCACCACCGCGGGCGTGCTCTACGGCCTCGACAAGAGCTTCAAGCCCTTCGTCTATTTCCAGCTTCTGCTGCCGATCTTCGCCTCCGCCATCGTGGGCGGCCTCGGCAGCCCGCTGGGCGCCATCGCGGGCGGATTCGTCATCGCCTTTTCCGAGGTCACGGTGACCTATGCCTGGAAAAAGGTGCTGGGCTACCTCGCCCCCGCCGGCATGGAGCCTGACGGCCTCGTCCAGCTCCTGAGCACCGATTACAAGTTCGCGGTCAGCTTCGTCATCCTGCTGATCGTGCTGCTGTTCAAGCCTACGGGCCTCTTCAAGGGGAAAGCGGTATGACCGAGACAGTGAAGAATGCCGCCCTGTTCCTGGGCGTGGCCGCCCTGGTCGTGATCACCGGCTTCATGCAAAGCTGGAACTCGGCCATCCTGATCGTCAACATGGGGCTGATCTCGGCCATCATGGCGATCGGCGTCAACCTGCAATGGGGTTTTGCCGGCCTCTTCAACGTCGGCGTCATGGGCTTTGTGGCCCTGGGCGGTCTTGCCGTGGTGCTGGTGTCCGAGCCGCTCTCGCCCGAGGCCTGGTCGGCCGGCGGCTGGGGCATCGTCCTGGCGCTGCTGCTGGGTGCCGCCACCGTGTTTGCCGCCGTGATGGCGACCAGGCGGATGCCCAGGGGACGCACCCGCGCCCTGACCATCCTGACGGTGCTGGTCGCGGGATTCGTGATCTACCGGGCCGTTTTCGATCCCAATGTCATGGCGGTCGAGGCGATCAACCCTGCCGCCGCAGGCAATATCGGCGGGCTCGGCCTGCCGGTCCTGCTGGCCTGGCCGGCGGGCGGGCTGCTCGCCGCGGGCGCGGCCTGGCTGATCGGCAAGACCGCGCTTGGCCTGCGCTCCGACTATCTCGCCATCGCCACGCTGGGCATCGCCGAGATCATCATCGCGGTGATGAAGAACGAGGACTGGCTGGCGCGCGGCGTCAAGAACGTGATCGGCCTGCCGCGTCCGGTCCCCTACGAGATCGACCTGCAGAACGACCCCGGCTTCGTCGAAAGCGCGGCCAGTCTGGGTCTCGATCCGGTGACCGCCTCGACCCTCTACGTCAAGTTCGGCTATTCGGTGCTGTTCATGGTGGTCCTGCTTGTCCTGCTCTGGATGGCCCAGATGGCGCTGAAAAGCCCCTGGGGCCGGATGATGCGCGCCATCCGCGACAACGAGGTCGCGGCCGAAGCCATGGGCAAGGATGTCACCCGCCGCCACCTTCAGGTCTTCGTTCTGGGCTCGGCGGTCTGCGGCATCGCCGGCGCGATGATGACCACGCTCGACGGCCAGCTGACACCGGGCACCTACCAGCCGTTGCGCTTTACCTTCCTGATCTGGGTGATGGTGATCGTCGGGGGCTCGGGCAACAACTTTGGCGCGGTGCTGGGCGCCATGCTGATCTGGTTCCTCTGGGTCCAGGTCGAGCCGCTGGGCCTCTGGCTTATGAACCTCATCACCATCGGTCTGCCCGAAGGCAGCGCGCTGAAATCGCACCTGATCGACAGTGCCGCCCATATGCGGCTGCTGACCATGGGGGTCATCCTGCTGCTTGTGCTCAGGTTCAGCCCACGCGGGCTGATCCCCGAAAAGTAGCAACGCCAAAGGCCGCGCCTCCGGGACGCGGCCTTTCCTTAAGACGACAGTGGTCTTTTTGCGAGGCTCCGCCTCGCGCTCCGGAGTATTTTGGACCAGAAAGAAGCAGCACAATTCAGCCCTGCTTCTTTCTGGTCCCAAGTACTCCGGGGGAGTCGCCGACAGGCGACGGGGGCAGAGCCCCCTGCACCCTCAACGGCCCTTGAACAGGCTGCCAAGGATGCCGCGCACGATGCGGCGGCCGGTGGTGCCCTTCAACTCCTTGATCACCGCCTCGCTCATGGCGCTGGTCAGCGTGTCTTCCTTCCTGCTCCGCTTCGGCGACTGTGACGACGACCGGCTGACCCGGCTGCCGGAATAGCGGCGGGCGGAATTGTATTCCCGCTCCCAGGGGCTGGCCGCCTCGGCTTTCACCTCGGCCGCCTCGGCCGCGCGCGCCGCCGCCTCGGCCCGCTGTGCCAGGATCTCGAAAGCCGACTTGCGGTCCAGCGTCGTGTCATACTTCCCCGACATGTCGGAGGCGTTCAGGATCGCCCGGCGTTCCGCCGGGGTGATCGGGCCCAGCTGCGACGAGGGCGGCCGGATCAGCGTGCGCTCGACGATCCCAGGCACCCCCTTCTTCTGCAACAGCGATGTCACAGCCTCGCCCACACCCACGTCGCGGATGGCGTCCTCGGTATCGAAAGCGGGGTTCTCGCGATAGGTTTCGGCTGCCAGTCGCAAGTTCTTTCGGTCCCTGGCGGTAAAGGCGCGCAGCGCGTGCTGGATGCGGTTGCCCAGCTGGCCCAGGATGTCCTCGGGCACGTCCGCCGGGTTCTGGGTGATGAAATAGACGCCGACCCCCTTGGACCGGATCAGGCGCGCCACCTGTTCCACCTTGTCGATCAGCGCCTTGGGCGCGTCGTCGAACAGCAGATGCGCCTCATCGAAGAAGAACACCAGTTTCGGCTTGTCCGGATCGCCCACCTCGGGCAGTTCCTCAAACAGTTCGCTGAGCAGCCAGAGCAGGAAGGTGGCATAGAGCCTGGGCGAGGCCATCAGCCTGTCCGAGGCGAGGATATTGACCATGCCGCGCCCCTCGGCATCGGTGCGGATCAGGTCGGCCAGATCCAAGGCGGGTTCGCCGAACAGCCGCGCACCGCCCTGGTTCTCGATCACCAGCAGCCGCCGCTGGATCGCGCCCACCGAGGCGGGCGAGATATTGCCATAGCGCAGCGAAAGGGATTTGGCGTTCTCGCCGATCCATACCAGCAGCGCCTGAAGGTCCTTGAGGTCCAAGAGCGGCAGCCCCTCTTCGTCGGCCAGCCGGAAGGCGATGTTCAGGATGCCTTCCTGCGCCTCGCTCAGTTCCAGCAACTGCGACAGCAAGAGCGGTCCCATCTCGGCCACCGTGGTCCGCACCGGGTGTCCCTGTTCGCCGAACAGGTCCCAGAAGGTGACCTGACAGGCGCGATAGTCGAAATCGGCAAAGCCGATCTTCCCGGCCCGCTCGGTGAACGGACCATGCAGCTTGTGCGCCGAAGAGCCGGATTTCGCCATGCCCGACAGGTCGCCCTTCACATCCGCCATGAACACGGGAACGCCGGCATCCGAGAACCCTTCGGCCAGGATTTGAAGCGTAACCGTCTTGCCGGTTCCGGTGGCCCCCGCAATCAGCCCGTGCCGATTTGCGTATTTCAGGTCCAGCCACTGGCCCACCCCGTAGTCTGGACCGCCACCGCCAAGAAAAATCTTCCCGTCCATATGGATTGTGCCTCGAATTTTAGCGTTCTACATGGACCATACTAACTTAACCTTTGGCTGCGATAGTCCAAATTGTCCTCCAGGGCGGTCCTGCCGTCGGGGGGCTTCCTCCCTGTCAGACTGGCCGTGCCCAAGGGCACGGCATTTTTCTACCGATTGATCAAAACCTGAACAAAGGCAGGTATTTGACCGGAATTCGGAAAATTCCCCTTCTTAACTGTTGACCCCTCGCCAGCGCTTTCGTAACGTCTGTGCATAATACTAAGTCGGCCAGTCCGACGGGGAGAAAACATAGAAAGGGAACCTGGATCCAGGTTCCCTTTTTTCATGTTCAGACTTGGCGATCAAATCCTCGCCTACGCATGCCTTTGCCCGCTGACAGTCCTCGCGCCGCGTGATAGGTGGAACATTGAGCAGCCATTCTCTCAATGAGGCATTCATGAAAAAGACCCTCTTTCCACTTGCCGCCGCCCTGTTTGCATTGGCGACCTCGGTTGCGGCGCAGACCGACACGCAATCCGGGGAGGCCGCACCAGCCGGCCAGGAAAAGACCGCAGACCAACTTCTCGATCTTGGTCAGCCCGCCGATTCCGGTCCGCAACTCGGTCAGCGCTATTCCAAGGAAAAGACAGGCGACTGGGATCTGGCCTGCATCAAGACCGAAGCCGAGACCGATCCCTGCTCGCTCCTGCAGATCCTGACCGACGACAAGGGCAACCCGATGGCCGAATTTTCGATGTTCCGCCTGGAAGAAGGCGGTGTCGCCGTGGCAGGCGCGACGGTAATCGTGCCGTTGGAGACCCTGCTGCCGGCGCAACTGACATTGCAGATCGACGGTGCGCCGGGCAAACGCTACAATTATTCCTTCTGCAATCCGATCGGCTGTGTGGCCCAGATCGGCCTGACCCAGGGCGATATCGATGCCATGCAGAAAGGCGCCGAGGCCACTATTTCCCTGGTGCCGGCTCCGGCCCCGGACCAGGTCGTGCGGTTGAAAATGTCCCTCAAGGGCTTCACCGCCGGCTACGACAAGGTCGACATCGTCTCGGAGTGAGACGGTCCTGAATGACAAAGGCCGCCCGACCATGTGTCGCGGCGGCCTGTTTGTCCTTCATACTCAGACCTTGCGCAGAGCCAGAACCGCGTTCAGCCCGCCAAAGGCAAAGGCATTGCTCAGCGCCACGTCGACCCTGGCCTCGCGCGCCACGTTCGGTACCACGTCCAGCGCGCATTCGGGGTCCGGTTCCTCGTAGCCGATGGTCGGCGCGATCACCCCATCGCGCAATGCCATTATGCAGGCCAGAAGCTCGACCGCCCCGGTTCCCCCGATCAGGTGCCCATGCATGGACTTGGTCGACGAGATCATCAGGCTGTCGGCATGGGGGCCGAACACATCCGCCACGGCGGCGCATTCGGTCTTGTCATTGGCGGCCGTACCGGTGCCATGCGCATTGATGTAGCCGACCTCGCCCGGGTTGATCCGGGCATCCGCCAGCGCCCCGGCCATGGCGCGCGCCGCCCCCTGTTTCGACGGCATCACGATGTCCGAGGCGTCCGAGGACATTGCAAAGCCGGAAACCTCGCACAGGATCTCGGCGCCGCGGGCCCTGGCGTGCTCGTATTCCTCGAAGACGAAGACGCCCGCGCCTTCGCCCTGAACCATGCCGTTGCGGTTGGCGCTGAAAGGGCGGCAGGCGTCCTTGGACATCACACGCAAGCCTTCCCAGGCCTTGACCCCGCCGAAACACAGCATCGATTCCGATCCCCCGGTGATCATCACCGGGGCCATGCCGCTGCGCACCATGCTGAACGCCTGTGCCATCGCATGGTTGGACGAGGCACAGGCTGTCGACACGGTGAAGGACGGCCCCTTCAGATTGTGCTCCATCGACACATGGCTGGCGGCCGCGTTGTTCATCAGCTTGGGCACGACAAAGGGATGAACCCGGTTCTTGCCCTCTTCATAGACCGAGCGGTAATTCTCGTCCCAGGTGCTGACGCCGCCCCCGGCTGTGCCCAGCACCACGCCCGATTTGGCCGACAATTCACCGTGAAACTCCAGCCCCGACTGCTCGATCGCCTCCTTGGTAGCAGTCAGCGTGAACTGGGTGAACCGGTCATACAGCGACATCTGCTGGCGATTGAAACGCCCCTCGGCCTCGAAGCCGCGTACCTGTCCGCCGATCCTGATCGCCAGCCGTTCGACATCGCGAAACTCCAGTTCGCCAATGCCGCAGCGGCCCTCGCGCATGGCTTCCAGCGTCTCGGGCACCGAGTGCCCCAGCGCGTTGATGGTGCCAGCACCGGTGATGACGACCCGTTTCATGGGGGCGGTCAGACCTTTTCCGCCACGAGTTTTTCGATGCCCGCGATGATCGCCGCCACGTTCGAGATATCGAAATCGCTCTGCGTGGGTTCATTGGCGTTGAACGGGATCGAGATGTCGAATTCTTCCTCGATGGCAAAGATGCTTTCGACAAGGCCCAGGCTGTCTATCCCCAGATCCTCGAGCGTGCTTTCCGGGCTGACGTCCGACGGCTCCAGCACGGCCTGCTCTGCAATGATGGCGATGACGCGGTCGCTGATGCTCATTTCGGTCCCCTGTGATGGTTTGGGGGTGATTTACTCGCTCGAACCGGGTTTGAAAACTGCCTTTTTCAGGTCGTCAATGTCGCGCATCATTCGCGGCAGTCGCCGCTGCGCCTTGTAGATTTCGGTGTGCAGATCCATCTTCACGCCCGGATAGCCCATGATCACCCGGCCCGCGGGCACATTGGACAGGATCTTGGTCCCCCCACCCGAGATCACCCCGTCCCCGATGAAGATGTTGTCGACCACTCCGGTCTGGCCGCCCAGAACCACGTTGTTGCCGATCTCGACCGAGCCCGATACACCGGTCTGGCCACACAGCAGGCAATCGCGCCCCACGCGGGTGTTGTGGCCCACATGAACCAGGTTGTCGAGCTTGCTGCCATCGCCGATCCGGGTGTTGCGGATGGTGCCGTTGTCAACGGTGCAATTCGCGCCCACCTCGACGTCATCGCCGATCTCGACCGAACCCAGAGAATGAATGCGGACCCAGGCCTGCGCCTTGGCCTCGCCTTGGTCGCCCAGCGTCTTTCGGGCGTTTTCGGCCCCCGATACCTCGGGCGTCACGAACGAGAATCCGTCGCCGCCGATCCGCGCCCCCGGTTGGGCAATGAACCGGTCGCCGATCGTCACGCGCGCACCGATGCTGACCATCTCGCGTAGCCAGGCCTTCTGTCCCAGAACGGCATCCATCCCGACCACGCAATGCGGCCCGATCACAGAACCCGCGCCAATCCGCGCGCGGGCACCGATGACACTCAGTGGCCCGATACGCACATCCGCGCCGATCTCGGCGCTTGGATCGACAACGGCTGAAGGATGAATGCCCGGCGCAACCCCCTGCCCCGGATCCAGCATCGCCGTCACGCCGGCCATCGCCAGTCGTGGTCGTGGTGCGAAGATCGCCGCGGCAAGGCCCATCGCCTTCCAATCGGCGCCGGGCCAAACCAGCGCCGCACGCGCCTTTCCATGCCCCAGCGCCTCGGCATATTTCGGCGACATCGCCAGAGCCAGGTCGTCCGGTCCTGCATCCGCCGGTTCAGCGGCGCGCGTGATCACAAGATCGATATCCCCCGCCGCTTCTGTTCCGAGAGCTTCGGCTATCTGGGAAATGGTGAAATGCATGAAGGGCCCCGTCCGCTGTTGGTGCGCCCCGCAGACTTATCCTTGAACGGCAGTCAGGACCACCCCCGCCCGGCTGAGCGCATCCCAAATCTTTGCGTCACGTCCATAAACATCGCGCCGAAACCCGGGATTGCCCCGGTCGTCCACATAGGCCGTGCGATAGATGATATGTACCGGTACGTGCTGCGTCAGGTCCACCTTGGTTTCCCTGCCGGTGTTCAGCACCCCGTGGAAGAAACTCTTGGGGTCGGCCTCCTGAGCCGCCAGCAGCGCATAGGCGAACTCGAACGGCTGGGCCAGGCGGATGCAGCCATGCGAGAACGCCCGAACCTCGCGCGCGAACAGATGTTTCTGTGGCGTGTCGTGCAGGTAGATGTTGTACTTGTTGGGGAACATGAACTTGACCAGCCCCAGTGCATTGTTCCTGCCCGGCGGCTGGCGCATGGCAAAGGGAAAGCTGCGGGTCGAGAACTGGTTGAAATCGACGGCGTTGCGGTCCACCCGACGGCCCCGGCTGTCGGTGATTTCAAGATACCCGTGTGCGTTGGGGTTGTTGCGCAATTTCGGCAGGTATTCCTTGGTGATGATCGAGCGCGGCACATACCAGCTCGGGTTGATCACCATATGCTCCATCTCGTCGGAAAACTCCGGGCTGCGCCGGTCCGAGGTGTTCATCCCGATGACCGAACGGGTCTCGAATGTTACACGCCCGTGATCGACGATCTTGGCGGAGAAATCGGTCTGGTTGACCAAGATATGGCGCTCGCCCCGATCGCGGGGCAGCCAGCGTTCGCGCTCCAGCGCGACAATGACCGATTTCAGGCGATCGGCGACCGACCTGTTGATCTCTTCCAGCGTGGCGTCTCCGGCTATCCCGTCCGGTTCGAGCCCGTGGGCCAACTGGAACGACTGTACCGCCTTCTGAAGCGCGGCGTCATAGGTCGCGGCCGCGCTGCGATCCATGTATCCCATCGCAATCAGGCGGTTGCGCAGTTGCACGACGCGGTCACCCGAATCTCCCGGTGCCAGTTTCCCGCCCGGAACCGTCGGCCCCCAGCCCCCTGCGGCCAATTCCCGCTCGAGGCCCAGCTTGAGCTTCAGCAGGGCGCGGTACTGGGTTGTATGCGGCGCAAGTTCTCGCAGGTAACGGCCCGGATCGGCGGCCTGGAACTCGGCCAGGTATTCGCCCGCGCCCCGGCGCGCGACCTCGCGCACCATGCCCTCGTCAATGGCCGAAGGCACCAGGAAACCGGTCTGTATATCGCTGGCGAACCGCGCAAACACGCGGCTCATGGCCACCTCAAGCAGCCCCATGTCCCGCACGGTGTGCGCGGCCGCCATCCTGGCCATCAGACCTTCGACATCGTAGCGAGATGCCGGAAGGCCATGGATATCCGCCATTGACAAGGCTTCGATCAATGCGGCCCGACGCGCAAGGAACGCCTCGCCCTCACCGGTCCAGACCGGCTGATAGCCATTCTGCCGGTAGAATGCGCCGACGGTTTCGTCCCCGAAGCTGGCCTCCGCGACCGCCTGCTTGTAGGCGGTGACCTGCGCCATCGCTGCGGAGACCGGAACGACGGCAAGCGCACCGGCAAGCACGGCGGCCGTCATCAAGGGGCGAAAGCGAAGTCGAAAGCTCAAAGACATGCGGTGTTTCCTGAAACCAAAGCGTTTTTCAAAACTGGCGAAGCCCTGAAATGTTCCCAAGAACCAAATGGAAAAGTCCATTCACATTCTATTTATCTCGCCAAATCTCGTCCCATCTGATGCGCGGATGCATCGCCGAACGCCCTTCAGGTGAACGGATTTTTGCGTGGATAGATGAATCCACATCACCTGTTTGGGCGAAAATCTGCCGAAAATCAGCCTCAAACCTCAAGATTCCGAAAGAATTCTTGGCGATCGAATCCCCTTGTGCCATAAATTCGGCCATCCGGGGGGATGGAGATTAACAATGTACGCGTAACATCGTGTGCAGGCAGGATACGTACGGGACAGAAAGTCACATGGCGAACACCAGTTCTTCGGGCCTTTCGAGGCGCGCGCTTCTTCGGGCATTCGCGGCGACAGCCGTAACAGCTGCACCCACATATTCCATGGCCGCAGGCTTCCTGCGGGGCGGCGGCGACATACGCCGCATCCGCATGTACTCCGGTCGTACCGGCGAACGGATCGATATGGTCTACTGGATCGACGGCGATTACATCAAGGACGCGGTCAAGGAGATCAACTTCTTCATGCGCGACTGGCGTGTCGATCAGGTCAAGACCATGGATCTGCGCACGATTGACATCATGGCAGCATCTCACAACCTTCTCGACGTGAGCGAACCCTACATGCTGCTCTCGGGCTATCGCAGCCCGCAGACCAACGCGATGCTGCGCAGCAAATCTCGGGGGGTGGCGCGCAACTCTCTGCATATGCAGGGACAGGCCGCGGATCTGCGGCTGGCTTCCCGGTCGGTCAACCAGATCGCCAATGCGGCCAGTTCCTGCCGCGCAGGCGGCGTCGGCAAATACCACCGGTCCAATTTCGTGCACATGGATTGCGGCGACGTCCGCACCTGGGGCGGCTGATCGTCCCAAATCCCTGTCGGCAAAGTGACCCCCGTGCATCCAGCGCGGGGTTCTTTTTTGCGGTAGTCCCTGAAATGACATCACGCGGTTCAAAGCGTTACGCCTCGCCACCGTTTCGCATCAAAACTGTCATCGGCGCGGGTTGAAAGTGCAATCAGCCGCCCAACGATGGACATTTTTGGAAACGCTTTGACAAATGCGGGGAAGCCCTTGTGATCAAAAGACAATTCATCCCGGCGCGGGCATGGCATTCACTGTCTTGAAAGTGGTGCGGGTGGTCGGACTCGAACCGACACACCTTGCGGTAAGGGTGTTTGAGACCCTCGCGTCTACCATTCCGCCACACCCGCACTGTCGAGTGCTTTTAGGCGTCACGGCGAAGGTGGTCAAGATATTGTCTCAGTCGAAATGGCTGATCGTGGCACCGGATCAGAGGACGCGCTCGACGAACCAGTAGGCGCCCACCAGGGCGATGACGATCGACGCCGGAATGGCGATGCGGCCGCGATACCAGGGCTTGTTCCGGAACCAGAGGCCAACCGTCAGGAACGCAAGCGCAACCACGGTCAGTTGTCCGAGTTCCACGCCAATATTGAAGCCCAGGAGCGCGGACAGGAACTGCCCGCCGGGCAGGCCGAATTCGCCCAGAACGCTGGCGAAGCCCAGACCGTGCAACAGGCCGAACCCAAAAACGACGACCGGCCGCCAGGGGTGCAACCGTCGCACGAAGACGTTTTCCAGGGCGACAAATGTGATCGAGGCCGCGATGAGCGGTTCGACAATACCCGGATCGACCTTCACCATGCCGGATGCCCCGAGAGCCAGCGTGACCGTGTGCGCCAGGGTAAAGGCGCTGATCTGCCAGATCAGGGGACGCAGCCGCGACGACAGGAAATACAGCCCCAGCACGAACAGGATGTGATCCAATCCCTTGGGCAAGATGTGATCGAACCCGACCGGGATGTAGGACTGAAAGGTTGCCATCGGACCCAGCGCAGCGCCGCCCCGCAGCGGGATCGCCGGGCTGGATTCCCCACCCTGAAGATATCCCGTATAGGGCTCCTCGACACCCTGCTGCCGCAAAACCAGACCACCTGCTCCGGCCGGCCACCCAATTTTCAGACTGCCTGCGCCTTGGGGGATCTCTGCCGTAAACAGTATGATCGATGTCCGCGGAAGCTCTGGGTTTCCGACCACAGGTATGCGCGCGCCTTCGAAATGCATCTGCAACCGCGCCCCGGCTTCGATCGAGACAGAATCCAGCCAGCGCGGAGCGAACTCTCGAACCAGGGGTTCAAGTTTCGACGCATCCATTGCGCGCAGCCTGTCGTAACTGTCGGACGCATCGGACTCGTCGGTGTCCGCAAGTCCGTCCAGGTCGATTTCGGCAACAAACGCTTCGACGTTCATGCGCAGTTCAAAATACAGCTGGTCCCCGTCAACCCGGAAATCCGCAACTGTCGGCGTGACTTCATGCGCTGTCGCGGAGAAGGTCCAAAGGCTTGACAGCAACACGAGATGCAGCAGTTTGGTGATCAGTCTTTCAAAGGTCCGCCTCATGTTGCGTGTTCTCGCCCTGCTGATTGGTCTCGTTGCCGCCGCCTGCCCCGGCGTTGCCCATGAGTTTTGGATCGAACCCCATGAATATCAAGTGAAAAGCGGCGCAGGGGTGGTTGCGGACCTGCTGGTGGGAGAAAACTTCGAGGGAGCGCCGCAGGTGTTTTTTCCCGACCGCGCCACGCGGTCGGAAGTGATCCGCGATGGCAATGTTCTGCCCTATCAGGGGCGCATGGGCGACGTTCCGGCGATACAGGTGGCGGAACCCGGTGCGGGCTTGCTCATCCTGGTTCACGAAACCCGTGCAACAACCCTCAAGTACAAGGCATGGGAGGACTTTGCCGCCTTTGCCGCGCACAAGGATTTTCCCGATATCGAGGCCCGGCATGACGAACGCGGTCTGCCGCGACAGGATTTCTTTGAAAGCTATACCCGCCATGCAAAGGTTCTGATCGGCGTGGGTGGCGCAGAGGGAGAAGATCGCGAAACCGGGATGGAGACCGAATTCGTGGCGCTGGCAAATCCCTATACCGACGACCTGTCCGACGGGATGCCGGTGCGACTGCTCTATCAGGGGCGGCCACGGGCGGGTGCGCAGGTCGAGGTGTTCGACCGGGCCCCGGACAAGACGGTATCGGTTTTCCTGGCGCGCACCGATGCGGCTGGTGAGGCCATCGTTCCGGTTCAGCCCGGACATGCCTATATGTTCGACGCGGTGGTGTTGCGCCCCGCTCCCGAAGGCGGTCGGCCGGTTTGGCACAGCCTTTGGGCTGCTCTCACATTTGCAGTTCCTGCCGACTGATCCGTTCCCGGGCCTTGAGTCGCGCCCGGGTTCGGACCATTCTTCTTTGAAAACCCTCTTCTTCACTCATCCCAATGCCTAAATTGACCGGAACGGAACCGATGCCAGGAAAATACATTATCCATCACATCCCTGTCTGTCCTTTTTCCCAGAGAATTGAAATACTTCTGGCGCTTCGGGATCAGGTTGACTCGGTCGAGTTCCGCGTCGTGGACATCACCCGCCCTCGTGATCCTGCGCTGCTGGCCAAGACCCGCGGAACAACGGCTCTGCCTGTGCTTGAAACGCCGGACGGTGCGATCCTGAAGGAAAGCCTTGTCATTCTTCGCTATCTTGACGAGGTCTTGCCCGGCGGAGCCTTGCGGCGGCGCGACCCATTGGAACATGCCATCGAATCCATGCTGGTCGCCAAGGAGGGCCCCTTTGTCACCGCGGGATACCTGTTCGTGATGAACCAGGACCCGTCGCAGCGAAACGCGCATCATGATCGGCTTCTTGGTCTTTATCGCGGCCTGAACGACTTTCTTCTGGAGCACAACCCGGACGGCACATGGTTGTTCGATGATTTTGGTCTGGCTGAAACGGTTTACACGCCGATCTTCAAGCGATTCTGGTTTCTCGACTACTACGAGGATTTCACGCTTCCGAACGGCCCGGATTATGAAAGGGTGAGCAACTGGCGCAGCGCCTGCATGGCGCACCCGGCCACCGCACAAGTCACCCAGGAAGAGATCGTCAAACTGTACTACGACTATGCGCTTGGTGCCGGGAATGGCGCGCTGGTCGAGGGGCGGACGGTTTCGAGTTTCGTGTTCGAACCGGATTGGCGGAACCGACCATGGCCACCCCGCAGCAAGTACGACGGCACCGCCTCGGACGCCGAGCTTGGTCTGGTTCTTGCCTGACACCCTTGAAAGAGCCCGCTTGCACCGGTCAGCGGCCTGCGGCATGAGGACAGGATGACCCAATCCTCGGAAATCCTTTGTATCGGCTCGGTCCTTTGGGACGTGATCGGGCGTTCGGCCAGCCACATGCGGCAGGGGTCGGACGTCCCGGGCCGGATCACCCGCCTGCCCGGCGGGGTGGCTATGAACATCGCCATGACACTGGCGCGCTTCGGCATGACCCCTGTGCTGCTGTCCGCCATTGGCCGCGATGCCGAGGGCGACGAGTTGGTCCGCGCCTGCGCCCAGATGGGGATGCGCACGGAACATGTCTATCGCTCCGAGGACCTGCCGACCGACCGCTACATGGCGGTCGAGGGCGCGAACGGGTTGATCGCCGCCATCGCCGACGCCCATTCGCTTGAGGCGGCAGGCGCCAAGATCCTGCGCGCCCTGTTCAACGGCACGCTTGGCAGCGAACAGTCGCCTTATCACGGTCCTGTCGCGCTGGACGGCAACCTGACGCTCGCCCTTCTGGACGAGATCGCCCAATCGCTCGCCTTTTCTCAGGCAGATCTCAGGGTCGCGCCCGCCTCGCCCGGCAAGGCCGAACGTCTGTTGCCCTTTGTCCGCCAGGGCCGCGCGACACTCTACGTGAACCTCGAGGAGGCCGGCCTTCTTTGCCAGACCGAATTCACCGATTCCGCGAGCGCGGCGCGGCGCCTTCTGGAACGCGGCGCGCAGCGGGTTCTTGTCACCGATGGCGGACGCTCGGCGACCGAGGGCGACCACGCCGGGCTGATCACACAGACCCCGCCTGCCGTTCTGGTCACACGGGTGACCGGCGCGGGCGATACGTTCATGGCAGCCCATATCGCGGCCGAGGCGAAAGGTGCTGATCGCGAAACCGCGCTGGCCCGCGCGCTGCAGGCCGCCGCCACCTATGTTTCAGGAGAAACCCCTCTGTGATCGACCTGCACCTGTCCGCCGAAGTTCATGCCGCACGTGTCGCCGGCAAACCTGTCGTGGCGCTGGAAAGCACCATTATCACCCATGGCATGCCCTATCCGCAGAATGTCGAGACCGCGCGCCTGGTCGAGCAGGATATCCGCGATGCAGGGGCCGTGCCCGCGACGATCGCGGTCATGGACGGCCGTCTTCACGTCGGCCTGGATACGGAACAACTGGACGCGCTGGGACGGGCCAGCGGCGTGGCCAAGCTGTCGCGCGCCGATCTGGCCGCCTGCATGGCGTCGGGCGGCACCGGCGCCACCACGGTTGCGGCCACCATGATCGCGGCGCGCTATGCCGGGATCGAAGTATTTGCCACTGGCGGCATTGGCGGCGTTCACAAGGGCGCCGAGACCAGTTTCGACATCTCCGCGGACCTGCACGAACTGGCACAGACCCCCGTCACGGTCGTGGCCGCCGGGGCCAAGGCCATTCTCGACCTGCCCAAGACACTTGAAGTGCTCGAAACCCTGGGCGTACCGGTCATTGCCTTCGGCCAGGACAGTTTTCCGGCCTTCTGGTCGGCGACCTCCGACTTGCCGGCGCCGCTGAGGATGGATGACGCGGCCACGGTCGCCCGTGCCCATGCAATGCGGCGCGCACTGGGATTGCCCGGCGGCCAGCTTGTCGCCAACCCGATTCCCGAGGCCGATCAGATCGCCGCCGGGGAACTGGCCCCGATCATCGAACGCGCGCAGGCACAGGCCGATGCCAGGGGTATCGCGGGCAAGGCGGTAACGCCGTTTCTGTTACAGGCCATTTTCGAGGCGACCGCGGGCCGGTCCCTGACCGCAAACATCGCGCTGGTGCGCAACAATGCACGTCTCGCGGCCGCAATCGCCCGGGAAATGAGCGCCTTGGGAAGCTAGGACGGAGACCGGGTGACACCCCATTGCGGGCGGGTGACGGAATGACTACCTTTTCCAGCAATACCCGCCGGGACAATCATGAACACACCTTTCGACGAAGAACCCAACCACCCGATACGCAGCCGTTTTTCCGGGCTCCGCGCGTCATTCCTTACTGGCATCGTGGTCATCGCACCCGTCGGCCTGACGATCTGGCTGTTCTGGTCGCTGGTCGGCTGGGTCGACAGTTTCGTGCTGCCGCTCGTGCCGCATCAGTTCCGCCCGGAACAGTATATCGGCATCAACCTGCGCGGTGTCGGCGTCATCTTCTTTTTCCTGTTCACCGTTCTGGTGGGCTGGATTGCCAAGGGCATCATCGGCCGCTCGCTGATCCATTACGCTGAACGTCTGGTCGACCGGATGCCGGTGGTGCGCTCGGTCTACAGCGGTATCAAGCAGATTTCGGAAACGGTCTTTGCCCAGACCGAACGCAGTTTCGAACAGGCCTGCCTGATCCAGTATCCCCGCCGGGGCATCTGGGCCATCGGCTTTGTCTCTACCACCGCCAAGGGCGAGATCGCGGACAAGGCAGAAACCTCGGGCCGATTGATGAGCGTGTTCGTGCCCACCACACCGAACCCCACCTCCGGTTTCCTTCTGTATTTTCCCGAAGAGGATGTCACCATTCTCGACATGACGGTCGAGGATGCCGCAAAACTGGTGATCTCTGCCGGCCTCGTCTATCCGAACGACAAGGACCCCAGCCGCCCGCCAGAAAAGAGTAAACCCGAACAGATTTAGCCGAACATCCGCGCCAGATCGACCGTGGAACGTTCTCCCAGATCGGCCTTGTGGGCTGACAGGAACCGGTCGGCGGCATCACGGCCCGCCTCTTTCAGTGTTGTCAGCACGTGCGGCACCGGCACCAGTTTGGTCGCCACCGAAAGGCTGTTCATCAGGGCGTCATCGGCGATCATGTGAACCAGCACCCGGCTCATCCGCCCCCGCTCCAAAGTCCCGTCTTCCAACAGGCGCTGAACGAAGCTGATCGCCCGCAACTCGCGCAACAGGGAGGAATTGAAACTGATCTCGTTGATCCTGTTCTGAATCTGACGCGGGGTAACCGGAAGGTCTTCACGCTCCAGCGGATTGATGTTCACGATCACCACGTCGTCCGGGAGATCACGGTTGAACAACGGAAACAGCGCAGGATTGCCGGTATAGCCGCCATCCCAATATGCCTCCAGCCGGCCCGATTTCGGGTCCCTTATCCGAACGGCCTGGAACAGTGTCGGCAGACAGGCCGAGGCCAGGATCGCATCCGTGGTGATCTCCGGGCCGTCGAACACGCGAATCTTGCCGGTACGAACACAGGTGGCACAGATGAACAGCGCAGGCCCCGAACAGGCGTTGACGCAGTCGAAATCGAAAGCCTCGACAACCGGTCGCAAGGGGTTCGTGTAGAACGGGCCATAAGCATAGGGGGAAACCAGTCGCGTCGCCATGTCCGCGGCGGCGAAGATCGGCATATGTTCAAGAAACCGCGTCAGATGCGAGGCATCCAGCGCCCTCATCCAGGCTGAAAGGCGCATATCCGCCTGTGCGCCCATGCGCCGCCACAAGCTGTCCAGCAGGCTGCGCGCTCCTTCGCGTCCTCCGGACACCATGCCCGCCTTGAAGGCCGCGCCGTTCAGTGCGCCGGCCGAGGTGCCGGTGATCGCCGCCACCTCGACATCCGGCTCGTCCAGAAGCCGGTCCAGCACGCCCCAGGTGAACGCGCCATGCGCACCGCCGCCTTGCAGGGCAAGGTTGATCCGTCTCACTGGCTGCCTCATTACTTGTTTGCGATGGCGATAGGGCATTGCCGCCCTGCCCTGATCGTCTCAGGTTCGCTCGACCGAGACATCGCGGATACGTTCAATCATTGCCCTCACCCCGTTCGATCGCTGCGCCGACAAATGATCGTGTAGACCAAGACGGCCCAGTTCGGCGCGGGCGTCGATGCCTCCGACCTCGGTCACGGCAACCCCGTTGTAGAGCGCCCTGAGAACCGCGATCAGCCCGCGCACGATCATCGCGTCGCTGTCGCCGTCGAACCGGAATACGCCGTTCTCGATCGCGGGTTGCAGCCAGACCTGGCTGGCGCAGCCATGCACCTTGTTGGCCGGTACCTTGAAGGCGTCGTCCAGGGGCTCCATCGCCTTGCCCAGCTCGATCACGTGGCGATAGCGGTCCTCCCAGTCGTCAAGGAATTCGAAATCCTCGACAATCTCTTCGAAGGCGGCGCTTGCCATCATTTGCTCCTGCTCTGTTGACCGGGTCACTTGTGAGGTAAGGTGCCCGACCCGGCCTGTCCACCCCCGGCATGGCTTTTCAAGCAGGCCGGGATGCGCTAACCGATAGACAACGGAGAAAATGCGAAACGGGGCGCGCGCACATCATGCAGAAACCACTGACCGTTCTTGTCTTTGCCGGGATGATGCTGAGTGCCTGCGGTGGCTGGCGGGAGTCGCGGGTGAACCCGTCGAACTGGTTCGGCCCCTCGAACCCCGCACCGGTGGCGACCGCGACCGAAGGCGAGGTCAATCCGCTGATCCCGCGCAATTCCGGCAAGGGCCTGTTCGACCGTCCCGATGCAGTGGATGCCACCGTCCCGATCACCCGCGTGACCGAGTTGAAGGTCGAACCCACCACCACCGGCGCCATTGTCTACGCGGTGGGAGTTGCCAATCGACAGGGCGCCTATGATGCCGAGCTGCGCCGGGTGATCAGCGACGAGAACACCGAAGCCGGGATAATCGCCTACACGTTCCGCGTGAACTATCCCAGGGAGGCAACGCCGCAGGGTCCGGAGAACACGCGTACCGTTCGCGCGGCGGCCAACCTGTCACGCAAGGATCTTGCCGGCATCAAGCTGATCCGGGTCGAGGGCCAGCAGGGCGCGCTGGAGTCCCGACGCCGCTAGAGCGCGACGCATTCACCAGGCATGCTCGGCCTGCTTGATGTCGCATGTCCGGGACGCGCAAGATCGTTTCCCGCTATTGCGCGGCAATCCCTAAAGCTGAACCAGCCGGATGGACTGGCCCTTGGCGGCCAGCGCCACCTTGCCGTCGCACAGCCTGATCGCATCCTCGCCAAAGACCTCGTAACGCCAGCCGGACAGCGCGGGAACGCCGCGCTCACCCGCCGCGATCATGTCGAGATCGGCGCTTGAGGCGATCAGCTTGGCGGCCACGCCCTCGTTCTCTGTCTTGGCTTTCAGAAGCACTCGCAGAAGGTCGGCGAGGGCCGGGTTGACCTGGAGATTTTCGCGCTCGTTCTCGACCTTGGGCATCCGCTCGGGCGGGCATTCGACGCCGCGCTTGACCGCTTCGAGGATACCGTCGGCGATGGCGCCCTTGCGGGCCTCGCGCAGCAGAAGGCGAGAGCCGCTCAGATCGGCCGGGGTGCGCGGTTTGGTCGACGCCAGTTCGATCAGCGCGTCGTCCTTGAACACCCGGCTGCGCGGGACATTGTTGGTCTGGGCAAAACTTTCCCTGAACTGCGCCAGTTCACGCACCACGGCAAGGAACTTGCCCGAGGTGGTGCGGGTCTTGATACGCCGCCACGCCTCTTCGGGCCGGATGTCATAAACGGCCGGGTCGGTCAGGGTTTGCAGTTCCTCCGCGACCCAGTGCTTGCGGCCGGATTTCTCGAGCTCGGCGGAAAGATGTTCGTAGATCCGGCGCAGATGGGTGACATCAGCCAGCGCATAACTCTTTTGTGCGTCGGTCAGCGGCCGCCTCGACCAGTCGGTAAAACGCGAGGTCTTGTCCACGCCCTGCCGGCAGATCTTGCGTACCAGCGTTTCGTATCCGACCTGTTCGCCAAAACCGCACACCATCGCGGCGACCTGCGTGTCGAACAGCGGCTGAGGAAAGACCCCTGCATCCACCCAGAAGATTTCCAGGTCCTGCCGCGCGGCGTGAAACACCTTGACCACAGCTTCATTGCGAAAAAGCTCGTAGAGCGGCTCCAGCGACAGATCCTCGGCAAGCGGATCGACCAGCACCGCGCTCTCCTCGCCTTCACCGGGATAGGCCAGCTGGACAAGACAGAGCTTGGAGTAATACGTACGCTCGCGCAGAAACTCGGTATCGACAGTCACATAAGCGTGGGTTGCGGCGGTGGCGCAGAAATCGGCCAGCTCTTGCGTCGTGGTCAGGGTTTTCATTCGGCTAATGTCTTGCTCTTGCTTTTCTATGCATCCGGTCCCTGCCCTGCGATCGGCCTGGGTTCGATGAGATTAGGATCATACCTGCAGAACTGCAAACCCCCATTCGGCGATATCGGGTTTACATCAGGGCAACCAGACCGGGCGACGGTCTCCGGCCGCGAATCGCCGCAGCACCGCAGGATAAAGCTTGTGTTCCCAAATCAGCACGCGGGCAGCCAGGGTCTCGGGCGTGTCGCCCGGTTCGATGGCGACCCGGGCCTGACCCAGGATCGGGCCGTCGTCAAGCTCGGACGTCACCTCGTGTACGGTACAGCCATGTTCGGTATCCCCTGCCGCCAGTGCGCGCGCGTGTGTGTGCAGCCCCTTGTATTTCGGCAGGAGCGAGGGGTGAATATTCAGCATCCGGCCCTGGAACCGGTCGACAAAACCGGCAGTCAGTACCCGCATGAAGCCGGCGAGGCACACGATATCGGCCCCGGCTTCCAGAATGGGTTTGATCAGTTCCGCCTCGAAGGCGGCGCGGTCCTTGCCGAAGGGCCGGTGATCGACCACGGCCGTGGGCACACTCCGCGCGGCGGCCTTGGCCAGACCGCCGGCGCTTGCCTCGTTCGAGAGCACCAGACAGGGTCGCGCGGGATGGTCGCCGGTCATGCTGTCGACCAGCGTGACCATGTTGGACCCGCCGCCCGAAATCAGGATGGCGACGCGCTTTGGATTCACAGCAGCTTGCCCGTATAGGCGATGCCCGACGTGGTGGTGACGGTGCCAATGCGCGCGACGGTCTCGCCCTGCTCGGTCAGCAACCCGGCCAGCGCCTCGGCCCGATCTGCGGCGCAGACCACGATCATGCCGATGCCGCAGTTGAAGGTCTTGAGCATCTCACCCTCGGCGATACCACCGGTTTCGGCCATCCAGCGGAACACGGGCGGGAGATCCCATGTATCGAGGTCGATCGTCGCCCCCATCCCCTCGGGCAGCACGCGCGGCAGGTTCTCGGTCAGCCCGCCGCCGGTGATATGCGCAAGCGCATGCACGCCACCGGCCCGGATCGCGGCCAGCACCTGGGTGACATAGAGCCGGGTCGGCGTCAGCAGCGCCTCGCCCAGCTTGCCGGGGCCAAAGGGGCAATCCGATTCCCATGTGTTGCCCGAAATCTCGACCAGCTTGCGCACCAGCGAATAGCCATTGGAATGCACCCCGTTCGAGGCCAGCCCCAACAGCACGTCGCCCTCGGTCACGCCTTCGGGCAGAGCGGAGCCACGTTCCATCGCGCCGACGGCAAATCCCGCGAGGTCGAAATCGCCCGCCGGGTACATGCCCGGCATTTCCGCCGTCTCGCCGCCGATCAGGGCGCAGCCAGACTGCACGCAGCCCTCGGCGATGCCTTCGATGATGCGGGCGGCCTGATCGGTTTCCAGCTTGCCGGTTGCGAAATAATCAAGGAAAAACAGTGGCTCCGCCCCCTGGCAGACCAGGTCGTTGACACACATGGCTACGAGGTCGATGCCGACGCCGCCAACCAGGCCGGTGTCGATGGCGATGCGCAGCTTGGTGCCTACCCCATCGGTTGCGGCGACCAGGATCGGGTCCTGATACCCGGCCGCCTTGAGGTCGAAGAGCGCGCCGAAGCCCCCCAGCCCGCTGGCCACGCCGGGGCGGTTGGTGCGTTTCGCGGCCGGCTTGATCCGGTCCACCAGCGCGTTACCCGCATCAATGTCCACGCCTGCCTCGGCATAGGTGATGCCGTTCTTGCCCGCTGTCATCGGTCCATCCTCACGATTGCTTGCGCGGGGGTTATTCGATTGTGCCCGCGCTTGCAACGGTCAGGCTTGACGCGGGTGTAGATCGTGTTAGGCATGGCCCATGGCGGGCCTGTAGCTCAACGGTTAGAGCAGAGCGCTCATAACGCTTTGGTTGCAGGTTCGAATCCTGCCGGGCCTACCACGCCTCACCGCCCGATCACGATATCCGCACATAGCCCGCCAAGGCGTTGGCTGTCGCCCAGCCGGAGCGCGCCGCCATGGGCGCGGGCGACATCGGCCACGATGGCAAGGCCCAGGCCCACGCCGCCGCCCTTGTTCTGGTTGCGCGCCGGATCCAGACGCTGGAACGGCTTGATCGCCTCGGCCCGTTTGTCGGCGGGAATGCCGGGGCCGTCATCCTCGACCCGGATGCGCAGGAATTTCGAGGTCATGGCCAGGCTGACCTCGGCCCGGTTGCCATAGCGCAGGGCATTGCCGATCAGGTTCTCGACCGCGCGGCGCAGCGCCATGGGGCGGAGCATGATCTTCGTTCCTTCCTCGCAGCCCACGCAAGCGATCAGTTCGACGCTGGCACCGCCCCTGCGGGCGTCCTCGACGATCTGCCCCAGTAAATCGGCAAGGTTTACCGGTTCGGGCGCCGTTTCCGTAGCACCCCGTGAAAAATCGAGAAAGCCATCAAGCATCTGCTGCATCTCGTTCACATCCTGAAGCATCGGCTCTGCGTCCACTTCATCAAGCATGGACAGGCCCAGTTTCAATCGGGTCAACGGCGTGCGCAGGTCATGGCTGACTCCAGAGAGCATCAATGTGCGCTGTTCGATTTGCCGTTCGATCCGGGCGCGCATATCCAGAAAGGCGCTGCCGGCGGCCCTGATCTCGATCGCGCCCGAAGGGCTGTAGGGCACCGTGTGGCCGCGCCCGAAAGCCTGGGCCGCATCCGCCAGGCGCTTGAGCGGGCGCAACTGGTTGCGCATGTAAAGAAAAGCGATGGCCGTCATCAGGAAACCGAAGAACACCATCGTCACGATCAACTGGTGTGGCGCGGCTGGCGACATGCGGCGGCGATCGAAGCTGAGTTCCACCGGACCGAGATCGGTATCGAGAAACAGCCGCGCCTGGCGGGTGTCCGGCAGTTCCACCGCCAGAACCTCCGGCAGCCGGCCCCGGATGGTGCGTTGCACCTGGCGGCCCGTGTAGTCGATCCAGGGCAAAAGATCGGCAGCGGGAACCTGATCGCGTGTGACAAAGCGCACATCGATTTGCAAGGGCGAAAGGAACGGCGCGAGCGCCGCCAGCAATTGCTCCTGGTCCGATGCCTCCGGCGCCTGTCGTACGATCATCTGGATCTCGCGCACTACGGTCAGCGTCATCTGCTTGGTGACGTCTTCCAGATGGCGTTGCAGGAAGACGAATGAGACCACGACCTGCACGACGATCACCGGCACCACGATGATGATCGCGGCGCGGGTATAGATGCTGCGCGGAGAATAATGTTTGAGCCCACGGAATTTCATGGCTAAGCGTAACCCGCAGCCCGAAAGAGCAAAAGACGGATATGATGCAGCCACCCGACGATTTCGATCCGCCCGTAGGCGCCGCCATCGACCTGGCATCCGGTCTGCGCCGGATCGTGGCGCCCAATCCCTCGCCGATGACCTATCGCGGCACCAATACCTACCTGGTGGGAACCCGCGAACTGGCGGTGATCGATCCCGGCCCCGACAGCGCCGCGCATCTGGAAGCGATACTGGCCGCGCTCGGTCCGGGGCAGAGCATCAGCCATATCCTGGTCACGCACACGCATCTGGATCATTCCCCGCTGGCCCGGCCCCTGTCCGAACGCACCGGCGCGCCCGTGCTGGCCTATGGCGGGCCCGAGGCGGGGCGCAGTGCGGTCATGCAAGCGCTGGCCAACAGCGGTCTGGCCGGCGGCGGCGAGGGGATAGACCACGGGTTCCTCCCCGACCGGACCGTCGCCGATGGCGAGACCATAGCAGGCGACGGTTGGACCCTGGAGGTCATCCATACGCCCGGCCACCTGGGAAACCATATCGCCCTGGCCTGGGAGGACATCTGTTTCACCGCCGATCACGTGATGGGATGGGCCAGTTCGCTGGTCTCGCCTCCCGATGGGGACCTGACGGATTTCATGGCCGCCTGTGCCCGTCTGCGCGCCCGGGACTGGCGAAGGTTTCACCCCGGACATGGCGCCCCTGTCGACGCGCCCGCGGCCCGGCTTGACTGGCTGATCGAACACCGCATGGGACGCGAAGCCGCGATCCTCGACGCCCTGGCGGACGGCGCGGCAACCGCGCGCCTGCTGGCCGAGCGCATATATACCGACACCCCGCGCGCCCTGCTGCCTGCGGCGGAACGGAATGTCTTTGCACATCTGGTTGATCTTTATGGAAAAGACCGGATCAGGCCGATTGGCGAATTGGCCGCTGACGCGACGTTTGAACGCCTCGGTTAAGGGGGCGCAATTATTGCATGAAATTCCGCCCAACCCTCTGGACGCCCGGAATCGCTGTTGCTATACGGCGCGAACCGTTCCGGCGTAGCTCAGCGGTAGAGCAGTTGACTGTTAATCAATTGGTCGTAGGTTCGATCCCTACCGCCGGAGCCATGAAAAGCCCTTGAGCCGTGCTCAAGGGCTTTTTTGTCTGTTCTGGCGTACTTGATCGCTCTGCGATGGCGCACGTAATGGCGGGGGGTTGCCGCTTTGCGCCCGATCGGCGGGCGAAAAAGCGCCGGGGTTCGCCAACCTTGGAACCGAGCGGCGTTTTCGCTCTGGCAGACAAGAACGCGCCTCTCCATCTATCCCAGAGAAATGCATTGGAGGTCATGATGACACGCGTTCTTGCCATTGTCGGATTGCTTGCGGCAGGTGCTGCCGCCTATTACTTCACCGTCGGGACCGAGCCCTCTCGGACTGCCGTCGAAAAACCGGGCACAGCCGAGGTGACACCTGAAGTCAGTACCTCGCCAACGCTTGGTCAACAGCTTGAACAGTCTGCCGAAGCCCTGCGTGAGGAGGTTGGGACGGCGACCGGCCAGGTCCTGGAACAGGCTTGAGAAGCCCGCGATGCAGCGGTCGAAACCGTCACGGCGGCAATCGATTCCGTGGTTGAACGCGCAACAGAGGCAGAATCCCGAGCCGCCGAAGCCGCAGGCGAGGTCGCGACGGCCACGGCGGATGACGCACTCCAAGCGGTCGACAACGGGTTTAGCGCAGCGATCGGGGAAACGTCGGCTGCACTGGACTCGGCCCGTGATCTGATCGACCGCTGGGAAAGTGAAGGAATGCTGACCCAATCGGGTTTCGACTATGACACGATGGTCGCCGCCTTGGAGGACAGCGCGCTGAACGACACACTCAGGACCGGCATTTTGGGCATTCTGGAAGACATCAAGGCCGCGCCCGAGACCCTTGCTGTCCAGGCGCAGGCGCTGCGGGCCCTGATCAGCAACTGATCAGGCGATTCCGTCGCCGGTCCAGACCCCCGCTTCGGCGGGGGTTTTCACACCCAGTCGGATTCCATTCCTTCTCCTGCCGCCACGTCACGAATACGTTCGGTTGACAGACATACCCGGCGGTATGTTTGATCATACCCATGAGTATGTCCGCTGCACGTTCAGAGGAGACCCCGCCGGTGACCGATATCGCGACCAACGCCCGCAACGACAGGTATGAGGAACTGCTGACGGCGGCCGCGGAGTGTTTCCAGAGTCGCGGCTTCGATGCGACCTCGATCGACACGGTGGCGCGGCACCTGGGGGCGACCAAGGGGCGCGTCTATCACTATTTCCCCTCCAAGATGGACCTGTTCAACGCGGTGCGGGACCGGGGCATGGATATCGTGTTCCAGGCCACCGACCCGGGGTATTTTGCGGATCTGCCGGTGCTTGACCGACTGGAGGCCATGGCGCGCGGCCATGTACGCGCAATGCTGCAACACCATTCCTTCATGCTGGTGCTCAAGGACGGGTTGCTGATGCGCCGGTACACCACCACGACCGAGTTCCAGAAGGAATCGCTGGCCCAGCACATCGCCCGGCGTGATGCCTACGAGGCGCGGTTCCGCGAATTGCTGGCCAAGGGGCTTGCCGAAGGCAGCCTGCGGGCCGGTCCCGATCCGGCGATCACCGTGCAGACCTTCATGAGCGCGCTGAACGGGCCGGTGGCCTGGTTCCGCCCGCGTCCCGGCGACACGCCGGAAAAATTCGACGCGATCGCCGAAGAGATCGTGCGCTTTGCGATGCAGGGCCTGCGCGCCCTGCCCTCCTGACCCGTTGACGAGGACAAAGATGACCGAGATTCCCGAAAAGATGTTTGCCGTGCTGCAAACGGGCGATGGCTATTCCGGCAAGGCCACCGGGCCGGCGATTGACGATGCCGCCGAGTGGCTGGAGCCGGGTGAGGTGGCGGTGCCGACCCCGGGTCCCGGCCAGGTGCTGATCCGTCTGCGCATGGCCTCGGTCAACCCGTCGGACCTGCATTTCATCAAGGGCGAATACGGCCAGCCCCGGGTCAAGGGCGCACCGGCGGGCTTTGAAGGCTGCGGAGACGTTGTTGCTGCCGGAAAAGGCGCCGAGGGGCTGGTGGGCCAACGCGTGGCCTTTGTCGCCTCGGACTCGGGCGCCTGGGCCGAATTTGCGCTGACGCAGGCGCAGATGTGCATCCCGCTGCGCCCGGATATCAGCGACGAGGATGGCGCGGCGCAGATCGTCAACCCGATGACGGCCATGGCCATGGTCGACATCGCGCGGTCCGAGGGCGCGGCCTTCGTCGTGTCGGCGGCGACCAGCCAGCTGGGCAAGCTGATGATCGCGCTGGGCCGCGACCTGGGGCTACACCCCATCGCGCTGGTGCGCCGGGCCGAGGCGGTGGAGCCGCTGAAGGCGCTGGGCGCGGCCGAGGTGCTGGTGACCTCGGACCCCGGGATGGGGCAGAAATTCGCCACGATCAGCCGGGCGCTGAAACCGCGCGTGTTCCTGGATGCGGTGTCGGACCAGACCTCGGAACGCGTCTTTGCCGCCATGCCCAACGGCGCGCGCTGGATATCCTATGGCAAGCTCGATGCCGAACAACCAGTGCTGACCCAGATGGGGCAGCTGATCTTCATGGGCAAGCGAATCGAGGGGTTCTGGCTCACCCAATGGATGATGACCACACCGCCCGCCGATCAGGCCCGCGTGGTGGCCGAGGTCCAAGCGCGCTTTGCCGATGGGCGTTGGAAAACCGATGTATCAGGATACCTTCGACTGCGTGACGTTGTGTCAGGTTTGGCCGGGGCGCTGAAAAAGACTGACGGAAAGGTGATGATCACGCCATAGTGAGGCGAGGCCCGGCAGCCGACACGCTGCCGGGCCAAAAGAACGGGACGCCGGGATACCGGTGCAGGGAGGAAAACTTGGACAACGTACAGCTGCTGATCAGCGGGCTGGCGAATGGCTGTGTCTACGGCCTGATCGCGCTCGGCTTTGTTCTGATCTACAAGGCGACCGAGGCAGTGAACTTCGCGCAGGGCGATTTCATGATGCTGGGCGCCTTTGTCACCATCGGATTGACCAATACCGAATACATGGGACTGCCGTTCTGGATGGCGCTGCCGATCTCGGTGGGGATCATGGCCATTCTTGGCTATCTGCTCGACCGGTTGCTGATCCGGCGCATGTTCGGCCAAAGCCAGACGGCAGTGGTGATCCTGACCATCGCGCTGGGCTTCGTCATCCGCTTTGTCGCCGGGCTGATCTGGGGGCACGAACCGCAAACACTGCAAAACCCGCTGGCGGGGCGCGAGATCTCGTTCGGCGGGCTGGTGCTGGGCATGGAGGACGTCGCGGTCATCGTCGTGACCCTGCTGCTGACCGGCGGCCTGTTCGTGTTCTTCAGCCGCACAAAGCTGGGTCTGGCCATGCAGGGCGCATCGCAGAACCAGCTGGCGGCCTATTACATGGGCATCCCGGTCAAGCGGGTGCAGGGGTTCATCTGGGCATTGGCGGGCGCTGTCGCGGCCATCGCCGGCATCCTGTTCGCGGCCAAGGGCTCGGTCGATCCCGCTACCGGGCTTCTGGGGATCAAGGCCTTTGCCGCGGCGGTGATCGGCGGTTTCGGCAGCTTGCCCGGCGCATTGGCCGGCGGGCTGATCGTGGGCGTCATCGAACCCTTTGCCAGCCGCTACATCGCCGCCGGTTACAGCCAGATCGCACCCTATGCGCTGCTGCTGGCGGTGCTGGTCTTCCGTCCCCACGGCCTGTTCAGTCAGGTCCGCGTCAAGAAGGTCTGAGCCCATGCGCATCGTATTCAAGACCGATTACATGCAGGATATCCGCCCCTGGAAGGACGGGTATCAGCTGAGCCTCTACCTGATCCTGCTGGCCATCGTGGCCGCCGCGCCGTGGGTGCTGGACGTCTTCTACCTGGGCGAACTGACCAACGTGCTGATCTGGGCCATCGCCGGCATGGGGCTGATGGTGCTGACGGGGCACACCGGTCAGGCGAGCCTGGGGCATGCGGCCTTCCTCGCCTTTGGCTGTTACTCCAACGTGATCCTGCTGGAGGCCGGAGTGCCTTTCATCCTGGCCTTTCCGCTGGCGGGGCTCATCACCGGTGCGATCGGGGCATTGGTGGCGATCCCCGCGCTCAGGCTGCATGGCATCTACCTGGCGATCTTCACGCTAGCGATGTCGATCCTGGTCGATGACATCATCGTGCTGACCGAACCCTGGAGCGGCGGCGTCTCGGGCAAGTATATTGCCGGGGTGGATATCTTTGGCCTGACCATCGACCGCTGGGGCACGCCGACGCTGTTCTACTGGATGGTGCTGACGGTTACGGTGATCGTGGCGCTGGGGTACATCAACCTGCTGCGGTCGCCGCTGGGGCGCAGTTTCATCGCGGTGCGCGACAGCCAGGTTTCGGCGCAGGCGATGGGGGTCGATATCGCCCGGACCAAGACGATCTCGTTCGGCCTGTCGTGCATGGTCACCGGCTGGGCCGGTGCGTTCATGGGCATGTTCGCGGGCGCCTTCAACAATGAGACCTTCAGCGTGGTGATCTCGATCGAACTGTTGATGATGATCGTGATCGGCGGCCTGGGTTCGATCCACGGGGCGTTTTTCGGCGCCATCGTGATCGGCTTTCTGCCGCAGTTCCTGTCGATCTCCAAGGAATATGTGGGCGCGGTCTTTGGCGGCAGCACGGTCGCCATTCCGGGCCTTGAATTCGGCATCTTCGGCATGATCCTGATCGCCTTCATCCTGCTCGAACCGATGGGCATCTATGGGCGATGGCTCAAGATCCGGACCTTCTTCGAGCTGTTCCCCTTCTACCGCAAGGACATGTTCAAGCGGCAGAAGTCCTATCTGAAGACGGAGCGCCTGAGATGAGCCTGCTGGAGATTGAGAACGTCACCCTGAAGTTCGGCGGGCTGACTGCGGTCGACAACCTGTCCTTCTCGGTCGAAAAGGGCGAGGTCTTTGCCATCGTGGGGCCGAACGGGGCCGGGAAATCGACGGTGTTCAACCTGATTTCACGGTTCTACGACCCCTATGCAGGCAGCATCCGGTTCGACGGGCACGATCTGCTGGCGGTCAAGCCCTCGGGCGTGGCGGCCTATGGCGTCGCGCGCACGTTCCAGAACATCGAACTGTTCGAACATGCGACGGTGTTGCAGAACCTGCTGGTCGGCCGGCACCGCCACCGCAGGAGCAACGTGGTGTCCGAACTGTTCTTTACCCCGTCGGTACGCCGGCAGGAGCTGGAGAACCGCGAAAAGGTCGAACAGGTGATCGACTTTCTCGACCTGCAGGCCTATCGCGACAAGATGATCGCCGGCCTGCCCTATGGCGTACGCAAGGTGGTCGAGGTGGCGCGCGCGCTGGCCACCGACCCAAAGCTGCTCTTGCTGGATGAGCCCGCCTCGGGTCTGTCGGTCGAGGAAACCAACGACATGCGCTGGTGGATCGACGACATCCGCCGCCAGATGGGCATCACCGTGCTGATGGTGGAACATGACATGGGGCTGGTCTCGGGCGTGAGCGACCGGGTGCTGGCGATGGCGGACGGCGCCAAGCTGGCGCTGGGAACGCCCTCGGAGGTGCAGTCGCACCCGGCGGTGATCGAAGCCTATCTGGGGAAGGCGTCATGAGCGAAGCAATACTCAAGGTCCGCAACATCGAAAGCTTTTATGGGCCGATCATGGCGATCCGGGGCGTCTCGCTGGAGGTGCGGCCGGGCCAGATCGTGTCGATCCTGGGGGCCAATGGCGCGGGCAAGACCACGCTGATGAAGACGATCTCGGGCGTGATGGACCCGGAAAAGGGCACCATCACGTTTGACGGCGAGGACATCCAGGGCTGGGAGCCGCACAAGGTGGTGCAGAAGGGCATCGTGCATGTGCCCGAGGGGCGCGAGGTATTCCCGCTGCTGACCGTGGACGAAAACCTGACGCTGGGCGCCTATACCGCCACCGACAAGGCGCAGGTCGAGCGCGACCGGGAACTGGTGTTCAATTATTTCCCGATCCTGAAGGAGCGCCGCAATCAGGAGGCGGGCACGCTCTCGGGCGGGCAGCAGCAGATGCTGGCGATCGGCCGGGGGCTGATGGCGAACCCCAGGATCATGCTGCTGGACGAACCGAGCCTCGGCCTATCGCCCATTCTGGTTCAGGAAATCTTTGCCATTCTCAAACGGTTGAACGAAGAGCAGAACATGACCATGATGCTGGTGGAACAGAACGCCAGCGCCGCGCTGAACCTGGCCCATCATGGCTATGTGATGGAGGTCGGGCGGATCGTGATGGACGGCTCGGCGCAGGCGCTGATGGCATCCGAGGACATCCAGAACTTCTATCTGGGGGTTCAGGAGGAAGGCGCGCGGGAGAACCGCCGCTGGAAACGCAAGAAGACATGGCGATAACCGGAGAGGTGAGCAAGATGGATACACGCACCCTGCCCGCCCAGACGCTGATCAACGGCGTCAGCTTCAACGCCACGCCGGGCCAGCGCCCGGTGCTGGTCGACGGAACGACGACCATCGTCGGCCTGTTCCAGAAACGCTGCGCCGAACTGGGCAGCCGCACCGCGCACCGGGAAAAGGACTTCGGCATCTGGAAGACCTATTCCTGGGCCGACTATTGGCAGCACGCCAAGTGGATCGGGCTGGCGCTGCGCAAGCTGGGCCTGCAACGCGGCGAGGTCGTCTCGATCCTCAGCGAAGACCGCAAGGAATGGGCCTGGTTCGACATGGGCATCCAGGCGGTCGGCGGCATCGCCTCGGGCGTCTATACGACCGACTCGGCCAACCAGCTGAAATATCTGGTCAATGACAGCGACAGCAGGTTCCTGATCGTGGAGAACGAGGAACAGCTTGACAAGTTCTTGCAGATCGAAGGCGAGGTGCCCGGCCTGCTGAATGTGATCATCCTGGAGGACGAGGGCCTGCACGATCTCGATCACCCGCGCTGCCTGTTGATCGACCGGCTCTACGAGATCGGGCGCGCGGCCGAAAAGGAGGACCCGGGCGCATTCGAGGCAGAGATCGCGCTGGCACGCCCCGAAGATGTGGCGCTGCTGATCTATACCTCGGGCACCACCGGCATGCCCAAGGGCGCGATGCTCACGCACGAAAACATCATGGCCGCGATCGAGGCGGGCGCGCACCGGCTGCCGACGCAGCCGGATGACGAGCAGCTGTGTTTCCTGCCGCTCTGCCATATCCTGGAGCGGGACGTCTCCATCTACTTCCCGCTGGCCTCGAAATGCACGGTGAACTTCGCCGAAAGCCCCGAGACAGTTTTCGCCAACCTGCAGGAGGTCTCGCCCGCCACCTTCACCGCCGTGCCGCGGGTCTGGGAAAAGATCTATTCCCAGGTGCTGATCATGGCGCAGGAGGCCACCCCGGCCGGGCGCGCGGCCTTTGGCTTGGCATTGAAGGCGGGCATGAAGCGCGCCGAGTACCTGATTGAAAACAAACCTGTTCCCGCCGGCGTGGCCGCGAACTACTGGCTTTGGGACAGGCTGGTACTGCGCAACCTGCGCCGCATGCTGGGCATGGACAAGATGCGCCGGGGCGGCACCGGCGCCGCGCCGATCTCGCCCGCGCTGCTGAAATGGTACTGGTCGATCGGCGTACCGCTGGTCGAGGGCTACGGGATGACCGAAACCGCCGGCATCGCCACCATCAACACGCTGGAGGAAAACCGGCTTGGTACCATCGGCAAGGCTGTCCCGGGCATCGAGGTGCGCATCGCGGATGGCGGCGAGATACAGGTCAAGGGTCTGAACACCTTCAAGGGGTACTGGCGCAACAACGAGAAGACCGCCGAGACCTATACCGCCGACGGCTGGCTGCGCACCGGCGATATCGGAAAGATCGATGCCGATGGCTATGTCACCATCACCGGGCGCCTCAAGGACATCATTATCACCGCCGGCGGCAAGAACATCACGCCGGCCGAGATCGAAAGCCGGCTCAAGTTCAGCCATTACATCTCGGACGCGGTGATCATCGGCGACAAGCGCAAGTACCTGACCTGCCTGATCATGATCGACCAGGAGAACGTCGAGAAATACGCGCAGGACCGCAAGGTGCCCTTCTCGAACTTCGCTTCGCTCTGCGCGGCGCAGGAGGTCAAGGACCTGATCGCCGCCGAGGTGGCGGCGGTCAACAAGGAGTTCGCCCGCGTCGAGCAGATCAAGGATTTCCGCCTGATCGACGTTCTGCTGACGGCAGAGGACGAGGAACTGACCGCAACGATGAAACTCAAACGCAGTTTCGTCGAAAAGAAACACGCACATCTCATCGAAGACATGTACTAATATCAAATGGGTTATCCATAGGGAGGAAAACTATGAAAACACTCATCAAACGTCTGGTCGCCGCATCGGCGCTGACGGCCGCGGCCACTTTGGCCAACGCCCAGGCACAGGGCGTGACCGACGACGAGATCGTCATCGGCGCGGTCAACGACCTGAGCGGCATTTTCGCTGCGGTCGGCGTGCCCGCCACCAAGGGCGCCAACGTCTATTTCGACAAGGTCAACGCGGCAGGCGGCGTCCACGGTCGCAAGATCCGCTACGTGGTCGAGGACCACGGCTATCAGATGCCGCGCGCGATGCAGGGCTTCAACAAGCTGCTGAACCGCGACAAGGTGTTTGCGATGATGCAGAACCTCGGCACCCCGATGAACCTGGCCGGGTTCAAGCTGATCGATCCGATGGGCATCCCGAACATCGCGCCGCTGTCGGCCGCGCGCCAGATGATCCAGGATCCGATGCACAACAAGTTCACCTCGTTCTCGAGCTACTTCGACCAGAGCCGGGTGGGCGTGAAATATCTGGCCGGCGCGTTTGGCGCCAAGAACGTCTGCACCATGTACCTGCCCACCGACTTTGGCGAGGAGATCCTTGAGGGGACCAAGGCCGGTGTCGAGGAAGCGGGTCTGACATTTGCCGCCGAAACCACGCACAAGCCTGACGAGACCGATTTCGTGGGCTCGCTCAGCAAGCTCAAGGATGCCGGCTGCGAGATCGTGACCATCGCGCTGGGCGTGCGCCAGGCGATCACCATCGTCGGCACCGCCAAGAAGATGGGCCTGACCGACATGAAATTCATGGGCACCTCGGCCAGTTTCCTGACCGTGGTGGCGCAGGTTCCGGGCGGCGTGACCGAGGGCTTCTATGCCGCGGCCAGCTGGCAGGACCTGTGGGCGCGGGCAGAGGAGCCCGTCGTCAAGGCGTTCATCGAGGAATACAAGGCCGCAACCGGCGAAGACCCGCAGGGCTTTGCGATGCTGGGCTATGCCGCCGCCAAGCAGATGGTGATGGCGCTCGAGGCCGCCGGCCCCGACCTGACGCAGGAAAGCTTCATCGCCGCGATGGAAACGCTCGATTATCAGGACGACCTGGTCGGCAACCACATCGACTATGGCCCGGATGACCACCAGGGCGCGAACTCGGTCTATGTCTTCGTTGTCGAGAACGGCGGCTGGAAGAATATCCACGAGGAGTAATCCGCGACAGGGGCGCCCGTGCGAAACGGGCGCCCTTTTTGTGTCTGCCGCGCCCGAGAGGAGATGCCCGATGACTGAGTCGATGGTCCAGTACCGCAGTTGCAACATATGCGAAGCGATGTGCGGCCTGATCGTGGCCCATGACGGCCAGGACGTGTTGTCGATCCGGCCCGATCCCGAAGATCCGCTGTCGCGCGGCCATATCTGCCCCAAGGCGGTCGCCCTGCAGGATTTCCGCACCGATCCCGACCGGGTGACGAAACCCTTGCTGAAACGCGGCGGCGATTTCGAGGAAATCACCTGGGACGCGGCCTTCGACCATGCCGCCGAACGCATCCGCGCGGTACAGGCCGCGCATGGTCCGGACTCGGTCGCCGTCTACCTGGGCAATCCCAACGCGCACAAGTTCGGCAACATGCTGAACCTGCCCGGCCTGATCAAGGCGATCGGCACCCGCAACCGTTATAGTTCATCGACCGCCGACCAGATCCCGCATCACGTGGCAGCGATCCACATGCTGGGCCATCCGATGCTGATGCCGATCCCCGATATAGACCGGACCGATTTCCTGCTGATCATCGGCGGCAATCCGGTGATCTCGAACGGGTCGATGATGACCGCGCCGGGTTATGGCCGCCGCATGGACGCGATCAAGGCGCGCGGCGGGCGGGTGGTGGTGATCGACCCGCGCCGGACCGAAACCGCCGAGCGCGCCGGCGAGCATCATTTCATCCGCCCCGAAAGCGACGCCTGGCTGATCCTGTCGATGATCCATGTGATCCTGTCGGACGGCCCTGCCCGCCTCGGCCACCTGGCGCCGCTGGTCGACGGGCTCGACGCGCTGGCGCAGGCGGTGCGCCCGTTCACGCCCGAGGCCGCCGCAGAGGCAACCGGTATTGACGCTGGCACCATCCGCGCGCTGGCCCGCGATTTCGCCGCCGCGCCGCGCGCCGTCTGCTACGCACGAATGGGCGCCTCGACACAAAGCTTTGGCACGCTTTGCCAATGGGCGGCCAATGCGCTCAACATTGTGACCGGCAATTTCGATGCCGAGGGCGGCGCCATGTTCACCACGCCGGCGCTCGACTATGTCGGGCTCACCTCGCGCAAGGGCAAGCAGCGGAGCTATCCCGAGCGCCGCTCGCGGGTGTCGGGGCAACCGCTCTATAACGGCGAATTTCCGGTCTCGACACTGGCCGAGGAGATCGAGACACCCGGTGCGGGCCAGATCCGCGCGCTTGTGACAGTGGCCGGCAACCCGGTGCTGACCGCGCCCAACGGGCGGCGGATCGAACGGGCGCTCGAAGGGCTCGATTTCATGCTGTCGCTCGACATTCATGTAAACGACACCACCCGCCACGCAGAACTGATCCTGCCCGGCACCGTGGCGCTGGAGGAACCCATGTATGACATGGTGTTCCACAGCTTCGCGGTGCGCAACACGGTGGGATATGCGCCCGCGCTGTTTGCCCCGCCCCACGGCAACCCGCCCGAATGGGAGGTGATCGCCCGGCTCGCCGCCCGCCTGACCGGCGCCAACAGCATCGGCCCGACCCCGGAACAGGTGCTTGCGATGTTGCTGCCGCAGGGCTTTCACGGCGACCGGATCACGCTCGATAAGCTGCGGTCCGGGGGGCGCCCTGTCGACCTTGGCCCGCTGGTGCCCAACCTCGGCACAAGGCTGGAAACCCCGGACGGACGGCTGCACCTCGCGCCGCAGATGTTTCTCGACGACCTGCCCCGCCTTCTGACACAGACCGATGCCCGCACTGTGCAACGCCCCTTTGCCCTGATCGGCCGCAGGCAGGCGCGCAGCCACAACAGCTGGACCCAGAACAGCCCCCGCCTGGTCAAGGGCCGCAACCGTTGCACGGTCGAAGTCAATCCCGAGGATGCCGCCCGCCTCGGCCTGCGCGACGGGGCGGATGCGGTGGTGACCAGCACCGCCGGCTCTGTGACCCTGCCGGTCGAGATCACCGCGGCGATGGCGCCGGGCGTGGTCTCCATTCCCCAGGGCTGGGGCCAGAAAAACGGCCGCCTCGGCGCCGCCACGCAAACCGCCACCGTCTCGATCAACGACCTGACCGATGACAGCCGCACTGACCCGCTCAGCGGCAATGCCGCCTTCAACGGCCTGCCCGTCGCCCTGCACCCGGCCTGAGACCACCCACAGGGGCTTCTTTCTGGTTCGAAATACTCCGGGGGAGTCGCCCGGCACGGGCGACGTGGGCAGCGCCCCCTCGCGCCGCGCATCGCGCGGCGCCCGGCCCAACCACCGGCGGCGGTTCGCCAGAAAACGGCTCCGGCGGGCGGGAGCCCCCCTTCAGCCGAGTTCGGCCCCGTCTCGCCAGACCCGGCGCAGCACCAGCGCGGGATCGAGGTGAAGCACATCCGCCCGCGCGCCGGGGACAAGCCGGCCCAGGTCGCGCCGGCCGATCAACCCTGCCGGGTGCAGGCTCGCCATTTCCAGCGCCTGCTCCTGTGACAGTCCCGCCATTCTGACAACGTTTCTCACCGCCTGCGCCAGTTCCAGATGCGCCCCGGCCAGGGTGCCATCCGCCAGCGTCAGCCGGTCCCCGCTGCGGCGGATCTCGCGGCCGTTCAGCCGGAACCTGTCGATATCCGACCCGGCCGTCGCCATGGAATCGCTGACAAGGAACAGCCGCCCCGGCCCCGTCTTGGCGCGGATCGCCACCGCCAGCGTGGCCGGATGCACATGGATCCCGTCCGCGATGATCCCCGCCGACAGCTCGCCGAGGGTCAGCGCCGCACCAACCGTGCCGGGTTCACGGCTGCCCAATTGGCCTTGCGCATTGAACAGATGCGTGACACAGCGCGCGCCCGCCGCGACTGCCGCCCGGCATTGCTCATAGCTGGCGTCCGTATGCCCCAGGGACACCAGGACACCCGCCTGCGACAGGCGCTCGATCTGGGCGGATGTGGCGCTTTCCGGCGCCAGCGTCACCTTCAGCAAGGGCAGGCTGCGCGCCGCGTCCAGCAGCATCGCCAGATCCTCCGGGGTCATCGCCCGGATCAGGGATGCGTTATGCGCGCCCTTTCGGGCCACCGCCAGGTGCGGCCCTTCGAGATGCAGGCCGGCAATCCCGGGAACGCCCCGCGCCACCGCATCGCGCACCGCGGCTACGGCGTGCGCCACAACCTCGGGCGTGTCGGTGATCAGGGTGGGCAGGATCGTCGTTGCGCCGATGCGCGCATGCGCCTCCGCCATGCGGCGCAGGGTCTCGAATGTTGGGGCATTGTTCAGCATCACGCCACCGCCGCCATTGACCTGGAGATCGACGAATCCCGGCGCCAGCAGACCGCCGCCCAGAGCGACGCGCTCCGCCGTTGCGGGAATGTCGGCCTCGGGGATCACGGCGGCGATCCTGCCCGCCTCCATCACCAGCGCCTGCCCGTCCACCATGCCACCTGGGGTCAGGATGCGCGCACCGGTCAAGGCCCGTGTCATGCCGGGCCTCCTGCCATCCGCTGCGCCAGCCGCCGGGCCAGGATCAACCCGCCGTCAAGTGCCGTGCCGGTGGCCGGGGTCACACGCGCCGCGATTGTCTCTGGCAGATAGCGCAGGTAACGCGGCGCAACGCTGCCGTGCAGATGCACCGGCCCGGTGTCAGCCTGTCCGAGCGCCCGCAGCGCGTCGACCAGGTAATCTGCGCCCGAGCGCACCAGCGAAACCGCAACCGGATCACCGGTATCGGCCGCGTCGAATATCGGCGGCGCGAGCCGGGCGAAATCCTTCGGGCGCGCAGATGCCGAGAAAATAATGACTTGTGAGGCATTGTTATCGAATTCCCGCAAGGTGAAGTCGATCAGTTCCGTTCGTGCGTCGATACCGTCCAGCGCGCGCAGGCAGCGGCGCAGCAGCGCCTGCCCAAGCCAGCCGCCCGAGGCGTCGTCCCCCAGGAGCCAGCCGTGACCGCCGATCAGGGTGATCCTGCCCGCGGACTGGCAGCCGACAAAGGAACCGGTTCCGGCGCTGATCAGCGCGCCATCCGCATCGCCGAGCGCCCCGACGACGGCCGGAACCCGGTCATCGGCCACTTCGACGACAGGTGCGTCGATGAGCATGGCTACCTTTCGGGCCATGTCGGGGTCGATCACCCCCGCAAGACCGGCGAACACCGGTATTTCGGCAATCGCCTGTGCGGGCAGTCCGGCCTGCGCGAGCAATCCGGAGAGGCCGGTATTCACGACCGTCAAGGCGCTTTCGAAATCGGAGAACACATTGGCGCTGCCGAGTTTTACCTCATGCCGGACACCCGCCGAAACCAGCGCGAACCGGCAGGATGTGCCGCCACCATCGACGGCGATGACTGGATGCGAAGGAGACTCGGTCATGTCTCCACCTTTCAGACCGGGCGCTGCCGGTCAACGTGTTTTGCCGCCGGGGCCATGATCGCGTTTCGATGAGGCATAGCGCTCGGATGCCTGGTAATAATCGTCGAACCCGATGCGCTGGCGCAGTTCGGCAAAATTCATCAACCCGGTCCGCGTGTCGCCCCGCATCTGCCGAAGGCAGGTGACCATCGCCTGCATGGCTGCCGCCATCAGCGACAGCGGATAGGCGGCGATGGAATAGCCGATGTCGTGCAGCGCGGCATTGGGCAGGTCGGGGGTTTCCCCGCCTTCGACGATATTGGCCATCTTCGGTCCCGGCAGGTCGGCGCAGACCTGCCGCATCTCGGCCTCGTTGCGTGGCGCCTCGACAAACAGGATGTCGGCCCCCAGTTCGGCAAAGCGTTCGGCGCGGGCGATGGCCTCGGCCAGGCCGTGTTCGTGGCGCGCGTCGGTGCGGGCGAGGATCAGGATATCGCCGCCCGCGGCACGCAGTTCCTCGCGCGCATCGACAGCGGCACGGATGCGATCGAAGGCCTCGTCGCGCCCCACCACCGCCTTGCCGGGCGTATGACCGCAGCGTTTGGGCGCCAGCTGGTCCTCGATCATCACCGCGGCGCAGCCCGCGCGGGCGAAGCCGGTCACCGTGCGGCGCACGTTCATCGCGTTGCCATAGCCGGTGTCGCCATCGCCGATCAGGGGGATGTCGATCGCCTCGGTGATGTTGCGGGCCTGGTCGACCACCTCGCCATAGCTCATCAGTCCGAGGTCCGGCGCGCCGATCCGGCTAGCCGAGGTCGCGAACCCGGACATGAAGGTCAGCGCGTAACCTTCCTGCGCGATGAGCCGGGCCGAGAGCGCATCATAGCAGCAGGGCATCACGTGGCAGCGGTCCTCGGCCAGCAAGGTTCTCAATTTCTGTGCTTGTATCATGGGGTTACCACTTGAAGGGAATGTAAAGGGCGAGGTCGGGCCAGATGAACAGAACCACGACCGTCAGCAGCATCAAAAGCAGGAATGGCCAGACCCCGCGCGCCACCTCGCCCAGCGAGACGCGGGCCACCGCCTGGATCACGTAGAGGTTCAGCCCGACGGGCGGCGTGATCAGGGCGCATTCGACCATGATCACCATGAAGATGCCGAACCAGATCGGGTCGAACCCCAGCGCCATTGCCGCGGGCAACAGCACGGGCGTCATGATCAGGATCATCGACAGCGCCTCGAACACCAGCCCCATCAGCAGCAGCACGACGGAAACCAGCAGGATGAACACCACCGGCCCGTCGATATGGGCGGCGATGAAGGCCGAAATGTCCTGCGGAATACGGTAGAGCGCGATCGCCTTGCCGAAGATCTTGGCCCCGGCGATGATCAGAAGGATGGCGGTGGTGGTGATGGCGCTGTCGCGCACCGCCTCCCACAGCTTGACCCAGGTCAGGGTCCTGAGGCCCAGGCCGGTGATGACCAGCGCGGCGGCGAAACCGACGGCGGCCGCCTCAGTCGGGGTGAAGGCGCCGGAATAGAGGCCCAGCACGATCAGCAGCGCCAGCCCCAGCGACGGCAGCGCGCGCAGGGTGGCGGACATGCGTTCAGCCGCCGAGGCCTTGGGCATGGGCGTGTAGCTGGATGAGACACGCGCATGGATCATCGCGAAGACGATGAACATCGCCACCAGCAGGATGCCCGGACCGATCCCGGCCAGGAACAGCGCGATGACGGATTCCTCGGCCACGAAACCGAAGACGATCATCGGGATCGACGGCGGGATCAGGATGCCCAGCGTGCCGCCGGCAGCCAGCAGCCCGTAGACGAAGCGCCGGTCATAGCCGCGGCTGACCATCTCGGGGATGGCGACGGTGCCGATGGTGGCCGCCGTGGCCACCGAGGAGCCCGAGATGGCGGCGAACAGGCCGCAGCTGAGGATCGTGGCCACCGCCAGCCCGCCGGGCCAGTGCCCGACCCAGGCCTGCACCGCGGCAAACAGGTCGCGCCCGACGCCGCCCTTGAGCAGGATGTTCGACATCAGCAGGAACAGCGGCACCGCCAGCAGGATGAACCCATCGAGCGTGGAGAGCACCGCCTGCGGCGCCATCAGCGGCGAGAACCCGCCCAGAATAAGCATGCCAAGACCCAGCCCGCCCAGAGCAAAGGCAACAGGCACGCCGACCAGCAGCAGTACGAAGAGACAGACGAGAATCAGGATAATGGTCATTCGTGGCTGCTTCCCAGTGAGGCAATGTCGCCATGCCGAAGGGCCGCCAGTTCCACCAGCGCCTGCGCCGTCAGCAGGGCAAACCCGACCGGAACCGACAGTTCCGCCACCCAGCTGGGCAGGTCGAGCAAGGATCCGGTGGTGCGGCCGCGCGTGAAACTGTCATGGAAGATGTCCCAGCCCCAGATGGTGACGATGATCGAAAACACGATCACCGCCAGAAGGGACAGCGCCACGCACAGCTTTTGAACCGCTGGCGGCAACAGGGCGGTGACAGCGTTCACCGTGATATGACGGCGCATATTCAGCACCCAGGCTATCGCTAGCAGGCACCCCCAGATCAGGCAGAGCTGGCTGAGCTCTGCCGCCCAGATTGTTGGTTTTACGAAGAAATAGCGCGCGACGACCTCGTAGGTCAGCATAACGCCTGTGGCTGTCAACAGGCATGCGCCAAAGACGCCCGCCCAACGGGAGATGGTGGTAACCAGTGTCATGGCAAGCCCCTTGGGCGGCCGTTGCCAGCCGCCCCTAATGGATCGGTTCAGTTGCCCGCGGCGGCAAGGATCGACTTGCCCACATCGCCCGTCGCGGCCAGGTAGGCGTCATAGACCGGCTGCGCCACGGCCTTCCAGGCGGCGAGATCCTCGTCGCTGAGTTCGACCACGGTCATGCCATTATCTCTGGCGGCCGCATAGGCTTCGGCCTCGATCTCGGACATGCGGTTGCGCACGTCCTCTTGCGCGATGCTGGCGGCCTCGGCGATCTGGCTCTGGATCTCGGGCGAAAGGCCGTTCCACCAGTCGGTGTTGACCACCACGACGAATTCGATATCGGCATGGTTGGTCACGGTGATCGTATCCATCACCTCCCACAGTTTGCGCGACTTGACGCCGGACACGCCGGTCATGCCGACATCGACGGTGCCACGCTGATAGGCCAGGTATTGCTCGGAACCCGATACCAGGGTCGGCGCCCCGCCGGCGGCGGTGACAAAATCGCCGAGCGTCTTGCCGAAGACCCGCACCTTCTTGCCCTTGAGGTCCTCGGGCGTCTTGATCGGCCCGCCCTGGGACAGCATCACCGCGCCGCCATAGGCCTGCCAATAGAGGATCTGGCCGCCGGTCTTGGCCACCTCGGTCTCGATCGCGGTGCGAATCGGGCTGCCCTCGGCGACGGCTGCGCGCACCTTGTCCTCGGAATTGAACAGGAACGGCATGTAGAAGACATCGACCACCGGCGCATCGCCCACATAGCGCGTCAGCGAGGCCACCCCGGCCTCGATCGCACCGGAGCCGACAGCGGCGGGCACTTCCTTGTCCTTGTAGAGCGTTGCGCTGTCGTAGATCTCGACGTCGATGGCGCCGCCGGTGCGGGCCTCGACCTCTTTCTCGAACAGTTGCAGATTCTGGCCCAGGTGGCTTTTCAGTGGCAATTGCAAGGAAATGCGCATCTTTTCGGTAGCGCTTGCGGCGGATGCCATCAGGGTCAGGCCCAGAGCGGTGCCCAGGAACGTATTCATCATGTCTCTCTCCTCCCGTTGGTGGAGCGAGACTATCGCGAAAGTCGAAATTGACAAATACTCTGATCGAAAGGCGGCCACCAATGTCCGGAAACAGTTGAACGCAACAACATAAGAAATTGAAATTACATAATTATGCCGAATGCTCCCGGCCGGGCCCTCCGCCCGTCACATACACGTGACAAAGTTCGCTACGCCACCAACGGTGCGTTCATCGTCCACATTACCTGACGCCTGCACCAAAATCCGCAAGGTCGGTCGTGGGGGCCCCTGCGTGCGGGTTGGAGTGAACCGGGACCGTTACAAGTTGACACCTTGAAACATCGCCGAATGGATTGGATCAGGGCCAGGAACCTCGCAGGATATTGCACGAAGCCCCCAAAGCCCGCTCCCCGGCGCAAGCCCGTTTGATCTGACAAGATCCGGGCCGAAACCACTGACAGAAAACAAGGGTTGCCGTTGCAGGCAATGACGACATAGTCTGAAACGGCACCCGGTGAGAGCAGAAGCTTTTGCATTTCTTTTGATGTCTTGCATGCGGATGGAATATTGAACGCAGGAAATACCAAAGGCCTCCGGGACAAACGCCTTCTTCAGATTGATGGCTTGCGTACGATTGCGATCTTGTGGGTAAGCCTGTTCCACTATGCCGTTTTCTGGACCCCATCGGGCAAGGGGCTCCCCCTGTTGCCCTATGGCGATGCCTTGGCATGGATACCAATGGCCGATGTCGGTTATTTCGGCGTCTACCTCTTTTTCGTCGTATCGGGCTTCGTGATCTTTCTCAGCCTCGAACGCAGCAAGGGGCCGATGGATTTCGCCTTGATGCGCGGCATCCGATTGTGGCCGACCCTTCTGATCTGCGGCTCGCTGACCTTTGGACTGACTTCACTGCTGGGGCCGGCTCCGCTGGAACGCTCGGTTGCCGAATATCTGATCAGTCTCACTTTCTTGCCCCCCGCACATGTGGGCAAGATCATCGGGCAAGACGGTTTCGAGTGGCTGGATGGCGCTTATTGGTCACTTTGGACAGAAGTGAGGTTCTATACCGTGGCTGCGGTGCTCTTCTTCCTTGGCCGCAACCGCTTTCTTGCGCTGTGGTTCGGTTTCGCGCTGGTCTGTTCTGCAATCTTTCTTGTCGGCACGGTGTGGGGCGGCGCTTTCGACGCCCTTTCCCGGCTGCTCTTTGCCGAGCATCAACCGTATTTCTCGGCCGGGATCGCCTTGGCGGTTCTGCGACGCAACCCCCATCCCAGACTGGCAAGGGTGCTTCTTGCCGTTGCCATTCTACAGGCCTTCACCTATGCGGTGCTGAACTCGGCAAGCGGGATAACACCCTCGCACATCCTGGGGCTGATCTTCGTTTTCGCATTGGCGAGCCATGCCATGCTTGCACATAGGTCTTTTCCGTTCCTGTCTTCCAGGCTCATGGTCCTGGGCGGATATGCCTCCTACGCCTATTATCTGCTTCACCAGAACGCCGGCATGGCACTGCTCGGCTTTCTTTCGGCGAAAACCGCTGTCTCTGGCGTTATCCTGATGTTGTTGATTCAAGCCGGCCTGCTTGTCCTGGCGATCACTCTGACGCTCTGGATCGAAGCACCACTCAGGCGGAATCTGCGGCAGTTGGCCAGAACGCGGGTCAGGGCGACAGCAGCCTGACGCCCGGCAAACCTGCCCTTTACTGATCCATCATCAGATACATTTGCGCGGCCACCGGATTCAGGCCCTTGCATCTCTGCCCGCGTCTTCAAGAAGTCTTTCGTAGATCTCCGTCAATGCAGCACACCAGGCTTCGGAACTCAGCGACAGTTCCCGCCCCCTGGCCACAGCATTCCGCGACATCAGGGCAACGCGCGCATCGTCCCCGGCAAGTTCGGCAAGCAGCTTTGCCAAAGCCTCACTATCGCCCGCCCTGAATACCCGCCCCATGTCCCTCGTTTCGATTTCCCGACCCAGAAGCATTTCATCCGAAATGATAACCGGCACGCCGGACAACAAAGCTTCGACAGGCGCCAGGCCGAAGGGTTCGGGTCCAAGAGTCGGCGCCACCAGCAGCCGCGCCTCGGCCAATATCCGGCACAGGCCCTCCCGGTCCTGCCACCCTGCATAGTGATGCTCGGGATACTCCTCCCGAAGGCGCGAAAGATCCTGACCGGCTCCTGCGAACACAACGGACAGCCCGGCGCGCCGGCCCGCCTCGGCCAACACGAACACACCCTTGTATTCGTGGATGTCACCAACGAAAACCAGCGCGCGGTTGCGCTCGGCCGCGACGGGGTTTGCCAGCATCGGATCGGCAGGGTTTGCAATCGAAAACACCTGCCCGCCGCCACCCTGCGGAAACAGGCGCCTTTGCATCCCGTCGTGCAGCAGGATCGTACCCACCTCCGGCAGCAGACGGGATCTTGCCCGGTTCTGGAGTGTCTGCCGCGCCACGCGCCAGAGCTTGTGACCATAGTTCCGCTTGTCGCAATTGCGCGCGATGCACGGCCATGACAGCGCCTGGCGATTGCAGGTCCTTGCAGCCCGGAAGTCGAAGAAGGCGCCATTGGGACATGCAAGAAAATAGTCGTGCGCATGCATGACGGTTCTATTCCTGACGCGCTTAAGAGGGGCCAGGACAGATGGTGACAGCGTCTGATGATAGCCGTGGACATGATAGATCGTGGCCGGCGTGTCATTTGACGCAATCCAGTCGCGTAGCAGGACTTCGGCCTTTCGGTTCCACAAGCCGGCGATCGCCGCCTCCAGCTTGCCCTGATCCAGCAATCTGCGCCCGCCGAGGCTGACCAGATCGACACCGGCCGGCAGATCGGCCTCGCTATCGCCGGTAAAGAAGGTGACCGGCACCCCTTGGCGCGTCAGTTGCCCGGCCTGCATAACCGCCAGCTTGGACGCACCGCCCCGGACGGTTGCGAAATCACTCAGTATGACCACCCGGCCCGGACCTGCGCCTGTCATTCAAACGTCAGAATCCGCTCAGGCTGCAACCGGCCGCGCATCAGATCGCCGAATGCCTGCAGATTTCCCTTCAATCGTCCCAACCGGTCGACTTCCGGCTCGGGCCTTACGGACTTGACCAGGTTGCTGATCAGATTGCGCCCGACAATGTTCAACACTCGTATCGGCGCCATCGTGCCCTTTCGGTTCAGGTAGAGCGGATTTGCAACCTGTGAATAGCCCAATCTCAAGCCGCTGCTGCGCCCCGTCTTGGTTCCCAGATGCACCCCCCGCAATGCCGCCGATTTGACGATCCGCCCGTATGCCGCCATCTGGCGCGAAAAATCAACGTCTTCCAGCCAGCCATACAGCTTCAATCTCTGGTCGAACCTCACCCCGTGGGCCACCACATACGACGCCCTGAGCGCCATGTTGCAGCCATAACAGTTATAGATGTCCTTCGGGCTCAGGGCAGTCGCGCCAGGCAAGGCCACGTTCATGGTCAGATTCCGTCCGTATTCATAGCTCAAACCCGGCCCGTGAATGCCATCTGCAAGGACGGTGCCGGTGGCCATGACCACATCCGGGTACTCCCTGAACAGGCGTTCCAAATTGGCCAGATAGTCGGGCGCCATCACGAAATCATCGTCCAGGAACAGCGCCAAATCGTCGGCTTCGAGCATACCCAGCGCGACATTACGCTGACAGGTCAACCCGCGCTCGCTTTTCTGGACCGCAACAGGAAATGGCAGACCCTCGATTGCAGCCGGATCGATATCCGACTCGTCGGCGACCACGACCAGAACCAGATCAGGCAACCGCGATTGTCGCGCAATATCCTGAATCGTCAGCGCGACAACTGCTGCGCGATTGGTTGTCGGAATTGAGACTATCAAGCGCATCACGCTTATCACTTCCCATTTGCACACAAGTTGTTGGCACTTGCCATGCCCCGCGCGCTAGATATTGACAAATTAACGGATCAGGGCGATAATAAACCAGTAAAAATAAGATGCCGAGCAGATTCCAATGAATTTTCAAAACACTACTTCTCGCTTGATGTGCGAACGCGTTTTAAGCCGCCTTTCGCCAAGTGCCCTCAGGGTCGCTGTGGTGCTCGGATGCTGTTTCACTTGGATTGCGGCGGTCAGCATCATCGCCGAATAAGCCGGTTCAGCGCCTCAGGCTCACTTCGCCCCATCCCCAAGAAGCATGACCTTCACCGTCTTTGCGATGATTGCCAGATCCTTCTTGAAGGTCCGCGTGTGGACGTATTCCACATCCATTTGAACACGTTCATCGTAAGTGGTCTTGCTGCGTCCGTTGACCTGCCAAGCACCGGTAATCCCAGGCTTCACCGACAGGTATTCGGCAATGTGGTCGCCATAGTGATGCATTTCTGACGCCACAATCGGCCGAGGCCCCACGATGGCCATTTCACCCTTCAAGACATTCCAGAACTGCGGCAGCTCATCCAGGCTGGTCTTGCGGAAGAACTCGCCGATGCAGGTAATACGGGGGTCGTCATCCAGCTTCTGGTTGGCTTCCCACTGCGCCCGAGCTTCCGGGTCCCGATCGAGCAGTTTCTGAAGCTGTTCTTCAGCGTCCAGAGCCATGGTCCGGAACTTGAGGCAATTGAAGGTCTTGCCATTCCGGCCAACCCTCTTGTGCCCGAAGAAAACCGGCCCGCCCTCGGTAAGCCAGATCAGCATTGCGATGCTCAAGAAGAATGGCGCAAAGAAAAGAAGCGCAACCATGGCGAAGCCCTTCTCGAAAATCGAACGTGCCAGACTATCGACTTGCATCTCATATCTGATCACCGTGTCAGATACGGCTTTGTGCACCACTGCAAATCCGGATTCTGATCCGGGATGAACCTTCGTATTTATAGTCATAACCCCACCGAACAAACATAGGTTGTTACAAAACGAAAATTTCGCCCCAAATATTGGGCGAAGGCGAATCATATGCAGCATTCCGATTATAGGTGAAAATCGACGACGACAGGGAAAATCTTTGTAATTCTTCAGTTATTTAGGCATTCCGCCCCAAACCCGCAGAAAATAAGGGGGATAGCTTGTGGATAACTCAAAAAATTTTCGTCTATATGAAATTGACAAAATTATGACACAACCCATGCACCTATTGCCTTAATCCCACTCAATCAAACGACGCGACCCAAGCGAAAATGCTCCGGACATTACTCAGTCCACGGATAGCCGGGGCGCTGCAATTCTACGTCTGTTCCACTGCCATTTCGCGGACTGCGCGTCTCGGATTGACCTGGTGACTTATCCACGACGCGTCACGCGCCGAAACAGCAAGCGCTGTGACCGACATCAGCAACAAGGTGGGATCGGGCACGGTAGCCGACACCATCATCGAAGTCAGCAAGGTCAGCGCGCTCACACGGCTTGCATAATAGATGCGGCGCATCTCGAGACCGGCCTCACCGATCGGTTTTCCAACAGCGTAATACAGGAATCCCAGGAAGCATATCGTCCCCGGAAGGCCGACACTGCCCAGCATGACCGAGGCCAACCCGCTGCCCCGCAATGACCCGGGACCGGCCCCGAAACCCCAGGTCTGAAAGAAGGCGTTGAAGCCGGCCCCGGCCCAAGCCGAGCGCTCCATGCCGGACAATGTTCCGCGTTTGGACAAGAACAAGCGGTCGAGAAGGTCTGCGGCCAGGTCGAGCACGGGTGTGAGCATGACCGCGACACAAAGCAATGACACCAATACGGCCAGTCCGATGACAAAGACATGCCCGGCGGTGCGCGAAATGGCGCCGTGAAGGTACGTGCGGGCGTGCAACACGACCAGCACCACCGCCACCGCAAGCGCCAGAAAGGCCGTGCTGGACAGCGCCAGAGCCGCAAAAGCCATGTTGCCAAGTGCCAGGAACCCGTCGCGGCCGCGGCGGCCGATCAGAAATGACATAAGGAAATACCCGGCAAACGCCGCCGAGGCCGCGCCGAAGACCGATGCTTCGGAAAACCCTCCGATCACGCGGGCCATGCCTGCGACCGTGTGCTCGTTGGCCAGCGAATAGTCGGCGGTCCGGATCACGCCGAGCAGGCTGTCGAGCCCCAGCAAGTCAAGCAGCCCCAGCAGGATATTTAGACCGCCAGCCCAGACCAGCCCGGTCTCGGCAAACCGGGGGCCTCGCCTGCGCAGGACGAGAACCGCAGCCAGGAAGAACCCACATGAAAGCAGAATATAGAAAGACTGGGAAATATTCGACTTGGTCGGATGCAGAGGCCACATTGTGGACGGGAAGAACACGCTGACCTGAGTGGACTTGTAGGTAACATTCATGGGGAAGACCAGGAACTGCCCCTGAAAGATCCGAACCATGACAAAGCCCGCGAACAGGGAATAGAGCGCAAAAGCCAGCAGATAGAGTCCAGCCGGTGGAATATGGAACGGCTCCCGCCTGCCCCGCCAACTCAAGCGGCGCACCAACAAGATTCCGATGGTCATCATGGCCAACAGATTTGCCAACAGCAGAGACAGCCCGCCAAGGGCCAGAGCTGCAAACATGCCGAACGGCAACATGGCCATGACCAAGGGCACGCCGTTATCTGCATTCCGGATAACCGACCAAAGCCATAACAACAAAAAGACTCCGGCCGCGGGGTATAAAGCCATTCTTGCGTCCGCCCGTGTTTGATCGCAGTCTACATCATGCGTTGCTGGTTCCAAGTTGCTTCGACCGGCACAGAGAATTGTCTCGTCCGTCTGGCGCCAACCGACCGTCAATCATCCAGACGCAAGCAAGATGCACCGGAGAAGCCATGTCCATTCGATCAATCGCAAAGGCCCTGCTCGGAACACTCAAACGCCGCATCGGTTGGCCGGTTTCTGCGCTCTGGGCAAGGATTATGGCGCTCGGGATTCGCCCGCCGGCCTTCATCGGCGCCTATCCCGACCGGAATACGGCGGTTGCCCAGGTCAGCAAGGGCACGCCAAGCAGCTACGATAATGATAAGATCGCGCCGCTCAACTTCGAACTGATGAGCGAAACCCACATCTGGGACTATCCGATCATGTTCTGGCTGGAACGCCTTATGCAGCCCGGGCTGAACGTGCTGGATGCCGGCGGGCATTTCGGCACCAAGTTCATCGCCTTCCGCGACCGTATCGACCTCGGTCAGGTTGACTGGAACGTCTACGATGTTCCGGCGACGATCCGCGCCGCGCTCAGATTGCAGCAATCCGGCAAGGTTCCGGATCAGATCAAGTTCTTCGATGACCTTTCGAAAGCACAAGCCCCCGATGTCCTTCTGGCTTCGGGGCTGCTGCAATATCTGGATATCGGGTTTCACGAACTGGTGGATAGCCTGCCCAGTCCACCGAAGCATATTCTGCTCAACAAGGTGGCAACAACCAATGGCCCCACCGTTGTGACCCTGGAAAAGATCGGCTCGGGCCGGATTCCCTATCAGATCAGAAACCGGGCGGAGTTCGAACACGGTATTGCCGCAATGGGCTATCGGATCCGCGACAGCTGGCACATTCCAAGCCTGGCCAGAACTATCGCCACGCATCCATCGCTGGGAGCGAGCACCAGCCGGGGTTATGTCCTCGAACGTGCGGAATGAACGCTGCTTACTCGAAGGAATGTGCGGTACGCCAGTTCAGCCGGATTTCTTCGCCGCCCGTCCGCGCGGCAACTGCACCCGACCAGCCCGGACCAGGATCGAAATGCAGCAGACGCCATTGCTCGGGCTCATCTCCTTCAATCCGGATCAGCCGCGCGGGCGTGCCCGGGGTCAGGGATACGTCGAAACTGTCCAGCGGCCTCGACAATCCTTGGCCGTCCGTCTTGATGATGGCCTCTTTCCGCGTCCAGCAGCGATAGAACCCTTCAAGCCAGCGCCCCCCGTCCAAACAGCCAAGTTCAGCGTATTCGTCAGGAGAAAAATGGTAACGCGCGACGCTGTCTTCGATTGGCCTGTGCTTCTCGATGTCGATGCCCAGAGCAAGATCGCGGCTTATGGCGAGAGCCGCGGTGTCCTCGGAATGGCTGAGATTGAAATGGGGGCCATCGCGAAGAAGGGGCTTGCCATTTTCGCCATAGGTAAACGAGATGTCGCGCGGATCCCGGCCCGTTTCCGCGCCGAGAAGCCGACGCAGCCGCGCCCGTCCCAATATATAGCGGTCTCGGTGGACCTGCCGGACAAATCGCGCGGCGCGCCCGATTTCGTCCTCGGACAAGAGCGCCCGTGCCGCCATCACACGGTCTGCCGGAGCATCAAGCGACCAGAGCCAGACATCCGCCCTATACAAATGCGACCACCCCCGCCATCGTTAATGTGATTTTTGCCACAACAACCGAGGACCCAACAGATATGAAGCGGTTAACGATCATGCTCGGGATTGTTCTGACAGGTCTCATTATTGCCCCGATATGGCCGTTGGACGATTTTGCCGGGTCCATGCGCAACAAGCTGGCCTGGCAGGTTCAGGCCGGCTCCCCCGACCTCGCCGATGTCAGGATTACCATGCAGGACGGCATTGAGCTAGCGACCGATATCTACCTTCCCAAGGGCAATGCCCCGGCTCCGACGGTGCTGATGCGCCTGCCATATGGCAAGCGCAGCTATGGAGAGGTTCGCTTTTGGGTCAAGGAGCTCGTGTCGCGCGGCTTTGCTGTCGTAGCCCAGGACATGCGCGGCCGTCACGGGTCCGATGGCGTGTTTACGCCCTACCCCAACGCCGGAACGGACGGCGTCGAAACCCTCGACTGGATCGTCGCTCAACCCTGGTCAAACGGCAAGGTCGGTACCTTGGGCTGCTCCGCGCTGGGCGAGACACAGTTGATGCTGGCGGCCCAGGCCCATCCGGCACATCGCGCCATGGTGCCCATCGCCGCTGGAGGCGCGATCGGCACCGCAGGCGGGCGCAATGCCTATTTCAGCGTCTTCGAAGGCGGAATCCTCAATCTGTCGACTGCCGCCGGCTGGTTCGGCACCGAAGGCGGAAAGACGCCCGCGACCTCGGGACACCGGCCGCTTGTTCCCGAAGCTCTCACCAGCCTGCCGGTCATCGACGTGGTGCGCCACATGCGCCCTGACCCCACGGATTTCGAGGATTTCCTGAAGAATTTCGAGGACGCCGATTATTGGAAGAGCCTAGGCTATGTGACCGGGCAAGAAACCTTCAAGACGCCGGCCCTTTTCATCGACACTTGGCACGACCCCGGGGTCAGTTCCACCCTGGTGCTGGCCGATACACTGCGCCGCGCCGAGGCGCCAGTCAGCACGATTATCGCTGCGGGCACCCATTGCGGCTACCTGGGCAGCGATCAGGCCACAATGGTCGGCGACCTCGCTGTCTCACCTCAAGAAACCTTCGGCTTTGTCGAAAGCATCGTCCGGTTTCTTTGGCATCACCTGGCGGACGGCCCTGCTCCCGACCTGCCGTATCTCAGTTTCTATTCCCTGGCCGAGGACAAATGGCACCGGTCCGAAACCTGGCCCCCCGCAGACACGGCCGAGACACGATTTTTCCTGAGCGGTTCAGGCAGTCTGGAACAGGGCCGCGCATTGATAGATGCCGCCGCGCGCCGGTTTCTGTCGGACCCGTCGAACCCTGTCCCTTCGATCGGCGGGGCGATCTGCTGTACCGGCGATCCCGATGAACGTAGCGGCCCGGTCCATCAGAACGCCATCGAAGACCGGGCCGACGTGCTGCTCTATTCCTCGCCCCCTCTGGACGCGCCCTTGCGCATCGCCGGTGCTGTGCGGGCAAAACTGCGCGTTTCAGCAAGCACGCCCGACACGGATCTGGTCCTGCGCCTCATAGATGTCGATCCCGCGGGGAATGCGCTCTTGGTTCAGGAAGGGGCCCTCCGGCTTCGCTACAGGAACGGATTTGCTCAGCCCAGCCTGCTGCAACCGGGCGAGATCTACGACATCGACGTCTCTCTGCGCGACATCGCCTATCGCTTCGATGCAGGGCACCGTATCCGACTGCATGTTGCCGGCACCAGCTTTCCCCGGCTCGAGCGCAACCTCAACACGGGCGGCCCGAACCATTCCGAAACCCGGATGCGCACCGCAGAGATCACACTGCACTCGTCCCCTGACGCGCCATCGGCGCTGGTGCTTCACGCCTTTCCGGACTGACTGGCAATGACACGCTCGACAACGGCGGAAAACTCGCGCCGGAAGCGCTCGGCACCGAATCCGGCCGCATGGGCGCTGATGTATTCGGGATCGAATTGCGATTGCCGGGTTTCAAAGGACAACACCGCCTCGCGGATCGCCTCCGGGCTCTGGTCGTCGAAGAAGAGACCGGTCTTGCCGTCGATCACGCTGTCCAGCGCGCCACCGCGGCCATAGGCCAGCACCGGCGTGCCACAGGCCATCGCCTCGACCGGGACGATGCCGAAGTCCTCCTCGGCGGGAAAGATCAGTGCCCGGGCATTCTGATAGAGGCCGGGCAGGTCGGCAGCCGGCACCTTGCCCAGCAGCGTCACGTTCCGGGGCAGATTGCGCTCCAGTTCGGCACGCTGGCTGCCATCGCCGACAACCAGCAGCGGATGGTCCAGCCCGCGGAAGGCCTCGATCACGAGGTCCGCACGTTTGTAGGGCACAAGCTGCGAAACGAAGAGATAGGCAGCGCGTGTGCTCGGTGCGTTCGGCAATCGATAGGCATCAAGATCGACCGGCGGATGCACCACATCCGCGTCGCGGCGATAGAAGCGCCGGATTCGCTCGGCGACGAAGTTCGAATTCGCCACGAAATGATCGACCCGCGCGGCGGTGGTCACGTCCCATATCCGCAACCGGTGCGCAAGGCGCGAGAAATACATGCGCCCCACGCGCCCCAACAGGGCGCTGTAGGACACGTAGTGATCCCAGATATACCGCATGGGCGTATGGACGTAGCAGATATGCGGTGTGCCGGGCGGCACGATCACGCCCTTGGCGGGTCCGCTTTCGGATGAGATGACAAGATCATAGCCCGACAGGTCCAGTTCCTCCAGCGCCCGCGGCATCAGCCCCAGATATTTCTGATAATGCCTCTTCGCGCCCGGCAAGCGCGCGATGAAACTTTCCGTGATCGGCCTGTTGGCCAGCAGCGGTGAAAGCCTGTCGGGGTCGGCTACATGGGTAAAGAGATCGGCATCCGGATAGAGCCGGACGAGTTCTTCCAGCACGCGTTCGCCGCCGCGCATACCGACGAGCCAGTAATGGACCAGAGCGACCTTCAAGCCGATTTTACCTTCAGTACTCGTAGCTGTACATTTCAAGCTCGTTGCGCGCGGCATGGGACCGGCGCACCATCGTAAGGACCGTTCCGACCACTGGCGCCTTGCTGGATTTTTGCAGATGCTTGAGCGAGACGCTGACCACATCGGAAGGTGTCTTGTCACACTGAACCGCAAGCAGGGTCGCGTCAGCCAGGTTCCCAAGCAGGATGGTGTCCGACAGATGCAGCACGGGCGGCGCATTCATGATGATCACATCATATTTCGCCGACATCCGCGTCAGCAGACCCGAAAAGTCGTTTGAGGCCAGAAGGTCAGCCGCATTGTTGGCCGACTTCGCAGGCGAGATCACGTCGGCCCCCAAAAGTTCCGAGGTCTGGACGATCTCGGTGAACTTCACCTTCCTTTCAAGATAATCGATCAAACAGCCCCCCTCCAGCGGCAAACCCAGCGCGATCCGGATATCCGGGCGTCGCAAGTCCCCGTCAAGCAGGAGGACCTTCTTCTTGGGCTGAGCCAGCACTTTCGCAAGGGCGCAGCTGAGCGAGGTCTTGCCCTCGTCCGGGACCGAAGAGGTGATCATGATCACCTTTGGCTCGCTGTTCAGCGACGCGTTGTAAAGATGAGTCCGGATCGACCTGATGCGTTCCAGAAAGGGTGAACCCCTCTCTGTGGCGAGTTCTCGCTTCAGCCAGCGCTTCCTGTCGAAGATGCCTCCGACGTAAGGCAACGAGGCGAGTGTGGGAAGCTGGGTTAGTGCCCGCAGTTCGGTCGCGGTGGTAACCGGCGCCCTGACGAGGTTGCGAATGAAGACAACCGCGACCGCGATGGCTCCGCCCAATACGACCGAGGCGATCATCATCATCGTCTTCCTCGGGCCCGACGGCACGGACGGAACAGTCGCCGCTCCGATGACACGGGCTTCGGGCGTCTGGTAATCGGCCTGTGCACTGGTTTCCTTGTAGCGCGCCAGGAAGTTCTCATAAACCAGGCGCGTCGCTTGGGCCGTACGCTCCAGTTGCCCCAGGCGAACGGAATCCTTGGCAAGGCTGTCGGCGCGTTCCGAGACAGCTTCGATCTGAAGCCGCAATGCGTCTTCCCTGTTTTGCGTCACGCTCACATCGCTGCGCATTTCTTCGATGCGCCGGCGCAGTTCGGTTTCGATACTGCGATCGATATCCGCGATCTGCGCGGTTATGCGGATCATGTCAGGGTGCCTGCGTCCCAGGGTACTGGCCATCTGCGCCTTCGAGGCCGCCAATTCCGCGCGCTGACGTTGCAGTGTTTCCAGCAACGGAGAGGTCAGGACAAAGGCGACCGATTCCAGGCCACCGCTATTCTCCAGCGCCTCGACCTGGCTCAGGCGCACTTCCGCATCGGCGCGCTCGGTCGAGCTGCCCACCAGTTTGGTGTTCAGTTCGGCCAGAAGCTGGTTGATGCTCTCCTCGTTTCCGCCGGCGGTGTCGATCATCTCGGCCTTGAAACGTACCACGGCGGCGTCTGCATCCTCGACTTGCGCACTCAACTCGGTCAGGCGTTCACCCAGCCAGGAATTGGCCCGCAACGTCGCCTGCATCTTGGCATCAAGCTGGCTGTCGATATATTTGGCGGCGATGGCATTGGCGATGTCCGCCGCCAGCTTCGGATTGCCATTCTCGACACTGATCCCGATGGCATAGGACACGCCGATCTGCGAAACCGACATCTTGCGCCGCAATGCGTCGATCACCCAGGAACGCAGGGTTTCTTCCGGCAATCGCGCGGCTACCTCATGCGGCTTTTCACCTCTTCGCAAGACCCGTTTCACGAAACCCATGGGGCTTTCGCCCCGCGGTACGCGCGGGTCGAATTCGGGCGCATCGACAAGCCTCATTTCATCGACCACCTGCCCCACAAGGATGTTTGACCGGATGGTGACGATCTCGCCCGCGACGACCGAGTTGGTCACATTGAGGTTCGACATGACCTCCTGCACCGGCGTCACCCTCTCTTCCCGGGTGTCGAGGATGACCTGTGCATAGGCTGTATATATAGGCGGAAGCGTCTGAAGATAAACGAACATCCCGATGACGCAGGCAAGGGTGATCGCCACGATCAGTTTGAGGTTCACCCGCAGGACCGAAAAGAGGCCCCAAAGGTCGATCGTGTGTAACGGCTGGTAGCCGTGATCGAAGGCGGGTTGTTCGCCGTAATCATAGCCCGAGACACGCTTGGACTGCTGGTGCGAGTTCATTGCCCGGCCTCCAGCGTTTCCGGAGAGCGCACGACGACGACCAGCAGGTCGCCGGGCAAAAGCTCGTCATAGGGTTTGACCACCACGTCCTTGATCCGCCCGTCCTCGCGGCGCCGGACCTGGTATTCCAGCAACATTTCGGTATCCAGGCCGCGCGCCGCATTCATCCATTGCTCCAGAAGGTGCATCCGATCTTCCAGAGACACGCGGGCCGATCTCAGCTTGTTGATTTCGCTCCAATAAACCTGCGAGTCGTTCAGCAGATTCTTTTCACGGTCGGAATCGAACTGCGAAAGCTGGCTGGCCAGATCCGCAAGCTGGACCCGCGCCGCGGACCGTTGCTCCTTGAGTTGCAGCAACTGGCTTTCGACCTGCTTGGCCCTTAGCTCGTTCTCATTGATGCTGGATTTCGGCACCAAACCGCGCTCAGCCATTTCCTTGACACGATCAAGTTCCCTGAGGGTTACCTCCTGAACCTGTTTTTGCACCGCTTCGCGCTCTTCCAGCAGCTTGATGCGTGTCCTGGCCTCATCGGCCGCATCCGTCAGGAGCTTGCGTCGCGTGGTCACGTCCTGCGATGCAAGAGTGATCACCTGGTCTTCCTTGGCCTTGTGTTCGTCAAAAAGCTCCCGGTTGATGTCTGCCCTGAGGTCGGGGGGCACATCGTTCCATTCCGCAGCGTCCTTGCCGGCCATCTGGGCCTGCACCCGGGCATATTGCGCCGCGGCCAGTGCCAGGTCGAACTCCAGCCCGTTCAGACGCCCTTCCAGATCACGCCGCTCCAATATTCGTGCCTCTTCATTATTGGCGGAAATCGCTGGCCCACCGGCAAGGCCCACCGCTTGCTCGGTCGTCATGAAGGGCTGGTAATCGAAGTTTCCGGGCCTGCGAACATCTCCCAGAACGGAAATCGGACGAAAACTCGCGATCGAAAGCTCGATGGACGGATTCACGAATATCTCGCGCTCGACATAACTTCGCTCGATCAGAACACGCGCTTCGCCGACAGGGATGGCGGCAACTTCAAATGTACCGATGAACGGAAGCTGCACCGCCCCATCCCGCCCGACCGTGAACCGCTGGGGCGGGTCATTGTCGTCAAGGATATCCATCTCCAACTCGTCACCGACATTGATCAGGTAACTATCGGGCGTCGCAGCAAGCGCAATCGACACCGCTCCAAGCACGCCGCAGAAGGCGACCGAAACCGCCCGAACACCGGCCATGAACCGATGGAACCTTGGCTGCTTAATGCCTGACATATCTATACGTTTCGAATCACATGGTTTCTTTCAAGTGTCTCAAGGATAGCACCTCCAAGGCATTACGCTACAACTAGGCGAAAATTGCTCCCCGGGTGCGTGCCTTCCTGGCCCGCCCATTGTTTTCGCAGCCGGTCAATTTGATCTTGCCAATATCCGTTTTGCAGGCCGCCACCGCAATCAACAAGGCAGGCGTCCTGCCGGATCGCGCCACACCAAGTTTCGCTTGAATACTGGATTGCACCGACCATACTCGGAGCCAAACTGTTATCGACACCTCATCCGAATTTCAGGCACCTTGATTGAATGAGCGGGTTCTTGCGGGCATCCTTCGCGCCTCGTTTTTCCCGCCGGCGAAAATGCAAAGACCGGTATGACCAAATCTCACGAACCGCAGAAAAAACCGGAAACGGCTTTGAGCGGCGGCAGTTGGACCGTCGTTTCCCGCGTCTTTGTACAACTCGCCCAGTTCACGATCCTGATCTTCGCCGCTCGTATGATGTCGCCGGAGGAATTTGGCCTCTTCGCCTTTGTCGCGGCCTTCATCGTCATATTGAACCAGTTGGCGACCGCAGGGTGGCCGGAATACATCATGCAATGCGAAGACGATGTCTATCGCTTGCGCGGCACACTGCTGGTCGCCATGCTCAGCGGCGGGGCGGTGGTGATCCTGGGCGTGGTGATTTCTCTTTTCGCCCATGTGGCGACCGACGCGCCCGATGCCACCAGGGTCGGCCTGGTGCTTGCCTTCAGCGTCTTCTTTTCCTCGACTGGGGCCGCTTACGGAGGTGTTCTCAACCACCAGAACAAACTGACCGCCTCGGCCTTGAGCGTCATGATCGGAGAGGCGGTCAATCTCGTGGTCGCAATCTGGGCGCTTTACGCAGGTCATGGCGTCCTGGCTCTCGCCTATGGACGTTTGGCCAATTCGTTTACATGGTGCCTGTCCGCGGCCGTGGCCTCGCGCCTCAGTCCGGTCCGGCAGATACCGCTGTCCCTTGTGGGCGAGATGGCCCAATTTTCAAAACACATCATCGCGACACGCATCCTGGTCAACCTGCGTATCTATGCCGCGACATTCGTCATTGCCGGGTTCATGGGGGCCGCGGCTGTCGGGTATTTCCGGGCGGGCCAACGCATTGTCTCGGCCTTCGAGGAGATCGTCGGCGAACCGACCCGCGTACTGGCTTGGAACCTGTTTCGCAAGGTCCGCAACCGTGAGACACAAGGCGACGGGTTCGATGGGTTTTCGCAGGTCTTCTTCCGCATTCAACTCTACGCCGCAACCCCGATCTTTGTCGGTGTGGCCGTGCTTGCACCAATCCTGGTTGACGCACTGCTGGGCGCCGATTGGGCCCCGGCCGCGCCCGTCGTGCAAATTCTTGCCCTCGCGAGCCTGATCCGGATACCGGGTCACGCCACTGTTCCGATCATGTCATTGAGCGGCAAGACGGAACTGCTGCCGCGCCTGATCTTGATCTACTCGGTCATTTCCATAAGTTGCGTCACGATCGGCGCTAGGTTCGGGCTTGTGACAACCGCCCTGGCCGAGGTCGTCGCCGCGATCATGGTCTTCATTATCAGCGCCGTGGTGATGCGCCGGCAGCTCAACATCAACTGGGCCCGGATCCTTTTCCAAAGCTGGCGGATCTTCCCCGCACTTCTCGCGGCTCTGGCATTGCCGCTGCTGGTGCAACATACCGGAGTGATGCAGCATATGTCCCCCCTGGCACGCTTCCTTCTGCTCTGCCTGTGTATCCTGCTCGTCTACATTCCGGTCCTTCTTATCCTGGACAGGAACCTGAACGGCTCAATCCGTGGTGCCCTTGCACGGCGGCGATAGGCACCATCCCACGAAAACCCTGCAACCAGGGCCCGCCGCGTTCGGGCGACGAGTTCGCCACCACTGGGCCATGATGGCAAGTCCGCATCAAGCAGCCGTTCGGTAAGCCGTTTTTCGCCAACCCACACTCAAATCTACCGAATTTGTAAAGATGCAAGGAAAGCACGATATAACGCGGCATGGACAGCGAGATCGAAGCCTCACGTAACGCGTCGCCTGCACAGGGCCATAAATGGCAGTCACAGCGCATGTGCCTACCGGCCAGCGGGCGGGCATTGCGCTGGGTGGTCATCGGGTTTTGCACAACCGCCTGGGGCGCTATTCTCTGGATGATTCTTTCCTAGGCCGAAAAATCCCGGAAACTGTGTGATCAGACCATCGGCACGGCAGGAATTTGAGGCAACACAATTTCACGCAGGTTGAATCTTCGGATTATTACTCTCCCCAACATTTTGTGGTATCGAGATCCGCAAATACCGTCTGCGCGAAACATCAAGCCAATTCCCGTAAAAAAACCTTCGCAAACCGGGTGGGGTTCGGGACCCCGTCCAGCTTGAAAAACCAAAATCCAGTTTACAATTTCCCAATCCTTCTCTTACGCTCGACCTATCAAGGTACGATTTCGCTGTTTGTTCAAAGTCTTGGGGGAGCGGGCCAAGCCGATACGGCAAGGTTCTTTTGCAGCCATTACACTCACGCGCGAAGGATTTCGCACCCCCAAGTTTTTATTGGGGACGCCGAATGATAGACACGATTGAACGCGATGACTTTTCAAATCTGAAATACGATCCCAATTCGGATCTGTATTCCCATTTTCTTCGCGCATGCGCACTGTTTCCGGACAATCTCGCCCTCACCGGCGATGGAAGGCGGTACAGCTATGCCGAAATGGCCGATGCCGCGGACCGCATTGCCTGGCATCTGATCGCCAACGGGGTAAAACCAGGGGACAATGTCGCCCTGATCACCGACAGAACACCTGAATCCGTGCTCGCCATGGCGGGGATCATGCGGGCCGGGGGAGCCTATGTTCCGCTCGACCCTGCCTATGATTCCAAGCAGCTCGCATATGTCATCGATGACTCCCGCCCCTCGGCCATCCTCTGGGACGATCCCTATCTGGACCTGGCCGAAAGCCTGACCATTCAGGGCACGGCGCGCCTTGCCATCAAGGACGTCCTGCGCAAAGCACCATCGGCCACGCCTGATTTCCCGCAGCGCGGCGGCGAAGATGCCTGCTATATCATGTACACCTCGGGCTCGACCGGCAAACCCAAAGGCGTAGTCTTGCCGCACCGGGCGATTGCGCGGTTGGGCTACGATCAGCCGTTCGACCCGTTTTTTCCTACCGACGTTTGCCTCGCCAATTCGACGATCGCGTGTGACGGATCGACCTGGGAAATCTGGGCTCCGCTGCTGATCGGCGCCGCAGTCGTCGTGGTGAGCCAGCCGAAACCCGCGCTCGATGTTCTGGCCCGGACCATTCAACAGGAAAAGGTCACCGTCGCCTTTTTCTATACCGGTCTCGCCCACCTGATGATCGAGCATCACCTCGACACTCTTGTGGGCCTGCGGCAGTTCCGCGCCGGCGGCGACGTGATGTCGGTGCCGCTGACCCGCCGATTGATGCAGGCAAATCCCCGGATCGCGATCCTAAACGGCTATGGGCCGACCGAAAACTCCGTCTTCACAACCATGCATCTGGTGACCGCCGCCGATCTCGATGCCGGCTCGATCCCGATCGGGGTTCCGACCGGGCATTGCGAATGTTTCGTGATCGATGAAAACCATGCGGTTCTGGGCGAAGGAGAGCTTGGGCAACTCGTCGCCGCTGGTCCCAGCGTGGCGCTTGGCTATCTCAACCAGCCTGACCGCACGGCAGAGTCCTTCATCGAAGATCCCCGCCCCGGGAAAACCGGCCGGGTCTATCTGACGGGGGATCTTGTGCGGCGCCGCAAAGACGGGGTCTATGAGTTCCACGGACGGGTCGACCGGCAGGTCAAGCTCGGCGGTCGCCGCATCGAACTGGATGAAATTGAACACAACCTCCGTGCCCTTCCCATGCTGGTCGATGCCGCCGTCGTGTTGGTCACGGCCAGGACGGGCGAGAAGCGCATCGCCTCATTCCTGAAACCCGAAGGCCCGATGCCCGAGGATCATACCGTCTATATCCGCGAGGTCATGCGCGAATTGGGCAAGGTCCTGCCCGACGGCATGTTGCCCCGGGTGAACCGTGTGGTCGCCGATTTCCCACTGACCGTGAACAGCAAGGTCGACCGCAAGGCGCTGCTTCGCCTGCTCGAGACCGAAGACGCGCCGGCGCAGAGCCCCGCGCGCCCCACCTTCCACAGCCAACGGGTGAAAATGACCGCCAGACAGGCCGAAGCGATTGTCGCCCGGCTTTGGGACGAGGCCTTGGGCTGTGGCCCGGTCCCCGACGACATGACCTTCTTCGAAGCCGGGGGCACGTCACTGCAACTGGTCGATGTACACGCGGCGCTCATGAAAAAGCTGGGCACCAGCTTCGACATCACCATCATGTTCGAGGTGCCCCGGCTGGGGGCGCTTTCAGCGAAGCTGGCCCAGATCGTCAACGAAAGCGCTCCGGCCGACCCCCTGCTCCTGACCGCCGCAACTCCCCGCCCCGCACCCGGCGACCGAAAGGAAACGCCGGCGGATCTTCCGGAGAATGCCATTGCCATCGTCGGCATGGCGGCGCGACTGCCCGGCGTCAACTCGATTCCCGAATTCTGGGAGCACCTGCGCAAGGGCACGAACCTGATCCGTCCCTTTGCCCCGGAGGAGCTTGAGGACAGCTTTACCGCAACCCAGCGGTCCGGCGGCAACTACGTCCCGGTCCGGCCCGGCCTGCCCGATGCCGGACTTTTCGACGCCAAGTTCTTCTCGATGTACCCGCGCGAAGCTGCCGTCACCGATCCGCAGGCCCGCGTCTTTCTCGAAATCTGCTATGAGGCGTTGGAAGACAGCGGGCGCGATCCGCTGCACATGAAGGTGCCGGTCGGAGTCTTTGCAGGCTGTTCGATGAGCACCTACCTGATCCACAATCTTTTGGGTGACCGCAGCCAGGCCGAGGAGTTCACCTCGAATTACCAGACCGGTAAATTTGCCGAAATGACAGGCAATCTCAACGATTGCCTGTCAACGCGGGTTTCCTACAAACTGAACCTTCGCGGTCCGGCGATGACCGTGCAGACGGCCTGTTCCACCTCTCTGACGGCGATTGCGCAGGCGATGCTGAACCTCCGCTCGGGACAGTGCGACACCGCGCTGGCCGGCGGTGTCTCCATCACCTTCCCGCAACGCCGCGGATACCTGACGCAAGAGGGCGGTCTTGCATCGGACGATGGCACCTGCCGCCCGTTCGACGCCGAAGCCTCCGGCACTGTCTTCTCGAGCGGCGCCGGCGTGGTTGTCCTGCGCCGCCTGAAAGACGCGGTCGCGGATGGCGATCACATCTATGCCGTCATCCGTGGTGCCGGGATCAACAATGATGGCGCGGACAAGATCTCTTATACCGCGCCTTCGGTTTCCGGTCAGGCCGCCGCCATCGCACTGGCTCACAAGGATGCCGATATCGCGGCCGGAACTGTTTCCTATGTCGAATGCCACGGCACCGCGACCCCGTTGGGCGACCCGATCGAAATCAGCGGGCTGCGCCAGGCTTTCGGAAATGGCCTGCCCGAGGCGAGCTGCACCCTCGGTTCGGTGAAAGGCAACATCGGCCATATGGATGCCGCCGCAGGAGTTGTCAGCGTCATCAAGACCGCGTTGATGCTGACCCATCGCGAGCTGCCGCCGGTAGCGAATTTCAAGACGATGAACAAGAACATAAACCTCGCCGATACGCCCTTCCGGATTCCCACCGGTCTGGCGCCATGGGACGCTCCGCACCCGTTGCGCGCCGGGGTCAGTTCATTCGGGGTCGGCGGGACAAATGCCCATCTGATCATGGAAGAAGCACCGAGGCTGCCCGCCGTGGAAGAGCCAGAGACTGTCCAGGCCATCGTGCTCTCGGCCAAGACGCCCGAGGCCCTGTCCGAAATGCAAGGCAGATTGGCGGATACGCTCGAAGCAGAAAACCCGCCGTCCCTCGCCGACGCCGCCTTTACCCTTCAGGAGGGCCGCGCCACGTTCGAATATCGAACTTCCGTTGCGGGCAAGGATCACGCATCCATCGCCTCGGCCCTGCGCGGCGCAGCCGTACCGCGCAAGCCGGCTTTGGCAGGCAACCCACCGGTTTCGTTCATGTTTCCTGGTCAGGGTTCGCAATACCCCGGCATGGGAAGCGGACTTTACAGCAGCGAGCCGGAATTCGCCCGATGGATCGACGCAGGCGCCGAGATCCTGCGTCCGATCCTGGGGCTCGATGTCAAGACCATGCTCTGTTTCGGCGATCCCAGCGATGAAAGCGCCGCTCGCGCCCTGCGAGAGACCCGGCTGACCCAGCCCGCCCTGTTCCTGACCCAGTTCGCCTGCGCCAAACTCTGGATGGCGCGCGGCGTACATCCGAAGGCGATGATCGGCCATTCCGTGGGCGAGTTCACCGCAGCCGCGCTTGCCGGCGTGATGGATTTCGAAACCGGTCTCGGCATCATCGCGCAGCGCGGAGAACTGATGCAGTCGCAGCCGGGTGGGGCGATGCTGTCGGTTCGTGCTCCCTTGGATGCCCTGACGCCCCATCTGGACGGCAGCGTCGATATCGCGGCCCGAAACGCGCCGCAACTGAATGTGCTGGCCGGCGGTTTCGACGCGATCGACCGGATGGAAGGACGGCTCAAGGCAGCAGGCATTGCCTGCTCGCGCCTGCACACCTCGCATGCGTTCCATTCGAACATGATGGACCCTGTCTGTTCCGCCCTGGCAACAGCCCTGTCCGGGGTCCGCCTCAACCCGGCCGGCATTCCTTATGTCAGTTGCGTGACGGGGAAATGGATCACGGATGCCGAATGCACCGATCCATCCTATTGGGCGCATCAAGCCCGCGCGACGGTCAATTTTCAGGATGCCGTCAGCACCCTGACCGCGGAGACCCCAGCCATTCTTCTGGAAGTCGGGGCAGGAAACACCCTGTCGGCCTTTGCAAGGCAAACCCTGCCGCGCGACGCGGAGGTGGCGATCGTCCAGTCCCTTCCGGACCACACCCGCACCGAAAGCGACGACATTTCAATGGCAAAGGGCTTCGGTCAGATCTGGTGCGCCGGCGGCCAGGTAGACTGGCGCAAACTTGGTCCGCGCGGAACCCGGCGGGTGCCGCTGCCCACATATGCATTCCAACGCAAACTGCATTGGATCGAGCCGCCCCGCCCCGGCGCCGAAGCCGTGACAGAACAATCCGTTCCGGACGCCGCTCTCCCGGCCTCCGCCATTGCAACGACCCAATCCATTTCCTCCGAGGTGCCTCCGATGGCCACTGCTGCCCCTGCCCCTGCCCCGACTGCCGACCGCAAACCGCGGCTCGCGGCCGAACTTCTCGCCATGCTGAGCGACATATCCGGCGAGGACCTTTCGCCCGAGGATGCCGACGTTTCCTTCCTCGATCTCGGTTTCGACTCGCTGTTTCTTGGACAGGTCAGCCAGAAACTCACAGCGGATTACGGCGTTGACCTGACCTTCCGCCAGTTGCTGGCCAATTACCCGACAACCAACGCCGTGGCCGCCTATCTGGACGAGAACCTTCCGCCCGAGCCTGCCGCCGTCGCGGAAGCAGCCCAGCCGGTGGCCCAGCCCGCACAGCAGGCGCCCCTACCCGAGCAGGCCGGCGTCGCCGTGCCTGCCCCCGCCGCGACGTCGACGCCCCTGCCCGCGGATGGTTCGGTCGCCTCGCTTATGCAGATGCAGCTTGCGACGATGCAGCAGATCATCTCGCAACAGATTTCGGCGCTTTCCGGCGGCGTTCAGGCGACGGTCAGCCCGGCGCAATTCGCCGCCTCGCCGACACCGGCGCAGCCCGCCGCTGCACCTGCCGCGATGCCTGCCGCAATACCGGCCCCGGCCCAGCAGCAGGACCAAGCGCCCGAGGAAAGCGCCCAGGACAAGCCCGCGCCCAAACGCGTCTTCTCGATCGGACGGGCCACCAACGCCGCAGGCGGAGATCTGACGCCGGAACAGCTGGTTTTTGCCCAGGATCTGGCAAGGCGCTACAGCGAACGCAGCCCGAAATCAAAGGCTTATGTACAGAAATACCGCCATGTCCTGGCCGACCCCAGAACCGCTTCCGGCTTCCGTGCGGAATGGAAGGAACTGGTCTTTCCCGTGGTATGCGAACGCTCCAAGGGCGCCCGCCTCTGGGACATAGACGGCAACGAATACATCGATCTGGTCAACGGCTTCGGCCAGACCGCTTTCGGCCATTCGCCGGATTTCCTGATCGAGGCCATCACCCGCCAGATGGAACGCGGTTTTGCCATCGGTCCGCAGAGCGATAATGCAGGCCCGGTCGCCGAACGGTTCGCCAGGTTCGTGGGTCACGAACGCGCGACCTTCTGCAACACCGGTTCCGAGGCAGTCATGGCCGCCATGCGGGTGGCCCGCACCGTAACCGGTCGGGAAAAGATCGTCGTCTTTTCCAACGACTATCACGGCCAGTTCGACGAGGTACTCGTCAAGGGCAAGAAAGGCACGGGAGAGCCCGCCGCCCTCCCGATTGCCCCCGGCATTCCGCGATCAAGCCTGTCGAACATGGTGGTCCTGCCCTACGACAGCCAGGCCAGTCTTGACTGGATCCGCGCGAATATCGCAAGTGTCGCAGGCGTCGTGGTCGAACCGGTCCAAAGCCGCCACCCAGACCTGCGCCCGCGCGACTTCGTTCTGGCTCTCCGCGAAATCACGCGCGACGGGGGCGCGGCCCTGGTCTTTGACGAGGTCGTGACCGGCTTCCGGGTCGGGCCACGCGGCATGCAGGGCGTTTGGGATATCCAGGGCGATATGGCGACTTATGGCAAGGTTGTCGGAGGCGGCATGCCCATCGGCATGCTTGCCGGTTCGGCCCGGTTCATGGATGCCCTCGACGGCGGCATGTGGCAATTCGGCGATGACTCGGTTCCCGAAGCGATGCCGACTTTCTTTGCCGGAACCTTCGTGCGGCACCCGCTGGTTGTCGCCGCAGTCGACGCAACACTCGAATATCTCGAAAACCATGGCGATGCGCTCTGGACCGAAACCGCGAACCGCACTGCCGAGGCCGTCGCCAAGATGAACGCCGTCCTTGCCGCGCGTGGCCTTCCCGCCATGATCGAGACCTATTCGAGCTGGTTCGTCCCGCATGTGACCGACCATGACGCCAATGCCGCGCTGCTTTTCCCACTGATGCGATCTGCAGGCATTCACGTTCAGATCGGCTATCCCTGCATCTTCACAACCGCCCATGCCCCGGCCGATTATCAGAGAGTGGTCGAGGTGTTCGAGCAATCCATCGACGCGCTGCGCAGCGTGGGCATTCTGGCCTCCGGCCAGCCGTCCGAAACGGCAACCGTGGCACGACCAGCCGCAATGGCCCCCGTTCAGCGGGAAACTCCGCCAACAACAGACATCCCGCTGACCGAGGCACAGCGTGAAATCTGGATGACGAGCCAGCAAGGTGCCGCTGCATCGTGCAGCTTCAACGAAAGCGCGTCCTTCGACTTGCGCGGGCCTCTGGATACCAAAGCGCTTCAGACCGCGTTCGATACCCTGATCGCACGCCATGACGGGCTGCGGCAGGTCTTTGCGCGAAATGGCGAAACCTTCGATATCCTCGAACCCTTTACTCTACCGCTCGCACTACACGACCTGAGCGGCGAGGACGATCCCGAAGCGGCGCTGCGGCAGCTTCTGGAGGAGGATTCGGCCACCGAGATCGACATCGTTTCCGGCCCGCCTTTCCGCGCCTTCCTGGTGCGACGTTCTGTCGAAGACCATGTTCTGGTTATCAATGCACATCACATCGTGTGCGACGGCTGGTCTTACAACGTGCTGTCCAGGGAACTTGCCGCCCTCTATCGTCAGGAGGTTGACGGAACCCCGGCCAACCTGCCCCCGGCCCCTTCTTTCGCTGCCTTGGCCAAGCGCAAATCCGGCGTCGAACCCTCGGTCGAAACCCGCGACTTCTGGCGCGCGCAATATGCGGATGTCCCTGACCTGCCCGAGCTTCCCACCGATCGGCCCCGGCCAGCCCTGAAGACCTATCACGGCGCGACATGCACGGCGCATATTCCGGGCGATGTGATGCGCGCAGCCCGCAAGGCCGGCGCATCGCTGGGCTGCACGCTGTTCACCACGCTGTTTGCCGGGCTGCAAATCGTCATGAGCCGGCTCAGCGGCTCGGACGATATCGTGCTGGGCGTTCCGACGGGCGGCCAGGCCCTGCTTGAAAACAGCGATATGGTCGGGCATTGCGTCAACTTCCTTCCGATCCGGGCAAAACAGACTGAAGGCGGATCGATTGCGGATCACCTCAGCCATGTGAGCGATCAGGTGATGAACGCCTTCGATCATCAGGATTATACCTATGGCACCCTGGTCCGGGATCTGAATGTCGAACGGTCGCTCAACCGCCTTCCGCTGACCGAGATCCAGTTCAACCTGGAACGGCTGAGCGAAAGTGTCGAGATGGGCCCGGTGCGGATGACCGTCGCGCCGAACCCGAAGACGGCGGTGAATTTCGACCTGTTCTTCAACATCGTCGAGCGCCGCGACGGTCTGCGCGTTGATGTGGACTACAACTCAGATGTCTTCGATGCGGAAACCGTTCAGCGCTGGATCGGGCATCTGGAAACCGTCCTGTCCGAAATCGCGGCCGATACAGGCCGGCCCTTGGCGGATCTGTCCGTTCTAACAGCCGATCAGGCCGCGTGGATTGCCGAAGCAACGAACCGAACCACACAGGACCTGCCAACCGTCCAGACCGTGCATCAGCTGATTGGCCAGCGCACCGCCGAACGACCCGACAAGGTGGCGCTGGAATGCGGCGTCCAGCAGATGACCTATCGGCAGCTGGCGGAGCGAAGCGACGCCATGGCGAAGGCCATCCAGGATCTGGACCTTGCCCCGGGCGGACGTATCGCAGTTGCCCTTCCGCGTTCGACAGACTGCGTGGCCGCTTTGCTGGGCGTGATGAAATCCGGAAACGCCTATGTTCCGATAGACCCGTCCCAGCCCATGGCCAGGCTGCGCATGATCCTGGAAAATGCCGACGTGTCAGGCATTGTCCACGATCAGCCTGGCATGCCGGAATTCGCAGCAGGGCTCGATCTTCCCGCGATCCCGCTGCACTCGCTCGATACCGGCGGCGCGCCCGCGCCCGTCAAGGTTGGTGGCGATGCCACGGCCTATGTGATGTTCACCTCAGGCTCGACCGGAACACCAAAAGGGGTCGAGATCAGCCATCGCTCTGTCGTCAACCTTCTGACCTCGATGGCACGAGAACCCGGGTTCGGCCAGAACGATGTTCTCCTGGCGGTCACGACGACGATGTTCGACATCTCGGTGCTCGAGATATTCCTGCCACTGATCCAGGGCGGCCGGACTGTAATTGCGTCGCATGAGGACGTGCTGGATGGCTTCCGGCTGGTCAATCGCCTGAAGATGGGCGACATCACCCATATGCAGGCCACTCCGACCCTCTGGCAGATGATGCTCGAGGCCGGTTTCACCCCCACGCCGGGATTCACCATGCTGGCCGGGGGGGAACCCCTGCCCGCCGATCTTGCCGGCAAGCTGACGGCTGGCGGCGGCGCAGTCTGGAATGTCTATGGCCCGACCGAAACCACGATCTGGTCGGCTATTGCGCGGATCGAACCCGAAGCGCCTGTCACCATAGGACATCCGATCGCAAATACCTCGCTGCATGTTCTCGACCCGCAGAACCGCCTGCTTCCCATTGGCGCCATTGGCGAACTCAACATTGGTGGGGCCGGTCTTGCAAAGGGCTATTTCCGCCGCCCGGACCTGACAGCCGAGGCCTTCCGCCAGGTGACGGTGAACGGCAAGACCGAAACACTCTACAAGACCGGTGACCTGGCCCGACGCTTGCCAGATGGGTCGATCCAGGTGCTCGGCCGCAATGATGGCCAGATCAAGCTCAGAGGGTTCCGTATCGAACTGGGCGAAGTCGAAGCCGCCTTGCGCGCGCATGCCAATGTCAAGCTGGCGGCTGTCGCCCTGAAACCCTCGCCACGGGGCGACCAACAACTGGTCGGCTATGTCGTCGCCGAAGCCGGACGCGACCCCGGACCAGATGCCCTTGCCCAATACCTGTCCGAAAGGCTTCCGGGCTATATGGTACCTTCGGCCTGGGTGTTTCTCAGCACCTTGCCGCAAACGGCAAATGGCAAACTTGACCGGAAGGCCCTGCCCGACCCCGAGGTCTCGGCGACGGTGACGGCGCTCCATACGGACCCGAAAACACCGACCGAAACCAAGATGGCAGAGATCTGGAGAGAAGTGCTTGGACTCGACAAGGTCAGCACCTCTCAGACGTTGTTCTCGCTGGGAGCGGACTCGCTCACCGTGTTCCGCATCGCGGCACGGCTGATCGATGCTGGCCTGAACCTCGAAGCTCGCCACTTGCTGCAATACCCGTCGATTGCGCGGCTGGCGGCATTCGCGGACAGCAACGAAGGAGAAACCGGCGGGCCGAAGAAGCCGTCGCTGAAATCCTATCGCCGGACGGCCCGGCCGGCGGCGAACTGAACCTGCTACGTGCCCGCCCTCAACCGGATGAGGGCGGGCCAAACACCCGAATGCGGCGCTGTACCGATCCGTCCCCGTCCGGACCCGTGGGCGCCAATTCGAAATCCAGAGTGTCCCCGGCATCGAGCATCACCGACAGGCCGCCCAGCGAAAACCGCTCTGGTGTGATCTTGGGTACGTCCAGCACCACCTCGCCATTGTGGCGGATGATCAACCGTGAACGCTCGGTCTTGGGTGAAGCCTGCCACCACCCCTCGACACGATAGGCGCCTCCCCTGGGCGCGGTGAAGCGTTCAATGGCGTGATAGGGTTCGCCTTGAAACCGGGCCGTGGTGATCCATTTGTCGCCGATTTGCAGGGGCCTCAGATCAGGCGCACCGCGATAACTGGTCCAGTTCCAGTCCATCATCTCGAGCGTCGTCAACTCGCCCCACGGAAGCAGGGCAAGATAGCTCCAGGGCGGTTGGCTGAACTGATACTTGGTGTCTGCGACCACTTGCGGATCCTCGACCGAAACCCGAAGCCCCTCTCCGAACAGGATGACCGGCCTGTCCGAAAGCTGCGCCACGGGCGCGATGGGCCTGCCCCGCGTATCGACATAGTCTGCCTGCCCCTCGACATGCAGCCGCGCGCCGCTGCCCCATGCAACAAAGCCCCTCCCGCCTGTACCGAACTCGAACAGCCGCACCGTCGGCACATCGCTGCGTGACCTCACAGGCCCCAGCGGCAAGAGCCGCGATTGCAGCAGGAGAAAGGCATCCTCCGCGGGTTTCGCAGTTACGCCATCCTTCTCCAGCAGCCCCATGTTCGGCCACCATGGTTCGTCTATCAGCGCGTACCAGTAGGCCTCGCGCACACCCACCGCAGCCATCTGGGCGACCATCTTGACCATATAGTCCGGCGCTTCCCCGGCATCGTCGAACCATTTTCCAAACTCGGTCACATGGATCGGCTTTTCACCGCCGAATTCCCGCATCAGATCCTTCAACCGGTCCAACTCCATCATGACCGTGTCGGGATTGTCACGATAGGGATGCACCGATATGCCGTCACAAGCCTGCAACCCGCCCTTTTGAAAGAACGCGCGAAGAAAGCCCATGGCGATGGTGTTCAGCCCGGTGCAGATGATTTGCGCATCCGGATGGTCCCGGTCCAGCCTGTCGCTCACCGCCCGGACCGTTTCGGCAAGTTTGCCTGGCTTGTCGCGCACGAAAGGGCCCGAGACGAAATCATCGGAATTCACCTCGTTTCCGATCTCGATCTGGATGTTGCCCACTCCGTAATGTGCGAAAATGGCGCTGATGTAGCCTGCCAGACCGGCGATGCCATCCTCCGAATACGGCGTCTTGCCGTAGTCATAATGCCGGTTATCATCGGTCATGACGATCAGGGGCGTAAGACCGATTTCGATCAGCGGCCTCATGTAATGGTCAGCCTCGGAAAAGTCGTAGAAACCCTTCACCTCCTCCACCCGCGACCAACTCAGTTCGTCACGTACCGCCGGAGCGCCCAGCCGCTTGGCCTCGCCGATCAGCCGCGTCGGCCAGCCCTGCTGAAAATGTGTCTGCACACCAAGAACGAAACCTGGCGCTGGCTCTTCGGCCGGGGCCGCTCCCCCCAGCGTCATCGCCAGACCGGCAAGGATTGCGCTTGCGGCCTTCATTCGCCGCACCAGTCGAAAACATACTGGTCTCCGACCACGCTCAGATGATGCAGCGCCAGACTGCCCGGTTTGTCCTTGGGGGTCAGTTGCCATGCCAGACGCTCCTCATAGCCCTCGCCATCGAGACGAAGGACTTCCATCAGGTTCAGGCCATAACCATAGACGCCAAAGCTGTTGTTCTGCGAGGGCCGGTACAAGCGCCCCCGGTGCCGGATGATGGCCCCGGCGTTGCGGGCCAGATCAGCCCCGAAAACGACCGGGTTCTTAGGATGTGGGGAGATCGAGTTCAGATCAGGACCATCGACGGCAAAAAGGTAGAGTTCGCTGGAATGGTCCTGGAACGCGTAATGATCGGACAGGTTCGTCAACAGCCACCATTGCCCGTGATCGTCGCGAAAAAGGCTCGATTCAGCCAGGTACTGCCCCTCGAAAGCGGTCGCATGCAAAACCCATTCGGTAGGGAAATCGGTCGCCCTCCAAACCTCGAGACGGCGGGACTGCTGCGTTTCAGGGATCATGAAGATGTCAGAACCTTCGGAAAACACGAAAGGAAAAGACAGGTGATAGGGGCGCGTCAAGGCCGTAACCGAAGGCCCGGTGCCTCCTGGCAGAAGCCGGGCCGCCTCGATCCAACCGTTGCCCCCGCCGCCGCTCATCGCCTCGTAAAAGACCCACAGCTCTCCCTGATGTTCGAAAAGGAAAGGATCCGCCATGATCTGCCTGCGGTCCGGCAGATCCGCCGCCTCCATCGGGTTGATCGCGGTCACGGACCCTGTGCCATGGGCAACGCGCCAGAACTGGCGCGCCCGGTTTTGGCGCTCACGTATCCGTTCGGAAAACTTGCGGAAAGAAGTGCGGGCAAAGGCGCCTGCATAAGACAGTACATCCCCGAGAGCCGGTGGCGCCGGCGCGATCAGGGGTGTCCCGGAACCCTGCGGAACGGCACGCCTGTCGGCAAGTTCGCTCAAGGCATGATGCAGGAACAGAACCGATTTTTCCGCAACGAAAGCTCCGGTCAGAACCGCACCGGGCTTGGGGTTGTAGCTTGTCCGCCGGATCGTGACCGGCGCGGGAGACGCGCTGTGCCGCTGCGTGATTTCGACCTCGACGCGGGGTTTCGCGCGCAAGTCCGGCACAGTCCAGATCCAGCCTGGATCAGCAGCCCCGCCATAGGACAGCATCCATTCCCCGAACCGGGCCAGTGCAAGCTGCTCGGCCGCCAGTCGCTTCGCACCGAGCACCAGCGCCAGGTCGAAGGCCCCTGACCCGGCATCTGGCGCGACCTCGGGCAAGCCCGCCATCAAGCGCACAGCCTTCCGGGTGTCATAGGGAAGAATCCGGCGGCCGACGACAAACCGTTCAAGACCCAGAAAGCCACGCAAACTGATGGGCAGCGGGTCAGCCCGCTGGCCAGCCGTACCGGCGATCCGCCCACAAATCACGACCTTCGGGTCCGCGCTCAACCGGTCGATCAACAGCGCCTCGGCATCAGTCAGATCGTGCAGCGCATCGACAACCAGCACAATCCGCAAGGGCGGATGTAGGGGATCACTCATCCGAAGTTCGGACCGCGTTCAACCTTGCAGCCTTGACATCAAGGACCCCGATGATCCGCCCGAAACCCGACCGCATCAAGGCATCCCCGTGCCAGCCGTTGACGGGGAAGACCGCCACATCCGGCAACAGCAGGTCAGACCAGCCGAGGACCCCATCGCGCGGGACCATCCCCTGCGAGCGGGTCACGAAAAGCGCGACCTCGCCGTCATAGTGCGCGAATGTATAGGCCTTGGTCTGTTCAACCAGGCGGTCGACCGTCGCATCGACCAGAATTGCGGTTTCATCCTTTGCCGGCGACCGGCTGAACATGGAAAGCAGCTTGGCCGCGAAATCATTCTGCCGCAGGACATCGCCCCAGCCGATCTCGCCCTGCCGCCGCAGGCCCAGATAGTAGCGCAGCCGCCTCAGCCGGATCCGCCACCGGTCAAGCCCCCGCTCGAAGGCAGAAAACGCCTTGATCGCGCCGGGCGCCCAGGTATCGATCATCGCTACGCATGAAACGGTCTGCCCCTTGTCCTTCAGCCTTTGTGCAAGCCGAAGCGCCACCCGACCATCCACGCAGAGCCCGCACAGCATCAAGGGCCGCCCGGAATAGCGTTCGAGAACAGGCGAAAGCGCCTCGTCGACCGCCTTGTCAAAGCCCGCCTGTTCCAGCGTGTTCAACTGGGCCATCCCCGGCACGTTCAGGCTTGCCACCGCGCAATCCGATGTCATCTGACGCGCCAGGGCCTGATACATGAACGGCTGATTCACCGTGATCAGCACCGGCGCCCCGGTCGAAGACTTCCGCAACTCGAACAGATCCCAGATCGCGCCCGGTTGCGACTCCAGGGCCTTTTGCGGAGCGGCCAGCGGCTGCGCTTTTTCCAGCAGAGCCGCAAGGCCCTCGACTGTCGGCTCGGCCAGAAAGGCATTAAGGCTTGGGCGCACCCCAAAGCATTCGCCGACCTTTGACAGCATCCGCAACGCCAGAACCGAATACCCTCCGAGATCGAAGAAGTTGCCCGTAACCTTTTCGGCCGGCAAGGCCAGAACCTCCGACCAGATCTCCCGCAACCGCGACACGACTTCGGACTGCCGCTCCGCCGGTTCGGCTGCCGGCCTGGCGCGGATCTCGGGGGGCACCAACTCCCCGACAAGCTCGGCCCGTACATCCGGAACTCCGCTGTCAATCTCGTGGATCCGCGTCTCGACCCGGTGCATCAGCCCGTCAAACACCTCGACGACCAGCTTCGACAGCCGCTCGATCGTCACCTCATCGAAGAGATCGGCGTTATAGTCGATAACCATTCGCCAGCCCGCATTCCGGCCAACGATGTTCACGTTCAGATCATAGAGCGTACCCGGCGAATGCGACTGGACCGACACCAGTTCGACCGAACCGTAGGTGCGCTCTTTCAGAAAGGCCCTTTGCAGGTTGAACATGATCGAAACCAGCGGAATGCGCAGCGGGTCCCGAGGCGGGTTCAGAACCTGGACAAGCCGGTCAAACGGTAGCGTCTGATGCGCCAGCGCACCGTTGACCACGTCACGGGTCCGCTTGGCATGATCGGACAGAGACGCATCCGGGTCCACGTCAAAGCGCAGCACGATCGGATTGGTGAAGATCCCGATCAGCGGCTCCAGATCCACCTCGTTCCGGCCGGCGACCTGAATCGCGAAACTGACATCCCGGCGCGAAGAAATCCGTTCAAGGGCAATGCCGAAGGCGGCCGTCCCCAGCGCAAAGACCGAGGTTTCCAGCGCCTTCGCCGTCTCGGCGAGGCGGGTTTCGAAATCCGCGGGCAGATCGGCCGCAAAGCTGCGGCTTTCCGGCTCCTTGGCCCGGCGCGGCCGATCCGGGGGAAGCTCGAAATAGCGCATCCCCTCAAGGGTCTGCCGCCAATATTCCTCATCCTCGGCGAAGGCGCCGCTCGCCTCGTAATCGGCCTGCCACATCGCGAAATCGCCATATTGCAGCTGCAGTTCGGGCAGATCGGCGGGCTTGCCTTCTTCCTTCGCGGCCAAAAACGACCCCAACTCGTGGCCCAGCACCCCGATGGAATAGCCGTCGAAAACGCTGTTGTGCACCGAGATCAGCAGCGCGGCGCGTTGCGTCTCGATCCGCACCATCGCAACCCGCAACAGGCCGGCCTCACTCAGGTCAAACGGTTCTTCTGCATGTTCGCGCGCGATCTGCCGCAGCTTCTCGTCACGCGCTGCCTCGGGCAGGTTCCGGATATCAAGCCGATTCAGCTTGAACTCGACCCGCCGCATCACCTCCTGAAGCGGTTCCCCATCGCGTTCCACGAACCGGGTGCGGAATACCTCGTGACGATCCACGATCTTCTGGAATGCGGCCTCGACAGCATCGCTGCTCACGGGTCCTCGCAGTTCCCATCGGACCGCGATATTCAACCCGCGATTGCCTGGATGGATCTGATCCATGAACCAGGCGCGCTTTTGCGTTATCGAGGTAGGGAAGGTTCCGACAACGTCATCGGAACTCAATGCATTGATGTCAACCATTTCTTACCTTCTGCCACCTGCCTTCTGCCGGGCCGAAAATGACGAGTTGCACGGCGTCTTGCGAAAGGCTTGCAACAGCCATGCCGAAAAAAATATGCCCCGAGTGTCCACTTCCTGTCGTCCGTGAGTCAAATGAAATCCGCCGATTTCAAGCCCATCAACCGCAGACCCGTACCGGATCGACACGGGAAAACCCGACAAACGGCCCGTCTGCACAAGTAAACCTGGCCTGCCAGGGCAGCGGTTAGAACACGGCGCTAACGCCGGTTAAGGCGCACGTCCCCTCTGGATCGCATACTTTCCCGAACAAGCATCGCAGGAGGTCCGCCATTTGACGCGGTAGCTGCCAAAGATGCCCTCGCGAACCGCCAAGGAGCAGACATGACCAACACTCTCTCGGACCAACCCACAGCATGGTTCATCGCCATCTTGGCACTCGCGGCATGCTGGCCGATCGCGCAGGCGTTGCGACACGAAAAGCTTCATCCACTTGCGGCTTATCTGCTGTTCACCTCGTTGCTGGTGCTTGTCTCGGCGGCCGCGTTCTGGATCCTGATCCGGGTTGCCAGCACGGTTTTCGCACCCGGCGCGTTGGATCGGACCGGTTTCGCCGTTGCGATCATCCTTTTGTCTCTTGCGCCAGGATTTGCCGCCGCACGCTGGATCGTGCGACGCCCGCAATGGCGCCGCATGCCGAAGTGAGGTGCAGATCACCGGAACAGGCAAACACACCCAACTGGAAAGGCAAACCAATGAAAGTGAACGATTTTCAGGATCTCTACATCGCCGAACTTTCGGAACTGCGTTCCGTCGAGGCTCAGATGGCAGATCATCTGGGAGCCCTGGCAACGCAGGCGACAAACACGTCGCTTGCGGACGCGATTACGGCCCACCGCAACGCGACGGAGAACCATCGCGACCGGATCGACACGCTTCTGCAGGGACACGGCGCAACAGCCGGGGACAGTCACGACGACGCCTCGATGCATGCGATCCTCGCCGAGACGGACAAATGGGCGGAGATGATCGACGACAGCAACCTCAGGGATGCCGGGCTGATCGCCTCGCTTCAACGCATGGAGCACTACGAAATCGCGGTACTGGGCACACTGGCAAGCTGGGCCAGCAAGCTCGGATACGATCACGATGCCACGGTTCTGTCGGGAATCCTCGAAGACGACAAGGTGTGCGATGCCCGTCTGACCCAAATTGCCCAGAACGGCATTGACACGAAGTTGCATTGACAAGGACGCACCGCCGCGACCCAGCACCCTCCCGGTCGCGGCGAGACGGCCTTTTCGTCAGCCCAGCTTTCCAAGCCATTTTGATTACTGGTCTGGATCTCTGAACACTGCTTTTGTCCACATTCCTCGCACGCACAGAACCTGTGCCTTTGGGTTTTCATGGCCTGACGGGCGGTGCCGCATGGTTCAGAGGAAGGCACAGCCGATCCGCCAACCGATGATCGGCCGGGAAATCGGCGGGATCGACGGCGTGGTTCGGTTTGTGCTTAGGGAATTCCTGCCGCTTGGTGATGTCGGTTACTAGCGCGCGGTATAGCCGCCATCGATCACAAAAGCTCGGAGCCGACCACGAACTTGACGTCGCCGGATGCGAGATAGGCTATCCCGGCGGCGATGTCTTCGGGCACACCGACATGGCCGACCGGATGCAACTCGTCGAGATGCGCGAGGAACGTCTCCGGCCCATCTTCGGAGGCTTCGGCCATGGCCTCGACCAGCGGAGTCCAGATGAACCCGACATTGATCGAATTGACCCGGATGCCCTCTTTTGCATAGAGAACCGTGTCGGTCTTGCTCATCTCGCGCACGGCTCCCTTCGAGGCATCGTAGGGCGGGATGTCGGGCGCGCCGACAATGCCATAGATCGAAGACAGGTTGACGATACTGCCTCCCCCGTTCTGCCGCATATGCGGGGTCGCGGCCTTGGTGCAGCAGAAGACGCCGTTGACATTGACGTCCATGACCTTGCGCCATTCCTCCGACGTGACCTCGTCAGTCGGCTTGTCGGCACCGAAGATACCGGCGTTGTTGACGACGACATCGACTCCACCAAACCTGTCGGCGACTTCGCCGAATACCGTTTCGACCGCATCCTCGTCCGTCACGTCTAGATGCCAGTATTCGGCGGTGCCTCCGTGCCCGACGATGTCTTCGCACAGGCTCTGGCCGTCGTAGTCTTCGATGTCGGTGATCGTGACCCTGGCGCCTTCTTCGGCCAGCCTCAGGCAGGTGGCCTTGCCTATGCGATGGGCACCGCCGGTAACGATGCAGGTTCTGCCATCGAGCCGTTTCATTGTGATTTCTTTTCCTGAAGCTGCGTTCGAACGAGGAGGCCGGGCCGATCCAAAGGCGTGCCGCGCCGTTCCAGATGTGGCGCGAAGAGCCGCGACAGCGCATCGCCGTAGGACCGGTTGGCAAGGGTCCCGAGGTGCAACGGATCGATCGCCAACGCAATCGATGGAAGATCGGGCGCTTCGAGTGCAACCGTTCTCCCTGTCCAGCCGCCGACCGCGACTCGACATATCTCGGCCCGACAGCCGCCGTTTCGGAACAGCATCCGGGACTTGCGCACCGTTTGCGGAAAGACCCGACCGTCCCGCGCGTCAATCGCGGCCAGAAGATGCGCAGGTGACAGGCTGGCGGCTCTTGGCAGGTCGCCATGCAGGCTCAAGGCTCCGGCGAGCCTGTGGCGGCCCGAAGCCGTCAGCGGGAACTCACTTGTAAACGGCATCGTCCAATACTGGATCCTGCCCACATCCCCTTCGCGACGCTTGATTTCGAGACGGCGACCGGATCGCAACTTCACCAGTATCCGGTCGCTGGCTGCGTGGACGAGATAGATGTCGCTGCGGCGTTCGGCAGCGACCAGCGGCCAGTTGCTGTTCAGAATGGCTATGGCCGGGTGCCCCGGTCGTGGCCAGACACGATATTCGTAACGCCCGTCGTTCCCAGTCGGAGCCTGAATGCTTTCCGAAATGACGAATTCGCGGGGCGTCATGACGCTGCTCCTTCCCCGGTTTCGAGCAGCCGGGACCGGTCGATGCCCTTCAACTCTGCCCGGACAAGCCCCGTGACAAGATGTGGATAGCTTTCCCGACCTGCCCATTCGGCGAGGGTGTCGGGAGTCTCGGGCACACCGAGTCGCTTCGCGGCGTTCCGTGCCATCCTGTCGAGAAACGGATAGTGTTCAGACCAGACCATCTGCATTTCGCGAAAGAAGATGTCGGCCCCGACATCTCCGACCCCCTTGAACGCCCTCAGCGCCGCCCGCTCGACCTCGGGATCGCGGCCCGACGCCTCGCGGAGCTTGCGCAGGTCCCCTTCATACTCGTCCTGCGCGCGCTCTGCCGTTTCGCCCAGCATGCGGGCTGTTCTTGCGTCGATGCGCGCATAGCCGGCACGGTTGAGCACCTCGACGCGGTCGTCCCAACTGCTCTGAGCCATTCGATCAGCCGTCGTCCAGCCTGCATCGGACAGGGCGCGGGCCGCCTCGATCGCGATCTCATGAGAAATCCGGGCGCTCATCACAAGCGCGCCGCAAAGCCATTGAAACAGAACCGACGGGGAATTCCGCGCCAGATCGAGGCCGAGTTCCTCGGAAAACAGTGTTCCATGGCGGTCAAGCAATCGATCAAGGACAAGGTCGGTCTCGGTCGTCATTTTGGGGCCATCCCCCTTTTTGGTCATGACCCGCATTCAGCCAAACCGCAGAGGTTCGGTCGTTAACGCGCGTTAATGCCGACTGGTGCAAGAAAGGTCAGCCTGCGACCCAGCGCCAATCGCCGCGAAAAGGAGGCAACACATGGACCGCCTGAGTATCGTTCTGATCTTCATGACCGGGCCTGCCCTCGTGGGCGGTCTGCTAATCCTCGTCCTGTCGCTGGGCTACTACAACTGGCAGCCGATCGCGGCGGCGATTGCCATCGGGTTGATCCTGACGTGGCCCGCCGCATACGCAGTGTCGCGCTGGATCAAGCGGGATGATCCCGGGTGGCGATCCAGAAGCGGCAAGACCGATTCCAAGCCGGACGACAGCGTCGATTTTCCCGAAACCTGATCTCGTCTAAGGAGATCTCATGTCGCAGACCAAGGTGAGGCTCTGCCATGCCCGGCGGATGCCCACGGGACGTTCCGGCGGGATGCTCGCCTCCAGGCCAGCCCCCGCTTCAGGTGCCTCGGTCAAGCGCGGCGGGACTGGTCGTGGCCTGGTGTCGTTCTGCATCGGCGGCGGCCGGGACATCGCCTTGATACTTGAGCGCGACATGTGACCCCGGCAATCGAGCAAACCCAAGAAAGGGAGCAGCTTATGGCAGCAAAACAGCGAACCGCCCTCGTCACCGGAGGTGTGCAGGGCCTCGGTGCAGCGGCCGCACGTGCGCTCGCCGAAGCCGATGTGGTGGTGGCCGTCGGGCATCTCGGCTGCGGCGCGCAGGCCGAGGCGTTCGGCCGCGAGACCGGGATACCGGTCTTCGAATGGGATGTCGGCGACTTCGACGCCTGTGCCAGGGGAGTTGCTGACGTGGAAGAGGCGATCGGCCCGATCGACATTCTCGTCAACAATGCCGGCGTCAATCGCGATGGCATGTTTCACAAGATGGACCGCAAGGATTGGGACGCTGTCCTGCGTGTCGATCTCGGTTCGATGTTCAACGTCACGCGACAGGTCATCGGCGGCATGCGCCAGCGCGGGTTCGGACGGATCATCAACATCTCGTCGGTCAACGCTGCGAAGGGCCAGGCGGGCCAGACGAATTACTGCGCCGCCAAGGCGGGCGTCGAGGGCTTCACCCGTGCCCTGGCGCACGAGAGCGCCGGCAAGGGCGTTACCGTCAATGCTATAGCGCCCGGCTATGCCGATACGGCCATGGTCGCGGCGCTGCCCGACGACATCCTGGACCAGATCCTTGCAAAGGTGCCGCTATCGCGCCTGGCCGAGCCTGATGAGATCGGCCGCTGCGTGCGGTTTCTCGCCTCGCAGGATGCAGGGTTCATCACCGGCGCGACCCTGCCGGTCAATGGCGGCCTGCTTATGGGCTAGACACCCCGCCATCAGCAAAGACCGCGAACGCAACGAGGAGCATCATGCCCGACACCAAAGCAGTGACCGAAGATCTAAAGACAAAGGCAGCCGGGGAAACCTCCAGGCAGAGCCCGGACAGCAAGGAACCCTCGGGCTCCCAGGAGGAAGAACGTAGCGGTCTCCATGCCGAGCCTCCCGAAATCGTCTACACCTCGCCGCTCGAAGCGCTGGATCGTTACAGCACCAAGAGTCTCGACAGGGCCGCCAATGCGCATCTCGCGCGCTTCACGCTTGGCGTCTCGCCCTATGGGTTGTCATCGACCTTCTTCACCTGGTGGGTGCATCTCATGGGGGCGCCCGGCAAGCAGGTGCAACTGATGGAAAAGGCGGCCCGCAAGGCCATGCGGCTTGGCATCTACGCAGGGCAGCTTGCCCGCGACCCTGAAACGCCGCCCTGCATCAAGCCTCTGCCCCACGATCACCGTTTCGAGCACGAGGCCTGGCAGACATGGCCCTACAACCTGATCTACCAGGCTTTCCTGCTGAGCCAGCAATGGTGGTACAACGCCGCCTGCGACATCGATGGGGTCAGCGCGCGCGATGAGCAGGTCGTGTCGTTTCTCAGCCGGCAGATGCTCGACATGATCTCGCCGTCGAATTTCATAGCGACGAACCCCGAAGTTGCGCAGACGACCCTGCGCGAAGGCGGCGCGAACCTGCTGCGCGGCTATCAGAACTTTCTCGAAGACTGGGAACGGGCGGTATCCGGCAAGCTGCCGATCGGGACCGAAGACTACCTGCCGGGGCGCGACGTGGCCACGACGCCGGGCAAGGTGGTGTTCCGGAACCGCCTGCTGGAACTCATCCAGTATGCGCCGACGACCGGGAAGGTGAAGCCCGAACCGATCCTGATCGTGCCGGCCTGGATCATGAAGTATTACATCCTCGATCTCAGCCCGCACAATTCGCTGGCCCGCTATCTGGTGGACCAGGGATTCACCGTCTTCATGGTCTCGTGGCGGAACCCGACGGCCGAGGATCGCGACAAGGGGATGAACGACTATTTCGGCGCCGTGGCCGAGGCGATGGATGCCGTTACCGCGATCGTGCCCGATACCGGGATGCACGGTGTCGGCTACTGCCTCGGCGGAACCTTGATGGCGGCGAAAGCCGCACAGATGGCGCGCGACGGCGACGACCGGCTGGCAACGCTGGCTCTGTTCGCCACGCAGACCGATTTCGAGGAGCCCGGCGAATTGCAGCTTTTCGTGAGCGAAAGCGAGGTCGCTTTCCTGGAAAACATGATGTGGGACCAGGGCTATCTCGAGACCAAGCAGATGGCGGGGGCGTTTCAGCTTCTGCGCTCTGCCGACCTGATCTGGTCGCGCTACATCCACGAATACCTGATGGGTCGCCGGCAGGAGATGTTCGACCTGATGGCCTGGAATGCCGACGCGACACGGATGCCCTACAGGATGCACAGCGAATACCTGCGCCAGATCTTCCTTGGCAACGAATTGGCCGAAGGCAAGTACAGGCTGGGCGGGAAACCCATCGCGATAGGTGAGATCGACGTGCCGATCTTCTGTGTCTCGACCACGTCGGACCATGTCGCGCCCTGGCAATCGGTCTACAAGCTGCATCTGCTGGCGGACACGCCGATCACTTTTCTGCTGACCAGCGGCGGGCACAATGCCGGGATCGTCAGCGAACCGGGGCACGAAGGCCGCGAGTTCCGCATCCGGACGACGGGCGAGGACGAGCCCTATGCCTCTCCCGAAGACTGGCTGGCGGCAGCAGACCGCCGCGACGGGTCCTGGTGGCCCGAACTTGTCGCCTGGCTAAGCGAGCGGTCGGGGAAAGAGGTGCCGCCTCCGGGGCTCGGGACAGATACGGCCCCTTATCAGGCGATCGAGAATGCGCCCGGTTCGTATGTCTTCCAACGTTAACCAGATTTCCAGCGCGCGCCGGGGGAGGAACATGGAGCCTGCGATGACCCGCCTCGTGCGCAACCGTCCATTCCCGGATCTCCGGGTCGGCGACACCGAAAGCGTTCGGCGCCTGATCGCCCATACCGACATCCGTTCCTTTGTCACTTTCCTTGGCGATGTGCTGGAGGATTCGGTGGATCTCGAATTGGCCGCCGATCCCGGTTTCCGGGCGGTGCTGTCGCAGGGCGGCATGGCGGTCAGCCTGCTGGTGGGGCTTGTCGCCACGCGCCTGCCGGGGCCCGGAACACGTCTGCGCAGACTTTCCGTCGACATCGGGAACCCTCTGCGCAAGGGGGATGTGGCCGTGGCCGAGGCAACCATTGCCAAGCTGGACGCGGACAGCCGAACGGCAACCCTCGATATACGATGCTCTCGCGCGGACGGCACCCCGATCCTGTCCGGCAGGATCGAGGCGGTCGCGCCGGACGCACCGATCTCTCGCCCGTTCGGCAGGCCGGTGGCCCTTGAAACAGATACACCGCCCGACAGGCTGGAGCAGATCGAAGAGCTTGGCCGCAGGGCCGGACCGGTCCGCACCGCGGTCGTCAATCCGATCGACGCCCCTTCGCTGTCAGGGGCGCTGGACGCAACCGAGGCCGGCTTGATTACACCCGTTCTGATCGCCCCCGAGGCGGCGCTGCGCAAGGCCGCTAGGGACGCCAGACGTGACATGTCAGGCGTGGAGACAATCGATTGCGTGAATGCCGAAGCCGCCGCGAGGAACGCGGCCAGCCTGGCCGCGAAGGGTGAGTGCGGCGCGATCATGAAGGGCAAGATCCACACCGACGCCCTGCTGCATGCCGTGCTGGATCGACGGGAACTGCGAACCGGACGCAAACTCAGCCACGTCTTCGTCGAGGATGTTCCAGGCTATCTGAGGCTTCTGTTCGTTGCGGATGCCGCCGTGAACATCGCGCCCGACCTCTCCACGTTGCGCGATATCGTGCAGAACGCGATCGACCTTGCACATGCGCTTGGCATCGAGCGGCCGCGGGTCGCGATGCTGTCGGCGGTTGAAACCGTGACCGAGACCATCCCCTCCACCATCGCCGCCGCGGCGATCTGCAAGATGGCGGACCGGGGCGAGATCACGGGCGCCGATGTCGATGGGCCACTCGCGATGGACAATGCAGTGTCCGAACAGGCGGCACGGATCAAGGGCATCGCGTCACCCGTCGCGGGCCGGGCCGACATCCTCGTCGCGCCCGACATCGAGGCCGCGAACATCCTCGCCAAGGATCTCGACTATCTGGCCGGGGCCGAGGCGGCGGGCATCGCGCTTGGCGCCAGGGTGCCGATTGCCCTGACCAGCAGGGCCGACACCGCGCGCGAACGACGCGCCTCGGCGGCTCTGGCCGCAATCATGGCGGCCGGCAATGGCCACGGCGGTGACATTCCATGACGGCGAATACCCTCGTCACTCTCAACGCCGGGTCATCGAGCCTGCGCTGTGCGGTGTTCGACCGGACCGACGACGGACCGCGGCCCAGGATCCGCCTGAGCCTGCGCGGACTTCCGGCAAGGATGATCTTGGAACGCCGTGATCTCTGCGCGGACGAGACCGAGGAATTTGAACTCGACCCGCCCGAAGACAAGGCGACGGCACAAGGCGCGGCCCGCGCTACCATGGTGCAGCGACTGGTCGAGGAAGTGGACGAAAAAGCCATCGCGGCGATCTCGCACCGGGTTGTCCATGGCGGGGCGCGCTACGCCGACCCGGTCAAGGTCGACAGTACGGTGCTTTCCCGGCTCGACGCGCTCTCGCCGCTCGCGCCAAGTCATCAGCCGCACAACCTGGACGCCATCCGCGACCTTTCGGAGAGGTTTCCGGGTGTCCCCCAGATCGCCTGTTTCGACACCGCCTTTCACCGCAGCTTGCCGCACAACGACCGAATCTTCGCGCTGCCCAGGCACCTGTCGGAGGAAGGTGTGGTCAGATACGGTTTTCACGGGCTGTCCTATGAACACGTGGCCGCGGCTCTTGCCGGGACCCGGCCCGCGCTTGCAAGGGGTCGGGTCATCGTTGCGCATCTCGGCCATGGGGTGAGCATGTGCGCGCTCAAGGGCGGAACCTCCGTCGCCACGACTATGGGCATGACCGCGCTCGACGGGCTGCCGATGGGCCGTCGCCCCGGAGCGCTCGACCCCGGCATCATTCTCTATCTGATTGAAGAAAGAGGCATGTCCCCGGCGGACCTGCGCGACATGCTCTATGAACGCTCGGGCCTTCTCGGCCTGTCGGGTATCAGCGGTGAAATGCCGGACCTCCTGGCCAGCGACAGCAAGGATGCCGCCCGGGCCGTCGACTTCTTCGTCTACCGCTGCCAACGCGAGATCGGATCCCTGGCCGCAGCGCTTGGCGGGCTCGACGGGCTCGTATTCACCGGCGGCATCGGCGAACACGCGCCCGCGATCCGCAAGCGGATCTGCTCGGACCTCGGTTGGCTCGGCGTGGTCCTGGACGAAGGTGCAAACCGGAAGGGGGCAACGCAACTGTCTGCCGCGCAGGCGCGTGTGACAACGCTGATGATCCCGACCGACGAGGAATCCGTATTGGCCCGGCATGCGGAAGGGCTGTTGCGTTCCTGATCCGCAGACACCGTTGACCAAGGGCGCGCACAAACATGACCTAATGCCTTCCGAACGCGACCTGTTCGGGAGGAGCAATCATTCCTGCTATCCGCCCAATTCCTCGCTGATCCCTTCTGGCGCCGTTTCCGATGATAGCCGTGACGATGTCCCGGTCGGTCAGCATGCCCACGAGACGCCCGTCCTGTTCGACGGGAACCGCGCCGATACCGTTGGCCCGCATGATCTCGGCGACACGTCTGATCCCGGTATTCCAGTGAACCCGGCAGACCTTGCGTGTCATCAGAGAACCGACTTCCATTCTGATGTATCCGCATATGGATCAAGATTTTCGAAACCGCCCCTGTAGCACCGCCATTTTTGAAACCAGATTTATCGCGAGAGCGCCATCACTGGCCTTAACATGCGCTAACGGTGAGGCAAGCCGTCGGGTCCGGCGAAACATGCAGCGCCCCGGCACCCGGAAGGATCCCCCCTCGTACAAGGCGACAGTTCCGGAAGCATGAACTGTGCGGTGACGCTTAGTTGTCCGGAGCGTTGACCGCCTCGAACCCCGATACGATGTCCAGCAATTCGCGGGTAATCGTTTCCTGCCGTTTCAGACGATAGGCCGCGTTCAACTCCTCGCGGCGCTCTTCGATGTTGCGCTCGGCGTTCTGCATCGCCGCCAGACGGGTCGCATGTTCGCTGGCCAGAGCCTCGGCCAGCGCGCGATAGAGGACAACAAAGAGCCGTTGCCGCACCAGCCAGGACAGCAGACGCTCAGGGTCGGCGCGAAAGAACGGCAGCCCCCTGCCCGGCCATCCGTCTTGTACAAGACCCTCCAGATAGCTTTCGGGAATCGGCAGGAGCTGGCGCTCGACGGGCGCCGCACGCGACCGACCCTCGCGGCGGTTGTGAACGACGCGCACATCACCCACGCCGCGACTGCGGGTCCAGCGCTCGATCTCGACAATGACGGAGTGCACAAGGGGCCGCAGGCCGGCCACGGATCCCGGCTGCAGAAACAACCGGTCGACGCTGTGACCAGAGGCATCAAGCCGCGCTGCGGCCCGGGCACCGATGACGGCGAGAATGGCGGTTCGGTCGCTCATGCGCGTTTCGGCATAGCGGGCAATGATTTCGTTGTAGCGACCACATAATCCACGGTCCGAACCGATCACGACAAGTGCTTCTCCCGAGGCGGGGCTTCCGATGGTCCTCGGCAAGGCGAGACCCCGCGCCCGCCTGTCCCCGAGCATCGCCGCAAGGCCGAGGTCAATGGTCTGCTCATATGCCGACATCGCGGCCTCGGCGCGTTCATACTGGCGAATGCTGACGGCCGAGAGCGATTTCATCGTACGAACGATGGACTGGATGTCACCTGTCGTATCCAGCATGTCCGAAAGGGATTCAAGCGTCTCCATTTTTCTGCCCCCGCTCCAATACCTCGCGCATCGCGTCGATCAGCCCTTGGCGGTGCTCGTCGGACAACGGTTCGCCCGCGGTGATCTCTGCACCCAGGTCGGCCAGGTCTTCCCGCATGGCGCGCCGCAGCTTCGTCTCGGCGTCCGGGATTGCGCCCGGCTCCAGATCATCGAAAAGACCCTCGGTCGCGGCGAGCAGAACGGCGATCTGTTCGGGAACCGTCAGGTGATCGTGTTCGTTCTGGGTCAAGACAGCGCGCACGCGTTGCCCGCGGGTCAGTTTGGCCCGCGTCTCCTCGTCGAGTTGTGTGCCGAAGCGGGCGAAGCTCTCCAGTTCCTCGAACTGGGAATAGCTGAGCCGGAGGTTTCCCGCGACGGCGCGGAACGCCGGCAACTGTGCCTTGCCACCGACCCGGCTGACCGAGGTGCCGATGTCGATCGCGGGAAGGTGCCCCTTCTCGAACAGGTCCGGCGAAAGGTAGATCTGCCCGTCGGTGATCGAAATGAGATTGGTCGGGATAAAGGCCGAGATGTTCTGTGCCTGGGTCTCGATCACCGGAAGCGCGGTCAGCGATCCGCCACCATGTTCGGCGCGCAGATGCGTGGCGCGTTCCAGCAGCCGGGAATGGATGTAGAAAATGTCGCCGGGATAGGCCTCGCGCCCCGGAGGACGGCGCAGCAGCAAGGACAATTCCCTGTAGGCCCGGGCATGCCGGGTGAGATCGTCGTAGACAAGGAGCACATCGCGGCCCTTCGCCATGAAATACTCGGCCATCGTGGTCGCGGCATAGGGCGCGATGAACTGCAGACCCGGCGCGTCGTCGCCGCCTGCAACCACCACGATGGTCCGATCGAGCGCGCCGGCCTTTCGCAGGTCATGTACGACGCGCGCAACCGCCGACGCGCGCTGCCCGATGGCGCAGTAGACCGAGATCACCCCGCTGTCTTGCTGGTTGAGAATGGCGTCGACGGCGATGGCTGTCTTGCCGGTCTGCCGGTCGCCCACGATCAGTTCACGCTGCCCACGCCCGATGGGAATGGCTGCGTCGACCGCCTTGATCCCTGTCTGAAGCGGCACCTCGACGGGATCGCGGTGCATGATCGGTGGCGCGGGACGCTCAACAGGCAGGCGGTCCTCGGCATCGATCCTGTCGCCGCCATCCAACGGCCGGCCAAGTCCGTCCACGATCCGGCCCAGAAGCGCCTCGCCGACGGGAACATCGGCAACCCGGCCTGTGCGGCGCAGCCGGTCACCGGGCCGCAGTCCGTCCGTGCTACCCAGGACGATCACGCCAATCTGGCGGCGGCCGAGGCTCGATGCGAGGCCGACAACGCCGTTCGAAAATCGGACCAACTCGTCCGCGTGAAGGTCGGTGAAGCCCGTCACCTGCGCGACCCCGTTACCCACCGACACGATCCGCGCCAGTTCGGCCGTATCCACCTCCGGTCGTACCTTGCGCAAGGCGTGTTCGAGCGGTGCGAAGAAGTCACGCGGGATGTCCTTCAGCGAAATCATCCGGACCCCCTCTCTGCGGTTGCAACATGCTCCTGCTCTGGTCCCCCTCCGTGACTGCCGAGGTCGATCGCTTCGTCGAGTTCGGCCCTGAGCCGGTCGAGATAGCGTGCCGCCGACCATTCCGCCGTCACGCCACCGATGGTCAACCTGACGCCGAGCACCATCTCCTCGTCTTCGCGGTAGTCCACGTCGATATCGCTCGACAGGACGTCATGAAGCGCCCGGGTGATCCGGCGCTTGGCGCTGCTCGTCAGCGCCGCCCCGGTCTCGACCACTGCGGTCTCGGCCTCCGATGCCGCTTCGGTCAGTTTGGCGCGCTTGTCCGGATTGAGAGAGGCCAGTCGGTCGGCGAAGGTCGCGACCAAGCGTTCGGAAATCTCCATATCTGCGTACTCGGCCAGGATATGACCGGTGATGTCGAGAATCTGCTGTCCGGCCTTGCGCTGCAAAGCAGAGACGAAAGCCTCGCGTTCCTCGGCGAGATGGGCGCGCCATGCGTCGCGCTTCTCCTCCATCTCCTTGCGGATCTCGCCTTTCAGCTTTTCGCGCAACTCATCGGCCTCCTCCCGCGCCGAAGAGAGGATGCCCTCCTTGCTTTCCTCCAGTTCCGCCTTCTTCCGCTTCAGGGACGCCGCCTCTTCTTCCGCCTCCTCACGAGCGGCCTTGGCCTCGGCGAGACGTTCCTCGATGCGCTCCTCGCGGCGGCGCATGGCGTTCGTGATCGGCCTGTACAGGAACCTTTGCAGCAGCCAGACCAGGACCAGGAAGTTGACGATCTGGGCCGCGACGGTCAGCCAGTCGATCTGCACGGGCTCAGCCTCCGGCGGTTTGGGTCACGAGATCGATGAACGGATTGGCGAAGATCAGGATCATCGAGACCACGAAACAGTAGATTGCGGTGGATTCGATCATCGCGAGGCTGACGAAGAGCGTCCGCGTGATTGTATCCGAGGCGTCGGGCTGCTGCGCGATGGCCTGCAGCGCCTGCGATGCGGCCCGGCCCTCGGCGAATGCGGGGCCGATGGAGCCGATGGCGATCGTGAGGCCGGCGGTCACGATGGAAATGATGGCGATCCATGTCGCTGGGTCCATGGTCAGTCTCCCTGATCTTTGGAATTTTGCCTGTCACCCTCCTGCCCGGAGGATCGGTCGCGGCTGGCTGATGCGATGTAGACCATCGCCAGAACCGCGAAGATGTAAGCCTGGATCAGCCCGGTGAGCAGACCCAGGAGTTGCAGCAGGATGGGAAAGAAGAACGGTGCAACGCTGATCAGGATGCCGACGATGACCGTCCCGCTCATCACATTGCCGTAAAGGCGGATCGCCAGTGCAACGGTGCGCGACACCTCGCTGATCACGTTGAAGGGCAGCATCAAGGGCGTCGGGCGGACATAAGTCCTGAGATACCCGCCGAGCCCGCGCCGACCGACGGAAAAAAGCGGCACGGCGATCAGCACGCAGATCGCCAGCGCCGCGGTGGTCGACAGCGAGCCGGTTGGCGGCTGGTAGCCCGGCACGATCATCAGCAGATTGGAGGTGGCGATGAACAGGAACAGCGTACCGATGAATGGCAGGTAACGGTCGGGGTCGCCGCTGCCCATGTCGTCGATCTGATCGCGGATCTGGGTGACGATGACTTCGAGCATCACTTGCCAGCGGGATACCTTTTCGCTGTCGCTGAGCCGAGACGTCACCGCCCGGCACCCGATGACAAGAACGGCCATGACGGCCCAGGTGAAGACAATCGTCGCGGTCAGTTCAAGACCGCGCCATTGGTAGAGGACCCATGCGTCGGGGCTTATTTCCATGTTGCCTCCTTCCCGACCCGGTCACGAACCATGCGCGTCGCCGCGATGCGCGCCGCGAGGAAACCCGCAAGCGCGGCCACGAACTCTGGCGCACCCGCGCCAAGCGCGGCCAGCCCCGCCAGAGCGGCGACGACGAGCGCCGTGCGCAGGATCGCGAACGCGATGAAGACCCGTGCCGGGCGTGGACCGGCAAGCGCCCGTGTCGCAACACGCAGGAGCGAAAGATGAAGCGCCCCGAAGACTGCACCCGCGAGGAAGGCCGCCAGAACCAACCCGATATCGAGAGTCATGCGTCACGCTCCTTTCGCTGTTCTGCCGGTCTGCGGACGACAGGGTCAGTCATCGCCCCTGCCCTCCCTTTGTACCCAGTACCAGGCGTTCAGACATCCAAGGGCGACCCCGGCCAGCAGCAGCGCCAGCGTCCAGGACCTTTCGCCCGGCCAGCGCGAGTCGATGTAAAGGCCCAGTGCGATGCCCGCGACCGTCGGCACCGCCACGGCCCACCCGACCATGCCGAACATGCCCAACCCGAACCAGGCGTTGCCGCGGCCTTGCCTGCGGGCCTTTTCCAGCCGCCGGGCCTTTCGCTTGATTTCCCGAGTCTCTTCCGATCCGTCGTCGCTCATCAGCCCAGTCCCTCGAGATCGCGGAACCGCCGGATCATCCCGGCCTCGAGCCGAGCCAGGGCCGCCCGGGCCGCACGTTCGTCCTCGTCCTGCTGGCGGAAATCAAGCTCGACACGCTCACTGAGCCACGCCAGATCGTCGCCCTCGATCGCGCCCTGCACGGCCACGCGCACGTGTCCCCCGCATTTCACCAAGGTGCCGGAATGCAGCGCGACGAAACGGTCGGGCCCTTCCTTTGGCGCGTAGACAAGGATGCCGGGCACAAGTTCGCTGACGAAATCGCCATGGTTGGGCAGGATCCCGAAGTGGCCTTCGGGCGCCTCGGCCACGATCCGGCGCACCTGCACGTCGACGCAGGTTGTCGCGGGCGTAATCACCTCAAGCCGCATCCGTCTTCTCCCGTTCAGGCATCTCGTCCACGGTGCCGATCATGTAGAAATCACCTTCGTCGCGGTCCGGGAACCTGCCCGAAAGGATCGCCTCGCAACTCGACAGCGTGTCCTCGAGAGGCACCAACCGCCCCTCGGCGCCGCTCATCGCCGCCACCGAGAAGAAAGGCTGGGTGAGAAAACGTTCGAGTTGCCGGGCCTGCCGCACCGTGGCGCGGTCCTTCTCAGACAATTCCTCGAGCCCCAGCATCGCGATGATATCCTTGAGCTCCTCATACTCCGCCAAAGTGTTGCGCACGGAGCGGGCCACCCGGTAATGTCGGTCGCTGACCGCGCCGGGGGTCAGCAGCTTGGAAAAGGATCGCAGCGGGTCGATGGCCGGGTAAAGCCCTTCGGACGCCTTCTTGCGCGACAGGACGATCGACGCCGACAGGTGGGCGAAGGTATGCGTTGCGGCGGGATCGGTGAAATCGTCGGCCGGAACATAGACGGCCTGGATCGAGGTCATCGCGCCGCGCTCGGTCGAACAGATGCGTTCCTCGAGATCGGCCAGTTCGGTGCCGAGTGTCGGCTGATACCCGACGCGGCTGGGAATGCGCCCCAGCAGCCCCGACACCTCGGAACCGGCCTGCACGAAACGGAAGATATTGTCGATAAGCACCAGCACGTCGCGGCGCAGCTCGTCGCGGAAATACTCGGCCATGGTCAATGCCGCGTGCCCGACCCGAAACCGTACGCCGGGACTTTCGTTCATCTGGCCAAAAACCATCACGGTATTGTCGAGAACTCCCGCATCGCGCATCTCGCGATAGAGTTCCTCGGCCTCGCGGCAGCGTTCGCCGATGCCGCAGAACAGGCTGACGCCATCGTATTCGGCGACCATGTTGTGGATCATCTCGGTGATCAGCACCGTCTTGCCCACGCCGGCGCCACCAAAAAGCCCCGCCTTGCCTCCGCGCTCGATCGGGCTCAGAAGGTCGATGGCCTTGATGCCGGTTTCGAACAGCGCGCTGTCGACCCGCCGCCGCGAGAGCGGGACCGGATCGCGCAGGATGGGCCTCCGGCTCGTATCGCCGAGCGGTTCTCCGCCGTCGATCGTTTCGCCGAACACGTTGAACATGCGCCCCAGAACGGCCTCGCCCACCGGCACGCGGATGGGCGAACCGGTATCGCGCACACCAAGGCCCAATCGCAGCTGCGGGTTGGGGTTCATCACCAGCCCCCGAACCATGTCCCGGGCCGGAAGCGAGGCGACCTCGATGGTGATTTCCGGATCGCTCAGCGTCAGCAGGCGCGAAGCGTAGGACGGAAGCGGACCGGTATCGAAACGGACATCCACGATGCCGCCTTCGATGGAAACGATGTGTCCCACACCGGTTTTTGTCCCGTCCATCCGATTGTCCATTCCAATCCGCAACGCTGTCCCCGGCCGCACAGCGTGAGACCGGGCCAGCCCCTTCAACAGCAAAGGCGTAGTACCGGCATTAACGCAGGTAAAGGCGCGCCGTCCTCGAACTGATGATCCTGCAGCTGTGCCATCGGGTCAAGAAGCATGGGGAACCAAGGGGATGCAGTCGAAAGCGGGGCGCGGGGTCCGGAGGCTCCCGATCCTGATCACTCTGTCCGACTTGGGCGGCACGACATGCGACCCAGCCTGAGGAGGCTGACGATGGGCTGCAATCTGAAGAACCGGTATTTCCTGGGCCTTAGGGATTTCGCGCCGGACGAGGTCCAACTGAGCGTAGGCATCGCCACCAACCGCGACCTTGTCCTGCGCGGACTACCGAAGTTCCTCGGCAAAGACATACGTGACTTCATGATCGGCGACGTGATGTCGCCGCATCCCATCACCTGACGCATGAATCAGAGCGCCGACCAAGCCGCGGCGATCTTGCGGGACGAAACAGTCAGATAGCTTATACCCCCGAGAACATCCCAGAGCTATCAGCCGGACGGCGCTTGGAGAGATCAACGAGGCACGCTAGGCGGCGGTTGGTCCATTCTCCACGATGATATGTTCGCGCAACATGCTCACATCAATTTCGGCAATCTTGGCAAGCGCGTCCAGGTCATGGATCACGATGTCCATGTGATCCGCCATGCTGATCACCCCACCGCGCGTCAAACGTCTGATCGTTCGGCAGACGTGGACAGACGACAGGCCGGTGTATTCGCCAAGAAGTTGCTGAGTGAGCGGTAAATGGTAGCTGTTTCCCGTCGCCTCGCCAATCGCGGACACGCGCAGACAAAGCTCTATCAGCGCATAGGCGATGCGGGCTTCGGCCGAGGCCTTGCCCAGGCGCAGCATGCGTTCCGACATTCTAGATTGCGCCGCGGCGATGCTGTCGGCATGAAACTGCAGGACGGAGGGGTCATCTTCGTTGAGCTGCATCCAGTCGGAGCGAGGCACAACCGCGATCCTGGCATACGAGAGCGTTTCGATCTGAACCGTACTGGTTGACCCCTTCGCCGAGGACGGATCGATGATCCCGCCCGGCAAAATGATATCCACGATCTGCCGTGCGCCGTCCTCCATCGACTTTGAGAGGGCGAGCCAACCCGAGATCACGACATAGACCGAGGCGCTGTCTCCGCCTTCCAGCTTCACAGTCGTTCCAGCTTGGAAGCCGCGCTTGTTCGCCTTGAGTACGCGCGCCAGATCTGGCGACGCCCCAAGGAAAGGAACTTCCCAATCCGGTCCAAATACATCGAGTTCCGTAGCAGAGCCTGCTACCTTGTTTTCCATTGGCGGCCCCCGTTGCGTTAGAGATCTTGGGAAATCCTGATAAATAAGCAGGATTCACAAACCCGGTTTACGGGTTCACCCAAACTCTCGAGAATTATCAGTGCGCAAATGGTAACATACAGCCGCTTCAGCGCAACCCGAGATCGCCGGAACTCAGAAAACCTCCTGTTTCATTGCGCGTCTTTCTGACCGTCGCCACCTTTACCCAGGTTAATGCGACGCCCTTCTTCCGCTTCCACATTGGCGGAACCAAGCGCGCGATCATGTGCGACCGGTCTAGATGGAGGTGACCTGATGGCAAGTAAAGAGACGACAGCGCTTGGAGAACTGATGGAACAGGCGCGCGGCATGATGGCTGTCAATCCGGCGATCGCTCCGCAGATGGAACATTTCTGGAAGGCTCAGGACCGCATCCTCAGCGAGACCGAGGCCTTTTCGAAGGCGTGGTTCAAACGCCGCCACGAGGCGGCTCAATCCGCACTGGATGCGGTGCGCAAGTTGAATGGTGATGCTGCCGACCCCTCGGCGGCGATAAGGGCCATGGCCGATTGGCAGCAAAATTCGTTCAAGCGCGTGGCCGAAGACATGCAGCAATGGGTCGAACTCTGCGCGAACTGCACCGGACGTATGGCCGAAGCAGAGGCGGAAGCCGGGAAGGAAGGTGCCGAAGAAGTCGCCAAGAGGACGAAATCTGCGGCCAATACCAAGCACTCGACCCCAGTGTGACCATGCCTGCCCAGAGAGGTAAGCCCGTCATCTTAATCGAAAAAAGGAGAAAACCCGATGGACGAAAAAAACGCATACCGTCAGAAGCTCGAGGCGCGCCTCGACCAATGGCGCGCCGATATCGACAAGTTGCAGGCCAAGGCCAACGAAGCCAGCGCCGATGCCCGTCTGGAATATGAAAAGCAGATCGAGAAACTGCGCGGGCTGCAGCAAGAAGCGCGCGAGAAGCTCGAGAAACTCGATCAGGCCGGCGGTGAAGCGTGGAAGGACCTCAAAAGCGGCATCGAAAAGGCCTGGGACGATCTTGGTGCGGCGGTGAAAAGCGCATCCGAAAGGTTCGGCTGATATGAGTATCGGAACAATTGACCGGACGCGGTTGTCACGCCATCTCCTCGCCACTTGCCTGGGAGCGGCATTGCTCGCGCTGCCATCTTTGGCATGGTCGCAGCAGTCCGACACTCAGACAAACATCGACGATGTGCAGGCGGAGGTAACTGAAGCTTTCGAGGTGATCGGCGCCTATTCCGCAGGGCAGCGCGAAAAGGCGCTGGACGCGGTGGAAACGACCCTCGCCCGCATAGACCAACAGATCGATGACCTGGAACGCCGCGTCAGAGACCAATGGGCGGACATGTCCGAGGCCACGCGGGAACGAACGACTGCCTCCCTGAGTGCCCTGCGCGAGCGCCGGAACCGGCTCAGCCAGGCATTCGGCGCGCTGTCACAAGGTACAGGCAGCGCATGGGACGATCTGATGATGGGTGTGCGAAACGGCTGGACCGATCTGGAAACTGCCTGGGACGAGACCGCGGCGGCTTTGGATTCCGACCCGAATACAGGAGAGTGACATGACGGAGCAATCCCGCAGCCTGGAGAGCCTTCAGAAGGCGCTCGCCATGGAAATGACAGCGGTGCACCAATACCTGTTGCATGCGCATGTTCTCGACGACTGGGGGCTTGACGTCCTTGCAGCGAAGATGCGCGAGGAAATGACCGAAGAACTCGGTCACGCAAGCCGTTTCATCGACCGGATTCTGTTTCTTGGCGGCGAACCGAAGGTGAAGGCAGGCAAGGCACCTGATTACGCCACCGGGCTGGAAGGTCTGTTTTCCGCCGATCTAGACGAAGAAAAGGGGGCGATCGCGTTCTATTCCGATGCAGCCCGGGCGGCGGACGAGGATCGCGACCTCGGCACAAGGATACTCTTCGAGGAGATCGTGCTGGACGAGGAGGGTCACAAGGACTGGCTCACGCGCCAGTTGAGCCTGCTCGAACGTCTGGGAGAACCCACCTACACGGCCCAGAACATGAGCGACGTCGCGGAAAGCGTCTGACCGTCCAGCTACCGCTCCACGAGACTCGATTACTGGTCCATGCCGGGTTGGGAAAGGAGTGCAAATGAGCGTGCAAGATGCAGTCTTTCCAAGTTCGGGACAGATCCGAAGCTTCAAGATCGGGCTTTGGATCGCCGGCGTCACGTCTGTCATCCTCGGCGCTTTGGCGATCTTGTTCCCGCTCGTCGCAACACTGGCGGCAGAATTGCTGTTCGGCATTCTTCTGGCGGCATTGGGCGTGCTTCAGATCCTTCGCGCAGCGTTTTCCGCCGGCATCGTTTCGCGCATATGGGTGTTCGTTTTCGGCTTCCTGTCGCTCACCACGGGTGCTGCCCTGATCATGTTCCCGCTTGAGGGTGCCGTGACACTGACGATCCTTCTCGCCACCTTCTTCGTGCTCGGCGGAATCGTGAAACTCTGGGGCGCCTGGCAGCTGAGCCCGCCAGGCCGCGAGGCCAACCATCTGCCGGAAATCCCCGGTTGGAGCTGGCTGGCGTTTTCCGGTATCTTGTCCCTCGTGCTGGGGGTGGTCTTGTTTCTGGGTCTGCCTGTCACTGCCGTCTGGGCGGTTGGCCTGCTCATCGGATTGGACCTGACCTTGCTCGGAGCTTCGGAAATTGCCCTGGCACTGGCGCTGTCTTCGTCCGACGGCATGGTGAGTTTGACATGATCCGCATCGAGCATAACCGCGAGCGTGACCTGATCATTCTTCGTACCTCGGGCACGTTGACGACGCAGGACTACATCGATGCCATCCCGGAACTTGAACATGTGTTCGAAGCGACAAAGGGTCCGCTGCGGGTACTGATCCATCTAGAGGATTTCCGGGGCTGGGAAATCGGCGCCCTGTGGCACGAACTCGAACTGGACCTGGAGTATCGCGGTGACTGCGGCCGGATCGCAGTTCTCGGCGAAACTCATCTGAAAAAGTGGGGCTCCACACTGGCAGCACCCTTCGCAAAAGCCGAGATGAAATTCTTTCCGATCGAACGCGAAGCCGACGCCGAGGCCTGGCTTGCCGAGACCCCAGATGAAAATGACGCAAAAAAATGACACCCGGGAAACAATCGCCTGAAACCGCGTCGGACAACAGGGATCGCGAGTCTTCGCGTCCGCAGCTGTTTCACCGTATCGCTGACGTGTTCATCATTGGTGCGGCCGCATTCTATGCGTTGGCCGCATTGGCCATGGCTTCGGTTTCTCTCGGCCTGATCACCTTGTCTGTCTTTCGCCTGTACACCGCGATTGCAACGCCGGAATCGAGCGAGACCGTCCTGCTGGACGCCGTGAGCTCCCTGGTCATATCAGTGGCCGTTCTGGATGTCGCGAAATACGTGATGGAAGAAGAGGTGCTGCGCAGCCGCGAGTTGCGACGACCGCGCGAGGCCCGCGAGGCCGTGACCAAGTTCATGGTCATCATCGCGCTGGTGGTGTCGATCGAGGGGATCGTGCTTGTCTTCGAGCTTGGCAGATCCCATCCGGAACTTCTGCTTTATCCCATCATGCTTCTTTGCGTTTCGGTCATCATCGTCGTTGGCCTTGGCGTATTTCAACGTCTGAGTCTGAAGTCGGAACAACACCTGAAACGTGAAGCAGACGATGCCGCGGCGGCAAAACCCTTGTGATCGACGCGACGGATATCGTTCCGGCTGACATTGTCATTCTCGAAGCCGGAGACATGGTGACGGCGGAGCTGAGGCTGACCGAAGCTGCCAATCTGGAAATCGACGAGGCCATTCTGCCCGGGGAATCCCCGCCCTGGCTCTCGGCCTCGGACCCGGCGGCGAGAATGTCATGGGGCGCCCGCGCCCCGTGACCCCGACGAACCCATCGTAAACCGCACCAACTGGATCCACACGGCGGTGCTCGGTGGGTTTCTGACCGTCGGCATTCTGGGGGCTTACGGCCTCGCGCTCTATTGGCTCGAACTCGAGACCGGCGCCGCCGTGACGGTGGCGTTCCTGACCCTGGCGCTGGGACACTTGTGGACTGTCATCAACCTGCGCGCTTTGGAAACGGGGTTAGTCGTGAATGACGTTTCGCACAACAGATACGTCCGGGGCGCCATCGTCCTCTGCCTTTGCCTGATCGGGCTGGAACTTTGGCTGACAGGGCTGTCCGGGATTCTCAAACTCGAGCCATCCAGCCGGGCCGGACTTGCACTCGCAGCCGGCGCGAGCATCCTCCCGCTGCTCCGGGGTCAGGCATGGCTGGTATGGAAAGGTCGCGCCGGCGCGAACTGATCGGGGGATTTCAGCCTGCCGCGAAGGGCAACACAATAGGCGACAACACGCGTCGACATCTTAACCGAAGTAAATGCCCACTGATCTTCAAAGCTCCAGAATGCCGGAAGCTGTCCCAGGGAGCCCCCCGTCAGCACAAATGACTCAAAGGAGATTATCCATGTCGACGATCAAGGTCATCGAAGTCCTCGCGAATTCACCCGGCGGATTCGACCAGGCCGCGCAAGAAGCTGTGGCCCAGGCCTCGAAAACGGTTCACAACATCAAATCCATCTACATCAAGGAAATGAACGCCCGGGTCGAGAACGGCAAGATCACCAGCTACGGGGTGAACGCGAAGATCAGCTTCGAACTCGACGGCTAGTCTACCCAGACGCAAGGGTATTCAGAGATGAAACCGCAACCGATCGACCTCGCGGTCGAAATCGCGTCATTCGCCGCCGCCGCGAACCCGATCTTCTCGGGAATGAGTTTCGTGAGCGAACCGGCCGATCTCGACGACTGACTGCGCCCGACGGGCCGTAACCGGCCCGCTCGGTCGCACAACCGGGAATATGCTATGTCATACCTGCGTTTCGCGGCGATGATCGCAACCTCGACCGTTGCGATGTACGTCATGATGTATCTGAACACGTACAGTTTCGAACACGTCTACTGGAGCCAGACCCGAGCGTGGATGGCGCTTTACATGGGTGCTGGCATGGCGATCATTATGCTTGGATACATGTTCGGCAAATATCGCGATCCTGCGCTGAACATCGCGATCATTTTCGCCGCCGCGCTGGTCTTTGCGGCATCGGTCTTCATGCTGCGCACCCAGCGGAGCGTTGGTGACATCGACTGGATGCGCGCGATGATCCCGCACCATTCCATCGCCATTCTGACAAGCGAACGCGCCAAGATCACAGACCCGCGTGTGCGCCAGCTCGCCGACCAGATCATCGACACGCAACGGCGTGAAATCGACCTGATGAGGCAATTGATAGGCGATCTCGAACCCGCTCGATGAACGGTGGTCGCCAGCCGCGGTCAGGACGGCGGATCACCCGGCATTGTAGGCCTTGATCGAAGCCTCGATCCCGTCAAGCGGCAGGTTTGTCAGATCCTTGTCGATCTCGGCCACGATCACCGATCTCAGCGCGTCATCATATGCCTTGCGCATGGTCCCCAGCGATCGGGGATCCGCAACGATGACAAGATGCCGAAACCGTCCCGAGGCCGCCCAGTCCTTCAGCTTGCCGGCGAGTTCGTCGGCAAATCGCGTCTCGGCAACGCGGTGCCAGTCGGTTTCCTCCATTGCACTCTTGCCCCAGCTTTCGACCTGCCCCGACACGTCCCGCGTGGCGTCATGCTGACGCCCGGACCGATCCGAGGAAAGCTCATGCGCCGGGGCGTTCGGACTGGCTGCATGATCGACGACCTCGAGATGCAGGAAGTCCTGATCCCCCTTGTTGCGCAGGAGCAGGTATTTCTCGCCATCGGCGACGACGACCCAGGTGCCGTTTTCCAGATTCATGGTTCTCTTTCCTTTCTCCAGGCTTACCGGTCAGAGGGCGCGCGGCACGCGCCCGCTCAGTTTCCATAAGGCAGGTAGTGCTTGCGGACCGTCTGTGCGTCGGCCTCGTCCATCACGACCATGCCGCGCTTGTCGCGGATCTGCTTCTTGGTGCGCTTGATCATGCCATGGCGCTTGCCAGCCTGCGCGCGCAGCACCTTGCCGGTGCGGGTGAACTTGAACCGTTTCTTGGCTGAACTCTTCGATTTCAGTTTCGGCACATCAGCCTCCCGGGTGCGGATCCGTCTCAGGGCAGCATCCTATTGAGAAATCCCGAGGGCGACTTAACCCATGCTAAGGCACGAGCCCGCACGGCACAGGTACAAGGCGGAACACCCGCCAAGAACGAACAGCCAGAGCTGAAGGATTCCCGATGCAAACACCAATCGAGCTTTCATTCCAGCATGTCGAGCCATCCGAAGAGATCAAGGCATTGGTGCACGAAAAGGCGGAACAACTGGAAAAGTTCTCCGACAGGATCACAAGCTGTCACGTCTACATCCGCGCGCCGCACAAGAGTCAGCGCAAAGGCAATCTCTACGAGGTGACGATCGAAGTACGGGTTCCAGGAAATGAACTCGTCGTCCGGCACGACCAGAACGACGTCGCAGAACATGAACATTTGCGCGTCGCCGTGCGCGACGCCTTCGCCGCAATGGCAATCGAATTGAAGCGCTGGAAGAACCAGATCGAAGGTAATGTGAAAACCCACGACGGAATGCTTCAGGGCAAGATCGTCGAGATCCGCCACGATGAGGGTTTCGGCCAGATCATTACAACGGACAATCGAATGATCTACTTCCACCGAAACAGCGTCGTCGATGGCAGCTTCGACGAACTCCAGCCCCGGGACACCGTCGAACTGGTCGTCCAGACCGGCGAAAGCCCCATCGGGCCGCAGGCCAGCACCGTGCGCCGGATCGGCACGATGGAGTTCGTGCCCGAAACCAAGCCAGGCCGGCGATGACACCCGAACCTCTCGATGTTGCGATCATCGGTGCCGGCACGGCCGGTCTTTCGGCGCGATCCGAGGTCGCTAAAGTCACCGACAGCTACCGGGTATTCGACCCGGGCCCCTACGGCACGACCTGCGCGAGATCTGCCTGCATGCCATCGAAGGCGTTCATTCAGTCTGCGCATGACTTTCACCGACGGCATGCCTTCGGCTTGCTCGGGATTGTCGGCGGTGAATCCCTCGACGTCGATTCCAAACGCGTTCTGGCCGAAACCCGCCGCGTGCGGGATGGCTTGGTCGATGGCGTGATCGAAGGCATGCGGGCATGGCGCGAAAGCAATCTCGTACCGCATCAGGCTGTGTTCGAGGCCAAAGGCGTCCTGCGGGCGGGCCAGGCGCGATTCCAGCCTCGTGCGACCGTAATCGCAACCGGATCGCGCCCACGGATCCCCAAAGACTGGCACGACAAGCTCGGGGATCGCCTTCTCACCTCGGACGATCTCTTCGAACTCCCCGAACTCCCGCAGCGTCTGGCGATCATCGGCCTCGGGCCGGTGGGGCTGGAACTCGGCCAGGCGTTCGCCCGACTGGGTGTGCAAGTGACCGGGTTCGATCCCTCACCGTCCATCGGCGGTGTGGCCGATCCCGATCTGCAATCCCGACTGCGCGAGGCGCTCGCGGCGGAGATGACCATCATCATGGATCAGGCCGAGCCGGTTCATGTCGACCAGACCGGCATCAGGATGCGATGGAACGAAGGCGAAACCGAGGTGGATTATGTACTGGCGGCAATGGGACGGGTGCCGAACCTCGACAGGCTAGGCCTCGATGTCCTTGGCGTCGATCTTGGTGAAACCGGACGTCCGGACCTGCCCGAGGACCGGCTCGACCTGCCCGGCACACGGCTTTATTTCGCGGGCGATTCCGGCCCGGGCCCTGCCCTCTTGCACGAGGCCTCGGACGAAGGCCGCATCGCCGGCTATTTCGCCGCACGCGCTGAAGATGCCGTTTTCCGGCGCCGGACGCCGTTGCGCCTGGTGTTCTGCGATCCCCAGATCGCGCATGCGGGGGAATCCTGGGATACCCTGGAAGCGCGAGCGGACGGGGTGGCGATCGGTGAAGCAACATTCGACAGGAGCGGCCGGACCAGGTTGCAGCGTGGCCAGGGCGGCGTCATTCGTATCTACGCCGAAAAGGCGACCGGCCGTCTCCTCGGGGCAGCCATCGTCGCGCCCGAGGCAGAGCACCTGGCCCACTTGCTGGCTTATGCAGTCAGCCGGGATGACGGCCTCAAAAATCTGCTCAGGATGCCGTCCTACCATCCGACTCACGAAGAAGTGTTGCGGCGCGCACTGCGGGCGACGCTTCGGAACTGCGATGTCGATGTTGGAGAACTCGAGGCCATCCGATGCAAGGACGCCCCCGTGGATTGCGATAACGGGCAACCCTAGTGGCCAGGTTCCGAAACCTGTTCATTCACCGAACGGCAGACCCGCTCCTGGCCGATTACGGGCTTGACGTCACGGGCGATCCCGGAGGCCCGGCGCACGACGAGCCCGTCAGCCGCGCTTGAGCATTTTCTCCAGATCGCTCCAGTCAAGCGTGTTTGCCACATCGTCGGCCGACAGCCAGCCGCGTCTGGCCTGATCCACACCGTATCGCATGTGTGCAAGCCCACCTGTCGCGTGGGCATCAGTCGAAATGGCGATCTTGACGCCCCGTTCGACGGCCATGCGGCACTGAATGTCGCTGAGGTCCAGACGGTTCGGGTTCGCGTTCAGTTCCAACACGCATCCGCGCTCCCCTGCTGCCTCGATCAATCGTTCCATGTCAACGGGATAGGCCCTTCGCTGCCCGAGAAGCCGGCCGGTCGGATGTCCGATGATGCTGACCGCCGGGTTGTCCATCGCACGGATGATCCGGTCGGTCTGCGCCTCTTCGCCAAGATTGAACTTCGAATGCACCGAGGCCACGACAAGATCGAGCCGTGCAAGCAACTTGTCCGGAAAATCGAGATCGCCGTTTTCGAGGATATCGACCTCGCAGGAGGCCAAAAGGCGAAACCCCTCGAACCCTTCATTCAGTTCCGCAATCTCGTCGATCTGCGCCTCCAGCTTGTCGGCGCTCAGCCCTCCGGCCTGGGTCTGGCTTCTTGAATGATCGGTGATCGCAAGATAGCCGTACCCGCGCTCCATCGCCGCTTCAGCCATTTCAAGCAGCGAATTCCTGCCATCCGAGGCCGTCGTATGGGCGTGCAGATCGCCCCTGATGTCGTCCGGCTTTATCAGGTCGGGCAATTCGCCCTTCTCGGCCGCCTCGATCTCACCACGGTTCTCGCGCAGGACCGGCTCGATCCAGGGCAGGCCGATTCCTTCATAGACACCCTCTTCGGTTGCACCTGAAATGCGGGTTTCACCGTCATAAAGCCCGTATTCGTTGAGTTTCAGACTACGGTCCTGGGCCCGCCTGCGCCCGGCGACATTGTGCGCCTTCGATCCGGTGAAGTAATGCATCGCCGCACCCCAGCTCGCCTCGGGCACGACTCGCAGATCCACGTTCAATCCCGCGCGCAGCGTCACGGTCGACCGGGTCTTTCCTTTCGAGACGACCTTGTCGACCTCGTCGTATTCCACGAAGCGATCAATGATTGCGCCACCATCCTCTCCGGCCGCCAGAATATCAAGATCCCCGACCGTTTCCTTGCGACGGCGATAGCTGCCGGCGATCTCGGCCTTCTGCACACCGTCGATCCTGCGGACATAGGCAACCAGCGGTTCCGCGAAATCCTCGGCAGTATCAAGTCGGAAGCGGCGTTCGGTGATGTCGCCCTCTGCCAACTCCTCACGGATCTTCGCCTGCGTCCTCTCGCCGAAGCCCTTTACATCGGCGATCCGACCCTGCTCGGCGGCCTGTCTCAGATCGTCGAGGGACTTGAGGTCAAGCTCTTCGAACAGCGCCCGCGCCCGTTTAGGCCCGACGCCGGGAATGCGCGTGGCTTCGACAATGGCCTCGGGCACGTCCTCCGATAACTCATCCAGCAGTTCCAGATGACCGGTGCGCACGATCTCGGTGATCTTGCCTGCAAGATCGTCGCCGATATCCGGCAGTTGGGACAGGTCGGCCCCCTCCTCCACCATGCGCGCCATCGGCCGGCTCTGGTCCCGGATCGTGTTGGCGGCGTTGCGGTAGGCGCGCACGCGAAAGCGGTTGGCGCTCTGGACTTCCAGCAGGTCGGCGACATGGTCGAACATCGCCGCGATTTCGCTGTTGTGCACAGGCATCACCTCTCCTTTCCTGACCGAGTATGCTTGCAAAGGCGTCTTGGTCCAACATCCAGACACCTTCGAACTGCGCTTTCTCCAGTTTGAAGCCGGGATCGGCCCCGACCACGACGTGATCCGTGTCGCCGCTACCGGGCGTTGGTGACAGTCGTGGCCGCCGGTAAAAAGGCATCAACGAAAATCCCGCACACCGGGCCTTCTCCGTCTCCGGCCCGTGACATGCTCATCCTCGAACCCTTCCGCGCCTTCGCCCTTGAAGCGTTCGAAACAAACGATTTAGGAAGCGCGGAACGCCGGTTTTCTCCTGCTCGGGAAAAACCGGCATCGCCGTCCCAATCGGCTGCGGCGGCGCTTGCCAACGCCGCAAGCGCGCGACTGGCCGCTGAAATCCGGAAGCATTGCGAGAACATCCAGGTTAGGCACCATCATGCCCGGCCGTTACGCCGGGAGAACGACAAAGGGCCAACGCGTCCGGCACCTCCTGACTTCGCAATATCCGTTCTCGGCCCCGAAACGCCGGGTCCGCTCTCAGCGTGCCGAGCGAGTTCAGGGCCAGCGCCCGTGCCAGATGCCCCGAAAAATGCGCAGCCGCAGTACTTGCGCCGTTTGTCATCCCGTCCGGCCCATGCGGGCAGGCACCGAATTCGGCATGGGACAGGTTGAGGTGCGACCACTGACCGGGCGTGCACCGCGCATCTCCTTGCACCGCGATCACGCCCTCATAGGCCGCCGGGAATGATACCGCCCCCCGGGCCGGTGCAGAGGCGACAAGGAACTTGCCCGAGGCCAGAATCCGCGCGACCGACTTGCCAAGTTCCGGAACATCCCGGCCGAGTCCGAACGAGCAATGCACGATGCTCGCATCGCTCTGCGCCGCGTACGCAAGAGCATCGCACACTGATGAGACCGAACAGGCCAGGGAACCGGCAAAGACGCCAAGGCTTTCAAACTCTGCGTCCGGCGCGTTGCGCCGGATCGCCAGCGCCATCTGCATCGCGTGGCTTGTTGCCGGGCTCCCGGATTGGTACGGCTGCGTTTCATGGAAGGCGACCCGCTCCTTCAACCCGGGCCATGCGCGCGGCAAAAGCCCGTCTATCAGGGCGATCACCGGCATCGCGCAGCCCCCGAAAGCTCGAGCACCTGATCGAAGGCTCCGTAGGATTCGACGCTGGCGTGTGTTGTGACGATGCGGGTAAGCCCGGCGAACTCGCGGTCGATAAAGGCCATGATCGCGCTAACCCGTGCGGTGTCCACCTCCGAGAGGGCTTCGTCGAGCACGAGGATATGGAACGGGGAAAGAAGCGCGCGGGCAAGGCAGATACGCTGGCGCTCGCCTCCTGACAGGGTAAGACCGTTTTCTCCCAGAACGGTGTCCAGCCCTTCGGCCGAACGAAACCGGTCGCCCAGGTCCAGCGCGTCCAGCATGGCCCAAACCTTGTCGTCGGCATCCGGGCTGTTTACCAGACTGTCATCCAGGAACAGGTTTTCGCGCAAGGTTGCCTGAACAATGATCGGACGTTGCGAGACCATGGCGAAGATGCCCGCCGACGTGTTCTTCGCCAGCGAGCCAACGTCGACGCCACCAACCAGGACCCTACCGGAGATCGGGCGCTGTTGTCCAAGAACCAGCATGAGAAGGCTGGTCTTTCCCGCGCCGCTTGGCCCGGTGAGCAGCAGCTTGGTGCCGTGCCGAATGTCGGCATCGACCGGCCCGAACGGATGCGTCCTGTCAGGTCCAAACGACACACCTTCGAGCCTCAGGTCAAAGGCATCAGGGCAGGCCGCAGCAACAGAGTCAGTCTGGCAGGGGCCGGTCGTCATGAGCGCATCCAGACGCCGCAGCGCCACCCGGGCGCGCGCTTGCGCGTGCCAGATTCCCAGAAGCGACTGCATGGGGCCGATCATGAAGCCCATGTAGGCGACAAAGGCTATGAGCGATCCCAATGGCCAATGGCCCTGAATGACCATGATGCCGCCAGCGATGAAGATCCCCGCACGCAGAAGCGCCGAGAGCACTTGCGGCACGGCTCGGATGAACTCGGTCCAGCCTTGCTGGATCATCAATCGTTCATTGAGCGCCCCCTGATCCATGACGGTACGGCCGCGCGCCCAGTCGGTGCCGCGCGCGAGTTGCAGGGCCGGCATACCGTGCAGCGTCTCGGACAAGCCGGCGGTCAGCCGTCCTCGGGCCGACCGGGCAGTTCCGGCCAGACGCTCGGTTCGCGGCCGCGCCCAGATCAGGAAGGCCAGTTCGATCGGGGCGAGTACAGCCGCCGCCAGCCCCAGTTTCCAGTTCAGAACCAGCAACATGGCCGTGCCACCGATCAGCCGCACGATCGACGACAGGCCTCCCAGAACCGAGTTGAACGCAAACTGTTGCACTTCGCCTGCATCGCCATCGATCCTTGCCAACAGCTCCCCTGCCCGTTGCGCGCCGTACCACTGTGGCGGCCGCGCGATCAGCGCGTCCAACAGCGTGCGCCGGAGATCGGCAAGCATCCGGACGGACGCGCGCATGTGCAGGATATTGTTGAGCGCGCCGAACCCGACGGCAAACAGTCCGACCGCGAACAAGGTGCCAGACCAGAAGACGAGCGCGTCGATATTGCCCGCCATCAGCCCCTGATCAATGACCAGCTTGCTGAGATAGGGCGGTACAAGGCCGATGCAGGCAGCGATCAGACCCAACAGCAGCAAGAGTGACAGTCGCGCCGAATAGGGCCGCAGGATCGGCATCAGCCAACCGGCAGGCGACGCCCCGAACAGGGCCTGCCCAGCACGCGCCGCGAGCCCACCGGACGACCGGGGCGCCAGAGGGCGCTCCGGTCCGGGACCGAGTATGTCGGTCGTCTGGCTCATCCTTGCGGGATGACATGCACGGTTGACACCCCCATGTCGCCACCCGATGGCATGCGGATCTCTCCGACCCGTTCGAGCGTCTCGGAATCGTAGATGCCAATGTCGTCATTGGTGCCACCGACATAGAGTTCCTTGCCGTCCGACGAGACGTTGATGACATAGTAGGTATGCGGCAGGTCAACGCGCTTGACGAGTTCGTTGGTCTCCAGGTTGTGCTTGGAGAGCTGCGTATAGACGCCATAGAGGTGCTTTGGATCCGTGGCGGACCGTACAGCCGAGAACATCAGCACTTCGAACGAGGTGAAATCGGCAATCTCGGTCTCGCCGGTGGTCAGGTTCACCGACTCGTAGCCCCAGACGAAATCCGCCAGCTCCTGCTGGGACTCGTCGGAAAAGACCGCCGCCGTATACATCAGCAGGAACTCGTCGTTCTGGCTGCCGGTGGGCCAGAAAGCCAGAACATCGGGCGGGCTGTAGGTCGGCCGGTCCCAGGAGGCGTTGGCAATCGCGACCTCGGTATCGCCCGTGGCCGGATCGACGCGATAGATATCATGTCCGGCGATATAGACCGATCCCTTGCGGTCAGTGGCCATAAGGGTCGACCGACGCGGCGCATCGAACAGCGCAACGGGTTCCGCCCCCAGTCCCGCAGAAATGTCGAACACCGCAAATTCGGTGGGTAGCACCTCGAACCGGTCGCTGTGCTTCCGAACAGGATTGCGCACGGTGTAAAGCTGCGTCCCATCTTTCGAGACCGCGAAGGACGCGATGGAGCGGCGGATGATATCCTCCGAGGATTGCCGGGCGTGAAACACCTTTTCACAGGTTTCGATGTTCACACCGATCACGTCTTCCCAGTTGTTCACCAGCACGAAGGCCACGGAATTGTCGGGCGACATAACGGTAATACCGGGCAGCATGTTGCTGCCCAGATCGCAATCGTTCTTGAGCGACCGGGTCGCAGCATCAAACACATAGAGGTTCGAAGGCCGCGCCGTCGTCAGCAAGAGGTCTCCCGCCAGAGCAGGAAGCGTTCCCGCCAGCGCCAGGACGACGGCTGTCATTATGGTTTTCATCTCTCGGTCTCCTCAGGTCTCTGCGTCTTTGGGATAGGCCGCCCCAAGCGAGCGCCAGTCGCGCGCCGCATTGTCGGCCCCGTCGTCCCAGGACTTGTGATTGATCGTGGTGTCCGGCACCTGTGCGGGCCACCAGCATGGATCGGTACAGCCGTAAAGGTCGGCCTCCATCGGTTGGCACAGGGCTGCGACACCACCAAAGGGGTCGACTTCCCAGCCGGGGTCAAAGGTGGTGGCGCATCCCGCGGTCACGGTCTGCATGGCGCGCACTTCGTCCATCTTGTCCTCGGCCGCCGCCTGCTGGACGCGTTCGGCCTTTTGGTTCAGCGGTTTCATTTTCCAAACGCCCTCCTTGGCGAGATGTGGTTGTGGAAATATTCCGGGGCCTCATTGATCAGCCGCGAATAGACGCCAATCCCGAAGTCGACCCAGTCGCGCATCAGATCGCAGTAGTGATAGGTCGGCTTCATCGGGTCGGAGAAATGCGCATAGCTTTCGTGGTAGCAGCCGCCTGCGCACAGGTTGCGGATGCGGCAGGTGGAACAGCCCTTCTCGGTCCGGTCCGAGCGCGCCTTGATGAACCCGGCAAGCTCCTTGCGGGCGATGCCGGTTTCGACCGACCCGAACTGCTGCATCTCGGACCCAACGAAACGGTGGCAGAGATTGAGCGCCCCGTCATGGTTGACGGCCAGCATGCCCACACCCGCGCCGCAGGGCAGCGCCTTCGACCGGCCCTCCCAGAGATCTTGCATCAGTTGATGCATGTTGGAATAGCCGATATTGCGGCCCGCGATTGCCTCTTGCAGGAACAACTGCCCAAGCGATTTCATGCCTTCGAACACCTCGTGCAACTCGTCGCCGTTGAGGTTGAAGGCATCCATTTCGCCCGAGGTGACGGGCGAAAAGCCCACTTCGGCAAAGCCCAGGTCGTTCTTGAGGTGATCCCAGATCGCGTGGATCTGCGTTACCCCGGCGGTCAACGTGACCCGGGCACCGACCGGCTTGGACCGGTAGCGGGACAGCAGCATGCGCACCTTGGCGGCCACCGTATCATAGGTGCCCTTGCCGCCCACCGTCTTGCGGTTGAGATCGTGCAGCGCCTTGGGCCCGTCCATCGACACGGTGAGGCCAAAGCGATGCGCATCCAGCCAATCGACGATCTGTTCGTTGAGAAGTGTCGCGTTGGTGGTCAGGCTGAAATCGACCTTCTTGCCGAGGGCGGCGAAATGCGGCTCGGCCCAATCGACCACCTGCCGGATCAGCGGCAGGTTCGACAGCGGTTCCCCGCCAAAGAACACGACGTTATAGCTGTCGCGGCCGGGATTTTCCTTGAGCAGCAATTCGACGGACTTCACCGCCGTGTCAAAGGCCATCTTCTGGCCTTTAGACGGGATCGCCAGATCCTCCTTGTAGCAATAGGAACAGGCCAGGTTGCAGCCCGTATTCACGTTCAGGACGATGGTCGTGAGCGGAAAGTTCTCGATCTCGATTGGCGGGCGTTCGGGCTTGAGCGGGCGGCCGTCATTGACCACATCGAGCCGCACGAAGGTATCCAGTCGTTCCGCTGCAAGGCGCGCCGCGTCGCCCCCGAAGCGGTCCTCAAGTTCGTCAAAGGTAAAGCCGGTTTCCTGCGCAGAGGCAAAGTCCAGAACGGCCACATCCATTGCGTCCATCGCAAAAAGCGACGTGGTGGGTACGTGGAACAGCATGTCCTGCCCCTCGACCGTCACCCTGTGAGAGTTCGCGGGTTGATAGAAAAAATCCTTCATCGGTTTTCTCCTGATCAGCGGATCGGCGGATCGATGAAGCGCTGGACGGTCACGATCAGCGTGGCGCTGCCGCTCTGGCCCATCGCGTCGGCGACCACCGTCAACTCACCGGCGTTGTTGGTGCTGAAGGGCCGTTCGGCGTTGGGGCCGGCGACGGCTGGGGTAAATATCCCGGTGTCGTCGATTTGACCCGCATAACCGGCATCCTCCATCTTGGCGGCATGTTCGTGCAGGTTGGTTACGGTCCATTCCGCGTTGACCCGTCCGATGCGGACATCGTCCTCGGTCCCAGGCGCCCCGTCCGGGCCGTTCCACAGACCGATGGCCCGGAAATGCGCGGGCACGGCCTCGGGGCCCACTTCGCTGCCGCCGCCGATGCGGGCAATCGTAAACGCCGGGTCGACGGCAATGCCGTCAATCGTTGTGTAATAGGCGACTTTGGCTTCGCCCGCGTCGGTGGACAGGGTCACGAAGCCGTTGCCCTCGGTCTCCAGCGCGACCGCAGCGCCGTATGTGTTGGCGCTCGCACTGCCGTTGCTGGCGCTCAGCCCGTCCAGCCCGCTGCCGACCACCTGCACCGTGGCCGAACCGGCCGGCACGGCCGAAGGAACCGTGCCGAGCATCACACCCGGCTGATCGGCGCGGACCCCGCGCAGGCTGCCGCCGAGACTGTCATGATCACGTTGGAACTGTCGCCCAGCGAGCGTGGTCCCGTCTTCGGATACAGCCAGAACCTGGCGATAATCCTGGCCGTCAATGTCGAGCGTCGCCCGCCATTCGTAGCCGGTGTAAAGGTTCATGGTGCCCGAGACGGAGCGGCCCTGGCCATCGGCAGACATCAGCGTGCCTGCGACCTGGTATGGCGACGCGTCCCCGGACACGCTCAGCCGTCCATAGGCCTCTCCGACCCCTGGCAATTCCGTGATCACGATCCAGTCACCGGCCACCGGAACTTTCTCGGCCTCTTGCCAACTGTCCCACTCCGATGTTTCCAAAGGATAGGCCGCAGCGAGATAGGGCGCGATTTCTTCACGGGCGATCTTGTACCATTCCCGGTCCCGGCCAAGGGCTTGGTACTCGATGGTAGGATAGTTTCCGACGTGGAAATCCATGTGAATCAGCCACTCGTCCGCCGTGCGGCGCTGCAACCCGACCCGCGCGCCGGTGTGGCACCGCGCGCACATCGAGGCCATGGGTTCCTCGAAAGTCTCGACGTGGTTGGGGTCTTTCTCAAGAGCATAGCGGAAAGGCGCCGCCTCGGCGGGGGCCAATCCTTGCGTATCGGCAAGGAACTGGACGATGGCGCGCCTGTCCTCGACCGAGACTTGCAGCCCATGCTGATGCTGCATGCGAACGATGGTCATCATCCATCCTTCCGGCGATTTGCGCTGACCGGAAATTCGGCTCAGTTGGTTGTCGGTTTCAGAATGACAGCTCCCACAGGTCTTTTTCAGCAACTGTGCGTCGGCATGTGCCATCTGCGCCCCGCCCGCCGCTAACAGGATCGCCGCGCTCAGGCAGCTCGTTTTTGTCCACATCGTGCAGTCTCCTTGTCGGTTCGTTCAGTTCATGACGGCGGGGGTTTGGCCCAGCCCTCGGGAAATCAGCCAGCCGTGCAGCTGCGCGGCCGTGCTTGCAGGAAGTGAAGGCAGGTAGGTGCGATGAAACACGGCTCTTTCAGGCAGCGGCCTGTTTCCGATGGCGCGCAGGATCGGGGCGATCGCCTGTCCCAGCACGAAGGCAGCCCCCCCGGGGTCCCGTTCTGTCACCAGAACCTCGCCACGGCAAAGCGCGCCGTCACACAACAGAACGCGGGGCTCCAGCCGGGGACGCGCCAGCGGCGGATGCGCCGGGCGCGCGTCGGGCCAGACTCGCCGCGACAGCCAAAACACCCCGTCTTGTCCCGAACTGGCATAGAAGTCGCGCCCGATCCGGGCTTGACGCCAAAATGTGTCCACTACCCGGTCACGGTAAAACTCGCGCGCCAAATCCGCGTGCCCGCCAAGAAGCGCCTGCGCCATGGCCGGGGTCATCAGGGCGGACGAGATCGCCCAGAACAGACCGTGCCCCGATAACGGGTCCAGGGCAACCGCCGCGTCACCCAGTGCCGGGCAACGCGGATCCAGTTCCGGGCTATTCAATCTGAGGCCGGCGGCGCTCACATGAAAGGTCGATGGCAACGGCGCTTTGGCGCTGCTCGCGCCAACCACATGCTGCCACATCCCCGCCAGACGCTGGCTTGCGGACTGTCCGCCGCGCAGTTCTCGCTTGTCGCCAACGACCTGCAACCATTCACGCCCGTCAGACAGTCTTGCGCGCCAGGTCCAACCTTCGGGATGAGCCTCGATATGCGACCCGGCCTGATCCAGGAACGGCGCGTCCAGAAACCCGGATATGCTGATGCTTTCAGGGCCGATCAACTGGGCCCTGTTCATATCTGAATACGCTTTTCGCGGAGCCCGTCGACCACGGGCATCAAACAGCAGCCCGGCCAGCAGTCTCCGGCCATCGGCCATGCGGATCACACTTTCGTCAGGCTGCATTGAGGCAATGTTACCCGTCAGAACCGTGACACCTTCTGTTCGGGCCTGCGCCAGAAGCCCCTGATCGAACGCTTTTCTCAGAACGATCCGTTCAACATTCTGCGCACCCGCCATGACCCCCCATGCGGCGCGGCGCTGTGACGGTCGTGATACCCCGTTCAATGGAAGCCGATGATTGCGCAACATTTCCGCAACCCGCGTCGACAGACCTTCAATCCTATCGCGCCGTGGCACGGAGGTCGCGAGGCCCACGCGATACCCTGCACGCGCCAGCAGGATGGCGGCCACCGCACCGGCCGGCCCACCTCCGCCAATTGCGACATCGAAAAGTTCAAAGGTTTCTTCCATCCGTATATTCCAGCGTGGAACAGGACGGCGCCTCCAGTACAGCGGCGGACAGCGACACAACATTTCCGGACAAAATCGGCTTTGGGCTTCGTGCGGAGAGCGGGATGCCCAGATTGATCTTGGTCAAACCCCCGACTCGACCGTAAACTCGGCCAACAAAGCAAGCCAAACAGCCATGCATGCCATTTACAGTCCGCAAATCGTCGCTTCCGCTTTGACAGACCCGTTCCGTGTCTATCAGGAACTGGGTGGCGATTTTGAAGGACTCGGCAACGCGTCCGGAATGAACCCGCTCGACATGGACGAGACCATTTCGCTCAGCAAATACGTGGCGTTTTTTGAAAAGGCGGCCGCCGACTTGCGCCACCCGGTTTTTGGCTGGGAGGTCGGGACACATTTTGACCTGCACAATATAGGGGCCTTCGGGGAGTTCATCCTGGAAGCGCCGACGCTTGGCGCGGCGCTTTCGCTTTTCAAGAACGCGTTTTCCTTGGTCCAGAGCGATTCCGAACTGGCTCTGCAGGTAGAGGATGACGAAGCCGTCCTGAACTACCGCATCCTTGACCTCGATATCTGGCCCCGCGCCCAGGATTCCGAAATGACGATCTCGGTGTTTCACCAATTGATCAAGTCTGTCGCGGGCAAGGATTGGCGACCGACCTTGGTGTCAATTGAGCATGAGACAAGCGCGATCTGGAATGACGCGCGCATTGGACCCAGATGCCCCGTCCAGTACAATGCCCCAGCCAACAGTTTGCGTTTTCCGGCGCGCTTGCTGGATCGTCCGATGGCGCAAGCGAAGGCCGAAAATCACAACGATGTCTCCCGAGCCTTCTTGCGCCACGCCTGGCAGCAAGAGCGCGAGGCGCCTGTTTCCGCCCGGGTAAGACGGGAAATCGTACGGCGGCTGGGTCGGGACGAGCTGGATCAGACAATCATTGCCGCCGCGCTGGGGCTTTCCCGGCGCACACTTCGCCGCAGGCTGGAGGATGAGAGCAAATCCTTCAATTCCATCCTCTCTGACTGCCGTATCCGATTTTCCGAAATCGCCCTTCGGGAGTCCGGCAAGTCGGTATCCGAAATATCGGACTATCTGGGTTACAGCACCACCTCGGCCTTCGAACGGGCCTTCAAGTCCAGAAAAGGGCTGACACCAAAACAGTTCAGAATGCAGAACAGATCCAATTAGAATGAAACCATCGGCCTGGGTCAGTGGGTCGGAGGGAGTATCTCGAATTCATGCCCGGACATCCGGTCGACGTCACCCTGGTGCTCGCCGGGCAGACCTGACACTGCATTGCCGCGCGCCCGTGTCAGGACATGTCGATCACCCCCGATCTTTTCCCGCCCAGGCGTGTACGTTCGGGTCGCGTTGCATCACTTTTCCATCACCTTTCGCCGACGGTCGAACTCTTCCGTCGTTCTTCCTGCCAGTTTTCCCCGACGCCCGAGGCGGCCGGAGGCGGCGCCGCAAGACCCGTGATTGCAGGACGTGCCGTTCGGTTCATTTCAATGCTCCTTCTGCCGCCGCCCATCGTCGACGGCGCCGTCCTCATCGAGCGGGATGAAAATGGACGCCTTCAGCCCGCCTTCGGGGCGGTTTTCGAGCCGGATGTCGCCGCCGTGCCCGCGCACGATCGCGCGGGCGATGGCAAGGCCCAGCCCGTGCCCGCCGGTTTCGAGTGAGCGGGACGCTTCGAGTCTGTGAAACGGCGCAAAGACTTCTTCAAGCTCTTCGTCCGGGATTCCGGGCCCCTCATCGATGACCTCGATTACCATATCATCGCCCGCGCGGTGCCAGCTGACCGTGGCGCCGCCAGCATAGCGGACGGCATTCTCCGCCAGGTTGCGTACGGCCCTGCGCAGCGCAAGCGGGTGTATGCGCACCTTCATCGACGGGCCATCGGTCAGCTCGAAAGGTGTGGCCATGTCCCGCGCCAATGTCTGGAGCCAGTCGTCCAGATCGACAATCTCGGAGGGTTCGCGGCCTGCCAGCCCCTCGGCGAAGTTGAGCGTGGCTTCAGCCATCGTCTGCATCTCGTCGATAGACGCGATCAGACTCTCGCGGATCACCTCGTCCTCGACGAGTTCGGCATCGCACCGCATCGCCGTGAGCGGAGAACGCAGATCATGGCTTACGGCCGCAATAATGCGGGTACGATCCGCGACAAAGCGCGTCAGCCTTTCCTGCATCCGGTTGAACGCGCGGGTGAGATTCCGCACCTCGTCAGGACCGGCGACCGGCAACGGGGCGACCTCATCGCCGCGCCCCACGTTCTCGGCGGCGCGCGAAAGTTCGCGCAGCGGCCCGGTCAGGCGGGTCACGACGAACCAGAACGCCGCGACAAGGATCAGCGCGGCGGTCAGTCCGAAAGTCAGGACGGAGGCGAGCGGCCATTGCAAGGGCGGGCGTTCGAACCGGGTTCCGACGTTCAGCCATTGGCCACCGTCCAACGCGATTGACAGGGTCATTTCGACCGCCTGCATCCGGCCATGCATCATCTCTTCATGCAGTTCGGCCATCTGTGGCGACAGGTTCGGGATCGGATGCAGAGGGACCAGGGTTTCCCTTAGGTTGACCCGGATATCGCGATCAGTGTTGTGGCCAAGCAATGCCCGGACGCGCGATTCGATATAGGTGGCGTGATGATGGTCGGGCGTCGTGACGCGCGGGGCAGACGCGAGGTCGAAACGCACCAGCGGCGAATTCGCGGCCCGCACGATCGCGTCGGAAAGATCCGGCGGAGCTTCCTCCAAAAGGCGCACGATGTGGGCGGCGCGCCCGGCCGCCTCGAAGCCGAGCGCAGCCCGGACGGCCAGGCTGCGCTCGTCCGCGAAAAGCCACAGGCTTACCACCTGCGCGATTGCCAGCGCCCCAAGAATGAGGATCACAAGCTGTGTGCGCAGGCTGCCCATGCGGGGCCGGGTCACGCGATCACCTCGACGTCCGCGTTCAGACTGTAGCCGTGGCTGCGGACGGTGGTGATGAGCGCCGGGTGCAACGGGTCCGCCTCGATCTTGCGCCGCAGCCGGCTGATCTGGTTGTCGATCGTGCGGTCGAGCGGGCCCGCCGCGCGCCCCGCCGTAAGATCAAGAAGCTGCTCACGGCTCAGAACCATGCGCGGACGCGCGAGAAGAACCGTCAAAAGCCGAAAATCCGCTGTTGTCAGTTGCACGCGAGTGCCATCCCCGTCCATGATGACATGGGCATCGGTATCGAGCGTCAGCCCGCCGAAACGCAGAATGCGACCCGAAATCGTCCCGGCCTCGCTCGTCTCGTAGGCTGCGCGGCGCAGCACCGCCTTGATCCGGGCCAGAAGTTCCCGCGGGTTGAAGGGTTTTGGCAAGTAGTCGTCCGCACCGATTTCCAGCCCGACGATACGGTCCGAATCCTGCCCGAGCGCCGTCAGCATGATGATGGGCAGCCTTTTCTCGGCCGAGATACGCTTGCACACCGAAAGCCCGTCCTCGCCCGGCATCATGACATCCAGCACCATCAGGTCGTAGTGACCTTTGGCGAGTTTCTCGTCCATTTCCCGGGCATCTTTCGCCGCCGTCGCCCGCATGCCATTGCGTTCCAGGAAGCGCGTGACCGAATCCCGTATCTGGCGGTGATCGTCGACAACCAGGATATGTGGCAAGTTGTCCATTCCCCCTGTTTGACAAGGCGGCGACCCACAGTCAGCACCGCGATTGTAACGCTTTGTATCGGACGCGCGTTTTGCGACGAACGGATACAAATCCGCACATGACGCGGCCTTGGCGTTCTTTTCTACTTTCCCATGTCGGTGAGGCAATTCACATAGGAAAGGATGCTGACATGACAACAACAAGGAAACTCGCGGCGGCAACGGCGGTCCTGATATCTCTGGGGAGTACCGCGCTGGCTGCGGGCGATCATGGCCATGGCAGTCAGGGAGCCCGAGGCCAGGGGACCAGCAATCACGACATGAAGCAGATGATGATGCGGATGCACGCGCATATGATGGGGTCCGGTGGCCACATGTCGAGCATGGGCATGATGGGCGATGGCGCCTCGCTGATGAGCATTGCCAAGGACCTGTTCGACACGGATGGCGATGGCAAGATAACATCGCAGGAGGCCCGCGAAGGGCTCCAGACCCTGCTGGCTGAATATGACGCCGACGGCGACGAAGCCCTGTCGCTGAGCGAATTCGAGACACTCCACAGCGCGCTTGTTCGCGAAACCATGGTGGACCGTTTCCAGTTTCTTGACGACGACGGTGATGGCGCGGTGTCGGCGTCAGAGATCGTCAAGCCGGCCGACATGATGAAGCACAAGGAGATGATGCATCACGACATGATGCCGGGAAACAAAGGCGGCATGCACGGAACCGGCGGCATGATGGGGACACCCGGCCAGGGTGGGACGGGCAGCAACTGACCCCGCCGGACAACTCCCCCCTTCCCGGTCCCGCATCGCGTGGGGCCGGGGCTTAACCGTGAAAGGACAGACAGAATGGCATACACGCACGACCGCCTGCTGGCGGACACCGGCATCGACGAGGCGGAGGCCCGCGTCCGCGCGGCGCTGACGGCCAGGGGTTTCGGCATCCTGACCGAGATCGACGTCAAGGCAACGATGAAGCAGAAGATCGACAAGGACATGGACGGCTACAGGATCCTCGGCGCCTGCAATCCGAAAATGGCCTGGGAGGCTATCGGCATCGAGCCACGAATTGGCGCGATGTTGCCCTGCAACGTGATCCTGCGCAGCGTGGAGGACGGTACCGAGGTAAGCGCCGTAGATCCGGTCGCGTCCATGGCGGCTGTCGACAATACCAAGTTGCACGCGGTTGCCGGTCAGGTCCGCGACATGCTGGTTCAAGCAGTGGATGCAGCCTGAAGGAAGTATGCGATGAGAACACCTCCGGGCCGCCGGGCATCATCCGGGACCATACGCCTGTCTACACGGTCGTGATCGCCGGTGCGCTGACCGTCTTTTTCGACTTCAGCCGCGTCGCCTCGCTTGGGCCCCCTTCCAGGATGGACATACTGATCCATCGGGGCGACTGGCGACACCTCAGGACGGAGATCGGCGCACGGGGCTGGATCCTTCTTACCGCTATCGGACTGGACGCCATGGTGATCGGAGCCTTCGCGGTGATGCAATGGCACAGCGACCCGGCGAATCCAGTGATTGCCCTTGCCAGCATGACAGCCGTCCTTGCGTTCGAGCGCGTCTTCCTGAGGCTCAATCCGCCCGGGGACGAAGACCATGATCACGGCCGAAAGGAGGCCGATGACCCCAAGGCTACGCCCCCCTTGACCTTCCCTCAACTGGAACCCCCATAAAGACCGAGTGAAAGGGGATATCCTATGTCCGACCACGCCCATCACGATCACCGCGCTCCCGCACCCGGAGCCGAGACCGCGACAGATCCTGTTTGCGGCATGCAGGTCGAAGTAAGCGAGGATGCCCGCTCGCGCGAATACGGCGGCAAGACCTGGTGGTTCTGCTCGGAAGGCTGCGAAGCGAAGTTCGAGGCCGATCCCTATTTCTATGCCTCGGGAAATGCCGAAAAGGCTGGTCAGCAAGCCCTGCCCGGCACGCAATGGACCTGCCCGATGCACCCTGAGATCGTCCGCGACGAACCCGGAAGCTGCCCAATCTGCGGCATGGCGCTGGAACCGGTTGTTCCGACGGATCAACCCAGTGAGGAATTGACGGACTTCACGCGCCGAATGTGGATCAGCACGGCCGCGGCCGTGCCGCTCATGATCCTGACAATGGGAGAACTGATCGGCCTGCCGGTGCGCGACTGGCTGGGTCATCAACTCTCGGTCCATATCGAGTTTGCCTTGGCCACGCCCATCGTTCTCTGGGCGGCTCGTCCGTTCTTCCTGCGCGGTTTCGACTCCTTGCGGAACCTGTCTCCCAACATGTGGACGCTGATCTCGCTTGGGGTCGGGTCTGCCTACCTGTATTCGCTTTTCGCCACCTTCGCGCCCGGTGTGTTTCCGGAACAATACCGCATGGGCGAAGGTGTCGGCACATACTATGAAGCCGCTGTCGTCATCATCGCCTTGATCTTCGTGGGTCAGGTGCTCGAACTTCGTGCGCGAGAACGGACCGGCGACGCGATCCGCGCGCTTCTGGACCTCGCGCCGAAGACCGCCCGGCGCATCTTGCCGGACGGTAGCGAATATGACGCGCCGCTTGAGAACATCGTCGAAGGCGACCTGTTGCGTGTGCGACCGGGCGACAGCGTGCCAGTGGACGGCGAGGTGGTCGAGGGCCGATCGTCCATTGATGAAAGCATGATCACGGGCGAACCCGTGCCTGTGGAGAAGACCACAGGTGACCGTGTCACGGGCAGCACGATCAACAAGAACGGAACCCTGGCCATCCGCGCAACGCAGGTCGGCGCCGACACGGTGCTTGCCCAGATCGTCGACATGGTGGCCGGCGCCCGGCGCTCGCGTGCTCCGATCCAGGGGCTGGCCGACAGAGTCTCGTCAATCTTCGTTCCGACGGTCGTCGCGGTAGCGATCGCGGCGTTCTTTACCTGGCTTGCCTTGGGTCCCGAACCGGCGCTGGCCTTTGCCATCGCCTCGGCCGTTTCCGTCCTCATCATCGCCTGCCCCTGCGCGCTCGGGCTTGCCACGCCGATCTCGATCACGACGGCGGCCGGACGTGGCGCCCAGGCGGGTGTGCTGATCAAGGACGCCGAGGCGCTGGAACGGATGGCGCGCGTCGACACGGTGATCGTGGACAAGACCGGAACGCTGACCGAAGGCAAGCCGAAACTCACGGATGTCATTGCGCTGGAGGGGCACGAAGAGAGCGAGGTCCTGTCACTTGCCGCGGCCCTCGAACGCGGGTCCGAGCATCCGCTGGCAGAAGCCATCGTGGAAGGCGCGCGCGCGCGCGATACGGAACCCGGTCAAGCGGAAGACTTCGACGCGGTTACCGGCAAGGGGGTTCGCGGCACTGTAAATGGACGCCCGGTGGCACTTGGCAACAGCGCCATGATGGCCGAACTGGATATTCGCATCGATGACGCGGACGAGGCAGCCGACGGGTTGCGGGCCGAAGGGAAAACGGCGATGTTCGTCGCCTTCGACGGCAAGTTGGCGGGGATTGTCGCCGTAACCGACCCGATCAAGAAGACCACCGAAAGCGCCATCCGCGATTTGCACGCCCTGGGGTTGACCGTGATCATGGCGACCGGGGACAACCAGCGAACAGCAGAGGCGGTGGCGCGGAAACTCGGCATCGACGAAGTGCGCGCGGGCGTTCTTCCCGAAGACAAGAAGACGCTCGTGGAGGAGCTCCGGGCTAATGGAGCCCACATCGCCATGGCAGGCGACGGTGTGAACGACGCGCCCGCTCTCGCTGCCGCGGACGTCGGCATCGCCATGAGCACCGGCGCGGACGTCGCCGTTGAAAGCGCCGGGATCACCCTGATGCGCGGCGATCTCGCGGGGCTCGTGCGTGCCCGGAAACTCGCAAAAGGGACGCTGCGAAACATCAAGCAGAACTTGTTCTTCGCCTTCGCCTACAACGCGGCCGGAGTGCCGATCGCGGCCGGTGTCCTCTACCCGTTTGTCGGCCTGCTGCTTTCGCCGATGATCGCGGCGGCGGCGATGAGCCTGTCGTCTGTATCGGTCATCTCGAACGCCCTCCGGCTTCGGCGTCTGGAACTCTGAGAGGTGCCACCTGCCAGACCCGGCTTTCCCGCAGTTTCAATTTGTCGGAACACCGGCCTGCGCGGATTCTGCCCAGGGCCAAAGGATTTCCGTCAGCTTGAATCCCGCAGACGACCCTTTAGAATTCAGTAGGAAAGGAGAAAACGAAATGAAGTTTCACATCCCCGACATGAGTTGCAGCCACTGCACCGCCGCCATAGACAAGGCCCTAAAGGCGATCGATCCGGATGCAAAGGTCGATAGCGACCTGACCTCGAAGACCATCACGATCACGTCGGGAAAGGATGCTGCTGCACTCCGGGCCGCCCTGACGGATGCCGGCTATCACGCGACACAGGTCTGACGACCCGACTGGGCTCCGGCACCGGATGACCGCTGAAACCGAAAAGGATTTGGAAATGGACATACGAATGAACAGACGCGCTTTTCTGGTTATCGGCACCGCTGCCGCCGGGCTGGCGGGGCGGGTTCGCGCTCAGACCCTGGCGCCCCGCATCGTGGTCTACAAGTCACCGACCTGCGGATGCTGCTCGGCATGGGTCGAGCACATGGAAAGCGCCGGGTTTGTAGTGGACGCGCGGGACGTCGACCAGGACAGCCTTAACGCGCTCAAGCAGCAGTCCGGCATTACGCCGGACCTCATCTCCTGCCACACCGCGCTTGTCGATGGGTATGTCCTGGAAGGCCATGTGCCTGCCGGTGATGTCGAGCGTCTGCTCACTGAACGGCCTCAAGCTCTGGGCCTGTCGGTGCCCGGCATGCCGATCGGCTCACCGGGCATGGAGATGGGAAATCAGCGCGAGACGTTCGATACCTTGCTGATGTTCTGGGATGGATCGACGGAGATATTCCAACGACATATCTGATCCGGCGGTGGACCGACCACAGCCTGTTCGCGTATCGCCGCGCGGTCGGTCTCCATTGCGCTGCTCAACGGAGAGATTGCAGGACTTGAGGAGGCTGACAAACCTATCCTGATCGATTTTCACCAAACGGGTTGCATCCGTGAAGTCTGTCAGGCGGTTTGGCCTCCGTGGCGTTCCCTATTCAGGCGCCGTTCCCAGTCGGAGCAAGTCAGTGCGCTCACGACGATCCGGGAACTTTTGAAGTTTGCTGCGAATGAATGAGCCGGGTAGCACAAGCTTTTGCGTTGGCTAGGCCGTGTTGACAAAAGGGATTCAAACACACCGTTCCGCTGGAGCGGGGCGGATGCATGAGATCAAAAGACCACTACTGACCAACTGACGGCTTCAGGAATGCGTCCAGTTGGGACGCGTGGCCAGGATCAGGCCAGCCTTCTGAAACGCGGCCCCTCCGCAAGACGCACGGGAGATGACCGCGAGGACCACTTCGACCGATCCACCATCCGACGCCAAGCCGACCTCAGTGGGGTTGCTCATCGCTGCGGCGCAACTCAATCCGTAAGACGGGCCCGACGTGGTTGAAGGGCGGCCCAATAGGCCACCCTTGCGTTCATTCGACGCTCAGTTGGATCGAGGCATACCAGCGCGCCATCACCTTGATGTCTTCGTCCGAGAGGCCAGCGGCAATGCCAGGCATAACATCGCCACCGCGCGTGCCGTCCCGGAAGGCCTGCAATTGGGCTGTAAGGTACATCTCAGAATCACCCGCCAGATGCGGCACACCTTCGCCCACCGCGATTCCATCGGCACCGTGGCAAGCGGTGCAAATCGCGGGCGCGTCGCCCGGATCAGCCGACAGCGTAGACACAGGCGTCTGCTCAGTGAACCAAGCGGCGATATCCGCGATGTCCTGATCCGACAGCGTCTTGGCAATCACGGACATCATCTCGTTCTGGCGAGTGCCATCGCGATAGGCCTGTAGCTGCGCGCCCAGATACGACGCAGGCTCGCCCGCTATGTTGGGCGCGATCATCAACTTCGCGATCCCGTCCGCACCATGGCAGGTCCGGCATTTCGGCATCAAGGATTCGCCGCTTGCGGGATCGCCCACAGGCAGATCCTGCGCCGCGGCGACCCCGGCGAGCATCAGCCCGCCGAGTGCCAGTATCGGGGCCCGGATCATTCGCCGGTATACGCGATGCGCCAGACCGCTCCCGCGAAGTCGTCAGAAACCAGCATCGAGCCGTCAGGCAGGAAGGCGATGTCCATGGGACGGCCGAGGTATTCGCCGGTCTCCTCAACCAGCCAGCCGTCGGCAAAGACTTCGATCTCGCCTGCGTTGCCGTCCTCGGCGATGGGGACAAACATCACCCGCGCGCCGACCGGCGTAGTGCGGTTCCACGACCCGTGCTGGGCGATGAAGATGCCACCCTGATATTTCGCCGGGAATTGCGAGCCTGCGTAGAAGCGCATCCCAAGGTCGGCGGCATGGGCCGTCGTCTTGACCTGAGGTTCAGTGAAGGAGACGCCTTCGGGGCGAGGCACGTCCTTGTAGTCGGGGATCTCGTATTCGCCGTTGGTCCAAGGGAAACCGAAGTGCTGGCCGGCTTCGGTCTGACGGTTGAGCTCGCCCGGCGGGATGTCATCGCCCAGGCCGTCGACCTGGTTGTCGGTGAACCACAGCTCGCCTGTCGCAGGGTTGAAGTCATGCCCAACCGAGTTGCGCACGCCGCGGGTATAGACCTCGCGGTCCGAGCCGTCGGTGTTCATCCGGATAATGCCGCCGATACCGATCTCGTCGTACATCACGTGCTTCTCCACGGGCTGCACATTGTAGGGCTGCCCGAGCGAGATATAAAGCTTGCCGTCCGGTCCCACGCGGCAGACGCGGGCCGAGTGGTTGAAGCTTTCTTCTTCCTCGGGGATCAACTCGCCCTGAGGGACGACAACAGCTACCGGCTGATCGGGGCCTTCGAAGAAGAATTCGGCCGCCGGGAAGTTCAGGACACGGTTGCGTTCCGCGATATACAGGAACCCATCGCGCGAAAAGCACGGCCCGTTGGGGATGTCGAAGGTGACCGAAGGTGCGAAATCCTTCACCTCGTCGGCGACGCGGTCCTTGTCGCGATCGACAATGGACCAGACCTTGTCTTTGCGGGTGCCCACGAAGGTCACCGTGCCCTGCGGCGCCACCGCCATGGAACGCGCATCCGGCACCACGGCATAGAGCGAGACCTCGAACCCTGCGGGCACGTCGATCGCAGGCAGGATTTTTTTAAGCGCATCTGCGCGTTCGCCGTCCTGCGCGATGAAAGTGAATTCAGCGTCGGTCTTCTGCATGTTACCGAGCCGTTCCATGTTGTCCTGTGCCGCCAATGGCGCGGCCAGAATGGTCGACAGCAAAAGCCCTGCGGTCAGCTTCTTGATCGTCATTCAGTGTCCTCCCTGGTTGAAATAACTTTGGGCGCGCCGCTCCTCGTCGGCGCGCCCCGGCGGGTCAGATGTTACCCGCACGCAGCTCGCGGGCCATGTGGTCGGCTTGGCGAATAGCCAGCGCCACAATGGTCAGCGTCGGGTTTTCGGCGGCACCGGTGGTGAACTGCGACCCGTCCGAAATGAACAGGTTCGGAATGTCGTGGGTCTGGCCCCACTTGTTCACCACGCCGTCCTCTGGGTTCTCGGACATCCGGTTGGTGCCAAGGTTGTGCGTGGACGGATAGGGCGGCGTCGGCAGGGTGCGCGTGGCGCCCACCGCGTCATAGATCGCCATGCCCTGCTTGTAGGCGTGGTCCCGCATCGCCCGGTCGTTGGGGTGGTCCGAGTAGTGGACGTTCGCGACCTTCAGGCCCCACTGGTCCTCGACATCCGACAGAGTCACGCGGTTCGTGGCCTGCGGCATGTCTTCGCCCACTATCCACATGCCGGCCATGTTCTCATAGGAATCAAGCGCCGTGGTGAATTCGCGCCCCCAGCTGCCTGGATCGAGGAAGGCGGCCATGAAGGGCAGGCCCAGCGACAAGGTCTCAAGCTCGTATCCGCCGACGAAACCACGCGACGGGTCGTGACGGGCCTCGTCCTGAACGATGCCAGCCATGGTGGTGCCGCGCCACATCTTCACCGGCTTGTCGAATATCCCGTAAACCGAGCCGGTCAGGTGACGCATATAGTTGCGCCCCACCTGCCCGGACGAGTTCGCAAGCCCCCCGGGGAACATCGACGAGGCCGAATTCAGAAGTATCCGGGGGCTTTCGAAACTGTTGCCCGCGACAGCCACGACGGCGGCCTTCTGCATGTGCAGATTGCCGTCGGCGTCGAAATATTCGACCCCGGTTACGCGGCCTGCTTCGTTGTGCAGGATGCGCGCCACATGGGACCGCTCGCGGACCTCGAGGTTGCCGGTCGCCTCGCCGTTGGGGATGTCTGTATAGGCGGCCGACCACTTGGCGCCCCACTTGCAGCCCTGAAAGCAGAAACCGGTCTGCTGGCATTTGATGCGGTCGCCGTCATCGTGGCTCATGATCGCCATGCGGCCGGTGTGGACCTCTTCATAGCCCAGCTTTTTGGCGCCAGCCTCGAAAACCTTGTAGTTGTTGTTGCCCGGCAGGCCCGGCCAGCCGTTGGTGCGGGTCACGCCAAGTTTCTTCTCGGCCAGATCGTACCAAGGATCCATTTCCTCGGCGTCGATAGGCCAGTCCAGCAGGCTTGCGCCCTCGACCGGGCCATAGGTCGTCAGCGCCTTCCATTCGTGCGGCTGGAACCGGATCGAGGCCCCGGCCCAGTGGGTCGTCGTACCGCCTACGGCCTTCACGATCCACGCGGGCAGGCCCGAGAAATCCTTGGCCACGCGCCAGTCGCCCGACGTGGTGCGCGGATCGGTCCAGGCCAGTTGGCCGAAGCTGTCCCATTCGTCGTTGATGTAATCCTCGGGCAGATAGCGCCCGCCCGCCTCGAGCGCGACGACCGAGATCCCGCGCTGCGCAAGTTCATTCGCCAGCACGCCGCCACCAGCGCCCGTGCCGATCACCACGACAATGCTGTCGTCATTCATGTCAAAAGGTGCAGCCATAACTCTGTCCTCCCCTGCCGGCTCAGAGCCAATTGATGTCGTTGAAACCGCGGTCGATGTAACCGCCGTACTCGAAGGACGAGCCCTCGTAGCCGAAGATCGGCCAGACTGCCTTCTGGTTATAAAGCCCGGTCACAAGGCCACCGCGGATCGTCTGGAAGAACCCGTCGTCCTCCATCGAGCGCAGCACATCCACGCGGTCCCGTTCCCAGCCCAGATCAAGGTAATCCTGCCCGTGCATCTCTTGGGCGCGGGCGTTCATCGCCTTGATGCCTTGCTCGACCATGTCGGCCGCATCGGGCGTGTCATAGCCCTTGACAGCCAGCACATAGTTTTCGTCTGGCACCTTGTCGTGGGGGTAGATGTCGCGCGCCATTTGTACGAGCGTCGCGAACGTTTCAGGGGCTACGGCGTCTATCTCGGCGGCCCAGGCCGCGTCGCGGGCGGCCAGAAAACCGCTGCCGACCACGAAGGATGCACCGGCCGCTGTCGCACGCGACAGAAGCTGGCGACGGGTCAGGCCCTTGGGGCCCATCGTCTTGGTCATTGTCTTTCCTCCCATAAGTTCAGTCACTTGAAACGTCCGGAGCGTTCCAGAACTTCGATCTGGTAGCCGTCTGGATCGGCCACGAAGAAGAAGCGCCCGACCAGTTCGCCGGCGGGTGCGAATTCAACCAACTTGCGGGGGTTCATCCCTTCGGCCTCGAAGCGGGCATGTTCGGCGTCGAGGTCATCGACCGACACCGCCAGATGGCCGTAGCCCTCGCCAAGATCGTAGGGCTCGGTCCGATCCTTGTTGATCGTCAACTCAAGCTCGAACTCCTGTTCGGCGTTCGACATATAGATCAGGGTAAAGGTTGGAAAATCGAGCCGGTCGGCGACGTGCAGGCCGAAAGCTTTTTCGTAGAACGCGACCGAACGGCCCTCGTCCAGCACGCGGATCATGGAGTGGATAGTCTTGGCCAAGAGAGGCCTCCCTTAGGTTTTCATCATCGGTTGTCTGATGATGAAAAGCCTGCCGGGAGGCCGGGTAGTATCGGTTTACTACCCGCCGCATTTTTGAGCGATCATCGTTATGCTGCGGCGATCATCGTCGGGCGGGACGCGGAAAGTTCCATGAATTTCAAGCAGGTACAGCGAAGCAGAGAGGTAAAGTTTTCGGGCTCCCCACGCAGTTCCAGCACTTCCGAGTGCAGAGTGGAAATGAACGCGGGCGTGGTCATCCCTTCGTCCTCGGCCATTCCATCGAGCACGTCCCAATAGGCGTTTTCAAGCCGGATGCTGGTCGATTGACCGTTCAGACGCAGGCGCCGCGTGGTGCTGGCATAGCGGTTCGGGTCCTGATTGGCGAATACGTGACACATGGTGGCTCTCCTCCGTCTCAATTCTGTATTCTGTATACGAAATTCGGAAATTGGTCTACCGACGACGCATCAGACTGGATTTTGGATCACGACACTGTTAGGGCGGAATGTGCATGGATACGATCAGGCCCAAGAAAACGCTGACAGAAGAGACCTATGACATTCTGGTCGAAGCGATCTGCAGCGGAGAGCTGAAGCCCGGCGAACGCCTGACTCAAGACGAAATTGCTGCCCGTTTAAACGTGTCGCGGCAGCCGGTGAACAGTGCGATTTCGATCCTTAAGACGAATCGTCTTGTCGAAGACACGGGTCGCCGCGGTGTCGTAGTTGCGCCGATTGACCCTATGTTGTTCGCCTCGATCTATGAGCTCCGTCTCGCGATCGAGCCATTCGTCCTGCGCCTTGCCGCCAAGCGCATGCCAGCCACCGCCGCCGAAGAAGGACGGCAGATTATGGCTGAAGGAGCAGAGGCACTGGCCAGCGGCTCGGTGCGCGCAGTGGTTGATGCCGACATGCACTTCCACTAGATGCTTTATCGCTGGAGCGGCAACGATGTATTCTTGTCGTCGATGGCAGGAAATTGGCATCACATTCGCCGTGCCATGGTCATTGTGCTTCGTCAGCCCGGCCTGCCGGAAAAGAGCTGGCGCGACCATGAAGCCATTCTTGCGGCGCTACTTTCGGGAGATGTGCCCGGTGCGCAAAGCGCTATGGTCCGTCATATTGAGGAAGCCTCGGAGCGGATTGTCGGTGGCTTGAGGTAGGCCCGCAAAATCCCTGCCCAATCCTTGTCAACATGTGATTCCGGGACACGGCTGAAGCGCTTGCGTCAATCGTCGCCCAGCCAGGTGCGTTCCGCTTCGTCCCGGGGGTCCAATGCCTGAAGGTCCGGAACCCTTCCAATTGTTCCCGCCGCCTCGCTGCTGCGGCGAACTTCCGCTTTCCGCCCATTCAGTTAAGTCCCGCGGAGATACCATCACACCCGGAACGCGCTGCAAGAATTATCTGTTCTCCATGAGCCTGAACCCACCTAAAGGCGCTTACTTCGAAACGGAAGTCTTCGAGAAAACCGCTGATATGATCGAAAAAAGCTGGGGCTGGAAGGACAACCCCGCGCCATTCTCTTCCATGGAAATGATGGCAGACGCAATTCGCATGTTGTGTGGTCGCGCATCGATACCGAGAAGATGCGCGCGATCAACCTGCCCCACTACAAGACGAAGTTTCCCGATGTGTCGCGTTCGCTCTTTCCCGAACATGGCTAAGACATGCCGCGCGGCCTGCAAGATCGGCGTCTGCGTGATCCGCTGACCGTCACGGGCAACGAGTGGCAACAAGCAAAGCGCGCGGAAGTCGATCCGCGTGAGATCAAGGCGGCGCACCCCTTTCGATCCTTTTAACAACGCACTTACCGCACATCGCAAGCGTCGCGCCCTTACGTTCCATCGTGCTGCTCAAGGACGAAGGCGACAACGGAACGAAAGGCTATGCCCGGAAACGACATGACCGATCTCGTGACAGAAGACGAAGAAGCTGCACATATCGGCCAGCGTAAGCGTGGCGAAAGAGCGTTCTTTGTTGAGCGCAATATGCCATGATGCACGATTTTCAAAATCAAGTGGATCAGCGATGGCAGGTATTTGTTCGCTGGTCACAAGCGGGCCGTTCGCTTGCAGGTATGGCAGCATAAGAGATACAGTTGCTAGCGCTCCGCTAAAACACCTGCAACCAGCAAAGTTGTTTTGCTGGCGAGGGTTTTGTTTCCTCGCGACATGGCGTCGGATCTCCAAGGAGACCTCGACCATGGAACCTACGACTGGTCTGATCCTGCGACGGATCACGCAGACAAATCTCTCTGTTGCAGCGCACAAGCTTGCCACCCTCATCCTTGATGCTATCGCCTGGAAGGATGGCTACAACGGTTTGTCGCGCGGAACGGCAGCCTTCACCCTCTCGGCCCTGGCGGAGAAGATGGGTGTTTCACGGCAGTATCTTACGGTTCTTCTGAACGAACTTGAGACGTCGGAGTTGCAGCTCGAGCGAGCGAAGACGAATGGCAAGTTCGCACCCTGGATCTTTCGGTTTTCCGCCTTCGATGAGGAGAGTGAAACCCATGATCTCGTGTCAGGTGAAGGTGACACATCACTATCTAGAGATAATAATAACAAAACTATCTTCTCAGGACTGATCGACATCACCGCGAGTTCGAACGTTTTTCAGACCAGTTGGGCGGAGCTCATCAAAGCAGCGAAGGCCACGCTGCCCTGCTGGAACGTCGACACCCAGATCATCTGGGACCGCTTCCTCGCGTTCAATCGGTCCCGAGGCAACGGAAAGGTGCCGGCCGGCTTCCTGCTTGGCTTCATGCGCCGATGGCGAAATTCGTCGGGAACTCCAACTCGTCCCGCGGCCAAGCCGCCCGCGAGACCAATAACGGACCCCAAAGAGCGCGAATTGCTGAAACAGATGCAAGCCGCACCAACTGCGAACCGCCAGTTCCACGCGTCCGACCTGTGTCGTTTGATCGGGCATGCTGCCTATGAAGCGCGGGTACCCGACGTGATCCGCAAGTTCGGGTGCCGGAGGTTTTCAGCAACGTTGGCGGTGCATGAACGAGCGATGCTGGCAGGGGAAATATAGACGTGAAGCCTAAACTCGAAGAAAGATCCGGCAGCGCTGACAATCGTTCCGTCAGCGGCATGATACGACTGATCTGAAAACGCCATGCGAGTTCGTGTCGATCAGGTCTCGTTCTTCGTCTGCCCAGTGTCGATCCGCCGCACCGTATCGCGCAGGATGAGAGAACCGGGAAACCGTGTGATCTTGGCTTCGGCTTCTGAATTTTCCATCCGCTCAACCAGCATGTCGACGGCCTCGCGGATCATCCGCCGAATGGGTTGGCGAATGGTTGTCAGCAAGTGCCCGGGCCAGGCCGCGGATGGAATATCGTCGAACCCGATCAGCGACAAGTCCTGCGGCACGCGCAAACCCAGCTCGAACCGGACCGCGTGCAGCACGCCGAGTGCCATAACGTCGCTGGCACAAAACACCGCGTCCGGGCGTTCGCTGCGCGCAAACAGCCGCAGACCCGCTTCACGCCCGCTGACAAAAGTATAATCGCCCGTCTCGACCTGAACCGGGGACAAGCCGTCCGCGCGCAACCGTTCCTCGAACCCCGCCCGCCGCTCGCGAGAGGTTTCATCCTCAGTGTCGGCGCCGACAAACGCGATCCGATCGTGACCCGCTTCGCGCAACAGGTCCGCGGCAAGTCGCCCGCCCTCGCGGTTGTCAATCACCACCGAGCTGACGCCGCTTTCGGCGGCACTGCGGTTGTAAAGCATCACCGGAATACCCTTGGAGCGGCATACCTTGGTCATGTGGTTGCTCAGTAACGCCGAGAGGATGATCACGCCATCAATCTGGTATTGCATCAGCGCGTTCAGCGCGTCGTCGACTTGGGCCTGGCTGTCGACAGTAAACAGCAGCATGTGCCAACCCTGCGCCTGAAGATTCCGGCTGAAATGGGCGATGGTGTGAGCAAAAAACGGGTCTTCCAGACGGGTGACAATCACGCCGACCATACCTGATTTCTGATGGTCATCCTTACGCGCGGTCGACATACTTCTTGCAATGGCATTCGGCTGGTATCCCAGCTCTTGCGCGGCCCGCAGCACTTTTTTTCTGGTGGCGTCAGCGATGGACGCGCCGGGGGAAAAGGCCCGGGACACAGCCGATTGCGACACACCGGCGGCTCGGGCGACATCATATGATGTAATTGATCTTCTTTTCATTTTTCGACAACCTCGGCACGTTTGTCTTATCGGCATTCGGTACGTTCTATCTCCGTCCGCGCCGCCTGAAAACCTTTATCGGCGAAGACAAGCGCAGCATGATGCACGGCTCACGCCTATTTTGCAATGTTGACGGCGCATATCAATGCATGATATTGAATGCGCATTCATCGCAGAATCGAAAGCCTGATCTATGCTGACCGAAGACGAAAAAGACGCCCTGTTCGAGGCAATCTGTGACGGGGATCGCGACTGCGTCGTCGCGCTCGTCACCAAAGCCCGCGACGCCGGCGACGACCTTGCAGTTTTGCTGAACGAAGCGATGATCCCAGCCATGGCCGAGGTGGGCGAACAGTTCTCTGCTGGCGAGGTCTTTGTGCCCGAAATGCTTGTCGCCGCGCGCGCAATGCAGGGTGGGATCGACATTATCGAACCCGTGCTAGCCCAAACTGACCACGAACCGCTGGCGCGCGTGTGTATCGGAAGTGTAAAGGGGGACTGGCACGACATCGGCAAGAACCTGGTCGTGATGATGCTGAAAGGCGCAGGCTTCGAGGTCGAGGATCTTGGCGTGGACGTGGCGAACGAAGAATTCGCCAAGGCGCTGGAACGCGGCAACCAGGTTGTCTGCCTGAGCGCCCTTCTGACGACCACCAAGCCCCAGATGATCAGCGTTGTGAACCATTTGCGCGAGGTCAGCAACGGCGCCAAGATTGTCATCGGAGGCGCCGTTATCACCCAGGATTATGCCGACAAGATCGGTGCCGACGCCTTTGGCGAAGATGCTCCGGGTGCGGTCAAGGCGGTCAAACGCGCGTTGGGAATGGTGGCCTGAGCGCCTCTTGGCGTGATGAGCCTCCTTGGCGCCATGACTCATACTGAGGTGCGGTTCACATTGCCTGTATCCGGGCTCCTGGATATCGCGCGGGCGCGGCTGGCGCGTCAGACGCAATATGCGCGCGCGCTGGATAAAGGCGGCAAGCGGGCGGAGGGGCTGGCGGCGTGGTTCGACCAGGCATCAGCATGTATCACGGCGCTGGCCCGGCCCGAGGCATTCTTCATGCCAGTGACGACCACGATGACCGATCGGGGTGTGCTGCTCGCGGACCGGGTGCTGCTGGAAGGCATCGTTGATGCAAATGATCTGCAACGCGGCGCCACGATCACGGCCTATCTTCTCACCCTGAACTACACGCAAGCGCAGGCTTTTGACTGGCTTGGCAAGGACTATGGCGCGCATCACGTTCAGTCCGATCTGGGTGGCGAGGTCTTGTTCGCACTGGGACGCGACGCACACCGATATCTGCGGAACAATGCGGCAACTGGCCGAACGCGTCGTATCCCCGTGCTGGCCAGCGAACAATGTGGCGTTCGGCGCAGCTGGGATCCGGCACGGGTGCAGGCGCTGCTATCCGTCTTCGACAACGCCAATCCCGGCTTCAAGGTGACGGACACCGGCTGTTTTCAGCCGTTGAACTCGCTTCTCGGGCTTGCGCTGCACCTGCCCGACGATTAGGCACCCGCGACCGACTCAGGGTCTCTCGTCCTGCTCGGTCAGCATCCTGCGAAACCGCCGCTTGTTGAAGGGGTGATTGGGATGACTGCCATAGACCGATTGACAAGTGTCGTGGTGATGGCCACGACCTTGAAGGACGACTGCAAGAACAAGGCCTGCAAACACGATGGCTCCCAATGAGATTGCAATCCCGGGCATCCAGAATTGCGACAGGCCCGTCGCCACCGCCCCAACGGCCAGGAACAGGGCGAAATATCCCCCGGTCTTGTGATACGCTTCGAACCACCAGCGCTGCGCGGTCATGTTGAAATGATTACCGCCCCATGTGGCGCGGTTATCAGGATCCGCCTGCGGGTCCTTGCGCCCGCCATGGCTGCCGCGAAACCAGGATGACACCACTTGCAGCACACCCAGGATCAGGGTGCCGACACCAAACCAAGCATGGAGCGACCCTGAGAACCCACCGCTGAGAAGCATCGCGAACCCAGTCCCGCCCACGGCAAGAAACATCGCCACATAGAGAAGCTTCTTGTGCACGGTCCAGCAGAGCTCTGGCCACGCCCATTTCGGGGTGCCGCGCGGGATGCCATAGGTCGTCGGGGGAATCTTGCCGAACCGCAGGAACAACACCGCCACAGGCACCAGCAGAAACCAGATGCCGAACATCAGCAGCGCATGGTTGTCCCAATGAATGGGGATCGTGATGTCGACAATCGGCAAATATCCGTGGGTTGGGATGTCAGACTGCATGCCCGGCCTCTTCCAATGCACGGCGGTTGAAGATCAGTTCGCGGTTCACACGGCTGTTCAGACCATCCACGACGTTCTGGGCCGCGACCGTGCCCATCCTGCGGACGGCCTCGGCACTGAGCGCTGCCGAATGTGGACTGAACACGACATTGGGCAAGCCAAACAGGGGCAGGTCCGGTGCGGGTGGTTCGGAAGTCAGGCAATCCAGCCCGGCGCCACCTTGTGCCATCGGTCCGCCAAGGGCGGCGTAAAGCGCATCCTCGTCGATCAGTCCGCCGCGCGCGGCGTTGATCAGGATCGCGGTCGGCTTCATTCGCGCAAACTCGGGCGCCGCGATCATACCCCTGGTTTCGGGGGTTGCGGGCAGATGAAGGCTCAGAACATCCACCTCGGGCAGGTTTGCTTGCCAGTCGGCGATGGGCAGGCAGCCAGCGTCTAGCACGATCTCCGCCGAGACGAAGGGATCGAACACACGAACTTCCATATCGAAGGCGCGGGCGCGCCGGGCAACCTCGCGACCGATACGGCCAAATCCCAACAGCATCAGGTTTTTCCCGGCCAGTTCGCTCATCACGATGTGATTGCGAAAGTTCCAGTCTGACCCACGCACCGCGGCATCCCCCGGCACCAGTTGCTTTGCCAGCACGAGCATCATTGCCATCACCTGTTCGGCGACCGAAACGGCATTGACCGGACCGACGATGGTGACGGGCACGCCGCGCGCGGCCAGTTCGGCGGTGGGAAGATTGTCGCAACCCACACCATGACGCGACACGACCTGCAGATTGGGCATCTTTTCAACTTGCTCTGCGGTCACCACCCCATAACGGATCAGCAACGCATCGGCCGAAGCAAGGCTGTCCATCGGGACCGGCGTACCGGGGTCGGTGAACAGCTCGACCTCTAATCCCGGTTCCGCGTTCAGAATAGCCATCCCATCAGGGTGAATTTGTCCAGACACTACGACCTTCGCCATCACAGCCCATCCATTTCCATGATATACAGACCCGCATTCATGTCTGTGGTGTAGATCAGGCCCTGCTTGTCCACATAGACATCTGTGGTGTCGACCACCAACGGGCGATTGGGCCGATAGTCCATCAGCCTGGTTGGGGCGGGTGGAACGCAGGCGGCAACCTCTTCCGGGCGGAACGGGTTCGAGATGTCATAGACCCGAAGCCCGGCGTTTTGGTAGGTGACGAACATCAGTTCTTCGCTTTGGAACCCTTCCGACCGGTTTTCATGAACATTGTGCGGCCCGAACTGCCCGCCTTTGTGCTTATAGTCTTCCTCGCCCGGTGGCAGCGTGGTCGCGATGGTCACGGGGTTCTCCGGGACCGAGATGTCATAGACCCAGTTGCGCTTGATCCCGTCCTCGCAATTATCCGCCTGGCTTTCTTCGACGACAAACAGCAGCCCGCGCCCCGGAAGCGGCAAGGTGTTGTGCGTGTGACCGGCAAAAGGCGGGCAAGGATTATCGTGACTGATGAACCGCGGGTTATAGCGATCGGACACGTCAATCAACGACATTCCCCCGTCCCGCCACGCGGCAGCCCCCAGATCACCCTTGATGATCGCATGATGCAACGCATAACGGTACTTGGGATCCCACCGCGGCTTCTCGCCTCCTGCCGTGTGCATGCCCTCCTTCCAAAGCTTTGAAACCACTTCGGGCTTCTCGGGGTTGCGGAAGTCAACAATCATGAAGATATCATCCGAAAACCCCGGAGGAAGAGCGGAGATATAGGCCCAATCGCCGCCATCCCAGAACACCCGATGGACGCCCAGGCCGGGCACGTCGAGAAATGCGATCTCACGCGGGTTGGCCCGGTCTGATATGTCATAAACCCGCATGCCCGCGGAATAGGGCTTGTCTCCGCCCGACAGGTCCACTTTGTCGGCGACAGACCCTTTGTAATACTCGCCCGGATCGAATGCGCCCGAGGTCTCGACCTTCAGCATGTCACACATGTTGTTGACGATCAGAATATCGCCATGAGTCTGAAGGTGCTGGCTCCAGGTGCCTTCAGGCTGCGGGATGTGTTTTACGAAGACCGGGTTCTTAGGATCGCGCACGTCGATGACCGAAAAGCCGTTGTTGAACACGTGCCCCAAATAGGCATAGCCGCCCGAGACCATTATCTGAATGCCGTCGGCACGTCCCCCCTGGTCGGAATGACCCAGAATGCGGATGTTGCGCGCAAAATCGGGGGTGAGAAGGCTGTTCATCATGTCTCTCCTGTCGTCTTGTTGGCGGGGGTGAAGCTGGCCTTCAACGCCTTGGCGCCGTGTTGCAGCAAGCTGTGATCAGAGCCGGTGACGAAGAAACTTGCACCGCAGGCCCGCCAGGGGCCGGGATCCTCGCCCGGCGCGCAATAAAGGCCGGTGGCAGCCCCCTTGGCAGACAGAACGTCGCCGCAAATCTTTGCGGTTTCGGGCGCGGCAAAATCGTCAAGCCCGTATGAAACGCTCAGATCCGCCCGTCCGACAAACAACGCATCGACCCCATCAACCGCGGCGATTCCGTCATAGCAATCGACACCTTCGCGATCCTCAATCTGGCAGATCAGCGACACCTCGGCGCTGGATGCCTTGCGATGTTCCGTCAATGGCCGCACACCGTACCCGCCGGCGCGGGTGGTGCCCGCAATTCCGCGGCCACCAGCCACATAATGCATTGACCGCGCCAACTTGCGCGCCTGCTCAACGCTTGTGACATGAGGCGCCACCACCCCGGCGGCCCCGCAGTCCAGAACACCCAGAATGGTCGAAGGGTCGTCATTCGGCACCCGCACCAGCACGGCGCAACCAACGGCGCGGGCGGCAAGCATGCAAGCGTCGATCGCGGCGCGGTCAAAGGGCGAATGTTCACCGTCCAGGATCAGAAAATCCAGCGGCCCGGCCCCCAGAACTTCGACGACAATCGGGTGCGGCGTCTTGACGAAACACCCGACCAGGGGCTCACGCGCGATCAGGCGTGCCTTGAAGCGGGCATTGGGTGTCATTCCCCACCTTCGCGCTTCAGTCGCTCGAAATATGAGGCGCCGCTGGACAACGCCGCATCCAGATCAAGCGGATACCGCCCCATGTCACGCACCATCTGAAAGAACGCCAACGTGTTCTCGGGCGGAATGTCGTGACCGATATTGTGGCACGGTGCGATGATATATCCCCCATTGGTTCCCAGATCCTTCATGCGGCGGGCGACTTCCCATTTCAGCTCGTCCTGCGTCGCGTTCGGCATCATTTGCTGCACGTCCATCGCGCCGTGGAACGCAATCCGATCCCCAAATTTCTGGTTCAGGGCGGCAGTGTCACCCATCCCGGCCGTCGACGTCTGCACCGGGTTCAGAATATCCGCTCCGGTCTCGATCAGGTCGTCGATCAGGGGCAGCACCGCACCATCCGTATGCATCATCAGTGTCCGTCGTCAGGGTTTTTCGGACTTCGCAGGCCGTTTCGTAACGGAGGCTCTGGTTCGGTTTCTGTTTAAGTTTAAGCGGCAGCTGCTTGGTGCTGCAAGCGGCGTTGCCGGATTGTCTGTTTCTTGATCTCCTCTCTCATCTTCAGGATCTTCGCGCCGCGACCATGGTAGACGTCGGCCGGGGTCAGGTTTGCCAGGCTCTCGTGATATCGGTGGTTGTTGTAGTGGTCGACGAAGGCGCCGATCTGGCGTTCCAACTCGCCGGGCAGGAAGTAGTTTTCCAGCAGAACGCGGTTCTTCATGGTCTGGTGCCAGCGCTCGATCTTGCCCTGGGTTTG